>NZ_CANLMM010000003.1:0-895019 GCF_947492115.1 uncultured Aquimarina sp.
CCTTGTCATAGGTTACTTTTGTTTCCTTTCTCTTTCATAAATATCTAAAAAACAAATCTAAAGGAGCTTGTCGAAGTTTTTAATCAGTTGATTTTCAATTTGTCTTCGACAGGCTCAGACTGACAATACGTGTTTTCAATACTTTTTAGACAGCCTGATATATCCGGTTATTTATAAGAAATCTCTTTTTAAAACTTCTTCTAAACTTTCCGGTTCTTGCCCTGTGAGATCCTTTATAGCTGTTGTTACTTCGCTTACTTTTCCCTGTTTAATCATTCCATAAACAGGAATCATATAATCTGCAATAAAATCTGGAGCACCAGATTCTTTTAATACCTGTTTATAGGTGTTTTCATCTGGATTAGGATAGGTAATTTCTCTTCCCAGTAGATTACTTAGCATAGAGGCCACATCAAAATGAGAGTATGCTTTTGCTCCAGTAAGGACATGAGTTTCTTTAACCCTATTCTGATCTGTTAGTAATTCGGCAATAGCATTTCCTACATCTTTCGAAGAAACAAAGGATGATTTTCCTTCTCCAGCAGGAGAAAAGATAATGTTACGATCTTGTATATTCTCTCGCTCATAATTACCGAAATTCTGCATAAAAAATCCAGGACGTACGATATTCCACTGTAAAGAAGAGTTTCTTAATTTTTCTTCCATTTTTTTGTGAAAAGGTAATTCTTCAAGATTTTCCATACCGTTTCCCGATAAGTATATGAGTCTTCCTTTATAATTTTCTTGTAAATAATCCACAAAAGGTTCTAGTAATTCATAAAGCCCAGGATTTAATGGAGGACCTAATAAGAAGATTCCATCTGACTGTAAAACTTCTTGATAGGATGTTTTATCCTCGTAATCAAAGTATACTCCGGTAACCGAATTTTCAAAAACGTCTTGGACTTTTTGAGTATTTCGTGTACCTGCAATTACCTGTTCCTTTTTAGTAAGTAGGTTGTTTACTACTTCTCTTCCTATAGTACCTGTAGCACCGGTAATAAAATAAGTTGACATAATGATGATCTTTTTTGTAACAAGGTAAATACATTAGTATCTTAGTGCAAGTAGGTACATAAAAGTGCAGTAGTTTCTTTTTATATACTAATATTGATTATCAGTATTTTCAAAATAAAATTTTATGAGTTTTTTATCAGAAAAAGAATGCGAAGGTCCAATTAAATGTCCGGTAATGACAACACTTAGCGTTATTGGAGGTAAATGGAAGCCTGGTATTTTATGGGAATTACAAAACAACGAAATATTGCGTTTTGGTCAATTAAAGAAAAGATTGGGAACGATTACTCAGAAAATGTTGACCCAGCAATTACGAGAGTTGGAAACGGATGGTATAATTATACGGAAAATATATCCCGAAGTTCCTCCACGTGTAGAGTATCGTTTATCTGATTATGGTAAAAGTTTATCTCCTGTACTCAATGAAATGGCAAATTGGGGTACAGGACATTTACAAACAATAACCAATGAATAAGCGTTATTTACTTTTTAAAATAAAATAGAAGATAATCTTCACTAACTTTGCAAAAAGTTAGATCACCGCAAATGAGTAAAATTAGAATCACAAAACAATTTTCTTTTGAAACAGGTCATGCACTTTATGGATATGACGGTAAGTGCAAAAACGTTCACGGGCATAGCTACAAGCTCAGTGTAACCGTTATAGGAGAACCTATTACAGATACATCTCATGTGAAACTAGGGATGGTAATAGATTTTGGAGACTTAAAAAAAATTGTAAAAGAAGATATCGAAGATGTGTTTGATCATGCCACAGTTTTTAATAAAAACACACCTCATGTAGAATTAGCAAAAGAGTTGGAAAAACGAGGGCATAATGTCATTTTGGTAGATTACCAGCCTACCAGTGAGAACATGGTGATTGATTTCGCGAAAAAAATAAGAGCTAAACTTCCTGAAAATATTGAGTTACACTCCTTAAAACTTCAAGAAACTGAAACTTCTTTTGCAGAATGGTTTGCCTCAGATAATGATCAATAGTAATTGTTTTTTCACTTTATAGTATCCCACAGATCCAATGAAAAACATATATTTAGCGGAAGGTAAGAAAATATATTTTGCATCAGATAACCATTTGGGAGCTCCTACAAAGGAGAAAAGCTTTCCAAGAGAGCAGAATTTTGTAAAATGGTTAGATGAGGTAAAGCAAGATGCCGCTGCTATATTTTTATTAGGGGATCTTTTCGATTTTTGGTTCGAATATAAAACAGTAATACCTAAAGGATTTACCAGAACTTTAGGTAAGCTCGCCGAGATTACCGATGCAGGAATTCCGATGTACTATTTTGTAGGTAATCATGATCTATGGATGAATGGATATTTCGAAGAAGAACTAAATATTCCCGTATATCATCAGCCACAAGAATTTAGCTTTAACGACACTACTTTTTTAATCGGTCATGGCGATGGACTTGGTCCTGGCGATAAAGGATACAAGCGAATGAAAAAAGTGTTTACAAATCCTGTCGCCAAGTGGTTCTTTAGATGGTTGCATCCTGATTTGGGGGTGCGATTAGCACAATATCTTTCGGTAAAAAATAAATTAATTTCTGGAGATGATGACGTTACTTTTCTAGGAGAAGACAATGAATGGTTAGTACAGTATTGTAAGCGAAAGTTGGAAACAAAACATACAGATCATTTTGTTTTTGGTCATAGACATCTTCCTATGGAGATTGATCTTAAAGACAATTCCAGATATACCAATTTAGGGGATTGGATTATACATTATACCTATGCTGTTTTTGATGGTAATGAAATGAAGTTGGAAAAGTATCCCTTACCCGAGTAGTCTGCAAAACTTAGAGGCAATAAAAAAGCGAATAATCATAAAGTGACTATCCGCTTTATAGGGTAGAAGTTCAAGGAAATACTATTGCCTTGCTATTTTTTTAGTAATTACAGTATTATCTAGTCGTACTTTTAATATATACAATCCTGTTGATAATTTGGATGTATTAAGGTCGTTCATCTGTATCGATTTTGTTCCAGAAGCTATACTTCCCAGATTTTTTGAAGCAATGCGATTTCCTTTAAGGTCTATAATTTCTGCGCTAGCATTACTTACTTTTTTAGATAACGAGATGTTAAGTGTTATATTATCAGATTGTATAGGAAGTGGATAAATATCCACCGAATAACTAGCTTCACTATTTTTGGTGATTTCTCGTATTCTAGAAGCACTTACTCCTTCTATAACAAATCGTTCCCAGGGACCTACGGCATTTCTATTGCAATTCATAGCTTTATTACCATTTTCATGGCTTACATATTTTCCATTATTTCCTTTAATGGCATATACATTTCCTCCCAAGGATTCCAAAGTAAATCGTTCCCAAGATCCCACGGCATTTCTATTACAGTTCATGGGTTTACCACCATTTTCAGAACTAACATATTTTCCATTATTTCCTTTAAAACTTACAGTTCCATTTGCTGCTGGTTCCATAATGAATTGCTCTAAAGTTCCTACAGAGTTTCTATTACAATTCATGGAAGCACTACCATTCTCTGAACTTACATATTTATTAATGGTTTGCCCTAAAATGGAAACAACGTCATCATTAGATCCACCACCATTGTCATCACCAACGGTAAAGGTTAGCGTTTCGGTAGTTTTTGCACCTTTAGCATCTGTTGCCTCTGCTTTTAATGTATACGTTCCTGCCGATAAATTCTTAAGCGCATTATCTTGGTTGTTATTATTCCAAGTATAAGGACTTACGTTTTCTTGTCTTATAAAAGAGTTATTTAAGTACAGGCGTACATTACTTACTCCATCACTATCTGTAGCTACTACAATTACTTGTAAGGTAGCTGGAGCTGTAAAAGAAGCATTGCTTGCAGGAGTACTAAAAGAAACACTTGGACCAGTATTGTCTCCGTCTCCACCACCACCAAATCTAGGTCTGGAACTTAACCATTCCATATCAAATTTTGGGCCTTTACATTGGCAACCTTGGCTCCCTTGATCTACACGACCAGGACATACTTTTTCATCTTTAATTCTCTTACCTTGTATAGTAATGGCATCATCATGCCCTGGTTCATTACCACATTGTATGGTATTATATCTAGGATCTCCATTGGCTAGATCTCTATAAAAAGGATGTTTCTTAAGCTCATCACAGATATCTTTGATATTTCTACCTTGTCCATTAATAGTAATTTTAAAATTACCTACGCCATGATCAAAGGAAGATTTACAGAAGCAAAAGCCATTTGCCTGATAACTATCCTTCCATGAATTTGCATTAGGAACTATTCTTACTCCTTGATCATAGGTGTCCTGACCAGTACAACCGGTATCTGGTACATTTTGCTGAGCATTGGTAATATTAGCAACAAATAGGAATGCTAATATTTTTAAAATTAATAGTTTACGTTTCATAGTTATTGGTTTTAAAAGTATAGGTTGTTATAAGGTAACAATAATTATTCGGAAGAAATATAAATTCGACCAATTCTAAAGATACTGTAACCTTGTGAATCTAAGATGCGAAAAATAGAATCCGTAAAGGATGAATTAGTGGGTGTTGCTTATAGGAGTTTATAGGCTATTTACTTTTGAAGTCTGGCATCCACAATTTCTGCTGAAATTTGTATCCCAATTTGTTTAGAGTTTTCTATAAAGTTAGGATGTTCAATAAAAATGATGCTGTTGTTAAAAACAGCTTCGATTAGATAATGGTTTCCGTTAAAATATGACTTTTTTACTTTTGCTGTTAAAGTAGCGTTATCTACAATCTGTAATTCATGAGGATAGAAAAGTAAGGTACCTGAGTCTTGTTTTTCTGGAAGTACACTTTGGATAGGTAATTCATTTACCTCGCCAAAAAGTGATGCGATATAGTAGTTTTTAGGATTGTTATAGATATTTAGTGTATTTCCTTTTTCAATGATTTCACCATTATGAATTACGATGGTTTCTTCTGCAAAGGAAAGGATATCGGTTTTGTCATGGGTAGCAGTGATACTAGTAATTTTATTTCTTTTTAGATAGGCAAAAAGATTTCTTCTTAGCGAACTACGTCTAAAATTATCAATATTTCCAAAAGGTTCATCTAGTAATAATACTTCCGGTCTATTGGCAAGCGCCTTAGCTAGTGCGACTCTTTGTTTTTGACCACCACTTAGGTTTTCTACTTTTGTATTGGCAAAAGAAGTCATCTCTACAATTTCTAACAGTTCATTTACTCGTCCTCGTTTTAATTCAGGTTCGAAATTAGATAAATATTGACCGATATTTTCTTCAACGGTTCTAAAGGCTTGTAATTCGAAACCTTGAGAAAGAAATTTCATATTTTCTTGTCCTGGAACTAAATTATAAGCTGGACCTAAAATTTGCTGATCATCCCAAAAAAGAGTACCCTCATCCACATCCATAAGACCATAGATAATTTTTAATAAAGTACTTTTTCCACAACCACTAGCACCGATAAGAGCAATATGCTGTCCTTTTTGGATAGTAAAACTTATATTTTTTAGCACTGGAATGGTATCGTAAGCAAAGGATAGGTTTTCAACTGTTAGCATATTTCATCTGTTTTATATGTGTTGTTTTTTGGTTGTCAGATGGAATCACCAAAAAATCGCTCAAGGTATGTTTTGCCATAATTTTTACGGCTTATTTCAAATATAAATAACTTCAATAAAAAAATCCGTTTCTTTTTAGAAAACGGATTCTTTATTTTTATAGAGAATAATTAATAGGTTTTATCCTTTTACTTCTTCATTTACTTGTTCTGGTAAAACTTCATATCCCATATTAAAAAGCGTAAAGCTAAAAATATCAGCATATTGTTCTATGGTCTTTTTTACAGGTGTTCCTGCTCCATGACCTGCATTGGTTTCAATTCTGATCAAGGTAGGATTCGAACCCTTTTGTTTAGCCTGTAGTTCTGCAGCAAACTTAAAAGAATGTGCAGGTACTACACGGTCATCATGATCTCCAGTGGTAACCATTGTTGCTGGATAGGATACACCTTCTTTTACATTGTGTACAGGAGAGTATCCTTTTAGGTATTCAAACATTTGTTTGTCGTCTTCTGCGGTTCCATAATCATACGCCCAACCAGCACCAGCAGTAAAGGTATGATAGCGTAACATGTCTAGAACTCCCACAGCAGGTAAAGCTACTTTCATTAAATCTGGGCGTTGTGTCATTGTTGCTCCTACTAATAATCCACCATTAGAACCTCCTCGTATCGCTAGATAATCACTAGAAGTATATTTGTTTTCGATTAAATATTCTGCAGCCGCAATAAAGTCATCAAATACATTTTGTTTCTGCATTTTAGTTCCAGCTACATGCCATTTTTTACCGTATTCACCACCACCTCTTAGATTTGCTACCGCATAGATACCGCCTTGCTCCATCCATACTGCATTAGCGATGCTAAAGGAAGGAGTAAGAGAGATATTAAAACCACCATATCCATATAAAATGGTTGGATTTTTTCCTGTAAGTTCTGTTCCTTTTTTATAGGTAATAATCATAGGAACTTTAGTACCATCTTTAGAATTATAAAATACTTGTTTACTTTCGTAATCGTCTGGATTAAAATCTATTTTAGGTTTACGGTATAACTCAGAAGTACCTTCAGCAATATTATATTTATAGATGCTTCCTGGAGTTTTATAATTCGTAAAAGAATAATATAGTTCTTTTTCTTCTTTTTTAGCTCCGAAACCTCCAACGCTTCCTACACCTGGTAGCTCAACATCGCGAACTAATTTGCCTTCATAATCATATTGTAAAACTTTGGATACTGCATCTACCATATATTCTGCAAAGAAATATCCACCACCTTTACTAGGGCTCAATACATTTTCTGTCTCAGGAATAAAGTCTTTCCAGTTTTCTGGAGTAGGATTAGCAGCGTCAACAGTTACGATTCTTCTATTCGGTGCATTTAAATTGGTTACTAAGAAAAGTTTAGATCCAACATTTTCTATGATATAGGTATCACTTTCTGTATTATCTAAAATAGTAACTAATTTACTATTAGGTTTCGTAAGGTCTTTTATAAAAAGCTTGTTTCCAGACGTAGATGTACTTGCAGAAATAATCAGGTAACGATTATCTTTAGTAACATTTCCGCCAATATAGCGGTGTTTTTCTTCTGGTGTTCCACCAAATATGAGTTGATCTTCTTTTTGTGGAGTTCCTAGTTTGTGATAGTAAACTTTATGTTGATCTGTTTTAGCTGATAACTCACTTCCCTCAGGCTTATCATAGCTAGAATAATAAAAACCTTCATTTCCTTTCCATGACATTCCGGAGAATTTGACATCTACAAGAGTGTCTTCTACAATTTCTTTGGTTTCTACATCTTTAACAATGACTTTTCTCCAGTCACTACCACCTTCAGAAATAGAATAGGCCAGTAATTTCCCGTTTTCAGAAAAACTAATACCTCCTAAAGAAGTAGTTCCATCTTTGCTAAAAGTATTTGGATCTAAAAAAACTTCAGGTGTATCACCTTCTTCTTTAAATCTATAAATTACATATTGATTTTGTAAACCATCGTTTTTATAAAAATAACTATAATCACCTTCCTTAAATGGAGCTCCTACTTTTTCGTAATTCCATAAACTAGAAAGACGTTTTTTTAGTTGATCTCTGAAAGGAATATTATCTAAATATCCAAAAGTAACCTTGTTTTGTGCACTAACCCAATCTTCGGTTTCTTTACTTCTATCATCTTCTAACCATCGGTAAGGGTCTTTAACTTCTGTTTCGAAATAGGTGTTTACTGTATCGACTTTTTTAGTTTCTGGATAATTCAATGCAATCGTGGTTTTGGTAGTTTCTTCTTTTGTTTCGTTTTTGCATCCAATTAAAGATACAATCGAACAAACTAATAAGAAAGTTTTTTTCATGATGAGCTAATTTATAAATTCATACTATAATAGTACTTAAACAAAAGGGTAGGCAGGTCACAAAACTATTAAAACTTATTCCCGAAAAGTGCTAAATAAAATATAAAAAAACTGCTCTAACGACGATCATATAGTGATTACACATTTAAAGCGTTGCTTTGGGGTTTAGCAACTCGGTTGATCATTGTAGTAGAGCAGTCGGAAAATTCCGTCCTCTAAGAAACGAAAAAAATTACTTTTATACTAGTAAAAAGTTTATAAGTAGTTGATTAGAACATACTTTTGTAAGCATTCCAATTCTTATATATTAAAAAAGCATTCGCAAGAAAAACAAATGCTCCAGGGCCTATATTTGCTGGATCCAAAGTAGCATGAAATAATATAATATTTACAGAGATTGGAGCCATTAGTACCAAAGCAAATGGCACTGCTTTTTTGCTTACTAATAAAAGACCAACTAGGATTTCTATGAGTCCAACAGTTTTAAGAATATAACTATTGGCTAATGCTCCAAAAAGAACACCAGCTTCTGGATTTGCAAATTCAAAATCTGGTAAAAAGCCTATAAATTTATTACTTCCAAAAATGATCAATAAGGCTCCTAATAATATTCTTAAGGCTAAAATTATTTTAGTATTCATTGTTGTATTTATTTATGATTAAGTTGAGGTATTAGAAGGAGAAATGTTAAAAACCTTACAAATGTTGTTGTAAACCGGAGCTAAAAAAATATCTTACACTTTCTGAAAAAGAACTAATTAACTTAATTTTTAATATTACTATAATGAAGCTCACACAACTTCTAGTACTCACTTCTTTGATCTATTTTTTAATGTTATTTCCCACATTTGGGCAAGACTATTTTTTGAAAGATAAAGCGCCTTTTTTATCTGAAATTCCTACACCCGAAGAGTTTTTGGGATACCCAGTAGGAGATCAGCATACCAGACATGATCAAATTGTAGCCTATTTTACCAAATTGGCAGAATTATCGGATCGGGCATCTATACAAACCTATGGGAAAACTTATGAGAATAGAAAATTGATCATACTCACTATTTCTAAACCAAAAAACTTAAATAACCTAGAGGATCTTAAAAAAAAGCATTTAGCTTTTACAAAACCTGCAAACAATCCTACTAATTATGATGAGGTGCCAGTTTTTATACAATTGGGATATAATGTTCATGGTAATGAGCCCTCTGGAGGCGAAGCAGCATTATTAACAGCATATACATTAGTGGCATCTAATAGCCCAGAAGTACAAACGTATTTAGAGAATGCAGTTGTATTTATTGATCCGACTATAAATCCGGATGGACGTGATCGACATACGCAATGGGCAAACCAGTTTAAAGGGTCACCGCTGGTAAGTGATCCTTTTGATGCAGAGCATAATGAAACTTGGCCTCGTGGAAGAACTAATCATTATTGGTTTGATCTTAATAGAGATTGGTTATTAGGAATTCATCCAGAAAGTCGTGGAAAATTAACTTGGTATCACGAATGGTATCCTAATGTAGTAACTGATTTCCATGAGATGGGAACAAATAGCACCTATTTTTTCGAACCCATGAAGCCAATTGGTTCTTTGGATCCCATAATGCCTAAAGAAAATTATGAAGATTTAAATAATCTATTTGCACCTTATTTTTCGAGTGCTTTGGATCGAATAGGATCTTTTTATTTTACCAAAGAAGCATTCGATGGAACATATCCTGGTTATGGATCTTCATATCCGGATTTGCAAGGTGCTTTAGCTTTGCTATTTGAACAGGCAAGTTCCAGAGGTCATTTGCAGAAAACCCAATATGGCACCATTTCCTTTCCTTTCACGATTCGTAATCAGTACGTTTCTAGCATGGCAACAATAAAAGCTGCGGTAGAGAATAAAGCAACCTTGCGTAAATATCAGCAAGATTTTTTTATATCTTCGGAAGCAGGTACTTCTAAAAATGGTTTTGCAGGATATGAATTTGGAGACCTTTATGATCAAAATAGAAACAAAGCTTTTATAGATAAATTATTACTTCATAAAATCAAGGTATATAAGAGCGGTGATCGATATGTTGTTCCTGTAAAACAACCTCAAAAGAGAATGGTGCAAACTGTTTTTGAAACTTATAATAAATATAGAGATAGTGTTTTTTATGATGCCTCTGCTTGGAGTTTGGCTAATTTTTACAATATGAAATACAAAGGAGTAAAGTCCTTACGTACCGGAGCTGAAGTAACGAGTACCGATGGAATTGTA
Source organism: uncultured Aquimarina sp. (assembly GCF_947492115.1). NCBI lineage: Bacteria > Pseudomonadati > Bacteroidota > Flavobacteriia > Flavobacteriales > Flavobacteriaceae > Aquimarina > uncultured Aquimarina sp. The sequence continues at coordinate 10,178 of NZ_CANLMM010000003.1, forward strand.
AAAACTTCGAATTTTTCAAAATCCAACTATGCCTATATTTTAGATTGGGACGATTATAATGCCTCAGCAGCTTTATATTATATGCAGTCTAAAGGATTGCTTGTGGCATCAGCTTTTAAACCTTTTACCATCAAAACTTCTGAAGGAAATAGGAGTTTTAATTATGGAAGTATTCTTATTCCTGTAAGCAAACAGAAAAAGAATAAAGATGAAGTGTTTCGTATTTTAAAAAATGCTCAGGAAAAATTTAATGTACCAATCTATAGTACGGAAACCGGATTTAGTACTTCAGGAATTGATTTAGGAAGTGGTAATTTTAGAAAATTGGATACACCAAAGGCCTTATTGCTAATAGGAGATGGTGTATACTCTTATGAAGCAGGTGAAGTATGGCATCTATTGGACACAAGAGTTCATATGCCTATTACTAAGCTAAAATTAAATATGTTTAATTCAGTGCCATTAAAGGACTATAATACATTAGTAATGGTCTCTGGAAGATATCATCAATTAGATTCTCTTCAGCAGAAAAGGATAAAAGAGTGGGTTTCTTATGGAAACACCTTGGTTACTATTGGTAATGCTTCTAAATGGGCTATTGATAAGAAAGTGGTGAATGAAGTGCTTACTACAAAAGCAAAAGATAGTACTAAACAAAAAATCACAAAACGATTACCATATGTAGACGCAGGTGAAAATATTGGTAGAGAGCGTGTAGGAGGAGCTATTTTTGAAGTTGATTTGGATATAACGCATCCATTAGGTTTTGGTTATAGGAATAAATCAGTTCCTGTTTATAAGAATAATTCGGTTTTTATTACTCCTAGTAAGAACCCTTATGCTACAGTAGCCAAATACACGGAAAATGCACATATCGATGGGTATATCTCTAGCAATAATTATGAGAATTATTTAAAACCTTCTGCCTCTATTGTGGTAAGTAGTATAGGAAGTGGTAGAGTAATTTTATTCGCGGATAATCCTAACTTCAGAGGTTCATGGTATGGAACAGATCGTTTATTCCTGAATGCTTTATTTTTTGGGAAACATATTTATGTTCCGAATGTAAGAGAATAAGAGATTTATATTATTATAAGGAGAAAACCCTTGTTATAGAATCATAACAAGGGTTTTTTATAAAAATAGTTGGTTACTTAACCTATTAATTTATTTTCTACCAGATATTCTCCAATTTGAACAGCATTAGTAGCAGCTCCTTTTCGAAGGTTATCAGCTACAATCCACATGTTTAAAGCATTTTCTCTGGAGTGATCTCTTCTAATTCTTCCAACAAAAACATCATTTTTTCCTTCTGCATAAATCGGCATTGGGTACGTATTCGTATCTGGATTATCTTGTACTGTTACGCCAGAAGTATCACTTAAAATTTTACGAATATCACTTTCTTGAAATTCATTTTCAAACTCAAGGTTTACACTTTCGCTATGTCCTCCAACCACTGGGATACGAATAGCAGTTGCGGTTACAGCAATGGTTCTGTCATCAAGAATTTTTTGAGTCTCATTCACGAGCTTCATCTCTTCTTTAGTATATCCATTTTCCTGGAACACATCACAATGTGGAATTGCGTTTCGATGTATTGGATAGGGATACGCCATTTCTCCTTTTTCGCCAGCATATTCATTTTCTAATTGTTGCACAGCTTTTACTCCAGTACCAGTGATAGACTGATACGTAGATATAATAGCACGCTTGATTCCATATTTTGAGTGTAATGGACCAAGTGCCATTACTAATTGTATGGTAGAACAATTAGGATTAGCAATAATCTTATCGTCTTTAGTTAAATCTTTTGCATTAATTTCTGGTACCACTAATTTTTTAGTAGGATCCATTCTCCAAGCAGAAGAATTATCGATTACAGTAATTCCTGCTTCAGCAAATTTAGGAGCCCATTCTAAAGAAGTACTTCCTCCAGCAGAAAATAAAGCCACATCAGGTTTCATTTCTACAGCAGTGGCAAGACCAACAACCGTATATTCTTGATCTTTATAAGATATTTTTTTTCCTACAGATCTTTCTGAGGCAACAGGAATTAATTCTGATACAGGAAAATTACGTTCTTCTAATACTTTTAACATTACGGTACCTACTAAACCTGTGGCACCTACAACAGCTACTTTCATCAGCTTTATTTATTAATGACTTTTAGAGACACAAAAATCGGTCTTTTTTTAATTCCAGCAAAGGTGTAGATTATTTATAATAGAATTATAGTTTTTACTGAAATAATATTGATTTAAACAATTTGTTATATAATATACAAACTGTAAAAAGAACCGCTCCTTTAGAGAGCGGTTTAGTTAGAATATGTAGTATAGCGGTAGCTATAGATAATTCAAATTTAGAGTATGATTTATTTTTTAAGTAAATCTCTGATTTCAGCAAGTAATTCTTCCTGAGTAGGACCTGCTGGTGCCGGTGCTGCTTCTTCCTCTTTTTTCTTGCTTTTTTCGTAAGCTTTAAGAACGATAAAGATAAAAAGACCCACTATAATGAAATTTATAATCGCTTGGATTAAATTCCCATAGGTCATTACAGCTGCTCCAGCTTCTTTAGCTGCTGCTAGATTAGCATACTCTCCGCCATCTAACGCGATGAATTTTTGTGTAAAATCAGTTCCTCCTGTTATAATACCAACAATTGGCATAATGATATCGGCAACGGCAGAACCTACAATTTTATTAAATGCTCCTCCAATTACTACAGCAGTAGCTAATGATACGATATCTCCTTTTAGTAAGAAAGATTTAAAATCCTTAAAAAATCCCATTTTATTTAGTTTAGATAATTAGTATGCTACTAATTTAACAAAAATTAAGAAACAAATTTGGTATTAATTATAGTCTGTAAAGGCTTTTTTTCGACGAAGATCAATTATTGTCGATAACAACACGTTTTACTCTTGGAGAGATAGCTGTAAGTAACTCATAAGAGATGGTTCCAGCATTTTCGGCAATAGATGCTGCTGTATCTGTATGATCAAAGATGATCACTTCATCTCCTTCTTTGCAATCTATACCCGTAACGTCTATCATAATCATATCCATACATACATTACCCACTATATATGCTTTTTGCCCATTTACGGTGAAAAACCCATTTTTGTTTCCATAATGTCTGCCAATACCATCTGCATGTCCTAAGGGAATGGTAGCAGTTTTAGTATATCCTTCAGACGTATAGGCTCTGTTATATCCTAGTGTTTCTCCTGGTTCTAACGTATGAATTTGTGAAATAACAGATTTTAAGGAAGCTACTGGTTTGAGATGGCGATCATAAATATCTTCATTTCCGTAGCCGTATAAACCAATTCCTGTACGAACCATAGTAAAATGAGCTTCGGGATAGTTTAATATTCCCGAAGTATTACATTGGTGTACTATGGGTTTATAGCCAAGTCTTTTAATAATTTCCGAAGATGTTTTCTTAAAAGAATTAATTTGAGTGATGGTAAACTCTTTTTCGTTATGATCTTCACTAGCAGCAAGGTGGGATAATATTGATTGTATTTTAATAGATTCTGTTGCTTCTAGCGTATCCATAATATAGTCTACATCATTTTCCCAAAAGCCTAATCTATTTAATCCAGTATTAAATTTTAGGTGTACTGGATATCCTTTTTGATTTTCTGATTCAGCTACTATAATAAATTCTTTTAAAATTCGAGGGCTATATATATTTGGTTCAAGATTGTATTTTATTGCTGAAGCGAAATTTACGGGTTGAGGATGTAATACCAAAATTGGTGTTTTTATTCCAGCTTCGCGCAAAGCAATACCTTCCGAAACATAGGCAACAGCGAAATAATCAACTCCAATTTTTTCGAGATGTCGCGCTATTATCACAGCATCACTTCCGTAACCAGCAGCTTTTACAACAGCTAATAATTTAACCTCTGGCTGTAGCTTACTTTTTAGATAGTTGTAATTATGAGTAAGATGAACCAGATTAATTTCAAGAACGGTTTCTTTTACCTTACTCATCTGGTTTTTCTGAGTTTTTATTTAATTCTTTCGGGTCTGTTACCTCTATCCCTTTCACTTTTTCTTTTAGAGAAGCTTTATAATATGCTGCACGACTTAAAGGTTCATACTCATCTGTTTCTCCTAGCAGTACAAGATCATCCTTTTTGGATTTTCTGTAACTGTACTGTGCTAGATTTCCCGTACGTGTGCAAACGGCGTGTACTTTTGTTACATACTCTGCAGTTGCCATAAGAGCAGGCATTGGTCCGAAAGGATTTCCTTTAAAATCCATATCTAATCCAGCTACAATTACTCGAATACCTTTATTAGCAAGATCATTACAAACGCTTACTATTTCATCATCAAAAAATTGAGCTTCGTCTATACCAACCACATCACAGGTGTCTGCTAGAATTCTGATGTTCGCCGCAGCGGGAACAGGAGTAGATCGAATTTCATTAGCATCATGAGATACTACCATTTCGTCATCATAACGCACATCTATTGCAGGTTTAAAAATTTCTACTTTTTGTTTTGCAAATTGTGCGCGTTTTAGTCTACGGATCAATTCTTCGGTCTTACCCGAAAACATCGAACCACAGATCACCTCTATCCAACCAAATTGCTCTTTATGATTTACTGTATTTTCGAGAAACATTTTGTATTTTTCACCATCGTTTAAAAGAAACCCTACTCCTTAACAAAACCTAATTAATTCGGAAATGAATCTAATTTTTATATTCATTTTTGATTTTAATGAAGGTATTGTTCTTAAGATGAGGTAAATTTATTAAAAAACAACTAGTATAGCCCAAACGAATAAGAAAGTTATGAAGAAGAAGTTGGAAGCAGAACTCATAAGTATTGCTCATAGGATATTACAGCTTAAAGATAGATCAACCTTGCCGCAATTGCAGGAAGAGGCTAGACAGTTATATGAAAAATTGAGTATTTTAAATTTTGCAGAATCTCATTTTGCTGGGACACAACCGACCATAGGTCAGATAACAAGCGCTTTAGAGGACGAAAAAGTGTCAGAGCCTAAAGAAGAAATTGTAGAGGAAGTTAAACCCAAACCTATTATAAGTTTGGACGATAATAAGGAAGTGGAAGAACCTTCTGAGACGATGTTTAATCTGGGTAATCAAACGTTCGAAGCTCCTAAGGAGGAAGTAGAAGAGCAAAAACCGGAGATTATTATCGAGAAGATTAATGAAAAAGTAACTGAAGACCTTTTTGTTCCGGCGCCTAAGTTTACAGAAGAGAATGTTTCTTTATCAGAACCGGTTTATGAAAAAAATGATAAAGAAGATATAGGATCAGTGCCGCAAAGTATGCCAATTTTGGATAACTTGAATACTAAAGATGACAAACCTAAATCATTAAATGACCAACTTAAAAGAGGAATTCATATCGGATTAAATGATCGCTTAGCTTTTATAAAACATTTGTTTGATGGAAGTTCTACAGATTATAATCGTGTTCTTTCTCAATTAAATACATTAAATAGTAAAAGTGGGGCAACTCAGTTTATAAAGAATATGGTGAAACCAGATTATAACAATTGGGAAGGAAAAAGCGAATACGAAGAACGATTTATGGAAATTGTTACGAATAAATATGAATTTTAAGTAAGGCATATCGTTTTTTTGTAACTAAGCTTCTTCATCGTTAAAAGAGTTTATATGAAAATCATTTATTGGATAGCTACTGTGGCCATGTGTGGAATTATGTTATTTTCTGCACAGATGTATTTTAGGGAAACAGAGATGGTGAGAGGTTTTTTCGAAAATTTGGATTATCCAACATATTTAGTAATTCCATTAGCAATTGCCAAAATAGGCGGGATTGTCGTTATTCTTACTAATAAAATTAAGTGGTTAAAAGAATGGGCGTATGCTGGATTCTTTTTCGATATGACTTTAGCGTTTACTGCTCATTATATGAAAGATGATGGTCAGGGCCTGTTTGCTACTTTAGGATTAATTTTTCTGGTAATATCATATGCTACCGGTAAAAAAGTAAGACCATAACATTCATATGTCTAAATTATTTATAGTTCCCACACCCATTGGTAATCTCGAGGATATGACTTTTAGAGCTATCAAAGTGCTCAAAGAAGTTGATCTCATTCTTGCCGAAGATACGCGTACCAGTGGTAAACTACTGAAGCATTATGAGATAGTGACACCTATGCAAAGTCACCATATGCATAATGAACATAAAACGGTAGACAGTATTGTAAGAAGATTGCAAAGTGGGGATTCCATTGCTTTAATCAGTGATGCAGGAACACCTGCGATTAGTGATCCTGGATTTTTGCTCACAAGAGCTTGTGTAGAAAATGCAATTCCAGTAGAATGTTTGCCAGGAGCGACAGCATTTGTGCCTGCTTTGGTAAATAGTGGATTACCTAATGATAAGTTTGTGTTTGAAGGATTTCTTCCAGTTAAGAAAGGAAGACAAACTCGATTACAGCTGCTTGCAGAAGAGAGTAGAACTATGATATTTTATGAATCACCTCATAAGCTCATAAAAACTTTAGGAAACTTTGTAACCTATTTTGGCGAGGACCGCATGGTTTCGGTATCCAGAGAACTAAGTAAACTTCATGAAGAAACAGTAAGAGGAACGGCAAAGGAAGTATTGTCGCATTTCGAGATAAAACCACCTAAAGGAGAAATTGTTATTGTAATTGCTGGAAAAAAATAAAACATGACCACTACAGAATTTATAGATAAACTACGTGAAACCCCAGAATCGATTGTATTCGAAAAAACGATGAATGTTATCGATACCAATTATAACTTCACACCTGTTTCATTTACTAATGGTGAAATAGTTAATGAAGCAGGACAAAATTCTGGATCCTGTAAATTGTTTTCATTCGCAAAATTGCAAAAACTCACTCAACAAGAAACCTTGTACTGTTTTGGGGAACATTATAAAAATGTACTTGATCATCCAGATGGTGATAACCATCAAAATATTCGTAATTTTATGAAAACTGGATGGGAGCAACTATCATTTAACGATCAGGCATTAACCGAAAAAATATAGTAGCACACTCTATTTTCCTTTTTTTAAATGCTGCTTGATTTCTTCCACAGTCTTCATGTCAGCAAAGGAAAATTTTGATTCTGATTTAAAATCTAAAGAAAGATAAGGTTTAAAAATTGGCATTACCTTAGGTGTATCGTCTATCAAAGAATGTTTTATCTGATCATCTAATTCATAATTAGGATTATGCATAGGCATTTTTGAATATTTGTCAGCTTTTTTAGCTGTAAATTCAGGAAAATCTGGAGTCTCTGTAACTTTTTCTTGTCCATAGATACCAATAGATAGCATGCAAGCTAAGATGAAAATCGAATATTTGTGTAAAGAAGAATTCATTAGTAGTATTGTTTTAAGAAATATAAAAGTACATATTTTGGTTTGTAATACCAGTTCTTATAAGAAATGGTATAATCTAAAGACTTTAAAATAATTTAAAAATTACAACTATCTCTAAACGTTTTGATTATACTATAATTATTGTTGCCATAGTAGTTATCGTACTGTGGAAATTGCCATATTTTGGATGGTTTCAATATCCCTTTATATTATTAGGAACATGGTTTCATGAGATGGGTCATGGTTTAACAGCTGTAATTTTGGGTGGTAGTTTTCAGCATTTGGAAATCTATGAAAACGGAGGAGGTGTTGCTTATTATCATTTAGGAGGAAGTTATTTATCTCCATCTCTAGGAAATGCCTTAGTAGCTGCGGGAGGATTATTAGGTCCGGCAGTAGTAGGAGCACTATTAATTGCCTCTGCAAAATCGCATAAAAGTTCCATGATTGCGCTAAGGATTCTGATAGGATTGATCATACTCTCTTTATTGTTGTGGATCAGATCTGTTTGGGGTATTGCGGTGATGAGCGGATTTGCAGTATTTTTTTTCATTATCACACTATTCAAAAACAGAAAATTAGAAGTAATAACAATATTATTTTTGGGGTTGCAATCTGTATTAGGAACATATTTGCAATTGGATTATCTGTTTACCAAACAGTTCGAGAGAAATGGTGCTATTCAGATATCCGACACTCAAGCCATAGCAGAAAATACAGTTGGTACGTATTGGATATGGGCAATCTTAATTATTGTCATAAGCATATATCTTCTTTGGAAAAGTTTCCAGTATTATTTTAAGAAATAAGCTCAATTCTAGTTTAAGGAACAAATAAAAAGACCTGTCACCTTTTTAAAAGCTAACAAGTCTTCATATGTTATAGATTGGATAAAAGCCTATAAGTGCTTTCCTTTTTCCCAACCGTGTTTACCCAAATATTTTTCTCCAGATTCGATTGCTCCTTCTTCTACAGTAGTACCCATAGAGTCATTCCAGCGATTTAGATAACCGAATAGAGAAATAACCCCAAGCATTTCTACAATTTCTCCTTCGTCCCAATATTTGTATAATTCTTCTTTAATACTTTCATCTACATTATTTGGAACCAATGAAGCAGCTAACGAAAAATCAAGGGCTGCACGCTCAGCATCACTAAAAGCAGGATGAGTTTTATACTCCCAGATATTATCTAATTGTTCTTGTTCTGCACCATATCGTTCTGCAGCTCTTATGGCATGTGCCTGACAATATCTGCAACCAGTAGCATTGCTGCTTACCCAAGCGATCATACGTTTTAGAGCTGAAGTTACTCTACCCTCATTTGCCATAACAGCTTTATTAAGGTTTATAAAAGCTTTGGAGATGGCTGGTCTTCTTTGCATAGTTAATACAGAATTAGGACAAAACCCTAAGGTTTCATTGAAGAATTCTGCAAGTTCTTTTGTTTCTAAATCATGATCTGCAGATAGAGGTGTTACTAATGGCATGGGTATATATATTTTTTGAATTAATTGAAATTTAGCAAAGCAAAATACAAAACTCAAGTCAAACAAGAAGGAGTAAAGATGTTTTTTGTACTTTGGATTTTTAAATTATTTAGGAAGGATATTGCCAATGAGATGGACCCTAAGACCAAAATCTTCGAGTACAGTTACCACTAACTTAGCCAAAGCTCTAAATGTTGATGAAATTATTGCTTCTTTATTAGTTCAACGAGGGATTGAAACTTTTGAAGATGCTAAGCGTTTTTTCAGACCTTCTTTAGAGGATTTACATGATCCTTTTTTAATGAAGGATATGGATAAAGCAGTTGCTAGAATTGAAAAAGCAGTTGTGCATCAGGAAAATATTTTGGTGTATGGAGATTATGATGTAGATGGGACCACATCTGTGGCATTAATGTCTTCTTATTTGGAAACGATTACTCCCCAAGTGACAACGTATATCCCTGATCGATATGCCGAAGGTTATGGAGTGTCTTTTCAAGGGATTGACTATGCTTCTGATAATGATATTTCGCTGATTATAGCATTGGACTGTGGTATCAAAGCAATTGAAAAAGTCGTATATGCTAAATCCAAAGGTATTGACTTTATTATATGTGATCATCATAGACCTGGTGATGCTATTCCTGAAGCTGTAGCGGTTTTAGATCCTAAAAGAGTGGACTGCGCTTATCCTTATAAAGAATTATGTGGTTGCGGTGTAGGATTTAAGTTGATTCAGGCAATCGCTAGTAAGAAGGGGCAAACTGCCTATGATCTAACGTCTTATTTAGATCTTGTAGCAACTGCAATAGGAGCAGATATTGTTCCGATTACTGGAGAAAATAGAGTACTAGCATATTATGGATTAAGAACAATTAATCAAAATCCAAGAGTTGGTTTTAAGGCTATGTTAGCACAGGTAAAAAAGGAAACTTTTACCATAACCGATGTAGTATTTATTCTTGCGCCTAGAATTAATGCTGCCGGCAGAATGAAACACGGATTGCATGCTGTAAACTTATTAAAAGAAGATAATATTGAACTCGCTCTAGCATATGCGGCTGAGATAGAAAGTTATAATAGTGAGCGGAAAGATACGGATAAGAGTATTACCAAAGCGGCTTTAGAACAGATTGTTGATAATGATGAAGAACATAGGTTTACTACTGTGGTTTATAATGAAAGTTGGCATAAAGGAGTTATAGGAATTGTAGCTTCTAGATTGACAGAAACCTATTATCGACCCACATTAGTTTTTACCAAAAGCGGTGAAAAGTTAGCAGCATCTGCTAGATCTGTAAAAGGATTTGATGTGTATAATGCATTGGATAACTGTTCGGAACATATAGAACAATTTGGAGGACATAAATATGCAGCAGGCTTAACATTAAAAGAAGAACAATATGAGCTTTTTAAACAAAAATTTGAAGAAGTAGTAGCCAATTCAATTGATAAAAAGCTTTTGACTCCAGAAATTACCATAGATACTGAGCTAGAGTTCCATGAAATAACACCGAAGTTCTTTAGAATTCTAAAACAGTTTGCTCCTTTTGGCCCTGGAAATATGACACCTGTTTTTATGACAGAAGGTGTTAAGGATACGGGATATGCAAGGTGTGTTGGTACAGATGAAAAGCATTTGAAATGTAAAGTGCAAAAAAATGGATTGGCTATAGATGCCATAGGTTTTAATTTGGGTCCAAAAAAGGAATTAATCACAAGTAGTCATCATGCGAAGATTGCCTATACGGTTGATGAAAATGAATGGAATGGTACCGTGTCATTACAATTAAAACTAAAAGATATAATTTAACTTGTTTTTATTTAGATTAATTATAAATAATTAATATTTTTGAATCAAATATGATTCGAAATGAGTGCTATAGATAAAATTTACAGTAATAAAGTTGGGATATCTTTTTTTTGGAAAAAACAACAACCTAAAGAGAAACCAAAAATACAATTGGTATTTAGAGATATTGGGTTTTTGCTTACGCTCAATGAATTAAAAGATTTTTCAGATGCATGTAGTATTACAGAACAATCGCAATGTTGTAGTCAATGTGCGAGTCACCATAATTGTAGATCTCTTCTTCTAAGAACACCTTCTGATAAGATTGATTTGGCAGTTAGTAAAGAGGAACTGGAGCAAATTCAGGAATTGATAAATGGAACTATTTTTAGAATAGAATTACAACAATGGGTAACTACTACTGGGCTGAATTAATTATTTAAGAAAATCCAGGATTTTATAAGCTACTTCTTCTGCTTTAGTTTCCTGAATAAAGTGTTTTTCATCAATAAAATGAATGTCTGCTTCATCAACTTTAAGCGCATTGGTTACTTTGGTTTGTTGAGGCGTCCATTGAAGCATTGTATCATGAATTCCCCAAATCACTGCTACAGGAATATCGATGCTTTCAAAAACCAAGGAGTAATCAGGAAAATAGTTACAGGTTCTAGTAAAGAAATAATACATCCCATTGGTTTTTCCTTCTAGTAGTGGGGTTTTATATCCCTCTACATCGAGTTCATTTAGGTTGTTCTCTTTTAAACCTTCTTTAAAAAGTGATTTAAGTAACGTATTCGTAGTAACACCATTGCGATAAGACCACATTGCTGCTTTGGCAGCTGGACCAGGACTAAACCGTATCGGAGGATAAAAACCTTCTTCGTATAATAGTGTATTGAGAACAATAAGTTCTTCGATTCTATTAGGTGCTTGGTTAAATAGTTCCCATGTCCATACACCTCCAACATCATGCATAACATGAGACCAGTATTCGATTCCTAAACCATCCATAAGATCTAACAATCTTTTTGCGTGTTCTTTTTCGCTATAAATTTTATATCCTTCAGGGGAATCGCTAGAGCCATATCCTAGCATATCTGGAACAATTACTCTATACCCACCAGCTACAAGAGGATCGATCATTTTACGATATAGCCAACCCGAAGTTGGTACTCCATGAAGTAGCACAATTACAGGGCCATTTCCTCTATCAATATACTTTATGATACCATTCTTAGTTGGAAAAGATCGTTGTTCAGCTCTGAACTCCGAATATGTCATTTGACCTTTTCTAATTTTGGTGTTTTGATAAGGTTTACACCCAAAAGCAATGATAACAATAAGAAGTAATAGAGAAAGTTTTTTCATCCAGACTGATAATTTGTGAAGTAGCAATTTACTTAAAATGATTTTTTTAAACCATTACATTTAACAAATTTATTGTAGGTTTTAAGGTTTTTATAAGAATTGAGAATTGTTTTAATGTATTGATTAATCGATATGTTCTATCACTACATTTTTTCCATTAAAAAGAAAACGAGCTCCTACTGTTTTTCCTAGCAGCATTTTACCTATTGGTGTATTGATGCCAATGGCAAAATATGCTACTTTATCAATAATAATTTCGCCAACGGAAATACTTAAGAAATAATTTCCAGTACTAGTTGTTACCAGACTTCCCAAATGAGCAACACTAGAGTTGGAAGAGATATCAACTTTGGATAAAATTTCGTTTAATTTTTTGGCTTCTGATAATTGTACTCCGGTTTTTTCTCTTTCTAGCTGAAGCATAGCTCTTCCAGTTTCGTGCTTATCACCAGCAGTACTTTTTGTTTCTGATGTTAATGATTCTTGAAGACTATTCATCCTATCATGAATACGACTAAGTCGTTCTTCTACAAACTGCCGACAATGATCGTATAATATCTCTTTAATACTTTTCAAAAAAATAGAATTTAGGAAATTCAAGATAGAATAACCTTAGGTATTGAACAAATATTATTACTTCATTAAACGAGAAAAAGGGTTTTTTAAATCTTTGGTAAAAAGATATCTACTGTTCCTTCTAAAATTCCTGTTTGGTCAAATGAAAAATCTATGATTCTACAATGCTCAGCGATCATGGCCGTTTCATCAATTAAAATTCTAGGATCATCTTTAAAGTAAATTTGAGTTTGTAAGGTGCGATAGCCTTTTGCCGAGATTTTATAATGAAAATGTCTTGCTCTATATCCATGTACTCCAGGACGAATCGTTTTTACCGAATAGATTCCATTTTTATTAGTTCTTAGAGAACCTGATAATGTTCTTGGAGAAGCGAAGTGAAAATTATTTTCATTTTGAAAAGCATTGGTATCAGTACTATGCCAAATTTCAATTTTCGCGTTCGACACTGCTTCTTGGTTTTTAGAATATATTCTTCCTGAAATTACCAAAGGAATTCCAGGAAGACTAGTTGGATTAAGATCGATTACCTTAGAATATTCTGAATAATTCGATAATCGATTTTTATAATTATTATTTAAATAAAAAGGAATGATCAAGTTATTTTTTTCAAATACAGGAGTATGTCTGTGGGTGTTTTCCATAGTACTAGGGCTTTAACGGGTTTTATTTTCTAATATATCTATCCTTACAGGACAAAGTAATCCTATGCTTTTCCACTTGTTCCTGTATTATTTATCTACTAGTAAGTTTTTATTGAGTTCTAACTTTTTCATTCCTTGATCTAACGATGTGATTTAGGTAGTATTCACATAATGTTGTAATTACAGGGTTTTGGAAATCTCAAGTTCAAAATCCACATCAACATTTGCAGTCGAAGATTTGCTATCGTCAAAAGAAATCCCTTCTCCTTCTGCAGATGCTGTAATCTCAACACTTCCATTGATAGTTCCTGTGGTTTTTAGAAATAAATTATATCCACTAGTTACATTGAGTGACTTTTCCCAGGTGCCTACAGTTAGGGTTTCAGATTTTAAATCCCCAGAAGCATCTCTATATTGGATTACTGGTGAGTTATTAAGAGCTCCGCTTACAACAGCTTTTAATGTTACGGTAACAGGTATAGCTTCAGGAGTAGCATCATCATCATTACTACAAGAAGTCAGTACTGCTAAAGAAATTAAGATTAGTGCAAGTTTTTTCATTTTTTAGTTTGTTTTAATTGTTAATTTATGTGGTTTTAAAGTTTTACTACTCTAAAACAGAAGACTTGCGATTTACCCTACCTGATTTGAATTATTTTTTAAATTTTTTATTCGGAGATCGAAAAGGGACCAAAATTGCGCATCTGTAGAAGAATCCACTTTTTTCTATGTTGTATGTATGAGGAAGGAGGATACGCAAGGTATTTTCTTGGGTTTGGAAGAATTGCTGCTATGGCAGCTGCTTCATCGGTATTTAGATTTTGAGAAGTTTTGTTAAACCAAAATTCGGCTGCAGCTTCAGCACCATAAATGTGATCACCCATTTCGATACTATTCAGATAGATTTCCAGAATACGTTCTTTGCTCCAAAGGAGTTCTATTAAAAATGTAAAATAACTTTCTAACCCTTTACGAATCCAGCTACGTTGTGGCCATAGAAATACATTTTTTGCTGTTTGCTGCGAGATGGTGCTTGCTCCTCTGAGTTTTTTGCCGTTTTTATGATCGTCAATTGCTTTTTGTATGGCTACGGTATCAAATCCACTATGTTCTAAAAAATGTTGATCCTCACTACAGATAACGGCAAGTTGAAGGTTCTTAGAAATCTTGGAAATAGGAACCCATTGATGTCTAGTTGTAACTTGTTCTGTAGATTGTAACTTTCGGATGATCATTAAAGGAGTTGCAGGAACGTTTATCCACTTATACGCAAGTACCCATAATACACTAATAAGCACGAAAGCTAAGATGCTTTTATATATAAAACGAAATACTTTTTTAAACATTATAATATAGGTTCTTATAAAAGATCAGCTAATTCTTTACCAACCAAACTGCCTATAGCTACTCCCATGCCGCCTAATCTTACACCACAAAAGATGTTATTGGATATAGCTTTTACAATAGACTTTTTTTGATTTCCAACTCCCATAATTCCACTCCAACGATGATCGATTTCAAAATTAGTATTGGGTAAAATAGTCTCCTGTAAAATTTGTTCTAATGTTTTTTGTACCAATTCCGTTTGTCCGAATACAAAAGTTTCTTCAGTTTTAAAATCTAGATTTCTACCACCTCCAAATAATATTCTATCATTGATATTTCTAAAATAATAATATCCTTTATCTAGATGAAAGGTTCCTTTGATATGTAAATTTTTGATTGGTTTGGTAATGAGGACTTGTGCACGAGCTGGTTGTACTTCTTCAATTCCTAATTGAGATGCAAAACCATTGGTGGCAATCAATACTTTATTAGTAGTAAACGAAAATTGTTCTGTTTTTATTTCAACATGGGCATTTAGATCTTCTATAGCATTTACGGTGCAATTATTTAATATTAGAATTCCAGATTTTCGGGCTTTATGTAATAATGCTTGCATCATATTTCCTGTATCAATTTGCCCTTCAAATTGATTTACGATGTAAGCAGGCTGTATTTTTTCGAAATCAAAAATGTTTGTTTCGGTTGCGAAAACATTGTCTTTAAAAATGGGTTTCAAGAGATGGTTGATATCGTCAATTTTTGAAAGACAGATTTCAAATAAGTCGTGATCCTCATTTGTAAAAAGTTCGTATCCTCCATTGGGTTGATAGTCGATTACAGTATCTCCTAGATTTTCTCGTAATAATTGGAGTCCGTTATATCTTTTTTGAATTAACTCTAAAACTTCTTCTTCAGAATGGGAATGCAAATCGTCAAGAATTTCAGACAGACTTCCAAAACAAGCAAATCCAGCATTTTTAGTACTTGCGCCATTAGGTAACATTCCCTTTTCGAGTATAAGAACTCTAGCTTTCGGAAATTTTTTGTGAAGCTCAATCGCACAATTAAGCCCTACAATTCCACTACCGATAATGGTAAAATCTACATTAGACAACCAAGTCTTATATTCCCAATAGCTAAAGCTCATATTTTTATATAAAAAAAGCCTCATTTCTGAGGCCCTAAGTTAGTTAGTTATCTGTTGGTTCTTTCATTTCAAAATCCTCCATAAACTTGGTAGTATAATTTCCAGCTACATAATCTGGATGATCCATTAACTGTCTATGGAATGGAACCGTAGTTTTTATTCCTTCTACTACAAATTCATCAAGTGCTCTTTTCATTTTATTGATCGCTTCTTCACGAGTTTGAGCGGTGGTAATTAACTTCGCAATCATAGAATCATAATTCGGTGGAATGATATAACCACTATATACATGTGTATCTATACGTACTCCATGACCACCAGGAAGGTGTAAGTTTGTAATCTTTCCAGGTGATGGGCGGAAGTCTTTATAAGGGTCTTCTGCATTAATTCTACATTCTATAGAGTGTAATTGCGGGTAATAATTCTTACCAGAAATTGGCACTCCTTCAGCTACTAATATTTGTTCTCTAATAAGATCGTAATCTACTACTTGCTCTGTAATAGGATGCTCTACCTGGATACGAGTATTCATTTCCATAAAGTAGAAATTACGATGCTTGTCTACTAAGAACTCAACTGTTCCTGCACCTTCATATTTGATATATTCTGCAGCTTTGATTGCTGCCAGACCCATTTCATCTCTCAATTCATCAGTCATGAATGGAGAAGGTGTTTCTTCGGTTAGTTTTTGGTGTCTTCTTTGTACAGAGCAGTCTCTTTCTGATAAGTGACAAGCTCTACCATTGCTATCACCAACTACCTGAATTTCGATATGTCTCGGCTCTTCAATAAGCTTTTCCATATACATATCATCATTACCAAAGGCAGCTTTACTTTCTTGTCTAGCAGATTCCCAAGCAGGTAATAAATCTTCTTCTTTCCATACAGCACGCATTCCTTTACCACCACCACCAGCACTAGCTTTTAGCATAACTGGGTATCCGGTTTCTTTGGCAACTTTTAGGCAAGTATCAAAATCAGGAATTACACCTTCACTTCCAGGAACACATGGCACACCAGCTTCAATCATCGTTGATTTTGCAGTGGCTTTATCTCCCATTTTCTCAATCATTTCTGCACTAGCTCCGATAAATTTAATATCGTGCTCTTCGCAAATTTTTGAGAATTTAGCATTTTCTGATAAAAATCCATATCCCGGATGTATCGCATCTGCATTTGTTATTTCTGCAGCAGCGATGATATTGGACATTTTAAGATACGATTCTGTACTTGGAGCAGGTCCTATACATACAGCTTCATCGGCAAAGCGAACGTGCAAACTATCTGCATCTGCAGTAGAATAGACCGCTACAGTCTTAATACCCATTTCTTTACAGGTTCTGATTACACGCATTGCAATCTCACCTCTATTGGCAATTAGAATTTTTTTAAACATAACGTTCTAAATTTAAAAACCTCAAATTCCTAATCCCAGCTTCGATAAATGAATCTAGAGATTTGTTTTATTGGAATTTTAAAATTGGGTTATGATGGGTCTACTAAGAATAAAGGCTGATCAAATTCTACAGGAGAATTATCATCCACTAATACTTTTACAACTTTACCAGAAACTTCACTTTCAATCTCATTGAAAAGCTTCATTGCTTCGATAATACAAAGTACATCTCCTTCTTTTACACTGTCACCAACTTCAACAAAGGTAGGTTTGTCTGGTGATGGCTTTCTATAAAAAGTTCCAATGATTGGTGACTTTATTGTAACGTATTTAGAATCGTCATCTTCTTTGCTACTTGCAGCAGGAGTTTCTGTTACTGCTGGAGCAGTAGCTTGTACTTGAGTAACTGGTTGAGCAGCAGGGACTGCACTACCCATTGGTATCTGTTGTACAATTGTTGTTTCTTTACTGTCGTCTGAAGTTGTTCTGATCGTAATCTTCACATCTTCCATTTCTAATTTTACTTCGCTAGCCCCAGATTTGGCCACGAATTTAATTAAATTCTGAATTTCTTTTAAATCCATAATGTTGGGTATTGTGTGTTTTAGTTGTTTAGGAATTATAGGCCCATTTTAAGTAAATAGAACCCCAAGTAAATCCTCCTCCGAAAGAGGCAAATACTATATTATCTCCTTTTTTGAGTTGTTTTTCGTAATCGCTTAATAATAATGGTAAAGTTGCTGAGGTAGTATTACCATATCTATGTATATTCATCAGAACTTTACTCTCATCTAGATTCATTCGATTGGCAGTAGCATCAATAATACGCTTATTGGCTTGGTGTGCAACTAACCAATCTACGTCATCACCAGTAATGTTGTTACGTTCCATAATCTTGGTACTTGCATCAGCCATATTGGATACTGCATATTTAAATACAGATTTCCCATCTTGTTGAACGAAATGTTGTCTTTTTGCAACTGTTTCTTCTGAAGGAGGTAAAATAGAACCACCTGCTTCAATCTTTAAAAACTGACGTCCCACACCATCGGTTCTTAGGTACTCATCTTGTAAGCCTAAACCTTCGTCATTTGGCTCAAAAAGTGCTGCACCACCACCATCTCCAAAAATGATACAAGTAGTACGATCTGTATAATCAATAATAGAAGACATCTTATCAGCTCCTATTAATAACACTTTTTTATACCTTCCAGATTCTATATAACTAGCTGCAGTCGACATTCCATATAAAAAACTAGAACATGCAGCTTGTAGGTCATATGAAAAAGCATTGATTGCTCCTATTTCTGTAGCAACATATGCTGCGGTTGCAGCTACGGGAAGATCTGGAGTAGCAGTCGCAAAAATTACCATATCAATCTCTTTGGGATCGAGATTTTTTTTAGCAATTAAATCTTCTGCTGCTTTGATACCTAAGAAAGAACTTCCTTTACCTTCTTCCTTTAGTATTCTGCGTTCTTTAATACCAGTACGAGTGGTGATCCATTCATCGTTTGTTTCGACCATGGTTGCTAACATCTCATTAGATAACACATGATCCGGCACATAAGCGCCTACAGCTGTTATAGCGGCTGTGGTTTTACTCATATCTTTATTTTAGTCATCTGCTGTTTTATAATGATAAAACTTCAGATAGAATTTGCTAATCTCCTTTAGGCATGCTTGCTTTAAAAAAATTAGCATCAATAAATTGATTAGATCATTTTCTTACTTCTCACACAACACGTGCAAAAAAGTGGTTGAAAATACTAAATTACTTGCAAATATGGCGCAAAATAACTGGATTTTGACAGATTTTCAACTAAAAACAAAAAAACTCTCACTTTTGTGAGAGTTCTTCTATAATTTTAACAGTATGCTTATGCTACTTCTTCTTCAGTATTGTCAATAATTACCTGACCACGGTAATATAATTTACCTTCGAACCAATGAGCTCTGTGATATAAATGTGCTTCTCCTGTTGTAGGATCTGTAGCTATTTGTGGTACAGTAGCTTTATAATGTGTTCTTCTCTTATCTCTTCTAGTTTTGGAGATTTTTCTCTTAGGATGTGCCATTGCTTAGCTATTATTTATCGTTTAATAAGTTTTTTAATTTATCCCAACGAGGATCAATCTCCTCGTTATCATTCTCTAATGTTTTTTCTTTTGGACTTAATTCTTCCAGTTTATCAAGTATGTCCGATTTTAACGTTCCATCTTCGACACCAGGGTGCACTCTTTTCGAAGGTACCCCAAGTACAATAAGCTCATATATATATTGCTGCACATTGATTTCATATTCTCCATGCGGGATAATGAGAATTTCTTCGTTCTCATTATTATACTCTTCACCAAACTTAACTACCAGAAAAAACTCGTTTTCCATTGGTAGATCAAAAGGTTCATTAGTAACATCACAATTTACATTTACTGTACCCTTAGCAGTAAACCGAAGTTCTAACATTGTTGTTTTCTTGTTAAACTCCAGATCTACTTTTATAGCAGATGTATTAAATTCATCATACTCAAAATGTTCGAAGAACGTATCGCCAATCTCATACTCAAAACTATGTAATCCTAGCTTCAATCCAACAAAAGGAATAGTATACTCTTTTAGTGGTTTCATTTCATCATCAGTTTCAAGTCTTTACCAATTTGGTAAAAGGCGGGTGCAAAGATAACAAAAAATCGTTATGATTGCATTTTTGTAAATAAAATTATATCAGAAAGTTAGAATTTGCTTCGTTAGGTTTTAGTATTTGAACAAATAAGTATCGTTTTTTTCAATTTAGTTATCTCCAATACTTTACCAAACTATGAATTCTTAATTCCCTTTGAACTGAGGTTTTCTTGGTTGTTTTTTTAATGGGTTTTTAGTCAGTTCTTTATATTCTTCTCTGTGTTTATAAATCTTTAAAGCAGCGAATACTGCTTCTTTAAAGGATCCATTATCTGCCTTGTTTTTTCCTGCTATTTCAAATGCAGTTCCATGATCTGGCGAGGTTCGTACTTTGTTTAATCCAGCGGTATAATTTACACCTTTTCCAAAAGATAACGTCTTAAAAGGAATTAGTCCTTGATCATGATAAGAGGCTACAATGGCATCAAATGATTTATAACTATTAGATCCAAAAAAGCTATCAGCAGCATAAGGTCCATAAACAAGTTTGCCAGATTCGTTGATTTTTTTAATCGTTGGTTTTAGTACTTCGTCATCCTCTTTTCCTATGACACCATTATCTCCGCTATGTGGGTTGATACCTAACACTGCAATTTTAGGTTTACTAATTCCAAAATCTTGTTGCAAAGCGTTATGAATAGTGTCTACTTTTTGTTCAATAAGTTCCGGAGTAATTGTATTAGCAATGTCTTTAACGGCTACATGGTCTGTGAGTAATCCAACTTTTAAAGTATCAGTAATCATGAACATAAGACTATTTCCCTGAAGCTCTTGGTCTAAATAATCGGTATGTCCGGGAAAATTAAAATCTTCGGATTGGATGCTATGTTTGTTAATGGGTGCAGTTACAAGTACATCGATCTCGTCATTTTTTAGAGCTTGCGTTGATGCTTTCAATGATTTTATGGCGTAAGCACCAACCTTTTCGTCTTCTTTACCGAAATTTATATCAACTCCTTCTTTCCATACATTAAGCACATTGATTTTTCCATCTAAAATTTGAGAAGTTTTGTCAATACCATGGAGGTTTGTATTGATTTTATATTGCTTTTTAAGAAAAGAAAGAATTTTAACCGAAGCAAAAATTACGGGAGTGCAAAAGTCTAACATTCGATTATCCTCGAAAGTTTTTAGAATAACCTCGCTTCCAATACCGTTTAAATCGCCAATAGAAATTCCTAATCTTATTTTTTGTTCTTTCTTCATTATATAAACTACTTTATAAGTATTTTTGAAGTGTCAAAAGGACTTCAAATTTTAGGACACAAATTTAATTAAATAATTCGCATTTATGTTTACAGGAATCATCGAAGAATTAGGAACGGTTGCTAATCTTAAAACTGATCAGGAAAATTTAGATATTACTATTCGTGCGAATTTTACATCTGAGTTAAAAATTGACCAAAGTGTTGCTCATAATGGGGTTTGTCTTACAGTTGTGTCTATAGAGAACGATCAGTATACGGTTACAGCGATTAAAGAAACTTTGGATAAAACGAATTTAAATGATCTTAAAGTTGGAAGTATTGTGAACCTAGAAAGAGGTATGAAACTAGGAGCACGGTTGGATGGTCACATTGTTCAAGGACATGTGGATCAGATTGCAACGTGTACACAAATTAAGGAAGCGGACGGGAGTTGGTATTTCACTTTTGAATACGATCCTGCTCTTAGTAATATTACCATAGAAAAAGGTTCTGTTACCGTAAATGGTGTGAGTTTAACGGTTGTAAACTCTCAAAAAAATGCGTTTAGCGTAGCGATTATACCTTTTACATATGAACATACTAATTTCAATACCTTTAAAGTGGGTACTGTCGTAAACTTAGAATTTGATGTTATCGGTAAATATGTAAAAAGAATAACAGAGCTATCATAGATTTCTACAAATCTTCGCTAGCTTGCTAGAATAGTATCAATTTTTTCTACTTCACTAAAACGAAATAAAGAGAAAGAATTTTCATCTATTTTTAAAATTACTCCTCCCAAATCTTTGGAATTTGCGCAAGATTCGAAATCTAATACTTTTCCAAAATGCTGGCTTTTAGTATCAATTACTTTATACTGCATAATCACAAGTTTTCATTTGTATTCCCTAAATCATTATGATTGTTCTTTCCCCAAAAAACATACCATAACGCAGTGATCTTTGGATGTAAATTTAGAGTAGACATTCGAATTGAAAAAATTATTTTATCAGGTTTTATTAACAATAATCGTTCAATGAGTTGATTTTCAGTATAAATATGCTCAAAATGATGCAACAATAGTTAGGGTTTGGTTAATTTTTTAAATCTAAGCCTTCTTTGTTTTATCTTGGTATTAAAGTTGTGGGATAAAATACGATCTATAAGAATTTGAATGTTACTGTAGATTGAAAAACGAAAGGCTAACATTGAATCTTCAATGTGATTTTACTTAAAAAACTGCTTTATTAATCTTGGAAATATGAATACGCGCAAATTATTTTTTATTGTTTTTGGGTTTCTTCCTATACTGGTATTTTCGCAATATAATATTAGGATAGAGGCTTATGTAATTGATCAGCAAACAAATCAACCAATTCCGTATGTAAATATTGGATTTGTAGATAGTGGAATAGGAACGGTGAGTAGAGAAGATGGTTGGTTTCAGTTATTATATGACGAAGCCAGAATTCCTAAAACAGCAACCATACAGATTTCCAGTATTGGATACAAAACATTGAGTTTCTCGGCAAATAGATTTTATAATTTATTAACTAAAGACAATAAAATTTATTTAAAACCAGATGTACAAGCTCTTGAGGAAGCAGTAGTGGTCGCTGATAAAAGTATCAAAGATTCTTTAGGGTATTACTCATACAACTCCAATTTAATGGCTTACTGGAAGGACAAACAAGCACTTGGTGGAGAAATAGGTTCGTTTATCAAACTTGGGAAAAAGAGAAGTACAAAAATCCATAAATTAAAATTCAATATCTTAGAGAATACTGCTGATAGTTTATTGGTGCGGGTAAATGTTTATGATGAAAAAAGAGGGAAACCAAACAACAATTTACTTCGCAATAATATTTATCATACAATTTCTAAGAAAAATGGAGAAGAAATCATCGATTTGTCAGCTTACAACATCAGAGTAGATGATGATTTCGTAATGTCATTAGAGCTTATAAAAGTATATGGTGATGATATTCAATTTGCAATAACAGCCAGTGAATATGGTAAAGCGTATTTACGATACGTAAGTCAAGATGCGTGGAAAAAATTGTATAAGAAAGGAATCGCGTTTAAGGTAGAAACCTCTTATTTAGAATCACAAAAAGAAACAAAAGAAAGACAGAAACCACAGCATATTACGATGTATTGGGATGCTTCGTTATCTATGAGGAATAGAGATTTAGAAGCCGAAAAGAAAATCTTGGAAAAATATTTAGCTAATTTAGAAGAGGTAAGAGTAGACTTAATTCCGTTTACAAATCGTCTTCATGGTAAACAGACTTTTGATATTAGAAAGGGTAAGAGCAAAGACTTAATTAGGGCTATTGGAAATATCACGTATAATGGGGCTAGTAATTTTTCGGAATTATTTCCTGAAAATTTAGATACAGATCAATATCTGGTTTTTACTGATGGATTGGCAACTTATGGAGAACATCAAACTAAATATGAAGTTCCCATTTTTTATATCAATAGTAAAGATAAAGGGAATCATATAGCACTTCAGGAAGCAAGTCAATATAGTGAAGGTTATTATTTACATCTTCCTAAAATGAGCACGACTCAGGTTCTTACGTACCTATTAAAAGACAGTATTGATGTTTCTGTCTATAACAAACAAAGCACAGAAGATTTTGTTTCTGGAGAGGTGTTTTCTGATCAAAGTCCTGTTCAGGGTTGTACCGTTAGAGTAAGAGGTTCTCTAATAGAAGCTGAAACCGATGCTGATGGAAAGTTTTTAATTGATGCTAAGAGTGGAGATGTTTTGGTTTTTGAACATTTTGGTATGGTTAAAAAAGACATAACACTTTCTGAAGCGAAAGATGTAAAAGTAGATTTAGTCTCTAAATATGATAGATTGGATGAAGTAAACTTACAATCTAAGAAGTCAAGTGGTGGAGAAGAAATTGTAAATAGAGGAGACCAAAAAGTAAATAAAAGGAGATTAGGAAGTGCTAATTATGTTTTAGAACAAGAAGATTTTCCGAAGTCGGCGATTTTTTTATCTGATATTATTAGAGGTAGATTTCCAGGTGTTCAGGTGATTGGAGATGGAGACCGAGTGGTATATCGAATACGTGGTAGAAGATCTATTAATTTAGAAATTCCGCCATTATTTGTGGTAGATGGGGTTCAGTATACAAGACCTCCAGAGTTTTTACAACCTTTTATTATTAAAAGTATCTCTGTGATTAGTGGTATATCCGGTACAGTAAGGTATGGTGCTCTGGGAGCTGGAGGTGTTTTTATCGTAGAAACCAAACTAAATTCTCCTGATTTTGGTCCTGATAATGAAGCAAATTCTTTATTAGTAAAAGGAAATGATTACGATGAATCGGTGCTTTTGTTGGATGAGAATAAGAATAAGCCGGCATATCTGAACGATTTATGGAATAGTGCTACGTACAACGAAGCGCTAGATTCTTATTATGAATTAAGAGATACTTATTTCACGGATATTTCATTTTATCTTCAGGCGGCAGAATACTTCACTATGTGGGATGAAGACTTTTCTAAAGAAGTGTTGTCTAATATAGCTGAGATAGGTGGCCATAATTATAAAGCAATGCGTGCATTAGCGTTTAAGTTAGAAGAAACAAAACAGATAGATAAAGCGCTG
This sequence comes from uncultured Aquimarina sp., assembly GCF_947492115.1. Classification (NCBI taxonomy): domain Bacteria; kingdom Pseudomonadati; phylum Bacteroidota; class Flavobacteriia; order Flavobacteriales; family Flavobacteriaceae; genus Aquimarina; species uncultured Aquimarina sp. The sequence goes on from NZ_CANLMM010000003.1 coordinate 34,801, forward strand.
TTAGTATATGAAAAATTGCGTGAACTAAAGCCCAATTCTGCGCAATCATATTTAGATCTGGCAAGGATTTATACAGAAAATGCAAAGTATGTAGAGGCTTTTGATCTATATAAAGAGATGTTGGCGAATAAGAATGATAATGTAAAGTTTGATGGTGTTTGGAAGCAATTAACTTCGCAGCTGCAGAGTTTTATGAATAATCATAGAGCTCAAGTATCTTACACCGATATTCCTGAAGCGTATCTGAGAGTTAAAAGTTCTCCAGCTCGAATTGTTTTTGATTGGAATGATCCTAATGCGGCTTTCGAACTTCAGTTTGTAAATCCTGAAAACAAATATTTTAAATGGTCTCATTATTATGAAAACCAACCAGAAGAATTATTAAAGGAACTGGAACAAGGAATTACCTCTAAAGAGTTTGTGCTAGATAAAAAATTTCAAGGAGAGTGGATAGTAAATATTAAATATTTAGGAGAAGTCACGTCATCTTTAAATCCTGTGGTAATGAAGTATACAATATATCATAATTATGGGCTACCAGATGAACGCAAAGAAGTGAAGTTTATCAAATTATATGATCAAAAAGAGAAAGTTAGTTTGGATAAGTTTGAAATTTAATCAAAGTATACATTAACATTTAGAATAATTTTAAAAAGCCCTGGCATACGTTAGGGCTTTTTTAGTTGGATTTTTATTGTTTAGTAAATACGTTTATTTTTATTACTAAGGACCTGTAAGTATTATTATGATGGTATTTACAAGAAAAGGGTTGTCAAAAAAATGACAACCCCCTAGTTTGTGCTAATTTTTAGAAGGCACGGATTATATTCCCGGGAATATAATATCGACTTGCCATATTGGTTAAATTGTATTTTGTTTAACTAATTAGGTCATTCTCCTGGTAAAACACCTATTAAAGATAAACAAAACTGACTAAAAAAGCACTTTAAAATGTTGTTTTAAGAACATATTAAATTCTACTAATACTTGTTGTCAAGAAAATGATATTTGCAAGGCTAATAATCTATCGTAAAACTTACTTTAAGAAGGTAATATTTTCCCTATTTATAATACTTCCCTATACCAATCATTTATTATAAAACACAAATCGCAAAACCATGCAAAAACTCACTGGTTATTCAGTAATAATAATGGTTATATTTATACAAACTATATTTGCCCAACAACAAACCGAAACTTATATCAATGTATTGATAGGATTGGCATTAGGACGGAATAATAATTTTGATGTGGGTTTATCTTATTACTTCTATCCTTTTTTTAGAACAGTTTAATGGTGCTTTTACGTTGAGCGTTTCATTTCCGTTAAATAAATAATTACTCATTACGTAAGTCTAAATATAAAAACTAAAAAAGCCCTAGTTTTCACTAAGGCTTTTGGGTGGTCCCACTTGGGCTCGAACCAAGGACCCCCTGATTATGAGTCAGGTGCTCTAACCAGCTGAGCTATGGGACCTAAAACGGAGGGCAAATTTAAGTAATTGATATAAACACGCCAAACATTTTTTGTAATTTAATTAATCTCTTGACAAAGCTCTACCAAAACACCATTTGTTGTTTTAGGATGTATAAAGGCAACTAGCTTGTTGTCAGCACCTTTTTTAGGGGTTTTATTGATCAATTGAAATCCTTCTTTTTCGAGTCTTTCTAATTCTTTTTCAATATCATCTACATCAAAAGCAATATGATGAATGCCTTCGCCTTTTTTGGTAATAAATTTTCCAATAGGGCCATCTTCACTGGTGCTTGCCAAAAGCTCGATCTTGTTTTCGCCAACTTTAAAGAAAGAAGTAATCACCGCTTCACTTTCTACTGTTTCTTCTTTATATGGAGCAACTCCTAGTAATTGTTCGTAAAGTGTATTGGCTTTATCAATATCTTTTACAGCAATACCGATATGTTCAATTTTGTTGATATGATTCACAAGTGTAAATTTTATTAATTATTAGATAATGAGGATAAAAGTACAAAATAGCTATGCGAAAAGGATTTTCTATTAAAAGAAAATCAACACATCACATAAATAGCTATTTTTGTACCATGGAAACAAACAGACAGAAAAAAATAGGAGGCGTATTGCAACGTGATGTGGCAGATGTAATACAGCTTGCTTTGCGTGAAGCTGGAGTACAAGGGATTTTGGTTTCTGTTACTAAGGTAAGTGTTACTACAGATCTATCCATTGCTAAAGTATATATGAGTGTATTCCCTCATAATGAAGGAGAAAAAGTATTACAAGAAGTAAATGCGGTAAAATCTCAAATTAAACATCAGGTGGCGCAGCGTACAAAAAATCAATTACGTCGTATGCCCGAGTTATCCTATTTTATTGATGATTCATTGGAGTATATAGATAATATCGAGAAAGCAATTAAGGGAGAAGACAATCCTTTAGAGAATCCTGATTTATTGCCAAAACGCAAGAAAAAGTAATTATTTAAGTTAATTTAAATAAAATCGGTCATAACAACATATTCTATTATCTTTATTAAAAAATAGTTGATTAAGATTTTGTACTAAAAATTTGAAGTTTCCTTTTTACATAGCAAAACGTTATTTGTTTTCTCCTGGTAGTAGTAATGCAATTAATATTATTACTGGGATTGCAGCAGCGGGTGTGGTTATAGGAGCTATGTCGTTGTTTCTGGTATTGTGCGGCTTTGCTGGGCTTAAGGATTTTAGCTTGCAATTTTCTTCTTATTTTGATCCAGATTTGAAGTTGTTTCCTTCTAATGGAAAGACATTTACATTTACAGAAGATCACAAAAAGAAATTATCTGATCTAGAAGGTGTTCTAAGTTTTTCGGAAGTTATAGAAGAGCGTGTTCTCTTAGAATTTAAAGACAAACAAAAAACAGGTTTTATAAAAGGTGTAGATGCTAATTATAAAGAAGTCATTGCGACAGATAGTATTATGGCATACGGCGAATGGTTAAGTGGAAACGATGCTCAAGTAGTTTCAGGCTATGGAATAGGAAAAGAGCTAGGAATGGGAGTGGAGCAGATTTATACAAACTTTCTAAACATATATGTTCCTAAACCGGGAAAAGGTATTCCGAAAGATCCTTCTAAAGCGTTTAGAAAAAAAGCTGTAGTAAATACTGGAATTTATACGGTAAATGAAGACCTCGATAAGAAGTATGTTTTTGCTACTATTGGTCTAACAAGAGAGTTGCTAAACTTGCCAAAAGATCGAGTGACTAATATAGAATTGAAATTATCTCCGGAAGCTGATGAAGATACCGTTCGGGAACAAATGATTGCACTTTTTGAAGATAAGGTTGTCGTAAAAAACCGGATTCAATTAAACGACACTTTATACAGAATGCTAAATACGGAGAATTTAGCGTCTTATTTAGTAATCACCTTAATAGCAATCATAGCTTTATTTAATGTAGCAGGAGCGATTATTATGATGATCATCGATAAGAAGATGAATATACAAACCTTATATAATTTAGGAGCAACTTTACCTAAAATCCGACAAGTATTTCTGTTTCAAGGTTCTTTAATGACAATTTTAGGAGCATTATTGGGTCTGCTTTTAGGCTATATCATTATTATTTGTCAACAGCAGTTTGGGTTATTGATGATTACTCCTTCTCTTCCGTATCCTACTAAAATTACAGTTATGAGCTTTATTATAGTCTTTCTTACCATTACTGTAATAGGTATAGTAGCATCGTTATTAGCTTCTAGTAGAATCAACCAACGTTTAGTGAGTTTCTAATAAGAATTTCATTTACGCAAACTGGAATCCTGCAAATTTTTCCTGTACTTCATCAAAAGCAGCAAATACATCTTTGGAATCATCGCTGGTTACCATTTTAGTGCGATATTCTTTGAAATGTGGAATGCCTTTAAAGTAATTGGTGTAATGTCTTCTTGTTTCAAAAACTCCAAGTTTTTCACCTTTCCAATCGATCGACATTTGCAAGTGTCTGCGTGCTGCAATTACACGTTCTTCTATAGTCGGAGGTGGCAGATGTTCTCCTGTTTTGAAGTAATGTTTTACTTCTTTGAAGAACCATGGATATCCGATACTGGCACGACCAATCATTGCGCCATCCAGTCCATATTGATCACGCATTTCTACTGCTCTTTCAGGGCTATCTACATCTCCATTTCCGAAAACAGGAATATGCATTCTAGGATTGTTCTTTACTTCGGCGATAGGTTTCCAATCTGCATTTCCTTTATACATCTGCGCTCTTGTACGTCCGTGAATGGAAATGGCCTTACAGCCTACGTCTTGCAAGCGTTCGGCTACTTCGACAATTTTTATCGAGTTATGATCCCAACCTAATCTCGTTTTTACGGTTACAGGCAGTTTGGTATGCTCAACCATGGCCTTGGTTAGAGAAACCATTAGATCGATATCTTTTAAGATACCAGCGCCAGCTCCTTTGCTTACCACTTTTTTTACAGGACATCCAAAGTTAATATCTATGATATCTGGTCCTGATGCTTCTACAATCTCAACGGATTTAAGCATAGAATCTAAGTTGGCTCCAAAAATTTGAATACCAACCGGACGTTCTTTTTCATATATATCCAACTTCATTACACTCTTTGCTGCATCTCGAATTAATCCTTCACTAGATATAAATTCGGTATATACAACATCTGCTCCTTGTTCTTTACATAACGCTCTAAATGGTGGATCACTCACGTCCTCCATCGGTGCTAATAGTAAAGGAAATTCTCCTACATCAATGTCTCCTATCTTTGCCAAAACCTTTGTTTGATAAATATTAAACGTAATTCTTTGCAAAAGTACGAATTCTAACGAATCTTCATTGTAAGATTGAATCTGAGGTTAGAATCATTTAAAAATCAAGTATTGATGACATAAACCTTCTAAAATCGATTATATTTGCAAACTCAATGATTTATTCACATTATGGAGTTTAATTTTCTGTAAATTGAACGGATATTGTACTTATAAAGCATTGAATGTATTCGGGCAGGGATAGAAGTGACATCCTTTTTTGTTTTGAAGAGAAATAAGTGATGGGAAACAAAAAAGATATAACGGATAGCCCGTTTTAGCCCGCCAAAAAAAAGAATGATGAAGAACATAAGAAATTTTTGCATTATTGCGCATATTGATCATGGTAAGAGTACGCTTGCTGATCGATTGTTGGATTATACAGGTTCTGTTACCGCTAGAGAAGCTCAGAATCAGTTGTTGGACAATATGGATTTGGAACGTGAGCGTGGAATTACGATTAAGAGTCATGCAATTCAGATGGAGTATACCTACAAAGGTGAACAGTATATTCTAAACCTCATTGATACTCCTGGACACGTAGATTTTTCTTATGAAGTTTCTAGGTCTATCGCGGCCTGCGAAGGTGCTTTGCTTATTGTAGATGCTGCGCAAAGTATACAAGCACAAACGATATCCAATTTGTACCTTGCACTGGATAATGATTTAGAAATTATTCCTGTTTTAAATAAAATTGATTTACCAAGTGCAAATCCAGAAGAAGTTACTGATGATATTGTAGATCTATTGGGTTGTGATCCTGAGGAGGTGATACCTGCCAGTGCTAAAACTGGAATTGGAATCGAAGAAATTCTAGAAGCCATTATCGAGCGTGTTCCAGCACCAGAAGGAAATCCAAATGAACCATTACAAGCATTGATTTTCGATTCTGTATATAATCCTTTTAGAGGAGTAGAAACATACTTTAGAGTAGTTAATGGTGAAATTAAGAAAGGGCAACAGATTAAGTTTGTAGCTACTAATAAAAACTATTTTGCTGACGAAATAGGAACTTTGAAATTAAATCAAGTTCCAAAACAAATTATTAAAACAGGAGATGTTGGATATCTGATCACAGGTATTAAAGATGCTCGTGAAGTGAAGGTAGGGGATACTGTTACGGATGCTAAAACTCCTACTCAGAATGCGATTGAAGGTTTTGAGGATGTAAAACCAATGGTATTTGCGGGTATTTATCCAGTAGACACAGAGGACTATGAAGAACTTCGTGCGTCTATGGAAAAATTACAGTTAAATGATGCTTCTTTGGTGTTTACACCAGAAAGTTCTGCTGCATTAGGTTTTGGATTTAGATGTGGATTCTTGGGAATGTTACATATGGAGATTATTCAGGAACGTTTGGAGAGAGAGTTTAATATGACTGTAATTACTACAGTACCTAACGTATCTTACCACGCGTTTACCAATAAAGAACCTGATGAGGTTATTATTGTAAATAATCCTTCGGATCTTCCTGATCCTTCAAAAATGAATAGGGTGGAAGAACCTTATATCAAAGCATCGATTATCACCAAAGCTGATTTTGTAGGACCTGTGATGTCTTTATGTATAGAAAAACGAGGTGAAATCACGAATCAAACCTATTTAACCACAGAGAGAGTAGAGCTTACTTTTGACATGCCGCTTGCTGAGATTGTATTTGATTTTTATGATCGATTAAAAACAGTGTCTAAAGGATATGCTTCTTTTGATTATGCACCTATTGGAATGCGAGCTTCTAAACTAGTAAAAGTAGATGTATTATTAAATGCGAATACGGTTGATGCTTTATCTGCTTTATTACATCAGGATAATGCATATGATATTGGTAAAAAGATGTGCGAGAAGTTAAAAGAATTAATACCGAGACAGCAATTTGATATACCAATTCAGGCTGCTATAGGTGCTAAAATTATTGCTAGAGAAACCGTAAAAGCCCTTCGTAAAGATGTAACAGCAAAATGTTATGGAGGTGATATTTCTCGTAAGCGTAAATTATTAGAAAAGCAGAAAAAAGGTAAGAAGCGTATGAGAGCTGTAGGTAACGTGGAAATACCGCAAGAAGCTTTTATGGCAGTTTTAAAACTGAACGATTAAATCAGGTGAAGTAAGAAAAAGACTTCTTTTTAAGAATAAAAAATATCGACAAAACGCATTTTTTTAAGTCAAAATGCGTTTTTTTGTTTTCTTTTTATATCTTTGTCGACGAATATGGATTACTAATATGTTTCTATATTCATTAAAACTTAATTAATATAACCCCTATTATTATGCAGAAGTTTTTAGCAAAACAACCGATATACGTCTACTTCTTTATTATATCTATTGTATTAGCTTGCATATCCTAAGATCGATTATACCAGATAATCTTATCAAAATCTATTTTGTAGTGTAGTTTATTTTTTAGCTTCTATCATTTTAGAGAGCATATATTCTACGCCGTTCTCATCGTTACTTTTAGTCATGTAATTCGCCACTTCCTTTACATTTGGATGAGCATTTTGCATAGCGAAACTATATTTGGCTCTAGACATCATTTCTAAGTCGTTATTGTAATCTCCAAAAACCATAGTTTCATCTGTAGAGATGTCTAAGCTTTTTTGAACATTCTTTAATGCGTGCCCCTTATTCGCGTCGTTATGGGATAAGTCCAGCCATACTTTACCAGATACTTTTACTTTTAATCTGTTTTCTAGATGTTTTAAAGCAGGATATAAATATTGTTCGGAACCTTTTTCATTACAAATGGCAATTTTTAAGTATTGATCATCAATAACTTCAGACAGATCTTTTACAATCTCATATTTACCGTAAAATTCATTGAGCATATTTTCAAAAGGTTTTCCATAATCTTCGATATAAGCTTTTTTACGACCACATAATATCACCTGTGATCCTTCTAGTTTTTGGGTGATTTCTAATAGTTCTAAATAGGTGTCTCTATCAATTTCGGTTGTTTGTAATTCCTGATCTCTATGCATTGTCAAAGCACCATTTTCTGCAATAACAATCATGTCATCTTTGATTGCGTTTAGTTTATGCAGAATACTATAATATTGTCTCCCGCTGGCAGCAACGAAGGTAACACCTAGTTCTTTTAATTCATCAAATAGATAAAAGAAAGATTGGCTTACTTCTCCTCTTGAGTTAAGAAGCGTACCATCCATATCTGTAGCTACTAATTTTATTTTAGATAAGTCCATACAAGATTTTTAAACTACGTAAAGGTATTAGAGTTTGCAATAAGGGGTTCGATTATTACTGTAAAATTTGTATTAAATTGCTTTTTTAATGATTAACCTATGAAATTCTTTCAAAAAGAAATTAGTCTGAAGCCTTATCCAAGAGGTTTTCATTTAATTACAGAAAAAGTGCTTTCGGAAATTCCTGAGATTCGTAAAATAGCTATTGGACAATTACAGGTTTTTATTAAACATACTTCTGCTAGTCTTACCATTAATGAAAATGCAGACCCAACAGTTCGACAGGATTTTGAAAGTCATATGAATAAAATGGTTCCAGAAAATGCACCCTACTATATACACACCTATGAGGGAGCAGATGATATGCCTGCACATATCAAAGCCTCGTTAATGGGAACTTCTGTACAGTTACCAATAACGGCAGGCAAACCAAATCTAGGAATATGGCAAGGAATCTACCTTTGCGAACACAGAGATTATGGTGGCTCCAGAAAATTAGTGCTTACCGCTTTTGGTTCTTAGAACCAATTTGCCCAAGGAATTCTTGATAGCATTAATATCCAGGCTATTGTGTAGAAAATAGCTAACATTTTAAGCTTTGGCGTAGAGGTTAGTTTCTTTTTATGTTTGGAATAACCAACCGTAATAAATACAACTGTTAAAATCATTACCGTAGGATGTTCTACATTATACAAACGAACCAAAGGGTCTTCCATAATATCTTTTACAGGAACATCTTTAAACCACATAATAGTAGGAGAAACAAAAAATATAACAATTCCTATTAATAACTGTATGTGTGTAACGATTAAAGCAAAAAGAGATATTCTAAAGTCTTTTGGTGCATATTCTCTTTTGGTAAAAAAACCAACTAAGGCATTAAAAGTTGCTAAGGTTACAACAAGAACGACTAGATAAGCCCAATAGGAGTGAACGATTTGTATTGCTTCGTACATAATGATATGTTTAGTTTATCCAAAGGTAAACATTATGTATAAAAAAACCTCGCTCAATTCGAGCGAGGTTTTTATTATGGTATTTAAAAATTAGTTAAAGATATATCTTAAACCAACTTGCATTTGCCATCTTGATGATTGTAATCCACTATCATCTAATTGTTCAATTCCATCTTCGAAAGAAGCAGGGTTGAAACTAAACTCAGGATTTGGTCCTGCTTGCTCAGTTTCGATCAATCCAATATTACTTGGAATGAATTTTCTTTGACCCCAATCTTTGTTAAGAAGATTTGTAAAATTGAAAATATCAAGAGAAAGCTGAAGCGTGTTCTTATGATCTCCAGTATTGATGTAAAAATCCTGTAAGAATTTTAAATCCACTGTGTGACTCCAAGGACCTCTATCTCCATTTCTTTCTGCATACTGTCCTCTTCTGCTTCTTAAGTAATCGTTTCCTTCGATAAAAGCATCTAAAGCATCCCACTGTTGCTGAGAGCTAAGTCCGTTTTCTCCATCAACTAATACAATTTCGCTTTGGTTTGCAGGAATATAAATTAATGCGTTGTCTCTAGAATCATCATTAAGAAGATCCGCTCCCTCTCTATATACGAAAGAGTGAGGAGCTCCTTGATTACCTTCGTAGAAAAGAGCAATAGTAGATTTCATAAATCCTAAATACTCTTTTTCATAGCTTACGTTAGCAGTAAAACGAGATCCCTGAGAGAAATCAGATCTTCCTAAAGGTATATCTGAATTTTTACCGTTTACTGTTTGTATATTTCTCCATTGAGAACTATTCTGAGAAGAGGTTCCGTCAAAAATTGATTCAGCTTCTCCATAAGAATAAGAAACACTTCCTTGGAAACCGTTAGAAAATGGCTTTCTTAAGGTAACAGAAGCATTATATGAAAAACCTTCACCTGTATTAGTTCCTAATGTAATTCTTCCGTAAGTGTTGTCAATAAGATCACCAAAGCTATCACTATAGAAAGGTCTGTTGTCAGCACCGTTTAAGAAACCTTCTGCTTCTGCAATGTTTAAGTTTTCATAATAGATATTAGTAATTACATCAGTATATAAGAAATCTGCACTTGCAATTAATCCCCAGAAAGGAAGTTTTTGGTCAATTGCAATGTTGTACTTCATGAACTGAGGTAATCGAAGATCTGGTGTAAAGATATCAATGTTACCAGCTAAACCACCAGTTCCGGGCTCAACAGCTACTGGTTGTTGATTAATATCAGGATTAAAAGTAATTGTAGAGGGATCTAAATTAAATCCAGCTGTAAAACCACCAGTAATACCATTATTGTTATAAGATCCTCCAGGCCATACTAATGGAATTCTTGAGGTAAACATTCCTAAACCACCACGTACTTGAGTAGACCTATTGTTTTTAACATCCCAGTTAAAACCAATTCTTGGAGATAGATGTGCTTTAGGATTAATCGCTTTACCAACTCTAGCACCTTGAAGATCTTTTCCTGCAGCTTCTAAGATTGGAATTGTTCTATTATTAAAGTCATCATTAACAGGTCCATCTTCGAAAATAGGAACATCTACTCTTAAACCAGCTGTGAATTTAAAGTTTTCAGCAATACTCACTTCATCTTGTATATATACACTTGGTTGGTATAATTTAAATTCTGAAGCTCCATCAGATTCATCACCTACAGCAGTACCACCTACTAGAGAGTAACCTCTTTGGTATTCATCAATAATTCCAGCATAGAAATCATTAACACTATTGAAAGTGTAATCTCCATAGTTAAATGCAAAAAATAGGTTCTTGATTTTAGAAAATTCATGTTGCGTACCAATCGTTATAGTGTGTTTACCACTATAGATTTCAAAATTGTCTGCAATATTTAAAATATCTTGATCTAATAAGTTTGCAGTAGAAAAAGGTTCTGCACCAAAAGTAATTGTACCGTTACCATCTCTAATATCTACAGAAGGAAATGGATCACCAGATGGATCTCTATCATCTCTTACTGTTTTATAACCTACTAAAAGGCTATTTGATGCCCAGCTACCAAAAGAAGAGTTAAGCTCTAAAGTCGTTTCGTTCTTTACACTTTCAAACAGCTCTGAACCATTGATAAAACCAATTCTAGTATTGCTACTATTTCTTGCTTCTAGATTATCCGCGCTAACATAATTATGTTTTACACTTAATTGGTTATTTTCATTAATATTCCAATCTAATCTTACAGTAAATTTGTTACTTTCTAATGTTCTTGTATTGTTGTCAAAGCCACCTGGATTAAATCCGTAAGTAGTTTGTAAGAAGTTCGAAAGATCTTGAATTTCAGTTAAATTAGAATCTCCTTGGTAATTACTAAAATTAAATGGTTGAGGAGTTTCAGTTTCTTCTCTTTCGTAATTTACAAAGTAAAATAATTTGTCTTTTACAATTGGACCACCAACTCTAACCCCATAGATATTAGATGAAAAATCTGCTAGTTTTTCTCTAGACTCTCCATCACCTACAAGACTAGGAGGAGTTTTTCCAGCTAGATCTTGATTTCGGAAATATGTGTAAGCCGATCCTTCAATCTTGTTTGTCCCTGATCTGGTAATAGCGTTAATTGCACCTCCCGCAAAACCAGATTGTCTTACATCAAAAGGAGCAATGTTAATCTGGAACGTTTCGATAGCATCGATAGAGAAAGGATTTACTCCTGTTTGTCCACCATCTGTACCAGAACCTGCTAAACCAAATACATCATTACTTACACCACCATCGATGTATAATGCATTATATCTGTTGTTTTGTCCAGCTAAAGAAACTGAGAATCCGTCATCTCCTTCAGAAATCTGTGCCTGTGGTGTAATTCTTACGAAATCTGCAACGGATCTTGAAACCGATGGTAAAGAGTTAATCTGTCTTTCTGTTACTGTAGTTTCGGTTCCCGTTTTTCCAGAATCAAATACACCGTTATTGGTAGCGGTAATTACAACTTCTTCAAGAGCATTAGCTTCTTCTTTCATTTGAGTGTTAATGCTTTTAGAATCTCCTAACTGAAGGTATACATCGTCTTTAACGAAACCTAGAAATCCTACATAAGAGATTGTTACTCTATAAGGACCTCCGGTTCTCATGTTAGCAATCCTGTAATAACCGTCGAAATCAGTAATTGCTCCATACTTTGTCCCCGATGGTGTATGAATTGCAACTACATTGGCACCCGGCAGTGGTGCCCCAGTATTATCTGTCACTTTTCCATTCATGGAAGATTTTGTAACCCCTTGTGCAAAAGTTTCTGCAACTGTTGCCAAAAGAATTACAACAAATAAAAATGTAATCTTTTTCATTATAATGAATTAAGTTAATTGTTGGCGCAAAAGAACGAATCTTTGTGCAATCTAAGTTTATCTAAACGTTAAAATTTTTACATAAAGTTTTAACGGTTTTAAGGTAACTCAAATTTTTACATCATTGGTTTTCAAGTGGTTGAAAATATTAAAAAGTTGTTAACCGGAAAATATCTAGCTTAGGTACTTTTTAATTAACATTTTCGTAGACGAATCATGGTCAGAAATCTGCGAATTATCGATTTCATCTAAAATTTTTGTAGCTAATTGCTTACCTAATTCTACACCCCATTGATCATAACTAAAAATATTCCAAACAACTCCCTGAACAAAAATTCGCTGTTCATACATAGAAATAAGAGCTCCCAAACTTTTTGGAGTAAGTTTGTCAATTAGAACTGTAGTTGTAGGTTTGTTCCCAGAGAAAACTTTGAATGGAACAAGTTGTCTTAATTTTTCTTCAGAAAGATTTTTAGATTGTAGCTCTTCTAAGACTTCTTCTTTACTTTTTCCGTTCATAAGAGCTTCTGTTTGAGCAAAGAAATTAGCCATTAATTTATCCTGATGACTTTTGTCACCAAACAGAGGGGTTTTAAACCCGATAAACTCAGCAGGAATCAATTTAGTACCTTGATGAATAAGTTGGAAAAATGCGTGTTGGGCATTGGTTCCGGGTTCTCCCCAAATAATAGTTCCTGTTTGGTAATTGATAGGGTTTCCTGCACGATCCACACTTTTACCATTACTTTCCATGATTCCTTGTTGCAGATACGCTGGTAATCTATGAAGATATTGAGAATAAGGGATTATTGCTTCGCTTTCTGCTTCAAAGAAATTGTTGTACCATATACTTAATAGTCCTAGAATAACAGGAATGTTTTCTTCGAAATTTGTTGTTCTGAAGTGTTCGTCCATTTGGTGAGCACCTTCTAGTAAGGAGTCGAAATTTTCATATCCTATGGATAAACTTATAGATAGTCCAACGGCACTCCATAAAGAGAAACGACCACCTACCCAATCCCAAAGAGGAAAAATGTTAGTTTCCTCTATTCCAAAATCTACGACTTTTTGCACATTACTAGAAACAGCAACAAAGTGCTTACCAACCGAAGATGAAGAAGCCTGGTTTATAAACCAGTTTCTTGCTGTAATTGCATTCGATAATGTTTCCTGCGTTCCAAAACTTTTAGATACTACAACAAACAAAGTAGTTTCTGGATCTAATCCTTTTAGTCTCTGATGTACATGATCACCATCTACATTAGATATAAAATGAAGGTTTAAATGGTTTTTATAGTATTCTAGAGACTCTGTAATCATAGCAGGGCCAAGATCGGATCCTCCAATACCTATATTAACAATATCTGTAAAAGGTTTATCGGTATATCCTTTTAGATCTCCGCTTATAACTTGATCACAAAATTCTTTGATTTTGTTCTTTACTTCTGATACTTCGTTTACAACGTTTTTGCCAGCTACTTCAACAACTTGATCAGAAGGAACGCGAAGTCCAGTATGTAGAACGGCTCTTTCTTCGGTTTCGTTAATAATTTCACCTCCAAAATAACTTTGTATAGCTTTGTCAAGCTGTACTTCTTTTGCAAGATCGATTAATAATTTTTTAGTTGTTTCATCGATTCGATTTTTAGAATAATCTATATAAAAATCGTTCCATTCTATCGAAAGCACATCAGCTCTATTAGGAGCTTTTTCAAAAAGATCTTTTAGATGAGTGTCTTTAATTGTCTCATAATGGTTTTTAAGTGCTTCCCAGGCTTTTGTGGTGGTGGGATTAATAGTTGGTAATGCCATGTGGTTACAATATTTCTTGTTTTGGTTTAAAAATGATACTATCTAATTTTGTTTTCATCGGTTCTATATGCTTAAAAAAAGCAGGTTTTAGACTGTCTTGTAGGGGTTTAGAAGCTGGTAGATCCTCTCTAAACGGATCTACTTCTCTACCATTTTTCCAGAAACGATAACATACGTGAGGACCACTGGTATTACCTGTCATACCTATAAACCCAATCACTTCTCCTTGTCGGACAAATTCACCTACTTTTACAGCTCTTTTGCTCATATGAAGGTATTGTGTTTCATAAGTAGCGTTATGTCTTATTTTTACATATTTACCATTTCCTCCTCTACGTTCAGATTTAGTAACAGTCCCATCAGCAGTGGCCAAAATCGGTGTTCCTATAGGCGCGGCAAAGTCGGTTCCTCTGTGTGGTCTAATCTTATTTCCGTAATATTTTATTCTACGCTTAAGGTTGTATCTAGAAGAGATTCTACTAAATTGAACAGGTGCTCTTAAAAAAGCTCTTCTTAAGTTATTAGCTTCCTGATCGAAATAATCCGATGAGTTATTGATGGTATCATCTTTAAATCGAAATGCATAAAGGGGTTTGCTTCGATGCTCAAAGTAAGAAGCTTTGATCTCTCCAATTCCTGCAGGGATGGTGTCATTGATATACTTTTCTGTATAGATAACTTTAAATCGATCTCCTGCTTGTAATCTGGTAAAATCTATGGTCCAGGCATAAATGTCAGCCATTTTATAGGCAACAAGAAAGCTTAAATCCATATCATCAAAAGTTTGAGAGAGGTTGCTCTCAATAGTCCCAGAGGCTATTCTTTCAACGATTTTAACAGGTTTGGCACTTTTTCTAGCAATAATACTATCTCTAAAATCTACAACCGTATAATCTATTAACCCATTTTGATACACAAATACTTGTGCTTGTTCTGCGGTATCTTTTGATTTTAGAACGGTATAGGCTTTACCTGCAGTAATTCTTGCAACGTTAAAAGTATCTTTTATTTTATTTGAAATTTCAAAAACCTTAGCTCTAGAAATTCCATGACTGTCTAAAATAGCTCCAAAACTATCTCCTGGGCGAACGGTATCTCTAACAACCGTAAAGTCGTTTAGATTATATCCAAATTCTTTGATGATAGGAGGTTCTACTATTTCTTTACTTGCTTCTGGAACAACAACTACGGGTTCTTTCTTTTCTTTTTGGCATGAAATAAATACTACCAAAATAAGTAGTATACAACCTAAATTCTTCAACTCTGACTTTATTTTGTGGTATTAAATTGATGGGTAACCCATTGCTGACCCCAATTTTCTTTTTCCTCTGTACTCCATAGATTAGGAAAAAACATAATTCTTTGAAAACTTGGGGGTAGAAACTTTTTCCAGTTAGTTCCTCCTGTAGCCAATACCTCACCTTTATCTCTGTTAAGATACCTGTAGGCGGCTCCCATATGCATCAATAACCAATTAATATTTACATTGGTGTCAAAAGTACGCAATGCATTAATAAGGTGCACATTATTTTGCTCTTTTTCTGGAAGTTCCAGATATCTATGATAAATTGTACTCTGTTTTACTTGATGCGCTATTCGCATCATTCTTGGAGTATAACGATATTCAAATTGTTTGAGCGTTAAGGTCTTTTCGCCTGTTTTTATGTCTGTTGCTCCGGATTTCCAATATAAATGTTCGTAAACATCTTCTAAGGGATCGTCTTCAGAAAATTGTGCTCTTTCTTTGGCATTTACAAGATTTACCAAAGGAGTTGCGTATATTTCAATCATTCTAAATTGAACCGACTGAAATCCACTAGCTGGTAATAAAGACATTCGGTACTTTAGGAATTGATCCTTATCCATTCCTTTAATCATCACATCAAAAGAGTCGATCAATACTCTAAAATACCTGTTGATTCGATCTAATTTTTTGGTAAAAAACTCAGCTGTTTGTAATTTGTCATCAATGATCTGTTTTAGTTCGTGTATAATCAACTTAAAATACAATTCAGTGATCTGATGATACATGATGAAGATTTCTTCATCAGGAAAGTGAGTTCGAGGTATTTGTAAACTTAGTAAGGTATCTAAATGGATATAATCCCAATACGTGAGGTATCGATCATGCAAAAGACCATCTAGATAAGATCCTAAATCTTGACCAGAGTTTTTAAATTTCTTTTCGAGTTGCTTTATTTTTTCAGCAATTTCTGGTTGTATGGATTCGTCCATTAATCTATAACAATTTTAAGAGGATGTTTCAATCCTTTATACGCTATCAAATCTGCATTAATAGATCCTACCAGAATGTCTGCTTTTATTCGAATTGGCATACGATTATCGTCATCACTTACCCATACCGTTAGACTTTCTTCTTCTTTAAAAACTCGTTCTGCCTGAACTATTGGACGAAATTTTAAACAGCGTATTTTGTTACCATTCATTTTTACTGTTTCTCTTCCTAAAAAGCGTAGCTTGAACAAGTAGTTTTCATTATCGAAAAACATATTTACAAATTGTTCATCGCCAACTTTAAGCGAAGATACGTCAATATTATTTCTTAAATAATAAAAGGAAGACATCATATCCTGTATGTTGTCTTTAATGGTAAACGTATTTTTGGTATTATACTTTTTGTTAAAAACTAGAGCCTTTTTGCTTTCGTGATCAAAGTCAATTTCTATGTCTTTGATATGTCCTCCCTCATTTATTTTACGAATAAAACGATAAGGTTTTACTTCATTTCTGTCTATATAAGTTTCATAGTAATCTTCTACTTTAAAAAACACACTTAAAAGTCCAGATGATTTTCCGGTACCAACAATATGATGTACTGGCTTTCCTTTAAACATTTCATTCTTTACTTCTAAGGTTGCATAGCTGGCTGTAAAGACTCCATATCTGATTTTAAATTTAAACCATTCTCCATCATCAAAAGACTTATGACTATCCTGAGCGTTTAAGATACATGTCGATAAGACAACCAATAAAAGAATATATCTTTTCATAACTAATTTTTGGGTGTTGTTTAATTGCATATAGGCACTACTAATGAGACTTTTACAATATCCGTTCCAAAAGTACTACATAATATAAACAGATAAAAGCAAGGAGTATTACTAAATATTGAAAAAAAAGTAATAAAAAAGAGAGCCACCACAGCTCTCTTTTACTTTTATTAACCAACTAAAAACTTAAATTATGAGAATAATTATTGTTTTTGGTATAAGCGGTAACCACTCCGCTTATGATACAAACATCCGCTTTTTTTGCATAATTATCAAACGAAAACGTTTTTTTATTATGATATTTAACAAAAATTTAGGCAGAAATCCATTATTTTTCAATAATCTCAATTTATTAACATAGCTTAACTAAAATGTTCAAAGGAAATTGACGAAAAATCTGAATTTATAAAGTACCTCTTTGTTCTTGCTCTCTTTCGATAGCCTCGAACAATGCTTTAAAGTTTCCTTTTCCAAAAGATTGAGCTCCTTTTCGTTGAATAATTTCGAAAAACATTGTTGGACGATCAAGAACAGGTTTGGTAAAAATCTGTAATAAATACCCTTCATCATCACGGTCTATTAAAATACCTAGTTCCTTTAAAGGTTCTAGATCTTCATCAATTTCGCCAACTCTATCCAAAACGGTCTCATAATAGGTAGCAGGTACTGTTAAAAACTCTACACCTCTATCCCGAAGAGAAGATACTGTTTCAATGATGTTATCAGTGGCCAAAGCCATATGTTGTACACCTGCACCGTTATAGAAATCGATATATTCTTCTATCTGAGATTTTTTTCTTCCTTCAGCGGGTTCGTTAATCGGAAATTTAATTCTTCCATTTCCATTACTCATTACCTTACTCATCAAAGCTGTGTATTCTGTAGAAATATCTTTATCATCAAAAGATACTAATTGTGCAAACCCCATAACTTTTGCATAAAACTCGCACCACTTATTCATTTCGTTCCATCCTACATTTCCAACCATATGGTCAATATATTTCAGACCAGTATCTTTGGTATTGTAAGGTTTGTCCCAAGCTTTATATCCTGGAAGAAAAGCTCCGTTGTAATTTTTGCGTTCCACAAATATGTGAACAGTTTCTCCATAAGTGTGTATACCAGAAAAGACAACAGTACCATCTTTATCTTCTTTAGTAGTAGGTTTCATGTAAGATTCTGCTCCTCTTTTGGTGGTTTCTTCGTAGCTTTTTGTAGCATCATCAACCCAAAGTGCAACTACTTTTACACCATCTCCATGAGCATTGATATGTTTGTTGATTTCTCCATCTGGTTGTAATGGTGAAGTGAGAACAAGGGTGATTTTATCTTGTCTTAGAACATATGAAACGCGATCCTTTAAACCTGTTTCCAATCCTGCATATGCAATAGGTTGAAAACCCCAAGCAGTTTGATAGTAATAAGCAGCTTGCTTGGCATTACCTACATAAAGCTCTACATAATCAGTACCTAAAAGTGGTAAGAAGTCTTCTGCGTCTGGGATTATTTTTTCTAAATTTTGTGAGGTTATATTTGTTGACATAATATTGTTTTAAATTTTAATTAGAAATTTTTGGGTGTACCTTCTTTGATTCAGATTTTTTGATTTCCAAATGCTTTTTACACTACCACATTGCCCTTAGATGGGCAGAAATATCTATTCTATAATTCAACATAAAGACCTAAACATAAATTATTCTAACCAAGATTTATGATAATCTTCGTCGGCTATTTTCATTGCTTCTTTAGTAACCATAAGAGGTTTAAAAGTGTCTACCATAACAGCTAGTTCATCTGTTTTGGTTTTTCCAATACTTCTTTCTACCGCTCCAGGATGTGGTCCGTGCGGAATTCCTGCAGGATGTAAAGAAATATGTCCTGCTGCAATATCGTTTCTACTCATAAAATCACCATCTACATAGTATAAAACTTCATCACTATCTATGTTGCTATGGTTATAGGGAGCAGGAATACTTTCTGGATGGTAATCGTACAATCTCGGAACAAACGAACACACTACAAAGGCATCTGTTTCGAACGTTTGGTGTACTGGTGGTGGTTGATGAATTCTTCCGGTAATTGGTTCGAAATCATGAATAGAAAATGCATACGGGAAATTAAATCCGTCATATCCTACGACATCAAAAGGATGTGTAGCATAAATCATATCAAAAATTTCGTCTTGCTTTTTTACTTTGATCAGAAAATCACCTTTTTCATCATTACTTTCTAGTTCATAAGGAGCACGAAGATCACGCTCGCAAAAAGGAGAATGTTCTAATAATTGCCCAAACCAATTTCTATATCTCTTTGGAGTGTAAATAGGTCTTCTGGATTCAACAATAAATAAACGATTGTCCGAGGTGTCAAAATCTAATTTGTAAATCGTTCCTCTCGGTATTAGGATATAATCTCCATACTTAAAATCAATATTTCCAAGATGACTTCTAAATTTACCAGTTCCTCTATGAACAAAAATTAATTCATCTGCATCCGTGTTTTTATAAAAGTACTCAGAGGTAGATTCTTGTGGAGAAGACAGAATGATACTTACATCGCTATTAGTAAGTACATTTTTTCTACTTTCTAAATAATCTTTTTCTGGATCTACTTTAAACCCGTGTAATCGATATGATTTGATGTTATTCCGAATAGCAATTTCGGGAGCTACGCTATAGCTTCCTTTAATTTCTTTTACTTGAGTAGGTCGATGATGATGATATAGATTGGTAGACATTCCATCGAATCCAATAGTTCCGAATAATTGTTCGTAATAAAGATTTCCATCTGGTTTTCTAAAGATGGTATGTCTTTTAGGTGGTATAGTACCCAAAGAGTGATAAAAAGGCATGATTTTTAAGATTATATTGTTAACTAATAAGTTTGAAAAAGTAATGCAATAGTAATCTGATACCTTATTCCGGATTACGTTTAATAAGGTAGTGTAAAAGCAATAATAAATCCTGCCAATACAAAGTCATAGTATTACAAATATCGTAAATATTTATTTTCTTTTATGGTAATTCTTATTAAAACCAGAAACCAATACTAAAATACCATTCTCCTTCTTTTTGTTCTGGAGAATATGAATATTTAACTTGGATAGGACCCGCAAAAGTTTCTAAGCCATAACCTAAGGCATATCCAGAATATTCTGGAGATTCAAACCAACCTCCATTGTCAAATAACCTTGTCCCCACATTGGCATAATTTGCTGCTATGTTGAGATGATTTTTTGGAAATATTTCATAATCTAGGGACATATTTGCTTTGATAAAGCTGTCGCCAACAATACTTAAGAAATCATAACCATAAAATGGGATATTATTGTTAATCATTCTTGCACCAAAACCTCCAACAAAAAAGTTAAGACTTCTGATGTTTTGTTCCTCCCAGCGATTACCAGCACTTAACCCAAGGTTAACCGAAGTTTTATTAAGAAGTTTAAAAGCATAACCAAAATCAGCTTTAGCAATTACAAAATTACTATCCTGACTATTTGGGTTATCATCAATCAAATAATAATTAATATTTCCATCAAAGAAAAAACCCGAAGAAGGAAAATACTTGTTGTCGTAACTGTCAAATTTTAAATAGGACAAAACACTCCAATAATTACTATTGTCAAAAACCACTCGTGGTAATTGATCTTCATCCTCTCCAATAGTTTCTGAAATAAGTCTAAACCTTCTGTATTCTGCACCAAGACCTAAAGAAAAGGTCTGGTTTAGAAGTGTTTCAGCATAAACTTGTGTTTTGAAATCTAAATAATCTAAGTTGATTTTATTTACTTCGATATCTGGTAAATTAAAATCTTCTCTTACCAATTCGTATGCTACGTTTCTATTAAACCTATTGAGACTGTTTTTGACACCAATACTCCAATAAAAACCTTTGTCTATATAATAATCTAGGTTGTATCTTATATTGTCTCCTAATGCAACATCTAATGAAAGAACATCATTGTTAAATAGTAGACTTTTTTTAGTAAAGTTTACCAAAGCTGCGGTTTGATATAAATCATCATAATGGAGTGCGAACCTCAATAGCATAGTGTTATCTGATTCTTTTACGTTAAGAACTAGTTCTTTACCGTCTTCTTTGTCTATTAAACGATGACTGACTCTATCAAAATTTCCTGTAGCGGATAGGTTATTGATGCCTTCATACAACTTTTGATAAGTGGTAAGTTTGGGGTTTTTTAGTTTTAGTTTAAGCTTCCCTTTTATATAGGATCTGGTATAGCGTTCGTTTCCATAAATTACCAAGCTATTTATAAGAAGTGTGTCTGAGTTTTTAGGAATTACAGTTCTGGGTTTTGATGATTTCTGCAGTCTTTTTATAGCTCTTAATTTTTCGTAATTCTCAAATGCCGCTTTTTCTCCATTGGCAATAATTTTATCGGCTTGGTCAAATGATATTAAGTTAAAATCCGTAATAGAAGGTTTTACATATACATCCGTTTCGGGTTTTTTAGTTTTCATGGCATTGATCGTCCTGAAATTGCTGATTTGTAACATGATGTTCGTAACCGAGGTAAGTTGATTACGTGGTATAAGACTATCCTGTACATCTATACCAATTACAATATCAGCTCCTTTTGCGCGGATTTCTTTAATAGGATAGTTGTTAGAAACCCCACCATCGGTCATTAAAATTCCATCTAATTCTATGGGGCTAAAAATAGAAGGTAATGCGCCACTTGCTGAAACTGCTTCGGGTAGATAACCTTTGTCTAATAAAATTTGCTCTCCAGTAGCAATATTTGTAGACATACAGAAAAAAGGAATAGGAAGTTTGTTAAAGTCATCTATTTCATGGACATGAGATGTTAATCGAGCAAATTCATTAAAAAAATTCTGTCCTTTGGATAACCCTTGCGGCAATCCAATTTTAAAATCATCAAATGGTAATGTTAATGCATATTTTTCAGAATCTTCGCGTTCATAGAAGGTTTTTGCTTTTCTTGGTAAATCATCCTGAATTAATACATTAAAATCAACTGTTTTAAAAATAGAGTCTAATTCTTTGGCATTATATCCAGAGGCGTATAAAGACCCTATAATGGCACCCATGCTTGTTCCTCCGATATAATCTATTCTTATTCCGGCTTCTTCGATTACTTTTAAAGCTCCGATATGAGCAAGTCCTTTGGCACCACCTCCACTTAGTACTAATCCAACTTTAACATCTTGATCTTCCTTAATATTAGAAACAATAGAATCATTTACTTCTTGCGAGGATATATTTTTGGAAGCAAAAAGTAGAGTAATCAGCAATGATATGTTTAGGATCTTATTTGAGGTACTCCAGATCAAAGGTTTATTCTTTTTTAGAAAGATAGTAATTATACACTTTGGTTGCGCGAGAATTACCAACTACTTCTACAAGTTCTTTTTTTGTGGCTTCGCGTATTCGTTTTACTGATCTAAAATGTTTCAGCAATTCTACAACAGTTTTTTCTCCAATTCCTGGGATGGTATCAAGTTCTGTGTCTAAAGCAGCTTTACTTCTTTTTTGTCTGTGAAAAGTAATTCCAAAACGGTGCGCCTCATTTCTGAGATGCTGAATAATTTTTAAAGATTCTGATTTCTTATCTAGATATAATGGTATCGAATCACCAGGATAATAGATCTCTTCTAATCTTTTAGCAATTCCAATAATGGTTATTTTTCCTCTTAGATCTAAACTTTCCAAAGCTTTTAATCCAGAAGACAATTGCCCTTTTCCACCATCTACAATCACAAGTTGTGGTAATGGTTGCTCTTCATCTAGCAGTCTTTTATATCTTCGGTAAACTACTTCTTCCATAGAAGCAAAATCATTAGGTCCTTCTACTGTTTTGATATTAAATTTTCGATATTCTTTTTTGCTAGGCTTCCCATTTTTAAAGACTACACAAGCTGCGACTGGATTGGTTCCTTGGATGTTAGAATTGTCAAAACATTCGATATGTCTTGGTTCTTCAGGTAGTCGAAGATCTTTTTTCATTTGAGCCATTAATCGTTTTACATGTCGATCTGGATCTATGATTTTAATTTGTTTAAATCGCTCCTGTCTATAATATTTTGCATTACGTAATGATAAGTCTACAATTTTCTTTTTATCTCCAAGCTGAGGAATTGTAATTTTCAGATCTTCGCCCAAATCCACATCAATGGGTACAAATATTTCTTTAGATCTCGAATTAAAACGTTGTCTTAATTCGATGATAGCAAGTTCTAGTAGTTCTTTATCAGTTTCTTCTAACTTCTTCTTAATTTCGGTAGTGTGAGATCTTATAATAGAACCATAGGATAATTGAAGAAAATTGACATAGCCGTAGGATTCGTCAGAAATAATAGAAAATACATCTACGTTGCTAATTTTTGGATTCACCACAGTAGATTTCGCTTGGTATTTTTCTAAAACTTCAATTTTTTCTTTTATCCGTTGTGCATCTTCAAATTCCATTTTTTCTGCATGCATCGCCATTTGTTTACGAAACCTATTGAGAGAATCTTTAAAATTACCTTTTACGATTTGTCTGATGGCCTCAATATTTTCATGATACTCTTTTTCATCTTGCAATCCTTCACAAGGTCCTTTACAATTTCCTAAATGATACTCGAGACATACTTTATATTTACCACTTTCAATTTTTTGCTGCGATAGATCGTAATTACAAGTTCTTAGCTGATATAGTCCTTTAATAAGATCTAATAAAGTATTAACAGTTTTAAAATTCGTGTAAGGGCCAAAATACTCAGAACCATCTTTAATAAGAGTTCGGGTAGGAAAAACTCTTGGAAAACGTTCTTTTTTAATACAAATCCAAGGATACGTTTTGTCATCCTTGAGCATTACATTAAAACGAGGTTGATGTTTTTTAATGAGATTGTTTTCTAACAGTAATGCATCGGTCTCCGTCTCTACAACAATATGACGTATAGTGCGGATCTTTTTTACTAATACCTTTGTCTTGTAATTATCGTGATTTTTGGTAAAGTATGAGGTAACTCTTTTTTTGAGGTTTTTTGCTTTTCCAACATATAATAACGTGTCATCTTTATCATAATATTGATAAACTCCTGGCCCTGTTGGTAAAGTTTTAAGTTGTATTTCTAATGAGGGTTGTTGCATATTCCAAATGTAAATTTAATGCTTTGTTAGCATTAATAAATACGGTTCATAATATTATTATGTTAAAAACGAGAAATGAATTTAAGTATTAAAAGTGTTATCCTATAAAATGAATCTGGTTTTTTATTACTTTAGTATTTATATTGTTTGAAAGGTACTTTTTTGAAAGATCAGAAAAAAATAATTGGAAGAACAGATAAGGTGGATTTTCCGCTTTTGGATTTGTGCGACATCGATGTAAAAGTCGATACTGGTGCGTACACTTCATCCATTCATTGTAAAGAGATTAAAGAAGTCGGTCAAATTTTAGAATGTCGCTTTTTGGATCCTACTCATCCAGAGTATAATGGTAAAAAATTCACTTTTAAGAATTATGACATTACTGCTGTAAAAAGTAGCAATGGAAAAGTAGAAGTGAGGTATGCTATTAGAACTAAAATCACATTATTTAATAATACAAACCCTATAACACTAACATTATCTTCTCGAGACGATATGCGTTTTCCAGTTTTAATTGGACGTAAATTTCTTAGTGGAAAATTTTTGGTAGATCCGCAATTAGAAGATCAGTCTTATAATCTAAAATCCAAATGAATATAAAAATTTTATCCCGCAGCGCTAGTTTGTATTCTACCGATGCATTAGTTCAGGCGGCGATTAAGCGAAAGCATAATGTACAAGTCATTGATCCTTTAAATTGTGATATCATCATAGAGAAGAAAAAGCCTGAGATTTATTATCGAGGTAAAAAACTGGATCATGTAGATGCGGTCATTCCACGAATTGGAGCTTCTATTACGTTTTATGGTACTGCAGTAGTTAGGCAATTCGAAATGATGAATGTTTTTACTACTGTACAATCACAAGCTCTGGTAAATTCCAGAGATAAATTACGAAGCCTTCAGATTCTATCTAAAGCTGGTTTGGGATTACCAAAAACCGTATTTACGAATTACTCCAAAGATGTTTCGGAAGTAATTTCCCATGTAGGAGGAGCACCGTTAATTATAAAATTGCTTGAGGGTACACAAGGTCTAGGGGTTGTTTTGGCAGAAACCAAAACGGCAGCAGAATCGGTACTGGAAGCTTTTAATGGTTTACAGGCTAGAGTAATTGTTCAGGAATATATCAAGGAAGCTAAAGGAGCAGATATTCGGGTATTGGTAGTAGATGGTCAGGTAGTAGGCGCGATGAAAAGACAAGGTAAAGAAGGTGAGTTCCGATCCAACCTTCATAGAGGAGGAAGTGCGAAGATTATTCAGTTATCCGATGAGGAAGAGAACGCAGCTATAAAAGCCGCGAAAGCCTTAAAACTAGGTGTAGCAGGAGTAGATATGCTTCAGAGTGAAAGAGGCCCTTTAATTTTAGAAGTGAATTCCTCTCCAGGACTAGAAGGAATCCAAACAGCTACTGGGAAAGATATCGCAAAATCAATTATTCGGTTTATAGAACGAAGTGTTTAGAATTATATGAAAACAAATGAAGAAAATGACATTCTAAGTATTTTAGGAGAAGACATTCCACTTGGCACTAGTAAGACAATTAACTTTAATATAGCTAATCTTTATACATCTACTAAAGTAGAAATACCGATAATAATAGAGCGTTCTAAATATTCAGGTCCTACCGTTTTGATTACAGCAGGAATTCATGGAGATGAAATTAATGGTGTAGAGATCGTAAGACAAATTATTTCTAAAAAAATCAATAAACCAGCAAAAGGGACTATTATTTGTATTCCTCTGCTTAATGTTTTTGGTTTTTTAAGTATGAATCGTTTTTTTCCAGATGGAAGGGATCTTAATCGAGTATTCCCTGGTACTAAGAATGGTTCTTTGGCAAGTCGTTTTGCATATCAGTTTGTCAACGAGATTTTACCAGTAGCAGATTTTTGTTTGGATTTTCATACTGGTGGTGGCAGTAGGTTTAACGCTCCCCATATAAGAGTAGATGGAAAAAATGAAAGATTAATGGACTTAGCAAAAGTCTTTAATGCACCTTTTACTCTATTATCCAAAAATTTGGAGGGATCGTATCGTGGAACTTGTGCAAAAAAAGGAGTTGATATTTTATTATTCGAAGGAGGGAAATCCCAAAATAGTAATAGGGATATTGCCAAAGAAGGGGTTTTAGGAGTGATTAGAATACTTAATCATTTAGAAATGTTGAAACCTTCTGTAGAACTGCCAGACCCTGATAAAAAGGATACAATTATTGTAGAAAAAAGTTCTTGGATGCGAGCAAAATATAGCGGATTACTACATATTAAAATACCTTATGGGAAATTAGTCGAAAAAGGAGAGCATCTTGCTACAATCACAGATCCTTATGGTAAAATGAGACATGTCGTTAAGGCGCCAAATCAAGGATATATTATTAATGTGAATGAAGCTCCTATTGTATATAAAGGAGATGCTATTTTTAGAATTACGACACAATTAGCTTCTTAGAAAGGATGAGTAAAAATGAATTGAGAGCAAAATACAAAGCGCTGAGGTCTAAGTTAGAAAATGATCAGATAGATGACCTTAGTTTAGATATTTCGAATCATTTACTACAGTTAGATATATGGGAAAAATCATTTTACCATATTTTTCTTTCCATTCAAAAACAGAAGGAACTTAATACAGAATTTATATTACATATTCTTCAGGGAAAGGATAAGAATATTGTGGTTTCTAAAAGTAATTTTAAGGATAATAGTTTGGAGCATATGTTGCTCACGGATAATACTGTTCTAAAAGTAAATGATTGGGGGATTCCAGAACCGGTAGATGGCATTCCTATTCCAGAATCTAAGATTGATGTAGTTTTTGTACCTCTTTTGGCTTTTGATCAGCTAGGAAATAGAGTTGGTTATGGTAAAGGGTTTTATGATAAGTTTTTATCTAAATGTAATCCTGAAACTATCAAAATAGGGCTTTCCTTTTTTTCTGCTGAAGAACTAATAGAAAATGTATTGCCAACTGACATAGCATTAGATTTTTGTGTTACACCACAAAAAATTTATGACTTCAATAAAAAATGAGAACGCTAATGCCTAATTGATGGAATGAAGCTAAAATGAATTTTAAGCTTCTTCTTTCTTTGGGAAAGCTTTCTTGTTAAAGACTAGTAATAAGAAAACACCGATACTAATTGCTGAATCTGCTATGTTAAAAACAGGATCGAAAAATGAAAAGTGCTTTCCTCCCCAAAAAGGAATCCATTCAGGTAGGATGTCGTCATAAAACGTAAATTGTATCATATCTACGACTTTACCATAAAAAACACTTTCATAACCACCACTTTCGGGCATGAATTGTGCTATTTGTGTGGTAGTACTTTCGTTAAAAATAATACCGTAAAATATAGAATCAATAATATTTCCGAATGCTCCTGCAAATATTAAGGCGATACAAAAGGTTAAAATTTTAGGGCTGTTCTTACGAACGGAGTCATAAAGCCAATATCCAATACCAGTTATTGCCACTAATCTAAATAAAGTAAGCACAAGCTTACCATAATTACCTGGAAGTTCAAACCCCCAAGCCATACCCTTATTTTCTACAAATACAATTCGAAACCAACTAAAAACAGGGACTTCTTCATGTAATGAAAAGTTAGTTTTGATATATATTTTGGAAATCTGATCAATTAGCAGAACCACGATAATGACTAAAATAGATTTCTTTAAAGACATAAATTTCTTTGATTTCGGAATAGTGACGGACAAAAATAGTGTTTTATTTTGTTTTGTAGACACTTATATTTCCTGTTATGGATTTTAGCTCAATTTGATGCTTTCCAGAAATTTTATCCGAGGAAATTATACCGGATTTTGTTACCGCTTTGACCTTTGCATTTTTAGTGTGGAGTTCGATATTACCTCCTAGCGTATTGATCACCGCATTTCCTATAAAATTTTGCACTAAACAGTCTCCAGAATTTAGTTCTACGAATAATGATTTTAAGGAACCATCTAGATCTAAAGAGGCGAGTTTTGAGGTAATAGTAGTGTCTAAATGACGAGGCAATTGTATTTTGACTTTTAAGGCTATTACCTTATGTGCACTTAATTTGTCATTGTGTTTTTCGGAAAATGGTTGTAGATCATCCTCTATAACCAAGGTGTTCTGTGTTTGTTTTACGTTGATTAGTACATTGTTTTGATATTCTCCTTCTGAAATGGCACTAATAATGACCTTGTTTTCGGAGGTATTAGTAACTTCTACCTGAAAAGTATTGTCTAAGACAATAAAGATTTCAGATATATCCGTTACATCAATTGTTTTATCAAAGGTGGATTGTGATAATCCAGGTATCCAAAATAATAGTAATACAAAAAAAGAAAAAAGCCGCCTCATACATTTCCAAGGTAGCTTTTTTCTTGATGCAATCAGTATTGCTAAACTTTAATTTTTGATGTTTTACTGTGTTGTTTTGTAAGTATCTTACAATCAGTGTTTTTGTAAAGAAGGTCGACTATTGTTTTCGTATAAAAATATCACCACTTACAGTTTTGAGTTCCAATTCACTTTTAATATCTCCAAAAGTTCCGGTTACTTTACTACCTACAACTCGACTTTTTCCTTGATCAAACTCTAAATCTTTATCTGAATAGATCATTCCTGTAACAGTTTCTGCTCTAAGTCTCGACTTGGCAATGTGCACATCGATAGTACCACTGATTGTTTTAAGAGTTAAATCTCCTTGATACTTTTTGATATCTATATTTCCGCTAATGATATCTATTTCAAGCTCACCTCTATAGTTTTCAGAAGCTACACTTCCTGAGATGCTTTTAACACGTAAACTCATATTCTCTGGGATATACAGAGTATAGTTGGCATCCATCTCTAAGTTATTGCAAGGTCCCCAATTACCTTTTTTATTTTTATTCCATTTTTTGAATAAATCACCATAACTAGATTCGATATTTAAAACAGAAGAGGAGTTGTCTATAGTAAGTTCGAAATAATCATTAAACTCTCCATCGTTAATGTCTACTTCTGCTTTTACATATACGTTGCTTTTATCCCAAGTTTTAATGACGATATCATCAGCGAACTTGAATTCTATACGAATTTGATCAGAAGACGTTGTTATTTCTTTTTCAATTACTTTTTGTGCATTTGTTTGAATAGCTATGAAACAAAATGCGATAAGGATTACTAAATTTTTCATGATTATTGATTTTTTGATTGATGTTTGACCTCTTTATTGTTTTCTTAGGTAAATATTTCCGGTGGAAGATCTAAGGCTAATTTCTACACCACCATTGTTAAGTTCAGTTTTTATTGTTCTTTTACCGCTAACTAGTTTCATATCGCTTTCTGGAACTGGAAATTTTATATCGAAATCTGTAAAAATTTCTCCCATAGTTGTTTTGAGTTCCAAATTTGCTGCTGTATTGGATGGAAGGCTAACATCAATGGCACCCGTAGCAGAAACTAATGAAATAGGAGAACTTTGGCTCACTTTGTCAAATACAATATTAATTTCTCCAGTGGCCGTTTTGGCTACGATAGGACCCGTTACATTTTTGAATGTAATGTTACCTACATTTGTTAAAGCTTCTATTTCCGAAGAAAATCCTTCTGCTACAATCCGTCCAAGATTGCTTTTTTCTATTTTAATATTGATACTTTTTGGAAGAAAGATTTCTAAAATACCAGTATAAGCACTTTTGAGATTTCTGATCACTAAGGTACCTCCTTCTTTTTGTACGTATACTCCGTACCCAGTATTATCACTTCCTCCAGCATAAACAGCTTTTAAGCCTCTAGCTTTTTCTGGCATCTTTCTTCCCTCTCCAACGATAATAAGTTCGTTTTTGTCGTGTGATTTGATGATCACACCTGATGCCGAACCAATAACAGCTGTTTTTACTCCTTGTAAAGATTGAGTATAGTTTTCTTGTGCTTTTAATTGTCCGATAGTAATAAAAAGTACTATTGCGATTGCTATATGTTTCATCTGTTCTTTTTTAATGTCTTTTGATTGAAATTTTAAATTAAATTAGGAAGACCAATGGTTACTTGATCTTTTACATAACCTGGTGTTTCTTCATTTTGAAGTAACTTTTCCATAGAAGGAACTGCGCGTTTTTCCTGAATGGAAACTAATATTTGAATTAATTCAATTTGCATGCCTGGATCTTTTTCAATCTCCAAAGCGTCTATAAATGATTTACGAACCATTTCTGAGTCTGAGAACTTAGCCAGTGCTTCTGCTGCAGCCAGTCGCACATTGATATGATCGTCATAAAACATTTTATTTATTAAAGCTTTTAATATGTCATTACTAGGTTTTTCGAATTCTTCAGCATAGTTAACAGCTTGTAAACGCTTACTCGCAGATTCATTTTCGATAAGTGATATAGTCACTTCTTGTTTTAGTTGTTTTTTTTCTTTTTGCAACACTGCCATTTCCTCATAAAATGATTCCTGATTTTGTTGCTTTCCGAAGAAGTATGCAGAAACTATTAATGCAATTGTAGCTGCAATTTGAATAACTGTTTTCCAATTCGATTTAGAAGGTTGATGTAATGAAACTACTTTTGGCTCTTGTAATAAAGCTTTTTCGGTAAGTAGCATTTCTTCAAAACTGGTTTTAAGGTTTTGATCAGGTATTTCTTCTTTTTCATTTTCAATTCCCTTAAAAATTTGTTCTAATTCATTTAGGGATTCTTGGCAGTCAGGGCAAGAAGAAAGATGTGCTGTAATGGTATCATACTCTTTTAGATCTAGATTCTTATCGATATAATCGATCAACTTTTCTTCTATTTGTTTACAGTCCATATTCATGGTGTTATATATTTTGTAGGTAATGATCTTTTAGTTTATGAATCGCACGATGTACTTTGGTTTTTACTGCTCCAGTTGTAGATCCTGTTATTTCTGCAATCTCTTGATACTTGATTCCTTGATAACGATTCATGATCACTAATTCTCTATCACTCTTATTTAATTTTTTTAAAGCCTGGTTTAGTTGTTCTTTAATTTCGTCTTTTTCGATTCCGTTAGATCCTTCTTGTTCTGTTTTATATTCAATTTCATCCAATCGTTGATCCTTATTCTTTTTACTTTGATAATGATCAGAAAAAATATTTCTGGCGATCGTATAAATCCAAGATGAAAACTTTCCTTTATTGTAAGACTTTCTATACTTGATTGCTTTATAAAAAACCTCTTGAGCAATATCCTGACTGGCATCTCTATCGTTCGTCATTTTTAGTAAAAAATTAAAGATTCTAATATGGTATCGTTCGAACAGGATACGCATCATATCCAAATTATCTTCAGATACCAGAATCATTAATTCTTCATCAGTTAAATTTTTCAAGATGTTACTCTTTTTGGTTAGCTTCTATTATTAATACCTGTCTTTTTTAAAAAGGTTACATTAGGACATAAAAAAAATGCTTTCCAATTTGGAAAGCATTTTAAATGTACAATATTTTGATATTTATTTCTGCATATTCTTAGCTTCTATACTAAGTGTAGCATGCGGAACAAGCTTTAATCTTTCTGGGTTGATTAACTTTCCTGTTACTCTACAAATACCATATGTTTTGTTTTCAATACGTAGTAATGCGTTTTTTAAATCACGCACAAATTTCTCTTGTCTAATAGCCAACTGCGTATTTGCTTCTTTAGACATAGTCTCGCTTCCTTCTTCAAAAGCCTTGAATGTTGGAGAGGTATCATCTGTACCATTGTTACCATCATTCTTGTAAGCGCTTCGAAGTAATTCCAAATCTTTCTTAGCTTTCTCCATCTTTTCCACAATGATTTCTTTAAACATTGCTAGATCGGAGTCACTGTACCTTACTTTTACATCTTCTGCCATACAATTACTGTTTTTTTATTACCAATTGGGTTGCAATGTCGTCAAACGCAATTTCTGTACCATTTATTACATCTGTTGCAAACTCAATTGTATCGGTTAAGGTTTCATTCTTGATGTAGGTCTCATTGGTCGCTACGGCTTCTTGTATAGATTTATTTTCCTTAATTACAATTTCTATACGATCAGTCACCTCTAATCCGCTATCCTTACGGATATTTTGAATTCTGTTTACAAGCTCTCTTGCGATTCCTTCTTTTTTAAGTTCTGGAGTAATGGTAATATCCAAAGCAACGGTAAGGGATCCAGAATTTGCAACCAACCAACCCTCAATATCCTGGGAACTGATTTCTACATCATCGGTACCTAAAGTAATAATTTTATCATTAATTTCTAAGTCAAAACTACCAGTTTGTTCAAGAATTTTAATGGCTTCCTGATCAAAAGACTGTATCTTGCTGGCTATCAACTTCATATATTTACCAAAACGGGGGCCTAAATTTTTGAAATTTGGCTTAATTTGTTTCACTAATATCCCTGAAGCATCGTCTAATAACTCTATCTCCTTTACATTTACCTCACTTTTAATCAAACCTGCAATGTCATTGATCTCAGCTTTATCCGCATCATTAAGAACAGGAATCATAATTCGCTGTAATGGTTGACGCACTTTTATTTTTTCTTTCTGACGTAACGAAAGAACCAAAGAGCAGATAGATTGTGCTTTTTGCATTTTATGTTCTAAAGCTTTGTCTACGTAGCTAGCATCAAATGTTGGGAAATTTGATAAATGTACACTCTCAAAAGATTCTTGTGCGCAATTAGCAACAAGGTCTTTATATAAGCGATCCATAAAAAATGGTGCTACTGGCGCTCCCAGTTTTGCAACTGTTAGCATACAAGTGTATAATGTTTGATATGCTGAGATTTTATCTTGTTCGTAATCACCTTTCCAATATCTCCTTCTACTTAAACGTACAAACCAGTTACTTAAATTTTCCTGAACAAAATCTGAAATAGCTCTTGTTGCTTTTGTAGGTTCGTAATCATTATAGTATTCATCGACACTTTGGATTAGTGTATGCAGTTCGCTCAAAATCCAGCGATCTATTTCTGGACGATCTGCTAATGGTATTTCTGGTTCGGAATAATTGAAATTATCAATATTTGCGTACAGTGTAAAGAACGAATAGGTATTATATAAGGTTCCGAAGAATTTTCTGCGCACTTCACCAATTCCTTCAGAATCAAATTTAAGATTATCCCAAGGATTTGCATTACTAATCATATACCATCTGGTAGCATCTGGACCATAGGTTTTCAATGTTTCGAAAGGATCAACAGCATTACCAAGTCTTTTGGACATTTTTTGTCCATTTTTATCCAATACTAAACCATTAGAAACAACATTTTTGTATGCGATATCATCAAAAATCATTGTTCCTATTGCATGTAGTGTATAGAACCATCCACGAGTTTGGTCCACACCTTCTGCAATGAAATCAGCTTTTCGCTCTCCAGCTTCTACTTTTTCCTTATTCTCAAAAGGATAGTGCCATTGCGCATATGGCATAGAACCTGAATCAAACCACACATCGATAAGATCGCTTTCTCGTTTCATTGGTTTTCCGGAAGGAGAGACTAAAATAATCTTGTCTACAACATTTTTGTGAAGATCTATTTTATCATAGTTTTCTTCACTCATATCACCCACAACAAAATCTTCGAAGATATCCGCTGCCATGAAACCAGCATTTACTGCTTTCTGCATCTCAGATTTTAATTCCTCAACAGATCCTATCACCATTTCTTCTTTGTGATCTTCTGTTCTCCATATTGGTAATGGAATACCCCAAAAACGAGATCTGGATAAGTTCCAGTCGTTTGCATTTGCTAACCAGTTCCCGAAACGTCCTTCTCCGGTAGCTTTTGGTTTCCAGTTAATTCCCAGATTTAGTTCATGCATGCGATCTTTAAAATCTGTTACTTTGATGAACCAAGAATCTAAAGGATAATATAAAATAGGTTTGTCAGTACGCCAGCAGTTTGGATAACTATGTACATACTTCTCTACTTTAAATGCTTTATTTTCTGTTTTTAATTTGATAGCAATTTCGACATCTACTGATTTTTCAGGAGCTTCGCCATCATTATAATATTCGTTCTTTACATATTTCCCACCTAGTTCACCCACATGTTTGGTAAACTTACCTTGTAAATCAACTAAAGGAACTAAATTATCGTTGTCATCCTTTACCAATAAAGGTGGAATTTCTGGAGTTGCTTGTTTAGATACTAAGGCATCATCTGCTCCAAATGTTGGTGCAGTATGTACAATACCCGTACCATCTTCGGTAGTTACGAAATCACCTGATATTACTCTAAAAGCATTTTCAGGATTGTTATACGGAAGAGCGTAATTCAACAATTGTTCATATCGGATTTCAACAAGGTCTGTTCCTTTGAATTCCTTTAATATGTAATAAGGGATTTTTTTATCTCCTTGTTTAAAGTTGTTTACTTCTTCTTGGTTTTCTGCTAGAACAAACTTTCCACTAAACTGCTTTCCTACCAGATTTTTGGCAAGGATCACATGGCTTGGCTCAAATGTATATTGATTGAATGTTTTTACTAAAACATAGTCAATTTTTGGCCCTACTGTTAATGCAGTATTAGACGGTAATGTCCAAGGTGTGGTTGTCCAGGCTAAGAAATAAATATCCTCTTCAATATCTGTTAAAAATGAAGGTAGTGTTTCTTTTTTAGCTTTAAACTGAGCTACTACAGTAGTATCCGTTACATCCTGATAGGTTCCAGGTTGATTTAATTCGTGAGAACTTAAACCTGTTCCTGCTTTTGGGGAATAAGGTTGTATGGTATATCCCTTATAAAGTAATCCTTTCTTATAGATTTCAGAAAGTAACCACCATACCGTTTCCATATATTTGGATTTGTAAGTGATATAAGGATCTTCCATGTCTACCCAATACCCTATTTTCTCTGTAAGATCATTCCAAATATCAGTATAACGCATTACAGCTTTTTTACAAGCTTCGTTATATTCTTCTACGGTGATCTTTTTACCAATGTCTTCTTTAGTAATTCCAAGTTCCTTTTCTACACCCAATTCTACAGGAAGTCCATGCGTATCCCATCCAGCTTTTCGTTGTACCTGAAAACCTTTTTGTGTTTTATAACGACAAAAAATATCCTTAATAGCACGTGCCATTACGTGATGAATTCCTGGTAATCCATTTGCAGATGGAGGTCCTTCAAAAAATACAAAAGGAGTCGCATCTTCACGCTCGGAAATACTCTTTTCAAAAATATTATTCTGCTGCCAGAATTCTAGTATATCGTCTGCCACTTTTGGCAAGTCAAGTCCTTTATATTCAGGAAACTTCGTGCTCATTTGATCGTTCTTTCTATTAAGTCTGCGAAAATAACGATTTTCTCGAAAAATGACGAGTGTAAATCGTTCAAATATTGTGTATTATTATTAGGTGAAATTTCGGTTATCAAAACTACAATAGCTTTTGTTTTGCACTTTTTTGATCATGAAGGCAAAAAGTAATTGTGATAGATGATCTATTCTCATATGAAAAGTTATTTTTGAAGTATAAATCACAACTATGAGTTTAAAACGTTCGATTCTGAAAGTGCAGGCGGCTCTTGGTAATATTAGAGCCATGGAGAAATTACATGTGGATACCCATACAGAAAATATAATTATACAGGTAAACGGAACCAAATTTGCACAATCTTCATCGAATGAGATTTATATGGATATTGTGGAATTAGCAGGGTATTATTATGTAAAAACGATTATTATTGGGAGTTTTCATATAAAAACCTGGAAAGGAGCTGAACTGTTAATTTTAGGAAAGAATTTTGAACTGAATTTAGCTTCTGATATGCAGGAAATAGAATCTGATTTTTCTAACGTATCCAACAAAAGTATTACTCAAGTAGATTTTATTATAGAAGAACAAGACATCCACAAAATTGATAGATCGGTAATCGAAAAGATTACAGTTTCTTCAAAAAAGAAGACTGCCCATTTTGAGATAATGGCATATGAAGAAGAAGAAGAAGAGTAAGGAAGTTGATGTTGTATATTTTTAAGTTTAATTGTCTTTAGGCTATGAGTGCTATTTTACAAATTGCGTTAATTCAATCTCATTTAGCATGGGAAAATCCAATCCAGAATAGAGCGGTATTTGAACAAAAAATCAAAGCCGTGAAACCCAAAACAGATCTAATTATCCTTCCGGAGATGTTTACCACAGGTTTTACAATGAATGCTGCTGAAGTTGCAGAAACTATGCATGGAGAAACGATAAAGTGGCTTCAGGAACTAGCTAAAGAAAAAGAATGTGCAATCGTTGGGAGTATTATCATACAAGATGATGGCGCTTATTACAATCGTTTTTTGTTTGTAGAACCCAATGGAACTATTCAGAAGTATGATAAACATCAATTATTCACTTTGGCAAAAGAAGATGAGGTGTTTACGGCTGGTAATGAAGAGGTGATTATAATGTATAAAAATTGGAAAATTAAACCACAGATTTGCTATGATCTTCGATTTCCTGTTTGGGCAAGAAACACGGTTGAATATGATTTACTGTTGTATGTAGCTAGTTGGCCCAAACCTCGCATAAATGCTTGGGATGTCCTTTTGCAAGCCAGAGCTATTGAAAATATGTCCTATTGTGTGGGTGTAAATCGTGTTGGTTTAGATGGAAAAGGCTATGAGTATAATGGTCATTCTGCGGTGTATGATGTGCTTGGCAATTCTGTTTTAGAAGAAAATCCTGTAGAAAAAGAAGCTGTTTTATATGCAACCTTGGATAAAGAGCAAATTGAAAAAACTCGTAAAAAACTACCTTTCTTGCAGGATGCAGATCCTTTTAGAATTATTCCAAAATAAACGTTTGTTTGAGTTCCCAGTTTGCCCGAACTTCTAGGACTTCTGGGAAGTAGATTACTTTTTCTGCTTGTAGGCCTTTTAGGAAATTACCAGTATCCCATTTCCCGTTTTTATTGTTATCAAGGATTACACGTAAATTGTATTTTCCTGGATCGAGATTATCAAAAACAGCAGTTTCTTGTTTTGTGACAATTTTTTCATCAATAAACTTTCCTTTTTCGTCAGTAGCTTGGATGATAACAGGATATTGTTTTACATTCTCTAAAGTAAAAAAGATGGTACCGTAATCTGCTAATTTTTTGGTTCTAAAATTAATACTAATACTATCATTCACATTTCCAATAAAATCGGTGACCGCTTCTGGTAACAGCTCTAGTTTGTATGCATTACTTTCAGTTCTTTCAAAAGTAAATTTAGCTTCATTTTTAGTTGTATTCAGTGCAACGGAAAAAGGAACTTCTAGTGTGTCTTTATCTACTAATTTAATAAGCTTGTCATCAATTTTCTCTAGTGGTGTATTAGAATAAAGTGTAAAATCTTCATCAAATGCCAAACTTCCTTTAGCATTACTGCTTAATTTGATAGAATCTTTATATTGGTCTTTGAACCTGGCAACTAACGTATCTCTAAAATTTTTAGTGTTTGCAACCTCAAAAATTAAGGAATCTGCTTCAAAGAAAGGTCTAAACCAATAATATAATGTGTCTTTTTCTCTATCCGGAAAGATGCGAGTTTCAAAGTTTTCTGGAGTATTGCTAAGTAACTTTATTTTCATTGAATCTAATGCTCCTTCATATCCGAAAACGAAAGAGTTTTTAGAAAGCTGTTTTGGTTTAAGTGCTTTGAAATCTAGTACTTCTTTGAATAAATTGATGGTAAATACCTTTGCAGTGTCTTCTGGTAGAGTTACTATTTCTTCGTAAAAACCAATTTTATCTTGCTTAGGCTGGTAGGTATAATTAGAAGAAGCGTCTTTTAGAGCAATAAGTTTATATTTTCCTTCTTTTAAATTGTCTAGGTCAAAATTAATACTATCCAGAGTGCTGGTAACATATCTTGGTACTTCATTAAAAACAAGAGAATCAGAATAATTTTCATTGATTTCATAAAGAGCAACGCTTATAAATGGATCCGGCTTTTTTTCAAGAGCATCTGCCACTGTACCTTGTATTCTTAAAGAATCTAACGAATCTCCCGTAGAAAAAACGTATCTAAAAAAAGGATTAGGATTTCCTTCATTATTGTCTACAATACTTTGTCCAAAATTTATACTGTATGTTGTATTTTCTAATAAAGTGTCTAAAAATTTAATCTTGATGTATTTATTGGCAGCACCTAATGGAGTAATTTCGGGTTTAGGATCCATCGGTGGAGATATAATAATCTGTTTTTGAGCGTCTTCTAGCTTCACATATTCATCAAAATAAATTCGAATTTCTTTTCTATTAAAATTTGTAGAATAATTAGGGGGAGTAGCTTTGACAAATTTTGGAGGAATTTCATCTTTTTCACCACCAGTTATTGTACCTTTTTTTGCACAACTGATAATTAATAATAAAGAGAAAATAGTAAATAGTACTGTATAGGATCTTTTATACATAGCTCCGTTACGATTTTTAAAGACACAAAGAAACGACTATTTATAACAAACAAAAAATCTATACGGTGATAGCCATAGTGGCAATACTTATTTTGATACCTGGTATGGATTTCAAAACTTTAATACAAGCTTCTAGTGTTGCTCCTGTAGTTACAATATCGTCTACAATTAATATATGTTTATCTATTAATAGAGACTCATTTTCGATTGTGAATGTTTCAGAAGTATTTGACCAACGAGAAAAACGATTTTTCTTTGATTGTTTCTCGTTGTAAGAATTTTTTTTCAAAACAAAATCGATATAATCCGCCTGTAATTGGGTGGCAATTTCTCTTCCAAATTTCTCCACCTGATTATAACCTCGCTCTCGTAATCTTTTAGGGTGCAAAGGCACCGGTATGATTGCGTTAATATTCTGATATGCATCTGATTGCAGTAGTTCGTGGCCTAGCCATATCCCTAGCTCTTTTCCAATTTCTTGTTGTCCTCGATACTTTAAATTATGCATAAGATTTTGCACCAAACTATCTTTTTCAAACACAAACAAAGAGGTCGCATTTTCTATTTTAGCACGCCCATAAAATACTTTTTCGATCTTTTTAGCGTTAACCTTATGGAAATTACCCAACGGAAGCTTGTGTCTGCAAGAGGAACATAAGACCTTTTCGTTTTTATATAATGGACTGTCGCAAGCAGCACAATATATAGGGAAAAATAAATAAGCTAAGTCGCTTAACATATTAGGTGAATTAACATTAATTATTATATTTAACTAAATTTACTATATAACGTAACCATCAAAAATTAGAAATTTATTATGACAACTCAAAACAATAACTTGACCCTTAAGATACTAATCGGTGTTCTGGGAGCTCTTTTATTAATTCTGGGGATCTTCACGTATAAGTTTTACAACGAAGAAAAGAGAGAAAAAGCAATTTTGCAACAAGAAAAAGATTTAATTGAAAGCGAATTAGGAGAATTAATAACAAAATATGATAATGCTATTGCTCTTAATGAAGTGATGGACGATCATTTATTAAAAGAAAAACAACGTGTTGTTGTTTTATTAGATAGCTTAAAAGATTATGAAGCTAATGTTGCATTAATCGCACGTTACAGAAGAGAAGTTAGTAAGTTGAAGAAAGAGCGCGAAAGATTATTCAAATTAGCGGATAGTTTAACGACTGCAAATGCTCAGCTAGCAACAGATCTTGATAGTACCTCTACAGCACTTTCTGAAAGAATCGTATTCTCAGATTCTCTTGCAAATCAGAATAGTAAACTTGCTGAAATCGTAGAAAGAGGTTCTGCATTACAAGCTTCTGGTATTAAAGCAGAAGGAGTAAGAGTTCGTAATAGCGGTAAAATTGTTACAACTTCTAGATCTAGTAGAGCAGAAAAAGTGAGAGTATGTTTTACATTATCACCTAACAAGTTAACAGAAAAAGGTGATAAAGAATTATTCGTTCAGGTAATTAATCCTGAAAACAATCTTATTGGAGATAAAATCTCAGTAAACTTTGATGATGCTGTATTAACATATAGTGGTCGTAATAAAGTGTTCTATGAGAATGATGCGCTAGACGTTTGTGTATTAGTGGATGCTGAAGAAGGAGAGTTGATGAAAGGAAATTATGTAGTGAATTTATTCTCTGGACCAAGAATGATTTCTAACACTCAATTTGAATTAAAGTAAATAGTTCTTATTACATATATAACCACCATATTTTGAGTAATATGGTGGTTTTTTTATGTTTTTGTGAGAAATTACTTTGTAAGTACATTAATTGAATAAATTCGTTTTCAATTGTGGTAAATTCAATTATTTTTGCGCCATGGCAAATCAAGAAGATAAATTTAAGAAGGTAATAGCCCATGCCAAGGAGTATGGGTATATTTTTGGTTCTAGTGAAATCTATGATGGATTGAGTGCTGTATATGATTACGGACAAAATGGGGCTGAACTGAAGAAAAATATTAGAGAATATTGGTGGAAGAGTATGGTGTATATGCATCAAAATATTGTCGGTTTAGATGCAGCAATATTTATGCACCCTACTACTTGGAAAGCATCAGGCCATGTAGATGCGTTTAATGATCCATTAATTGATAACAAAGACTCTAAAAAAAGATATAGAGCAGATGTATTGTTAGAAGATTATGCCGAAAAACAATATCAGAAAGCTCAGAAAGAAATCGCAAAAGCCAAAAAGCGTTTTGGAGATGCTTTTGATGAAGAGCAATTTGTTACTACAAATCCTAGAGTTGTAAAATATCTTTCAGAACAAAAAAGAGTACTTCAACGAATGGCGAAATCTTTGGAGAATGAAGATTTAGCTGATGTAAAAGCATTAATTGAAGAACTGGGTATCGCTGATCCAGAAACAGGCTCTAAAAATTGGACAGACGTTAGACAGTTTAATTTGATGTTTGGTACAAAACTGGGTGCTTCAGCAGAATCAGCTACTGATTTGT
The DNA here is from genome assembly GCF_947492115.1 of uncultured Aquimarina sp. Classification (NCBI taxonomy): domain Bacteria; kingdom Pseudomonadati; phylum Bacteroidota; class Flavobacteriia; order Flavobacteriales; family Flavobacteriaceae; genus Aquimarina; species uncultured Aquimarina sp. Next base: position 75,856 of record NZ_CANLMM010000003.1, read on the forward strand.
ATTTGAGACCAGAGACGGCTCAGGGAATCTTTGTGAACTTTCTTAATGTTCAGAAAACAGGTAGAATGAAAATACCTTTTGGTATTGCACAAACGGGTAAAGCATTTAGAAACGAAATCGTAGCGAGACAGTTTATTTTCAGAATGCGTGAGTTTGAACAAATGGAGATGCAATTTTTTGTAAGACCAGGAGAAGAAATGAAGTGGTATGAATACTGGAAAGAAACCCGTTTGAACTGGCATTTATCATTAGGATTAGGGAAAGAAAACTATCGTTTTCATGATCACGATAAATTAGCACATTATGCCAATGCTGCGGCGGATATAGAGTTTAATTTCCCATTTGGATTTAAAGAATTAGAAGGGATTCATTCTAGAACAGATTTTGATCTTAAAGCGCATGAAGAATATTCTGGTAAGAAACTTCAATTCTTTGATCCAGAATTAAAAGAAAGCTATGTTCCTTATGTAGTAGAAACATCAGTAGGGTTAGATCGAATGTTCTTAGCGGTATTTTCTACGGCTTTACAGGATGAGGTATTAGAAGATGGTTCTAGTAGGGTAGTATTAAAACTTCCTGCGGTTGTAGCACCTGTAAAAGCTGCGATATTACCATTAGTGAAAAAAGATGGTTTGCCGGAAGTGGCTGAAAAGATTGTAGAAGATCTAAAATGGAAATTCAATGTAGCTTACGATGAGAAAGATGCAATCGGAAGACGTTATAGAAGACAAGATGCTGCAGGAACTCCAATCTGTATTACGGTAGATCACGATACGCTAACTGATCAAACGGTTACCATAAGAGATAGAGATACCATGGAACAAAAACGAGTTGCTATCTCTGAATTAAAGTCTATTATTTCAGAAAAAGTAGATGCAGAAAATTGGTTGAAATAAAAATTGTGATTTCGTACAAGATTTAAGGCAATTAATTTCTTATTTCAAATAAAATAAAATAAAACAAAAAGAGGTCTAAAAATTTAGACCTCTTTTTTTATGTAACATTTGTTTATCGAACAATAAATCTTTTGATTTTAGATTTATTCTGCTTGTCTTTGATTCGAACTAAATATACCCCAGCAGAGGCGTAAGACATATCAAGATTATAGACATAGCCAATATTATTTATTTTGTCTAATCTATAGCTTAATAGTCTTTGACCACTAAGGTTGAAAATATCCATATCTAATTGATCCGTAACAGTTTCAGATTCAAATCGAATTTCGAATTGATTATTTTCTCCATAAATAATTTGTAAATCTTTGTCTGGGTCAAGGTTTTCATTAACTCCTAATGTAACCTCTTCAACTTCACAGAATTCAATTGACCAATTTACTAATTGACCTCCATCTTGGTTAGCCCCATCTGATATAGTAAGTGTCCAAGTTCCTGCAGAAGATAATCCGTTGAAATCTGCTAGACTTCCTTCTGGTTGAAAAGTTCCAGTAAATGGTCCTGTTCCACCAGTAATTGGATTAGAGGCAGCATCATCAAAAATGGTATTAGTATAGTTGTCACTATTTCCTCCGTTTACACTTGTTAGCTCAACAATAGTGGTATTATCTGGTGCTGTTAACGTGATTGTTAGATCTTCATTCCAAGTATGTTCAATGTTAAGTAATACATTTAAGTCTAAAACAATCACATTCTCTGTAATTTCTATCTCAGATGTTATGGTAGGTGTACCATTTTCACTAATTGCAACTGGAGTAGTGTTTTCAGCAGTATTACAAGTCACATTTTCTACAGTCGTAATAAAACTATTATTACTTGCATTTGCATCATTTGATAAAAGTGTAGTTACCACAATTTCATAAGAACCTGATTGTGATAAATCTGCAGTCTGTGTAAATGTGTAATCTAAAGTACTGTTAGCAGCAAGCGGTCCAGTTACTGTTTCTGTAACTGCAGTTCCTCCATTGATACTATAAGAAACATTAAAGTTTGATTGTTCTTGTGTACCGAAATTTTCAATAGTTATGGTTATTACTTCATTTCCTAAACTATCATCAGTTACTGGAGAAGTAACCGCTACAACTCCTATGTCATTTGGAGCTAAATGAGTAACCATAGTAGAAATCTGATCATTTGTGTTCAGTTCATCATTGGTTAAATTTGTAGATGCTGTGATCGTATATGTTCGACCTTCTACAGATAAATCTGCTGTTTGTGTAAATGTATAAGAGGCAATGTTAGCAGATTCGATAGTGCCAGTAAATGTTTCTGTAATGAAAGCACCACCGTCTACCTGATAGCTTACTTCAAAATTAGATGCAGGAGCACTTCCGAAATTACGAATATCTATTGTAATATCTTCAGCATTAGTAAAAGCTCCTTCTTCTGGAAGATCAATTGAAATTACACCAATATCATTGGTATTGCTAGGAGCAATTTGAAATACACCTGCAACATTCGCTCTATTACCTCCAGTATTTACATATTCAGTGATATACCAGAATTTTTCTCCGTTTGAAGGATCAATGTCTATTTTACTGTAATCTCCATATCTTAATGAAGGGATGTCACCACCACCTGAGGCAATTAATGTTTCGTCTATGGTCATTGTTCCTAGAGGATCATTTGCAAACCTTCCTGTATAATATGAACTTACAAAAGTATCAGTAGTACCACCCATACCGGTGTACCCCATTCCTATATTTCCATTATCATCCATAATTAAACTGGCATTCCATGCATTTTTGCCATCTGGAGAAGTGTAAGTTCCTTCTTGATAAATTGTCCATGGTTGTCCGTCAGCAGATTGGCGTAATTCAATCCATCGTATTCCAGCTATCTCTCCAGGTCCACCATCAGTGTCTACCACAAAATTAAATAAGGCTGAGTTATGTGTAGAGAATTTTCGGAATTGCGCTTGATTCATGATTGTATTTTGTAAAGCATCAATATCTGGACCACCTCCTGGTTGTGCAAGATTTGAAAAAGAACCTCCGTCAAAAGCGCCAATAAAAGGAGTTGTGGTTAGTTCTGTAGGTTGAGAAATTGTAGAATTGCCTGGTGTTGTAAAATCCACATTAATCGTCCATATTTTGATATGATCTTCTGTAATTCCACTAAATGCGTCGTCTTGCATATATACAATAGGAGCATTTCCTATTGCTGGTAAGTTATCATTACTAACATTGAAAGCTTGTGGAGCGTAAAAACCGTCGGTAGCAATGCCTGGTAAAGGAAAAGCAATGATCTGAGCAGTTGCTGCTCCTGCTAACATAGCATCTCTTTCTAAAGCAAAAACCGCATCTGCAGTAGCTGCTGTGGCAGAGTTAACATTCGCAGTCATATAATACCCATCTGACCATACTGATACTTTTTGATAATCTTCAATATTTGCAAATGAATACACAGACCAAGCATCATTAATTGGATCAGGTCCTTGGGATACTGCAACTTCTACGTTACCATTAAAAAATAAAATAGACATAACCCATCTGTCGGCAGCATTGTCATATGAAACTGTTAGATCGCAACAAACATTTGCAGCTGTAAAAATATTATCAGAAGATAAATCACCAGTAAGGGCATTACCATCTTTTCCAAAAATGCGGTAACCCGTATTAAATACAGCAATTACATGATCTGGACCAACGGCTAAAGAAGGATCTGTAGGCTGGCTATTTTGTTCCGTAGTATCAAAAACAATTTCTGGATCTAATCCAGGAACACGTTTTGAATATGATTTTTGTGCTTTCGCCAAAATATCATCTCCTTTAGATCCTTTACCGATAATGATTTTACCTTTAGAGGATCTATTATCTTCTGAATATCTACCATCTCTTATTTCTTGATCCGAGCTTTTAGCTGGTATGAGTGTTTTTTTGGAACTAATAGGAGGTGCTACTCTCATCGAAGTAGACTTAGAGTAAAAGTTAGGTTTTGCACTGGGTTTTGTTTGTGCAAAAGTTCCCAAACTTACTAATAACAGTAATGGGATTAATAAAAGTGAATTTTTAAACATAATTATTGATTTGTTTGATTTGTTATTTAATAAACATACTAAGTGTTAATATCCCTACCCCTAATATGGAGTTTTTCTTAAAAATCTTACTGTTATTACTTTTTTAGAAGAAAGTTTTGTCAATTTCTTAAAAACTTAAGATACTCCTGTGAGAATGAATTTTGACATTTTACATATATTCAAATCCAATTAGTTCGTTTAGTAGGGTTTTATGGAGTTGACTTGTTTATTATTTAGAATAAACTTGATAAAACTATTTAAATAATTTTATCAAATTAACGTTACACTATAGTATAAGGAGATTTCATTTGTAAGAAATCTCCTTTGTTTTCTGTAGAAATGATAGATTAAGTGCTTAATTTTTACTATTTTTTGAAGTTTAATTGTATTTTAGACCAAAAAACGAAAACAAACTCATCTTAAAACTCTCTGATTAAGCTATGAAAAGGATTCTTTTCTTTTCTTTTATGTTGTATTGTATAGCTGGTTTTACTCAAAATAAAAAAACCAGTAATGCGACCTTGGTTACTTCTTCCAGCTATATGAAAGAGGTAGGTCCTTTAATAGGTAAAAAATTAATACCTGAAGAGCCTAGAGAGGGTGAAGTAAATCCAAAAAGAACAGATGCTAATAAAATAGTGCCTGGCAAAGGTTTACCAAGACAACAGGATGCGTTAATTGCACAACAAAAGAGAGCAGGAGCTTTTAGAAATAGTAAAACACCTTCTTTAGTATTTGAGACTAATTCTAGCACAGTTTCACCCTCGGACCCATCGGGTGCGATAGGACCTAATCACTTTGTAAGCGCCAAGAACTCGGCATTTGCTATTCATGATAGAAATGGGAATGTGCTTGTGCCATCAACTTCATTGGCTAATATTTTTCCAGGTGAAACCTTAGGAGATCCCATCGTTTTTTATGATAGTTTTGCAGATAGATTTGTGATTACTCAATTTAGCGATACTCCGAACGGGTTTTTAGTGGCTGTCTGTAGAGGTTCTGATCCAGTGAATGATGGATGGTTTACATATAGATTTAATACAGGTAGTTTTCCAGATTATACAAAATTCTCTATTTGGTCAGACGGTTATTATGTAACAGCCAATAAAGATCAAGGACAACAAATGACAAGTGAAGTTGTTTTTGTTATTGATAGAGAGCAAATGCTTGCTGGAGCCAATACTGCACAAATGATTGGTTTTCCATTACCAGGAGCAAGAATAGGTGGTTTTTATAGTCCAGCGTCTTTTAATGCGATAGGAAATACTTTACCGCCAGAAGGAGATGCTAAAATAATTTATTTTCAGGATGATGATTGGGAGGGAGTGAGTGAAGATGCCTTAAAATTGTGGACCATCAATGTGGATTGGGTGAATCCTGACCTGTCAACAATTACAGAGGCAGAAGAATTAACAGTTAGTAATGGAAATATTACCCCTTTTGATTCTACTTTTGATGGAGGTTCTTTTGCGAATTTACCTCAACCTGGAACTGGTGGTCAAGACATAGATGTTTTACAAGGAACAGTAATGTATGCCACCAATTATAGAAGATTTTGTGATTATAATTCGGTGGTACTTAATTTTCCTGTAGACATAGATACCCGGCAAAATTCTGATAATATTTCCGCTATAAGATGGTATGAACTTCGACAAAATGGAGATGGTCAATCATGGTCTGTTTATCAGGAAGGAACATATACTTCCCCAGATGGTAAAAGCGCATGGTGTGGTAGTATGGCAATGGATGTCTTTGGTAATATAGGAATGGGGTATACTACTATGGGTACAGTTGCAGATGGGGCAAATCAGGATAGTTTTGCTTCAATAAGGTATACTGGACGATTAGCAGATGATCCTTTAGGAACCATGACGTTTGTAGAAGAAACTATCGCTGTTGGTACAGATGTAGATCAAACGACTCGAAATCGTTACGGGGATTATGCTCAGATAACAGTAGACCCAAGAGATGATCAAACTTTTTGGCATATTGCTGAATATTTTGAGAATTCCGGTAATAATGCGAGAAATATTGTAGGGGTATTTAAAATTGCTGAAAATGTTAGTAATGATGTAGGAGTTATTCGCATTGACGCTCCAGAAGATGCAACGTTTACCACTTCTGAGACAATTACAGTAACCCTTAAGAATTTCGGCACTACTGCCCAAAGTAATATTCCTGTTAGCTATTCTATAAACGGAGGAGCTTCAGTAAATGAAATTTTTACAGGAACTATATCTCCAGGACAAACAGCATCGTTTACATTTAATGCTACCGCAGATCTAACTAGTGGAACAGTTTCTACTATTGAAGCGGAGACTAATTTAGTTGGGGATATAACTCCAGAAAATAATTGTGCGAATAGAGAAGCTAATAATTTATTTCTTAATGATGTTGGAGTGATTAGTTTAGTATCACCTGTTTCTGGAGGTGGAATTTCTTCGGCTGAAACAATTACCATACTCATTAGAAATTATGGAGGTTCTGTTCAATCTAATATTCCAGTATTTTATGCTATAGACGGAGGAGATGTGATTAGCGAAACTTTTACTGGATCTATTCCTGTTGGAGAGTCTGCAGAATATACTTTTACTGCTACAGCCGATTTATCTGCTTTTGACAGTTATAACTTTCAGATAGGTACTTCGTTAACTTCTGACCAAGATACAGCTAATGATGTTATTTCCAGAGTGGTTGTACATCAACTTTGTGCGCCAACATCCGATTGTTTGAGATTTGGAGATGGATTATCTTCCTTTGTACTTTCTAATATTTCAAATAGAGACATTCAATGTGGTAACGGTTATGAAGATTTTACAGATCTGGTAATTAATCTAGATAGATCTTTAGGTGTTTATTCGCTTACAGTTCAGGCTGGTTTTGCTGAAGGTGATGCAGAACAGCTTTCTTTGTGGATAGATCTGGATGATGATGCAGTTTTTGAAGATGAAGAGTTAATCATAAGTAATGAAGTAATATCTCAAGAGAATGTGGATCAAACATTTCTTTTCTCCTTGCCAAGCGATGCTCCGTTGGGCACACATATTTTAAGGGTAAGAGCAGGTGATACTAATACAAACAATGGAGCAAGGCTTAACGAGCCTTGTGGATCAATGCAATTTGGAACTACGCATGATTATACTGTAGAAATTGGAGAAAATACCAATCCAAATTCAGACCTTACAGTTTTGAGCCAACCGAATAACCAGTTTTTGATTACGATGAGCGATAGTAATGCAGATGATAGACTTAGGTTGAGTATTTACAGTATTACAGGTAAAACAATTGTTTCTAATTTTGTAGATAAAGATGCTAATAGCAGATTTACCTATTTATTAGATATGTCTTTTGCCAGCACAGGTATTTATTTTGTTAGATTAGGAAGCGGTAAAACTGGAAAGTCTGCAAAATTCTCAGTAAACTAATCTGTACGCTTACTAATTTCTATGATGGTTACAGGTCTAGCTTCTATACATCTGTTTCGCATTCTTAAATTACCATATTTTACCCATACTTTTTCTGGAACCTCGTTTTCAAAAAAGTCTAAAAGATTTATAGGATCTAATTGATCTTTAGCATCATCTACCGTAAGTATATATGGACAATCTTTCGATTTAGAAGTCTTTAAGGTTGCTTTTTTAAGTCCTTTTTCTAGCATATCTGTTGCGCTGATGTTTTGAGTACTTTCTTTTCCATTCTGGCCATCTTTTCCGTCTGCAGCTTTAGTAGTAATGCAGCTATAAAAAGAAATGAGGAGAATAAACAGGCAAATTTTTAAGGCATTTTTCATGGTAATTAAAGAATTAAGAGATTTGTATTTGTAAAGATGAGAAAAATATTAGAAATAGGCTCTTAGTTGAATACTTCCTGTATGAATGGTATCATTATTTTCACTATTTCTTCCTAAATAAGAGACGTTTAGATCTAAATATTTGGTTAGTTTTTTTTGGGCTAAAAGAGACCAGGTGTAATTATCTCCAGGCTGTAAACCACTTAGCAATTGATAACCTACTGGAGAAAATGTATTTCCAGTAAAATCATTTTTGAAATAGTTAAATTCTCCACTTATCGATATCTGTTGTTTATTGGCATACATAAAAGAAACTCCTAGTTTTTGTTGAGTCAGTATTTCTTCTCCAGATATGTTTTCCTGATCATTTAACAAATAAAATATACTAAACTGTGTTTGCGGTGATAGCAAATAAGAAAGTTTAGGTTCAATCTTATAACCTTCTAAGACATAATTTCTATTGGTAAAGTTTTCTGAAATACTTTCTGTTGTGATCAGTTCATTTTTTAGGTCAAAAAGCCATGTTTTGGCCATTTTATGAGCAAATGTTAGTTGATGGCTATCGATACTATTTTCCTGAAGTCCAGTTACCTGTAAGTTTGTGTTTGTGGAGGACAGAAATGTGTACGATGTGGTATAGCGTTGTTTTCCACGATTAAAAAATAATGTATTTCTAAAACTTAAATTTAGTGCCAGCTCATTCTCATCCTTACGGAATGGATTGATGTCAAAGGAATTATTATCTCTCAAATTTTTACGATCTACGATATAAGAAGTTTGATTGTAGAAATGAGATAATAGTTTTTTAGTTTTATTTTCAGATCCTGACCAGGAAAGAGGGTTTAGAGTAATAATCTGACTAAGTCGATTTTGATGTGTTTTTACAAAAACCTGATTAGGTAGTAAAACCCTAAGGTAGATAGCTTCATCTGTAAACTGAGCAATTTCGAATTCTTCTAGTTCTTGCACACCGTTACTATTATAATCATTCCAGGTATGAGTTCCTTGTCCTGGATCTACTTGGATATAAGTAAATTCCTGCTGTGGTAATGTTCCGCTATTGGTTTCTAAAACAGTGTTCCAATTGATTTTACTTCCAAAAAATCGCTGATTATACAGCAATCGAGAGTTTAGTGACTGCTCATCTTGTCGGTTTTGATCTTCATTATCTAAGGTTCTGTAATTAACAAATAACGAAAGTTGCGTGTTTTTTGTGTTCAATAAGTTGGACTTTAAAAAGTAGGTGTTAGAGGTGCTCACTTTGTCCAGTCTATTGTTTCTTACACTATCATTTATACGATGTCGATATCCTATTTCTGCATAAATTTTGGTACTATCACCTACTCCGCTGTATATTTCGTAGGATTTAAATCGTTGGGTATTTAAGGTAAATGTCTGATCTCCAACATTAATTTCTTTGTTCTCTTCAGTAGCCATTTTAGCACCTATCCAGTTTTTGGGAAAGCTATAGGTAATGTTGCTGTACATTCTAAAGAATCGTGAGTCTAAAGTCTCATTTTTACTATTTAACAAACTTGAAAACACTCCAATACCTAATTTGTTAAGTCGTAGCTCTGTGTTTAAAAGATGTCTGTTTCCGTTATAATTTTCGGAAAAATTTAGGTGTTGAAAAGAGTATCTTGTGTATCCTTTTTTGGGATGTAGTAGTTCTAAACCAGCGGTAAAAAATTGTTGATCCCCAAGAGGATTGTTCAAGTTCCAATCTCTATTAAACTCCACATTATAGATTCTTTCAATGCTTTTAAATTCTTTCTGGATGTAATCACCATTAGCAAAAGCATTCATGGTCCAGCTACTATCTCTGGAGAAAATATTTTGTTGTATCTGCAGTCTTCCAGCTACGCCATCATTATCATCATCATCAATATCCGAAAATAAGTTGAGGTCATTTTTACTTCCAGAAATTTCAAATGATACTGCTGTTTTTTTTGTGGGCACATAAGAACCTTGTACCACAGCAGTTTGTAGTTTGGTAGGCGCTACAAGTTGTACAACAGGTGCATAATTACCTTGCTGAATACCATTAACAGGTGGTACATATTCAAAAATTCGACTTATCGTATTTACATCACCAACGATATAGTCTCCTTGATTGTCACCTACCAACGAAAAACGTACATTAAATAATTCATCTTCTGGATTATTGGAAAATATAAATACTTCTTGTCCATTGATTGTTTCTCTTCTATAGAGGATTTTGTTTTCACTAAAAATATCAGGTACAGCTGATGGAGATATCATTTGAGTAGGATCATCACCAGCGTTGGATAGAATTTCTTTTTGAGGATCACTTAAGTTTTGTTGTAAAGGTTGATTTTTTGCATCATTTTCAGAATATACAAAAGCACCAATTTTTAGTTTGTCACTTGTGTGTTCTCCGCCACCATAGACTATTATTCTAGAATAATTTCGTTCTGTAGTTTGGTATTCTATAGATATCCGCATATCCGAAGTAATGGGATAAGTGGGATTAAAACGTACTTCTCCTGCATTATAATCGATAATATAGTCTTTGTTCTCTCCCCGTTCTAGTAATAAACCATTTACATATACGCGCTCGCTACCAGATACAATAAGAATAAATAGTTCACCATTAGGACCTGTTAATTTATATGGACCTTGATTACCTTCTTGTCCAGTAAATTGACTACGGGTAAAAACACCTCTGACCAATGCTCCAGATGCGAATAAATTCGTGTTTGATTCTAGATGGTTCAAAGTTCCGTTAATGGATATACCTTGCACATTTTTGGTAAATCTGTTAAAATAACTAGTATTGTTTTGTAGTTGTACATCGCCTGCTCTTACATTCCAGTTTTTACTGTAGAGTTCAATAAATACCTGATCAAATTCATCTAGATTTTGCGAATATCCACTTTGTTGTACTGGCACATTGGCATCCTGAATAGAAGCTCTAAGCGAAATGTTATCACTAATCTTACCTGAGATTTGTAAATCTAGTTCAGAGTTTAATACCGTATTTTGGTTGCTGCCTACAGTAACACCTCTAGAGATACTACCATTAGTGGTAAGCCCATCAAAAGGAGTGAATTCTTTTTTGTTATTAACTTCGGATAAGCTGTATAGCTTTTGTAGATTCCCATTTTCCTTTACAATTAGAGATGGATCAAACTCAAAATACTTTTTGGTTAGAAAATCGGGATAACGATAATATTGTAATGTAATCGAATCATTTTGTGCTTGAATCTCTGGAGATAAAATTACAGACGCATTTTCAAAATTCACCTTGTAAAAAGTACTGTCTATAGCATTTCCTTGTTTTGAAAGCAATTTAAATTTAAAAGGATTGATGCTCACAGAATCAATGCGTATGGTATCGGTAACGGGTACTTTTTTACTTCTGAAATTTCCAGAAATATCCTGCCCGTATATAGTATAGGTACTAAGAAGTAATAAAAAACCTAAAACCGTAAAAATACGCATCGATACAAAACTAAAGTTTTTCAGAAACAGAGGCACTCCAGGCCCTTAAATTACTATGATTTGTGCAACAATTATTGATTGGATAGGTTTTTATAATAGCGATAACGATAAATATAGTGGTATGTTTTGTGATTTCGCATTTATTTAAGCAAAAATTTATGACGGATTATTTAGAAAATAAAAGTTGGTGGCGCAAAAGTAGAAGTTGGATTCTAGGTTTTTTCGCATTGATAAGTGGATTTGTACTTACAATTTTGGTACTGCTTGGTAAGCCTATAGGCGATTTTACAAAAGCAATGGTAGATCCGACGGTATATACGACTGCTTTCGAAATGGTGGAAGATGATCAACGTGTGATAGCACTCTTAGGCGAAGTAAAGCCTATTAGCGTTTTTGAATTGCTGGAAGGTGAAGTTCGGTATGAGGAAAAGAGTAAGGCTATTATGACTGTCGGAATCAAAGGTTCTAAGCAAAAAGGGAAATTAGACATTATCGCCAATAAATGGAATAATACTTGGCATTATGAATTAGTACGAGTACGAACTAAAAAACCCAAAAAAATAATTGAAGTCTTGGGGAATGAATAGTGTTATCTATTTTGTTTGGATATAATTATCATAAGAAAGAATTTTAAAATATCTTAGTAATACCCTTATAAACCAAACCCCATGAAACTATTAAAAACCATCGTCATTTTTGTGTTTTCCACACACGTTATTTTTTCTCAAAATACAATTAGACAAGATACATTACTAGCGGCTCAATATTATAAAAAGGCGGATTCTTTATTAGAAGATAGAAAGTTAGATAGTGCTATCGTGTATTTTGAAAAGGCATTGCCGCTATACAAAGAAGCAAAAGTTTGGGAGCGAGTCGCAGGTTGTTATAATGGGATTTCCGAAAGTTATTTCGAATATTCAAAATATGAAGAGTCATTGAAATCTGCTAAGGTAGCATTAAATATTTGCAATATTTATTTAGATGAATATAGCCTTCAAAAAGCAAAATCTTGCGAAAATATAGGGCAATATCATTTAAAGAAAACTGATTTAAAAAGAGCAAAAAACTATTTTGAAAAAGCTCAAGAGATATTTGCTTCTAAAAATAATAGTTCAGGAATTATTAAATCATATAATAATCTAGGTCAAGTTTACTTGGCAGAGAATGATTTTACTTCAGCGGAAAAGGAATTTAAAAAAGCTATCCGTGTAGATAAAAGTGAAGACAATCCTTTTCTCGCGTTTTCATATAACAATCTAGCTAGGATTTATTATATAAAAGCAAAGTATGAGGTTTCTATAGAATTTATGAGTAAGGCAATATTGTTGGAAAAAAAGAGATTAGGAGAAGATCACCCACAAATTTCTAGATATTACAATAATATTGGAACCATTTATGAAAGATTAGGAGAAGATAATGAAGCTTTATCTAATTATAAAAAAGCCTTAACTATTCAATTGCAAGTTTCTGGAGAAAATCATGGCAGTGTAGCTTCTTTCTATAATAATATTGCTAATATTCTATATTACAAAGGAGATGTTGATAACGCTATAAAACATATAGAAAAGGCTATAAAAATTAATAATCAAATTTATGGAGAAAACAGTCTAAAACTTGTTAACTATTATAATAATATTTCTTCTCAATACGTCTATAAAGGTAAGTTTGAGAAGGCTCTTTTTTATACTAAGAAGGCTCTCGAAATTTCCCTTAAGTATAAAGAAACAAGCAGTATTGAAATTGCAAATTCCTATAAAAAAATGGCTGCTATTTATTTTGCTTTGAGTAATTACGAGAAGGTGTTATTTTACTCAAATAAGTCTATAAATATTCTGGAAAAGTTATTTGGAAAAGATCATCTTAGTACAGCTGAACCATATATGTTTTTGGCTGAGATCAGTTTCTTAAAAAATGATTTTGAACAAGCTCTGTTTTATTATAAGAAGTCAGAAAAAATAAGAGTTTTAACTCTCGGAAAAGATCATAAGGATCTTTATCTAAACTACATCAAAATTGGAGAGTTATATTTAAAAAGTAAACAATATGATTCAGCTTTGTACTATCACAAAAAAGCATTAAATATACGTAAAACTACAATGTCAGAAGAAGAATATTGGGCTGTAAGAATAAATAAAGGGATTGGTAAAATTTATAGGAAAAAGAAGGAATATAAAAAAGCAATTTCTTATTATCAAAAGGCTATGAATATCAATAATAATAGATCTTTATCAGAGTTAATTGAAAATACTAATTTTAGTCAATTACAAGGAATTTTGTTCGCTTACATGGGCAATGCAGGTGTTAATAAGGACCTGTATCTTCAGGAAAAGGATATTTTTTATCTTAATGAAAGTGTCAAGAATTATAAGGAAGCAAGTATTATGTTGACTACACTAAGTACATTTTTATTAAATTATGAGGAGAAGCTACTCATTTCTGATATAGGTAAAATGCTATACAAGGAAGCAATACAAGCTAATTTACTTTTATACCAAGTTAAAAAAGGTCCAAATTTATTACAAAATGCCTACCACTACTCTGAAAAAAGTAGATCGGGTGTTTTAAAAGATTTGTTACAAGATTCCAATGCTAAAGGTTTTTCCGGATTATCATCGGACGTTATTGAATTGGAAAAAAAATTAAAAATTGACGAAGCTTATTATCAATCTAAAGTAAATGATGAATTATCTAATAGGGAAATAGATTCTTCCAGACTTTCAAGGTATGAAAGTAAACTCTTTCATGTCTCTCATAAGCAGGATTCTTTAACAGAAATATTAGAAAAAAACTATCCTAAATACCATCAGCTTAAATATGATAATGAAGTAATTTCTGTAGCCGAGGTACAGCAGAGATTAGATGACAAAATGACTTTGTTAGAGTTTTTTACGGCTGATAGTACTACGTATGCTTTTACCATTTCAAAAAACAATATTGCCGTAAAAGAACTATCAACTCCAAAATTAGAAGAGCAGGTTAAAGAATTTCAAGGAGCTATTACCAAAGATTATGAAGCATATAAGGGTATTTCATATAATCTATATCAAACCCTAGTAGAACCGATTAACAAAGAATTAGTAGGTAATCAGTTAATTATTGTACCAGATGGTCCACTTTGGCATCTTAATTTTGATTTACTATTAACTCAAGAAGATCCTTCTAACAATCCTAAGAATTGGTCATATTTGCTTAAGGATTATGCTATATCCTATGCCAATTCTGCTACCTTATTATTTAGAGATAGTTTAGAGCAAGAATCTGAGACTAATCCTTTGCAAGAATGCTTGGCATTTTCTTTTTCAGGAGAAGAAAATACAGAGATAGCCTCTACCAAAGTACGTTTAAGAATTTTACGAAGTGTAGGTGTAGATTTACCAGGAACGCGAGAAGAAATCGGTGCGATAGCAAATATTGTAGATGGTCAATATTTCTATGGTTCAGAAGCAACAGAACAAAATTTTAAAGAACACGCAGGAGGGTATAATATTTTACACCTTGCTCTGCACGGAGATGTTGATAATGAACGACCAGAAAATTCAAAATTATATTTCACCAAAAGTAAGGATACCCTAGAAGATAATTATCTGTATAGTCATGAACTGTTTGCGTTAGATATTCCAGCAGAACTTACTGTTTTGAGTGCATGTAATACAGGAACTGGTAAAATTGCCAAAGGCGAAGGCATTATGAGCTTAGGAAATGCTTTTCAGTATGCTGGAACCAAAAGTTTACTATTAACCAACTGGGAAGTTTCTGATGAAACCACTCCTAAAATTATGGAGTATTTTTATCGAAACTTAAAAGACGGTAAAAACAAAGCAGAGGCACTACAGCAAGCAAAATTGCAATTTCTTAACACTACCAATGAAGAAACTAATCATCCCTATTATTGGGGTGGATTTTACCTATTAGGAGATACAGCTGTTATAGAGTTGAAAAATGACAGTTCAAAATATTGGTGGATTGGGTTTGGTGTTTTAGCACTGATCTTAGTAAGTTTGTTTTGGTACAGAAAAAAGAATGCTTTGATCAGTGGTCAGGCATAATCATGAATTAAAATAGAGATACGTGAAAATAATATCATATAATGTAAACGGAATTCGTGCAGCCTTAAAAAAAGGTTTTATAGAATGGTTACAACAAGCAGATCCTGATGTGATTTGCTTACAGGAAATCAAAGCCAATAAGGAACAGCTAGAACTCGATGTTTTTGCCGAAGCAGGATATTCCTATAATTATTGGTTTAGTGCACAGAAAAAAGGATATAGTGGTGTTGCTATCTTATCCAAAACAGAACCAAACCATATAGAATATGGCACTGGAATCGACTATATGGATCATGAAGGGCGTAACCTGCGAGCTGATTTTGATGGAGTATCTATCATGAGTATGTACCTGCCAAGTGGAACTAATTTAGATCGATTAGAACATAAATTAAAATATATGGCAGATCTACAAGAATATGTTGATGAACTTAAAAAAACGTATCCTAATTTGGTTATTCTAGGAGATTACAATATCTGTCATCAGGCAATTGATATTCATGATCCTGTTCGTAATAAAAATGTATCAGGATTTTTGCCGGTAGAAAGAGAATGGATCGGTAATTTTATAGAGAGTGGATTTATTGATTCTTTCAGGCATTTTAATTCAGAACCGCATAATTACTCTTGGTGGAGTTATAGAGCAAATGCCAGAGCTAATAATAAAGGTTGGCGATTGGATTATGGAATGGTAGCAGAACCTTTAAGAGATAAACTAGAACGAGCTATCATTTTATCCGAGGCAAAACATAGTGATCATTGCCCAATCATGGTAGAGTTAGACGTATAAAAAACTCAGAATTAACCTACCAAATTGTCACACTAAGCATGTCGAAGTGTTATATTAGTATAATGAGATCTTATCAGTCTTCGACTTGCTTAGACTAACAGAAAAAACAAAAATATGATACAAAGAATTTTAATAATCATTTTTATTGGAGCTTTTGCCACTTCTTGTGTTTCTTCTAAAGTACATAAAGAACTAGAAGGAAAATATGCACGATTAAAAAGAGAAAATCGTTCACTACAAGATAAATATAAGGCATTACAAAAGGAAAGTGATGCTGATAAATTAGCTCTGGATAAGTTAAATGAAGCATATGATAAAACAAAGACAGAGAGAGACGAGTTACGAACTAAATATGATGCGCTTTCTTCAAACTATGAAAACCTAAAGAATTCCTATGACGCCTTAGGAAAGAATAGTGCTGCGGCTTTGAATGCCAACAACAAGAGAAATCGAGAATTGTTATCTCAATTAGAAGAAAAGGAAAGAACCTTAGCAGCTGAGCGTAATCGATTAGAAAAACTACAGAGAGATTTGGATAGCCGTTCTAAACGTGTAGATGAATTAGAAGGATTAATTGCTGCTAAAGATGCTAAGATGCAAGCGTTAAAATCTGCTATTTCTAAAGCACTAAGAAATTTTGAAGGAAAAGGACTAACCGTAGAAGAAAGAAATGGAAAGGTGTATATCTCTATGGAAAATAAATTGTTGTTTGATTCTGGTAGTTGGGCTGTAGGTACCCAAGGAAGACAAGCAGTAAAACAGTTAGGATCTGTTCTTGGAGAAAATTCAGATATTGCTGTGTTGATAGAAGGACATACTGATAATGTGCCTTATACTGGTAATGGACAGTTAAAAGGAAACTGGGATCTTTCTACCAAAAGAGCGACAGCTATTGTAGATTTATTACTAAAAAATCCACAAATAGATGCGCAAAACCTTACCGCTGCTGGAAGAGGAGAATACTCACCAGTGGCATCTAACGAAACATCAACTGGTAAAGCTAAAAACAGAAGAATAGAAGTGATTCTAACACCTAAGCTAGATGAAATTTCTAAGTTATTAAATGATATATAATTTAATTTATCTCCATAAAAAAAGCGCTCGAATAGAGCGCTTTTTTTATTATGTTGAATTAATACTTTAGTTAAACAAAGAATCTAAAATATCTCCAACTTCTTTATCATGATTCTGTCTCATTTGTTCCTTTACATTTAAAAGTTTTCTGTGAAAACCTTCAATTACCTCTTCAGAGTTTTTTAAGTCTAAAGGAATCATTTTTCCAGCTGAAGTAAGTAAATTATATTTATAAGCCTTTAAATCTGCAGGCTTTGATTTGTCTAAAACTTGTTCAACAGATATAGTTCCTTTACCAGTTACAACTGAAACTACGCTTCCTTGTGCGGTAACCTTATCAGTTTCTTTATTTAAATCAGTAGCTAAACTGTACAATTGAGTAAACGATTCAGCTCTTTGAGCCCACGTATCCTGTTGTGCTTGAGTGGTTAATCCAGCGCCTACTAAGAATAAAAGTAGCATTAGTTTTTTCATAATATTTGGGTGTTATAAATTTAGTATCAAAACTACGTATTTGATTTCACGTATTCCTAACGGAATAATTATAATTTTATTATTAAAGTTATCTTAAAAACTTGGTTTAAAATAACCAATTTAATTTGAAGTTTCCAAAAAGTGTGCCACGAATTTAGCAAACAAAAAATAAAATTCTTAAATATGCATAGAAGTGCTGTAAATTTTCATAACAAATTGAAAAAGTTTACATTGCTTCCTATTATAAAAGCGTAAAATCCAGTAAAACAGATAACAAAACAGCTGTATCAGACGTTTATAATACCCAAATCAAATAAAAACTATGAATAAAATGAAGCAGTTACCTATTTTTATACTACTACTATTTTTTGTGTGTAAAGGAGTAAGTCAGGAAAGTGAGGAGGAGTACTATGAGGAAGAAGGAACAGAAAGTGATGAGTACTCGGAAGATGGAGAAGAGCAGAAAGAAGATCAAGGGAGTTACTTCGATTTTTATCAATATTTTGATTTTACTAATGATGAGTACTCTAACGTATTGGATAAAGTAAATGATATGGAATCCGAAGACGAAAACTTATTGTACAAGTTTATCGTGGAGGTGCAGCAAGATAGGGTACTCAAAGGGCGTTTATTTAATGAGTTGGTTACCAAGCCAAAGAAAAAAAGCCGTTATAAAGGAAAGGATAGTCCTGGTTTCCCTTGTATTTTAAGAGGACTTATAGAAAATAAATCGGTGTACGATGCCATCATGAAAGATGGTCGTACTTCTGAAAGTCATGCAAGAAACGCCGCAACACTTTCAGAAAGAATTGTTCGCAGAAAATGTGGGGTTACCAAAAAAGCGAATAAACGAAGAGATGAACAACAAGATAAACAGGATGATTATCAAGAGGATTATGATGATGAAGATGACTATGATGAAGAAAATGACTATGATGAAGATGATCAGTAGTTGTCCTGTCTAATCTCTATGACAGGAGAGCTTTAAAAAAATAGTTATATTTACAATGTACATGAGTACGAGTTCTTTGTAATATCCATACTCCATAGTTTTTGAATTATGTATTAATTTTTTAAAACTATGATTATGAATTGGAAAATTCAAAAACTATTGAATGGAGAGACGATTGTCTCCAAAGAACCAGGTAATTCTATGTTACCTATTTTACAATCTAAACAACCTGTTATTCTGGAACCTGTTAATTGGGAAGACTGCGAAGCAGGAGATATTGTTTTTTGTAAAGTAAGAGGAAACTGTTTTACACATTTAGTTAAAGGAAAAAATGTAAAACGAGGATTACTAATCGGTAATAACCGAGGTCGCATCAACGGATGGACCAAAAACGTATATGGCAAAGTGATAGAAATATTACCGATGTCGTAAATTTATGTAGCGCAATAAGCGCTTTTTTTGTTTTATACAATTTCTCTAGACCTACATATTTAGATTTTATCTTCTATTTTTTAAATACAAGTCATTAAGAAGGCATTGGTAATAGCTCCATAAGAAAATATATTATTTCCCTCACTCAGAATGCGGTTTCCCTCATTATCGGTTTCATAACAACCATTTAGATCATACTTTTATATCAATCTAAAAAGATAACATGGTTGGATGAGCGAGGAATTAATTTTTTAGGTTGGTTAGTTGTGAAACGGATGTAGTTATGGGGTAAAACTGCATCCGTTTTTTTTAGGTGGTCACCAAATATTCTTTATAAATTTCTCTTACAAGTCTATGATATGAGTTTTTATGAATCACTACTCTATTCTTCTGAATTTCAATAAGAGGATTATAACGATGTAAAACTCTTTCCACAATTTTTTCCGTAAAAGCGGTTTTGAATGCAATCCGTTGTACGGCTAGTTGTCTATTTTCTTTAGTTAGATTTTTGTAATACGTATTAAGCATATTTTTATATAAAAAAGTGAGTGAATTTCTTTTTAAAGATATAAAAATATATACAAAAAAAATCAAAACATATATTATTATATATAATTGTTTTGCAAAATAGTGTGTTGAATACAAAAAAGAGCTTCTTAAAAATAGAAGCTCTTTATCAGGTTATAAGAGTAGCGAGTTGAAAAAAGAAACAACTCTGTTTTTTTGGTTGGTATTATTATTAGTGCTTTTTGTTCATCATTGCTAATGTTCGAAATATGTATAGAAACAATAATACCAAAATACTAAAAATTTCATAAGCAACTGTTATTCAGTGTTTTGTTTTTGTTTGGATTTTGTTTCATTAGATGAAATTGTAGATTATTTGGTCAATATTGTAGAGAAGATCCTCAGTTCAGAGTTTAATTATGATAATTTTTAGAATATCTAATAAGAGACTTTTTAATTTTGAGTCTTTATATTTCCAAAAAATTAAGTCGATTATATGAAGTATACTACGTTACCGAATACAGATATAAAAGTTAGTAAAATATGTTTGGGATCTATGACTTGGGGAGAACAGAATTCTGAAGCAGAAGGTCATGAGCAAATTGATTATGCTATTGATAAAGGTGTAAATTTTATTGATACTGCCGAATTGTATTCCGTTCCTGCTAAAAAAGAAACTCAAGGAAGTACAGAGCGAATCATTGGTAGTTGGTTAAAGAAATCTGGTAAAAGAGATGATGTAGTAATCGCTTCTAAAATTGTAGGACCTGCAGAATTCTCCAAGCATATAAGAACAGGTGGATTTAGTAAATCAGAGTTAGAAGATGCGATTCATAAGAGTTTGGAAAGGTTACAAACGGATTATATCGATTTATATCAATTACATTGGCCAGAAAGACAGACTAATTATTTCGGGAAACTAGGATATACTCATGATGAAAATGATCCTTGGAAAGATAATTTTGCTGAGGTTTTAGGGTATCTAAATGATTTTGTAAAACAAGGTAAAATTAGACAGATCGGTGTCTCCAATGAATCTGCTTATGGTTTAATGCGCTATGTAGAAGAAGCAAGAAAAGGAGCTCCTAAAATGATCACGGTACAGAATCCTTATAACCTTTTGAACCGTAAGGATGAAATTGGGCTTGCTGAGATTCTACACAGAGAAGATATGGGGCACTTACCATATTCACCACTAGGTTTTGGTATGCTAACAGGAAAGTACCTGGATGAAATCCCTAAGAATTCTAGAGTTGATCTTTTTCCAAACTACAATCGATATATGAATGAAAATAGTTATAGAGCTACTCGATTGTACAATGAAATTGCAAAGAAGTATGATATGAGTTTAACCCAGATGTCATTGGCCTTTGTGAATCAACAACCGTTTGTTACCAGTAATATCATTGGAGCGACTTCGATACAGCAATTAGAAGAAAATATCAGTAGCATTGATTTGGCATTGTCTGATGAAATACTCAATGAAATTAATGGAGTTCATACGCAAATTCCTAATCCAGCTCCTTAAATGAGCAGTACTAAATAAAAATAAACTTTTACTCGTTATAAAGTATAGTTGGCTCAATCTAGATTTCGTAATATTTTAAGAAACTCTAGATTGTGCGTATTAACAATATACTTTTATCGTGAAACAAGTAGCTTTATTTTTTTTCTTGATGTGGACTTTTTTATCAACAGGCCAGTCAGAATTTAATGAATTTGAAAATGGACTAATTTATTCACCAGAAGCTATCTCCAGACTTCAGGAAATTGTGGGAAGTAAAAACGAAGCATTCCGTAATTGTGATCTTTCCAAAGAGTTTTATTCATTTCCTCAAGCAAAAGGTTTTTTTATTAAAATTGAGTCTAATACTGAAGAGCTTATAGAGGATTTACAGTCCAATATTTCGTTAGATGATTTTCTAAAGAAAAATAAAGTCGAAGAAGTTCCAAAGTTTCGTTTGATTGTAAAATCAGTATACAAGAATTATAATCAAGAAAAGGTGGTAGAGATTAAAGAAGAACCTCAAGGAAGATCTTTAAAGATTGATCTTGAGGATTTTACTAATTTTCAGGATAAAAAATGGATATTCAAAAAGTATAATGATAAAAGCTTAGGTGTTTTTTACTTGGAAAAACCTTTGTTTTCAAGGACTATGTCGAGATCCTATGCAAGAATGATACAGTATGCGGAGTGTTTAATTGATACAAATACTACCATACATTCGGATCAAGCAAAAAAAACCAGGAGAATATCAAAAATTAAAAACGAAGAATTAAAAAAAAGAACTGCTTTTTTCAATTATATAGACCAAAATTTTGACGAAAAAGAACCTGAGTATTCTAATTTTGATAAAGAGGATTATAAACTATATCATGAGAAACATAGATCATGGGATAGAAATAGGACAAGCTTTATAAAAGAAGATTTATCAAAAAAGTCAGAATTTAATGAATTATTAGTAGAAGCCTGTAATGAAGCCATTGTAAAGAAAATTAGCCACAATGAATTAGAGGGTTGTATAGCCGCATATTACTCTAAAGAAAAAGCACTAGAACTTAAAAGAGGAAGGATAGTATACGGGAGGTGTAGCCAGGATCAAGGACCAAGAATTCATGCTATGAATATCGCACAACTTTCTGCGGAGAGTTATAATTGGGATGTGTTTTTAAGAGCTCATCTTAATATAATGAATGATCGTTTTCACCGAAATTCTGATGGTAGCTATGCTTGGGCTAGAAGACAAACATATATTAAAGAGTTGGAAGTGTTAAATATTAATGTTTCTGATTTAATTTATGGAATAAGTTTTAGGGTTAAAAATCCAAGTAAGAATCATTATTATTCTAATATTAGAAGAGTAGGTAGGGCGTTAGCCGAGAGTGACCAAAAAGATAAAATAGCTTCAGATTTAGTGAAAATTATTAAAGACTCTGAATTGGATGATTTCAACAGGTTGATTATGTTTTATATATATCATAATTTTAGATATTATCAGAAAGATACTTATACTAAAAGTCATATTGAATATATTGCCAGTCTATTACCAGAACACGTAAGGCCTAAAGTAAAAACTTAATCACCCAAATAAATACTCAACAACATCTTCAATTTTACCAACAAGTTGAATATTTATACCGCTATCAGGATTCGAAATTTTATTGTATTTAGACACAAAAATGGTAGAGAAACCTAATTTTTCGGCCTCCTGAATTCGTTGTTCTACTTTTGTAATTGGTCTAATTTCTCCGGCAAGTCCAACTTCGGCTGCAAAACAAAAATCCTTGGCAATAGGGATATCTTCATTGGATGAGAGTATAGCCGCAACCACGGCTAAATCAATAGCCGGATCATCCACAGAAATACCTCCAGTAATATTAAGAAATACATCTTTAGCTCCCAATCTAAAACCAGCACGTTTTTCTAATACTGCCAAGAGCATGTTTAATCGTTTTAGATTATATCCAGTAGCGCTACGTTGTGGAGTTCCATACACTGCAGTACTCACTAATGCTTGAATTTCTATCATTAAAGGACGCATACCTTCAACTGTGGCAGCAATAGCAGTTCCGCTTAGTTCTTCTTCTTTTTTAGAGATTAGAATTTCACTCGGATTTGTAACCTCTCTAAGGCCACTTCCTAGCATCTCATATATTCCCAGTTCTGAAGTTGATCCAAAACGATTTTTTAATGCTCTAAGTATTCGATAGACATGATTTCGATCCCCTTCAAACTGAAGGACAGTATCTACCATATGCTCCAATATCTTTGGCCCTGCTATATTTCCATCTTTGGTGATATGACCAATAAGAATTACCGGAGTTGCAGTTTCTTTTGCAAACTTTATCAACTCCGTAGTACATTCTCTGATCTGAGAAATACTTCCAGCACTACTTTCTATATAATCACTATGAAGGGTTTGAATAGAATCGATAATTACAATATCAGGTTCTGTAGCTTCGATTTGTCTAAAGATATTTTGAGTTTTCGTTTCTGTAAGGATTAAACAATTATCTGTTTTAGACTGAATACGTTCCGCTCGCATTTTTATTTGTTTCTGGCTTTCCTCTCCAGATACATATAAAGTTTTATAAGGTAATTTTAGACTAATTTGTAATAGTAATGTACTTTTTCCAATACCAGGTTCGCCACCTAATAACGTAAGAGATCCTGGTACTAGCCCACCACCAAGAACTCGGTTTAATTCTGAATCATCGGTATTATATCTTGCTTCGTGACTCGTGTCAATTTCTGAAATTTTGAGTGGTTTCGAAACTCTACGCTCTTTAGTTGAAGTACTAGGATCTTTCCAATCATTTTTTGAAGCCTTTTGAACTAATTCTTCTGCAATGGTATTCCATTCTTTGCAAGAAGTACATTGTCCTTGCCATTTAGCATATTGTGCACCACAATTTTGGCAGAAAAAAATAGTTTTTGTTTTGGCCATATCTTATTAATTGAAGGTAAAAATACTACTATTTATATTGTCTTTTCAAAAAGTATAAAAAAGAAAAGACCCCAAAATAGGGATCTTTTTATTCTTTAGTTTTAAAAGTAGAGATTTCTACTAATAACCAAAATCTTCTTTGATTTTATTTACTTTTTCTAACATATAATCCTTGGTAAGAAATGCGATTTCGTTTAACAAGAATCCATTTTCATAAGCTCTCATTGCTTTTTTAGGTTCTCCAAGTTGTTCGTAACCTAAACCAAGATAATAGTATCCAAGCATAGTTTCAGGATGTTCTTTGATGGCTAATTTACCTAAAGGCTCTAGTTCTTCCCACAATTCTTTTTTCTCTATTGCCGTAGAAATTGCAATGAAATCATTAATTCTAATTTGTCGTTTGAATCCATATAATTTTTCGGTAGTATCATATATATCAACAAGATGGTCATATAAGGAAGTCTCTAAAGTAAGAATGTCTTCTTTGTATGTTTTCTTACTAATTGGGCGATACATCTCAAAAATGGTTTCTAAAGCTTTTGGAATCGCTCTACCTACCAAAGTGTAATGAGAAGATTCGTCGAAATTGTCGAAGAAATAATTAACCTCTGGATTCTCTATAGTGGATAGCTTTTCATCAACTTTTACTAGATTCTTTTTTATAACCTCTGCATCATTGGTTGCTGTAGCTAAATAGTACCACATATCCGATTTTGCACTACTTAACACATTAAAAATACGTTCTTCCATTGGTGGTGCTAACTCAGGACTAAGATTAATATATGCTTGAAAAATAGGATTGTCTTTAAAAAGAAAATAATTTATAAAATTAGCGGTATAGTCATGTCCAACGATCATTTTTAACTGAGCAGTTCTATAATTTTCGTCGATGTATGGCAAAAGTTCCTGGCCTATAAACTCAAAAAATGCAGCACCTTTTCCTTCAGGCAAATAACTTGCTAGATCATACCTACAATCATCTTCTCTTGTTTTTCTTTGTAACACACCTACCACAATAGATTCTGGCATATCTTCCCAATAAGAAAAATAATCTACATTACCAGCTACTGGTTCGAACAGATGATCACCATCTAGGACAATAATAACAGGGTAGATCTTATCTTCATTTTTTTCATAATTACGAGGTAATTGAATTTTTAAATCTCTATTCTGGTCTAATTTAAGTGATCTAAATGTTTCATATTTTACCTGACCGTTTGAGATAAACGTAAAGAAGGTGACGAGAATTAAAAATATACTTTTCTTCATAAGTAGTAAGATTAAGGTTAAGCGAGGACAAGATATAAATTATTTTAGACCTTTAAAATTAGTCTTCAAAATAATCAATGTATTGTTTGTAAGGGGTTTATAATTCTGTTATTTTGTTTTGCTTCTATTTAAAATTGGAAGGAATAAAAATGATAACGCTCCAACTACAATATTTATTGCGGTTTGAGAGCCCCAAAGAATCCAACCAAAAGCTTCTCCATCACTCTTTGCATAACCAAAGAAAACAAAAACTGCGCCAACTACAATCGGAAACGGTAAGATACCAATTCCTCCATTGGTGGTTGACATAGAAAAGGATCCTACTACAAAAGCTACGAGTATAGTTCCAATAGATGCATTGTGTAAATTAGGAACTGCAAATTTTATTACATAAAACATTAAAACATATAAAAACCAAATGAGTATGGTGTGAAATAGAAAAGCCCATTTTTGTTTCATGCTAAATATGCTTTTCATCCCATCTAAAAGCCCCATTCCAAAATCTTTGATTTTTACAATCCATTTATTGGATGACTTTTGCAGAAGTTTTAATCCTAAAAGACCAATAA
Organism: uncultured Aquimarina sp.; assembly: GCF_947492115.1. NCBI lineage: Bacteria > Pseudomonadati > Bacteroidota > Flavobacteriia > Flavobacteriales > Flavobacteriaceae > Aquimarina > uncultured Aquimarina sp. The sequence goes on from NZ_CANLMM010000003.1 coordinate 101,641, forward strand.
AAATTAGCCCTAAAATTGCTCCTAACGTAAAAAGAGGGTTTATGTTTTTTTCTTCTAGAAAGTTTAATAAATACTCTGTTTGCAAGATACCTGCTGTAGAGGTAATGATGATAAGCATGATGAGATCTGTAATTCTCTCAGAAACAATAGTTCCAAATGCCTTTTCAAAGGGGATTTTCTCATAGGTAGATGTGGTTATTCCTCTGAGAACCTCACCTGATCTTGGAACGCCAAGATTAGCAAGGTATCCAATCATAATAGCCATAAAACTATTGTGAAACTTAATAGAGTGTCCAAGAGGATTTAGTAAAAATTTCCATCGATAGGCTCTAGAAAGATGGGAAATAATTCCTAAGATAAGAGAAGCAGTTATCCAAATAGGATCTGCATTTTTTATATTTTGTAATAATTGTGTTCTGTATTCTGGGGTTGCCGAACTAAGAAAATACCAAATTAAAAAAACTCCCAACAATAGTGGGAGTACAATTTTTAAAATTTTAATGAGTTTAGGATTCACTCTATTATTTTAGTAAATTATTTTCTTCATTAGGAAATAAAAGTGCTGGCTTAAATTTTTTAGCATCTTCTATATCCATCATCGCATAGGTAATAAGTATTAAAACATCACCTTTAGCTACTTTACGTGCTGCGGCTCCATTTAATGTTATTTCACCACTATTTCTTGGTCCTGGAATGGCATAAGTTTCCAATCTTTCCCCGTTATTATTGTTTACTATCTGAACTTTTTCTCCTTCTATAATATTAGCAGCGTCCATAAGATCTTGATCAATCGTAATACTACCAATGTAGTTAAGGTCTGCGCCAGTTACTTTAACGCGATGAATTTTTGATTTTACAACGTGTACAAACATGTTACAAATTTAGTTATTTTTAATTTAGGGCAATGTTATCAATAAGTCTTACTTCTCCTGCAAAAACCGCAATAAAAGCTCGATATTTAGTGTTCTTTTGTTTTCTTTGAATCGATTTCAAATCAGATACTTTAGCAATTTGGAAATACTCTAATTCGAGTGTTTCGTTGGCTTCGAATTGTTTTGATATCCATGCTGTTAATGATAGTACACTTTTTGTGCCAAAGTCATTTTTAACTTGTTGTAATGTTTTATAGATTAAAGGAGCTTCTTGAAGTTGTGTTTTATTAAGTCTTTTATTTCTTGAGCTTAGAGCTAATCCGCTTTCTTCTCGATAAATAGGACATCCTACTATTTCTACTGACATTTTTTCAATCTCTACCAATTTTTTGACAATTTGTAACTGCTGAAAATCTTTTTCTCCAAAATATGCCCTAGTAGGAGATACAATTGTAAAGAAATGTTTCAAAACCGTTCCTACACCATCAAAATGTCCTGGCCTAAATTTCCCTTCCATTTCATTTTCCAATCCTTCAAAGTCGTATGAAATGGAGTCCAAATTATTTCCATAAACTTCGATTGGGTCACTTGGCGCAAAAACAATAATATCTTTAGATAATTTGGAAAGTAATTTGATATCTGCATCCAGTGTTCTAGGATAATTAACAAGATCCGCAGAATTATTAAACTGATTGGGGTTTACAAATATACTTACAACAACAACCTGATTTTGATTAATTGCTCGTTGTACCAAAGCAAGATGGCCATCGTGTAAAGCTCCCATTGTAGGGACAAAACCTATTGTTTTATTTTGTTTTTGTAAGTCTGCAACATCCTTTTCAATGTCCAGTCTTTTCTCGTGTACCCGCATCTATCTAAAAGTTAAAGGCGTGCAAAAATAAGATATTACTGGCAGACTACATAAATTTTCGTAATTTTGCAAAAATTTATTCCGAAGGAGACGAGAAAAGTAGATCATATGAAAGATAAGAGGATATTGTACGTATCATCAGAAGTAATACCTTACCTACCAGAGACTGAGATTTCATCCATGTCTTTTGAAGCGCCAAGAATGGTAAATAGCAAGGGCGGGCAAATTAGAATTTTTATGCCAAGATATGGAAACATTAATGAGCGAAGACATCAATTACACGAAGTAATTCGTCTTTCTGGAATGAATCTGGTTATTAATGATTTAGATATGCCGCTAATTATTAAGGTAGCGTCGATTCCTAAAGAAAGGATGCAAGTTTATTTTATTGATAATGAAGACTATTTTAAAAGAAAGGCAACTTTAACGGATGAAGAAGGAAACTTGTTCCCAGATAATGATGAGAGAGCGATATTCTTTGCAAAAGGAGTAATTGAGACCGTTAAGAAATTGAATTGGTCGCCAGATGTGATTCATGTTCATGGTTGGTTAGCATCTATGTTACCATTGTATCTAAGAAATTATTATGCAAATGAGCCATTGTTTAATGATAGTAAGATTGTGACTTCAGTATATGATCATGGTTTTAAAGGTACTTTGGATAGTAATATGTTGGAAAAAGTAAAGTTTGATGGTATCGATGAAGAAAAAATTGCTGATTTAGCTAAGCCTACTTACGATAATGTAATGAAGGTTGCTATTGATAACTCTGATGCCATTATAGTTGGTTCAGAGGAAATACCTGAGGAACTTTCTAAACATTTAAAAACAATAGATCAACCTGTATTAGAATATAAAAAACCAGATGAATTTGCAGATGCCTATGAAGCCTTCTATCAAACAGAGGTGCTGGTGTAGCAAAAAAACTATTATGAATTTGAAGAAAGTTTTGATCAAAGTAACAGCTATGGTAGCTGTTGTCTTTTCCGTGGTGTCGTGCGATGATGATTTTAATTCTGTGGGAAGTGAAGTAATTGGAGGTGTTAATTTCCAAGATAACGAATACAATGCCACTCCAATAGCTTATAGTAAAAGGTTCGAGAGAGTACAAACAAGTGCGTTGCCTAATTATTTAATAGGTTTTTATAACGACCCTGTTTATGGTCAATCTACGTATAATGTTTTATCTCAAGTGTTGCCTGATAGATTTAGTCCTACTTTTGGAGATAACGCAGTTTTGGACAGTGTTGTCTTAAGAGTTCCATATTTTAGTGATCTTACTGAAACCGAGACGAACGATGATGGAGATGTGGTAAACACTTTTGAAATAGATTCTGTTTACGGTTCTTCTGCCATAAATCTCTCCGTTTATAAATCAGATTATTTTCTTAGAGATTTCGATGTAGATGAAGGTTCGGAAGTTAGACAAGTATATTTTTCTAATGATATAATCGAAAACTTTGGGCCTACTGTAGAAGATAGACTTCTATTTGAGGCTAGAAATTTTGTGGTGTCCGAAAATGAAATACGTTTGTTAACGGAGGATACGGATGTGGATGAAGATGATGACCCTCAAGTGTCCACTATTACACCTGGATTAAGGGTAGCGCTTCTTTCTGATATTGCTGCAGCTGAGGCTAATGTGTTAAATCCTGATCCTGATAATGTAAGAGTAGGTAATCAGGATTTGATTAACTACTTTACTTCAATGTTTTTGGATAAAGAAGGTAGTCTAGAATTAAGTAATGCCAATAATTTTCATAACTTTTTTAGAGGTATTTATTTTAAATCAGAAGCAATTACAACAGAAGGGACTCTTGTTTTTTTTGATATTGGCCAAGCGAATATAACACTACATTATTCATTTGATAAAGTGGATACGGCAGATGAGGATGAAGATGATGACACTACAGATTTTGTAAAAGACACGGGAGAGTTGGTATTAAATTTTTCAAATAACATTGTTAATAGTATTGAGACTAATTTTAATACGACAATCGAAGATGAATTAGCAAGTCAGGATGAGATTAATGGAGAAGAAAATTTATATTTAAAAGGAGGAGAGGGTTCATATGTTGTTGTGGATTTGTTTAATGGTGATGTCTTAAATGAAGATGGAGAGTTGGAAAATGAATTAGACTTTTTAAGAAGACAAAATTGGCTTATTAATGAAGCCAGTATGAAATTTTATATAAATCAGGATGCTGTTATTTCTGGAGATGCAGAACCAGAAAGAATTTATATTTTTAATGTTGATACAGGAGAAGTACTGGTAGATTATCAGGCTGATCCGACATCAAATGCAGCTAATCCTATCGTTTCTATTATTGAACATTTAGAGCCTATTGCTAGAGATAGTGATGATAATGGAGAGTTCTATAAAATTAAATTAACAAGGCATATTATTAACTTATTAAATGAAGATGAGGATAACATAAGGCTAGGTGTGTCTGTTTCTCAGAATGTTAACGTTATAAATACTGCTGAAGGATTTACCCCCACGAATACAGAAGACGAAATTATCCCCTTTTCGTCAGTAATTTCTCATGAAGGAACCATTCTTTATGGGAACGGAGCAAATGTTCCGGAAGAAAAGCGATTAAAGCTTGATATTTTTTATACAGAATCAACAACCAATTAATCAACAAAAAATTAAATTATGTGTGGAATAGTAGGGTATATAGGTCATAGGGAGGCCTATCCAATTGTATTAAAAGGACTTAAGAGGTTAGAGTATAGGGGTTACGACTCTGCAGGGATTGCTCTATATGATGGAAATGAGATAAAATTATCTAAAACCAAAGGTAAAGTGGCTGATCTGGAAGATAGGTTAGTTAAAGAAATTTCTACAAATGGAAGTGTAGGAATTGGTCATACCAGATGGGCAACGCATGGTGTGCCTAATGATGTCAATTCTCATCCTCATTATTCAAATTCAGGGGACTTAGTTATTATTCATAATGGAATTATTGAAAATTATGAATCTCTAAGAAAAGAGCTTATCAATAGAGGTTATACTTTTACTTCAGAAACTGATACAGAGGTTCTTGTGAATCTAATAGAAGATGTAAAAACCAAAGAAAATGTCAAGTTAGGTAAGGCTGTTCAGATAGCATTGAATCAAACAATTGGAGCATATGCTATCGCCGTTTTTGATAGGCGCAAACCTGATGAAATTGTAGTGGCTAGATTAGGAAGTCCTTTGGCAATAGGTGTTGGTGAGGACGAATTTTTTATAGCTTCTGATGCATCTCCTTTTATCGAGTATACGAATAACGCTATATATCTTGAAGATGGTGAAATGGCAATCGTTCGTAGAAAGAAAGGTATAAAGGTTCGTAAAATAAAGGATGATAGTTTAGTAGATCCCTATCTTCAGGAGTTACAAATAAATCTGGAACAAATTGAAAAAGGTGGTTATGATCACTTTATGTTGAAAGAAATTTATGAACAACCAAATGCTATTAGTGATACCTATAGAGGAAGAATAAGAGTAGCGGAGGGAATCATAAAGATGGCTGGGATCGATGATAATCTGGCAAAACTTCTTAATGCAAAACGTATTATCGTGATTGCTTGTGGTACCTCTTGGCATGCCGGTTTGGTAGCAGAATATATTTTTGAGGAACTTGTTAGAATTCCCGTAGAAGTAGAATATGCTTCTGAATTTAGATATCGAAATCCTGTAATTCATCAAGATGACGTTGTAATTGCGATCTCACAAAGTGGTGAAACAGCAGATACTATGGCGGCTATTAAATTAGCTAAGGAGAGAGGAGCATTTGTATTTGGAGTATGTAATGTTGTTGGTTCTTCGATTTCACGAGAAACACACGCTGGTGCATACACACACGCTGGTCCAGAAATTGGAGTAGCTTCTACCAAAGCCTTTACTACTCAGATAACAGTACTATCACTGATTGCATTGAAGCTAGCGGAGAGAAAGGGAACAATTTCTAATAGTGATTTCCATTACTATCTTCAAGAATTAGAACGTATTCCGGAAAAGGTAAAAGATGCATTAGAATCTAATGATCATATTAAATTGATCGCAGATACTTATAAGAGTGCAAGAAACTTTCTATACTTGGGACGAGGGTATAATTTTCCGGTAGCCCTAGAAGGAGCGTTAAAATTAAAGGAGATTTCTTATATACATGCAGAAGGATATCCTGCTGCAGAAATGAAACATGGACCGATTGCTTTAATTGATGAGCATATGCCTGTAGTTGTCATAGCTACTAAAAAAGGTCATTATGAAAAGGTAGTAAGTAATATTCAGGAAATTAAATCCAGAAAAGGAAAGATTATCGGAATTGTTACCGAAGGAGATGAAACAGTAAAAGCTTTAGCAGATCATGTTATTGAAATACCTGAAACTATAGAATTCTTAACGCCGCTTTTAACTACTATACCATTGCAGTTATTGTCATATCATATTGCGGTAATGCTTGGTAAAAATGTAGATCAACCAAGGAATTTAGCTAAATCAGTTACAGTAGAATAAGATTTACAATCGATAAAATACATCATTTTTATACAAAAAAGTACGATATATCGTACTTTTTTGTATTTTATCGATAAAAAATGAAAAAACATTATGCGTGAATAATATTTTTTTGTTAGTTTCGCGACCGAATCTGAACAGATTCATTTTCAATAATTTAAGTTCCCCAAATAAACTTAAAATTAAAATAACCTATTTTATGAAAAAAATTACATTCATTGTAGCTTTATTGATGTGCTTCATTAGTAATGCTCAAACTACAATTAATGGTAAGGTAGTTGATGATTTTAATCAGCCAATACCAGGAGCCAATATCTCCTTAAAAGGAGAATCTATTGGGACGGTTACCAATTTTGATGGAGTGTTTACACTGACAGTTACCAAAAAACCACCATTTACAATTACAGCAAGTAGTATTGGATATGAAGAAAGTTCTATAGAAGTGACTTCTGCGGCAGAAGAAGTGGTAATTGTGTTGACAGAAGGAAATGTATTAGACTTGATTGTAATCTCTGCTTCGAGAGCTCCAGAAAGATTATTCGAATCACCGGTAAGTATTGAACGATTTGGTGTGAAAGAAATTAAAAATACACCATCAGTTGATTTTTATGATGGTTTAGAAAACCTTAAAGGAGTTGATGTAAATACTAATAGTTTAACTTTTAAATCAATTAACACAAGAGGTTTTGCTTCATTTACCAATACTCGTTTCGTACAATTGATTGACGGAATGGATAATACGTCTCCATCCCTAAATTTTGCCTTGGGTAACCTTATTGGTATGAATGAATTGGATGTAGAGAATGTCGAGCTTCTTCCAGGAGCTTCTTCTGCGTTATATGGAGCAAATGCATTTAACGGTATATTATTTATGACGAGTAAAAGTCCTTTTGATAAGCAAGGAATTAGTGCTTATGCTAAAGGAGGATTTTCCTCTCAGGATGCAGCGGGGACTAATGATTTCTATGATGTTGGTGTTAGAGTGGCTCATGCTTTTACAGATAATATAGCAGCAAAAGTGAACTTCTCATATTTAACAGCAACTGATTGGTTTGCTGTAAGTGAAGAAAATATAGAAAACCCTGGAGAAAGCAGATTAACAGATCCTGCCTATAATGGATTAAATGTGTATGGAGATGAAGTAAGAGCTATTCTTCCTGGTGCAGGAGTTGTTACCAGAACAGGTTATAATGAATCAGATTTAACAGACTATAATGCAGAAAGTATTAAGTTTGATGGAGCTGTGCACTATAAGCCTTTCCATAATGACTTTGAAATTATATATGCCGGTAAATTAGGAAAAGGACAAACAATATTTCAGGATTCTAATAGATTCTCTCTAAATGATTTCTTTTTTCAACAACATAAATTAGAGGTAAAAAATGATAACTTCTTTGTAAGAGGTTATATCTCAGCAGAAGATGCTGGAGATACTTATGACTTACGTTTTACTGGAATCAATATTAACAGAAGATGGAAAAGTGATGAAGACTGGTTCAGTGATTATGCTACAGCTTTTGCTACAGCAGCTGGAACGGATCAACAAAGACATGAGGCAGCAAGAATAGCTGCTGATACAGGACGTTTTGTGCCTGGATCTACTGATTTCCAAAATGCATTTAACGAAGTTACTAACACTCCTGATTTCCAGACGGGATCTAGATTTAAATCCAAAACTGAGTTAAGACACGTAGATGCAAATTATAATCTTGGTCATATCACGAATAACTTTGCAGATATTCAGGTTGGAGGATCGTTTAGAGAATACTCTTTAAATTCTGCAGGGACTTTTTACACTGATTTTGATGGAGCAATTAATTATTCTGAATTAGGAGTTTATTCTCAAATTCAAAAGAAGTTATTAGATGATCGATTAAAGCTTACGGGATCTGTTCGTTACGATAAGTCTCAGCTTTTTGATGGTAATTTTTCACCTAGATTTTCTATTGGATATACTTTAGGTAAAAATAGAAATAGAAATCTACGTGCCTCAATACAAACTGGATTTCGAAATCCTACTACACAGGATTTATACTTAGGTCTTGATATCGGTGAAGGAGCAATTGTTGGTTCTGCTCCAGATAACTTAGATAGATATTCTAGAGATATTAATGGAACGACTGTAACTGGGCGTGCTGCTTACGAAAATTCATATACTGCAGAGTCCGTAGAAGCTTTTATCAGATCTGGTGGAACAGCTCCATTAGAAATTGCAAATCCTGATATTGTACAACCTGAAAAGGTTACAGCAATCGAAATTGGATATCGAGCTGACTTCGGTAAATTATTATTAGATCTTAGTGGATATTATAATATGTATCAAGATTTTATCTCTACTGTTGATGTAGTAAGTCCTCTTGATGGTTCTGTGGGTAGCGCAGAGGCTCAAGCTGCAATTGCAACTGGTAATTTTGCTGGTTTTCAGGCGATCACTAACTCTGATGTAGATATCAATTCATACGGTGCTGTTCTTGGAATTAGTGCTAAAGTATTTGGAGATTTTGATTTAGGAGCTAGTTATACGTATGCGAAGCAAGATTTTGATCAAGAAGAAGATCCAGGTTTTAGAACTAACTTTAATACACCAGAGCATAAGGTGAAAGCAAACTTTGGACATGATAACTTATTTACAAATTTTGGATTCAATACCGTAGTTAAATGGAGTGGAGATTATGTTTGGGAATCTGCTTTCGCTGTGGGAGAAGTGCCATCATTTACTGTTTTTGATGCGCAGCTTAATTATAGAATTCCTTCTCTTAAAACTACGCTTAAATTAGGTGGAACAAATATTGGAGGAGGTGAGTACTTTACTGCTGTAGGAACTGCTCCTATTGGTTCACAGTATTACCTAGGTCTTACGATTAATAATTTTTAATTTGAAATATTATTATATTACAATCTTCAGGTTGTAAAAATCAAAACAAATATAGAAAGCCTGTCCAATAAATTTGGACAGGCTTTTTTTATGAAAAAAGATGAATTTTCCCTGATTAATTTCGCTGCGTCATTAAGGTTGTAATTATATAAAAAGTAAGTATAGCTTTAATAAAAAGAATAATTGTCATAATAGAAGGCTTAAGATTAAGAAAAACACATGATTTTAACTTTTTTTTAAAGAATTGATAAAAAAACGTATATTGTTGTCATAACATAAAAACTAATTTAGGATATGAGGACAATTACGTTAGTAATAGTACTTTTAATAAGTATTATTTCTACTGCACAAACAACAATTAGTGGGAAAGTTGTTGATAATAACAATCAACCCATTCCTGGAGCAAATATAGCTTTGCAGGGGGCTTCTGTCGGGACTGTTACGGATTTTGATGGTCTATTCACACTTACTTTAGAGGAAACGCCACCATTTACGATTATCGTAAGTAGTATAGGTTTTGAATCTGCTACCGTAGATATTACATCGAGCACCTCTGACATTACGATCACATTAAAGGAAGGAACAGAATTAGATGAAGTAGTTATTTCAGCTTCTAGAACACCAGAACGGGTGTTTGAATCTCCCGTAAGTGTAGAACGTTTTGGAATCAAGAAAATAAAAACTACTCCTGCAGCAGATTTTTATGATGGTTTAGAGAATTTAAAAGGAGTTGATATCAATACCAATAGTTTAACCTTTAAATCAGTAAATACCAGAGGATTTGCGGATTTTGCTAATACCAGATTTGTACAGTTGGTTGACGGCATGGACAATGCAGCACCTGCTCTAAATTTTGTTTTAGGAAATCTGTTAGGAATGACAGAATTAGATGTAAATAGTATAGAGTTACTGCCAGGAGCTTCTTCTGCACTTTATGGAGCAAATGCTTTTAACGGAATTTTATTTATGACTAGCAAGAATCCTTTTGATCATCAAGGGATAAGTGCGTATTTTAAAGGTGGTATTACCTCTCAAGAAGTCGGAGGTGACAATGAATATTATGATTATGGAATTAGGATTGCTCATGCATTCTCTGATAAACTTGCTGCTAAAGTTAATTTTTCTTATCTCAGAGGTACAGATTGGTTTGCTACAAATGAAGTCAGTGTTTCTAATGATATTATTACTGGTACTAGATTAGACCCAAACTATGATGGACTGAATGTATATGGAGATGAAGTAAGTACTAATATTAGAGGAGTTGGAGTTGCATTGGTGAATGCTGGGTTGTTACCAGCTGGAGCAGAAAATATATTACCCAATCAAGAAGTTAGTAGAACAGGTTACTTAGAAAGTGATTTAAACAATTATAATGCAGAAAGTATAAAGTTTGATGCAGCACTTCATTATCGTCCTTTTGCAAACGATTTCGAAATTATTTATTTAGGGAAAGTTGGTCGTGGTACGACAATTTATCAAGGAGCAAATAGATATTCTATTCGAAATTTCTTTTTACAGCAGCATAAATTAGAAATTAAAAATGATAACTTTTTTGTAAGAGGATATATTACAGATGAAGATGCAGGAGACTCATACGATTCTAGATTTACAGGAATTAATATTAATAGGTTATGGAAAGATGACCAAACTTGGTTTGGAGAGTACGCAGGAGCCTTTGTACAGGCAAGTTTAGCAGGTCAATTACCGGAACAAGCGCATTTAATAGCAAGACAAACCGCAGATACAGGCAGATTTTTACCAGGAACACCAGAATTCGAGAATGCATTTAATACGGTTACTACAGATCCAGATCTTACAACCGGATCTAAATTTCAAGATGCTAGTCAATTAAGGCACGTAGATGTTAATTATAATTTTAGTCATATTACTAGTGATTTTGCAGATATCCAAGTGGGAGGGTCTTTTAGAGAATACAAATTAAATTCCTCGGGAACTATATTTACAGATTTTGACGGACCAATTCGTTATTCGGAGTTTGGGGTGTATACTCAAGTACAAAAGAAATTAATTGATGATCGATTAAAAATTACAGGTTCTATTAGATATGATAAATCGGAGTTATTTGATGGAAATATATCTCCTAGATTATCCCTTGGTTATACAGCGGGAGCAGATAGAAATCATAATATTCGTTTATCGGCTCAAACTGGTTTTAGAAATCCAACAACACAAGATTTGTTCATTGGTTTAGATGTGGGGAGGGCAATACTTGTAGGATCGGCTTCAGAGAATTTAGATCGAGATGTTAGAAACTTTGATCTAAGTGGAGATGGTCAGTTGTTAACAGGAAATAGTTCTGTAGATGTAGTAGGTAGACAAGCATATGAAAACTCTTTTTCGTTAAATTCTGTATTGAATGGTACTCCTACGGTTTCAAATGTTGATCTGGTTGAACCTGAAAAAGTTGTTGCAGTAGAACTTGGTTATCGTGCTAAAATCAAGAAGTTTGTAATTGATTTAAGTGGATATTATAATATATATACGGATTTCATATCTACAGAAAATGTTTTAGTGCCTCTTTATGGACAGGTTGGAGATGGTACCTTATCACTAGCAGCTTTGCAAAATGGAGATACAGAAGTGTACCAAGCATATACCAATTCTGATGTAGATATTAAATCATTTGGTGGTACTATTGGTGTAGATACTAAGATCCTAGGAAATTTTGATTTTGGAGTTAATTACACATTTACAAAACAAGATTTTGATGAAAATGAAGATCCGGATTTCAGAACAAATTTTAATACTCCAGAGCATAAAGTAAAAGCTTCTTTTGGTCATACAAGTTTGTTTAAGAACTTTGGGTTTAATACGAGTTGGACTTGGAGTGATGCATATTTTTGGGAAGCAGCATTCGGAGATGGAGATGTTCCTTCTTTTAATGTTCTTAATGGACAAATTAACTATACCATTCCTAAATTAAAAGCAACACTTAAAGCAGGAGCAACAAATATTCTAGGCGAAGAATATTTTACTGCCTTTGGTACAGGGTTTATAGGATCGCAATATTATATCGGTATATCTATAAACAACTTATAATTAATCTAAAAATATTTTAAATATGAATATTCAATATAAATGGCTATTGATTCTGTTAGTTTTTGGATTTATAGCTTGTGAATCTGATGATGATTCAACAACAACTGAGGAAGTTGTTCTTACAGCTGGAACAGCAGATTTTTCTAATTATGTAGCTTTAGGAAATTCTTTAACGGCTGGTTTTACCGATGGAGCTTTATTTATAGCTGGACAAGAAAATTCCATGCCAAACATCTTGTCCCAACAATTCGGATTAGTTGGAGGAGGTGCATTTTCACAACCGTTGATGAGTGATAATGTTGGAGGAGCATTACTTGGAGGGAATCAGATATTAGCTCCGAGATTCTTTTTTAATGGAGCTGGTCCTGCAGTATTGCCGGGAACACCAACAACTGAAATATCATCTATATTATCAGGGTCATTTAATAATATGGGAATACCAGGAGCGAAGAGTTTTCATCTTTTAGCCAATGGATATGGAAATATAGCAGGATTACCTACCCTTGCGAATCCTTATTATGTTAGAATAGCTTCAAGTCCAAATGCATCGGTAATAGAAGATGCGATGGCACAGAGTCCTACATTTTTCTCACTATGGATTGGTAATAACGATGTGTTAGGATATGCCCTTACAGGTGGTGATGGTACAGATCCAATTACAGATACCGCTACATTTAGTCAAGCTTACAATGCGTTAATCGCTACATTGACTTCTGGAGGAGCAAAGGGTGTAATTGCAAATATTCCTGATGTTACCTCTATTCCGCATTTTACAACAGTGCCTCATAACCCTGTTCCTTTAGATGCAGCTACAGCGGCCTTTTTAAATAGTGCTAGTGCTTATGGAGCATACAATGCTGGAATTGCACAAGCTTTTGCTGGTCTTGTAATGGCGGGAGCGATTTCTCAAGAAGACGCGGATGCAGAATTAGCTAGAAGGACAATAACTTTTTCGGAAGGAGAAGGAAATGCTGTGGTTATTTTAGACGAAGATTTAACAGATTTAACAGGTCTTAATCCGGCACTGATTAATATAAGACAGGCTACTTCAGAAGATTTATTGGTGTTAACCGCTGCATCATTTATCGGTACGGAAGCGGTTCCGGGAAATCCACAGACAGTGAATGGAGTGGCAATTCCATTAGCTGATAAATGGGTGTTAACTCCAGAAGAGCAGGCTGAAATAGCAACAGCAACAACCGCTTTTAATGCTACTATTGCAGCGGCTAGAGATCAAGCTGGTCTGGCTTTTGTAGATGCAAATGCTTTATTAGAGCAAGTGGCTTCTAATGGAGTAACATTTGATGAATTTCTTCTTCAGGAAGATTTAGTTTTTGGTGGAGCTTTCTCATTAGATGGAGTGCATCCAACTGCCAGAGGATATGCTTTATTAGCAAATGAAGCGCTTAAAGCAATTAATATGACTTACGAATCAAACTTACCAATGGTAAAGGCTGCGGATTACCCAACATTTTATTCGCCAACTTTACAATAGTAAGTATATTATTAAATTATAATAGCCAGTACTTCTTAGGTAGTACTGGCTTTTTTTGTTGTGATATTTAAGAAAATGCGAATTACATTTAAGTAAAAAAATGAATTGAAATAGTAAATTTTTGTCTATGAAAAATTAAAATGTAATAAGTTTAAACGAAATAATATAATCGAATAATCTATACTTTTTAATGGGTTTGACGCCTTTAAATTTGCACAAGAAAAAAACAAAATGAAACAGGCTATGTTATTCATTTTAAAAGCCTATATTTGCAGCCTGAAAAAAGGTCGTATTCTACATGTAAGAAAAATGGGTCTTTTTTAAATATTAAATACTAAACATTAAATAGTTATATAATGTCTCAAGTTACGGGTAAAGTATCACAAATTGTAGGTCCGGTTATAGACGTAGCATTCGCTGCCGGTACTGAATTACCAAAAATTTACGATTCGTTAGAAATTAATAAAGCAGACGGTACCAAAATAGTGTTAGAGATTCAGTCTCACATTGGTGAAGATACGGTACGTACAATTGCGATGGATTCCAGTGATGGATTAAGTAGAGGAATGGAAGCTGTTGGAACAGGAGCTCCTATTCAAATGCCGATTGGTGGAGATGTATATGGACGTCTATTTAATGTGATTGGAGATGCTATTGATGGATTAGGAGATCTTCCTAAAGCTGGAGAAAACGGTCTTCCAATTCACCGTCAAGCACCTAAGTTTGAGGATTTATCAACTTCTACAGAAGTTTTATTCACAGGAATCAAAGTAATCGATCTTATCGAGCCTTATGCAAAAGGAGGTAAAATTGGATTATTTGGAGGTGCAGGAGTTGGTAAAACGGTATTGATTCAGGAATTAATTAATAATATCGCGAAAGGTCACGGTGGACTTTCTGTATTCGCAGGAGTAGGAGAAAGAACACGTGAAGGAAATGATCTTCTTCGTGAGATGTTAGAGTCTGGAATTATCAAGTATGGTGATGATTTTATGCATTCTATGGAAGAAGGTGGATGGGATCTTTCTAAAGTAGATAAGGAAGCTATGAAAGATTCTAAAGCAACTTTCGTATTTGGTCAGATGAATGAGCCACCAGGAGCACGTGCTCGTGTTGCACTTTCTGGACTTACGATTGCAGAATATTTCCGTGATGGAGCTGGAGATGGACAAGGAAAAGATGTACTTTTCTTCGTAGATAACATTTTCCGTTTTACACAAGCAGGTTCTGAGGTATCAGCACTTCTAGGTCGTATGCCATCTGCGGTAGGATATCAGCCTACATTAGCAACCGAAATGGGTGTGATGCAGGAACGTATTACTTCTACTAAGAAAGGATCTATTACTTCTGTACAGGCAGTTTATGTACCTGCGGATGATTTAACAGATCCGGCACCAGCAACAACGTTTGCTCACTTAGATGCAACAACAGTATTATCTCGTAAAATTGCAGAGCTTGGTATTTATCCAGCAGTGGATCCATTAGATTCTACATCTAGAATTCTTACTGCCGATATCTTAGGAGATGATCACTATAACTGTGCACAAAGAGTAAAAGAGTTGTTACAGAGATATAAAGAATTACAAGATATTATTGCAATTCTTGGTATGGAAGAATTATCTGAAGATGATAAGTTAGCCGTAGGACGTGCTCGTCGTGTTCAGCGTTTCTTATCTCAGCCATTCCACGTAGCTGAGCAGTTTACTGGTATACCTGGTGTTCTTGTAGATATTAAGGATACAATCAAAGGATTTAATATGATTATGGATGGTGAGTTAGATCACTTGCCAGAAGCAGCATTTAACCTTAAAGGAACTATCGAAGAAGCTGTTGAAGCTGGTGAGAAAATGTTAGCTGAAGCATAATCTAGTTAATTGTTGGTAGTTGATAGTATCTTATTGAACTAAGTACACAATCAACCGACAACTAACAATAAACAACTATAAATATGTATTTAGAAATAGTAACTCCAGAAGCAGTATTGTTTAGCGGCGAAGTAACTTCGGTTGCTGTTCCAGGTGTGAATGGAGAGTTTCAGATGTTGGATAATCACGCGCCAATCGTTTCTTTATTAGGAAAAGGAAATGTGAAAGTGTACGGTGATATGAATTTGGAAGAAGAAGTAGTAGAAAAATTTACGAAAGAAAATGGTGTTACACTTCTAGCGATAAATTCAGGTACAATTGAAATGAAAGATAATAAAGTGATTGTACTTGCAGATTAAGTAGTATTTACAATCTAGATCATTATATTAAATCCCTATTATTATATGTAATGGGGATTTTTTATTTTTTATAAAGTTTACTAGTATACTATTTAATACCAGTGAAGATGTAAAAAAAGAAATATAAGAGTTATAGCAACGATGATTTTTTTTTTTAAATCATAACCTAAAAAAACTAATTTCAATGGGGACTCTTATGTGGAAAATATAACCTCACTGTTATTCAGAGTTTTGGGAAATTCAAGGAAAACATATTGCTATACAGTTTGATTATGGAGGAAGATTATATATAGAAATTTAGGGATCTAGTAAAGTGATTTATAAGTAACAATTAGTTAAGAAATGGGGTGTTTTTTAACTTCTTAGATTACGAACGATAACATATGGATAAAGGGGTGATTTTGACTATGTGATATCTTCGTATCTATGAAAGCTAAACGATATCAATCTATTATTCCTTTTATAGTTATATTGGTAATACTTAGCCCTTTTTTATGTGTTCCTAAAGAACAAAGTTTACTTTTTATAAATAGATTTAATTCTCCTCTTAGAGACGGATTTTTTAAGAATCTTACTTGGTTTGGGGAAGGTTTTATGGTTGTCTGTGCAGCTTTAACACTTTTGTTTCTTAGAGTACGTTGGATTTTTGTTTTTGTAACAGGGCTTTTTTTGCATGTTTTCTTCATTCAGTTTAATAAGCAAATTCTTTTCAATGACATTTATAGACCGTCTGTTTATATGAGTTGGATTTGTCAAGATCATTTACTTCATTTTGCCGAAGGAATAAGAATAAGACGAGAGGTAAGCTTCCCTTCTGGTCATACAACGGGGGCAGCTTTTGCCGCATCGTTTATTGCGTTAATTTTTAATTCTAATCGCTCTTCGATTACACTTGCTCTATTAGCAATAAGTGTTGGGTTTTCTCGAGTGTATTTAGCTCAGCATTTTCTAATCGATGTATATTTTGGATTTCTGTTTGGAACCTTATCTTCGATAATAGCATTTACTTTGATTGAAAAAATTGCGTCCAAATATTTTTGGATGAATAAATATCTGATACCTGTTACGTCTAGAAAGCTAAAAGTAAGACTTGTGTTTTTAAGGCAGTTATTTATTAGAAGAATAAGATCATATCCAAAGTATTAATTTTTTGCTACTCATTTTGATTACCAAGTTATATAATCATCAAAACTTTCTAATTATTTTTTCTATTAGTCTTTTTCTTTGTTTGATAGGATCATGGGCATATCCAATTTATATTCTAGATGAAGCGAAAAATGCAGAAGCTGCAAGAGAGATGTTAGTTCATTCTGAGTTTATTGTTCCAAAATTTAATCGGTTACTAAGAGCAGATAAGCCTCCTCTACATTATTATTTTATGATTTTGGGATATAAGCTTTTTGGAGTGAATGCATTCGGTGCTCGTTTTTTTTCTGGAATATTCGGAGCATTAGCAATTAGTATATCGTATTACTATATAAATAAATTTTCTCAGAGAAATATTGCTTGGATTTTTGTCTTGGTATGCTGGTCATCTATCTTCTTTATTCAGGAATTTCATTTGGCTGTTCCAGATCCTTATTTAATCTTTTTTATAAGTATTGGGCTTTGGATGTTTTATGACTTTTATGCGACCAGTTCTAAGTTTTCATTATGGATAATGTATGTGCTTTTTGGTTTGGGAACACTTACCAAAGGTCCTGTAGCAATTGCTTTACCAGGTTTGATTTGCATCATATTTTTAATTAGTACTAAAAATTTCAGTATCCAAACGATTCTTAAATTTAAACCTTTTTTAGGGTTAATTGTTTTTCTTTTAGTAGCAACACCGTGGTATATTTTAGTACATTTCGAAACCGAAGGGACTTGGACAAAAGGCTTTTTTCTGGATCATAATGTAAATAGATTTGGAAGTAAAATGGAAGGTCATGGAGGTATATTTCTAATTACATGGGTGTTTGTTTTATTGGGTTTAATGCCATTTTCTTTTTTTCTTTTAAAAGCATTTAAAAACTCATATATCAACAAATCTAAAGACTCATTACTCTTATTTTCTACTATTGTATCGGTTGTATTTATTGTGTTTTTCAGTATTTCAGGAACTAAATTGCCTAACTATACGATGCCATGTTATCCTTTTTTGGCATTGGTGCTAGCAGTGACTTTTTGGGAGTTTTACAGAGGAAAGGATAAAGGTATCCACAATACTATTGCTGTAGGATTAATTGGACTACTGGCTATAGGCTTGCCAATAGCAGGAAAGTTAGTATTATTACAAGAAAAGGAATTAGGTGATCTAAGTGATATAGCCTATTGGCTAATACCAACGTCAACAGCTACTTTAGTTGGCTTGGTTTTTTATTTCAAAGGATATTTACAAAAGGCTTTTATCACCATTGCTTTGGGTTGGGTTATCATTACACCAATTTTATTTCTTGGAATTTATCCTAGATTAACTTCGCGAAACCCTGTAGAGCAAGCAAAGTCAATATTAAAACAAAATGATACAGTTAAAGTATATAAAAGTTTTGATGCGGCTTTCCCAATTAATTTTCAAAGGACCTTCACGATTATTCATAAGGAAGCTGAGATAGAGGAGTATTTTGAAAAACACCCGGAAGGATTTTTAATGACGAATACACGTGAGGTAGATGTTTTAGAAAACAGAACGGATATCGTAAAGATCATGGAAGTAAAAGCGCTATTTGAATCGCATACTACCCGAATTTATAAAAAGAAATGATAATTAAATATTAGTTACATATAGTAATAAAGGTGTAATAAAAGGTGTAGGTATTTTTATTGCTATAGTTATAAAAAAAGGTTTTGCTTGAGGATTCTATTATAGATAGATTACTAACTTTTGACTTAATGCTGTCAACTAATTTTTGATTGTTTTCTGATGTTCCAAGTAAGAGAATTGTCTTGTTATTATACTGATCAATAGCAGTGTAAAAAAGATCATTTTTAGCCGTAAAGGTATCATAAAAATGATTAGGCATGAGCATTTTCATAGTGCCTGTAAAATCAATTGCATCACAGATAATGAGATTTGATTTCTCTAGTGGTGATGAGTGGTTTTGTAATAGGAATTTTGCAAATTTGAAGTAAGGCCGATTGATTCGCTCTGTAAAACCTAAAGATGGTCCTAAACCAATACTCAGTGGCTTGTATACGAGTGTTAGAGCTGCCATAATTATTAAAATATTTTTAAAAATCGTATATCTCTTTATTGATTTTTCATGCTCATCAATACAACAGAACACGTAAATCGGGGTAATAATAAGCAATGGTTGAATCCATCTTTCATGAGCGTTTGTTGCTTTGGTAAATATTAAAATGATAGCGAAGATCAATACTGAAAGAGTCAAAAACCTACCTAAAAAATTAACAAACCTATTTTTTTGTGTTTTGAAAATAGACTTGATTTTCCCTTTAAAGAGTAATAACATAGAGACAAAAAACAAACCTGCAAATGATAAAATCCCTTTACTAATAGCCCAGATACTTGGGGTTATAGTTGATATATATGAAAGGTTTTGTGTTGCCAGATCATTAATGGTTTCTTCACTGGTAGTTGTCATGTTTTTATACAGCCAAATAAAATGAGGTGTAATCAGTACTAAAAAAACAAGTATCGATAGACTAATCTTTTTATTCAGGATTATTTTTCTGTATTCTATATCTGATATAACAGCTAATAAAAATGCTAATAAGGAGATTACAAAATTGTATTTTGATAGGATTCCTAATGTAATAGTAATACCCAATATGATATAATTAAGATGCGATGGATTACGAATAAGTCTTGTAAAAGACCAGATCATGAAGACAACAGAAAAGGTAATAAGTACTGTATGGGTTTGTCTAAAACTTTCAACCGATAACTGAAGAAATAATAATAAGCTTAAAGTTGAAATATTTGCATCTAAAAAGGAGTCTTGATACTGTTTTGATATTGTAAAAACAAGTGTAAAAATACCAATCAATAATACCGTTCTAAATAGTATGATACTCAGTAAACTATATCCAAATAGTTTTGTGATAAAAATAATTATCCACGTATATAAAGGTGGTTGTTGATTATAACCAAGTAAAAGCTTTTGGCTTAAAAACACTTGCTCTGCTTCATCTACTTCTAACGAATTTGTAAGTAATAGTCGAAAAAAAAGATGTGTCAGAAAATAAGTAATGATTAAAAGAAAAAAAGATCTGTGGTTCTTCATGGAGCCTATTTGTTTTAGGAAATGTAACTGACGGCTCATGCTCTATTCGTTATTGTAACGGATCTCTAAGTTTTAAATATGAATTTGCTTTTTTGAAATGAAATATAATTCCAAATAAAGATACAAGAGCAGTTATAGCAGAAAATAAAACCCCAATAGATACAGCAGTTACAGTATCGAATTGCAACATAGAAGAAGCTTGGTAAAAAATCATTTCTCTAACACCTATTCCTGAAAATGAAAAAATGGATAAAACCGAAGAAATTAAAAACACAAAAATATATAATGAATAGGATTCAACTTTTGTTATAGATGCTAGCAACGATAGAATACAAATGCATTGTAACAACTGAATAGCAATAGATTGTACTAAGGTTTTTACATAGTCAGACAAAAAAGCTGGAAATAACCTTTGTATAAATATATAGGAAGCTGTTATACCTAAGACTAATAATAGAATGATTCCTGCAATTATATTTGTCTCTTCAAATATGGGTATTATAAGAGCATAAATAAGTATTAAAATTCCAATAGCCGTCAATCCCATAAATCTATCTACAAATAAAGATGCTGTAAGTTTTTTGGTAGACCATTTAAAAGTCTTGTGAAGTAAAAATACTTTATAAGCATCTCCACCAATTCCTCCAGGAATAAAAAAATTATAAAACATTCCTATTAGATACAGTTTATAGTTGCTTTTTGGACTTATATAAAAACTTGAAGATGTAAACAATACTAGAAGTCGATCAGCAGAAATCCATTGGGATAAAATAAAACAGACTATCCCAATTAAAAGATAAAAAGTATTTACACGTTTTAATGTTTCCCAAATTTCTGTGAATGGAATTTTTGCAAAAACTAGGTATAGTAATAATACGGTTATTCCAATTTTAAGAAACGTGTAAAACAGGTTCTTTCTTTTTTGTTTCAAAAGTTGTAATTTTTCTAATGTTATAAGGAGTTTTATTTTGAGATTCGTAGTAAGTTCTCATTAATAAATCGGTGACAATCCCTATAGTAAAAAATTGAATTCCTACTAGTATTAATAACACACCTAATAATAGTAATGGCCGTGTTCCAATATCATTCCCCATCAATTTTAAAATGATTAGGTATACATTAATCAACAAGCCAACTCCAAAAAATAACATTCCCATATTTCCAAATAAATATAGAGGCTTTTGCAGGTATTTACGCTGGAAAATGATCAATAAAAGGTCATTCATCACTTTAAATGTTCTTCCTAATCCATATTTTGAAACACCAAATTTTCTTGCGTGATGTTTTACAGGAATTTCTGTGATACGTGCACCATCTATATGAGCGTTTAATGCAATGAATCTATGTAGTTCTCCATATAAAGGAATCGCTTTAGCTGTTTCTGAAGTCATTACTTTCAGGGCACATCCAGCATCCGTGATATGAAGATTTGTAGCTTTACGAATAATGTAATTTGCTATTTTAGAAGGCAAGGTTCTAATAAAATTATCCTTTCTCTTTTGTCGTATGCCGGTAACAAGATCCCAATCCTCATCGATGGCTAATTCTAACATTCTAGGAATATCTGCAGGATCATTTTGCATATCACCATCCATTGTAATAATATATTCACCTCTTGCATAGTCAATACCAGCTGCTAAAGCAGAGCTTTGCCCATAATTTCTTTTTAATTCTACAAGAACAACATTAGGATTGTTTAGTGATTTTATTTCTTCTCGGGTATTATCAGAAGAGAAATCATCTACATAAATAATCTCATATCGATATCCTTTTAATCCATTTTCTATGGCTTCTGTTAGCAAGCTCGTATTTCCTTCTTCATTGTATACAGGAATTACCACTGATAATAATCTTATACTCTGCATATGGAATCTTCTTAAATCATCAAAGTTATAGTCGGAACATCAATTTAATATTGGGTAATTGATAATAAATTAATAAGGAATTCCGGTCGAGTTATATAATTGTTAAGTAGTTCGCTAGAGGTTGTTTTTAGAAACGTACTTACACTACTTTTGGTCGAATTAGATACTATTAATTAAGATCTTATTGCTTTTTAGATGACAGATTTTCTTTTCAAAAAAGATTATATAATACTATACATATTATTGCTTATAGTATATATATCTGGATTATGGATTCCCTTAATGGAGAATGATTCCGCACAACATGCAACAATGGCAATGCGGATGTATCTGGAAAATGACTTCCTTAATATTTATAAAGCAGGAAAAGATTATCTAGATAAGCCACATATGCATTTTTGGCTTGCAGCTTTATCATTTAAAATATTTGGAATATCAGATTGGGCGTATAGAATTCCTGCTTTGTTATTTACGGGAATAGGAGCAATCTCTTGTTATGGATTGGCTAAAGAGTTTTATGGGAAACAAGCAAGACACATTGCTTCATTAGTTTTTTTATCTGCTCAAGCAATTGTTCTTTCTAATCATGATGTAAGAACAGATGCTGTTCTTACAGGTGCTACTATTTTTGGAATATGGCAACTAGTATTATATATAAATCATGAAAAAGTTATTCATGCTATTTTAGGAGCAATTGGAGTAGCCATAGCTTTTTCTACGAAAGGTCAATTAGGAGTCTTTGTTGCAGGAATCTGCATACTAACATATGTGTCATATAACCGAAGATGGTACGTGATTTGGTCTTGGAAAACTTTAATCGGTATGTTATCATTCATTATCTCAATATTGCCAGTTTTATATGCGTATTACGTTCAATTCGATTTACATCCCGAAAAAATTATACATGGCCAGTCGAATGTTTCTGGAATTAGATTTATTCTTTGGGATCAAAGTTTTAATAGATTAACGGCCTCTGGTTTTGAAGAAACTAGTCCTGATTATTTTTTCTTTTTTCATACCCTTTTATGGGCGTTTTTACCATGGTCAATTATAGCATACTTAGCTTTATTTAATAGATGTAAAGAACTATGGATAAACAAATTTATTTTTAAACCTAAACTAGAAACATTAACCTCTTTAGGTGTTTTCATAGTTTTGATAGTTATTAGTTTTTCAAAGTTTAAATTGCCGCATTATTTAAATAGCGTATTACCAATATTATCTGTTTTAGTAGCAGGTTATTTAACAGAATTGTACAACAAGAATAAAAAACGTACTTCTCAGGTATTTTTAGTGCTACAGTATGTTATACTAACCATTGGTAGTATTTTAGTATTGTTTCTTATATTTTGGGCTTTTCCGATGCCACACGTTGGTATTATTTTGTGTTATTTACTGTTGTTAGTAGGATTAAGTTATGTAATAACTACAAAAATGAAAACGATAAGAAAATTGATCATTCTATCGGTATCGTATATGATTTTGATCAATTTTTGTTTAAATACTCAATTTTACCCAAAACTATTATCATATCAGGCAGGTAACAATGCTGCAAGAGTAATTAATTCGGAGGATATTAATAAAACTGATGTCCTGATGTTAAATGGAAGACCTAGCTGGTCACTCGACTTTTACACCAAAAGAATTACCCCTACAGTTCATATTTCAGAAGTATCAAGTACAGTGAAAAGTGGTCAATGGTTATTTCTATATGGTAATAAGTTGGAGTCGTTGAAAGCTATGAATATAAGCTGGTCAAGAGAATATGAGATATATCACCATAGGATTACCAGGTTATCTTTAGAGTTTTTGAATCCTAATACAAGAGATGCTATCTTAGAAAAAGCATATCTAATCCAAGTTGAATAATTATTTGTGTAATGAAACTTGGTTATACTAAGGTTTTTGATTTATTGGTTCTTTGTTTTCGAATGAAATAAGAAATATACCATTCTGTAAAACGCTTCACTCCTTCTTGTAAATTGGTTTGTGGAGCGTATCCAACAGCTTCTGTTAGACTAGATATATCCGCATATGTTTTTTGAACATCACCTGGTTGCATTGGCATAAAGTTCTTCTTTGCCTTAGTATTCAAATTTTTCTCGATTGAATCAATAAAGTCCATAAGCTTAATTGGATTGCTATTTCCGATATTATGAAGCACATATGGAATGTGTCCTTTTTCGGCATCTGGGATATCAAATATTACTTTTACAATTCCTTCTACGATATCATCTATATAAGTAAAATCTCGCTCCATATTACCGTTATTAAAGACTTGTATTGGTCTATTGTTTATAATAGCTTCAGCAAATAGCGATGGTGCCATATCTGGTCGTCCCCAAGGACCATAAACTGTAAAAAAACGCAAGCCAGTTGTTGGAATTTTGAATAAATGGCTATAGGTATAAGCCATAAGTTCATTGCTTTTTTTTGTAGCTGCGTATAAACTAATAGGATGATCTACACAATCATCTACAGAAAATGGTGTTTTTTTGGTGTTACCATATACTGAAGAACTGGATGCATATGCAAGATGTTTAACAGGATAGTGTCTACACGCTTCTAAAATATTCAAAAAACCTTCTACATTACTTTTAATATATACGTCTGGATTTTCTAAGCTATAACGTACACCTGCTTGAGCAGCCAGATGTATGATAGCGTCAAAACGTTCATATCGAAATAAATCCATTAATGCGGCTTTCTGAGTCAATTCCATTTTAATAAATCGATACTGCGAATGAATACTCGACTGAACATATTTTTTTTCGACAATCAAGTTCTTGGGTATACCCACCTCTTTAAGCCTGTCATATTTTAGCTGAGGATCATAATATGAATTTATATTGTCAAAACCAATGACTTCGTGTCCCATGGTCAAAAGTCTACGGGTTACATGAAAACCAATAAATCCAGCTGCTCCTGTTACTAAAATTTTCATTTGATTATAGATTAGGTTAGTTAAGAATCAATTATTGAGATGAATTGTTTTCCGATACAACTTCTGATGATGCATATTCATTCGTTCTTCTTATTTCATAGGCTTTTAACCACTCTCCTTTAGGTGTCCCATTATCAAAGGAACTTAGAAGTACTGGGAAGACAGTTTTTTTTCTAGCTTCTTCATTAGAAAAGCCTTCATATTCAATACGGTACAAAGCTGTGTATAAAACCGCTCTACCAGTTCCATGATGACAATGAATCAATATTGGATAGGATATATCCTTATCTAAAACATCAAAAAACTGTTCTAAATTTTCCTTACTAGGTATTTGGTGAGATGGAATATTAATATGTGTTACATTATCTATGGTTTCTATAATGTCATGCTCTCTAGTAATATCATTGGTAAGACTAGGATTTAGAGGATCTATAACAGCTCCAATTCTTAAGTCAATAACAGTTCTTATACCATATTTGTTTAGATAACTCTCAATTTTATCAGCAGGAATCGCCGCAGATCTATATACCTTTCCAGATGTTACCTCTGTAAACCTATAATTAAAGTGTACATGATAAACATACAGAGTGGTAAATACAATAGCAATAGATAACAAAGAAAAAATAAACTTTTTGGTTGTTTTCATTACTGTGTTTTTTAAATTTCATTTACGAAGTTAAAGAATCAAAAGACCTAAAAATAGGAATAAAGACAACCCTAATAATTTAATAATGATTCATAAACAATTGCCTAAAAATTGATTTTTTATGATAACTTTTTAATAACAAAATTTGATTTAAATAATTGGTTGTTAGTGTTTTGTAATTTTAAAACCAATCAATAAGTGTTTTTGTAGGGAAGAACAGTTTAGTTAAAAATTAATTAATCTACAGGTAATAAAAAGCGTTGAGGAAAACTATAATTTTAGATGCTTAACTAACTTATAAATCATTTAAAATGAAAAAAATTATTACACTTTTTATTATAGTACTCACATTATGTGCATGCGAATCAAATGAGGATATTTATGTTTTTGAGGAGGATGTGTCTGAGAATAAAAATTCTAGTTTCTATTTAGATTTAGCTTATCAACATGCACCTGTACACTATCAAGATGTAGATAGAACGGGTTCTCATGGTTTAAGCGGAAAAGCGGATTACATCACTGCTTATGATTTTGATGGTGATCTAAATGCAAAAAATAATTGGGACAACATTGCCAATTCCTCTAGAAAAGGAAATGCAGTTGGATATTATTCCGTTGTAGAGACAAGTACGCACTATTTTATTACCTATGCATTTTTTCATCCAAGGGACTGGACAGATATTTGGTTTTTGTATCATTTTGATGAGCATGAAAATGATCTTGAAGGTGTTCTTACAGTTGTAAAAAAAGACAACTCTACCTACGGTACAGCAATTGGTGCTGTAACCATATTTCATTCTGATTTTTATTCTTATAAAGCTTCAAACTCTGGATTAACCAATGGGAGTGAAGATATAGATGGTACTTTAACTACTCAAAATCATAATGGAATTACTAGATTTAAAACTTCTGCAGAGGCAAAGGGTCATGGTATCAAAGCACATGCTAAACAACAACCTGGAGGGAGTGATTATGTAGTATATTTTCCTAGTAAAACCACTAGCGAACATCCATCTGATATTTATGATAGGAATGTAAAATATAAATTGGTGAATATATTTGAAAACGGTGGTATGTGGGATCAACGTTTTAATACAAACCTTTTTAGTAATGCCAAATCATTTCAAAAATCATACGGTAGTGGATCTGCCAATGCACCCTGGAACTGGGATGATAAAGATGATGGAGGTAATCAGGGACTATTAGCAGGAGGTATTGCATATTACCCTGCTCATTTAGTTGATGAGTATTTTAATGGATTAGGAAACTTTAGTAAAACTTATATTTACAATCCGTATCTCGGGATAGAGTAATTTTCTTAAAAGACCTATAAAAAGAGGAGTTATACCATGTGTTTAACTCCTTTTTTGTATTTAAAATTAAGATGGTTTTAAAAAGTTCAATCAGTTTTATTATGTAAGGAAAATCATGTCCAGTCCCAACTGATGATATGCCACTGCATAGTATCAGCCTGATAAACGATTAAATCCTTAAAACCAATTGCACGATGTGCTTCTAATGATCTGTGATTGTTCGAAGCAACTTCAGTTATTAGCAAGGAATATTTTTCTTGTAAGGAGGATTTCATTTTTTGATAAAGACCTCGGAATATTCCTTGTCTTCTATATGCTTTGTCAACACATACTTGTCCCATGACAATGTAGTTAATTCTTGGCTCAATCAAAGTATCGATTTTTGTAAACATGGGTTTGAGAACTTCAATATCATTACCAAAATCTTTGGTCATGCATAATGCATATCCAACAACCTGATCATTGTGTTTGGCAATGATATGCGGTTGTTGGAGGTTCATTTTTTTAAGAATATCAAAATCATGTCTTACAGTGACAAAACCCTCATTTTGTTTTTCGTCTAGAGTAATAGATTCAGATAAATTACTTTGCTGAAGTAAAAGAATTTGTTCTAATTCTATGTCGCTGGAAGAAGTTGTATATCGTATATTTTTCATTATATGAAGATACGCTTATTCTGATCTTTTTTTGTTCATAATTTAAATTTAATAGGGGTGAGGAATCATCGAAAGTTTTATGATACTATGTATAGTTAAAGCGATCATTTTTAGATCATTTGCTTTTGATAATGAAAAATCTCTATGATATGTTTTATAGGTTTTCTCTTCTTTTACTAGACCAATATTAATGACTTTAGGTTCGCTATTCTCTAATAGTAATGCTTGAGGAGAGGTTTCTATTGCATTAATATCGTATACTTTACCTTTAAATAAAGGGGTGATGGAATCAACATTTGTATGTCCTACGATTACTCTAGAAGCGTCATAATATTCAAGAACCTGTTGTACCTGATTCTTTGATGCTTTTTTAACTTCATCATTGGCTCTAATGTATCCTCTATATTGTGTAACTCCGGTTTTTCCCAAAATGATTTCCTTTAGGTCCTCATCTATAGATTTTTCATTCCAGTAGTCCCACATGGCTTGGTTTATTTGTTGAACTGTGTATTTTTTCACTACAGTTTCAGGGCTTACTCCACCATGTGTAACGAGTGTATTTCCAATTTTAAGTAATACTGGTCTTGTTCGTAGCCATTTTCCTAAATAAGTTTTATTTGAATACGCTTTTGAAAAAGGCATCATTTGCTGAGTAGCATATAAGTTTTTTGGGTGTACCCTACTAAAATTCCCTTTAAGGATATATTGCTCATGGTTTCCAATAATATAATGTACCATTCCTCCTGCTTGTTTAGCTTGTTCAGAAAGTAATACAATTTTCCAAAGTACTTGATCTACCGAAGTTCCTCGATCTACCATATCTCCAGCTATAACCAGATGATTAGTATCAAAATTCCAGTTACCTAACGAATCGATTACATTCAAGTTAAATAATACATTATTCATGTATTCGAAATCACCATGAACATCGCTTATAAATGCTACTTTGTTAGGCGTGGTTTGTATTACTGTTGGAGGAGTATCGATTTCTGGTAAGATAAAATCATGTTTCTCATCTTCAGTATGAATAGAAAAACTCTTAATGTTAGCGTCATAAATTTTTTCATGATTTTTCCCTGCGTTATACCATGCTACCTGAAGGGTTTCGTTATTAGTATAACTCACAATAGGGCCTTGTATAAAATCGGATTCAAATTTTAGTTGATCTGCCGCTCCAGCAAGATTTACATTAATATCTATAAACTTATTCTTAATAGGTATATGTAGGGTTTTATAAATTCCATTTTCGGTTAACGTAACGGTGCTTTGATTCAATTTGTACCCAATAATTAGTAACATTATGGTACAAATTGTAAGTATTGGATATAGAAGATATAACTTCCATTTTTTCTTTTTTTTCATTTGATGATTGATTAAAATTAGACAATAAAATATCAGTGCAGTGATGTATATCATTGCAAAATTGAGTGCTGTATCCATGAATTACAGCTAAGAAATTAAGGTGATGAGCCTAGCTAAATGTTTTTTAATTTTCTACATATTCCAGAATATCTGCTGGTTGACAATCCAGTTCTTTACAAATCGCTTCAAGTGTAGAAAATCGGATAGCTTTTGCTTTACCTGATTTCAAAATAGAGAGATTTGCAGTGGTAATACCTATTTTTTCTGCCAATTCCTTACTCTTCATTTTTCGCTTGGCAAGCATGACATCAAGATTAATGATTATTGGCATAGTTATATTGTTAATTCGTTTTCTTCTTGTAAAATAAAGCCTTGTTTAAATATGGTAGCGATAAATGTTGCAAAGATTCCTAGTCCAATATGTAATAGTGCAGGAGTAACATCATCTAGTGTGATAGTATTATTTATTAAAAATCCTATTATCACATATGCTAAAGGTATGATTAGATTTATTATGGTAAACCACTTTAAATATTTTATAGCTTCTTGTGTAAAAAGTTTCTCAGCACTAAATGTTTTAAAAATGAAAGATAATACCAAGAAAAAAGAAGCGTAGAAAATAAGGAAACAGAAAACACCAATGAATGTGAACGGATCAAAGGCTCCTTTAATCATAGAACCTGTAAAAGGAATATGAATCTGAAGCTCATTAGTTTCAGTGATAACAAAATTATTGCTTACCAAAGATATGATGATCAATAACAAAAATATTCCATATCCGAACATGATTAATCGAGTACTATAAAATAATATAGTAGATAACGATTTTTTTCCAAACATTTTTATACTCATAGCTATATCGTTAAATCGTTTTCTAATTGAATTTGTACACCTCTTTTGAATATGAAAGCTATAATGAATATAATTCCCGCCATGAATAGAAATTCTGAATTCCCCCAATCTAAACTAAATACGGCTCCTTTCTTTAATAACCATTTACAATAACCATTTGCTAAATAAGCTATCAAACCTGCCCATAACGCAACATAGCTAATTGATGAAATTATAGATGCTATAGTTTTGGTAAAGGGTTGATCAAAATCAATTTTCATAAAAATTTTGATTACTAGATAGAATAAGTATGCTTTCAATGAGGTTACCGTTATGAGTAGAGATAAAACATGTAAGTAATATTTTTTGGAAAATTCATAGAGTTCTGATAGATCTAAACCTAAATAAAGATTATTTGATGCTTCCGGATTTCCGAAAAGGCTTATGATTCCAGAAAGAAGAATTGCTCCAAGTTGTATGCATAGTCCAATAAATATGACCCAAGAAGCAATTTTAATCAATGTAATAATTTGTTTCGTCTTCATAAAATTATCGTTTAACGATAACAAATATACAAAAATTATTGTTTTTCAATAATTTTTTATCAAAAAAGAATATTTAATTGTTGTTTTTGAAATCATGATTATAACTTTTGACTGCTGTTGTAAGTTCCATTTTGTTGTATTTTAGCGGTATGCAAGGAATACCAAAAAAACTTCATAAAAAGCTTCAGGAAAGAGAAGAGAAAGATGCTTTACGTGTATTAGGTTTTAAGAATAATTTAGTTGATTTTTCATCTAATGATTATATAGGTTTTTCTTCTTCCAAGGTTATTTTTGATCATGCTCATCAGTTATTAGTTGAGCGTGATATACATGAGAATGGAGCAACAGGTTCACGTTTGCTTTCGGGAAATCATACTTTATATAACGAAACTGAAGAAATACTAGCTAATTTTCATAATGCACCGTCTGCTTTGATTTTTAATTCAGGATACGATGCAAATATTGGTTTTTTCTCTTCGATTCCACAACGAGGTGATATAATTTTATATGATGAGCTCATTCATGCTTCTATCCGAGACGGAATTATAATGAGTAATGCGAAATCGTATAAATTTAAGCATAATGATTACATTGATCTAGAAAAAAGGATCACATCAATAAGATCTTTATCTAATGAAAGTCAGGAAATATATGTAGTAACAGAATCGGTTTTTTCTATGGATGGAGATGTTCCAGATTTAGAAGCTTTTTCTCAATTATGTGAAACCAATGATTGTTATTTTGTTGTAGATGAAGCTCATGCAACAGGTGTGTTTGGAAATAATGGTGCAGGTTTAATTCAGGAGTTAAAACTCGAAGAAAAAGTCTTTGCACGTATTCATACCTTTGGTAAAGCAATAGGTTGTCATGGAGCGGTTATTTTAGGATCTTTAGCATTGAGACAATATCTGGTAAACTTTGCTAGGAGTTTTATTTATACCACGGGTTTGCCGCCGCATTCAATTGCCACTATTCAGTCTTCATACAAAGAACTAGGCGCAACAACTAAAATCAAGAAACTTCGTAGGATCATTCAGTTTTTTAATGAGCAGCTAGAATCGATAGGATTAGAAAAATATTTTATTAAAAGTGATTCTGCCATACATTGTTGTATCATTTCTGAAAATGAAAAAGTAAAAGCTATAGCCTCGAAAATACATAACCAAGGTTTTGATGTAAAACCTATTTTATCTCCAACAGTTCCTGAAGGAAAAGAACGATTACGATTTTGTTTACACAGTTATAATACGCAAGAAGAAATAGCAGAAGTTTTACAACTGTTAGCTACCTTTGTCAAAAATTAAAAAAGGACAAATTAAGGGTCTGGTATGAAGGAGAAAAAACGAGAAAAAATATTTATTACAGGAATAGGAACAGATGTAGGTAAAACTGTGGTATCTGCTATTGTAGTAGAAGCATTACAAGCAGATTATTTTAAACCGGTTCAGGCAGGAGATTTATCATATTCTGATACCGATAAAGTAAAAGAACTAGTTTCAAATTCTAAATCAACTTTTCATAAAAATAGCTATGCATTAAACACGCCAATGAGTCCTCATGCAGCTGCAGAAATTGATGGTGTAACTATAGATATAGAACATATTAACATTCCTGACACTGAAAACGATATCATTATCGAAGGAGCAGGAGGTCTATTGGTTCCATTAAATGAGCAAGCTACAATCTTGGATATTATTGATCCTGATTGTAAGGTTGTCGTAGTGTCTAGACATTATTTGGGGAGTATCAATCACACTTTGTTAACTATTAAATTACTTCAGGAGAAAGGATTTGATCCTGTAATTATTTTTAGCGGAGATGAGCATGTAACTACCGAAAGTATTATCCAAAAAATGACAGGAGCTAAAGTTATCGGTAGAATTGATAATGAACCTTATTTTGATAAAATGGTAGTGAAGGAGTATGCATCCTTATTTAAAGATCAATTAGAAGCTTTATGAACTTAAAACAAAGAGATAAAAAACATCTTTGGCATCCGCTTACACAGCATAAAATCCATCCAGATGCGCTTCCTATTGTAAAAGCAGAAGGTGCTTTGTTGTATGACGATAATGGTAATGAATATATAGATGGAATTGCCTCGTGGTATACGGCGATGTATGGTCATTGTAATTCTTTTATTTTGGAAAGAGTCAACAAACAGATGCATACATTAGATCAAATAGTTTTTGCAGGTTTTACCCATGAACCAGCCATAGAACTATCTGAAAAGTTAATACAAATATTACCAGATAATCAGGAAAAAATATTTTTCTCCGATAATGGATCTACTGCTAATGAAGTAGGTATTAAAATGGCATTGCAATATCATTTTAATAAAGGAGAAAAACGTAATATTATTATCGCTTTTGAAGATGGATTTCATGGCGATACCTTTGGAGCAATGTCTGCTTCGGGCTTATCAGTTTATAATGGTCCTTTTGAGGATTTCTTTATTGATGTTCGAAGAATCCCTACTCCTACTAAAGATAATTTTGATAGAGTCATAAAAACACTACGTCAAATTATTGATGACAATGCAGTTGCTGCTTTTATTTATGAGCCATTGGTTCAAGGGGCAAATGCAATGCATATGTTCGAAGAAAAATACTTAGATCCGATTCTTAAAATTTGCAAAGAGAACAAGATTATTACCATTGCAGACGAAGTAATGACTGGTTTTGGAAAAACAGGAAAAAACTTTGCATCAGAATATATGGAGACAAAACCAGATATCATTTCTATGTCCAAAGCGTTAACAGCTGGTTTTGTGCCTATGGCGGTAACAAGTTGTACCCAAGAGATATATAATGCATTTCTGGATGATTCTATTGGCAAAGCATTTTTTCATGCGCATACGTATTCTGCTAACCCAATTGCATGCTCCGTTGCAATTGCTGGAATTGATCTGCTAAGTACAAAAGATATTCAGGAAAATATTGCTAGAATCATTAAGTCCCATCAAGAATTTAATGATCTTATAAAAAATCATCCAAAAATAAAAAGCACACGACAAAAAGGAGTTATTTATGCTTTGGATTTAAACATTGAAATGGATCGATATGGTAAAAAGAGATATGAAATCTTTGATCATTTTATGCAAAACGGAGTGTGCTTACGACCGTTAGGAAAAACGATTTATATCTTACCACCTTACGTGATTTCGGAGCAACAGTTAGGCAAAATTTATAAAACGATTACCGAACTATTGGAGACTATTTAGACAGCATCAATTGTTCTAGATCATCTTTAAATTGGTTCTTTTGATCAACATGGAATGCTATAGCTTTAAAGTTACGTTTTATTCCATAGAGTCCTATTTTAGTTCCTGTTGATTGCTTTTTTAATCTAATAAGCATATTATGAGGATCTAGTTCTCCCAAAGGAGATAATCTTCTGGTTTCTTTATCAAAAACAGTTGAAGAAGAAGAAAATTCAATGGTGTCAATATCAGATATGGGAATAATTACTTCACTCATTATTCCATATCGGATATGTAGTATTTCTCCATCTATAGTTATAGGTCTTTTGGTTATTGATTTAACAAAACCAAATATCTGAACAAAAGAATAAACACTCATTATTCCTACTATCCATGCAATAGAAGGATTCGATTTTAATATCATTTTATGTAAAACAAAAGTCTCTATAATGACGATCATAAGAATACCTATGAAAATACTAATAGAGTTACCATCTTTATGATAAGTGTATTCATTTTCTCTTGGAGTTTTCTTTTTCCAGGAAATGAATCCGTAATAAAACACAGCAATTTCCATTGCTAATACCTCTGATATTTTTTTAGGAAAAACATCTGAACAAGTCTTTTTAAGGATTGTAAAAAAATCTGGTGAACTATTTTTAGTGAGCCTATACACCTGAATGGTTTTTCGAATTTTGAGGAGAATAGCAGTAACGATTCCCAACTCGATAAAAGGTAATATCCAATTCTTGATAAAGGAGATATAGGATTGATTTTCTTCTGGAATAACAAAAGAAGCAATAAGGATACCTATTACGAAAAAAGAAAGCACCGAAAACTTAGAAATATCTTTTTTCCGAATTAAGACCCAATGAATAAAGGGAATAGTAATTATCAAGTCTAATGTAATACTCTTAGAAATAAGAGAATTAGATAATGCTATATCTGAACTGGCAAATAATGCTAAAGAAACTAATATACATAAGGGTAGTCCAAATACTAGTAAGGTTTCTTTTAAACTAAGATTGCCAGTCATAATGATACGTTTTTAGTTAATTTTCATTATTCTCTTTTCCCCATAGCAAGTCAACTTGCTCATTGGTTTCATCTAGGATGACATATAATTCGGAATATGTCCAAGTATCATCTTTTTTGGTTCCTACGATATACACTCTTGCTTCTCCATCTGGACCTTTTATAGGTATAGAAATATCGACCGAACCCTCATCGTTTTCAAACTTTAAGCTTCCGTTCATAATACCATTAGTTTCTATAGGTTCTCCAAGCATTTCGACAATATAATCGTCTTCTTGAGCTTTGGCAAGTGCATCCTTGTAGGGACCAGAATTTGTAAATGCTTGAGAAACACCGAAAATTACAGAGCCTAAAAAGACAAAAAATATGACGATGATCGTTAGGCATCCTCCTACAGGAACAACCCATGGCCAATTTCTACTAAACCAACTTTTTTTTGCTGTCTGAATTTCCATTATATAGTGTATTTTAAGATCACTATATAAGTATCAATTCCAAAGGTTTTGTTACAAGAAATTTACTCGTATAAATAAATTCCTGCTGCATTTCCCATTTTTCTCATATGGTGGCCAACATTTGGAATCACTTTTAGAGTCCAGTTAAATTTGCAATTCATTTTGGTAGCTTGGGTTTTAGCAGTTTTGTAAAAATAACGCGCTCTGGCAAGTCTATGTAACCCTTGCTTGTCTACTGTTTTAGAACGTAAAAGAATTCCTCCTTTTTCATTTTCATTATCTAGCTCACCCACAAAAATCGTTAGTTGTTGTGCAAAGGATTTTTTGAGATTTTCAATAGATAGGTTAAGGTCTTCAATACCGAAGGGAAATTTTGTTTCAAAATCGGGTAAGGTGTAGCTTCCAGCATTGGCAGCAATGATTCTTTTTGCTTTAGAATTGGTATGAAGAATTGCAAATCGGTGTAAAATTTGTCCACCAGCAGAATGACCAAATATATCATAACCTCTTTGTGATCCATTTAATGCTTTTATAGCAGACTCAAATATTCTGTCAAAATCTTCATATATCCAGCTAGCGTTGTCTAAATTTAGTTGTATTGAAGTCTTTTCTTCGTCTAGAAAAACTTGGTTAGTATTTTTTATAAATGTGATACTCTCTCGAGTATTAACATCTGCCACTACTCCACCCAAATGATAATCTTCATAAGGATATGCTGTTTCTGGATAACTTGGTGAGAGGATAAGTATATTATATTTTTCGGATTCTTCTATCCAACTATCTCTGTAGCTATCTCCATTTCTTCCCGATCCTGGAATAACGAGCAAGACTTCAGAAGAAGCATTAAATCCTTTAGGTTTATAATAATGAATAGTAATTTTTTTATGCTCATTTCCTTTGCCTCCATGCAATGTAAATGCTCCAGAACCTTCATTGATAATAATGTTGCTTTCTTGATTGTAAGCTTGGATAGTAAATAGGAATAAAACCATTAAAACCAGTATGTATGTGACTTGTTTCATTTTGATATAAATTTTTGTTTTGTCAAAAATTGAAAATAAAGAGGTTCTTAATTTAGCATGTCGATAGATACATTTGTAAAGCATGTGTTTATGCTTTTTTAATGGATAAAAAACATTTGTCATTTAAATCTGAAAATTCATCTGTTTTTAACTATAGTTTGTCGACTATGAATCGTAGATATCCTTACATTAGTTATTTTAGAGGATATGTTGATAGATAAGATTTGGATCGAAGAAATTGTATTTCAAGTACAAAAAAAGAAATGGGTTAAGCATTTGATTTTTTGGAGTGTTATCGTTTTTGCATTTACGACCAGAGATAGGGTATTGGATCTCTATTCTTTATATACTTCTTTTGTTAGACAATTATGTTATTTGATCCCACAAATGATTGCTTCTTACTTTTTAGGATATTATTTGATCCCAAAATATGCTCTTTCCAACAGAAAGTTTGTTTACATCTTATTATTTGTTGTTAGTGTATATTTTACTAGTGTTTTGGGAAGAATTCTTATCGTATACCTGTCAGAAGGTTTAACAAGAACGCCGCCTTTTCCGCAAGAATCCATATGGCAGATTATGACACAATGGAAGCATCTCGTTTTAAAGTATGTTCCTCATATTTATAGTGTTGTTTTTGGTTTCCTTTTTTTGAAGTTTTTCCTGCATTACACGAACACCAAGCAAATAGCATTAAAAGCGGATAAAGAAAAGGTAGCAACCGAATTAAAGCTGCTAAAGGCACAATTAAACCCTCACTTTTTATTCAACACTTTGAATAATATTTATGTTCTGGCATTGGAAAAGTCTGATAAAACTGCGTATTCGATAGAAAAACTGTCAGAGATTTTGGATTATATTTTGTATCGATGCACAGAAAGATACACTTCGTTGGTATCAGAGGTTACGATGTTAGAGAATTATATTGCATTAGAAAAGCTGAGATATGATGATCGATTAGAAGTTACATTTGATAAACATATTGAAGAAGATATTAAAATAGCACCACTTATTCTGCTTTCGCTTGTGGAAAATGCTTTTAAACATGGAGCTGGAGAGGATAGTGGTTCTCCACGAATTGAAATATTTGTGGCATATGAAAAGAGATTATTTATATTTAATATTTCTAATACCGTAGGAACGATTCCAACAGAAGATAGACAAACCAAAATAGGACTAGCAAATATTACAAAACAACTGGATTTATTGTATACGGATCAATATGATCTGAACATAATAAATAATAAAGATGGTTTATTTTCGGTAGCGCTAAAAATAAAAATATGATGAAGATTAGGTGTTTACTCGTGGATGATGAACCTTTAGCAATACGCTTACTCGAGAATCATATTGCTAAAATAGATTCTTTGGAAGTTGTTGCTGCTTGTAATAATGCAATAAAGGCAATGGAAATATTAAAACAACAGCAAATCGATTTGTTGTTTTTAGATATAAAGATGCCAAATATCACAGGTTTAGAATTTTTAAAAACGCTAAAAACGCCACATAAGACCATCATTACTACGGCTTATAGAGAATATGCGCTAGAGGGATATGATCTCGATATTCTAGACTATTTGCTCAAACCCATTACCTTTCAGAGATTTTTTAGAGCGGTAGAACGTTATTTTAGAAGCGAGCACAAAGAGCCTTTGTCATTGAGAGATAAAACTATTACCTCAGAAGAACCTTTAGTAATTAAATCAGGGAGTAAGTATCATAAAATTAAATTAGATGAAATTACGTATATCGAGAGTTTGAGAGATTATGTTAAAATTCATATTGGTGAAAAAGAAATACAAACAAAATATAAGATCAGTGATTTTGAAGAAAAATTACAAAATAACCCATTCTTGAGAGTTCATAGATCCTTTATAATTAATACAAACAAAATTACCGCCTATACCCAAAATGATATAGATTTAGGCGTGATCGAAATTCCAATTGGGGTTAGCTATAAGGAAAAGGTGTATTCTTATCTAAAAATAAAGAAATAGTATGCTATCTGATAATTATCAATTATAATTTTACTATTGAACATACCAGAACAAACCCCTACATTTGCCCAAAAATTACGAATTGCAAAATCCAGTATCCATAACCGGAATTTCATCTATTTCTCCTTTAGGTATCTCCTCGAAAGAAATATGGAAGTTATATAAGGAATCTTCTCATTGTATTACTTTTGAAGATATGGAGGGAAATCTGGCACCAATTGCCAGATTAGATGTAGCATCCAGAGCAGCAATAGAAACACTTAGGAAGGAAAATTCTAGCTATGCATCGTTGGATGATTCTGTATTATTTGCATTATTCGCTTCTAGAAACGCTATAAAAGAGGCTGGCTGGAAAGATGATGCTAATTTTGGAGTAAATGTAGGTTCCTCTAGAGGAGCAACGGGTCTTTTTGAAAAATATCATGAAGAATTTTTAAGAAGTAATCAGTCTTCTACGCTAAGTTCTCCAACTACTACTTTAGGCAATATATCTTCCTGGATTGTACAGGATTTAGGTGCTACAGGTCCAGATATCAGTCATTCGATAACCTGTTCTACCGCCTTACATTCTATATTAAATGGAATCGCATGGTTGCAATCTGGGCTGAGTGATAAGTTTTTGGTAGGAGGAAGTGAAGCGCCGTTAACACCATTTACCATTGCTCAGATGAAAGCACTGAAGATTTATGCGGCTGCGGATACAGTAGCGTATCCTTGTCAGGCAATGAATTGGGATAAATCCAGAAATTCGATGTTTTTAGGAGAAGGAGCTGGTATTGCTTGTTTAGAAAAAGGACGTACTAAAAATGCACAAGCGTTAATTACTGGAATTGGGTATGCTACCGAGACCTTAACTCATAACATATCTATATCTACAGATGCAGATTGTTTTCAAAAATCTATGAAAATGGCATTAGGAAATACCGATGTAAAAGAAGTAGATGCTATTGTATTGCATGCTCCTGGAACTATAAAAGGAGATCAAGCAGAATTCAATGCGATTAAGCAAGTATTTGGGAAACATATTCCAGCAATGACCACAAACAAATGGAAAATAGGTCACACTTTTGGAGCTAGTGGGATTCTAAGTTTGGAATTGGCTATGCTGATGATGAAACATCAGGAATTTATTCCAGTCCCTTTTGTAAAGAATATAGGAATTCCTCAAAAATTGAATAAGATTATTGTGAATGCTGTAGGATTTGGAGGAAATGCAGTAAGTATTTTAGTAGAACTTCCATCATAAAAGAACAATAATCAACAATAGATTGTTATTAAAACTCTCGAATTTGATAAAGCTAATTTGTGTTTTTTGATTTTAAACAATTACTTTTGAAAATTCACATACCATTGATTTATGAGCGTTATTAGACACGATTGGACATCAGAAGAAATTCTAGAAATATATAATAAGCCACTAATGGAACTGCTTTATGAGGCAGCTTCTGTACATAGAGAATATCATGATCCTAATACGGTTCAGGTTTCTACCTTGTTATCTATTAAAACTGGTGGATGTCCAGAGGATTGCGGGTACTGTCCACAGGCGGCTAGATACCATACCGATATTGAGGGGAATGATTTAATGAGTGTGCAACAAGTAAAAGCACAAGCATTGCGTGCTAAAGCTTCAGGAAGTTCCAGAGTTTGTATGGGCGCAGCTTGGAGAAATGTGAAAGATGGTCCAGAATTTGATAATGTTCTCGAAATGGTTAGAACTATTAATAAACTGGAGATGGAAGTTTGTTGTACGCTTGGTATGATTACAGAAAATCAGGCACAACGATTAGCAGAAGCTGGTTTGTACGCGTACAATCATAACTTAGATACTTCAGAAGAGTATTATAAGGAAGTAATTTCTACCAGAGGTTATGAGGACCGTTTGCAAACTATTGATAATGTTCGTAAAACTAACGTTACGGTTTGTAGTGGAGGAATTATAGGAATGGGAGAAAAGACTGAAGATCGTGCCGGAATGCTGGTAGCTTTGGCAAAGTTAAATCCACAACCAGAGTCTGTGCCGATTAATGCATTGGTAGCCGTTGATGGAACTCCTATGGAAGATCAAAAACCAGTAGAGATTTGGGATATGATTAGAATGGTAGCTACTACCAGAATTGTAATGCCACAAACACAAGTAAGACTTTCTGCAGGAAGGACAGAAATGAGTAGAGAAGGACAGGCTATGTGCTTTTTTGCAGGAGCAAACTCGATATTTGCAGGCGATAAGTTGCTTACGACTCCAAATCCAGATGTTAATGAAGATATGGAGATGTTTAAGAAGTTAGGTTTAAACCCACAAAAACCTTTTGTAAAAAAGGCACAACCAGAAACTGTAGAAGCCGAAGATTCTAAATTTGAAGCTAAAGGTGAAAAACCTAAATGGTCTAGACCTGATCATGTTATAGAAAAAAATGAACTAGCGAAGCAAAAAGGAAAAGAAGCGCTACTCAATAAATAATTTGTAAAGTTGATTAACTTTGAAAATCAAGAAATTAGAATTATTTCTTAGTTAATGGGGTTAAATTTAGAGGAAATATCAAGGGTAAAAACGATTACGAAAGAAGAGTTTTTGAGAGATTATTTTATACCTCAGAAACCTGTGGTAATTGAACGTTTAATCGAAGACTGGCCTGCTTTTCAGAAATGGAATTTAGATTATATAAATGAAGTTGCTGGAGATAAAGAGGTGCCACTTTTTGATGATAGACCTATCAATTCTGAGTTTAAATTTAATGAACCTCATGCTAGCATGAAAATGAGTGCTTATGTAGATTTATTAAAGAAAAAGCCTACCAACTATAGAATTTTCCTATACAATTTATTAAAAGAAGTACCTGCGCTTCAGAAGGATTTTAAATATCCAAAGATTGGATTAAAATTCCTGAAAAAGATGCCTTTCTTATTTTTTGGAGGAGGAGGCTCTAAAGTGTTTATGCATTATGATATCGACCTTGCCAATATATTCCACTTTCATTTTCATGGAGAAAAACAATGTATTTTGTTTCCTCCTTCCGAAACGAAATATATGTATAAGGTACCACATGCATTGATATCTCATCAAGAAATTGATTTTTCGAATCCAGATTTTGAAAAATGGCCTGCTCTTAAGAAGGCGAAAGGATATATTACATACTTAAGTCATGGAGAAACACTATACATGCCAGAAGGTTATTGGCATCATATGACATATCTGACTCCTGGTTTTTCTATGAGTATTCGCTCTGTGCCTAAAAAGCTAAGTAATTTTATGCAAGCTACTTATAATGTGTTTTTTATGCGCCATTTTGATAATTTTATGCGAAGCAGAAAAGGTCAAAAATGGATGGATTATAAAAATAATAAAGCAATCAGTAGAACAAATTCGTTGTTGAAATAAACTCTTTTACATACTTTCCTTTTTTTAAATAAGGTATTTCCGTAATATCTGATTATCAGCTCATAACACTACGTTAAAATATTTTTTTCCGACCTTTTTTTTAATAGTTTTAAGAGGGAAAATACCTCTTTTATTTCCTTGATTGACCTGTTCTACCAAAACTTTAAAATTTAAGATAGGTTATATTATGGGCAAACAAATTTTGGAAGTGTTGATTATTGATAGTAATCAAATATTAGTGGAGGGATATAAAAGTATTCTAGCTAATTCCTCTAAATCGTCTTATTCTTTCTCCGTTCAGGTTATTGAAGAAATAAATGATAGCTGGTTTAAAAAAGCTTCAAATATGAATCGTTGGGATGTTGTTTTGATAGAATTTAATCTTACTAGCAAAATAACGATAGCCAATAGTTTGATCGAAAATTTTCTTCTTAAAATTAAAAAAATCTCACATCGAACTAAGGTTTTAATTGTAACTAAAACTACCGACCGATATAAAATCTACAATTATATTAAGAAGATAAATCCCGAAGGTTTTTTATTAAAATCAGAAGTAGATCCAGATATTCTTTTTCAAGCAATACATAATATCATAAATGGTAATAAATACTATAGTTCTTCTATCATACAAATTTTACAACTTCAGTTACAGTTACGCCTTGATATAGACGATATAGACCGTAGTATTCTTCATAACCTATCCAAAGGTGTTAAAACAAAAGATCTGGTAAAAATAGTTCCATTATCTCTGGCTGGAATCGAAAAACGAAAGAGAAGATTAAGAGATTTACTTAAGGTGGAAGCGAAAAATCAAAAACTATTAATTGAAAAAGCCTCAGATTTAGGAATCATATAGGAGTTGCTAACCTTCCTTTTTTTATCGCAGAACCTTACTTTTTGTAAAGGAAAATGTATGCAAATTAAATATCCTCTATTGTAGCTTAGTCTAAGATTTGTGCAAATCATCTTAACTCTGATTTTTTTCAGATAATATTAACTTTTAAAACTTTTAAAATCATGAAAAACTTATTTTTCGCATTTGCATTCTTGTTTTCTACCTTTTTTATGACAACTGCTGCTACTGAGCTTAATGCCATTGAAAATGAAACTTATGTAGAACAAACAGTTGAGGAAGAAGATATCTGTATCTTAATTATAGAAACTGATACCGAGGTTCTGATAGCAGTTTTTGAATGCTAGTTTAAATTCTTTTGACATGTTTTAAGACTACTTATAGGTATTGTAAGTAGTCTTATAGCTTTATATAAATTCCACAAACCTTCTAACAACTTAGCAGATAGGTTTGATAATTATAAAAAAATTATACAAATGAAAATCATACATAATTTAAGTTTCATTTTTATATTTTTCATAACTTCTACTATAACAAGTCAGACATACGAGGTGACCTATATAGAAAGTAAGAATATTGAAAGCAAGCTTAAAAAAATTAAAGATCCATTATTAAAAGCTAAAATTAAATCTCAACTGAAAGCTTCTGGAAAATTTGTATTGACTGCATATAATAAGCAGTCCCTTTATGAAGCTACTGAACAAATGGCTACTGCTGAGGTTCAGAATAATATCAAAGTTATTTCCATACGATCAAAGAAAAGTAAGGTATTCAAGAATTTAAAGAGTAATACTTATTTAGAAGAAACAAGTATTTTGGAAGATGAATATTTAATATCAGATGTACTTCCTGAAATTCAATGGGAATTGACAAACGATCGTAAAAAAGTGGGTGGATATAATTGTAAAAAAGCTTTAGGTCAGTTTCATGGAAGATCTATAGAGGCTTGGTATACAGTAGAAATTCCCATCTCGGATGGTCCTTACATATATCAAGGTTTACCAGGTTTAATATTAGAGTTGCATACACCATACAAATCATTTACTACCGAAAATATAGAAATTGGTAGCACTCCTGTAAAATTTCAAAAGTTATCAATTGGAAAAAAAGTGACTCGTAATGATTTTGCCGTAGTAGAAAAGAAGAAAATTAAGGAAATGACATTACATGCAACAACCAAAATGTAAAGATTAAGTCATTTATAATACCTATGGTTATTGATTCAATAATTCCGTTACCTTATCAAAAACTAGTTGATTTTCCCAACCGCGATAGAGAAGATAATCAATTAGTTTTTTTCTTTTTTTGTAGTTATCTGTTACGGTGATGGATTCGAATTTTTTTTCTGCAATGTTATGAAATGTTTCCAGGTATTCATTTTCTGGAATTTCTTGTAGTGCTTTTTTGATGCAGTATTCAGAGATTTGCCTGAACTTTAATTCTCTAGTAATACGCTGCTTCCCCCATTTTTTGATTCTAAATTTTCCTCTGGCAAAACTCTTTGCAAATCGCTCTTCATTTAGAAAATTGTGTTCTATAAGATGAAGGATAATTTTTTCTTTTGCTTCGGGAATTAATTTCATGGTTGATAATTTCTCCGAAATATCTTTATGGCAACGATCTTGATAAGCGCAATAGTGTTCCATCTTTTTGATGGCTTCAGTAACGGTAATAGATTCAGGTGTTTTTTGATACATCGCCGTAAAAATACATAATCAAGAATTATATATTAAGTAATAACATTTTATTTGTAACCAGATCTTTTTTAGACGCTTTGTGTTTTAGTAAAAAGGTTTTGATTTTCTTCTGATAGGGTTTCCCTTCAAAACTTTGTAATAAATTTCTTCTACTTAACTTTTGAAGGTCTAATGGCAAGTGTTTTGCTTTGAAGTAATAGGTGTTAAAGATGTGCCAGTCAGGTAAAAATCTATTTATCTCCTTATAAATATGGATGATTCCATTACTTCCAATGAATTCACAAAATTTTCCATTAGGTAAAATACTAAAATAAAAAGGATCAATTTCTTCACTTTGTACTTCCGAAGTGATAATTTTTTTTACCTCATTGAGATTCAATGGACCATTTGTATAATAGAGTAAAACTTCGATTTTATGAATAAGACTGAAACTATCTATTTTAGACATTCCTTCAAAATTTTTAAGTATGTCATATAGCATTTTTTGGTGTTTATTTTCCATAGAGTATAGGCAGTTAGAATTTAAATAAACAGGGAATAGCAATTCCTTCTATCATGTGATAGAAGGAATTTTAGTTAAAGCAGAATGTCAGCTGCTATCTACTATCCGAAGATAGTATCTGGATCAGGGAATGTTGGTCCTGTAGATGGTCCGATAACGATAATTGGATCAGGAAAACCAGGAATCTGAGTACATCCTCCTCCATTACCATCATCCATTACTCCTGGATTGTGAGTTCCACCATTGATCGTATTAAT
Source organism: uncultured Aquimarina sp. (assembly GCF_947492115.1). Lineage (NCBI taxonomy): Bacteria > Pseudomonadati > Bacteroidota > Flavobacteriia > Flavobacteriales > Flavobacteriaceae > Aquimarina > uncultured Aquimarina sp. The sequence goes on from NZ_CANLMM010000003.1 coordinate 146,332, forward strand.
TTCTAAAGCTGTTAATGTTACCATTTTTTGATTTTTTAAATTTTTCATCGGATATGTATTTTAGTATGTAATTATTAATGGATTAAAAGTTAAATCCTGTAGTATTTGCTGTTTCGAAATCAGAAGTAGTATTTTCTGTAATTAAATCGTCAAAACGATTTATTGGATCTCCAAAAGGTACAATTTCTATTTCTGCTACTGTAGCATTAGATCCGGTTTGTAGTGAAATAGCTCCTCCGTTGTAATTTTCTAATTCTTGTGTACTTAATAAAGTAATGTTTAAATTTTCCATGATGTGCTGTTTTAATTTATTTTAATAAATGATACTGTGCAATTGCTTTTACAGTACAATAATATAAGCTTGTAGTCTCATTATTTGAGACCCTTGATTTTTTGTTTGTTTTTTTAAAGAATTTCTTCTTAGGTATTTAAAAAAATATGATAAATACAAAAGGTGAACTTTACTCACTAAGTTCACCTTTTGTTTATTGATGTTGCGCCCATACGGACTTGCCAGGTTCGACAAAATACTCAACAAATATGCCTGGCTATATTTTCTAAAAAGATAGGTTTGTCTCTACTATCCGAAGATAGAATCCCACGCGCTTTCTAATCCATCTATAATAGTTTCAGCGGCATCGGTTAATGCATCAACAGCTATTTCTACTACTTCTCCGAAATCTACAGATGATCCACTTGATCCGCCACTTCCCCATAAATAACCATGGTTTCCGCCATCTGTTGTAGTTACTTCTTTATAATTCAATTCTACTACGCCTAAATTTTTTAAATTTTTCATTGCTATTATTTTAATTATAAGGTAAAAGTATTGTTTGCGAGCCTTATTATTTGAGCTCTTTTGATGATTGATATTGCATCCTTACGGACTTGCCAGTTTCGACAAAATACTCAACAAGATATTTCAGCTCTATTTTTCTAAAAAGATAGGTTTGTCTCTACTATCCGAAGATAGAATTCCAAGTATCTTTAATAACTTCGGTAGCTTCCGTAAATAATTCTACAGTAATTTCTATATTCATTTGTACTGATTCTGCGAAACCTATGGAAGATCCACCAGATGATTCACTATTAATTGCCCATAAGTAACCGTTATTTCCACCATCTATTGTTTCTATTTCTATGTTATTCAGTTCTACTATCCTTAAGTTTTCTAAATTTTTCATTGCTGTTATTTTAATTATAAGGTAAAAGTATTGTTAACGAGTCTCAATTTTCGAGGCTGATAAAAAGATTTTTATCCTTCTCTATAACGAGTAATATCATCTATTACTTCATCGATAACTTCTTGGATCTTATCTACTACCAAATCTTCAAGGGCATCTAAAGCGTCTGTAAACCAGTTGCCTCCTTGGATCGTAATGATTTCTGTTCGGGTTAATTCTTCCATGTTACTGTTTTCTAAATTTTTCATTGATTTCTTTATTTTTAAAATTGTTTGTTTGTATGGTGGCGTATGTATGTAAGTATACCTTCTCTTCATAAAAGTGTATATTTTACTATTAGATGATTGATATAGATAATATCCCTGTGTTTAGAGGTATTCTCTTTTTGATTTGATGATCAGGGAGATATTAATGAAGCACCCAGCGCATAACGCCTAAGTATATAAAAGGAATAAAATTATTAATAGTATGCATCATATAGGATTTACCGATTCCATATTTATATGCTATATATCCTAGATACAGTCCTCCCGTAAGTCTAGGGACGAGTTTTAGATAGGTCTCTAGATCTCGAGTATCGTAATTAGTGATGTGAATAACAGCAAATATGATAGCCGATAGCACAATTAGTAATACCGTATGATTCTCTATTATAAAATGTATTTTGTGTCTTGCTGTTGTACTAATTAGATAGACGGTTCCAATTGTTATCATACTACATATGAGTATATAACTTTTTATATCAAATTTCATGAATATACAGATAAACAGGATAATACTGATAAGTGTTGGGTAGATATAAAAATTTGATTTCGGTAACATAAATATACCTCTAAAACAGAATTCTTCAAGGATTGGAATCACAAAGACAAAGCTGATAAAGGTGCCTATATTAAAATAGGAAAGTTCACTTTCATCAAAAATGGGTTTATCGAAAATATAGTATTTTACTAATAAAAATGCTACATTAAAACCCATTACGATAATAAATAAGTACACAAAGTCAAAAGTTTCTTTTTTATGTGTAAGTGATATCCATCCCATATCTATTTCTCTATTGTATATATAAAACTATCCTTCACAGCTGCATTCGCCGTATGAATTCCATCCATCTACCAATCGGTCTACAAAATCATCAAAAGCATCTGCAATTCCAAGTGGATCCATATCTCCTATAAGATCATCAAATATACTACCTCCAATAATTACGTATATTTCTTCTAGTTTTAGTTCCTGCATAATGATATGTTTTGTGAAAGTTATTATATAAACCTTCCCTATAAAAGGGAAGGTTTATAACTTGATGGAATGATCAATTAGTCAAACCAGCTCATTACTTCGTCATAAGCAGCTTCAGCTTTCTCAGCTACCCAGTTTGCAGCTGTACATACACCGTCAACTACTGCATGAGCTGCGTATCCTATATCTTCTACAAGACCTCCACCGTTAATTTCGATTAATTCTTTTTCGCTTAAACCTTTGAATGAATTTAAATTTTCCATGTTTTTTATATTTATTTTATTTGTTATTAATAATTATGATTTTTTTATTCTCCTCCACAAGAACACTCTCCGTAAGAATCCCATCCATCAGCTAGTCTTTCTTTAAATCTATCCCATCCTGCGTCGATTCTCTCTAAAGCATCAAGGATATCAGTGAAGATCCCGTCTCCTCCGTCAATTTGAGTAGTTTCTAATACGCTTAATTCCTGAACTCCGTAAGTTTCTAAATTTGTCATTTTATTTATTTTTATAATTAATATTTGTATGTTGTGTCAAACTCGTTTGGTGCACCTGTTTCGCTTTGACAATGTAAAAGTAGGTTTAGGGAGTCTCATTAATTGAGAGTGTCTTTTTAAAAATGTTAAATTTTGTTAATATGATTCTTTTTGTGCGAAAATTGAAAGCTGTTTTCTTCTTCAATAAAGTGAATCAATTAAAGAAGCTTTTTTGTCTAGAAAATAAAATGAATTCCAAACACTACTTTTTTGCTAAGTCTGAACCCTATCTTTTACAAACATTTCTTCTTTGTATTATATTATTTCTTTTGGATCATTTTTATTTATTTTAAAAAATTATCAAACTTTATAATTAAACCATATTGATGTTGGTATTTGCAGATATAAAATCGAAAAAATATAATACCTTAGAAGAAATTGGTGATTTCCCTATAATTGGAACAATTTTTATTTTATTATTCAGTACATTCCCTAGTTTTATTTTACTTTTTTTCGATCTTCCTAAAGAATATGAGACTCCTATCTTTTACTATATATCTTCTCTGTGGTGTTTTATTCTTTATAGGTTAGAAATTTACATTAAGCTTTTTTTTGTTCCGGCTTGGGTTCTATTCTTTGTTTTGGGTGTCATAATAGGATACTCTAATTACTATGGTTAAGCACAGAATAAAGATCTAGAACTGTTTTCACTAATAAACTGAAGAATTAAAACCGCAGATACATATTCTTACTATGGGATTTGCTTTGTAACTAAAAAGATAGAAGATGGTATATTATTAGACGCTTGCTTATATGTATTTTGTAATTTTTCATATTGTTAGAAATAAAAAAAGGAGCTGTATACATACAAACTCCCCTTTTACGAATCAAACTCAACAATTTTTAAAACCAGTCTGGTATATCTTCTTCTAAAGGTATGTGATAATCCTCTGAGTATACCATTACATCTGAAATGATGGATTGTAATTCTGGATCATTTATATTTTCAAACCTATACTTCTTTTTAGTGCTATTTTCTTTTGTGTACTTTTTCATTAGTAATAAGATTAGGTTATACAATTTGTAAATATGGATAGTTAAAAGCAGGTTCTACCAAAACTCTCTGAAAGCTACCTCCACTAATTTCTAATACTTCTTCTCCTTGCAGATCTCTTGTATAGAATCCGAATCTAAAGCTTACTTGTTCTTCATACACATAACTTTGTAAACCAATATCAAATATGATAGGAGCATTCAATCGTTTCATTACTTCAAATATTCTAAATAATGAAGCCTTAGAAATGTCTAATCTTCTCGCCAGCTGTTGTGGGTTACCAGTAGCTTGCATTCGGATAAGGCGATCTAATCGTTCTATTAATTCTATTTGTCTTTCAATTTTTGTCATGATTCGAGTGTTTTTTGATTAAAATTTTATGTATACTAACAGTTGCTAGGCAACAGCTTCAATTTTATTGATATAATCTAGTGCTGGCATCTGCTGTTGCCATAGTTGATAATATTTTTCTTTACGGCCATAAAGTTCCTGATGATTTCCTTCTTCTAATACTTCACCTTTTTCTAAAACCACAATTTTATCAGCATCAATAACTGTACTCAGTCGATGCGCAATCACAATAATTGTTTTGTTTTCTGCACGTAAGTTTTGTATAGTTTTTTGGATGTAATTTTCTGAGGCGCTATCCAGAGAAGAAGTAGCTTCGTCCAATACCAGTATTTCAGGTTTTTTGTATAAGGCTCTGGCAATAGCAATACGTTGTTTTTGCCCGCCAGATAATGACGCACCATTTTCGCCTAAATAAGTATTAAATCCATTGGGTAGTGCTTCGATAAACTCCAGAATCCCTATATCTTTACAGATAGTAATGATCTCATCCATATTAGGATTGTATTCTCCTATAGCAATATTTTCGATAACATTACCAGCAAATAGATCTATTTTTTGTGGTACTACACTAACAATGTTTCTAAGACTATCGTTAGTAATATATCTTAGATCTTTATCTCCAATACTAATAATACCATTGCGAATTGGATAGATGTTTTGTAATAATGACATTAATGTAGATTTTCCAGATCCACTCTCACCCACAATTGCAGTCAATTCTCCCTGACGAATAGTAAGATTAAACTTTTTGAAAACTTCTTTTCTACTTCCGTATCTAAAGGCAACATCGGTAAAAGAAATATCGCCCACCGATTCTTTACGAAGTGCCATTTTATTTTCAGATTCTTCACGCTCTAGATCCATGATTTCAAAAAGACGATCGGCAGCAATCAATGCGTTCTGTATCTGTTTATTTGCCCCTACCAAGCTAGCAACTGGCCCTGTAAAATACCCAACAATTGCGTAAAAAGACATTAATTCTCCAGCGGTAATCTCTCTATCGATAACAAAGAAAGAGCCAGACCATAATAAGATAATGACGAATAATTGTGCTACAATACCAGTAGAAGTTCCTGAGAATACAGAGTTAAGAGCAGATTTATATCCACTTTGTAACAAGCTCACAAATCGAGTTTCTGTTTTGATATTGGCAAAGTCTTCTAATCCAAATCGTTTGATGGTGCCTACAGAGTTTAAGGATTCTACTAACTGACTTTGTAGGTCAGCACCTTTTTCCATCACTTTACGTTCTGCTTTTTTATTCAGCTTGTTCATGATGAAATAGATACCTGCATACAAAGGAATCACACAAAGCATAATTAATGCAAGTTTCCAGTAATAGAAGAACATCAACCCAAAAGAGAAGAATAAGATCATTACATTTACAGTAAGTGATAATGCTACGCCATTGATAAAGCTTCTGATTTTTACAGCATCTCCAATTCTAGATGTAATTTCACCTACTCTCATGGTGTCAAAAAACTGTTGAGGTAGTTTTAATAAGTGTTTGTAATATCCTAATATTAATCGGGTATCGATTTGCTGACCCGTTTTGATCAAAAACACATCTTTATAAACTCCAATCACAAACTTTAGAGCTAATAATCCAATCATAATCACTCCAAGTAAGTTAAGCAGTTTCGTATTTCCACCGACCAATACATAATCCGTGATTTTCTGAATAAAAATAGAAGTAGAAAATCCTAGTAAGGTATATACAATGGCTCCAACTAGTGCTTGTAATACAACCAAACGATGTGGTTTTAATAGGAACCAAAAGCGTTTATAGGAAGAGATTTTTTCATTTCCTTGTTCGAAACTTTCATTTGGCGCTAGTAATACCAATACTCCAGTCCATTCTTTCTTAAACTCTTCGTATGATTTTTTATGCATTTTACCATCGCCAGGATCCATAATTGTAATGTGATTTTTGGTCACCTCATAGATGACTACAAAATGTTGTAGTTTCCCTCTCACGATCACATGGGCAATTGATGGTTTTGGAATTTTGGATAAGCTATCAAAATCTCCACGAACACCTTTAGCTGTAAAACCAATTTTTTGTGCAGCTTCCATCAATCCTAAGATATTGGTGCCTTTTTTATCGGTGCTGGCATATTGACGTATCCTAGCAATAGGTAGTTTTAATTTATAATGCGCAGAAATAGATGCCAAGCAAGCAGCACCACAGTCTGTAATGTCATGTTGTTTTATTTTTATTTTAGCCATGATACGCTTTTTTATGGTTGAACTTGAGCAATAGTTGGAGTTGATGGATTTAACCAGTCATCTACTTTGTCATACAATAGATCAAAAAGGGTGCGTTCTGTTAACTGAAATCGAGCGCTAAGTGTCATCCCTTTATTAAAATTTCCTTTAAAGCCGTTTTTTAACTCCAGATGTGTTTGATCAATAGCACAACGAACTTTAAAAACAGGTTCGTTATTTACGACGTCTACATCTTTACTAATATCTAGGATTTTTCCTGTCGCTAATCCCCATTGGTTATAGTTAAAGGCATCGACCTGAAAGCTTACTTTTTTCTCTTTGCTTACCAATCCTATATCAGAAGGAGATAAATAGCATTCTACAATGAGTCCAGTATCTGGTGATATTTCGGCTATTGGAGATCCGCTAATGATCATGCTTCCTGGTTCTATTCCTTTTACACTTTTCAGAATCCCATCTATCGGAGCAGTAATAATGTAATCTTTTTGATTTTGTTGTATCTGGGATACATTGCTTTGCAGTTCTCGTAATGCTACAGAGTAATCAGTTAGCTGGGTTTGCCAAGTGTTTTTTTGCTGTTTTCTGAATTGATGTAATGTGTTTATGGATAATTGATGCTCGAACTCGCTGTTTTCGAATTCTATTTTGGCAATCACTCCTTTTCCGTACAGTTTTTGATCTCTTTCGAAATCTATAAGTGTTTTGTCGAATCGGGTTTGTAGCTCTCCAATTTTTTGAGTGTAGTATAAAAATTCTTTTTGATAACGTGCTGATACCAGTTTCTCAAAACGTGGATGCGTAGCATTGATTAGATATTTGCAATCTGTAATGAATTGTTGCGTTTCTGAGATTTTGGAGGAAGAAAGTTCTATTTTTTCATCGAGAATTTCTTTATTGGTCATGAGAAGTGTATCTCCTTTTCGAACTTGCTGATTGTCTAGTAAATCTGCAAAAACTACCTTTCCTGATTGCAAAGGAGTAATGGTAATTCTTTCTTTACTGGGTTTTAGCATACCACGAGCCGTGGTATAAATGTCTATTTTTATAAAAGGTAAAAGGATAAACGCAATACAAATAGCAATTAGAATGATACCGTAAATCACTTTACTGCTATTGCGATGTTTAAACTGATGTACCTCTACAGTATTTTCGATAATCTCTTTTGGAAATAATTGTTTCATAAGATCCGTTTTTTGTGAGTTAAAAAATGAAATGATATATCGATATCATGACGTCTTCTAGATGAGTGATAATTTTTATGAGTACAGTAACCATCTGGTGTAAATTATTGATGGTTCAAATATAGTTTGGGTAATGACCTTATTACAAGGAGACTACATCGGGATTCTGGGAAATCAGACTCTGTATTCGCGGAATTCAGACATTGTTTTGTAGCGATAAAAAGCTGGTTGATTGCGACTTAAAAAAATAAGGATATCATTTTTAAAAAAAATGAAAGTGGTATATTTGCACCCTATTATTTAGGTAGACTATAGCCCCAAGACACTAAAATTTCACCACTATTGCAACGATTATTTTGTAGTATGGTTTATATAGATAATAAAAAATAGTCTATATAGATAAGGCATACTTATTGTGAATGGCTATGTATTAAAAATTTAATATTAGGTAGGTACATACCATGTATGAGATGATAAAACGTTACACCAATTACATTGCAGTTTGCATTATTTTCTTTTTACTCCACCAAATATCTGCACAGCAAGATCTAATTGCAGTGGATTCTTTAGACATAAAGAGTTATGAGCAACAGTTGATACAACTTCCTGTACCAGATTCTATAAGTAAAAAAAACTATTCATTTCGTGATTTATATGGACTTTATTATAAGTCCTTTGCTAAAAAAAAGGAAATCGCGGCATTATATGCTAATACTTATATTAAAAAAGCTAAGAGTAACAAGGATAGTATTAATCTAGCCTACGGGTATTATAATTTAGCTTATTTACTTAGAAGTAGTCTTGCAAACAACTATATGGATAGTATTATTTCAATCACGAAGGACAGAGATGGTAAAACATTCCCCAGTTCTGCTTATTTTAGTAAAGGTTCTTTTTTCTACAAAAAAAGAGCTTTTAAGAAAGCCTTAGATAATTATATTCTTGCAAATGAATATGCTCGTAAAAATTACAACCCGGATTTAATTTTTAAAATCAATCATGACATTGGGTTATTAAAAGATCGCATAGGAGAATATGAAGAGGCATTAAAATTACATAAAGAGAATTACGATTATTTAAAGAATAATAATGGCAAAGAAACTAGAAATAGGGAATATTTAAATAATCTATTTTCTATAACTACTTCTTTTTATCGATTACGGGAATTAGATTCGGCTACTTATTATAATAATATAGGTATTAATGAAGCATTAATATCTAAAAATGAAGAGCTACATAATTATTTTTTGATTAATAAAGGAATTATAAATTATTTTAAAGATAATAATGAGGAAGCAATCGAAAATATTGCAAAATCAGTTGCTTATTTTGAAAAGACCAATAATAAACCTAATCTAGCCGTTGGTTATTACTATCTAGGAAAGATTAATTATAAGGCAGAAAATAAGGAAAAAGGAGTTCTTTATTTTAAAAAATTAGATACCATTTTTCAACAACAAAAGGATATTTTACCCGAAACTCGAGATGGTTATGAAGTGTTAATTGATCACTACAAAAGTAATGATAACCCAAAACAGCAATTAGTTTATATAGAAAAACTAATAAAGGTCGATAGTGTATTGAATAGTAATTATAGGTATTTACAAAAGAAGATCACTCAAAACTATGATACTCCATTATTAATTCAGGAAAAAGATAAAATCATTGGTTCTTTGGAAAACGAACAAGTAATGTCTCGGTTTGGAATCATAGGGCTAACCATTATTAGTATCATAACAGGGGTGTTTTTATTTCTTAATTATACTAAAAAGAAGAAATATCAAAAAAGATTTGAAAGTCTTCTTACTAAAAAAGAAGTTCCAAAAGAAACATCTATTGTAAAAGAGTCTAAGAAAAAAGAGGCTGAGGATATTGGGATTTCAGAAACCATTGTACAACATATTTTGGCTTCTTTAGATGATTTTGAGGGCAAAAAAGAATATTTGACTCCAAATATTACCACAGCTGGATTAGCAAAACAATTTGATACCAATGCGAAGTATCTTTCTAAAGTGATTAATTTTTATAAGCAAAAAAGTTTTATTGCCTATATCAATGACTTAAGAGTAGACTATGTAGTAGAAAAATTACAGACCGATCAGAAATTAAGAAATTATACGATTAAGGCAATTGCACGAGAGATCGGTTTCAATACAACCGAAGCTTTTTCGAAATCTTTCCTTAAAAAAACAGGAATTTATCCGTCTTACTTTATAAAACAGCTAGAAAAGAAGAAAGTTTAGGTAAAAACATAAAAAACTTGTTTTCAGCGGTTTAAAGGTCGGAATTCCTGAATACAGAGATCTACCGTAGAATAATTGGTATAATTACAAGCAGATTTGATTAGTTTTGACCCAGACAAATAAATACTCACAAAAACTTTTACTCTAAGATGAAAAAGAAAAAAATCGAAAAAAAATTAAATCTGAATAAATTAAAAATTGCACAATTAAGTAGACCAGATTTAGTTCAAGGAGGATCTCTAAATGCACAAGTTTTTTTAGATGATGATGGGTCGGATGGTCAAGGATCTGCACAACCAACACCACCACCACCGCCACCATGTACGTTAACATCCTTGTTTCCAGTGGATCAATTAGGATAAGATATTCATTAAACAGCCTTATAGTGATAAAACTATAAGGTTGTTCTTTTAGTAATTCAATATGTTGTATTGTAAGTTGCAGAAGCTTAGTTTATTTATTATTTGCTATGCTTGTATATTTCAGATGTTTGGTCAAAGTAAATATGATCAAGAAATTGACGCTAATTGGTTTCAGTTAGATTTGATAAATGATTCTATCCCAGGAATTAGTTTAATAAAAGCTTATGACGAAATTCTTAAAGAAGAAATAAAAGAAAGCATTGTTGTAGCGGTGATAGATATGTCTACTGATATAAATCATGAAGATTTAAAAGATCAGATATGGACTAACATAGATGAAATACCTGATAACAATATAGATGATGATAAAAATGGATATATAGATGATATCCATGGCTGGAATTTCTTAGGAAATGCAAAAGGTGAGAACGTACTTTTTGCTAATTATGAGTATACCCGAATCATTAGAAAATACGATAGTGTTTTTAAGGATAAAGGAATTAATGATATTTCCAACGATGTGAAGGATGATTTTTTACTATATCGTAGAGCTAAAAAGAAGTATGAAGAGCGATTAACATATGCTAAAAATGATAAAGCTTATATCGATTACTATGACACAGGATATATAGCTGCCTCCAAAGCATTGAAAAATTATTTTCCCAAGAAAAAGTACACTAAGAAGAAGTTAGATAGTCTGAAAAATCGTTATAAAGATGATAAGTTTTTAAATGTACATTTAGATTATATGTTGGTGTATGTGCAATATAAGTTGACCCCAAAGTGGATACAAGATTATAAGCAAAAAGCTTATGAACGATTAGGCAAGCTTTTAAATTTAGATTACGATGAGCGTTTGACGGTTATTGGAGACAATCCACAGGATATTACTAATATTGGATACGGAAATAATCAAGTTGATAATAATCTCAAGTTATCAATGCATGGTACTAAAATGGCAGGGGTTATTGCTGCGACTAGAGATAATGGAAAGGGTATTGATGGTATTCTTAATAATGTTGAAATTATTCCATTATTAATTTCTCCATTTGGGAACGAGCATGATAAAGATATGGCACTTGCTATACGTTATGCTGTAGATAATGGAGCAAAAGTGATTAATATAAGTTCTAGTAAAGAATTTTCATTGTATCGTAAATGGGTTTCAGATGCTATAAAATATGCTGAAAAAAAGGATGTTTTAATTGTAACTTCTGCAGGTAATAATGGTTATGATTTGGAAGATCCTTCATTGTTCAATTATCCAGAGGATTCCGATAATGGTAATAACGAGATTGTTTCTAATTTTATTAAAGTAGGAGCTTCTTCTTATCATTTAAATAAAGGCATTTTAAATTCTGTTAGTAACTATGGGAAAACTCAAGTAGATCTATTCGCTCCTAGTGAGAAAACGTTAACTCTTGTGCCTTATGATGGATACGAAAGAGAAGGTGGTACATCAATATCCTGTGCGATAGTTTCGGGAGTAGCGGCTTTAATAAGATCGCACTATCCAGGATTATCTGCTAGCCAAGTAAAAGAAATTCTTATGAAATCCGGAACCTCTTATGACATAGAGGTAGAGGTGGAACAAGGCGATAAAACCAAAAAAATGATACCTTTTTCAGAGCTTTCTAAATCTGGAAAAATAGTAAATGCATATAATGCTTTACAAATGGCAAAACAGTTTTCTTTGGAATAATTGGTTGCTTGTTTTTTGAAAGATAAGTTCGAAAGATTACGTATTATTATTTTTAGTTCGATATAACAAGAACATAAAGTCTAAAAGCTATATTATAAAGAACCAGCTACAAATCAATGTAACTGGTTTTTTACTTTAATTACTTACTATTTCTTAACACGCGATGACGGCACCCGAAAGGATTCGAGTGAACTAGAGTTGGAACTAATTTTTTATATTGTAAGTGTCATTTTCTGAAATTCTACTGGATGGTAGAATATGCATATCTAATTTATCCGAATAAAGTACCATTCCTTTAGATATTTTGAAATCAAATTCAGACATAACTTTTTCCAAATAAATATTTTTAAATAATTTAATATATTTCTTATGTGTTTTATTATTTTCATGCTTCAATACTTGTATTGTATTATATTGTTTTAAAAGTATAGTTAGTTCTTCTTTGTTAAAATCTTCTCCAGTTTCCATTTTAGAATAATACTGGGATATTTGCTCATTAAATTTATCTTTAAATCTATTGTTAGTAAAAGTGATATTTTTAGGTGGAGTTAAATTACAACCCTGTAAAATAAAGATTAATGATATTAAGTATATTTTACTAATTACCCTCATTATTATTTGCTCGTTAAGTATTACAAAAATTACTGATAATTAATAAAGATGTTGCAAAGTAGATTGTGTTTCCATTACCATGAATCTAACTAAAGCCTAGTAGGAGAACTCTACATTAATAATCATAAACAAAAAAACCCAGCCTACAATGGTAAGCTGGGTTTTTGATTATTATTGTATCACTTCTCCATCTTTATCATGGAAGTGATATTCTAAATACGTGTAAGCGTCTCTAGGTATAACTTTTACCCATCTCTTATGGTCAAAAAACCACTTAGATCGGGCGGATGGAAATCCTTTGGTTAAAAAAGCTGCAATAAAAGGATGCGCGCTTAGCGTCAACTTTTTATGATCCTTTTTAATTAATTTTTCTAAATCGACCTTTATTTTATCTACTAAAACTATGGGCGCCTCAACTTCGCCATTTCCTCCGTTTGGATTGTCCTCACGGGTTTTGATATTCATTTCTGGTCGAACGCGTTGTCGCGTAATCTGAATCAAACCAAACTTACTTGGTGGTAAAATTTTGTGCTTCGCCCTGTCGTCTTTCATCTCTTCTCGTAAGTGGTTGAAGAGTGTTCTACGATTATCAGCATTATTCATGTCTATAAAATCGACTACGATAATACCTCCCATATCTCTTAGACGTAGTTGGCGGGCAACTTCGGTTGCACTGATTAGGTTGACTTCTAGTGCAGTGTCTTCTTGGTTCTTGGCTTTGTTAGATCGGTTACCACTGTTTACGTCAATGACATGCATTGCTTCAGTGTGTTCAATTACCAAATAGGCTCCCTTACTCATGGATACCGTTTTGCCAAAACTGGTTTTAATTTGTCTTTCAATACCGTATTTCTCAAATACCGGTACTTTAGACGTGTGTAACTTTACAATTGATTCTTTTTTTGGTGCAATTTCTTGCAGATACTCTTTAATTTGGTTGTAGAGATCTTGTTCATCTACAACAATAGAGGTGAAGGTATCATTAAAAACATCTCTTAATATCGAAGATGCTCTGTTCATTTCACCCAAAATTTTTGATGGATGGTGTGCTTTGTATAATTTTTTACACATAGACTCCCATCGGTCCATCAAGTTTTGCAAATCTCTATCTAGCTCTGCTACTTTTTTGCCTTCTGCTACTGTACGTACAATAATTCCAAAACCTTTTGGTTTGATACTTTTTACGAGCCTTTTTAGACGTTCTTTTTCTTCTGAAGATTCTATTTTTTGCGAAATAGAAACTCTACTAGAAAAAGGTACCAAAACAATATATCTACCAGCAATCGAAAGTTCAGAACTAATTCGAGGGCCTTTTGTAGAAATAGGTTCTTTTACTATTTGTACTAATAGCGATTGATTTGATTTTAACACGTCGGTAATAACGCCATGTTTATCAATATCGTTCTCAAAAGAAAAATTCTTAAGAGAGTAATCTTTTACTTTACCTGTGCTTACACGTTTAATGAATTTAAGTAAAGAAGATACTTGAGGACCCAGATCATGATAATGCAAAAACGCATCTTTTTCATACCCTACATTTACAAATGCAGCGTTTAAACCTGGAACAGCTTTTCGAATTTTGGCAATAAATATATCACCAACCGAAAAATTGCTGTCGTCTTCTTCCTTATGCAATTCAATTAGTTTTCCATCCTTTAATAAGGCAAAATCTGTAGAGGAACCAGATCTAATGATCAATTCTTTGTTCACTCTGATTAGATTTTTATTCCGAATGATATCGGAATGGATTAAACAAATTTTTTCACAGGAATTTTTAATAATTCCGTTGAAACAAAGTCTTATAAAGGTAGTGATATAAGAACTCTATTTCGATTTCAAAGAACATTCTTAAATACCAGAAAAAGTAGTTAGAAAACTACTTTTTCTTATGGCGATTAGCTCTTCTTCTTTTTTTACGCTTGTGCGTAGCTACCTTGTGTCTTTTACGTTTCTTACCACTTGGCATAGTGCGTCTTATTTATTGATTATTAATTTTTTACTTAACTTCTACGTTAGTTTTTACACCTTCAACAAACACTTTCGCTGGCTTAAAAGCAGGAATATTGTGTGCAGGTATTTTGATTGTAGTGTTTTTAGAAATGTTACGCCCAGTTTTTTCCGCTCTCGTCTTGATGATGAAGCTTCCAAATCCTCTTAAGTATACATTGTCTCCACTCTCTAAAGAACTTTTTACTTCTTCCATGAATGTTTCAACAGTTGCCTGAACATCTCCTTTTTCAATTCCTAGTTTTTCTGAAATTTTTGCTACAATATCTGCTTTAGTCATTATATTACCTATTTAGGGGTTTTTAAATTTTCAAGGGGGCAAATATAGCAATTTAAAATCCAAAATATCAATACTTAAGATGAAATTATCATCTTTTAATGGTTTAATTTTACAAAACTTAAGAATTCCTTATGATTTTCTCTAAAAAACTCATTTCGTGGTACTTACAAAACAAAAGATCGATGCCTTGGCGAGAAACTACCGATCCCTACCGTATTTGGTTAAGCGAAATTATCTTGCAACAGACTCGAGTTGCACAAGGATTGCCTTATTATTTAGCTTTTACAGAGCAGTATCCAACAGTTTTCGATTTGGCGAATGCAGAAGAGGAACAAGTACTAAAATTATGGCAAGGTTTAGGGTATTATTCGAGAGCTAGAAATCTACACACTACTGCAAAATATGTTGCCAATGATCTTCATGGTGTTTTTCCCGCTTCATATAAAGAGTTATTAAAGCTAAAAGGAGTAGGAGACTATACTGCTAGTGCTATTGCATCTATTTGTTATGATGAGGTAGTACCTGTGGTAGATGGAAATGTATACAGAGTGTTATCTAGATATTTTAATATTAGCACTCCTATTAATAGTACAGAGGGAATAAAGGAATTTAAAAAAGTGGCGATAGAGGTTATGGAGCAAGAGGAACCTGCTACGTACAATCAGGCAATCATGGAATTTGGAGCTTTACAATGTAAACCACAAAATCCTTATTGTATAGTATGTCCTCTAAATGATAGTTGTGAGTCTTTGCAAAAAGGCACAGTAGCGTCATTGCCGGTAAAATTGAAAAAATTAAAAGTTAAAAAACGATATTTTAATTATTTGATCTTTTTAGTGGACGATAAGCATACGGTGATTCGTCAGAGAACAGGAAAAGGAATATGGCAGAATCTATATGAATTTCCATTAATCGAAAGCGATAAAGATGTGAATTTGGAATATGTAGAAAAGCATGAAATACTAAAGGAAAGTATGTCAACCTCTTCCTATAATATAACCGTGTATGAAGAAGAGTTTAAAATTCATAAACTTTCGCATCAGCACCTGTACACACGGTTCTATATTATAAGGACAGATAATTCTCCTAAGTTTAATGATTCTTATCAGTTAATACCTATTGATAAAATCAAAGAATATCCTGTTCCTATATTATTAGGTAATTTTATAGATTCCTTTTTTAAGGTATGATGCTTTTTTATTACATTTACTATAATTAATAATAAAGAATATGTCTGGAACGTTGAATAAAGTAATGCTTATTGGCCATACGGGTGATGAGGTAAAGATGCATTATTTTGAAGGAGGAAACTGTATTGGTAGATTTCCACTGGCAACTAATGATTCTTATGTAAACAAAACCACAGGAGAAAGAGTTACTTCTACCGAGTGGCATAATATAGTAGTACGTAATAAAGCTGCAGAGATCTGCGAAAAGTATTTAAAAAAAGGAGATAAGGTATATATCGAGGGTCGTCTAAAAACTAGAAAATGGCAAGACGAACAAGGAAAAGATCGATATAGTACCGAAATACAGTGTACTGATTTTACATTTTTAACACCTAAAACTGAAGGTCAGCACTCTGAAATAGTTCCAGAAAAACAACCAACTATGGGTAATACTCCATCGGTTAGTACACCACAATCGGTTACATCTTCGCCAACAGAAATGGAAGAAGATGATCTTCCGTTTTAATTTGTTTAACTAAAGAGCTATAATTTGGACCCTGATCCTGAACCGTTATTTATTGTTTTAACAACTTTTGATTCGATGCAGGCAATCAATCTGATTGTCCTTGTTATACTATTGATCTGTTCGGCATTGATCTCCGGCAGCGAAGTGTCTCTATTTTCGCTTACGCCTTCTGATCTAAAAATAGAAGGAGAAGAAGAAACAATTCATCAAAAAATAATCTCAAAACTACTAAGCAAGCCAAAAAAGCTATTGGCTACGATTTTGGTAGCTAATAACTTCATCAATATTGCTATTGTATTGCTTTTTAATACTCTAGGAGAGGTGTTTTTTAAAGATCTTGATGATTTAGTAATTCCTTGGGCCACCTGGATTGATGTGCGATTTGTAGTAGAAGTAATCTTGGTGGCTTTTCTAATTTTATTATTCGGAGAAATACTACCAAAGATATATGCGAGTAGAAATAAGGTAAAGTTTGCAAGTTTTATGGCGCGTCCTTTGCAGTTTCTAGATTGGATCATTACTCCAATTAGTTTACCTATGCGTAGTGTTACCTTGTTAATTCACAATAGATTAGGAAAACAAAAATCCAATATTAGTGTAGATCAACTATCACAGGCATTGGAGTTAACATCAGATACTGATACTACTTCCGAAGAAAAGAAAATATTAGAAGGGATTGTATCTTTTGGAAATACAGATACCAAGCAGGTGATGAAGCCTAGGATTGATATTTTTGCGTTAAATAAAGAAAAGAAATATGCAGAGGTACTTCCGGAGATAATAAAACAAGGATATTCGCGTATTCCTGTATATGAAGATAGTATTGATAAAGTGGTAGGGATTTTATATGTAAAGGATCTTTTACCATACATTAATCATAAAGACTTTGATTGGGTTGGTTTAGTTAGGGATCCTTATTTTGTTCCTGAAAACAAAAAACTAGATGATTTGCTAAATGATTTTAAAGATAAAAAGAATCATTTGGCTATTGTTGTAGATGAGTATGGAGGTACAAGCGGACTAATTTCTTTAGAAGATATTATCGAGGAGATTGTAGGAGATATTAGTGATGAATTTGATGATGTAGATTTGGTGTTTTCTAAATTAGATGATCAAAATTATGTATTCGAAGGAAGAACATCACTAAAAGATTTTTACAAAGTACTAAAACTAGAGGATCATTCTATTTTTGAAAATAAGAAAGGAGATGCAGAAACGATTGCTGGTTTGTTGCTGGAAATGTCAGGAAGTTTTCCTAAAATAAATGATACAATAACGCTGGAACAGTACGTTTTTAAAATAGAATCCTTAGATAATAAGCGTATTAAGAGGATAAAACTAACAATTAATGAGGAAGAGTAGGCTATACATATTTTTGACTTCTATCATAATAGGAGTATTGTATTCATGCGGAGGTGAGACCTTGCCAAAACCAAAAGCAATGTTGCGTTTATCGTATCCATCTCCAAAATATGAAAAAGCCTTGCTAGATTGTTCGTATTCGTTTGAAAAAAATAGCTTAGCTTCTTTTCAGAAAGCAAGAAATAAAAAGGCCTGTTGGTATAATCTAGAATATCCACAGCTAAAAGCTACTATCTATTTGTCGTACTATGACATTGATAAAAATTTAGATTCTTTATTACGTGATGCTCAAAATCTAACTCAGGAGCATTTTATAAAAGCTGATGCGATACAGCCTAAGGATTTTGTATATCCAGAGAAAAAGGTCTATGGAAGAATATATGAAGTTAGTGGAAATGCAGCTTCTTCTTGTCAGTTTTATCTAACGGATAGTGTACAACATTTTGTCTCTGGTTCGGTTTATTTTAAAGTGAAACCTAACTACGATTCGATTCTTCCTGCTGCAAAATATCTAAGAAATGATGTAATCCATTTTATGGAAACAGTGCAGTGGAAAGAATAACGCTAAACGTTCGTTAATTTTTCTACATTACGAATTGTAGCTTATTTATTTTATTCATTTTTGCAGCTTATTAATTATCAATGCAACAGACTAAGCTCAAATGGATATACCTTGCG
This sequence comes from uncultured Aquimarina sp., assembly GCF_947492115.1. Taxonomy (NCBI): domain Bacteria; kingdom Pseudomonadati; phylum Bacteroidota; class Flavobacteriia; order Flavobacteriales; family Flavobacteriaceae; genus Aquimarina; species uncultured Aquimarina sp. Next base: position 164,989 of record NZ_CANLMM010000003.1, read on the forward strand.
ATATTGTCGTTAGTATGGGGTAGCTCATTTATTTTGATCAAAAAATCTTTGATCGGACTTACACCAATGCAGTTAGGTGCATTGAGAACCTTGTTTGCTGCGGCATTTTTATTTTTGATAGGCTTTCGTAGTATGAAAACTATTAAAAAGGAAGAATGGAAATGGGTGATAATTTCGGGTTTTTTAGGAACTTTTATTCCAGCATTTCTTTTTGCTTTTGCAGAAACCGAAATAGATAGTGGCGTGGTATCGGTACTTAATTCGACTACTCCTTTAGTTACATTGATATTAGGAGTTGTGTTGTTTTCTATAAACTTTAGCAGAAATCAGCTTATTGGAGTCATCGTTGGTTTAATAGGTTGTTTGGCACTTATATTAGAAGGAGCTTCTGTAAATCCAAATCAAAACTATTGGTATGCTGGTTTAGTTCTTTGTGCTTCAGTTTGTTATGCTACCAACGTGAATATTATCAAAAGGTATATGCAACAGATTTCTCCAATTGCCATTGCTAATGGTAATTTTATCGTGTTGGTAATTCCTTCGCTTATTGTTTTGTATTATTCAGATTTTTTTGAAGCTGAAGTTGTTCAAAGTCCAGAAGTACATACCAGTTTGATGTATATATCCATACTTGCGGTTGTAGGTACTGGTATCGCAAAAATATTATTCAATAAATTAGTGCAGATTAGCAGTCCCGTTTTTGCTACTTCTGTAACATACACCATACCTATCGTGGCATTGATGTGGGGATTATTGGATGGAGAGGAATTTTCTTTTTATCAGGTATTGGCAGCAGGGGTAATTATTCTTGGGGTGTATATTGCTAACAGAAAAAAATAAAGGTCCGTATTACTACGAACCTTTATCATCTTTTTTCTTGAATTAGATTTTATTTAAAATCTTCATCACTTACTCCTTCGTTCACTTTAATTTCTGAAACATTAAAATCGAATTTCTGAGGACCAGCAGCAATAGAGATGGTGTGTGGGAACTTAATTCCATTTACCTCTTTGTAGTTGCTATATCCAACGGTAGAAGGAATCTTTTGTCCTCCTTGTTCTTGGATAACAATATCCTTTATTTTAAGTCCTGTTTCCGTATCAAAGAATGAAGTTTTCTTATCACTTACTTTTACCTTGTATGCTTTTCCGTTTTCGTATGGTTCTATTCCTTCTAGCGTAGCATCTGTATTCTTTAATTCAGAAAATGGATGTGAATCCTTTTTAGCATCAGCAATCTGGGCTTCTGTATAGTCAATTTTCTGGCCTTGCGCCATAACATACCCTTTAGTTCCATCAAAAACATTTTTGTTTACCGAATTTCCGCCAAATAAGATATTAGAAAGTGTTTGGCTTTTAGAGGTCACTTTAAGGATCATGTCTAAGGTAGCTCCTCCCATAGATGCTTGAGCTGTTGTAAATGTAGAAGTAACTGCTTCTAATTTATCTTTTCCTCCAATAGCTTTAAAATAAGCGTCAAAAACAGATTGAGCCGTAACTCCTTCTGGTAATGCAGCGTTATAATCTGGTTTTTCGGTTTTATTTCCGAATTTATCAAAATATAGGATAGGGATTTTCTTTCCTTCGAATTGGATTTTTTCAAGGTTTTCAAGAACATCACTTCCTTTACCAACTAATACAATTCTTGCTTTATCTAAATTAAAATATTTATTAGCAATTCTTTTGATATCTGCTTTACTAACAGCATTAATTTTAGCAATAAAAGTTTCATAGAAATCTTTTGGAAGATTCTGAGTTTTGATATCAATACTTCTAGAAGCAATTGTTCTATCGTTTTCAGAAGCTAGGATAAAGTTCCCTAAGAATTTTGCTTTTGCATTTTTTAATACTTCATCATCAACATCTTCCGTTCTGATTCTTTTGATTTCTTTTAATGTTTCTACAACAGCGCTATCGGTTACCATGTTTCTTACTTTGGCAGTAACTCGAAATGCAGTCTTGAAATTTTTATTTCTAGGCATTGTAGATCTCGCACCGTATGTGTATCCGTGCTCTTCTCTTAAATTCATATTTACATAACTACCAAAAGATCCTCCTAGGATATAATTAGTAACCAACGCAGCATGATGGTCTTCATCTGCCATTTTAAGATCAGAAATATTCATAATTGCCATTTCTGTTTGTACAGCGTTAGGCATATCGATAAAGTTGATCTGTCTGTATTGAGCATCTTTTACATCAGGAATACCAAAAGAAGGTGCTTTTCCAGAGGTCCAAGAAGTGAAATGCTTTTCTACAAGATCTTTGGCCTTATCGTTATTGATATCACCGCTAATTACCATATAGGCATTTGCAGGAACAAAGTTCTTTCTATAATATTTCTCTACATCTGCTAATGTAATATTGCTTACAGTTTTTTCCGTTATGTATTCTCCTGCAGGATGGTTTTTCCCATAAGCTAATACACTTCGTACTCTACTTGCAACAGCTTCAGCACTGTTTTCTCCAGATTTAATTCCTTCAATAAGTTTCTTTTTTTCTAGATCTAATTCTTCTTGTGTGAAATTTGGATTTAAAGAAGCATCTGCGAATAGTTCAATGATTCGGTCAGAGTATTTTGATAATGACTGTGCAAAACCGCCAGATGCACCAACATTTACAAACGCCCCAAGAAAATCAACTTCTTCATTAAAAGCGTCTTTACTAATGCTTTTAGTTCCTTTTCCCATCATTTCTGAAGCGATTGCTTCAATACCGGCTTTTTCTCCTTCTGCATTTGGAGGATTGTCTAAGGACAAGCTTACTGTGATTCTTGGTAGCTTTTTATTTTCTACCACAAGTACCGTTAAACCATTACCCATTTTAAAGGTATAAGGTTCTCCTAAATTAATTACAGGTGTAGGTCCTGATTTTGGCATTTTAGATCGATCTATTTGCGCCTGAGCACTAACAGCAACCAATACAAATGCTATGATAAAGATTATATGTTTTTTCATCGTAATATTCTTTTTTATTATTTGCTCGACTCAGGTAAGTAGTCAAGATTAAGACGTTGGTTTTTATTTAAGTATTTTTTTGCAACGTTCTGAATGTCTTCTCTTGTAATAGATCTGTAAATGTCAATTTCTTTATTGATCAAACTAGTATCATTATATAGCATTTGGTATCTAGCTAATGAATTAGCGATCCCTTCTATACTAGAATTGGAATTCACAAAGTTATTTTCAAATTGATTTTGAAGTTTCTTAAACTCTCTCTCAGAAATCAATTCGTTTTGTAATTTTTCGATTTCAGCATCCATTTCTGCTTGTAGTTTATCCAGGCTTACATTTCCGAGAGGCAAGGCACCCATAATATAAGTTCCGTAGTCTTCTTGAGCATCTGTAAAAGCTAGTACCTGCAATGCCATTTTTTTGTCTTCTACCATATTCTTGTACATTCTAGAGCTATTACCTCCAGTAAGAATTGTAGATATGTAGTTTAATACATAAGCATCTTTATCTGTCTGTTTTGGTGTTCTGTAAACCAGTACTTTTGCAGGAATCTGAATGTTGGCATCCTTCTCTGTTGCTTTGATCTCTGTAGTAATAGGATCTTCTTTGATTACGGTTCTGGTTATTTTATCACCTGTATTTTTTATAGAGCCAAAATAATCAGCAATCATCTTCTTGGTGTCTTCAATCTGAATATCTCCTGCTACGACTAAAGTTGCATTATTTGGATTATAGAATTTTTTGTTGAAAGCAATAAATTCATCAAGTTTAGCAGCGTCTAAATCTTCCATACTTCCGATCACAGATTGTCCGTAAGGATGCTTTTTGAAGATGTATTTATTAATTCCAGTTCTGTAGATAATCTTTCCATAAGGAGCGTTATCTATACGTTGTCTTTTCTCTTCTTTTACTACTTCGTTTTGAGTATCTACACCTATCTTATTAATCACTGGGTGTAACATACGTTCTGATTCCATCCATAATCCTAGCTCTAGATTGTTAGATGGCAAAGTCTCGTAGTAGTAAGTTCTATCTTGAGTGGTATTTGCATTATTTCTTCCTCCATTGGCAGAAACGATATCAAACCACTTTCCTCTTTCTATATTTTTAGTACCCTCAAATAATAGGTGTTCGAAAAAATGGGCAAACCCTGTTCTTCCTGTTTCTTCATCTTTAGCGCCTACGTGATACATCACACCTACCGTTACCACAGGTGCTTTGTTTTCTTGATGTAGAATTACATGTAGACCATTATCCAGGTCATACTCTGTGTATTCTACTTCTTGCGCATTTCCTGATACTGCCATCAGGAATCCACAAGCAATTGTGTAAAGTTTAGTTTTCATTTATAACAATTTTGTTTATTGAATTTGTATGCAAAGATCGGATTTTGTTACAATTTAAACGAAAAAGAATTTTAACGTTGTAAATAGCTAGTTACTAATAAATTAACAGTTCTTTAAGGGTGAAAGCCGTTTATTATCGATAAATTACTATAAAAACTAAACAAGAAAATTATGAAAAAGTCTACTATTCCTGTTAAATATGGTGTTTTGATTGCAATTGGATTGATTGCTTATTTTTTACTTTTATCATTAGTTGGAGCACAAACCAACCCAGCTTTTAGTTTAGGTAATGGTTTTATTGTTGCTTATGGTCTCTACAGAGCAATGAGGGATTATAAGTTAGAAAAAGGAAGTCAATTTGAATATCAAAAAGGATTTATGGCAGGTTTATTTACTGGATTTAATGCTACTTTAATCTTTACTATTTTCTTTGCTATATACGTTACCAATATCAATACAAACTTTCTTCCAGAAATGCTTGCAAATTGGAGTTCACATTATCATGTAGGAGTTGGTATTGTGGTATTTGTAGCTGCCATAATGGGATTTGCTACAACTTTTGTGCTTACCTTATCCTTTATGCAATTATTTAAAGAAAGTTGGAATATTAAGAAAAAGCATCATTCTCATCCTATAAAGGCGTAAAATATTTGTCAGTTAATTAATTAGCAGTATATTTGCATCCGCTTATTTAATAGGCGGTTGTTCTTTAAATATAAAAAATTAATTAAACGTTACGCTATGTACGCAATTGTAGAGATAGCAGGGCAGCAATTTAAAGTTGCGAAAGACCAAAAAGTTTTTGTTCATCGTTTAGCAGGAGAAGAGGGAGATACAGTTTCTTTCGATAAAGTTCTTCTTACTGCAGATGGAGATAATGTTACTTTAGGCGCCCCGGCTATAGATGGAGCTCAAGTAGGAGCGAAAATCACAAGACACCTAAGAGGTGATAAAGTTATTGTTTTCAAGAAAAAGAGACGTAAAGGTTACCGTGTAAAAAATGGTCACCGTCAATCTCTTACTGAAATCGTAATTGAAAGTATTGTTGCTTCTGGAGCTAAGAAAGCTGCTCCTAAGAAAGAAACTAAGAAGGCTGAGCCAAAAGCAAAAGCTGAGAAAAAAGTAGAAGCACCAAAGAAATCTGCTCCTAAAAAGGAAGCGAAAGCAGATGATCTTAAAAAGATTGAAGGTATTGGACCAAAAATCGCATCTACATTAGTAGAAGCAGGAATCGCCACTTTTGCTGATTTAGCAAAGACTGATGCTGCTAAGATTTCAGAAATCATCGCTGAAGTACGTGGTAACCACGTAACAGACACTTGGCCTGCACAAGCAAAATTAGCTGCTGAAGGTAAGTGGGACGAATTAAAGAAATGGCAAGACGAATTGGATGGTGGTAAAGCTTAATTGCTTCATTCAATTTTAAGTTTAACATAATAAAACCTAGAAATTATGGCTCATAAAAAAGGAGTTGGTAGTTCGAAGAATGGTAGAGAATCAGAATCGAAACGATTAGGTGTTAAGATTTTTGGTGGACAAGCTGCCGTAGCTGGAAACATCATTGTAAGACAAAGAGGTACAGCACATAAGCCAGGTGAAAACGTTTACGCTGGTAAAGATCACACACTACACGCTAAAGTAGATGGTGTAGTAAAATTCACTAAGAAAAAAGATAATAAATCTTATGTTTCTATAGTTCCTTTTGAAGCATAAGAATATTTTCCTTTGTAATAAAGACGAAGCCCTTTTCAAATAAACTTGAAAAGGGCTTTTTATTCGAATTAAACTTCTTTTAAACCTAAATTTTATGAAATTGCGACTAAACCAAATTGTGCTTTGCTTTGTTTTTCTTTTGATCGTAAGCACTGTAGTCTCGCAGGAAATACCAAAATATGATTATTTAGAAATCATAGTTGTCCAAAAAACTAATAATAGTGGAAGTATTAAAAGAATAAAGGTGGAAGAACAGGAGTCTTTAAAAGGTAAAGCGATTTCGATTAAAGAAATTGAAGATCTCGATGGTACTTCAGATTTGTTGAATTATATGAATGCAGCCAATTGGGAGTTTGTAGACCGTCAATCTGTAGTTTCTGAAGAAAATGATCCGGTATGGATGAGTTATATTTTCCGGAAACGGAAATATTAACTTAAATATGGTATACTAGTATTGTAGATTAGGTTTGCAAATTTTTATAGCTTAAACCAATAAAAAAACTCCTTGTTTAATAAACAAGGAGTTTTTTGTAAATATATACGTTTTAAGATATTATCCTAATTAATATCTGTAGTGTTCTGGTTTAAATGGTCCTTCTACCGTAACACCAATATAATCAGCTTGATCTTTTCGTAATTCTGTTAATTCTACTCCGATTTTAGCTAAGTGAAGTTTAGCTACCTTTTCATCTAAGTGCTTTGGTAACATATATACTTCATTTTTATAGTTTTCGCTATGTTTCCAAAGCTCTATTTGTGCTAAAGTTTGATTGGTAAAAGAATTACTCATTACAAAACTTGGGTGACCTGTTGCACATCCTAAATTCACCAAACGACCTTCTGCAAGAATGATCACATCATTACCATTGATATTATATTTATCTACTTGTGGTTTGATGGTGTCTTTTGTATTTCCGTAGTTTTTATTTAACCACGCCATATCGATTTCGTTATCGAAATGTCCAATATTACAAACAATTGCTTTGTCTTTAAGGGCTTCGAAATGATGTCCTTGTACAATGTCTTTGTTACCTGTAGTAGTAATTACAATATCCGCATTTCCGATTACAGTTTCTAGTTTTTTAACTTCGAAACCGTCCATTGCAGCTTGTAAAGCACAGATCGGATCTATTTCGGTAACCGTAACAATAGAACCAGCACCTCTAAATGATGCAGCTGTTCCTTTACCAACATCTCCGTATCCACAAACAATTACACGTTTACCAGCTAACATTACATCTGTTGCTCTTCTGATAGCGTCAACTGCACTCTCTTTACAACCGTATTTGTTGTCAAATTTAGATTTAGTAACAGAATCATTTACGTTAATTGCTGGCATAGGCAACGTACCGTTTTTCATTCTTTCGTATAAACGGTGAACCCCAGTAGTGGTTTCTTCAGAAAGTCCTTTAATACCATCCACTAGTTCTGGATATTTATCCAATACCATGTTTGTTAAATCTCCACCATCATCTAGAATCATATTTAATGGCTTACGATCTTCTCCAAAAAACAGTGTTTGCTCTATACACCAATCAAATTCTTCTTCATTCATTCCTTTCCATGCGTATACCGGTATTCCAGCATCTGCAATTGCTGCTGCTGCCTGATCTTGAGTAGAAAAAATATTACATGAACTCCAAGTAACCTCTGCTCCAAGAGCTTGTAATGTTTCGATTAGTACTGCGGTTTGGATAGTCATATGTAGACAACCTGCAATACGAGCCCCTTTAAGAGGTTGTTCGTCTTTATATTCTTCTCTTAAGGACATAAGACCTGGCATTTCTGCTTCTGCTAGTTCAATTTCTTTTCTCCCCCAAGCAGCTAATGAAATGTCTTTAACTTTGTAAGGAACATAAGGTACTGTTTTGGTACTCATAGTATCTGTTTTATAGTTATCAAGTGCAATAATTTTAGTATTTCGCACCAAATTATTCTAAATTCGTTTCCCGAAAATTAAGGTCTTCACTCCTAATTTTCAGTTTGCAAAGGTACATAATAACTTTAAGAATTCGCATGCCTCTTTACAAAACTATAACAGTAGATGAAACCACTAATATATTGATTTGGAAGATAGAAGAGTCTTTTGAAGATCTGTCTGATGGAATTGAACTTACGGACCATTGTCAAAATAGAGTTGACAATATGAAATCTGATCTGCATAGAAGGGGATTTATGAGTGTTCGTCATTTATTAGCCTTTTTTGGATATACAGATCATGATTTATATTATGATGATTTTGGGAAACCACATTTAAAAGATGGGAAACAAATTTCTATTACACATTCTTATGAATTTGCTGGTGTTATAATTAGTGATAAATTAGTGGGAATTGATATCGAAAAGCAACGAGATAAGATTGTTAGGATTGCTCATAAATTTGTGGAATCAGAACAGGAATTTGTCGAGCAATTTCAAGAAGAAAAGGTTAGGGTTCTGACGGTTATTTGGGGGGCCAAAGAGTCTTTGTACAAATTATATGGGACGGCAGGTCTTAGTTTTGAGCAAAATATTCATGTAACACCATTTAATCTCGGAATTCCTTTTACAACGGCAAGTTTACATTATAAAAACAAAATCAGCTATTATGATATTACTTTTTTAGAGTTTGAAGGTTTTACCTGTGTATATGCTTTACCAATATAAATCATTTTTTAAAATAGAAATAACTAGGTTTTACACGTTTTTGTTTTATATTGATAAACCGAATAATAAACATCAAATAGGCTTTCGAAGCGGAAACTAACTGTTAAAATTGAAAACAAGATTGAATACTGTGTTTTTGTTTCTGACTAATAAAAGAATTTACAAAAGTGAATATTACAGATAAAGATATTAAGCTAATAACATCAAAAGGATTAACTGTAGAACGGGTATTATCCCAGATAGAAACTTTTAAAAACGAAATTCCCTTTGTTGCATTAAGGAGTGCGGCAAGTTTAGAGAATGGTATTTTGAAGTTTTCAGACCATTATCAAACCGAATTAACTAAGTTATATGAATCTAAGTCCGCGGATTTAGATACGATTAAGTTTGTTCCTGCATCTGGTGCAGCAACTAGAATGTTCAAAGACCTATTTAAGTTTTTGGATAATTACGAATATAAAAAAGAGAGTTTGAATTCTTATACGAATCACGAAAAAGCAACTGCTATACGTTTATTCCTGATTGGCTTAGAAAAGTTTCCTTTTTATGAAACTGTAATGCAAGATGTGAAGAATTCGTATCCTAATTTTGAGTCTCTTTCTGAAGGACGTCAGTTATATATATTTATTGAGATGATGTTAAAAGAAAAAGGGTTGAATTTTGGTTCATATCCAAAGGGTTTATTACCATTTCATAAATATCCAAATAGTATAGCTACTTCTTTCGAGGAACATTTATACGAAGCTGCAGGGTATAATAAAAGCGTTAATGGAGATTCTAAACTGCATTTTACTATTTCAAAAGATCACTTGGATGCATTTAAAGATGAGTTTGAGAGAATTAAGAAAAAGGTAGAGGAGAAAACAGATACTAACTTTATTATTACTTATTCTTTTCAGAAATCAGAAACAGATACTATTGCAGTAGATGAAAATAACGAACCTTTTAGAACGGAAAAAGGTTCCTTGTTTTTTAGACCTGGAGGGCACGGAGCATTGATCGAAAATTTAAACGAACTGGATTCTGATATTATCTACATAAAGAATATTGATAATGTGGTCGTTCGAAAATATCAGGATGAGGTTTCTGGATATAAAAAGATACTGGCCGGTAAGTTGATAGAAATTCAGGAAGAAGCTTTTAGAATATTACATGCTATTGACAAAAAACCCCCAACTGAAGCAGAGCTAACTGACATAAAGAAGTTCTTGGTAGAGCAACTTAATGTTCGTTTGCCTTTAGACTTTGACAAATTTTCTGAGAAGTATAAAATCGAATTTTTACAGGAATCTTTAAATAGACCGATCCGAGTTTGTGGGATGGTAATTAATGAAGGAGAACCTGGAGGAGGACCTTTTTGGGTTAAGAAAGATAATGGAAGGCTAGTGTTACAGATTATAGAAACTCCTCAGATTAATACACAGGATCATAGACAACGTGAAATATTGGAAAGCGCTACTCATTTTAATCCAGTAGATCTGGTTTGTGGAGTTAGAGACTATAAAGGAAATAAATTTGACCTAACGCAATATATTGATCCAAATGCTGGATTCATAACTACTAAATCATTAAATGGAAAAGTTTTGAAAGCGCTAGAACTTCCAGGATTGTGGAATGGTGCTATGGCAAATTGGATTAGTGTTTTTGTGGAGGTTCCTCTTACTACTTTTAATCCCGTAAAAACTGTAAATGATTTGCTTAAATCTGCTCATCAAGTAAAACTTTTTTCGTGAATACTTCTGTTCTTCTCAGCGAATTGAAATTTAAATCTGTACGAAGTTCTGGAGCTGGTGGTCAACATGTAAATAAGGTGTCCACTAAAGTAGAGCTTAGTTTTCATATACAAGATTCAAAAGGGATTACAGAAGAAGAAAAAGTAAAGATTTATAATAAGCTTGCTTCTAGAATAACAAAATCTGGTCATTTGATCTTACAATGTGGTGATACAAGAAGTCAGCACAGAAATAAGGAACTTGTGATTACTAGATTTTTAGATGTTCTAAAAGCGAGCTTACAGGTGAAAAAGTCCAGAAAACCATCAAAGCCTACAAAAGCATCTGTCAAAAAAAGGTTAGAGAATAAAAAACAACACTCCTTAAAAAAATCAAATCGTAAAAAACCACTTTTTTGATTTGCTGCATTTGTCAAAAAGTGTGTAAAATTTCTACACTTTTATGTGGATTTTACGAGTTTCCACAGTTTTTTGATTTTTCATTTAATTTTTAATCTACTGTCTTACAGTATTTTGTAATTTTTTCTGTATTACTTATTTTTTGGAACAATTATTCCTTTCTATATAATCGTAAAACAAGTTTTTACATATTAACAAAATGAAAAATTTACAAATGATCATCGCGATAGTAGTAAGTATTATTTCAGCACAAGGAGTGATAGCACAGGATGAGTTAGCTGAAAATGATGGATGGGAGTTTATGGATTACGAATATGAGCTGCAAGAATATACTGAAATCGAAATTGTAGAATTACCTATGATGGTTCAAGATGCAGCTGCTAAAGATTTTGAAAACTTACGTATTTATAGAGCTTATATATCAAAGGATAATACCTATAAGATTGTCCTTAAAGGTAAAGATAACTATACTAAAGTTGTATTTGCAAGCGCTAATGGCGAATGGATTAAGCCAGACGACAAATCTTAAATCTAGGGGTAGAAAAGGATATCGTTTTGCAACCAAAAGACGATATAAAGTTGTTTAGTGCTAAAAAGAGACCCAATCCCAAGGGTCTCTTTTTTATTTTTTACGTTTCTTTGAAGAAGAGAATTATTAAATGTTTTTAATATTTAATTTTATATAATACATTTAGAATTAAATGATATCATATGTCCAAATTACTGATTGTTGAAGATGATGTGGCTTTTTGCACAATGCTTAAGACTTTTTTACAAAAAAAAGGATATGAAGTATCAACCTCATTTTCTGGTAGTGAAGCTGTTTTACAAATTCAAGAACATACATTTGATATAGTCCTTACAGATGTTAGACTGCCAGATAGAGATGGAATTACTTTATTAGATGATATTAGAGCAAAAAATCCAAAAACTCAAGTCGTTATTATGACTGGTTATGCCGAAATTAATATGGCAGTTAGTGCTATTAAACAAGGGGCTTTTGATTATGTTTCTAAACCATTTAATCCAGATAAAATACTACAAATTTTAGAAAATGCCTTAAAGGTAAAGGATGTTTCTCAACCCGTAAAAAAAGAATCTTCTAAAAAAGAAGAGGTAGTAGTGTCTCAGAATAATTCCTTTGTCAAAGGAGTTAGTGATGCATCCAAAAAACTAAATGAATATGTAGCTTTAGTGGCTCCTACCAGAATGTCTGTTTTGGTAATTGGTGATAGTGGTACAGGAAAAGAATATGTAGCTAGTAGTATTCATAAAGCAAGTAAGAGAGCTGATAAACCTTTTGTTCCCGTAGATTGTGGAGCAATTCCTAAAGAAATTGCTTCCAGTGAATTTTTTGGACATATAAAAGGTTCTTTTACGGGTGCTGTTAATGATAAGGTAGGTCATTTTGAAGCAGCGAATGGAGGAACTCTATTTTTAGATGAAATTGGAAACCTAAGTTATGAATTACAGGTACAGTTGCTAAGAGCATTGCAAGAAAGAAAGATTAAGCCTGTAGGAAGTAATAAGGAGATAGAGGTAGATATTCGAGTGATTGCAGCTACCAATGAGGATTTAAGTAATGCTGTAAAAGAAGGAGAATTTAGAGAGGATTTGTATCACAGACTCAATGAATTTTCAATAAAAGTTCCACCTTTAAAGGATAGAATTGAGGACTTAATGTTGTTCGCAAATTATTTTCTCGAAGAGTCTAATATAGAGCTAGATAAGCACGTTGTAGGTTTTGCAGATGAGGTTCTCGATACATTTAAGAAATATGATTGGCCTGGAAATCTAAGGGAATTAAAAAATATCGTAAAAAGATCTGTGTTACTTTCGCAAAATGATATGATTACCCTAGATGTATTACCAAATGATGTGGCATATGCTTCACATAATGCGAAACAAACCTATGGGTTGTTTAAAAACCAAAATGAACAAGAATTGATTTTGGATGCCTTAGAAAAAGCTAATGGTAATAAAGCAAAAGCTGCGCGCATGCTTGATATAGATAGGAAGACACTTTACAATAAATTAAAGCAATACGATATAAGTCTTTAGTGTTTTACTTTAAGCTTATCAATTAGGTTTTCTATCTTTTGTATCCCTTCTTTAGTGAGAGAAAGAACTTCTTCAGAGTTTAGTTCGTAGTCATCCAGATGTTCAAGTGTATCTAATATAGGTACGATTTCCTTGGCTTTTATTTGTTTAAACATAGGTAGCATTTTATGCGCTAACCTTTTAATTTGTTCTAGATCGCCATCATTAGTTGATACTGCTGTTTTTAATTCTTTTATATGGTCTGTAGTACTATCGCAAAAGGTTTCTAAAATAGCATAAAGAGATTCAGAATCTCCGTGTGCAAAAAGCATCAGATCACTTAAAGAATAATCGGATTCTTCTTCCTGATCAGTAATTGGGTTTTCGTATTCAATATCAGGCGCATCAATTTTTAATACGGATGCTACCAGATCTATAAGTGACTGAGGTGCGTATGGTTTTCGCAAGCTACTAGAAAAACCTGCTACTTCATATTCCGATGCTGTAGTATCGGTTCTACCTGAAAGTGCGATAATTGGAGTATCCACATATTTTGAGTCTTCTTTTACATTTTTCAAAAGTTCGAAACCATCCATTTTGGGCATTTGAATATCTGTAAGAATAAGGTCATAGCTGTTTTTTTTGAGAAGTTCAAGAGCATCTAAACCATTTTCACAGATATCATAAGATAATCCCATAAGTGAAACAACTTCACTAGTTAGATCTAATTGACTTAAATCATCATCTACAATGAGTGCTCTTTTGTTTGTGAAGTGTTCTATTTTTGCTACTTCATGTTCTTCTTCAGGGATTTGATTTTTAGCAAGTTTAATAGGTATGCAAAACGTAAAATTACTTCCTTTATTAGGTTCACTTTCTAAGCGGATTTTACCATTAAGTAGTTTGATTATTTTCTTTGTGATAGCCAGGCCTAAACCAAATCCACCATACTTTTTTTCAGTGTCATCATCGCCTTGAGAAAATTCTTCGAAGATATATTTTTGTTGCTCTTTTGTAATACCAATTCCTGTATCCTTAACAGAGATTTTAAGTTCTTTTTCTGCTAGCCCGTTTTCCGTAATTTCTGCATCAATCGTAATGGAGCCTACGTCTGTAAATTTATACGCATTATTAAGCAAGTTAGTAAGTACCTGCTTGATACGGAAAGGATCTCCTAAATATTGTTTTTTTAGTTCATTTTTGGTATTGATAAAAATATCAAGGTTTTTAGCATCATTTACTGGTATTACGCTTGTAATGGTATTTATTATTAATTTTTTTGGAGAAAAAGGTAATTCTTCGATCACCATTCTACCAGCCTCTAATTTTGATAAATCAAGCAAGTCATTCACTAAATGTAGAATGTAATCCGATGATTTTTTGAGATGACCTAGATAATGTTTTTGCTTATTGTTTAATCCTGTTTTTTCTAATAAATCGGAATATCCAATCACTGTGTTTAGAGGAGAACGTAGGTCATGAGTAACCGTGTTGATTAAAGATTCTCGGGTTTTTAATAAAGACTCTGTGTATGTTTTTTCATTCTCCAATTCATTTCTGAATTTCTGACTTTTAGAAATATCACCAGTAATTAATACAATAAAAATAATAGCAATGACAAGACTTATTGCAGAGATAATAATGATAAACGTAAAGGTTTTATCCATGACCTCACTTGAAGCTTGGAATCTCTTTTTAAATTCATTTCTCTCGTTTTGTTCAATATGAGCTAAAATATCTCTTAATTTTTGAGTAATAACCTGATCGTTTTTTAAGAGTTTATTTTCTTTATACCAAATCTCATATCTATACCTCCTGTCTTTTGCTTCTAATTCTGCAAGTACTTCCTTTACTGTATTAGTAAGAGATTCTACTGTTTCGTTGGTTAATCTTTTTTCATTGTCCTTTTTTAATAATTCTATCACATTAGAAAAAAGTTTTCTCTTATCAGGGGATTTGTCTTTAAAACGTTTTTCATAATTGGTATCGTAATCTTCGAAGTTAGAATTGGTCTTTTTCAACTCATCTATGGCTGTTTGATAAGTGCCTTTTCGATTACGTTGTTTATAAATGTCTATTAACTCTGCAAAGTTTTTATTTTTATTATCTACTAAAATTTTGATACTATCTATTTTTCTTATCTGAACACTATCAGAGGAAACATAAGCAAGTTGATCGATCGTATTAATAATAGAATCTACTTTTGCAGTGTAGTTTTGAAATTTCTTGTTCTTATTAGAAGTTTGAATGATATTTCTTGTAAGGCTTTCCGCTTCATATAGTCTGGTAATAGCTTCTCCGACAAGAACTAATTTTTCATTATTTTCATTTTTAATTTTAGTGCTTTCTGTGTAGTTATTTAATTGACTATAGATTATCCAAAAAGAAAGAACGGCCAAAACGGTCGCAAGACTATAGCTAATAATTACCTTTGATGTTATGGCACGTTTGGTATTTTTCATTGGTTTATGTGTATTGAGTTTCCAATTTTAAAAGAGGAATCTCTAATAATCAATTTAATTAGATTTAAATTGATAGTAATGACTTATTTCTTAGTATACTAACTTCAAAAAAGGAGAAGCATTGTTTAACCGATTTATAAATTTACAATAAATCATTGGAACCACCTTGTTTATTGATGATACAACTCACATATGGCATTTCGTTTTGAACAAGGATTACCCTTGCCTTTCTATAGTATCTAAACTTTAGATTTTCATAAAAAGTTTATAAATAGGAAAGTAGATACTGTATTTGTTTTTAGATTCCTTACCTTTACCAAATAAACTTTAGGGGTGTCTCCGAAAAAGGAGTCTGAGAAATACCCTTCGAACCTGATGCAGTTAATACTGATGAAGGGAAAAGTTAATGTCACTGCACTATTGTCTGTGATTTTTCTTCTTGTTATAGGTGTGTACCTAAAGTTTATGGATTTAAGATTTAAGAATGACCATAAACGTTAATAATCAAGAAAAAACTATTTCCGAAAATAGTTCCTTAACATCTTTGTTAGAGCAGTTATCCATTGCTAAAGATGGGATTGCAATAGCAATCAATAATGAAGTTGTTACCAAAAAAGAATGGGGCCAGACTTTAATTAAAGTAAGCGATAATATTACTATAATTCAAGCTACTCAAGGAGGATAAATACATTACAGATAAATGATTACCAGAAGCTAAAACGACATATTTATGAAGAAAAAAGATACCGCACCACAGCAAGAAAAAATTACTACAACACCTTTTCCAAACTCTAAAAAAGTATATGTAAAGGGAAGTATCCACCCACAGATCAATGTGGCGATGCGAGAAATAGAATTGAGTGATACAGTAGATTCGATGACTCGTAAAAAAACAGCAAATGAACCTGTAGTAGTATATGATACAAGTGGGCCCTATACAGATCCTAGTAAAGAAATTAATGTTCATAATGGAATTGAACGTATAAGAGAGCAATGGATATTAGATCGTGGTGATGTCGAAGAGCTAGATGGTTTTTCTTCTGAATACTGTAATCAAAGGCTAAATGACCCAAGTTTAGATCACCTAAGATTCAACCATCTTAGAAAACCAAAAAGGGCAAAAGCTGGTAAGAATGTTTCTCAAATGTATTATGCAAAGCAAGGAATCATTACCCCAGAAATGGAATATGTTGCCATTAGAGAAAATCAAAAAATAGAGGAAGCAACTAGAATTGCCAAACAGCATCCAGGTCAGGATTTTGGGGCGAGTATTCCTAAGAAAATTACTGCAGAGTTTGTAAGAGAGGAAGTAGCAAGAGGTAGAGCAGTAATTCCTTCTAATATTAATCATCCAGAAGCAGAGCCAATGATTTTAGGGCGTAACTTTTTGGTAAAAATTAATGCTAATATTGGTAATTCGGCAACTACTTCCAGTATCGAAGAAGAGGTAGAAAAAGCTGTATGGGCGTGCCGTTGGGGAGCGGATAATATTATGGACCTTTCTACAGGTCAGAATATTCACGAAACCAGAGAGTGGATTGTTCGTAACTCTCCTGTACCAATAGGAACAGTACCAATTTATCAAGCGTTGGAAAAAGTAAACGGTAAGGCAGAAGATCTTACCTGGGAAATTTTTAGAGATACTTTAATTGAGCAAGCAGAGCAAGGAGTAGATTACTTTACCATTCATGCAGGTGTACGTTTAGCATATGTGCCAATGACTGCTAAAAGAGTTACAGGAATTGTATCTAGGGGAGGATCGATCATGGCAAAATGGTGCTTAGCGCACCATAAAGAGAGTTTCTTATATACTCATTTCGAGGAGATTTGCGAAATCATGAAGTCTTATGATGTTGCATTTTCATTAGGAGACGGTTTGCGTCCAGGAAGTATTGCAGATGCTAATGATGAAGCCCAGTTTGCAGAATTAGAAACACTAGGTGAATTAACAAAAATTGCCTGGAAGCATGACGTACAAACTTTTATTGAAGGACCAGGTCATGTACCCATGCATATGATTAAGCAGAAC
This sequence comes from uncultured Aquimarina sp., assembly GCF_947492115.1. Classification (NCBI taxonomy): domain Bacteria; kingdom Pseudomonadati; phylum Bacteroidota; class Flavobacteriia; order Flavobacteriales; family Flavobacteriaceae; genus Aquimarina; species uncultured Aquimarina sp. The sequence goes on from NZ_CANLMM010000003.1 coordinate 182,309, forward strand.
ATGGATAAGCAGTTAGAAGCTTGTGGAGAAGCTCCCTTTTATACATTAGGGCCTTTAACTACAGATATTGCGCCAGGATATGATCATATTACTTCAGGAATTGGAGCGGCAATGATAGGATGGTATGGTACTGCAATGTTATGTTACGTAACTCCAAAAGAGCATTTAGGATTGCCTAATAAGGAAGATGTTAGAACAGGAGTGATTACTTACAAGTTGGCAGCACATGCCGCGGATTTGGCAAAAGGACATCCAGGAGCACAGCATAGAGATGATGCTTTGAGTAAAGCACGATTTGAGTTCAGATGGGAAGATCAATTTAATCTTGCCTTAGATCCAGAAAGAGCAAGAGAATATCATGACGAGACCTTGCCCGCAGAAGGAGCAAAAATCGCTCATTTCTGTAGTATGTGTGGTCCAAAATTCTGCTCAATGAAAATATCTCAAGAAGTACGAGATTATGCCGCTAAAAAGGAAATTGATGATCAGAAAGCGCTAGAACAAGGAATGCAAGAAAAAGCAGAAGAGTTTAAAGAAAAAGGAAGCGAAGTTTATCTATAAGTATCAAGGTATTTGGAGTTGGGTATCGGACATCGAATCTTGTACCCGATTCCATGTCTAATAGAATAGCAAGCAGAAAAATGATCATCGTACTTACATCAGAAAGAGCTTTGCCAAATGAGGCAGAACAAATTAATCAATTGTTTAAAGAAGGCTTAGAAATATTGCATCTACGTAAACCTACATTTACGATGGATGGATATCGCTCACTTTTGGACCAGATAGACAGAAAGTATCATAATAGAATTATGACACATCAATTTCCTGAGTTAACACAACAGTATAATCTAAGAGGGATTCACCTGCAAGAACAAGCAAGAATTGATCTGGAAGATGCGTTAGAAGTAACTATTCAAGTCTATAAAAACAAAGGTTTTTCTGTAACGAGTTCTTTCCATTCTAAAGAAGATATTAGGGACTGTAAAGCTGCTTTTGAATATGTGCTATTAAGTCCTGTTTTTGGTTCTATATCTAAAGCTGGATATGAAGGTAAAGGTTTCGATGTAACTGATATGGATCATACTATAATTGGTATGGGTGGTATCAATGAAAGCACACTACAAAAAACCTATGATTTAGGATTTAAAGGGGTTGGAATTTTAGGAGGTGTTTGGAATTCAGAAGATCCAATAAAAAGTTTTATTAAGATTAAAGATGTTCATGATGCTGTTGTTAAGATTATGAATTGAGAGTGTATGAAAAAGCGTCCTAATGTATTAACAATTGCAGGTTTTGATCCTTCATCGGGAGCTGGATTAACGGCTGATATTAAAACGATGGAGGCTTTAAAGTGTTACGGATTTGCTGTATGTACCGCCAATACGATACAAAATGATACTGATTTTGAAGCATGTATATGGAATGATATTGAGTTGATAAAAAATCAAATTGCGATTCTTTTTAAAAAGTTTAGCATTGACTTCGTGAAGATCGGTATTGTTCAGAATTGGAAAGTACTAAATGAAATTATCGATTTTTTATTGAAAAATAATAGTAAGATAAAAATCATTTTGGATCCAGTATTGAGATCTAGCTCTTCCTATGATTTTCATTCCGAAAGTGAAAAACTAGATCATGAAGATAGTAAAGATGATAAAAAGTACTTCGAAGAAGTCTTGCAAAAGATATATCTAATTACTCCTAATTACGAAGAGATCGAAAAACTGTATAATGATAAGAACATAAAAGAAACTATAAATCATATTTCTGGCTATACGAATCTGCTTCTAAAAGGAGGGCATCGCAAAGAAATGGTTGGTAAGGATGAATTGTATACTAAAAAAGGTAATTGTTTTACATTAAACCCAAAGCGCAATAGAATCACAGAAAAACATGGTAGTGGTTGTGTATTATCATCTGCTGTTGCTGCATATTTGGCTTTAGGTTTTCCTTTATTGAAAGCATGTTTTAGAGGAAAAAGATATACAGAAAATGTATTAAGGTCTAATAAGACATTATTGGGCTATCATAAGTTTTAGTGGTTAAGTAGTTGAAGAAGTTAAGAATGTATTAATATGATAAACTTACAATATATATCACAAGGAAATTCTCCACAAGAGCATTTGCAGCATATAGGAGAAGTTTGTGAAGCAGGTGTAAGATGGGTGCAATTACGTCTAAAAAATGAAGATCCAGCTACCATTTTAAATACTGCTCTAAAATGTAGAGAAATCTGTGATCAGTACGGAGCGATTATGATCGTAAACGATAGCGTGAGTATCGCGCAGGCATCGCAGGCAGATGGAGTGCATTTAGGATTAAATGATATGAACCCTAAAGAAGCCAGAAATATTTTAGGTCCTAATTTTATTATTGGAGGTACTGCAAATACACTGCAGGACTGTATACAACATAAGAATGATGGAGTAGATTATATTGGCCTTGGTCCTTTTAGATATACTACAACCAAAGAAAAATTAAGTCCTATTCTTGGAATTGAGGGATATCGATCTGTTATTTCAGAATTAGGAGTTCAGGAAATAGAAATTCCAATTGTAGCGATTGGTGGTATTGTTGAAGAAGATATTGCTGGTATTATGGAAACTGGTGTATCTGGAATTGCTGTTTCTGGAATGTTGACCAACAAAGAGCAATTAGAAGAAAGAGTACAAAACTTAAAAGACCTTATAATGGTCAAGAGCTGATGCATATTGAATGAATTAAAAGAAACATGGATACATTAAAAATTGCAGATAAAGAGTTTTCATCTAGATTATTTACAGGTACAGGAAAGTTTAGTTCCTCTGATCTAATGAGAAAATCGTTATTAGCATCAGAAAGCGAATTGATAACAGTTGCTCTAAAAAGGGTGGATGTCGAAGATAATAATGATGATATATTAGGGCATTTAGATCATCCCAGAATTAATTTATTACCAAATACGTCGGGAGTTAGAGATGCCAAAGAAGCTATTTTTGCTGCCCAGTTGGCAAGAGAAGCTTTAGAAACGAATTGGATCAAATTAGAGATTCATCCCGATCCAAAATATTTGTTACCAGATCCTATAGAGACTTTAAAAGCGGCAGAAGAGCTTGTAAAATTAGGATTTGTAGTAATGCCTTATATTCATGCTGATCCTGTTTTGTGCAAAAGACTCGAAGAGGTAGGGACGCAATGTGTTATGCCTTTAGGAGCGCCAATAGGAAGTAATAAAGGTTTAAAGACATTTGATTTTTTAGAGATAATCATTGATCAAAGTAACGTCCCTGTAATTGTAGATGCAGGTATCGGTAGTCCATCACATGCTGCTTTTGCTATGGAAATTGGAGCAGATGCTGTATTGGTAAATACGGCGATTGCAGTTTCTCAGGAGCCTATTGCTATGGCAGAGGCTTTTAGAATGGCTGTTAAAGCAGGTAGGCTAGCTTATAATGCAAAATTAGCGCCTGTTAAAAAACACGCAGAAGCAAGTAGCCCATTAACAAGTTTTTTGAATGAGTAGTTTCAAAGACATATTCGATAAGTTTGATTGGAACGATGTGCTTTCCGATATTTTACAAAAAAATGAACAAGATGTTCAGCAAGCTTTATATACTTCGAAAAGAACTATTGAGGATTTTAAAGCGTTAATTTCTCCAGCCGCAAAACCGTATTTGGAGCAAATGGCACAATTAAGTTATCAACTTACTAAGAAACGATTTGGGAATACCATACAGATGTATGCACCCATGTATCTTAGTAATGAATGTCAAAACATTTGTACATATTGCGGTTTTAGTATGACTAATAAAATTCCTCGAAGGACTTTGACCGATGAGGAAATACTAGCAGAAGTAGCATATTTAAAGTCAAAAGGATATGATCATATTTTATTGGTTACTGGAGAGGCAAATAAAACTGTAGGTGTTTCATATATCAACAACGCGATACGGTTAATTCAGTCAAAATTTGCAAATATCACTATAGAAGTACAACCATTAGATCAACCGGATTATGAGTTGCTTATAGAAAGTGGTTTGTATGCAGTGTTGGTGTATCAGGAAACTTACCATAAAGAAGAGTATAAGAAGCATCACCCAAAAGGGAGAAAGTCTAATTTTAACTACAGGTTAGAAACTCCAGATCGATTAGGACGCGCAGGAATTCATAAAATAGGGTTAGGAGCTTTGTTTGGGTTGGAAGATTGGAGAGCAGATAGTTTTTTTACTGCGTTGCATTTACAATATCTTCAAAAAACGTATTGGAAAACTAAATACTCTATATCATTTCCGAGGTTACGACCGCATAGTGGAGGATTAGAGCCTAAAGTAGAAATGACAGATTCGGATTTAGTACAATTAATATGCGCATTTCGATTATTAGATGAAGATGTGGAGTTATCTATGTCTACTCGTGAGAGTGAAGTTTTTAGAGAAAATATTGTCAATCTAGGTATTACTTCTATAAGTGCAGAATCTAAAACAAATCCTGGAGGATATGCTGTAGAACCTCAATCTTTGGAACAGTTCGAAATTTCTGATGAGCGTTCTACCGAAGAAGTGGTCACTATGCTAAAATCTAAAGGTTTAGAAGTAGTTTGGAAAGATTGGGCACATAATTGGCAATAATAACTAAGGATAAGTCAGTGCTGCATATGTTAAACAAAGAAGAAAACATTCAATATAGTCGCCATATTTTACTCGGTGAGATAGGTGTCGAAGGGCAAGAAAAATTAAAATCTGCCAAAGTTTTAGTTATCGGTGCAGGTGGTTTAGGATGTCCAATTTTACAATATCTTACTGCCGCAGGAGTTGGAACGATCGGTATTATTGATAATGATGTAGTTGATCAAACTAACTTACAAAGACAAATTTTATACACGATTAATGATATAGGAAAGTCAAAAGCTAGAGTAGCTTCAGAAAGGTTAGCTGCAATAAATCCTTTTGTTTTTTTTAAGGTATATGAAGAATTACTAGATAATGATAATGCTGTAGAACTATTTTCAGCCTATGATATTATAGTGGATGGAAGCGATAATTTTCCAACGAGATACCTAGTAAATGATGCTTGTGTACTAGCTGATAAACCACTAGTTTTTGGATCTATTTTTAAATTTCAAGGACAAGTTTCTGTCTTAAATTATAAGGATGGACCAACATATCGTTGTTTATTTCCTTCTCCTCCGTCTCCAGGAGCTGTTCCTAATTGTTCTGACATAGGCGTTTTGGGGGTGTTGCCAGGTATTATTGGAAGTCTTCAAGCCAATGAAGTAATCAAAATGGTTACAGGAATTGGAGAAGTATTGCGAGGAAAGCTTTTTTATTTTGATACGCTAACGATGCAACAGCAGGTCATTGCATTCAAGAAAAATCATGATATTGAAATAGACCAACTAGAAGAGGATTACGATTTTTTCTGCGGAATAAGTTCTTATGGTTTTGAAGAAATCAATGCAGTAGAACTGAAAAAACATATAGAAGATTATCAAATTTTAGATGTCAGATCTTTCGAAGAGTTTAATCATTTTAACATAGGCGGTACGCATATTCCTTTAGAAAGTATTTCGGATCATATAATGGAATTGAATGGGAACAAACCAATTGTGGTTTGTTGTCAATCAGGAATTCGCAGTAAAAGAGCAATAGAACTTATTAGAGAAAAAAGAAATGATCTTCATCTCATTAATTTAAGTAATGGATTGTCTGCTTTTTAATTAGAAATTACTAAAATGTTTCCTTCTCTTCTAATCTGATATCTCAATAAAGGAAAACCACCTTCTCCTTCTAATTGCTGCCCATTTATAATTTCATAAGCATTATCATTGCCACAATTAGATTCGGCTCTAATACCAGTTACATTTAGAGCTGAACAGTCACTTGGAGTAATATTAGGATCGCTAAGTTCAAAAGCAGAATATAATGTGTTGTCAACATTGTAGATAATCACACCTTTGATACCAACTCCTTCAATTCCTATTACTTCAGAGTTTCCAGGAAATTTAAGATCATTAAATTGTGGAAGATCTAAATTTACCGTATGGTTAAAACTGATTGACGGAAGGTTAGGGTTATTAGAACGATTATCATCACTACTACAAGAAATGATACATAGCGAAATGGATAGTATAAATAGTATTTTTTTCATTTGTTTACTCTTAAAAAAAGAAAGATATTCTTTATTTACAAAAACAGGGATTTTTTAAACGACCAAATTAGTCAAAAATGTGATTCGGTATTATTTTTTCTTATATTTGTTTTAGATAAAGTCCCATAGCTATGGGATTTTTTGTATTTATATAAACGATGAAGTTATGAGCAAAGTATCCTATTACACTGCAGAAGGGCTAAAAAAATTAAGAGACGAGTTAAATAACCTTAAAGATATAGAAAGACCTAAAGCATCACAAGCAATTGCAGAAGCACGTGATAAAGGAGATTTAAGTGAAAATGCCGAATATGATGCGGCAAAAGAAGCACAAGGACTTTTAGAAATGAGAATTTCTAAATTAGAAGAGACTTTGGCTGGAGCTCGTCTTATTGATGAATCTCAGTTAGATACTTCAAAAGTGTTAATACATTCTACGGTAAAGATAAAAAACCAAACCAATGGTGCTCAAATGACGTATAAACTAGTAGCACAAAGTGAGGCAGATCTTAAAACTGGAAAAATATCGGTAGATTCTCCAATCGGCAAAGGTCTTCTAGGTAAAAGCGTTGGAGAGGTAGCAGAGATTCAAGTTCCTAACGGAATTATGAAGTTTGATGTAGTAGAAATAACAAGAGAATAGCATAAATAACATAGAATACGAAAACCTTTCTTAAAAAAATGAGAAAGGTTTTTTTATGATTATTATTTTCCTAGAAATGTTCTATATTTCGTAACAATAAACCAACCAAAATTTATAACAAATGTCTACCCTTTTTACGAAAATAGTTGCTGGTGAAATACCCTCATATAAAGTTGCAGAAGATGAGCACTTTTATGCTTTCTTAGATATTAACCCTAATGCCAAAGGGCATACGCTATGCATTCCAAAGAAGGAAGAAGATAAAATCTTTGATCTAGACGAAGAAACTTATATAGAACTGATGCGTTTTTCTCGTAAAGTAGCAAAGGCAATTGAAAAATCTGTACCCTGTCTAAGAGTTGGGGTTGCTGTAGTAGGTCTAGAAGTACCTCATGTTCATGTGCATTTAATTCCACTTAATGATATGAGAGAGATGACATTTCAGCATAAAGTATCAATGAGTAAAGAAGAGTTTGAAACATTAGCCGAAAAGATTCAATCTAATTTGTAAATGAGTACCTCTTCAGAATTTAAACTTTCACTACAGCTTAGGATTGATTGGAGTGAAATGGATACCTATCAGCACGTAAATAATGTTAACTTCATGAAATACATGCAGAGTGCGCGTGTTCAATTTTGGGAGGTGTCTGGTTTGGCAAAATTATATGCAACAACCAAAAAAGGACCTATGTTGGTTTCTACCAAATGTGATTTCAAAAATCCTTTATTTTTTCCTGGAAATGTATTGATAAAAACAAAAGTAGCCTATATCAAAAATTCAAGTTTTGGTTTGTATCACGAACTTTACAATGATGATGGTACTTTATGTGCTGTTGGTAACGATGTAGCTGTTTGTTTTGACTTTAATATTGATAAAACATTTGTTATTCCTGAGGATCTTAGAGCTGTAATGAATGAATATGCTTAGAGTTTATCAGCAAAAAGATCGGGGAAAAATAGAAATGCTCCAATAGCACAAGAAACTATCAGAATAAGTAAAAAGAGTATTGTGTAAAATAGTTTAGTAAATCTGATTCCAGAAGACGCTACGGATATTGTTTTCTTATGATATTCATAAACTCTTTCGATATCATCGGTCCATCGACCAGGGTAGATAGTGGTGTCACATTTTTGGCAATCCATACTCTCTATAACATCCTTTTCTGTTTTAATGTATAATTTAGAAAGAACCTTTTTTTGTTTAAAAGAAAGTTGTAGGCTTTTTGTAGCGTAACATTCAGGACAATTATTATTTAGAATGGCGTTTTTTAAAATGATATACTCAGTTTTCACGTAACATTTATTTTAAAAGATAACGTGCGTAAAAACATTATGTTATGCTAGAAGCATCATATTTACTTAAAGTAATCTGAAATGTAGTACCCTTTCCTATTTCCGATCTTAGTACTCGAATTTTACCAGAATGGTATTCTTCAATGATTCTCTTAGCCAACGAGAGCCCAAGTCCCCAACCTCTGGTTTTAGAGGTGTAACCAGGTTCGAAAATCTTAGTAAATTTACTTTTTGGGATTCCTTTTCCCGTATCGGTAATCCTAATGTAAACACGTTTACTATCCTGAGATAAATCAATATTAAGATCTCCTTTTCCTCTCATAGCATCTATCGCATTCTTAACCAAATTTTCTATGGTCCAACTATAAAGCTGAGAGTTTAGAAGTACCACAATAGACTCATCGGGAATGTTTATTGAGAAATTAATTAATTTAGAACTTCTACTTTGTAAATACGTGTATGCTTCACTCGTTTCTTTTACAATATCTGATTCTTCCAAGTTCGGTATCGAGCCAATTTTAGAAAATCGTTCTGTAATTACTTTCAATCTAGAAATGTCTTTTTCGATTTCTACAATGTATTCTGGATTTACTTGTTCTGCTTTTAAAATTTCGTTCCAGCCAACTAATGAAGAAAGTGGTGTTCCGATCTGGTGCGCTGTTTCTTTAGCCATACCAGCCCACAATTTATTTTGTTCACTCGCTTTAGAAGTAGTAAAAAAGAAATAAATAACACCAATAAGCAAAAAAATGATCAATGCAATGGCTATAGGGTAGTATTTTAATTTATTAAGAATAGAAGAATTGCCATAATAGACGTATTGTACGGTATCTTTAAGATCTAAAACAATAGGTTCATTTTCTGATTTCATATTGTCCAGATGATCCCTTAATTCAGTTTCGGAAATGTCTTCTGGAAGGTTTAACGTGGTGCCCTGAATGTCAATTCTTCCTTTGGAGTCTTTGATCAAATCTCCTTCTGCATTTGTAATAATGGTAGGTATTGTATTGTTAGTACGATTGATTAGGTTTGATAATTCTAAATAATCATCAAGACTAAGTTCATCCGAACCGTCTATACCAGAACTACTCAGCGCTTTAAAAGATTGAGCCCAAACTTGCATTTTGATACTTTCATCTTTCTTTAAGCGTTGCAAAAACAAAGAGGTGTTCCATAATACAAGACCTGTAATTACAAGAACGGCAAATATTATAAAGTAACTAGCTAAATTACGTTCGTCAGAAAAGTTCATAAAAAGTGTATTGCAAGTCCTAAATATAAACGTTTTTATACGATTTTATTGTTTTATACCAAGGTAAGTAAAACCAAACAAATGAATGTTAATCGGGTTAAAGTTTAATTATCTTTGTCTTATTAGATTTTTATATGATACGAATTGATCCTTTAGAAGTTTCCACTGGAAAATTACACGGAATGATGCTTGGAGCAATAGGCCCAAGACCTATAGCCTTTGCCAGTACAGTGGATAAGGAAGGGAGTCCAAACCTTTCTCCTTTTAGTTTTTTTAATGTATTTAGTGCTAATCCACCTATTCTTATTTTTTCTCCTGCCCGAAGAGTGAGAGATAATTCTACCAAACATACTTTAGAGAATGTTATAGCTACGGATGAGGTAGTAATTAATATTGTTAATTATGATATTGTTCAGCAAATGTCCTTGTCTAGTACAGAATATCCAGAGGGTGTTAATGAGTTTGAGAAAGCTGGATTGACCATGTTGCCTTCAGAAAAGATAAAATCTTTTAGAGTAGCTGAAGCTCCAGTTCAGTTTGAGTGCAAGGTAAACGAGGTTGTTTCATTGGGTGATAATGGTGGTGCTGGTAACTTGGTTATTTGCGAGGTGTTATTGATGCACGTAAAAGAAGATATATTAGATGCTGATGGCAAGATCGACCAACACAAAATTGATCAGGTAGCTCGTATGGGTGGAAATTGGTATTCTAGAGCAAATATGGGAATGTTCGAAGTGCCAAAACCTTTAAGCACTATAGGAATTGGAATTGATGTACTACCAGATCGTATTAAGAATAGTAGTGTTTTTACTGGTAATGATTTAGGTAAATTAGGAAATGTTGAAAGTATCCCTGAAATAAACAAAGCCAAAGATTTTGTTAATAACAATAGTGATATTAAGGATAAAATTCAGGGTGCTAACCTAATAGAAATTCATAAATTTGCACAGCAGTATTTGGATAAAGATGATATTCAAACTGCCTGGAATATTTTAGCAGCAATACAATAATTAAACACATGGAAGTACAAGGTAAAGTAAAGATGTTAGGTGAAACGCAGACGTTTGGAAGCAATGGGTTCAGAAAACGTGAGATAGTGGTGACTACAGATGAGCAATATCCACAGCATATAATGGTTGAGTTTATTCAGGATAAATGTGATTTATTAAATAACTTTCAGATAGGTCAGGATGTAAAAATAAGTATTAATTTGCGTGGTCGCGAATGGGTAAATCCTCAGGGAGAAACAAAATATTTTAATTCTATTCAAGGTTGGAGAATCGAAAACTTACAACAAGCAGCTCCTTCGGCTCCAGCAGCAATGCCTCCTGCTGATGCATTTGAACCTGCTACCGATTTTAAAGAAGAAGATCACGACGATCTACCATTTTAAGTTCAACATGTTGCAAAAATTTTAAGCAACATGATCAATTACAAGGCAAAAAGTCCGATACATATGTGTCGGACTTTTCATATTGTGGTTTTAGGTTAACCTTTTAATAAAACTCAAAAAAGCAATGATGAACAAAATTTATCTTAAAAGGTCTTAACAAATATTGCGATTTTTTTGGTCAATTCAAACAACTAATTGATATTTAACGTTGTAGAAACGTTAGCGAATTTAGATTTGTACATACTTAATAATTCTATTGCTTTTCCACCAGTATCCGAGGCCAATAACGACGGATTATTAGCAATTGGTGGAGACCTTTCAGTGCCTAGATTGTTAGAGGCATATCATCATGGTATTTTTCCATGGTATGATGAAGATCAGCCAATTTTGTGGTTCAGTCCTGATCCTAGAATGATACTTTTTCCGAATGAACTAAAGATTAGTAAAAGTATGAAGCAGCTGTTACGAAGAAATACGTTTTCTGTAACTTTTAATAAGGATTTTGAAAATGTAATTGACAATTGTGCTTCGATTGATCGAGTAGATCAATTAGGAACTTGGATAACGCCAGATATGAAAAAAGCTTATACTACACTTCACAAAATGGGATATGCAACTTCAGTAGAAGTTTGGAAAGATTCGGAATTGGTTGGAGGTTTGTATGGAGTATGGCTAAAAGACAAGAATGTCTTTTGTGGCGAAAGTATGTTTTCTAAAGTAAGTAATGCTTCTAAATATGGGTTTATTAAACTTGTAGAGTTTTTAAAGGAAAATGAAGTGAAGTTAATAGATTGTCAGGTACATACAAATCATTTAGAAAGTTTGGGTGCAAAAGAAATTCCAAGAGATGATTTTATGAATTTTTTGAAGTAGATTTATATAAGAAAATCAAACCTTTATGATCATACATAATCTTGAAACCGAAAATTCTATTTTAAATCAATTTATAGCAGAAATTAGAGATACAGCTATCCAAAAAGATGCTATGCGTTTTAGGCGTAATATAGAGCGTATAGGAGAGGTTTTGGGATATGAACTTAGTAAAACTTTGACGTATGCTGAGGAAATGACTCAGACGCCTCTTGGAGCTAAAGAAATCTCGGTTCCACAAAAAGATCTTGTATTGTGTGCTATTTTAAGAGCAGGTTTGCCTTTGCATCAAGGACTTCTTAATTATTTTGATCAAGCAGAAAATGCTTTTATATCAGCTTATAGAGATCATAAGGGAAATAGTGATGAATTTGATGTGGTGGTAAGTTATTTGGCATCTCCTTCCATAGAAAATAAGGTGTTAGTATTAATAGATCCAATGTTAGCTACCGGAAAAACATTAGAAAATACCATGAAAGCTTTAAAAAGTCATGGGACACCTAAGCAAATTCATATAGTTTCAGTTATTGGATCCAACAAAGGAGTGGAGTATGTAGAAAAAATATTTCCAGAAAATACACATCTTTGGATAGCTGCTATTGATCAAGAGCTAAATTCCAAAGGATATATAATTCCTGGATTAGGAGATGCTGGAGACCTTTCTTACGGATCCAAATTGTAATTTACACCTCATTGTACCTGTAACAGTCTACGATATGGTCATTTACGATTCCAATTGCTTGCATAAAAGCATACACTACAGTAGATCCAACAAACTTAAAACCTCGTTTCTTTAAATCTTTACTGATTTTATCCGAAAGCGGTGTGTTTGCAGGACATTCTTTATGGTCTTTCCAAGCATTTTTAATAGGTTTTCCATCTACAAATCCCCAGATATACGCATCAAAACTTCCAAATTCTTCCTGGATCTTGATAAAGTTCTGAGCATTCGTAATTGCAGAATTTACTTTTAGTTTGTTCCGGATAATACCTGGATTTTGTAGTAATTCTTCTTTTTTATTATCATCATATCGTGCTACAAGCTGGTAATCAAAATTGTCAAAAGCAACTCTAAAATTATCTCGTTTTCTAAGAATTGTAATCCAGCTTAATCCTGCCTGAAAGGTTTCTAGAACCAAGAATTCAAATAATAATTGTTCATCGTGCAATGGAACACCCCATTCATTATCATGATAAGATTCATACAAAGGGTCGCCAATACACCATCCGCATCGAGTTTTTCCCATAAAGTATTTTTTAAAAATTATTGTCTAAAATAAAGTATTCCTATTGATATTTTTGAAGTACTGAGTAAATGTTTTTTATCGAAATGGTATTTTTGACACCGTAGAAGGGTTTACATGATTTGTAAGTTTTGAAACTCGGTCTCGTCTTAGTTCGTAAGACAGATAACAACTATGGAAACAACAATGACAATACATAATTTAATAGAAAAAGGAATCGATAATTCATATTCCTATCAGGAATATAGAAGTTTAGTAAGTGACCTATTAGCAGAAGGTAAGTCTACAGGTCATGAACAGTCTGATGCATTAACTAATTACAGTATGCTGAATGATCGCAGAATGAAAAGATTGGACAAAACTTTAAAAATAGATGATCAAGTAAAGGATGCGTTTACGAATGCTAAAACAGATATTACCTGGTTGGTGTTAACCGAAGGTTGGTGTGGTGATGCTGCACAATCCTTACCAGTAATTAATAAGCTTGCAGAAATGAACGACGGAATTAAGCTAAGAATTATTTCTAGAGATGATAATGACGAACTAATGAATAACTTTCTTACTAACGGTGGCAAGTCAATTCCTAAGTTGATCGCTTACAATAAAGAAACTAAAGAAGTAGTAGATAGTTGGGGGCCAAGACCATCAGTAGCTACTAAAATGGTAAATGATTATAAGGAGTTACACGGAAGTCTGGATCCTCAGTTTAAGCAAGATTTGCAGGTTTGGTATAACAAGGACAAAGGGAATAACATCGCAGAAGATTTAGTAAAGCTTCTGTAAGCTATCCTCCGTAATTAAAATAATACGTGATAAAACCTTTTTGTTCTTCTATTTCGGAAGAGGAGAATAAAGCATCTCGCGCATAATTAATTGCGTTCTCAAAAAGACATTCATTTCGTGTGGTAGATCTTTTTTTGTCAACTTTGGCATCGGTAACATAACCGTTCTGGTTTACCTCGATTTTAATAACGACTTTCCCACTCCCATTACAAGTATAAATAGGATTGGGGATGTCTTTTTTTTGTCTTCCTTTTAGTGTAAAAGTAACCGAACTGTTTCTATTGTTAACTTCTTCAGAAATTGGTTTTTCATCTTTTTTAAATTCCTCAACCTTTTCCTCAATGATTTCTTCGTTCACTATTTCCTCTCCTTCTACCATCTCTTCATTATCAGAAGTTTGTTCTGTCGCTTCTGCTGTTTCGGTAAGAGATTTTAAACGTTGTTCGAAATCCTCAGAATCCTCGAAATCTTCGTTAAACGCATCATGAGTTCTTTTAGAGGCAATTAGTTCTCTGTTTTCTTCAGGAGCTATTTCTTCTTCTGGTTCTTCTTGTTTTGCAAGTTCTTCCATTAACTCTTCTGGGATTTCCATAAGAATTTCTGACTGCTCTTTCTTTTTATTCACCATATTAATATTGTAGAGCGTCAACACAAAAATACCCATCAACATAGATGTGATAATTAATGCTTTATGTTTTTCTATAAATTGCATAGGTATCTATAACTCCTTTTCTTCTACAATATTTTATAAGATTTCGATTTCTGCACGTAGCTGATTTTCAAATATTTCAGGGCTTATTGCGTCCGTAACATCAAAAGATCCGATTTTAGTTCTTCTCAATGCGCTCAGATGGCCACCACTTTGCAATGCTTTTCCAAAATCATGTGCTAGTGATCGTATATAGGTTCCTTTTCCGCAAACTACTCTAAAATCTACTTCTGGTAATTCTATTCTTGTTATTTCAAATTCAGAAATCGTAATTTTTCTTGCTGATACGACTACTTCTTCTCCTTCGCGAGCATACTCATATAATCTTTTTCCATCCTTTTTTAAGGCTGAAAAAACCGGAGGATATTGTTCAATTTCTCCAACAAACCCTTTTGTGGCTTGTTGTATATTTTCTGCTGAAATATGATCTACAGGAAAAGTCTGATCTACTTCAGTCTCTAAATCATAAGAAGGTGTCGTTGCTCCTAAGGTAATGGTTCCAGTGTATTCTTTAGTTTGTCCCATGAATTCCTGAATTCGTTTTGTAAACTTACCAGTGCAAATGATTAGTAATCCAGAAGCCAGTGGGTCTAACGTACCAGCATGACCAACTTTAATTTTTTTAATCCCGAAAGTTTTACGAATACGCCAACGTACTTTGTTAACAACCTGAAAGGAAGTCCATTGAAGTGGTTTGTCGATCAGAACGATCTGACCGTCTTTATAATCTTGTTCGGTTAGCATTACTGGGGACTATTTAATAAAACCAAAGATGATGGCTATTACACCAACAACAATACAATATAAGGCAAAATATGATAATTTACTCTTTTTTACCAAAGAAATCATCCATGTACAGGCAAAAAGTCCAGAAATGAAAGCTGCTAAAAACCCAAGAATTAAAGGGAAACTACTCTCTGAAGAGATGTTTAAATCCCCACTTAATAGGTCTTTGGCAATCTTTCCGAAAATTAGAGGAATTACCATAAGAAATGAGAATCTTGCTGCTTTTGTTTTATCATTACCTAGCAGTACAGATGTAGAAATGGTAGCTCCACTTCTAGAAATACCTGGTAACATGGCAATCGCTTGAGCAATACCTATAACAAAAGCATTAGACGTGCTTACGATCTTATTAGTGTCTTTGGCCTTATCTGCTAACCATAAAAGAATCGCCGTGATCAATAACATAAAACCAACGAACATAATATTCCCACCAAAAAGCTGCTCTAATTGTTCTTCAAAAAATAGACCTATAAGCACTGCCGGAATCATAGAAACTATAATTCGTAGAGAAAACATAGTTTCTTCATTCTTTTTAAATTGAAAAAGACCTTTTAAGATCTGTAGAATGTCTTTTCGAAATACAACAATGGTACTAAGTGCTGTCGCAAAATGCAAAACAACTGTAAAAAGCAGGGATTCTTCGGGTACACTCTTATCACCTAGAATAGCTTTTCCTAATTCTAAATGACCACTGGAAGAGACTGGAAGAAATTCAGTTAGTCCCTGAATTACACCCAAAATGATAGCATCAATAATTTCCATAAGGAACGTTTTGTAAAATTCGATGCAAATATATAACTACGAGGAGATAAATCGTTTGTTTAAGCAGTTTTCTTCTTGTCTGGATTTAGTAAAATGGCATAAACTTCAATTCCAAATCCAATTAATACAATCATAGGAGCTAATCGAATTCTTCTGAAATTGTAAATCTCAGGATTAAAAACATTAGGATCGTCACTTCCACCTCCTGCCATTAGGATAAAACCTAAGGCAATTACAGCAATACCAATTGCCATTACTACATAGTTTTTCTTCCCAAAAACGAAATCTGGTTTGTGCACTGTGCTATTGTTGGATTGTTTGCTCATGAATGTCGTTATTTATGTTGTTGTTCTATCTAAATAAGTCAGGAAGATAGAATTCCAATGTTTATATTTTTATAACTATTGTTCTTCTTGAATTTCATTAAAAATTACACGATCATCTACTACCAATTTAGAGATGTGTCCCATAATTTTGTCACGTGTAAATATAGTCCATCTATGAATAGAATACAAAGTAACTTTTTTGCCTATTAATTCTTCTTGTAACTGTTGGATAGTCAATCCTTGTTCTAATCCTCGATTGATATAATAGTAATGATCATCATTTTCTAAAGTAATGGCGATATCGAAACCGCTTTTCTCTTCTACTTTGGTAACAACGCCAGTAATTTCTATAACGTCATCAGGTTGTACATCTCGTATTGGTTTAAACGTTTGAATGGCAACCCACATAAAAATGATGAACAATACCGATGATATGGAAAAGAAAATTCTTCCGGTTTTTTTCATGATAGCTTCAGATAATTAATAGTATAATTCATCAGTTCTAAGATTCAGAAAACGCTGAGTAGCGAAGAAAGTACTAAGCCATGTGATGAAAACACCTATTCCAAAAACTCCTCCAAATAAACCAATGAGTAAGATTTTGTCATTCAATAAACCTAGTTCAGGAAAAGCCTGATCCAAATAATATAATACAACTCCTACTCCTATTAATGCAACAATTGCTCCAATCATACCTAGACGAATACTCTTCCAAACAAAGGGTCTACGGATGAATTTTTTGGTAGCACCTACCATTTGCATCGTTTTAATAATAAAACGTTTTGAGTATACAGACAATCGTATGGAACTATTGATAAGTAACACCGCAATAAATGTGAAAATCCCACTAATAAGTAATACCCAAAAACTTATTTTTTTGATATTGTCATTTAGTAGCGAGATTAAAGGTTTGTCATAAATTACTTCGTCTACAAAATCTTTCTTAGTAATGCTTGTGGTTATTTCATCAATTTTTACTTGATCTACAAAATCGGCTTTAAGAAATACATCTATAGAATTTTGTAAAGGATTGTATCCTAAAAAATCCATAAAGTTTTCTCCAATATCCTTGCTATGCTCTTCTGCCGCTTCATCTTTAGAAATATAAGTAGTAGACTTGGTGTATTCTGCCAACGCTAGACTTTTTTCCATTTGTTTAATTTCTACCTCTTTGGCAGTATCTTTTAAATAAATGGTCAAAGCAATTTTTTCTTTAAAATGATCGGCTACCTTTTTGGTATTCAACACCAAAAGACCTAATAATCCCAATAAAAAAAGTACCAGAGAAATACTAATCACCACAGAGAAATAAGAAGATATAAGTCTGCGTTTCTGATATTTTTCAAAGGATGAGCTCATAAAGATTTATTTTGCAGGTAAAAATAATAAAGTTAATAGACTTTTGATGCTAAATACATCTCATTTCAGAATTAGTTGCACTAATAATTAAGATCAATTTATAATAATCTTTTACCTAATTTTAGTTTCTTTATCAGATAACGTAAACTTACAAACATTGTTATTTTTAATATAGCCAAATCATATGCATACAGTAATAATTGGTATAGGAGGAGTAGGAGGATATTTTGGAGGTAAGATTGCTTTTTCGGGTCAGAAAGTTTCTATGCTGGCCAGAGGAGCACATCTCGAAGCGATACTCCAAGATGGATTGCAAGTAAAGAGTATTGAAGGAGATTTTATTACAGCACCTTTTTTGGTCACACATGATATACATCAAATTGATAAAGCCGATTTAATATTGATTTGTACAAAATCATGGCAAGTTAAAGACGCTGCTGAAATCATAAAACCATTACTTAAAGATACTACTGTTGTAATTCCGTTACAAAATGGAGCTGATAATGCAGAAAAGATCATTTCCGTGATTGATAAGAAATATGTATTAGGAGGTTTATGCAAAATCTATAGCAAGATCGAATCACCAGGAATAATTTCACATTTTGGACACCCACCAGAGATTATTTTTGGAGAATTGGATAAGAGTAAATCAGATCGACTACTTCGTATAAAAGAAGTATTTGATAAAGCAGGTTTTAAAAACAAAATTTCAGAAGATATTCAGGTAGATATTTGGAGTAAATTTATGTTTATTGCCACAGTAAGTGGATTGGGAGCGTTAACCAGAGCTACGATTGGAGAGATGTATGCGCATCCAGAGCTTAATAGTATATTGAAAGCTACAGCTTCCGAAATTTATCAAGTTGCTATTGCGAAAAAAATAGCAATGCCTCCGACCATTGTAGAAGGTATCATGAATTTTATCAAAAATCAGCCTTATGATGCCACAGCATCTACCCAAAGAGATATTATGGAAGGTAGGCCTTCAGAGCTAGAAAATTTTAATGGTTTTATTGTAAATGAAGGTAAAAAACTAGGTATAGATACACCTACAAATACCTTTATTTATAGTTGCTTACAACCAATGGAAGCAAAAGCGAGATTAAATTCTTAGCATTTTGTTATCCTTTTACAAAGAATAGATATTAAAAAGCTTCGAAATTCAGGAGATGAGGTACGAGTCGACGCGAAGTTTTGAGTATGGTTTTATGAGATTTATCGAATAAAAATTCCTTGTAAAAGGTGTCTTTTTCTTTGTTTCGTTTCTTTTGGACAAGCAAAAGAAATGAAAAGGATTATGTTTATGTTTCAAATTTAAAGCTCAAATTATAAAGAACTTAAAAGTGATCTGTTATTAAACTCACATAAAATCGTAAATTTGCGGTCTTAATTTCAGATCATGAGTTACGACTTTAATACGATTGAAGCCAAATGGCAGGCTTATTGGGCAGAGAATGGAACATTCAAAGCTGAAAATAATAGCGATAAACCAAAATATTATGTATTGGATATGTTTCCTTATCCTTCTGGAGCGGGATTACACGTTGGGCATCCATTAGGTTATATTGCCAGTGATATCTATGCGCGATACAAGCGTCACAAAGGTTTTAACGTATTACATCCTCAAGGATATGACTCTTTTGGATTGCCGGCTGAACAATACGCGATTCAGACTGGACAACATCCTGCAATTACCACCAAAGAGAATATTGCCCGTTACAGAGAGCAGTTAGATAAAATAGGGTTCTCTTTTGATTGGAGTAGAGAGGTGAAAACTAGTGATCCAAAATTCTATAAATGGACGCAGTGGATTTTTATCCAACTTTTTGATTCCTGGTATGATAATGATGCTGATAAAGCAAGAGCTATAAATGAACTGGAAGAAGTTTTTTCTAAAGAAGGAAATACAACTATAAATGCTGTTTGTGATGAAGACGTGGTTGTTTTCACTGCTGAGGAGTGGAATGCGTTTTCGTCCGTAGAAAAACAAGAAGTCCTTCTAAAATATAGATTGACATATTTAGCAGAAACCGAAGTGAATTGGTGTCCAAAACTAGGTACTGTTTTGGCAAATGATGAAATTGTAAATGGAGTTTCTGAACGTGGTGGTCATCCGGTAATTCGTAAAAAAATGACTCAGTGGAGTATGCGAATTTCTGCATACGCACAACGATTGTTGGATGGATTAACAACGATAGATTGGCCACAACCATTAAAAGATTCTCAGACTAATTGGATTGGTCGCTCACAAGGAGCGAGTGTGACTTTTAACGTAAAAGATCATGATGAGGTAATTAAGGTATTTACGACTCGACCTGATACTATTTTCGGAGTAAGTTTTATGACATTAGCACCAGAACATGAATTGGTAGCTAAAATTACTACTCCAGAACAAAAAGCAGAGATCGAAGCATATATTGAAGCTACGGCAAAACGAAGTGAACGTGATCGTATGGCAGATGTAAAAACCATTAGTGGAGTGTTTACAGGAGCTTATGCAGAACATCCTTTTACCAAAGAACCTGTGCCGATTTGGATTGGAGATTATGTATTAGCAGGTTATGGTACTGGAGCAGTGATGGCGGTTCCTTGTGGAGATCAACGTGATTATGACTTTGCAAAACATTTTGGGATTGAGATTCCTAACATTTTTGATGGAGTAGACATCAGCGAAGAAGCTTTTGCAGATAAAGAAAAAACAATCATCGCGAATTCAGACTTTTTAGATAGTCTTAATTATAAAAAAGCAATGAAAAGAGCGATTTACGAATTAGAGGAAATCGGTCAAGGAAAAGGCAAAATTAATTACCGATTACGAGATGCGGTATTTAGCCGTCAGCGATATTGGGGAGAACCCTTTCCAGTATATTATGTAGATGGAATGCCGCAGATGATAGATCTGCAACATCTGCCTATTGAGTTGCCAGAAGTAGAAAAATATTTGCCAACTGAAACTGGAGAACCACCTTTAGGTCGTGCTGATGTTTGGGCTTGGTGTACAGAAACCAATAAAGTGGTTAGTAATGAAAAAATAGATAACACTAGCGTTTTTCCATTAGAGTTAAATACAATGCCTGGGTGGGCTGGAAGTTCGTATTACTTTAATAGGTATATGGATCCGAATAATGATGAGGTAGTATTTTCTAAAGAAGCAATCAACTATTGGAAAGAGGTGGATCTATATATAGGGGGAAGCGAACATGCAACAGGACATTTATTATATGCGCGTTTTTGGCAGAAGTTCTTATTTGATCGTGAAATCGTTCCTGTAGATGAATTTGCAAAAAAACTGATCAATCAAGGAATGATTTTGGGAACAAGTGCTATTGTGTATAGGATAAGTGGTACGAATACATATGTTTCTAAAGGACTTAAGGATCAGTATAAGAATCAGATTGAAGAACTTCGCGTAGATGTAAATATGATTAATGCTTCAGATGAGTTGGATCCAAACGATTTAAGAAATTGGCAACCACAATTTGAAGATGCTGAATTTGAACTAGAAGATGGGAAATATATTGTTGGGCGTGAGGTCGAAAAAATGTCTAAAAGATGGTTTAATGTTGTAAACCCAGATGGAGTTTGTGAGCAGTATGGAGCGGATAGTTTACGCTTGTATGAAATGTTTTTAGGACCACTGGAGCAAGCAAAGCCTTGGAATACTGCGGGTATTACAGGAGTACATGGATTTTTGAAGAAGCTTTGGAAACTATACCACAATGGAGAAGAGTTTGGAGTGACCGATGCGGAACCTTCTAAGGAGAACTTAAAGACCTTACATAAAACAATTAAAAAAGTAGAAGAAGATATAGAGAACTTCTCTTTTAATACTTCTGTAAGTACATTTATGATTGCCGTAAATGAATTAACTGCTCAAAAATGTAATGCTAGAGCAATTTTAGAACCACTACTAGTACTGGTATCTCCATATGCACCGCATATTGCAGAAGAATTATGGAGTAAATTAGGTCATAAAGATTCCATTGCTACAGCAGCATTTCCAATATTTGATGAGAAATATTTGGTGGAAAGCTCAAAACAATATCCGATATCTTTTAATGGAAAAATGCGTTTTACCATGGAACTTCCGTTAGATATGAGTAAAGAGGATATTGAAGCAGCAGTAATGGCTCACGAAAAGACACAGCAACAACTCGCAGGACGAGAACCGAAAAAAGTGATCGTTGTACCTGGTAAAATTGTGAACATTGTTGGGTAATTTTTAGAAAGAAATTTATGTCCGTCTGAGCCTGTCGAAGACTTTTTTTGTTTGGTATTATAACACTTCGACAAGCTTAGTGTGACTACGATAGGCTTACAGTTTTTTATCAACAGATATGATCGATTCCATAGAAATATTAGGATTAATAGCCGCTGTATTAACTACAGTGGCTTTTTTGCCTCAAGTATACAAGACCTGGAAAACAAAATCTGCAGAAAGTTTATCGATGACGATGTTATTGGTTTTTGAAAGTGGCGTTCTTTGTTGGTTGGTTTACGGTTTTTTGATCGATAGCTTTCCTGTAATTTTGGCAAATGCGATTACTGCAGTATCAGGAATTTTTCTACTTTATTTTAAATTTAGTTATAAAAACTAAATAAAATTAACGACTCTCTTGTTTTTTAACAACTTTCAATATGTTTTCCTAAATTACGGATAAGATATTTTTTAAAGGTATTTTATTGTTTTATTTCAAGAAAACATCTATTTTCGACCCAAAATTAAGAATATGATAATTGGTGTTCCTAAGGAAATCAAAAATAACGAGAACAGAGTAGGTGTAACACCTGCCGGAACAATGGCACTCGTTAAAAATGGTCACACTGTTTTCATTCAGCAAAATGCTGGTCTTCAGAGTGGTTTTAGTGATGAAGAATATATAGAAGCTGGAGCTAAAATATTACCTACAATAGAAGAGGTTTATGCTACTGCTGAAATGATTATTAAGGTTAAGGAACCTATTGAACCAGAATATAAATTGATTAAAAAGGATCAATTATTATTCACATATTTTCACTTTGCTTCTAGCGAGCCTTTAACAAAGGCTATGATCGAAAGTGGATCCGTTTGTATTTCTTATGAAACTGTAGAAGATCCAGATCGTAGTTTGCCTTTACTGACTCCGATGAGTGAAGTAGCTGGTAGAATGTCGATACAGCAAGGTGCTAAGTATCTAGAGAAACCATTAAAGGGAAGAGGAATTCTTTTAGGTGGTGTTCCGGGAGTTGCTCCTGCCAAAGTTTTAATCTTGGGTGGAGGTGTTGTAGGAACGCAAGCTGCTAAAATGGCAGCAGGAATGGGTGCTGATGTTACGATCCTAGATATTAGTATGAAAAGATTACGTTACTTAGACGATGTAATGCCAGCAAACGTAAATACTGAATTCTCTAACGAATATACTATTCGTAAACATGTAAAAACTTCTGATTTAATCATTGGAGGAGTATTAATTCCTGGGGCTAAAGCTCCAAAGTTAATCACACGCGATATGCTTAAGGATATGCGTACGGGTACTGTATTGGTTGATGTTGCTGTTGATCAAGGTGGTTGTTTCGAAACTACAAAACCTACTACACATCAGGATCCTGTTTATATTATTGATGATGTAGTACATTATTCTGTGGCAAATATGCCAGGAGCGGTACCATATACATCTACTTTGGCATTAACCAATGTAACTTTGTCATATGCAATTCAATTGGCAAATAAAGGTTGGAAAGCCGCTTGTGCAGATAACGAACCACTTAGAAAAGGATTGAATGTGATTAATGGAGATGTGGTGTATCCTGCTATTTCAGAAGCATTTAACCTTCCTTTGGAAGATGTAAATAACTATTTAAGTTAAACTCGACTTATTGGCTAACTCAAGTTTATTTAACTGAAAACCTCGTCTTTATGGCGAGGTTTTTGCTTTTATTATCGTAACTTTAATCTTAAAAGTATTTAATTATGATGGGATATTATATCATAGCGGGTGTTATCTTTTTGGTGAGCTCCTATGTAAGCAATAAATTAAAAAGTAAGTTCAAACATTATTCAAGGGTGCAATTGCGTAATGGAATGAGTGGAGCAGAGATCGCTCAAAAAATGTTAGATGATAATGGAATCAGGGACGTACAAGTTATATCTACACCTGGTATGCTAACGGATCATTATAACCCTAGAAATAAAACAGTAAATCTTAGTGAGGGAGTATATAATCAACGAAATGCGGCCGCTGCAGCAGTAGCAGCTCATGAGGTTGGCCATGCAGTACAGCATGCTACAGCATATAGCTGGTTAACGATGAGGTCTAAAATTGTTCCTGCAGTTGGAATAGCTAGTAAGTTTTCTAACATTGTAATTATGGTAGGTCTAGCTTTGTCTGTAGGTGGTAGCGTATTCGGAAATCTTGTATTTCTACTTGGTATTATATTGTTCGCTGTTACTACTTTATTTACATTTATTACGCTACCTGTAGAGTATGATGCCAGTAATCGAGCACTTGCTTGGCTAGAAGATGCTAATATGGTTACCAATGAAGAATATGATGGTGCCAAAGATGCTTTAAAATGGGCGGCAAGAACGTATTTAGTAGCAGCTTTAGGATCATTAGCTACGTTACTTTATTTTATTTCAATGTTTTTAGGAAGAAGAGATTAGTAATTGCGAAAACTCGTAGTTTTTCTTATTCAAAGATCAAATATGTGTATCTTTTGCCTTTAATTTTGATAGACTAACAATGTCGAATAAAAAGGTGATTGTTATTGGAGCTGGACCAGCTGGTTTAGCGGCAGCTTACCAATTGATGAAGAATAATGTGCAAGTGGTGGTTTTTGAAGCTTCTCCCTTCGTTGGAGGGATGTCTAGGAGCTTTGATCTTTGGGGTCAACGAGTAGATCTAGGACCTCATAGATTTTTTTCTAAAGACCCTAGGATTAATGCTTTTTTTGATGAATTGATTAAGGAAGATTTTACCCAAGTAGAGAGGTTAACAAGAATCTTTTACAACAAGAACTTTTTTGATTACCCGCTAAAAATTTTTAATGTATTGGGTAATCTTAGTCTTATAACTATCACAGGCATTCTCTATTATTATGCAAAACAACGGGTTTTTCCTATAAAGAATCCAGATACTTTCGAAAAATGGGTGACAAATCGCTTTGGTAATAAGCTCTACACCATTTTTTTTAAATATTATACCGAAAAGCTTTGGGGCATTCCATGCTCCAAAATAGATGCAGATTGGGCGGCACAACGGATCAAAGGATTGTCTCTTTTTGAAGCTGTTTGGAGCGCTTTTAAGGGAAATCGAGGGAATAAACATAAAACGTTGGTTGATGAGTTTTCTTATCCCAAAAATGGAACAGGAACATTGTATGAACGTGCGGCTGAATATGTAATAGAAAAAGGTGGAGTTATCCATAAAAATACTCCAATTCAAAACATTGTTATTGAAGATGGTGTGTGTACAGGAGTCATTACAAAAGATGGAGAACAATATTCTGCTGATCATGTGATATCTTCTATGCCTCTTACCTATCTATTGCATGGTATGAATGATGTTCCTGAAGAAGTTTTGAAGTCAGTGGACAGATTATATTTTCGAAATACTATTCTAGTATATCTAGAAATAGATAGGAAAGATTTGTTTGAAGATAATTGGATTTATGTGCATTCTCCAGAAGTCAAACATGGAAGAATTACCAATTTTAGGAATTGGTGTCCAAGTTTGAATAGAGGAAAGAAGACTACGATTTTATGTTTAGAATTTTGGGCTTTTGATTCGGACCCTATTTGGAAAGAGACGGATCAATATCTTGGTGATTTAGCAATCAAGGAGCTTAAGGCTTTGAAATTAATAGAAGAAACAGAAGTAGTAGAAAATACGAAGATTGTAAGAGTTCCAAAATGCTATCCTGTGTATGAAATTGGATATAGATCTCATTTAGACATTATTGAAAATTATTTGATGGGGATCAATAAATTAACTCCAATAGGTAGATATGGAGCATTTAAATATAATAATCAAGATCATTCTATTTTAATGGGCATTCTTGCTGCTGAGAATATTGTAAACAATACTCATGTAGATTTGTGGAAAATTAATACAGATACAGAATATCAGGAAGATGGAGAGGTTAAAGATGTTTTGATACAGTAAGATTTGATATTTTTATGAAAGAATTTATGCCGTAAATGGCAAAGAAAAAATAAAGAGGGTATATAGGTATTGTGAATCTAGCAGCTGACACTGGTCCTGAAATTCCAGCTAGGAATAAGATAAAAAACAACATTACGTAAAATATTAAATTTACGTTTTTGGCATTCTTAAGCCAAAACCAAATAAATCCAAGGAATTTTACAATGTTGAGTATCAAAATTATTACTAAAGAAATAATAAGAGGAGTTGGTTGAGTTTTTAAAAACTTAAACACCCCGAGAAATCCATCTTTATTAAAGTGGCTTAAAAAACCAACTTCCGAAATTTTGTTGGAATTCGGGTAAAAAAACATGAATAAATCATATCTGCCAGGATCAATAAAAAATTTTATAGAACCTCTTAGATGAAAGAAAATATACGGTATTAATTCCTTGCTTAAATGATCTATGGATTGAGTTTTAATAAATTCTATTTTTTTCGGATACCCCGAGATCTCACGGGATTTTACCGTTATGTCATGATTGACCTTATTGGCATATTCTTCTCCATATTTGTTCAGATGAAAATATTTCAAATTATAATCTTTTAAGTTAACATGTTGAATACTTGAAAAATCATAAGAACCAGTTCGTTCAAAATTCCAATGACAATATAAGAGTACGATTACTATAGGAATAATAGAAGTAAGTGAAGTTAGCGTAGGTTTTAGAAATACTCTTTTGCAAAATATGAATGTTATTATGATGTTAGGAATTACTAAAAGATAAAAAACGGGTTTTGTTAGTAATAAAAGAGTAATCAATGATTGGTAAATAAGAAGATGTTTTGTTGACTTATATTTTAGAATAAGATTGGCTACATAGATAGTCAAAACAATTAAAAACTGCACAAAAATTTCACTCATTAGCATATTAGCATAGATGAATTGACTTAAAGAAAATATCGTAAAAAGATATAATATGATCTTATTGATTTGCCCAAATTGATCTTCAAAAAAATTTTTCGTTACTAGAATACTGGAAATGGATAATAAACTTTGTACGATTATAATTGTAGCTTTAGATGTAAAAAATAAAGATGTAACTAGTAAAAAGATAGAATATAAAGGAGGTCTTCTTGTGTAATATCCGTAATCAATATTCTTAGAAAGGTCTCCACAATAAAATTCGAAATAATGACCAATATTTTTACTTAATTCTAGGTACTCTAGAGAATCAAGCATAGTAAGATAATTATCATTTACTATTTGATATATAATAAAAATAAGATGAATAAAGACTAAGAATTTCAAGAAAGCATTTCTTTTGAAATAATTAAATAGAGACATTCTTTTTGTTTATTAGATCTTTATTTGTCGACTAATTTGTTGATCTAAGGAAATAAAGGTTTCTGTTCGTGAAACACCTTCTATTGCCTGAATTTCTTTATTAAGAACGTTCATTAAATGTTCATTGTCTTTACAAAGAATTTTAATAAAAATAGACCAATTTCCGGTGGTGTAATGACATTCTATTACTTCTGGGATGTCTTTAAGTTGTTTTACCGCTTTAGGGTTGCTTACAGCTTTATCCAAATAAACACCAACAAATGCCATGGTTTTATATCCAAGTATCTTTGGGTCAATGATAAATTTGGATCCAGTAATAAGTCCTGATGCTTCTAGTTTTCTTAGTCTTTGATGAATAGCAGCACCTGATATGCCAATTTTTCTTGCGATTTCTAGGATGGGTCTTCGAGCATCTTCCATAAGATTGCGAAGAATCTCTTTGTCTATACCATCAATTTTTAAGTTGCCGTATTGCCCTTTCATAAAAAAGAAGTTTCAAATCTTAACCAAAAATAAGGCATTCGATATAAAATTGAAACTCTTGTAGGGATTATCCTTTTACACCATCAGGATTATAGCCCAGGTATTCTCGATCAATTTCTTTGAATATAATTCCGTATTCTTCTAGTTCTTTAAGAATTGGTGTGTATACTTCTTCCTGAATTGGTATTTGAACTCCTGGAGTTGTGATTTCTTTATTCAGGATTTTTAATGTAGCTATTGCAACAGGAAGTCCAACGGTTTTTGCCATAGCAGTATACTTTTGATCTTCTCCGATACTTACCATTGTGGCATCTATTTGTTTGCGCTCTCCATTTATTTCATAACCAAATTTATGATACATAACGATCATATCCTTATCTCCATGATCTAAAGTCCATTTATCCATTAGTATTTTTTGCAGAATTTGCGCTGGTGTAGCATTTGGAATTCCAACTTTTTTATTGGTATTGAAAATATCTAACTCTAGTAATTTATCCCATATGATATCGTCCTGATCAATTTTTAGATAATGACGCAGTTTTAATTCCACAGAATCTGTAGGGGAATATGCAAGGAAAGAGTTCGTGAAATCTCGATAACTCATGTGTTCCGAGTTTTCTAATGTATAATCATCGGCAGTCATACCTAACTGCACAAAAATATTCCAGGCTTTAGAAAAACCAACTCTTCTAATAGTTCCTCTATATAGGGTTAAAATATCATCTAAACCATAAATACTTTGGTATTTTAGAGAATTTCGATTGGCATAGGCTTCAAATCTACCATATTCTTCTACTTCCAAAAACTCAGTTCTTCTAAACAGTTTGTGATATGGGATGTATTTATAAGTTCCTTCTTGCAAGAACTCAGCAGCTCCTCCTTGTCCAGCAACAACTACATTTCTTGGATTCCATGTGAATTTATAATTCCAAAGATTAGTGTCACTTTCTGGTGCTACAAGGCCACCAGTGAAAGATTCAAATAATATTATTTTTCCGCCCTGATTTCTAATTCGGTCGATCACTTGCATAGCACTCATGTGATCGATGCCTGGATCTACACCAATCTCGTTCATGAAAACAAGGCCTTTATTAGTTGCTTCCTGATCTAGAGCTTTCATTTCATCACTTACATAAGAAGCTGTAACCATTGATTTTTCAAATCGAAGACAATCTTTAGCAACTTCTATATGAAATCTAGCAGGAAGCATAGAAACTATAATATCGGCTGATTTTATGGCATCTTCCCTCGATTTTTGATCAAAAACATCTAGAGCAATTGCATTGGTATTAGGATGATTTGCAGCAAGTTCTTCTGCATTAGTTAGGGAGATATCTCCGATAGTAATGTGTAAATTTTCAGAAGAAGATTTGTCTTGAAAATACTTGATTAAAACAGCAGTTGATTTACCTGCACCAATGACCAATATCTTTCTCATAACTAATGATTATTTTGATAACTTTGATACGAAAGTAATGAATACATCAAAAAGTAAGATCTTGATTTTGTAGTATTCGTTATGTTTTTCTCTAAAATATGTCTAAAAATCATTTTTTAAACCAAAAAATGATCAATTGTTGCAAAAAAAAGAATGAATAAAACAATTTTGATTACTAGTGCTATATTAGCTTTATTAGCTGTTTTGTTAGGTGCATTTGGAGCACATGGATTGGAAAAATTAGTGGATGCCAAGAATATCAATTCTTTTCAAACTGGGGTTCGGTATCAAATGTATCATGCAATTGGTTGTCTTATCTTAGGAAATATGAATATGCTACAACAGCTTCATAGAAGACGTGTTTTTTATTTATTCCTAATAGGAATTATTCTTTTTTCGGGATCGATCTATTTATTAGTGCTAGATGAAGTACTGGGAATTTCTCTGGAAAGCATTGGTTTTATTACACCTTTAGGAGGTTCTGTTTTAATTTTGGGATGGATTTTCTTTATAATTTATCTCAGTAAGATTAAGTGATTTTTTTGACGGTTGGTGTACTTTTTATTTATAATTTTGCCACACATAACAAACACAACATATTTTTATGGAACCACTGTATCCAATTACGAAAACGATTTCGTTAAAGCATTACGGTATTGAAAATGCGACAATACGTTACCAATTATCTCCTGATGAACTTCAGGAAGAAACGGTACAAAAAAAACAAGGAAGAATTACAAAATCAGGCACACTTGCTGTTAATACAGGTGAGTTTACAGGTCGCTCTCCAATGGATCGTTTTATTGTAAAAGACCAAATTACTGAAGAAAAGATTTGGTGGGGTGATATTAACATTCCTTTTGAGCCAGATGCATTTGATGCTTTATATGATAAAGTGATTGCTTATCTTTCTGGGAAAGAAATATTTGTTAGAGATAGTTATGCGTGTGCAGACCCTGATTACAAATTAAACATTAGGGTGATTAATGAATATCCTTGGTCAAATATGTTTGCTTATAATATGTTTTTAAGACCAACGGAAGAGGAGTTAAAAGATTTTGATCCTGAGTGGACGGTGATTAATGCTCCTGGTTTTATGGCAGATGCTGCCGTGGATGGAACACGTCAGCATAATTTTGCTATTCTAAATTTTACTAGAAAAATAGCACTTATAGGAGGAACAGGTTATACAGGTGAAATTAAAAAGGGAATTTTCTCTGCTTTGAATTTTATCTTGCCAGTATATAAAAATACCTTGCCAATGCACTGCTCTGCTAATGTTGGTGAAAAAGGAGATACGGCGATATTTTTTGGATTATCAGGTACAGGAAAAACAACCTTATCTACAGATCCCGATAGAAAGCTTATCGGTGATGATGAGCATGGATGGACAAAGGAAAATACTATTTTTAATTTTGAAGGAGGATGTTATGCAAAAGTGATTGATCTGTCCGCTGAGAAAGAACCTGAGATATATGGAGCGATTAAAAAAGGAGCTATTTTAGAGAACGTTATTATAGATGATAACGGAGAGGTAGATTATTCAGATACTTCAATTACACAAAATACAAGAGTAAGTTACCCAATACATCATATTGAAAATATTCAGGATTCTTCTATTGGAAAAAACCCAAAAAACATTTTCTTTTTAACGGCAGATGCGTTTGGAGTAATTCCTCCTATTTCTAAGTTAACGCCTAGTCAAGCAGCATACCACTTTATCTCAGGATATACAGCAAAAGTTGCGGGTACAGAAGCAGGAGTTGTAGAGCCTACTCCGTCATTCTCCGCTTGCTTTGGTGCTCCATTTATGCCTTTACATCCAGCGAAATATGCAGAAATGCTTATTGACAAAATGAAAGATACTGGAGTAAATGTTTGGTTGGTAAACACTGGATGGACAGGTGGTCCTTATGGTGTAGGTACCAGAATAAAACTGAAATATACGCGAGCAATGATTCAGGCAGTACTGAACGGAGATTTAGGTCTGTATTCTTATGATAACTATCATATTCATTCGGTATTTGGGGTAGCACAACCAAGAGAATGTCCAGGAGTTCCTACTAGTGTGCTTAGTCCTAGAGCAACGTGGAATGATGATGAAGCTTATTATAAGACAGCATTTAAACTAACAAATGCATTTAGAGAGAATTTTAAAAAGTTTGAATCTTATGCGAATGAAGAAATTCGTAGAGGTGGACCACAACGATATGCTTTTTAAATAAATAAAAAGTAACACATATTAAAAAGCCTGAAATTTAAATTTCAGGCTTTTTAGTTTTATATCGAAATAAAAAAAATGTCTTATTTTTTATTAGCTTCTTTAATATATTTCTGAAGCGCCATGGTCATAGAAGGAGTTTCAGGCGTAGGAGCTTGAATATTCACTACTAAATCATGTTCTTCGGCTGCTTTTACAGTAGAATTACCGAAAACTGCTATACGCGTATTATTTTGCTTAAAATCTGGAAAGTTTTCAAATAATGACTTAATTCCAGAAGGGCTAAAGAATACTAAAATATCATAAAATACATCGCGTAAATCAGAAAGATCACTCACTACTGTTCTGTAAAAAATAGCTTGTTTCCAGTCTACTTTCAATGAATTTAAAGTGTCTGGAATTAAAGGTTTTAATTGATCGGAAGAAGGAAGTAAGAACTTTTCATTTTTGTACTTTTTAATCAAAGGTGTTAGTTCTTGGAATGTACGTTTTCCTACATAAATCTTTCTCTTTCTATAAACTACATATTTCTGAAGATAATATGCTACAGCTTCACTCTGGCAGAAATATTTAAGAGTATCAGGTACTTTAAAACGCATTTCCTCCGCGATTCTAAAAAAGTGGTCAACAGAATTTCTACTAGTAAGTATAATTGCTGTGTATTGAGATAAATCTACCTTTTGTTGTCTCACTTCTTTCGCATCTACTCCCTCAACGTGAATAAACGGTATAAAGTCAATTTTTACCTTTTCCTTTTCTTCAAGATCGAAATAAGGCGAATTCTCTACTTTAGGCTCTGGCTGAGACACCAAAATCGTTTTCACTTTCATATATAATCTTTATTAGTACACGTATTCCTAAATTATACCATTAGTTTGTAAAGCATAAAATAGGGCGCGATTTCAAGTGCGCAAAGATACAAAATAAAATAAAACAAGTTCTTTAAAATAATGTTTTCATTTCGTTTATAGGCAGAAAAGAGAGTGATTAAGTTAAGTAGTACCAAAGATCCTATAATAATTAGAAGAACAATTTTTGAAGGTTTTGCAGTATAAATGAAGAATAAATTAAGAGGTAATAAAATTACGCCTAAAAAATTACGATATGATATTTTATAGAATAAATAATCGTCTATCAAGGATTCTATAGAAAAAACAATAGAAACAATTTTTTCGATTAAAATTTTGCATAGAAATACGAATAAATACAGTAAAGTGATCTTGAAATAGAATAACATATTTAATTCGTTTACTTTCCATTGAAAAGTTTCAACGCATAGATATGCAAATAAAGACACAGACAGTATTTGCACTAATATTAGTATTGCATTAAATGCATTAGAGAGTTTATTCCCCTTATGATTTAATACCACATATTTATTTGTGTTAAAAAGCATTGTAAATTCATGAAACAATACTGAGTTCATGAGTTTTGCAGTAGCTAACAATATAAAACATACCAGAAATATAATGGTAATCCAGTCGCTTGTTATAATTTCTCTTGTAATAACTTCCATAATTGATGCTCCAAAATTAAATCATAGTTGCTACATAAGAAAATGAAAATAAAGTAAATAAAGATGCAACACTAATTTCTTCTGGTAGTTATATTATTAAACTATATTTTTACTGAAAAAAACTGGAAATAATCTAGTGATTATTTAGTTATATTTGCCTGAAAATACCCAGATGGTAGACGCCTTAGTAATTATACCTACCTATAATGAAATTGAAAATGTAGAGCGTATTATTAAAAATGTGCTTGCATTACAGCGTGATTTCGATATACTGATTGTAGATGATAACTCTCCTGACGGAACTGCGGCAAAAGTTAAAGAGCTGCAAGAAATATATGGAGAACATTTGTTTTTATTAGAAAGAGAAGGTAAACTTGGTTTAGGAACAGCCTATATTACGGGCTTTAAATGGGCTTTGGAAAATTCGTATGAATATATCTTTGAAATGGATGCTGATTTTTCTCATAACCCTAATGATTTAATAAGGTTGTATAATGCTTGTGCCAAAGGATCATCTCATGTGGCCATAGGATCAAGATACGTAACTGGAGTGAATGTGGTCAATTGGCCAATGAGTAGAGTATTACTCTCTTGGTTAGCCTCAAAATATGTGCGTCTAATTACAGGTATGAATATCCATGACACAACAGCAGGTTTTGTATGTTATAAAAGAGAGGTTTTAGAAAAAATAAATCTTGATAAAATTAAATTTGTTGGGTATGCTTTTCAAATCGAAATGAAGTTTAAGGCTTATCTC
The DNA here is from genome assembly GCF_947492115.1 of uncultured Aquimarina sp. NCBI lineage: Bacteria > Pseudomonadati > Bacteroidota > Flavobacteriia > Flavobacteriales > Flavobacteriaceae > Aquimarina > uncultured Aquimarina sp. Next base: position 215,741 of record NZ_CANLMM010000003.1, read on the forward strand.
CTTAAGTTTAAAATAAAAGAAGTCCCAGTAATTTTTACAGATAGAACACGTGGTGCTTCTAAGATGAGTAAAGGAATCATTTCAGAAGCCATTTTTGGAGTTTTGGGAATGAAATTAAAGAGTTTGTTTAATAGTTATGATATATAATTATGAATAGTGTATTGATTAAAAACGCGAACATTGTTAATGAAGGAAAAATTTTCAATGGAGACGTATATATAGAAAATGGGTTTTTCAAAGAAATTGCAGCACAGATAAGTGCAAAATCTCCAGATGTTCAGGTTTTTGATGCAGAAGGGAAGTACCTATTTCCTGGGGTAATCGATGATCAGGTTCATTTTAGAGAGCCAGGATTAACACACAAAGCAACTATCGAAACTGAGTCTAAAGCTGCTGTTGCAGGAGGAATAACTTCTTTTATAGAAATGCCTAATACAAATCCTCAGACAACAACGGTAGAAAAACTTGAAGAAAAGTTTGATATCGCAGCTAAAACTAGTTATGCGAATTATTCTTTTATGTTTGGAGGAACCAACGATAACTTAGAAGAGATAATAAAGTTAGATCCATCTAAAGTGGCAGGGCTTAAATTATTCCTTGGGTCTTCTACAGGAAATATGTTAGTGGATAATCCAGAAGTATTAGAAAAGATTTTTTCATCGACGGATTTAGTAATATCGGTTCATTGTGAGGATGAAGAGACGATTAGAAATAATACAGCAAAATATAAAGAACAATATGGGGATGACATTCCTATCGAAATGCATCCGGTAATAAGAAGTGAAGAAGCTTGTTACTTATCTTCTTCTAGTGCTGTAGCATTAGCTAAAAAAACTGGAGCTAGATTACATGTATTTCATCTTTCTACAGCAAAAGAACTGGAACTTTTTACCAATAAAATTCCTCTGAAAGAGAAAAAAATAACTGCAGAAGTTTGTATACATCATCTTTGGTTTTCGGATGAAGATTATAAGCAAAAAGGAACTCTTATTAAATGGAATCCCGCAGTGAAAACTGCTAAAGATCGAGATGCATTATTTGAAGCATTATTGGCAGATAAATTAGATGTAATTGCTACGGATCATGCGCCACATACAAAAGAAGAGAAGAGTAATGTATACACCAAAGCACCATCAGGTGGTCCTTTAGTGCAACATGCCTTGCCAGCGATGTTAGAGTTTTATCACAGAGGTAAAATTTCATTAGAAAAAATCGCCGAAAAAATGTGTCATAATCCAGCAATTCTTTTTCAAGTATCAAAAAGAGGGTATATTAAAGAAGGATATTGTGCAGATGCTGTTTTGGTAGATTTGAATGCGCCTTGGACTGTAAATTCAGATAATATTGCGTACAAATGTGGGTGGTCTCCTTTTGAGGGTACAACTTTTAAATCTAGAATTACGCATACTTTTATTAATGGAAGTTTGGTGTATAAGAACTTTAAGTTCTATGATGTTAAAAATGCACAAAGATTAACTTTTGATCGTTAAGAAAAGCTTCAATTTTATATTGGTAAAACTTTTGAATTAGACAATAAAGTTGATGTGTGTAGTTCTCGGTTTTATGTTTAGTTCTTGATAATCATTAAAATTAAAATATGTGAAAAAAAGTTTTGTTTATAGTGCTTTATTATTGATACTCGTAGGGTTCTCTTGTCAAAATCTGGATAAGATTGATAAACCCGAAAACTTTATCGAGGAAGATAAGATGATTGAGATACTTACGGATATAGCTTTTGTGAAAGCTGCTAAAGGAAGTTATAAAAAGGTTTTTGATATCGAAAAAATAAATCCAGAGTTATATATATTAGAAAAGCATGGTGTAGATAGTTTAGTGTTTGCAGAAAACAATAGATGGTACATGAGTCAGCTGGATGATTATGAAGAAGTTTTTGAAAAAGTAAAAAAAAATATAGAGGTATCAAAAATCAAATTCGAAAAACTTAAGAAGGAAGAAGATTCGTTAAAAAAGATAGAAGACTCTATTAGAAGATTAAAAAAAGGTCTTAAAAATATAGATGAGTTATCAAGTGATATGGAGGAACTCGAATCTATTAAGGAAGAATTAATGAATATCGAAATGGAAGATGCTGTTAAAAAAAGAACTAAACCTTCTCCTCCTTCAGGAAAAAAGAAGCAGTAGTTTCTATAGCATTTTCTATTGGTAAGAAATCATAGGATAATTCCTTTTTGATTTTATCATTCTCATAGAAAGAATTTGTAAACGCACTTTTTATAGAAGACTTAAATAGAATTTTTTTAGTTCTAAAAAGGAAATGACTAAATTCTTGAATATAATATGCTATTTTCATCGTTAACGGAGAAACCTTCTTTTTGGGAATTGATTTTTGTAAAGCTTTTGCAATAAGAGTAAACGCATTTTTAAAGCTCAAATTTTCGGCAACTACCACATAACGTTGATTTTTAATAGCGCTATTTGTGAGACGATACATGATTTCTATTACATCCTCCACAGCAACATAGCCAGTAGTTCCATTGGTGTAATAAGGCATTCCCTTGTGTATTTTTTTAAATAAAAAACCACTTCCAGAATTGTAAAAACCACGACCTATAATTATTCCAGGATTTACAATAACTGCATCTAATCCTTCCTGAGTACCTCTCCATACTTCCATTTCTGCTCCATATTTCGTGATGGCATAAACAGAATCGGAAATTTCAGGATTCCATTCTGAGTTTTCATTAATAGGATTTTGTAATGCGTTTTCACTTAATGTTGCAATAGAGCTTACATAACATAGTTTTTGAACATTGTTTAATAAAGATAGATTTACAATGTTTGCAGTTCCTTCAATATTTGTTTTTCTTAATTTTTTGAAATGTGAAGGATTAAAAGAAATCATGGCAGCACAATGATAAACATGAGTGATGTCTACAAAGGCTTTAGTTAATTCAGGAATGTCATTCAGATCAGTTTTAATCCATTCAATAGTATCAAATGCTTCTCGATCTTCCGGATTACAGCACTTTAAATAGATGCTTTTTGCATAATCTTTTTTTGTTGCTGTTCTGTATGTGGCTCGTATCTGATGTTTTTCTTTTAATAGTTTGATCAGTAAATGAGTGCCCACTAAACCTGTTGCTCCGGTAACTAAAATCATTCTTCTTCTTCTGGAATACTAATGTAAACAATTAGCTATAAATATCTTTGCTCACTGTTCCTATTTTTTTGTTTCTGTACCATAACCAACCTAAAAAGATTATGATAATACTTGTAACTCCTATTGCTATCCAATACCAAAAAGGATTCGTCCCGAATTGGACAGGATCAGAATCTCCTAAAAGATAAAAACCTCCCCAATAGAAAGGGTGGATACGATTGATATTCGCATTTTTAAGATACTCTAATTTTGCCTGTTGCAGAGCATGTGATTTACTCATGCCATTTTTTAGGTTGATATAAAAATAGGTCATTAGATCTGGAGTAGTCTGATCCGAAACATCCCAACTACTAAGCAATAAGCTCTTAGCTCCTGCATACTGAAACGCAGTTCCTAAACTCATAATCCCTTCTCCTTTCGCAATTTTTCCTGTACCTGTATTACAGGCGCTTAGAACTGTTAGTTCTGCTGGGATGTCCAATGCAAATAGTTCATGGCTATAGAGTAAATTATCCTCGATAGAGTCATTACTCTTTGTAAAAAATAGCTTTGAATTTTCTGGTCGCTCATTATCCACTTCACCATGTAATGCTAAATGTAAGATACTATAATTACTCACATTCTTTTTAAAATTAGTTTCAATAGCCTCTGATCCATAAAAATAATTTCCATTAATAATATTGGCAATGGCCTTAATTTCTTTGCGAGTTCCTGGCAAATCATTTGTATACTGAGTAAGATCTGATAAACTTATGGTATTTGAACTTTGTTTATCAATTTTATTAGAAAAAGAAAAGGCTAGACATTCTTCTTGTGTGTTTTTAAAATTAAATAAGCTTTTATCTCTATCCGAAAATAATAAGTTTGCGGAGTTGGCATAAGAAACAGTATAATCTTTTAGTAAATAGGATAGGTCTTTAGGGTTATTAGTAATGTCGTCTTTACTTAGTAGTAAATCAAAATTAAGATGCCATAAAGCACCATCTGGAACAATGATAAGTTCTTTGCCTCTAAGCTCATTTTTAATTGGAGCTATAAGGTCTTTATACAATAGATGAGCTATTTTCTTATATGTCTTTGTATTTCTATCGGTTATCGTCATTCTGAATTCCGAAACTTTTTCATTTAGATCAAATATCTTTAATTCTTTAACTGCAATTTTATTTTTGGTAATGATAAATGTGTATACAATATCATTGGCTATAAAAAATTCTAAAAGCGTAGATGTCGGGTGTAGCATTTCTTGGATATCATCTACTAATATTATGGAGTTTTGGTATTTTAATTTGTGGTATTTGGGATAATTTGTTTTTAATACAAAGGCTAGAGAGTCTTCTATAAGACTTAACTTATGTAATTTGTTTTCGTATTCCTGAATTTTAGACCCATCGATGTTTGCTTTGGATGTTTCTTCAACTATTCTAGATTGATAAAAAGCTCTATTAATCCTTTGGTTTTTTTCGAGTTCTAATAATTCAGGAGATAAGCCAGCAAACTCTTTAGTCTTTGATTCGTTGATTAAGTCCTTAAGTGTATTTGCTTTGCTTTTTTCTATCAGGTAAATTATTTTTTCAAGAGTATGCTTAGCTCCTATTTCCTTGTAAAACTGAAATTGTGCTTTGATAGCATCCGCATAAATAATTCTAGCACTTTCTGCGAATAAAATTTTCTCTTGATAATCTTGATAGGATTTTCGGATATAATTAATCAAAACATCAGCTTGATCATAGATCTCTAAACTTTTACATAGATCTTCAATATTCTCGTACTCTTCATATTTCGATAGAAGTGTAGTAGCTTTCCCCCTGAGTACGGTTAATAGTAGTTTTAAATCATAATATTCGCTAGGATCAAAAACGTTTGTTCTTCGGGTATCATATTTTGATTTTCTATTAGCTTTTACGGCTTTATCATAGTAAGATATTGCTGTAGAAAAGTCTTTTTTCTTATCATATACTTTCGCTATGTTATAGTAGAAATCCGAAGTTAGTATATGTTTATTACCATAGGTTTTTTGAAATGTAATTAGCCCTTTTTCATAGTATTGTAGGGCGTCTTCATATTTCTGTTTCTGAATATAAATATTTGCAATTCTTAGATTTAAGTTCACAATTTTTGGATCATTTTCATCTAAAACAGTTGAGTAGGCGTTAAGAGATTTTTGGTAATAAGATAATGAGATGTCATACTCTTTTCTATAGTCGTAGATGTCTCCAATATTAGCGTATAATTCGGCTACATTAATATTGTTTTCTCCATAAGCTTGTATGTGTATTCTTAAGCTTTCTAGATAGTTTGTAAGTGATTTTTCATACTTTTTTTGATCCCTGTAGAGGTTACCAATATTCTGATAACTCTTTCCGTTTTCGATATAGTTTTCTCCAAACAGCTTAGTTCCTATAAGAATACTCATGTTGTAATACTCTATTGCCTTTTCGTGTGCGCCGTTTTTAATGTAAACATCTCCGATATTGTCATAAGTAAAAGCGATCATATCCCTTTTTCTAGAATACTGGAAAATAAGCAGTGATTTCTCGTAGTTTTCTAGTGCTAAATCATATCGTAAAAGGTTTTTGTAGGTAACTCCAATATATAGAAATCCAGTTCCGGTATAAAAATGATACCAACCATATTTCTTAATCGATAGTCTTACAAAAGTTTTAAAATAATCAAGTGCAATTTCATGTTCACCCAAGTTTTTATAAATAAGGCCTATTCTATTGTAATGAATAATTATTTTTTCATGATTCTGACCATATATTTTAGATTCTACATCCAAAGCTTTTTTATAGTATTCTACAGAACGTTCAAGTTTCTTTTGTTCAAATAGAGATTCAGCTTTTTGTAGATATTGTGAGGCTAGTATCGTGTCCTTAGATGACTGTGCTAAAATTTGGCATAATGGAAGAAAAAGAATAGTAATATATACAATCTTAAGAGTAAAAAAATATTCCAGTCGTTCCATTGATGACAATATAAACATCCTTAATGTTAGATTGTTTAATTTTTATCTAAAACCTATCTTAAATCATGCATAGACAATAGGTGTTCTCAGATAAGCTTGTTATTTTAGATAGTTGGTTATGTACTTTTAAAATCAAAAATAGATAACCATTTATATTTATTTATAGTATAGCACATAAAAATGTTACTTTTACAGATAAATAAAAATTAAACTAATAAGGTAACAGATTGCTGTTTTAGGACATTAACCTATGAGTATTAATGATGATCGCAAAATTTTAGAAGGAATTCTAGCTGGTGATGCCAAAGCAATTAAGGCTTTTTACAAGAAAAACTTTAGTTACATAAAAGGTTTTGTTTTAAAAAATTCGGGAGACGAAGAAGATGCTGAGGATATTTTTCAGGATGCATTAATAGTTATTTATGAAAAATTAAAAGCAGGTACTTTGGATATACATTCCAACGTTACAGTTAGAACCTATCTTTATGCGATATGTAAGAACATGTGGAGGAGTCGATTGAGAAAGAAAAAGAAAATGATTGTAGATAATGAGGTGCTGGAAGAAAATGAAAGAATAGAAAAGTCAATAAGTGAAGAGATCGAATACAAAGAGCGGGAGCATTTGTATAGGAAGTATTTTCTTGCTTTAAGTGATTCTTGTAAAGAAATCCTGAATCTTGTTTTTGATGGTAATAACATGAAAGAAATTGCAAGTATAACAGGATATTCAGACGGATACACCAGAAAGAAAAAGTTTGAATGTAAGAAAGCGTTGTTAGAAAAATTAGAGAAAGACCCTATGTTTCAGGAATTAAAAATAACTTCTGTAAAAGATTAATGTGATGGAAAGAACTCAGGAATTATTTGAAAAAATAGAGCTTTATTTATCAAAAGAGTTACCTGCTCAAGAGGTTATCGCTTTTGAAAAGGAAATCTCTATGGATTCTGAGCTAGAACTCGAAGTGGAAAAGCATCGCGAACTGCAACGAGTGTTAAGTGATACGGATACGCTTCTATTTAAAGAAAAGTTACATAAAATCAGTACAGAGATCAAACAAGAAAGTTCAGAAGAAAGTACTATTTCTTATTCATTATTCTGGAAAATAGCAGCTTCGATAGTAATTGTTTTTGGAGTTGGTACTTTATTATGGAATACGTTAAATACTTCAGGTGATTTTTCTGATTTATACGCTGCGTATTATGAAATATATCCTGTAGAAGATGTTATCAGAGGAAGTACTCAGGTAGAAAAAGATGTTATTATGAAAAGTTATGCAGAAGGTGATTACCAAAAGGTGATAGCTATACTTTCTGATAATACTTCATTTCCATTAACGGAACAATTTAGATTGTATTTAGGGAATAGTTATCTAAATTTAGGAAAAGAGCAAGAAGCTTTGGAGCAATTTCAGCAGATAGGTGATGATAGTAAATATTCTGAAAATGCTAATTGGTATCAGGCCTTAACTTATTTAAAGCTAAAAGATGCTGAAAAATCTTCAGCCTTATTAAAAGACATTGTTGATTTTGATGGTGTTTACAAAGAAAAAGCACAAGAGCTATTAGCTAAATTAGAAGATTAATTTTTTCAATCAGCTGATACTAATTTCTACAGTATTCATAGGGCTATATAATCCATATTTTTATCTTTGCGCCATAATTTGAACACTACAAAAATGGCTGTAAATTTTATAGAAGAACTTCGTTGGCGTGGAATGTTGCATGATGCAATGCCTGGTACAGAAGAGTATTTATTAGAGCAGATGCGTGCGGCGTATGTAGGATTTGATCCAACAGCAGATTCTTTACATATTGGTAATCTAGTACCAATTATGTTACTGGCGCACTATCAGCGTGCTGGTCATAAACCTTTTGCTCTAGTTGGTGGTGCTACTGGAATGATAGGTGACCCTTCTGGTAAATCTGCAGAGCGTAATCTTTTGGATGAAAATACACTTCGCCATAACCAGGAAGCTATAAAACTACAATTATCACAGTTTTTGGATTTTGAAAGCGATGAGCCTAACGCTGCCGTTTTAGTAAATAATTATGATTGGATGAAAGAATTTTCATTCCTTGATTTTATTAGAGATGTAGGTAAGCATATTACTGTAAATTATATGATGGCCAAAGATTCTGTAAAGAACAGGATTTCTTCAGAATCTTCTGATGGGATGTCATTTACAGAATTCACTTACCAATTAGTACAAGGATATGATTTCTTGCATTTGTATAAAGAGCATGATTGTACATTGCAAATGGGGGGTAGTGATCAGTGGGGTAATATTACCACTGGTACAGAATTGATCAGACGAATTGGAGGCGGTAAAGGCTATGCCCTTACGTGCCCATTGATTACAAAATCTGATGGTTCTAAGTTTGGTAAATCTGAAGGTGGTAATGTTTGGTTAGATGCGAAAAGAACTTCTCCTTATAAATTTTATCAGTATTGGTTAAACACAAGTGATCAAGATGCTGAAAAGTATATCAAGATTTTTACTTTTCTAACGAAAGAAGAGATTGAAAACCTAATTGCCGCTCATAATGAAGCTCCACATCAAAGAATTCTTCAAAAGAAGTTAGCAGATGAGATTACTATTATGGTGCATTCTCAAGAAGATTTGGATAATGCGATCAAAGCTTCTAATATATTGTTTGGTAAATCTACATCAGAAGATTTAAAAGGGTTGGATGAAGCTACTTTCTTAGATGTATTTGATGGTGTGCCGCAAGCAGAAATATCTAAAGATAGCATCAACAATGGTATAGATATTATTGGAGCATTAGCAGAGCATACAGAATTTTTAAAATCAAATGGAGAAGCAAGACGTGCATTGAAAGAAAACTCTATTTCTGTGAATAAAGAAAAAGTAAAAGAAGGGTATTCTATCACTTCTGATGATTTAATCAACGATCAGTTTGTGCTCTTACAAAGAGGAAAGAAAAACTATTTTGTGATTAGAGCAGTATAAAGAAACAACAAAACACATAAAAAAACAAAGCCTGCAAGAATCTCTTCTTAGCAGGCTTTGTCAACTAACCAATCAATTATTGAAAAAAACTTAACGTTCTATATGTTTATCGAGAATTTGCTCGATTATTTTTTTGCTTTTATTTTTTGCCAATTCTCATCGGCTTTATTTTTTAAGGCTTCTGCACCTTCATCATTCCATTTGGTCAATGTGTTTATTCCCCAGGAATTATAGAATAAGTACAGTTTACCATCTCTTATTTCATAGGTTTCAGGATCAATATCTACCTTTTCTGCTTTCGCTCCAATTGCGTAGGCACAGTAACCTCCATATTGCGGGACAAATTTTTCTGGATTCTTTTTAAATGCATCCAAATTTGCCTGACTTGCGAATTTATATTTCACATTGTCATGAGTAGTAGTGTATTTACTTTCTCCCTTCACAGCTTTATTATTAAAGTATTCTGTTACATCGTATCCTTCTGCGACAAAACCTTTTTTTAGATTGTAATCAATCTTCTGTGCTGTTAAGTTAGCGGCTAATCCTAAAAACAGTAAGATTAAGAACTTTTTCATTCTGAGTAATGTTTTTTTGTTGTTACACCCATTCAGTCGTAAAAAAAACAAGACATTACAATTTTAACATAATTATAAGTTTTTAATATGTGTTAATATCCAATTTGATATGCGCTGTATACTAAAACCTATACATTTATAAATACGTGTGAACACTTTCTATGTTGCATAAAAAGATCATAAAAGAATCTTAATTGTATAGAATAAAATGAGAAAAGTGAGATTACAATACCATTAGGTTACATCCTCTAATATCACTATTGTCGAATCTGCCAAGAATTTCGAAACTTCCATCTACGTAAGTTTTACCCAGATCTTGTGTGGCAATAAAGGAACAAGAATTAATATTTGCTAAGTCTATAATATTAATTCCACCCGTTTTGTTGTGTTTTAATAAAGTGAGGGCATCTTCTGGATCCCGAGTATATATTTTCATCCAAGGAGGACAATTAAAAAGACCATTGCCTCTAGAGTAGGCTTGTGATAATAATTCGGTCATTCCATATTCGCTATGAATTTTAGAAACACCAAACCCTTTTTTTAATACTTCATGTAATTCTTCTCGGACTATTTCTTTACGCCTACCTTTCATTCCTCCTGTTTCCATGATTACAATATTATCATTTAAATGGAGGGAGTGTTGCTCTGCAATATCTAAAAGTGCAAAAGAAACACCAATTACTAATACTTTCTCTTGTTTTTCTGCTAGCTGATTGATGGTTTGAATCAGTGTATCTATTTCATTAAGATAAAAGCCACTATTAGGTTTGTTACTTGCTTTTATCAATTGATCAGCCATATATACTAAGGAAGAGCCTTCTCTTTCTAAGTATGAAGGTAATAAAGCCAAAACTGTATAATCTGAAATGTCTCCGTAAAAAGAATGAAATGCCTTTCTGAAGCTGTTTTCATAAATCTTTAAATTCGTAATGTAGTGCTTGCTGGTAATACTTCCAGTGGTACCACTACTAGTAAAAATCTGTTGCACATCTGCTGGAGAACTTACAATAGTTTCTTTTTTGAAAAATTCTATCGGAAGAAAAGGTATTTGTGTAGTTCGGGTTACTGAGTTTTTTGTTATTCCTAATAAGTTGCAAAAACGTTGGTATACTTTGCAATGAATGTATTGATGATGAAAAACTCTTATGGCTATCTCTTCAAATTCTGAGTCATTTTCAATTTCAAAAATTCTGTCGGATAGCATAAATTTTTTGGTGTATTTTTGAAACAAAGGTATAAAAAAACACCCTTTATAAATAGGGTGTTTTTTAAGTATTATGGGTTATAATATGCGTTCTCTCGATATCACAAAATATAGTCTATACAGATGGTGTAATTATTGTCTAATTAATTTTTTAGAAAAAATCTCCTTACCAGATTTAATCTTCAATACATATACACCTGGTGGTAGCGCAGAAATATCCAATTGTTCTCTTGTGGTAATTACTTTAAATAAAACCGTTTTTCCTAATACATTAAAAACTCTACACGTTATTGATTTTCCAGATTTGGAAGTGATGTTTAAAACATCTCCTGTAACCGGATTTGGAAATATACTAATTTCTTCTTGATCCTTTATTTCAATGGATGATTGCGCCTGAACTCCCGTAGAAGAGGAGAGGACAAAAATGCCGATAAATATGAGTAGTAAGTAGATTTTCTTCATAAAACTTTATTTTGGGACTATAAAAGTACAATATTTTATTAAAAATAGAGTTAGGGCAACCATTTTTAAATGTTAAATATGTACAAAATAACAAATTTATTTTCACATTTATGGTATATCCTTTTCATAATTAAGGTTTTTCTTTTTTGTTGTCTCGGGAAAAAGTCTCATCTTTGTTTATTATGAAGTTATAAGGATTTATGTATACATTTATGGAAATATCGGATTCGGTATTATTAGGCTAAAAAATCTTCATTTAGTCTTATTTCCATTTTTCTCTTTTTTTTAAACATAATCCATTTTTCATGGCACACAATAAAATAACCTTAACCAAATTATTTTCTTATTTTAAAATAGCTGTAACAGGCAAAGAAAAAGAATTTTCAACCGGCAGTATTCGCAAGGCGGTATTCATGCTGGCCATTCCTATGATTCTAGAAATGATGATGGAATCTATTTTTGCATTGGTAGATGCATATTGGGTTTCTAGTTTGGGAGCAAATGCAATAGCAACCGTTGGCATCACAGAATCTGTAATTACACTTATTTATGCGGTAGCGATTGGACTGAGTATGGGCGTAACTGCTATTGTAGCAAGAAGAGTTGGCGAAAAAGATATCGAAGGCGCTTCTCAAGCAGCGGTACAGTCTATATTTCTTGGAATTGCAGTAGCAATATTTATTAGTATCGTTGGGATACTGTTTCCGAAAGAAATTTTAGCACTCATGGGGGCAGAAGCGGATCTCATAGCCGAAGGATATGGCTACACTCAGGTTTTATTAGGAGGGAATATTACCATCATGCTTTTGTTTTTGATCAATGCAGTTTTTAGAGGTGCAGGTGATGCTTCGGTAGCTATGATTGTCTTGATTGTTTCTAACGTTCTTAATATTATTTTGGACCCACTATTTATTTTTGGTTTTGGACCTATTCCAGAATTTGGAGTACAAGGCGCAGCTATCGCCACAACCATTGGTAGAGGAACTGCTGTGGTACTACAATTAATGATTTTATTCTTTGGCTGGAGCAAAATTAAAGTAACATTAAAGGATATTGTACTGCGATCTAAAGTGATGCTTAATCTGATAAAAGTTTCTCTTGGTGGAATTGGACAGTTTATTATCGGAACTTCTAGTTGGGTGTTTTTAATGCGTATTATGGCAGAGTTTGGTAGCGAAGTATTAGCAGGATATACGATTGCAATTCGGGTTTTGATGTTTACCTTAATGCCATCTTGGGGTATGAGTAATGCTGCTGCGACTTTGGTAGGACAAAACTTGGGAGCTGGCAAACCTGAGCGAGCAGAACAATCGGTATGGAAAACAGGTAAGTATAATGCAATCTTTATGGTGTTCGTTTCTTTTGTATACTTAATATTGGCCGAATATATTATCGGGTTTTTTAGTGAGGAACCAAAAGTAATTACTTATGGCGCGTTAAGTCTTCGTGTGATTGCTGCAGGGTATGTGTTTTATGCGTATGGTATGGTCATCATTCAATCATTTAATGGAGCAGGTGATACCAAAACACCAACAATTATCAATTTCTTTTGTTTTTGGGTGTTTCAATTACCGTTTGCATATATGGCTGCTATACTCTTTGATTGGGGAGCGATGGGAGTTTTTCTTGCCATTACTTTTGCAGAAGTACTCATTGCTGTAATTAGTATCATATGGTTTAGAAAAGGGAACTGGAAATCGGTGAAGGTGTGAAGGGAAATAAGCTGTTTAAAAAGTACTAAAAAGTTGTATTTATCGCTCTGAGCCGTTCGACAGGCTCAAAACAGGATCTGTTGAAGATTGACTGACAATCAAATGATTAGAAACTTCTGCGCCTATCTGCTTATAGAGGAAGCATAGTTTGACAATTATATATTACTTTTTAGATAGCTTTTTTCTTCTTTTTAGTATAAAATAGGTTAAACATAAAACTAGTATAAGTAAAACAAACCAAGTTATTGTTTTAGATATATCAGACGGAGTTTGAAGATCTATAGCTTTATTGTCTCCAAGTATATAAAAACTTCCCCAATAAAAGGGATGTGATCTTGTAATATCGGCATTTTTTAAATAGTTTAATTTAGCTTGTTGCAGCGCTTTTGATTTACTCATTTTAGATGATAAATGCGTATAGAAATTGCGCATAATCTCAGGAGTATTTTGATCAGGAACTTCCCAGTTTGTTAGTAATAAGCTTTTAGAACCAGCATATTGAAAAGCATTTCCTAGACTCATAATTCCTTCGCCTTCTGCGATTTTACCCGTTCCAGTATTGCAGGCACTTAAAACTACTAACTCGGCAGGAATATCTAAAGCAAATAACTCATGACTATATAACAAATCATCCTCAATTGAGTCATTACTTTTCGTAAAGTATAACTTAGAGTTTTCAGGATGTTCATTATCAACTTCTCCGTGTAATGCTAAATGCAGTATATTATATTGATGAGCTGTCTTTTTAAAGTTTTTTTCTATCGCCTGAGCGCCATAATAATACTGCCCATTTACAATTTCGGAAATGGCACTAATCTCTTCTCTAGTGCCAGGAAGATCTGCATCTGCGTTTCTTAGCATATTAAATGATAAGGATTCAGAATCTGTAATTTGTGTACTATCCGAAAAAGAAAAGGCCAAACATTCTTGCAATAGTTTTGAGTTTTTGTTGGAATGGTTTTTTGAAAAAAGAACATTTACAGAATTAGCATAGGATATAGCATAATCACGAAGCATATAGGGCAATTGCTTTGGATCTTTGCTAGTACTTTCTTTAGTTAATAGTAAATCAAAATTTAGATGCCATAAAGGACCATCTGGAACTATAATCAATTCATCTCCTTTTAGTTGGTGAACTATGGGTTTGATAAGTGTTGTATATAAACTTTCTGCATTATTCTTGTAATCAATAATATTTTTGGAAGTAATATGTTCTCTAAAATGCTGTATTTTCTGTGCAATATTGGGAGTGGCTATTTTAGAAACGTTGATGTCATTTTTATTTAGCGTAAAAGCATACGTAACACTATCAGCAGTAAAAAATTCAAGAATTGTAGTGTTGTTAGATAATCTTTCCTGAATTTCGGGTACTGTAAGAAATGTGTTTTTGTATTTAAGACGATAGTAGTTCGGATGATTTTGTTCTAAGAAATTGGTTAAAGAATCTTGTTTTCTTGTTATATCAAATATTTTATTTTCATAGAATCTAATTTTTGCAGTATCAGGATTTTTCGTCTGTAATTGATTAGTAATGTTTGAAGTGTAAAATGCCAGATTGGTTTTTAGGTGCTGTTCTAATAAGAGCGTTTCTTTAGACAAACCAGCGAAGTTTTTGGCTCTAGTAGTTGTAAGCAAATTTTTAAGAGTATTGGCTTTGCTTTTTTCGCTGTACTCGAAAGCTTCGAATAATAATAAAGAATCTTGTTTTATAGAATACGATAATAATTGATTTTCAATAGCGGTTGAATAAATTTCATGAATGGTATTAGAAAACAAAATTTTGTCCTTACGGTTTGGAATTGTTGGTTTAATATGTTTTATCATAGAATCAGCTGTTTTGATAGTTCTAACACAGCGAATAAGATTGCTAATTCTAGTTTTGTCTTCGGATTTTAAAAGAAGTGTTTTTGCTTTGTTATTCAGGATGGATATTGTTAACAAAGGATCATAGTTTTTCTTCTTTTTGTTGTAAGAATATGTACTTCTATCTTGAGCCTTATCAAAAAATGTTATAGACTTTTCTGTTAACCCCATTTTTTTATACAAACTAGCAATTTTATATAAAGTATATGAGGAAATATAACTGTTCTTTCCAAATGAATTTTCGATAGCCTTTAGACCTTTATTATAATATTCTAGGGCTTTTTTAAATTTATTTAAATTTGAATATGCATTTGCTATATTTAAGTATATGTCTAGTATCTCATAATTGTCGTTTTTATAAAATGATTTTATAATTTTTGATGATTTAAATAGGTAGTGTAATGCATCTTCATTTTTGTTTTTTTTAATTAATAAGGAACCTATGTTATTATAAGAATTAGCAATTGATAATTGGTTTTCTGGAAATAATTTAGTCTTTAAGTTGATAATGTCATTTTGAATTTTTTGAGCATCATCAAATTTGTTATAATTCGCATAAGAAAGAGCAAGGTTGTTACCTAAACCAATTATGAATCTGAAGTTCTTTTCTTGCATATTCTCAAGAAGGGTTAAACCATTTTTGTGATATTGTATAGATTCAGTATAAAATCCCTTTGTCTTGTAGATATTTCCAATATTTGTGTAGGTTAAGGCAATTTTTAAAGTATCTCGATTTTCAATATATATTGGAAGTGCTTTTTTGTAGTTATCAAGGGCTTTGTCGTGCATAAGTAACATTCTGTATACAACACCTTCGGATCTATAACTATTTGCTACCTTTATGCTTTTTTTACCAAATTTTTCAGTTGATAGTTTTCTGGACTTTTCGTAGTATTCTATTGCTTTTTGGTATTGAATATCCCGAAAATAAATAGAACCAATTGCATCGTAAATATTTATAATTTTATTGGAAGAATCAGTTAGATTTTGATAAATATTTAATGCCCTTTTGTAATAATACAAAGAACTATCTAATTTTTTTTGTGAAGACAGATTTTCAGCTTTTTCAAAATGTTGAACTGCAAGTGTTGAATCTTTTTTAGTTTGTGACTTAATTAATTGGAAAGAGAATAGAAATATGATTGTGATTTTTATAAGAAAAGAAGAATTCATTCGTTACCAATTTTATTGTAAAAGATGGCAAATAAATTAAATAATGACATGATTTAAGATGGACTTCGTTTATTTAATGATTTAATAATATGCTAACTGAATTTAGTTAAGGTAGAGTGAGTGTCCATGGATGACTTTAAAATATTAAAAGGAATAGTAGAAAATGATCGGGTAATTATTAAAGCTTTTTACCGAGATAATTTAAAATATATTAGAAAATATATCATACAAAATTCTGGAAATAAAGAAGATGTAGAAGATGTGTTTCAGGATGCTATGGTAGTGTTGTACGAAAAATTGTTATCCGATAATCTGGAGCTTACCGTTAGACTTAAAACTTATTTTTTTGGGATATGTAAAAACCTTTGGAAACAAAGACTAGCGAAGAAGCGTAAAATTTTTCTTACTAATACCCCTCAAGAAGGTGAAATGCAAGATACCACTATAGAAGATCTAACAAATCAAGAAAGGGGGAATTTGTATCGTAAATATTTTGTCTCGTTATCTCTGGCATGTCAGCAACTATTGGAGTTGGTTTTTGAAGATAAAAGTATGCGAGAAATTGCTGAAATCACAGGTTATTCCGAATTGTACTGTAGAAGAAAGAAATATAAATGCAAAAAATCTTTAATGGAACAAATAGAGAATGATCCATTATATGATGAGGTAAAATATGAAGATTTCATAAAATCAAGCTTATGAAACGAACAGAAGAATTATTTGATACCATAGAAAGATTTCTTTCGGATACTTTATCAGCGTCTGAAAGAGCGGATTTTGAGAAAGAATTGGATGCTAATCCTAAATTACAATTAGAAGTAGCCAGACATAAAACCCTTAAAACCGTTTTGCAAGAAAAAAAACTAGTGTCCTTTAAAAAGGAACTTACCACTATAGGTAAGGAAATTGAAGAAGAAAACAAAAATGCGAAACAAAATAACTATAGATATATCGGTATTGCTTCTGCAATTGCCGTCATCATCGGTGTAGGAGTTTTGTTATACACAAATTTAAATTATTCTAATCCAGCGGATGCATTGTATAGTGAGTATTTTAGTCCGTTTCCAGTAAATAATGAAGTTCGGTCAGGAGTATCAAAATCTTTGGAAAATATTAAGATTGCGTACAGTAAAAAATTGTATGATCAAGTGATTCTAGAATCATCCGAGATGTCAGATACCTTATTTACAGACGAAATGAAGGTATATCTTGGGAATAGCTATCTACTCGTTGATCAGGAAAAAAAGGCAATTGCCTTTTTTGAAGAAATACCTTATAAGAGTGGTTATTACGAGGATGCGCAATGGTACTTGTCTCTTACGTTTTTAAAATTAGGTGATTTACAAAGAGCTGTATCTTATGTAAAGAATCTTATCGAATATGACGGTCGTTATCGAAAAAAAGCAATTCAGCTTCTTGAGGAAATCCTAGAGCTGAAAAATTAAAAACCAGAAATCTTAATATCTTATGAAGTAGGAAGATTTCTGGTTTTAATAGCTTAAAATACTTGGAAGTTTTATTATTTCGCTACTTTGTAAGTTTTGTCTCCATTTTTAATGATATAAAAGCCTTTAGGTAGACTTTGAATTAATAATGTTTCATCTTCTTTTGTATAAATGTTTTTTTGAGTTACAGGCATTCCTTGAATATTGTAAACATTTATAATAGACATTTCTTTATTATTTGATGTAAATCTATTTAATGGAAATATACCAATACTATTTCTTTGCCTATTGAGTATGATAGGTAAAGCAATTAGGTTATTACTCAAATCACTTTCTCCTTGATCAATAATTCTTAAAAGAATATATCCAGAAGATCCTTGTTGAATAATACTAGTATTGTTAACATCAAACCATGTTATATTAACAATGCTTCCTTGATATTCAGCATTTGGATTTCTAGAAGGGATGTTTATCTCATTAATTTCACTATCATTCCTTGATTCATAGGTTTTATTCTCGGATATGTAGAATTTTAGTTTTGTAGCACTTGAAGAAGCATTTCCAATATTTTTCACTACAGGCCTCATAGATATTTCTCTACCTTGAAACGGTAGAGAATGGAATTCCCCATTATCCAAGGAATCTTCAAAATTACTATCGCAATTACCGTCATTTACACATTGGCTAGAGATAGTCATTTTCGATGTTACAAATGCGAGATCTGGTTTAGTTGGGCATCCATTATTGGATGCAGGACCAGCTTCATTAGGACAGTTGTCATCATCATTTGGAATGCCATCTCCATCACTATCACAAAATATGTTTTGAAATGTTAATTGACTTTCTCTAAATGAATCTCGATCTCCGAAAGGTTCACTTCTCAGGCTTGAAATGAAAAGATATCTTACACGGTCATCATCATCAATAAATTTATAAAGTTTTCCTATAGACAAGTTGTTGGAGGATGAAAACACTACGTTTAATCGATATCGAGATCCGCTACTGGAAGCATTTCCTGAGCACAAAATTTCTTTAGCATTGTCAAAATTAGAACCTAGGTTTCTGGTTTCGTATCCTTTTTCGATAATCTGTGAGAATGATACTGAGGATAAAAATAATGCAATAATGGTTAATAAAAATAAGTTTTTGTTTTTCATCATAAAATGGTTTTAAAATTAGATATATGTTTTTACTATCGTTAATCCATTTTATGAGAACATTGTGACCGTTAAAAAACAACTTTTTTTTAAATTTTTAGAATAAAAAACCCACTTCAAATTTTGAAGCGGGTTTTACTGTTATTAGGATAAGGTTATTTAAGTTTAATTACTTTCCTACTTTATAAGTTCTTTGATTATTTTTAATGATGTAGAATCCTTTAGGTAGTTCTTCAATTAACTTTTGTTCTTCTTGCTCATCGTTAACTGTTTTTTGTTTTACCAAAATTCCCTGAAGATTAAAAATAGCTACATTATAATACTCATTTGGCATACTACTTTTTGAGTCAAAATCAGAATCAATCGGTACAATAATTCCAATACCTCCTGATGATTTGTCTTTTATATATTTAAAGGCATATCTATTGATGTTATTACTGAATGCGGAAGGAGGCTCATTAGTTACTTCTCTCCAATCAATATGGAAAAACATATAGTAAGTAACTTCATCATATAAAGGGATTGAGCCCATATAATCAAACATGCTCTCGGTGAATTTAAATGTTTTTTCTTCTCCACTTTCTAAAACAGGAACTGTAAAATCTCTATAAACATAAGGTTGTGCTTCACCTGGATCCCAAACTGGATACGAATTTTTATTCGCAGCAATAACTACGTGTAATTCACAAGATCTATTGGTTTTACCTGCTCCTTTATTTTTAACCTTCACAGAGAATTCTGCCGATTTATTGTAATATAAAGAAGGGGTATAGGTAATATGGTCATAATTATATGTGATAGAACCGCCCGTAGATGTTTTCGTTTTGATCGTTAAATTAGCGGTTATAAGATCAGGAGGTAGAGGGCATCCGTTATTTGAAGCTGGTCCTGCTTCATTTGGGCATTCATCTTGCGTGTTAGTAACACCATCACCATCGTTATCACCGTCGGGTATTGTATAGGTATAGGTTCGTGAATTTCCTTGATACTCTGCGACTAAATAGAATTTTTTTGTGGGGTTAGTGTTGAAGCTTCTGCCATTCCAATTGTTAGCAATACTTACCCACATAGATTTTGTAGTATAAGAGCTAAATGATAGGTTGTCATCGCCTTCACGATTCCATCTGATTAAACCAATGAGGTTATTAGATGTTACAGATTCAGCATAGACTTTCAACTTAATTTCGTTATAACCATAATTTCCTCGAATGTCAAATTTGTATTTAAAACGTTGACCATTGTTCCAAGTAAAAGTTTCATTAGTAGGAGAGGTTACTTTAAAGTTTTGAATATCGACTTGCGCTTGCATCATCGACGTTAATAGAATGAATAATACATAGATTTTTTTCATTAGTAAAGTTTTAAAAGGTTTATACCATAGAGTGTCATTTGTACTACTAATGTTACGTGCTAAAAAACTCAATTAATGATTTGTTCACTTTGTGGGATTTTATTAATGTTTCCCTAAGAAAGAAATCACTTTTACTTTTCTTATAATCATGAAATAGCCTTTGATTAAAATATGTTATTAATGAACAAGAATGTATAAGATGATAATCATATGACTTTGGTTGGTGTCTAACGAATTTATATTTGTTGATTTGGGGTATAAAAAAACACCCTCTCGGAGGGTGTTTTTAATAATTATTAATTCCTGTCTTATTATAATCCAGTAGTCCAACCAGCAGTCCAAGAAGGTGCATCTGCTCCTGCTCCTGCTCCTGTTGCAGTAGCACTTTCAGTAATAGTTGCCATAGCGTAAGCTGCTTGAGCATCTGCTATAGTAATATAATCAATTCCGCTACCTGTAGTACCGTCTCCATTGTCGAAGTCAGCGTCATAAATATCAAATGCTTTAGCCGTTGTTGCGAATCTAACATTAGAAAAAGTTAATGAACCATCTAATAAGTTTGCTTCAGTTTGAGCATCATCAATTTCAATACCTTCATCTCTTCCCTCGATATAGATATTTGTAAAGTCTCCTTTAGTTCCTCTTCGGATTTTGAAACCATCATCTTCAGTTCCATCTCCATTACCAACTATAGAAACATTTGAAATAGTAGGATCAGAGTAAGGAGTAGCAGTATTATTATCTTCTAAATTGTCTGCCTCGATTCCTCTATGACCACGTCCATTGTCCATAAGAGCATACCAGTTAGTACCAGTTCCAACCCATCCTTCGGTCCAATCAAATGCGTCGTCAGTTGGATTAATTACTACAAGGTTACTAGCATTTACAGTTCCTCCGAAAAATTCGAATCCATCGTCGTCGGCATTAACTGATTGGATGAATTCTACTGTAGTTCCAGAACCAACTCCAAAGAAAGAAACTCCATTAAATTCTTTTTGACCGTTAAATACCGCTCCAGAATATTCAACTCTTAAATATCTTATACTTCCGGAATTATCATTAGCAATAGTACCTCCGTAAGTTAAATCAGAAACTTCTGCAGTTGCAGTTGCTGCTTTGTTGATAGGAGCTCTACCACATAAAACTAACCCTCCCCAATCACCTGGAGATGGGCTAGCAGCTCTAGATGTCATTATAACAGGGTTAGAAGCAGTTCCGTTAACAAAGATTTGACCACCTTGAGCAATGGCTATGTATGCACTAGTACCACCTGATGCTTCAATTCTAGTTCCTGCAGGAATTGTTAATGTAACACCATCATTTATTACAACTGGTCCTGTTAAGTTATAGGTTTCAGAAGCGTCTAAAGTGATTGCTCCTGTAGTAAAGTTTCCAGTAAAATTTGCTGGATCAATAGTCGGTCCTGTTGGAATAACAGGTCCATCATCATCGCTTGAACAACTAGCTACAAATAATCCTGCAATCGCTAGCATTGATAAAAATACTTTTTTCATTTTTTTGAGTTTAAAATTTAATTCGACATAAAACAACAACATCAGTTTTTCAATAAGTTTAACTAGATATTATGGTTGTGTTAATTATAAAATATTTGATAATTAGATATTTATATTCGTTTTTTATAGTTTGTATGTAAGAGAAAAACTAGTGTTTAATCCTTTTTTGTAAGATAGAATTAAAGGTTCGTTTGTAGGATTTTCTTGAACTCTTTCAATTTTTGGATTTAGGATGTTTTTAATCGATAATCCAAAACTTAAATTTTCAGTTAAATTAGATCTGAGAATAAAATCAAGTGTTCCTACTGCTTTGTCAACAATATTACCTCTTCCATTAGTTCCTAAAGAATAAATACGATCAGAGAAATAGTTATAGGAAACAGTTGCTAATATGTTTGCATTTGACGTGAAATCTTTAGCATAACTTAAATCCGCATTGATTAATAAATCTGATGCACCCGTTAATCCATCATCACTATTTGTGAAATTCACATTAAGATTTGTTTCTTCAACTACTTTTTCTGTGCTAAGATCTTGATCGGTTTTCATGTAAGATATGTTAAGACCTGCAGATAATTTATTGGTGAGATCTTGATCTAATTTGAATATGTTTTTTCTAATCTCTAATTCAGCTCCGAATATTGTAGCTTGATCTCCAGTATTAACATAAGAAATATCATTCGTGGAAGATGCTACGGTAATATCATTAATTGGATCTTGGATAATTTTACCAAAACCAGTTACTGAAACTAATTCATCACTATTAGGAAATAATTCCCATTTAAGATCTGCATTATAGTTTGTAGATGGATTTAAGTCTGGATTACCGAAATAAATTTGAGTTACATCTTCATATTGAAAAGGGGCTCTTTCTTTAAATTGCGGTAGGGTATATGTTTTACTCGCTGCAAATTTTAAATTTTGTTTCCCATTTAAAATATACTTTAATGATATGTTTGGTAGTATTTCTAATCTATCAAAATCATTTTCGTCTCCAATTGGTTGTAATTGAGTTTTCCATTCAATAAATTGGTAAATCTGTTCTGCTCTTACGCCAAGTATTCCAGTTAATCTTTCCGAAAGATTATATTCAACACTTGCAAAACCTGCATTTATGATTTGTTCTCCACTATAGGTTTGTGGCTCAAGTGGATTCTCAACATTTCCTCTAAAAGTACCAATATCAAAAACACCATTTGTGAAGTTTTGTTGATTAAAATAAGTATCCAAATTAAAAGGATCAACGTTCTGCTGTTGGATAATTTCAAAATTAAATTGAGTCGCTTCAAAATCTAAGAATTTAAATCTTCCACTATATCCTAAGGAGATTTTTCCTTTAAAATTATCATCTTCATCTTTCCCAAAATTATAATCAAATGTTAAGTTTCCTGTATACTCGTCTTCAGTAAGTTCTTGGAAGTATCGATGATTTTCGGAGTCTGCATTAGTACTAAAAATAAATGGAGAATTAGGATTGGTTGGATCATCTGGCTCTAAAATATTTTGCATACGATCTGGAATTATATTCTTAACATTGTTATAGGCTATACCCCAATTCAGCCCAATCTTTTCACTGAAATCGTGCTTTCCAAGTACTTGATTAATAATTAATGTAGTTCTGTTAAAAATAGAACGCCTTATAAATCCACCTCCATCATCTGCAACATCAACAATAAGGCCATTGAACTCACGATGCCTTTGTGTTGAACCATTAATTAATAAGAAGTTATATTTAATAGAATTGTTTTGGTTTAGTTTAAGACCTAGATTTGTAAGGAAAGTGGTATTTGTGTTATAGGTATAAGAATCAAAGCTTAAATCCCTAGTCGGAATAGCTTGTGCATTAACGGCTCTTTCGATTCCTTCATTGAATTCATAATCATTATTAAATGAAAGTGTAGAGAAAAAGTTCAATCTAGAATTGTTTTCTTCGTTCAAAGTGAAAGATTTTCCTCCTCTTATTGCAAAACTTCCTCCCGTTGGGCCTCTACCTTCACGATTCCAGCTGGTATCAAAATTGTAACTATTTAATGGGTTATCTGGGATATCGTTGTTACTAAATCCAGTAAAATTAGGACCATCTTGTAGGTAAAATTTATCTTCGGATATTGCATTGGTATTTGCGTTAATTCCTAATCCTACTTCTAAAAAACCTTGTCCCTTATAATTTTTTGATACAATGTCGACATTTCCTCCAGAGAAATCTCCAAATACGGTGTTATTGTACGTTTTACTTATCCCTACATTCTGTACTATGTCGGTAGAAAATATATCTAATGCTATATTTTTATTATCTGGATTGTCAGATGGGATGGGTAGTCCATTAAGCGTGGTTGAATTATAACGATCTCCTAAACCTCTTACATATATATTACCTGATCCTTCTTGTTTGGTTATTCCAGTGGTTTTAGTTACTGCTCCAGCAACATCGCTGACACCTTTTCTAGCTAACTCCTGAGCTCCGATGGCCTGTTTTATTTCTACAGCATTTTTTTGTTCTAATAATAATGCTTCTTCTCTTTCTCTACTGGTTTGTACCTTTATTACTACTTCTTCTAGTGCTGCAGCGGTAGCTCCCAGCGCAGTGTCGATTACTGTAACTTTATCCGGTTCGATAACCACATCCGGAATACGTAAGGTTTCATAACCCGTAAAACTAAATTCTAAGGTGTACGTCCCAGCGGGTACATTTGGGATTTCGTACTTTCCGTCAAAATCAGAAGAGGTTCCAAGAGTAGTTCCTAATACGACGATGTTAGCAAAGGGTAGTGGTTGGTTGTTTACTTCTTTGTCTAGAAGTGTTCCGGCGATGGTTCCGGTTTCTTGTGCAAAATTTAATCCAAGAATAAACAGTGCGATAACTGTGCAAAATTTTCTCATTTCGTGTTCTTAATAAATCTGGTACAAATAAATACGGTTTTCCAGTAAAGAATTTTACCCTACTATTATCCTTAGTTTAAGGGATTGTAATTTGTAGAACACGAGAATGAAAGTAGATTTGTGTAGCTATTTTTGGCTTTTAGTTAGAAATCTTTCAGGCTATTTAAATCGTTAAAAATCAATTATATGAAAATAATTTTGTTTCAATATAGGATCAGAAAAGATGAATTTTAATTTTGAAAAAAACTATCTTTTTATGGTTTTTTAGTTTTTTGAAAAGATTACATAAACATTATGATAATGTTAAACAGAGTATTTTAAAGATCTTTGTGTTAACAATCGCATAAAGTGAATTCATCAATACTCAATATATTTTTGTATTTTTTTGAGAATGAAGTAAGATTTTCTGTACAACGATGTGTCTCTTCTAAAGAAAATATTAAAAAATTCATTTATAGAAGATTATAAAAAATGAGAAGGCTGAAGAGAACCATTATTGTTGTTGGATAATAATGACCTTCCAGCCTTCTACGAACACGTATCGTAGTATGCTATTTAAAGAAAATAGTTTTCCCTATCGTATGTATGTATAAGAAGTTGTTTGTTGAAATTCTGAGATGTCTGATACACCAGAAAACTCGTTCTGAATTAATCGATACAAATAAAAATACTTTGTTTTAGTTACACTTTACTGGAGTATTATACTTGTATTATGAGAATGTAATCTTAGTGCTAAGAATGAAAAGAAAAGGTTAAGAAAGTAGTTTTCTTCACGACAAAAGCCGTTTAAAAATTTTAGATCATTTTTAAACGGCTTTCTTTTTATAAAATAACATCCGTAGGGATGTGGTAGTTTAGTTACGAGTCCAACCAGAGTTCCATGAATTGTAGTCTGCTCCAGTTCCGTTACCTACTCCAGAGATTACATCAGCTTCTCCAAAAGTAGCTCCTGTATCATTTTTAAGGTTTAAGGTAATATCATCAAAAGTAATATCAGTGATAGAGGTTTCGTCATTGATAACACCATTTCCAGTTTCAGTATCATCTAAATCAAAACCTTCAGCAAAACCTTCTAACAATACATTAGTAAAAGTAGCTCTTGTACCAGCACGTAATCTGATCGCTTCATTTTCATTAGAAGAACCAAGACCGTTAATTGTAAGATTTGTTACTGTTGGTGCAGACCAAAATACTGGATTAGAGTTGTTTCCGATATCTGTATTAAATCCATCTCCTTCGATTCCTTTGTCATGAGATTGTCTATGCTCGATATATACATTAGTTAATGTTCCTGTGTATCCTTCTGTCCAGTCTACAGAGTCATCTTGTGCCCCTACAACAGAGATAAAAGAAGCATTTACAGTTCCTCCAAAAAATTCTACTCCGTCATCTGCTCCTTCAAAAGCCTGGATAAATTCGATAGTGGTTCCATTTCCTACTGCATAAAAAGAGAATCCGTTATTTTCTGAAGCTGCATCTGCTGCTCCTCCAGAATATTCGATACGAACATATCTAAGGATACCAGAATTATCATCTACTACACTACCACCATATGGTAATCCTCCAATTTCTGAAGTAGAAGTTGCGTCTCCACCAACAACAGAATTTATAGGTGCTCTACCTAATAAGATAAGACCTCCCCAATCTCCAGGATTTGGAGTAGAAGTAGCAGAGGTAAATACGATTGGATTAGAAGCAGTTCCTTCGGCATTGATCACTCCTCCTTGTAATACTGCGATATATACATCAGATCCAGTTGCTGCTCTTACTACCACACCAGGTTCTACAGTAAGCGTAATACCTTCTGGTACAATTAATGCACTAGTTAGAGAGTACTCTGTACCCAACTCTAGTGTAAGATCTGATGATAGTGTTCCTCCGATTACATTATCTGTTGGATTTACCGGAGAGCCATTACCATCTATATTGATAGTAATATCCGAAGTATCATCACTTGCGCAAGCTGCAAAAAGCATAGCAATGGCAACGATTTTTAAAAGAAATATATTTGCTTTCATGGTTTTTGTTTTAATAAATTTTATTCGTGTTCGTTTTATGTATGTTAAAATGTATATTTAAATTGTAATCCAATGTTTACACCTCGTTTATAACTAGATAGAGCAAACTCTTCTATTGGATTAATTTCGTTATTAGCGTTTCTGCTGAATGGAATTCCTAATGTTGTAAGAACATCTTCTGATATGGTAGCGTTTTCACGTACTCTTTCGATTGTTGGGTTCAACAAGTTTTTAACACTTAGGTTGATTTCAAAGTTGTCACGTACCTTGTTTTTCCATACAAAATCTAATGTTGGTACTCCTTTTTCTACAATATTTCCTAATTGTCCAGCTCCTAAAGCATCAATACGATCAGAGAAATAAGAGAACACTAGGTTTGCTACAGGTTTGTAATCGCCAAAAGTTGGTGTATAGCTTACATCGGCATTGATTAAGAATGGTGATGCACCTTGTAATTGATCAGAGTCTCTGTTAAAATTGGTGTTGAATGTACCAGAAACTGTTTTTAAATCTTGTCTGGTAGAAGTGTAGGTAATATTTACACCAGCAGAAAGAAGGTTTTCTTCTTCAGAAGTTTTTAATAATGCCTTACGTGCTTCTAGTTCTATACCAAATACCTCTGCTTTGTCTCCTGTTCTAAAGAAACGTTGTGTTCCGGTAGCATCATTTGCAGATACTAAGTTTACAGGGTCATTGATCTGCTTTGCAAAAGCTGCGACAGAGAATATCTGACCTTGATCGAAGAACCATTCGTATTTTAAATCTAAATTAATGATCGAAGAGAATGCAGGATCGTTTAATAGATCTGGGTTACCTCCAATACGATCGGTTACATTTTCATATACAAATGGAGCAACTTCTTTAAACTCTGGGTTAGAAACTGTTCTACTTACCGAAAAACGTAAGTTTTGATCTTCATTTAAAGCATATTTCACGTTTAAACTTGGTAATAAAAAGGTTTCAGTAGCTTCATTACGTCCAGGATTGTTAAATGCAAGATTGATTACATCATATTCGATACTCTGGTTAAAAGATTCTACACGTAACCCAGGAACAAATGTCCACTTGTCACCATATTTATAGATAGCATTTGCATACAGTGCATGAATATCTAAGTTTCCAGTATAGGTGTTTTCTGCAAGTCCTGGAAGGTTAGTGTCTCCTAATCCGATAGAAGGATCTAATGGATTTATCACCACTGTATTATACGTAACGCCTAAGTTGTCGATACTAAAGATTGAATTGAAATCATTAACATCTGTAACTTCAGTTCTTGGTTCTATAATACTTAGTCCAAAACGTTGGTTATCAAAATCACGTTGCTTGATTCTTCCGTTGTACCCAAAATTAAAGGATAAATTTTCTTTATGCTCATACGCTACATTTACACGACCGTTCCATTCTTCGTCTTCAATGTTTTGGAAATAACGTTGGTTGTCGAAATCTACGTTACGGAAAAGAACTGGGTTTGTAGTAGGATCATTATCCAATGCCAAGTCGAATTGTTCTAGAGCGATACGCTTTCTGTCTGGTTGGCGAGCTAGTACACTGTTAAAACCAATTCCGTAGTCAACTTTTATTTTTTCGTTAATGTTACTTTTTCCAGAAAGTTGGTTTACATAGATCATGTCTTGTTCGAATTGTACATTTTGTGTAAAGAACCCAAAATCATCAATATCGGCGATGGTGTTACGGTTAAATCCGTTTCCATCGATTCCAAAACGTCCTACTTCATCTGTAGCATCATTAATGAATAAAGAGGTGAATTTTAAGCTATGATCTGAATTGATACGATATACAATATTTGTCATTGCAGTAGTAGTTCTGCTATATTCAAAAATTTCAGTATCTCTAAATATTTGGTTTTCTGCTGCAGTTACATTGGCTGCTTCCCCTCTTAGGTATTCGTAACTGTTTCCAAAAGATGCAGTTCCAAATATACTTAGCTTAGATTCTTCGCCAATATCCCAAGATTTTCCTGCTGTAATAGATCCAGAAAGCCCAACAGGTCCTTCTGATGAGACAGGATCTACTCCATGAGATAGTACGACAGCAAAAGGATCATTTTTATATCTATTATAGAACCCAAAGAATCCTGTACCTTCACTTTTTACAAATCTCTCGCCAATAGCATTGGTATTTATACTATTCCCTAAATCAGCATTTATATAAGCTTTTCCTACATGTTCTTTAGCAATTATATCTACATTACCAGCAGCGAAGTCTCCATAAAAATTAGCAGCATAGGTTTTGCTTACTCCAATATTTTGGATCACATCTGAAGCGAACAACCCAAGATCAATATTTTTCTTGTCTACATTGTTTGCAGGTAGCGATAATCCATTAAACGTGGTGTTTAGATATCGATCCCCTAGACCTCTAACGTATACATTACCACCACCTTCTTGTTTTGAGATTCCTGAAATTTTAGTAACTGCAGCTGCGGCGTTACTTACTCCTTTGTTAGAAAGCTCTTGTGCACCAATACTTTGTTTTTGTACTACGGCTCCTTTTTGATCCAAAAGAAGTGCTTGCACACTTTCTTTTTTTCTACTAGTGGTTTTAATAACAACTTCATCTAAGGCAGCTGCACTTGCACCGATAGTAGCATTTACTGTGGTAGTCTCATTGGCTTTTACAACAACTTCTTTTTCTAAAGTTTCATAACCAACGAAGCTAAATTCTAAGGTGTAGGTTCCTGGAGTTACATTTTCGATAGTGTATAAACCATCAAAATCTGTGGTAGTACCTTTGCTCGTGCCTTTTATAAGTACGTTAGCAAAAGGTAACGGTTGATTGTTTGCTTCTTTATCAAGCAAAGTACCGGCTATAGAGCCAGTTTCCTGCGCACTAACTATTCCAACAACGAATAGTGCACAGAGAATGACAATTTTTCTCATAACGTGTTCTAAATTCGGTGCAAATAACGTTAGCTATTGTTACCTGTGCGTTACTGAAAAATTAAATAAGAGTGATTATAGTGTTACGTAATTGTTATCTGAATGGAGTGTTTTTCATAACTTCTTTTCTGAAAATTGAAGCTATTTAATATTTAAAAACCTAATAATCAGTTTTTTGAAATATTTTTTTCAGGTGGTTATCTAAATGTTAACAATACATTTTTTCTGATTTATTGTAAAAATATATTTAATAATTGTTTTTATAAAAAAGTCAAATTTGTACATCTACAGGATTGATTTTTACTCTAAAAACAGCATATAAAAAAAACGCTCGAAATATTTTCCGAGCGTTTTCACATTATAAATTATTGTAGCAAATTTTACTATTGTTTGTAATTTACAACTACGTCACTTTTATTAGACCATGTTGTTACAGAAGCAACAGAATTGTCTGAATAGTTTACTTCTGATAATTTTTCACCTTCCCAGAAGAACCATTTTCCAGTTTTTACACCATTTTCATACTGTCCCATTGAGATTTTCTTTCCTGTCTCATCATAAGACTTCCATTCTCCGTGAAGTTTTCCTTCTTTATTGTAAAACCCTTGTTGACGAATTTCACCATTGTCATAATAATACGTTCCTTTTATAGTATTTCCTTCTTTTTCGAAAGTAGGTTTCACGTCTTGTGCCATAATTGCACCAGAAAAAAGAACTGCTAATGTTAATACTAAACTTTTCATACTATATTTTTTATTGGGGTGTTCTTAATGATTACATTACAAATGTAACATTAATTTTACTTTTAAACAACATTTAGGTAACATTAAATTAACATTAAACCTGTAAATAATTATAAATCAGTGTTTTGTTTTGTAAACAAAAAGGTTTGTTATGATTTTTTGTAAGGTTTAACAGTTGTATGTAAGATACAATTTGACCGTTTGCAGTGAAAAAAAAACAAGTAAAATCACTTTACAAAGTAACTGAATCATAGGTTTTATTGTTTTTTATTTACTTTCATGCTTTTGAGATTGCCAGAAAATAAAGGCTATATGAGATTGCTTATTAATTCATCAAGGGATTGATATGTTTTTTATTTTGAAATATATTTATCACAATCAATTTCAAACCCTTGTATATTCATTGTAAATCAATTGTTGTTTTTAAAGAATGCAAACTGCTTTTCGATTATGAAATAGTGTAAAAAAGATAACATTTCAATAACATACGGCAAGATTTTTAGTAACACTTTTGTGGTTTATAAGATTGTGAAGAAAATATGAACGATATTTATATTTTGATGATTGTTGCTTTAGCTTTTTTGGCTATTGCTGATTTGGTTGTTGGTGTTAGTAATGATGCCGTTAATTTTTTGAATTCTGCGATAGGTTCTAAAGCCATTTCATTTAGAACTATTATGATAGTTGCTAGTGTCGGTATTGCAGCTGGAGCTATTTTTTCTAGCGGGTTAATGGAAGTTGCCCGTAAGGGGATTTTTGTACCAGGAGAGTTCTATTTTGATGAAATCATGATCATTTTTATGGCAGTGATGATTACCGACATATTGCTGTTGGATTTCTTCAACACTCTGGGGATGCCAACTTCAACAACGGTATCTATTGTATTTGAATTATTAGGAGCAGCTGTTTGTGTAGCCTTACTTAAAATTGCTGCAGATGCGGATCTTTCTGTTGCCGATTTAGGTAACTATATAAATACGAAGAAAGCTGGTGAAATCATCGCGGGGATTTTATTGTCTGTAGTGGTAGCTTTTTCTGTAGGGGCTTTCGTCCAATATATATCTAGGCTTTTACTGTCTTTTAATTTTGAAAAGAAAGCTAAATGGGTAGGATCTTTATTTGGAGGTATTGCCTTAACAGCAATTTTATACTTCATATTTATTAAAGGTATTAAAGGAACCAATTATGCAAAACTAATTGTAGACACTGTTTCTAATGATACACGCTTAGGATTTTTAGAATGGGCAAATGCTTATTTCGAAACCTCATATGAAACGCTAAAAGAAATGGCAAAAGCTAAAAAAGATCTTTTTAAGATCGATGCGGAGGCTGGAACCATCTCTACAACCTTAAGAGGATTTTTGGAAACGAATGTATTTACCATAGTTGTCTCTGGGTTTACATTACTCTCATTGATTTCTTTTGTAGTAATGAACTTTTTAAAGGTTAATATTTATAAGCTTATAATAATAGTAGGAACTTTTGCTTTAGCACTTGCTTTTGCAGGAAATGACTTAGTGAATTTTATAGGAGTTCCTATTGCGGCATATGAAGGGTATGAAATGTGGAGTGCATCTAATATACCTGCGAATGAATTTTTAATGAGTTCTTTGAGTGGAAAAGCAGAAACCCCGACATTATTTTTATTAGGAGCAGGATTAATTATGGTACTCACACTTTGGTTTTCTACAAAAGCCAGAAATGTAGTAAAAACCTCCATAGATTTATCTCGCCAAGGAGAAGGTGATGAAAAGTTTCGACCTAATTTTCTGTCCAGAGGTGTTGTTAGAGGTACCGTTTTTATTTCGGAAGTAATTTCTTCGATTACTCCAGCAGCTTTTAAAGATTTTTCCGAAAAGCAGTTTGAGGAAGTTCCAGTTGCGGCTACGACTAGAAAGGAAGATCTTCCTGCTTTTGATATGGTAAGAGCTGCAGTAAATCTTATGGTAGCAGGCGTGTTAATTTCCATCGCTACTTCTATGAAACTTCCACTTTCTACTACCTATGTTACTTTTATGGTAGCAATGGGTACCTCTTTAGCAGATAGAGCTTGGGGAACAGAAAGTGCTGTATATCGTGTGGCAGGAGTATTAAATGTAATCGGAGGATGGTTTTTTACAGCGATTAGTGCATTTTTGGCAGCAGCTTTAATTGCTTTCTTGATTAATTTTAATCAGCCAATTATGACTGGAGTGTTACTTCTAGTAGCAGTCTTTTTATTGGTTAGAAATACCATTAGATATCGAAATAAAACAAGAGCGGATAAAGCAGAAGATAGTCTAAAAAAATCTGAAAGTAGCTCTATACAAGGAGTGATAGAAGAGAGTGCTGACAATATCAAATCTTTTGTAAATCGAGGGAATAAAATCTATGGAAGTACCATTGATAGTTTAGCTAAATATGATCTTGCATCCTTAAAAAAGAGTAGAAAAGGGATCGCTAAATTGGAAACGGAAGTAGAAGAATTGAGAGATAGTATCTTTTACTTTATCAAAAACCTTGATGAATCCAGTGTTGGAGCCAGTAGTTTTTATATTTCTATTTTAGGGCATTTAGAAGATATTACACAATCCTTGGAATATATATCTAAAAATAGTCACAAACACGTAAATAATAATCATAAGAAACTTAGATTTAATCAAATCAAGGATCTAAAAGAAATTGAGGACCAACTACAGGAGTTTTTTGGGAGTATCAAAGATGTTTTTGATACCAGAGAATTTGGAAAGTTGAATGCTATCATCGAAGAAAAACAAAATCTCTTTACCTTAGTTACAGATAAAATTAATAAACAAGTAGAACGAACAAGAACAGAAGAAAGTAGCCCTAAAAATACAACTCTTTACTTTGGGTTGTTGATGGAAACTAAAGATCTTGTAACAGCTACTATGAATTTATTAACTACCTACAGAGATCATCAGGATTAGATGATTATAGAATATCTCATAATGTTAGCTTAATGTTAAGGTTATGAAATATTTATGTTAGTTTATTGTTTATAGGTTCTATAATTAGCGATACTTCATTTTAAGCTAGTATATTTACCACTACTGAAGTAATTCAATTAGAAAAATGAATAAAAAAGACATCACCATTTTACTTGTAGACGACGAACCTGATATTTTGGAAATTGTAGGATATAATCTAACTACCGAAGGTTACAATGTCTTAACAGCAGAAAATGGAAACGAAGCTGTAAAAATTGCAAAAAAGAAAAAACCACATTTGATTATTTTAGATGTAATGATGCCAGAAATGGACGGAATCGAAGCTTGCGAACAGATTCGTAAAATACCAGATTTGCAAAATACCATCATTACCTTTCTAACTGCGCGTGGAGAAGACTATTCTCAGGTAGCAGGATTCGATGCTGGAGCAGATGATTATATCACAAAACCTATTAGACCAAAAGTTTTAGTAAGTAAAGTAAAAGCATTACTTCGTAGACTTAAAGAAAATGATGCTTCCGAAAATGTAGTGAAGATCGGTAATCTTGTTATTAATAGAGATGAATACAAGATTGTAAAGGATAAAAATGAAATTATATTGCCAAGAAAAGAATTCGAATTATTATCTTTATTAGCCTCAAAACCTGGTAAAGTCTTCAAAAGAGAAGATATATTAGACAAAGTTTGGGGTAATGAAGTGATCGTTGGAGGACGTACTATAGATGTTCATATCCGAAAGCTTAGAGAAAAACTAGGTGACGATAGTTTTAAAACCATAAAAGGGGTAGGCTATAAGTTTGTGATATAATGGCAGAAAATTTTAAAAGATCGTACAGGTTTGCATACCTGTCATCTTTATACATAACAATACTACTAACGCTCATAGTGAGCGTTTTTTTATATGTTCAGAATCAATTTAATATTCTGTTTGTATTAGGCTTTATCATTATATGTTATGGAGTTGCTTTTCTAATTATTCAGTATCGAGTTCAGAAATTTATTTACCGCAGAGTTCGAAAAATTTATGATGATATAGAAATGTTGGATGTAGATACCAGAGGCGAAAGTCCGGTTACTACCGATATGAGGACCTTGATAAAAGAGGTAGAAAAATTTGCGCAAAAACGTAAAACAGAAATAGAAACATTAAAAATCAGAGAAGATTATCGTAAAGAATTTATGGGTAATGTTTCTCATGAGCTCAAAACCCCTTTATTTACAGTTCAAGGGTATATACTAACGCTGTTGGATGGAGCTATGAATGATCCAGCGATTTTAGATAAATACCTTAACAGAGCCAATAAAGGAGTGGAAAGGCTGATTTATATCGTAAAGGATTTAGATATGATCACAAAGCTCGAAGTTGGTGATCTTAACTTAAATTATACCAATTTTGATATTGTAGAATTAGTGCAAAGTGTTTTTGATCTTTTTGAGATGAAAGCCGCTAAGAAAAATATTGCTTTGACTTTTGATATGAACTATCAAACCCCGATCATCGTTCATGCCGATAAAGAACGTATTCAGCAGGTATTATCTAATCTTATTGTAAATTCTATTAAGTACGGAAAAGAAGATGGTACTACAGAAGTTAGCATTGAAAATTTAATACGCAATAAAGTAATTATTAGAGTTACGGATAATGGGGAAGGTATTGCGGAGGCACATATACCTAGACTTTTTGAACGTTTTTATCGTGTGGATAAAAGTGGTTCTAGAAAAGAAGGAGGTTCTGGTCTAGGACTGGCAATTGTAAAGCATATTATCGAAGCGCATCACGAACGTATATATGTAGAAAGCGACTATCGAATTGGAAGTGAGTTTTCATTTACTTTGGAAAAAGTGAAAAAGTTCCCTGTAGTCGATGTCAGTACTAAAACTGCTTAGTCCTTTATACATATTAAGGTCATATAATTTTTTTAAGGTAAACTCATTTTGTTTACAACTTGGAACCAACTTATTATTCGTTAGACGCTGAGCAAGATATTCTTGTTCAAATTGACCAGGAGTAGGTATAAAGAATGCTTTTTTCTTAAGTTTTGCAAGATCCATTACTGTAGTGTATCCGGATCTGGATATGATAATATTACTACTGTTAATGGTATTTTGAAGTGCAATGCCTGTTAGGTAATTATGAACGGTAATATTATTCTTAACATAGGTTTCGTGTTGATCTTCGATGACACCTCTTACAAAAACGATTTTTTTGTCACTACGTTCAAATTCTTGAAATAATTTCTTCTCCAATAAAGTGCGCTGAGGTTCTGGTCCAGAAAGCAATACCATAATATCATATTTCTTTGGCAAATTCTGGTAATTGAACCTGCTTAAAGGTCCTAGATAGGTAACCGGAATATTGCTTCGTTTAGGATGTCCTAATTCTCCACTTAAACTTGGATCGTCGGCCATGTCTGGTACCCAGCAAACATCAAATTTTTTGATATACTTATTATGAATTTTTGTACTTATAGAAGTTGTACTTCCACTTAATACCGTTAGCTGATGTGTAATAAAAACTGATGGGAGGCTTTTATGTCTAACACCCATTCTATTATCCGATATAATGCCATAGTAATCATCAGATTCTATAATTTTTTTAGTAGCCTTTTTTTCAGCTGTAATAGCATGAGCAATTTTTGGACTGTTTAAGAGCATCTTTAATTTAAAGTTACTAGCCTTTTTGGAATACTCTATATTATAGGAAGGAATTTCTTTAGCAGTTAAGTTTGGAAACTCCTTTTTAAGCAATGCAAGAGCTACTCCATCAGAAGCAATAACAGGTTCAAAACCTTCATCGATTAATGCGTTTATTATAGGAATACAGCGAGTAGCGTGACCTAATCCCCAATTTAGCGGTGCAACAAGAACTTTTTTACTCAAAATCAGTTGTTTTGTAAATTAATCATATAAAAAAAGACATCGTCTAATTTTAAAATTAATAGTATTCTCGTAAGTATATATTTCCTTAATTTTACCAAAAAATTATGTTTAGGTTAGTGAAGCTTTACATTCAAAAGCGAAGTGCATTGCATGTATTAGCTGAACTAATCCCGTTGAAGAATGGGATCCATTAGATTATGTGTTTACATTCAAAAGCGAAGCGCATTGCATGTATTAGCTGAACTAATCCCGTTGAAGAACGGGATCCGTTAGATTGTAATTTACATTTGAAAGAGAATCTAATATGAGTATATCATCTTAGTTGTTTGATCTTTTTTAGAAGTAAAATAAATAATTGAGATCTGAGCGTAACATAATCGGCATTAAACAGTCAAATACATATAAGAAGAATAAAATCAGTGGGAAGTAAAAACAAATTAAAGCGTTTTAACGAAAACAAAACTTTTCAGAATGTGGTAGAGCCAACCAGGGAGGAAGTGTTGAACAATGCTCTCGGTTATAAAGGGAAATGGGGTGAGAAATTTTTTAAAAACCAAAATCCGATTGTATTAGAATTAGGATGTGGTAAAGGAGAATATACTGTAGGACTAGCAGAAAAATATCCAGATAAGAATTTTATAGGTATCGATATTAAAGGTGCTCGATTTTGGCGTGGTGCAAAGACAGCCATCGAAAACGAAATGAAAAATGTTGGTTTCATTAGAACACAAATCGAGCTGGTGGAGTATATTTTCGATGCTAATGAGATCGATGAAATTTGGATCACCTTTCCAGACCCTCAGATAAAATATAAGCGTACAAAACATAGAATGACTAACCATCAGTTTTTACAGCGATATAAAAATATCTTAAAGCCAAATGGTATTATGCATCTTAAAACAGATAGTGAGTTTATGCATGGATATACCTTAGGATTGTTACATGGAGAAGGCCATGAAGTACTTTATTCGAACCATAATGTATATCATCAGGAGGGTTCGCCAGAAGAGGTAACTTCTATTCAAACTTTTTATGAAAAACAATACCTAGAACAAAATAAACCTATAACTTACATCCAGTTTAAAATTACCTAAATTGCGTCATCGATTTGGAAACTACTAAACTCTTTTTAGTTACTTTTTTTGCTTCTCTAGTTGGAGTAATTCCTCCAGGATTGATCAATATGACGGTAGCTAAAACGTGCTTAGAAAGGGGGAAGAAAAATGGCATTTTGGTAGCCATTGGAGCATCTTCCATAGTTTTTGTACAGGCATTATTCGCAATATTACTAGCAAAATATATCTTCTTTAATCCGTATGTAAAGAATATGCTACTTAGAACAGGAGCAGTGATATTTTTTTTAATGGCAATTTATTTTTTTGTGAAGGCAAAACAAAGAAGAACTAAAATGAAGGTATACAAGCATGCAGGTTCTCGCAGTTTTTTTAAAGGAGTAATGATGTCTCTGGTAAATGTATTACCGATACCTTATTTCTGTACTATAGCAGCTGCCATGAGTGTAAGTGGTAAGATAGAATACGATGCGCTTCGAATTTTTATATTTGGAATTGCAGCAGGAGCAGGAACTTTTGTAACGCTCTATTTTTATGTATTATCGTTTTTAAAGATTGAAAAGAAAACTGCTTCTATTACCAAGTATTCTAATTATTTTATGGGAATATTGATGCTTATTTTAGTAATGCTTACCGTTGCAAGGATAATTTATACCTGGAATGAAGGATAATAGGAACACTATGAGTACTAATACAGACAATAATTTCTTTGATAGGGTATATGAGGTGGCTAGATTGATTCCGTACGGAAGAGTGACATCTTACGGAGCTATCGCTAAATATCTTGGAGCTGCAAGAAGTGCGAGAATGGTTGGTTGGGCTATGAATGCATCTGGAAAACAAGAAGATGTACCTGCACACCGAGTAGTAAATCGCAAAGGTGTATTAACTGGCAAACATCATTTTGAGGGTACTAACTTAATGCAGCAGTTATTAGAAAGCGAAGGTGTAGAGGTGATTGAAAATCAAATTCAAAATTTTGAAAAATTATTCTGGGATCCCATGAAGGAGCTATAATCATAGTGAATTAAGAACACTAGTTTTTAAATAAAAAGACCTAACCCAACCGAAATAGTAGAGAAATTAAATCCACCAATTCTCAAGTATTCATACCCTCCAATTATTTTATATTGATTGATATGATAATTCAATAAGCTGTTTAGTCTATTTGAAGAAAAAGAGTTGATAAAAGATTGGTTGTAATTGATTTCAATACTCAAAGGATTTATAAAGAAATATTCTGCACCAATACCGTAGGTAAAACCAAATTCTTCTACCTCGCCAGCAATATATGTAGCTCCTACACCCCAATAAGCATTAAATTTTTCTGTTCGGATTCTGTTATATTTAGCAAGAATGGTATAGGTAGCCAGAGAACTATTGCTATAGAAAGATTCATGTTCCCAGAGCTGTAGATAATTAGCTTCTAAACTCATTCTTTTTAAAAATCGAAAATCTATATGAGCAGTATTGCCATATAATTGGTCTGTATCTTTTAGGAATCTATTAGCGGCTGTAATTCTGTATAGATTCGTGTCTGCTCCCCAATTATATGAGTAATTACCTTTATTGGAGATAAAATAAGGGTGTTTGGTAATAAATGCTTTACGCCCTTTATGTTTTCTTTCCATCGGGCTTTCTATTAATCCATAGTACGTGGCATACAAACCAATCTCCACAAAAACTTTGGTAATTCTTCCTAAATTACGATCATTTTGAGATAAAAGATTATCCGAGCTATTAGGATTAGTTCGAAATATATCAGCGTTATTTTCCTTGGATAATCGCTGTTGTGCAGTTTCTAGTGAACCTTGACCAGAAGCTGTTAGTGCAAAAAATAACAAAAGGCAAATCATGCCGATAATTCTTTTCATTGGGGCTACAGATTTTAAATCTTAATAGCCAAAAACACAAACTGTACCATTTTGGAAAATTTCATTATCAGCATTGCCAATATTATGATAATTCATTTCAATTTATAGGTTTTAGAATCTTAACTTTTAGAGCTATCTTTGCAGTTAAATTTGCTTTAGGAAAAGAATTATTACAAATGAAGTTAGAAAAATCAGAGATCATAAAGGCTTTAGAGACTATCACAGTTGCAGGAGAAGGTAAAAATATGGTAGAAAGCGGAGCTGTGAAAAACGTAATTACTTTTGGTGATGAGGTGATTGTAGATTTAGAACTGTCTACACCAGCGCTACACATCAAAAAAAGAGCTGAAGTTGATGTGATGAAGGCTATCCACGCTAACGTCTATGAAAAAGCTAAGGTAAAAGTAAACATTAAGGTAAATGCTCCAGCACCGAAACCTCAGGAACCTAATGTAATCAAAGGGAAACCAATACCAGGAATTAAAAATATTATTGCTGTTGCCTCTGGTAAAGGAGGTGTTGGTAAATCTACAGTAACTTCTAATTTAGCAGTTACCTTATCCAAAATGGGATTTAGTGTAGGACTTTTAGACGCTGATATTTATGGGCCTTCGGCGCCTATTATGTTTGATGTAGAAAGAGAAAGACCCTTATCAGTAAAGGTAGGTGATAAATCTAAAATGAAGCCTATAGAAAGCTATGGAGTAAAAATATTATCGATAGGATTTTTTACACAACCTAATCAGGCAGTAGTTTGGAGAGGACCCATGGCGGCAAAGGCATTGAACCAAATGATTTTTGACGCTGCTTGGGGAGAGTTAGATTTCCTTTTATTGGATTTACCACCAGGTACAGGAGATATCCATTTATCGATTATGCAATCTTTACCTATTACTGGTGCGGTGGTAGTAAGTACTCCGCAAAATGTAGCATTAGCAGATGCTAGAAAAGGGGTTGCTATGTTCCAACAAGATAGTATTAAAGTTCCAGTTTTAGGAATTGTAGAAAATATGGCTTATTTTACTCCAGAAGAGCTTCCTAACAATAAATATTATATCTTTGGAAAAGAAGGAGCCAAAAATCTTGCAGACGATATTAATGTGCCATTTTTAGGAGAGATACCTTTGGTACAGAGTATTCGCGAAGCGGGAGATGTAGGTCGCCCAGCGGCATTGCAAACAGCTACTTCTATAGAGAAGGCTTTTGAAGAATTGACAAGAAATGTGGTACAGGAAGTTGTGAATAGAAATGAAAATTTACCACCTACAGAAGCAATTAAAATAACAACAATGGCAGGATGCTCTGCAGTAAAAAAATAGAAAATGACATCTGAAGAATTAAAGATTAATGTAGAGAAAGCACTCGATGAGATCCGTCCGTTTTTAGAAAGTGATGGAGGTAATATCTCATTAGTAGGTATTGAAGATGATAAGAGAGTCAAAGTTCAGTTAGAAGGAGCTTGTGTAGGTTGTAGCGTAAATCAGATGACATTAAAATCTGGAGTAGAGATGACCATTAAAAAATATGCTCCTCAGATCGAAGAAGTTGTAAATATAGAATAATCTATATTTCGTTAATACAAACAAAAGCATATGCTCAAGAGGATTATTTCTCTTGAGCATATGTTTTTTTAAGACCAAATAATGGTTGTAAAAACGGGATTTTTAGAATGATAAAATGGTAGATAATCCAGCTAATTAAAAAAGTTCCTAATACCATAATGATAAATTTCAGAGTGATATTCCATTCTAAATTCATCAGATAATATCCTATACCTACAGTAATAGTTTGATGTAGAATATAAAAAGGATATACGGCTCTATTACAATATGCAAGGATGTTACTTCTTCTATTTAAATACTTAGCCGCATAACCAAATAGTACTAATATCCATGACCATAGATTAACTACTTTTACCATACCTTCTGAGAAGTGAATAATTATGCTGTCTTTACCGATTACCCAGATGATAGTTTGTATGATGAATGCAATAATTCCAATCCACAATGCTTTTTGTTTAAATAATTGAATTCGTTCCCAAAAAATAGATTCGCAAGAGATTAACAAGAATCCATAAAAAAATAGTACCATAAAATTGATAAATGTAAACCAGTCATCTATTAGTGCGTGGGTTACTGGGAAAAATGGTTCTATTAATGTTTCTATGAGATATAAAGGAATGATGAAAATATAAAACCCAAAAGGTTTTGTTAGTTGCCTTGAAAGCCATTGTATTATTTTAGTATGTCTGTTTTTCAGGAATACCAGAATGGGATATAGTAACAATGAGTATAGAAATAAGTATGGTAAAAACCACAAATGGTGCCAGCTGACATTACCTTCTGGATAGACTCCTGTATACGCTTCTGTAGTTAGATATGAAAAATAAGACCCTACAAATTCGTTTGTGGCTAATCTTTCAAAATAAATTTGTGGAGGTACAATTAATAGCATACCAAAGGCTAAAGGAATACCCAACCGTAAGAAACGTTCTAGATTAAATTGCCATAAACTTCTTTTGGATAAAGCGTAATAAGTTCCCATTCCCGAGATTACGAATAAAATAGGAAGCCGCCATTGATTAAGGAATAACATAGGCCACCGCATTCCTTCTGAGATGTCATTGTTTTTAATATGCCATCCCCAAGGAACGAAAAACATTCCTACATGATAAAAAATAAGCAATGCAAATACGATTACTCGTAACCAATCTAAGTCGTATCGACGAATTTTTTGATCCATAACTTTTGAAAATTTGTTTCTCCAAAAGTGAAATAAATCTCTTTTTATTAAAGCAAAAAAGTGTCTAAATACGTCCTATATTGTAATACTACACTTTTTTTAAATGGTGTTAAGATGTATTTTGTAAGGTTACAAAAGCTTTCGGAGACAATGCTACATGTT
Organism: uncultured Aquimarina sp.; assembly: GCF_947492115.1. Taxonomy (NCBI): domain Bacteria; kingdom Pseudomonadati; phylum Bacteroidota; class Flavobacteriia; order Flavobacteriales; family Flavobacteriaceae; genus Aquimarina; species uncultured Aquimarina sp. The sequence continues at coordinate 257,475 of NZ_CANLMM010000003.1, forward strand.
TTTTGAAAGCATTGTAAAAAGCTGATTTTGAATTAAATCCTACCGAGTTGCCAATAGCTTCAATAGTAAGATGAGCATATTCTGGATCTGTTAGTCTTTTTTTAGATAGTTCGATTCTATATTGATTAATAAAATCATTAAAATTTAAACCAGTAGAGGTGTTGATGATTTGTGATATGTAATTAGCACTCGAATTTAATTCCTCAGATAATCTTTTTAAAGAAGCTGTATTGATTAAATAAAACTCTTTACTTTCTACGAAGTTTTTTATCTCGTCTATAGAAATTTCTTGTCCCTTATAACTAGAAGTTTCATATTTATCTGCAATCCAGGAGTTTTCGAAAAATCTCGATTCTGATAACAAAACAATACCTGTTATAGTAACTATTATAGTATGAAAGATAAAAATATAATGATCCCCTCCATCATCATCATAGTTTAAATACACTATAAAAATCAGTAAGAAAAATGCAAGTAATCCTATAGACGTATTCTTAGAAAAATCGAATTTGTCAATCCTAGTATGTTCCGAATTTATCTTTGCTCTTTTGGCTTTATGTATGATGATAAGACGAATAGAAAGTACTATGTAAAAAACAAAACTAAATAAAACTAACCATCGGAACTCATCCTTTATCAATTGATACGTGTAATCTGTGTTTTCTGGAACTACAGCTCTTTTTACATTAGGATAGTAAGCTCCTAAATATGCATTTACTTTTACCGAAATAGGTTCTAAATAATACTGTATTTGTGTAAAAAAGTATAGAATAGCTGGTAAGAAATGTACACTATGCTTTTTTATTGTAATAGGTTTTCTAACCAGAAGAGAGTATACAAATAAGTAAATAGATGGCGCTAAAAGTAAAACTAAAGGTTCTGTACTGTCATTAAAATGGAGTACATATTTTATCAAACCTGTATAACATAAAAAAACATCTGTAGCTATAATGGATTGTATAAGTAATGACCACCCATAAATTCTAAATGCTTTACTTTTTTTAGAAGTTCTTAGAAGAATTACCAAACTGATTAGTAATCCTATAAATATACCAAGACTAATAAAATAGGAAGCAAAATTATGTCGTATAGGAATTTGATCTATGATCTGCTGTACTTGTTCCATAGCAGCAATGGTTTATTCTGTAATAAAATCTGTTAACTTCTGAGGTCCTTCTAACGGGACTCTAATTATTTTTAATGTACCACCATCTGTTGTAGCAATTTGCCATTTGATTAGCGTGATACAACCATTTTCAATTTCAATTCCAGTAATTGATCTGGGATGTACACAGCTTCCATCATTAAAAAGTGCTAATTCACCTGCTTCTGGAAAACGAGGGCGATGCGTATGCCCTATGATTGTAAACTGATTTTTGTGATTCGAAATCCATTTTTTTATTCGCTTCTCTACTTTTTTAGTCTCTCTATAGTTTTTAGCAGGGCTTGTAGGATCTGCAATACCCACTACCTGCAAAGGTTTCCACAACACGCGAACCAAAAATCGATTGATTCTCCACCCAACATAGTTCATAAAGTCTGCCTGATGGCCGTGTAATAAAAAAATGTCTTGTTTAGTATTTGTATGTCTTAGAATAATTGCTTCATGATATTCAATATTTGGAAAAAGAGGAACATCATCATCAATCTTTCGATCATAAAAAGAACTTAGATACTTTTTTACATATTTTGGATCTCTATATACCATATCATGATTACCCCAAATCATTGCTAATCTATCATTAAAATAGAATTTCTGGAGTAATTCATACACATTTTTATGTGCTCTTAGAATAGTTTCAAAATGTATATTTTCCCATAGTTCATCTCCATCTCCTAATTCGCAATAGGTAAATCCTTCGCTAAAGTAATGTTGTAAAGCATGGAAATAAATATTACGATTATTCGCAAAATCATCGGCAAAACTGTTATCACCTCTATGGCAATCACTAAAAAGAATAAACTTAGAACTGTCATCAAAAGGGATAACTTTTGCGTTTTCATAAGCGCGATCCAAACGGGATTGAGATGACATAGAAGGTACTTTTTGTATAAATATACAATACTCTATGTTTTTTAAAAGCGTAGTACTTGATAAATATTATGAATGACTAAGAGTTCGATTTTTTCTTAAATGGAAATTACTTAAAATCATTAAAAAAGCTACAATATATAACCACCATGTTTGATTGTAGTTTAGATAATAGGCAATAAGTAAAATGAATAATCCAACGGTGTATACTATAATATTGATCCAGGATTTATTTTTATAATGCTTCCACATTAAAATAATACTTCCCAAGAGGAATAGAGCAAGTATTACATATTTCCATTTAGAATTATATTCTAATTGATCGAAACCGATGTAACTAAAAAATGAAGCATAAGCAGCCCAACAAAATGCACATTTAGGAAATAAAAAAAACACAACAGCGGATAGTATATTTAGAACACTCATCCTTTTTGTAGAGCTACCTGATAGTTTATTAGCATTTTTGGTAGTACAAGAGCAAGGTTTATTTTTAAATGTATACATATTGCTGTTGCGTTTGGTTATGAAACTTGACTCGATAATTGAGATTACATAATACTTACGTAGTTTTATCGAAAATTAATTTTAAGCGAAACCGTCTATTTTGAGGGTTTTTTAGGCACACCTTTTTCCCATTGTGCTTTGCCTAATAACCAGCTAAAATCACCACTGAGCTGATCTCCAGAAGTTAGCTTTCCGTTCTTGTACAGATAGATGCCAGCACTAGAGTGACATCCCATACAGCTTTCTGTACCAAAAATAGTAATATCACTTACTGGATTTGCTTCCATTAAATTTGAGGCAGATTGATTCCCTCCCTGAAAAAAGGTCTCCATTGTGATATTGGTAAGTAATGCAAGATTTGGATTTCCACCAGGTTTGTTAACTACAGATTCTGGTACTTTATAACCACTTTCTGTGTGATTGCCAGGAGGGACATTCTGATCTAACGGATATTGAGTATCGATTAATCGATAGTATTGCCAAACACTTTTTTGTTGTTTAAAATAGGTCTGCATTTTTTCATTAATTCGCTGTACTCTTACGGGTATATCTACCATTCGTTTTGCCTGAGTTTTCATAACATCACTGTTGGCAAAATATTTATCCGTACTACTACTAGAAATTGTCCAGAAATCTCCATGAACTCCTTTATTATGAGTATATGTCGTTCCGTTTTTTGTAACATCTATGTTTACAGGGCAAATTTCGCAGTTAGGGTCTGTAAGTGATGGAGGAATCACTGTAGTTTTTCCGTCTTTTTCAATTACATTTTGATCTAAATTATCAATATGCTCAAAAGTGGACCATACCCATTGTTTGCCTGTTGGTGTTTTTTGACTAATATGAAAACCAATCATTCCTAAATCTTTTTTAACTAGTGAAGTGCCATCTGGCCCGATAATATATCCTTCTTCCGTATAATATCGATCTTTATAATCCTTGTCAGTAAGTATTTTCCATGCAAATTTGATTTCTACAGCTCCTAATTTATTCTCCTCATAATTCCCTTTAGGAAAATTAGCAATTCCAGTTTCTGAGAACTTAGTCTGACCATTAATATTATAAAGTTTATTAGAAACGATATAATCGAACTCCTCTTTATTCATGAGTACTTCATATACAACTACATTTCCGTTTTGATCAAAAAGTTTTCCGGCGAATGCCTGATCTACTTCATCTGCGATATCAAAGTTTTTACTGCTTGTAGGTGTGTTTTTAGAAAGCACTACACGTGCATCGTTATTAGATAAAATAGCATCTGATAAACCTAATCCCGAGGCAGTTCTTGGGCTTCCCCAAGGAGCTGGAGTTTTTCCGTCTGCTCTGTACACCTGAAATGCTTCTTTCCATCCTAACCAGGTAGGTTCTCCTTTATCTGTAAATTTTTCTGTTGGCTTTCCTTTTTCATCTCTTGGCCACATAATTGCAATAAAAGCTTGCCAACTGTATTCATTGAACTTTTGATTTAGTCCGAAAATGTCTTTTTTGTCTTTGAATTTTTGCTGAATTACTGGATTTACATCTACTGGAATATCGGGAGAAAATGTTACAGGAGCTGGAATTTTTTTGTAATCATTAGTATTTACAGTAACTTCTGCAGTATCGATCTGCTCTTTAACGGTAACCTTGTCTTTACAAGAAAAGAATAACATCGAGATACATGGGATTACCCAAAGCTTATTAAAATAGGTGTATAAAAGTTGTTCTGTGCGTTTCATAATATATAATTTTAGGTTAATTAGTTATTGTTTGTAATCGCTGTCTTCTTTCCCAAAATGAAGAATTAGGGTAACGTCGTTCTTGTGCGTAGTATTCTTGCCTTTTTTTTAAGTACCCTTTATAATCTTGCGTAATAATGTATTGGTACTTTGGTAACGCTAAGGGATCTCCTTTTAAAAAATCAACAGTAGCATAAGCTGCAAATTGACTCATTGTTAGAGATTTGAAAATTCCTAAAGAAGAAATAGGATCGTAGCTGGATGCAGCATCTCCAACAGCCAGCCAGGAATTACCGACAGATGAGCTTAGAAATTGGGTATGTGCAGCAACGATTTGTGGTTCTATGAGACTTGCTGAGTTTTCTGTTCTCGAATTTGTATGGTTTGTTTTAAATAGGTGCTTGTCAAAAATATCGGTTCTGCGAATTTGCATTTTATTTGCAATATCTGCATCTGTCATGTATGCAATTACCAGTTTTTCATTAGGTAGTGCAGCGCTATACCACCATCCATATGTATCGGTTTCTACAAAGGTGCCAGTACCTAAATCTGTTTTATTAGAATTGGCAATATTATAAAAGCGGTAAATACCTACCATTCGATCTTCTTTTATTTTAGTTACTTGTTGAAGACATGAAAAAGCAGCTTTTTTTCCTGTAGCATCAATAACAAAACGGGATTTGATAATTGTTTGTTTCTGATTTGAATTGGTCTTTAAATACCAGAATTCGGATTTTTTTTCGGAGGATAAGACACTAGTTTTAAATTGTATAGATACTCCCTTTTTTTTGGCTTCTTTTATCATAAACTGATCAAAAGTCAGTCTATCCAGATGCCAGCCATATCCATAAGTAGAATACATATATTCATTATGATACAATTCAGAAGAACCCCATGAAGCAGAGGTACCATAAGACTGTTGGAAATTACACTTTACGAAAGAATCCCAAATTCCTAATTGTTGTAATTGCTGAGATGCTTGTGGAGGAATGGTTTCTCCAATTCTTGGTAAAGAAGCATCATTGGGTAGCATATTGCTTGCTCGTTCTAAGATCGCAACAGATAAAAATGGCGCTTTATTTTTTAAGGCTATTGCTGTTGCGCATCCTGCAACTCCTCCACCTATAATACAAACATCATATGTCAGTTTTTTGCTGGTCATGAACTAGAATCTTGTTTTACGGCGATCCATTGAGCAACCACTCCAGCTGGAGCTGTAGATTTACTATTAGGCCCTGTAGGATGAGGAATTGCTCTAACGATAGATCCCACAATTGCAGGGCGTTGGTCAACGCCATTCATCCAGTTTGGTATGAAATATCCTAAATAATTATAGATCCATTCGGCTCCTCCAACAATACCTTTTCCTTGGAATTGTAACGTGAAAGGATTGCCGTAGCCAATTGATCCTTTTAGTTTTAATTCCCATCCAGGACCATAAATCAAACCATCTAATGTTTGAAATGGAGCTTCATTTATTTTTATGTTTCCCCTTCCAAATTCTAAAGAGTCAAAGTCTGCATCCAGATCAGGATTACTTAGAAAACTTCGATAGGTCCATATGCCGGTTAGAATTTCCGGTACAGAGTTAATAGCTGTATTCATAATTTTTTAATTTGAATTATTTTCTTTGTTAGATTCCCCAGAACTTTGACCTAAAACACGATTACCTGGTTGTACAGGGTCTCCTAATGCTTCATTATTACGTTCTACCTGATAGAATTGTCGTGTGATTCCTTCTCCTTCGGATATCAAAAATCCAAGATCTTTCCAAGCCTCTACCATTTGAAGATCTCCTGCATTGTTGTTAGGTATTCCAGATGCCCAATACACTTGAGAACCATTCAAAGATTCAGGAACTACAATAGGTCTATGTGCTGGCCACCAAGGAATATTATATGCTATTTGCTGTTCTACAGGATCACCAATGGATTCTGGATAAATATTGTTCCATTTTTCGTAGGTAGTATTGATGTTTTGAAAAGTACATTCATGAAAATCTGCTTGCCATGGAATTCCAATATACTTTGTAAGATCTCCAGGTTCCATTCCAGCAGCGATATTAGGTGCAGTACTTCCATCCTTGTTTGCAATAGGTTGCGGAATGCTAAGTCCTCCAGCGATATAAGTAGCATGTTTTATTCTATAAGGTTCGCTATAGATTGCAGGATTGTCTACAATCCATGAGAGTTCTCCTCCGGGACAAAAAGCACCACCCAATACATTACTTAATACGCCTCTATCAATTCCAATCCCTGTTGTTGGGGGGGTTGCCCAAGGATTTGTGCAGGATGAGTTACTTTCTCCCCATTCATCGCATTCATTTACAAACTTTCCATTTGCCCATTGTTTTAAGAAAAACAGTTGGGTTTCTGTCATAGAAAGAAATTTTTGAGGAGCGGTATTGGTTAATGGATTATCTCCACAAAGTAGTGGCATCAATCTTGGCTTATTAGAAGTTAGGTTGTAATTGCCTTCTACTTCATACGCATTGAGTTGATCCGTTTTCCTCATGATTCCATAAACAAATTGTCGTAACCTGTAATAAGGGTCTTTTCCGTTTTTTGGTGGAATAGAAAGTGTTTTATAATCTAGATTACCTCCTGTTCCTCTATTATGAGGATCACCACCGCCAAAGAAGTCAAAGACAAAAGTGTACTTAAAATCATCTGGTCTTCGTAGTTGTGGCCATAATTCTTTATAAAATTTTGGATAATAATCTGGATTGTAATGTGCTTCATTTCTCCAGATATCAAATTCTTCGGGTGTTTTTGGACTATTAGTTTCTTTGGTAAAAGGAGGAACTCCAAATACCTGTGGATCATAGGCCATTTTACGTACAAAAAGATCATACATCTTTTCATCCATGGTAATCATATCTTCCATTTCTGGCACATATCTTGGATACCCGACGACTACCCATGCTGGGACTTGTACGTCCATCATTCCTGTAGTTTTTACCTTTTTTTCTTTATCACCATCATAAACGGTATCCATAAATGTGTATTCGATCTTGGCGGTTACGGGGCCATCGGAAATATCATCAAACCACCCATCATTATTTACAAAACTTTCGATAACTGGAGTTTTGGTAGATCCTGAATTTCCGTTTCCGCCTAATACGATCAATCGGATGTTTTTTTCTTGTTCATTTACTAATAAACTGCCTAAGGTTTCAATAGTATTTGGTTGAATATCCGAAGGAGGAAATGTTTGTGGATAGGATACCTTTTTGTATTTGCTGGTATCGGTTTTTTTACTTTCTGAACCAAATTTTGCAAAAGATCCTCTATTGTTTTTTAGGTTTACGGTTAATGGTCCAGGATCGATAATCAGCTGTCTTCGAAGATCAGGTTGTGTTACTTCTGGATTGCGAAGTGGATGATCAGGAGCATACCCTTGTTGTCCGTTGGTTTCCTGAAATTCATACCAGGAAGCTTTTTTATTGGCTAGATGAACCGTCCAATCAATGTCTGTAACTTTTCCTTTTACAATTCTTGGGGCAGTAACTGCAGTCTCATATACAAAATTGTAACTGCCTCCTACTTTAATTTCTTCTCCTTTAGTGTCTCCATTTTCATAGGAGAAAATCCTGAATCTTGCTGCTTGTTTTTTGATTTTAGATAAATCATTACTGTCTTTAAAAGAACTAACCCTTATAGGGTTTCCTTTAGAGTCTTTTTGTTCTCTTCCCATTTCATCACAAGCAATTGGTAAGGTCCCAGGTTGTTCTGGAGTTAGATAAAAATCGTCATCTGTATTACCAAGCCTTGCGATTCCAATACTTGGGTGAATTTTAAAAGTGGTATATGTATTGTCCATTATGTGTTGCTTTAATTAGTCCATGAAGTTTAATGATACACCATCGATATAGATAGCATTGTCTATGGGTTTGCCATCGATACCTGCAATAACTAGTTGTACGGTAATATTCTTAGCACCATTGTTTAATATCCTTTGTACAGCATCTGTAGCATTGATTTTATAGTTTCTAGGTTCATGATGATGTAATTGCCTGTAGTCAAAATTTCTTGTTTTGTCTAGTGGTAAATTGCAATGTCCTGGTCCACCATAGCAGCTTCCATGAAATGTGGAGATTTCTTCTACAAAGTGATCATTTCCATTGGTTGGAGTATCTATTGTAGCATCTGGACTGTTTAGAAACACTCTGATATGTGCATTTGGTAAATTACCACGTTGTACACGATGGATTTTTATTTCGGCTTTTCTGTGTGTATCTAATGTATTGGTCGAAATGGTAGCTGGTGCACTATTAAATTTTACCAAGCCTACTTTGCTAGAGACATCATAGAATACAGAATCTCTCATGTAGGTGTACCCGAGTTTCTGAATGCTCATAGTATCTTTAACGGTCATAGACCATGGAGCCAAAACAGCATTCATCTCCTGAGGAGTTCCGTTGTGTAATTCTTGCCATCGTGCCCATAAACGATCTACGTTAGAATGATGTGCCCAAAACAGTGGATCGAAAGCAGTGATTCGATTATCTGTCATCCAGCCGTAAATAGGATTTTCTTGGTTCTGAGGATCTATAGTAAGGCCTAAATCAGCATAAATTTTTTGCCACTTGGTATTTCCTTTATAAGGATAATTGGGATTCGTACCACCAGAGAAGTTATGCATTCCGTTATGTACTTTTTCCAAAGAACCATAATGATGGTCATAGGATGGTCCGCCACCGAAATCACCAAAATTGTCTAGAGAAAGTAATACATCAATGTCATCTTTGGTTGGATAATGAGAAAGAGGTCCCATAGATCCAGGCCATCGATTTGGAAACCAAAGTGGATTTATTTCTTTAAGGGTATTATAGATGGCTCGGATTTTATCAGACCATACAGCAACATTATTTACATTGATAATTTCATAAGGTATTCCAGCTGCTTTTAAAAAACGTAATCCAGAGTTATAAATAGTTCCTTTTTTTACAATTTTTTCTAAGGCAGCAATTTCTTTTTTAGTAAGTATAGATTTTCCTTCGCTTGTTTTTTGATTCTTTAATTGATCTAATCCTTTTTGAGTAAGGAAACAGCCATAAGCCTCAGGAAGTACTCCTAAGTCATATTCTTTGTTATTAAAAGTGTTTTTGTTTTGATCTGCGTAATCTGACCAAGACCAATAGGGTAGCGCAATATCTTGATCATAATCCTTTAATTTTTGTTCGAAAAAATAAAGATAGAGTCTATGCCATGTTGTAAATTGTTCCCACCCATGTTGACAGGAATTAGTATGAATTCTTGCCCAGTAGTCAAAGCTTCTCTCATCTTGCCAATAATCTGTGTATTGAAACATGCAATTCAAAGCTTCTCTAAATGTTCCTAGTTCTTCTGGAGATAAGGAACTTACTTCTTTTCTAATGGTTAATCCTTTATTATCTCTATGATCCTGATTTGTGGTATTAGTAGATACAGGGTGAAGCAATTCTCCGTTCGCTAGAGCAAGATGATTATTGCTGGTAGTTAGGTGTACTTCTTTTTTAGAATTTTCTTCTTCTAGCGTCAGAGGACAATCGGCATCAATCCAATTTGCTATTATTTGAATTTGATCTGCTGAAGCTGTTGCAGTAGCATCCCACAGTAATTTTGGAAAAATACTACCATCAAAAGGATACAATCCTTTTAAGCCTTTAATAATTGCAGACTGATCACTCCTTTTATATGCAGGAGGATGGGTTCCTCCTCCACCTCCTTGCCCTCCTGAAGGCCAACAATCTCCAATAGATGTATGTATTGGTGGTTGTTGTACCGAAGATACTGCTGGCTGTTGAGATGCAGTATCTGAGGATTTTTGTTGCGATCCACAACACCCATCGCTTTTTTTTGTGGGTTGTGAAGCAGGAATATTCATGTGAGAATCATCTTTAGACCCGCAACATCCCTTTGTTTCACTTGAAGTGTTATTTGCCTTTGGTGCAATAAGACGTTGTCCATATAAGGAAGCAGTTATGAAAACTTCCGGATCTAACCAAAAAGCATGCAATCCTTGATAACTAGGAACCGTTTTTCCCTGTAATGAATTTAGAATCTCTTTTACGCTTTCGTATTGAGATATTTTTCTCTTTTTACCGGACATAATTGTGAGTTATAATTTTAATAAAGCAGTGCTTCTCAAAGTTATAATCGAAAGGGAATTTTTGGTATGGGTATAAACCCCTGTTTTATTGATTTTAAGGGTTTTTTAATTATTAACACGTTGATTTTGTGTGAAAAAGAAAGAACTCTGTTTGCTTTGTTTTGGGGTAAAAGCAGCGCTTAAAAGAACTTAGTAAGTTTGTAATTTATAGTGAAAAAAGGTACCTATTGTAGATTAAAATACTGATTATAGGTTACGAGATTTGTAGGAGGAGATCAATTTAGAATATGGAATTTATTTTTAATAATTTCATCCTTTTTATCTTCAACATAGTTTAAAAAAGCCTCTGCTACTGGAGAAAACTTTTTGTTTTTTAACCATATTAGATTCCATATAGTTTTAATTGGAAATCCTTTCACTGGAATAATTTGTAAACGTCCAGCTTCTAAATCATTTCTAATACCAATAAGAGGCATGATCGAATAACCAAGACCAGCAATTACAGCCTGTTTTACTGCTTCATTAGAAGTAAGTTCCATTTTTTTTCGAACTGGTAGATCGTTACGTTCGATATAGGCTTCCATGGTATGTCGAGTTCCTGATCCTGGTTCTCGATAAATTAATGGAAGTTCGGTAAAAATAGATTTGTTATAATTTTTTTTATGAAACTGTTCAGAAGTATTTCCTACCAAAAATAATTGGTTTTCCATCAATTTAGTTTTCTCGATTTTTAAATGCGTTGGTAGTACTGAAACAAGTGAAAAATCAACAGTGTTTTCTTCTAAACTTTTTATTACTTTTTGCTTATTGGTTACATCTAGTACAAGATCCACACCTTCATGTTGTTTCATAAAATCTGACAGAAAATATGGGATAATGTATTTACCAGTAGAAACAACCGATATTTTTAAAATACCAGATAGCTGTCCTTGATAAGCATTAGTCTTGTAACTTATTTGGTTTACCTCATCGATTATTTTTTTTGCAGCAATAGCGATTTCTTTACCAAAATCAGTAACATAAAGTTTTCTTCCAATTACCTCGGTTAGTGGAATTGGAAACTGATCTTGAAAATTTTTAAGCTGAATAGAAACTGCAGGTTGGGTTAGATGCAGCTCTTCCGATGCTTTCGTAATACTTTGTTTTTCTGCGATTTTTAGAAAAATCTGTAATTGATGCAAAGTATAATTCATAAATATAATTAATGATTGTAATTACAAATATAAATGAAAATATATGAAAAATATCCTGTAAATTAGAGATTATAAAAATAAAGTCATTGATTAACAAATATTTATAAATATTGTTTTGAATCCATAATGAAATAAAGTGTTTCATTTAAAATTTAGATATATGGAGTTATTGAAAAATGCAAAGGACTTCCTAAAAAGAAGTATGAGTAATATGAGTACCAGTGACCGCGTATCTGCTTCTAGAGAAGCTAAATTACTAGTATTAAGTATAAATGAAATATATAAGAAAAGTAAAGACCCAAAACTTATGGATGTTATGAAGCTAATTACTCTGAAAAAAAGAAAAATAGATAAAAGATTGAAAGGACTTATTACTACGTAAACTAAATAATTATTCTAGTCTTTAATTTCAATTAATATGATGTCTATTGTAAAACACAAACTTGAAAAAGAAAAATTAGCTTATACTAAAATTTGAATTAGTTAAAGAACTATATAACGCCCTATATAGTTCTTTATTTGTGATGCTTTCATTATCAATTATTACCTAAGTAGCTGCTTTCAAGGGCAGCTACTTCTTTTTTGGATGTCTATGTGATTTATAGAATAGAGAAATATCTCTAATTTTCTTCTTTTTAGTAATGTACTAAAAACAACATCCTTACTGGACGAACTTTCCCTAGTGTAAAAATATTAGAATCCTTTTGGAACAAGGTTTAATTAAGTGTCGTAAAAGTGATATTGCGTCTATTTACGACATTTTTTTGTCGGAAATTTCTAATCATTTGACGGACAAGTGCTAGCCTTTGCGCTGCTTAGTCAAGTACCTTTGAAACATCAAAAATCAATAAACTTAGTCTAAATCATGGTCGATGTTGTATTAACAGTTTTAAAGGATAAGCTCAATGAGTATTTTAAAAATGTAGTAGGTACTACAGAATCTAATATTATAGACTTTATAAGTACAAATAATAACGATCCTGTTTCTTTTACTAATGATAAAATAACTCCTTTTCTCATTAATATTTCAGAGGATAGAAAATTTAGAAATGCAGATCAATATGCTGGCGTAATCCGAAATGGCATAAAAACCCAAGCAAATCCTGAAATAAGAATTGAGTTATTGATTTTGTTCGTATCCAAATTCAATAAATATGATCAGGCACTTAAGTTTTTATCACATGTTATTAAGTTTTTTCAGGTCAACCGAATCTTTGATCCTCTGAATTCACCGCAATTATCAGATGAAAATATAGAGAAGTTGATCGTAGAATTAATATCACTTCCATTAGAAGAACAAAATCAAGTATGGCATTCTTTAAACACATCATACCTGCCCTCAGTATTATATAAAGTACGTCTGCTATCTTTTATAGACGATCAAAGTATGGAGTTTGTGGGAGAACCAATATCCAAAACGAATCTTAATCTTCATCAAAAAGTATAAGCTTTTAACAAATAGATCTATAAACAAGTCCAATATCGAATCAAATAAAGTATAACATGGAATATCGCGAAATTTTTGACATAGAGGTTTTTCACCCTGTTTTATTAGAATCTAATGCTGTAGTTCTTGTACCTAAAAATGAAACGAGAAAACACTTAAGTAACCTTGGATTTGTAATAAAGAAAACAGAAAAAGGAATAAAGGTTTTAGCTCCTATATCTCAGGGAAATATCGGTTTCCAGCCTTTGAGCGAAGATGACAACTTTACTTTTTATATATATCCAACTTCAGATACTACTCAGGAGATTACAGATTTTTCTAAGATAGATGAAGGTCATATGATCTCATTTTCTAATCAAGATCTTTCAGAAAATAGTCAGGAATTAGTAAGTAGCCAAGTAGCAAAGGAAGGAGTTTTTGGAGGATATCCTGCATTAGGAAGTATTCATATTATAGGTCATAAAATTAATCTTACATCTTTAGAAGAACCAATAATTTTTAAAGCTGTATTTGGAGCAAAGTCGGTAAAGTGGAAATACTATTTTGTTTCTAATACCGAAGATACGGATATCAGCTTAGAGTCTAGAGATAATCAAATTAGTTTCAATGAAGTGATAGTAGATGAAAACACCACGGATCAGATTATAAATTCCATTCAATTAAATTTTCAGAATACCCAAGTTAAGATTTTCGAATCTAAAGATTTGGTTCCCTACAGTAACAAACCCATTAAGAATATCAAACTACTTCAAAACGGTGATATTCTTATCAATCATTTACCCAACCCTCGAGCAGAACAACAAGGAATTCAAATAATTAAAATTAAATAAGAAAGGCGGATCTGGAAAAACGTATTGGTTTTTAGAAAAGCCTAGTATAAACATGTAAAACTATTAGAATATGTCTAGATTTTTAACACCAGATGTGTATACAGAGGAAGTACCTCTATTACCACAATCTGTAGCAGAGGTTTCTACTGCGGTACCAGCTTTTATTGGATATACGGAAAAAGCGGTAAAAAATGGGAAAGATATTACAAACAAAGCCATTAGAGTATCTACTTTATTGGAGTTTAAAGAGGCTTTTGGAGGTGCACAATCAGCATCTTTTAAGGTAAGCATTTCGGATGATGATGCTGTAGAAAATATAGAAGTAGAAGCTCCGAAGCATACTTTATATCATGCCATCGATTTATACTTTAAAAATGGTGGAGGTGATTGTTATATTATATCCATAGGAAGTCATAATGATGATCATGATAAGGAATCATTCTTAAATGGCTTAGAAGCTTTGAGTAAGGAAGATGAACCTACCTTGATTATGCTTGGCGAAGCAACAAAATTAGATGCGCCTGATTATCACGAAGTATGTCAAAGTGCCTTAGCTCAATGTCAAGAGTTAAAAGATAGATTTTGCATTTTTGATATTAAAAAAGATGATGAAGATGGAACATCTTTTAGAAATGGAATAGGTACAAATAATCTAAAATATGGTGCTGCTTATACTCCGTATTTACAAACATCACTTACCTATAGTTACGAAGAAGATCTTGTGGAAGTATCAGGTTCTTCGGCAACTGAAACCTTACAATTAGAAATAGCCGGTGCGATTAGAGTTGAATACAATGGATCTTCGCAAGATGCTCCTAAAGTTAAGATCAACAAAGGATCGGGAAGTATACCTTCTTTTAGTATTGCTGATGCTGTATTAACCATGAATGTTGGAGATGGAACTCCCGCTAGTGAAATTATAAATGAATGGAATACATTTTCAAACAAAGGCGATTTTGATATTATTTTATTAGATGGAGCTGCCGTTGTAGAGTCTTCTACAGGAACCACCGACCTTATTACTACTGGTGGTGATAATGCATCTGTTAGTTTGTCAACTTTCAAGGAGTCTCGTTCTGAGTTATATAGCAGAATTATCAGTGAGGTATCTAAACAACGCATCACGTTACCACCAAGTGCAGCAGTAGCTGGTGCATATGCTACTACAGATAGAGAAAGAGGTGTATGGAAAGCACCAGCAAATGTGAGCTTAAATGCTGTTATCGGTCCTATCGCGAAAATTACTTCTAAAGAT
Source organism: uncultured Aquimarina sp. (assembly GCF_947492115.1). Classification (NCBI taxonomy): domain Bacteria; kingdom Pseudomonadati; phylum Bacteroidota; class Flavobacteriia; order Flavobacteriales; family Flavobacteriaceae; genus Aquimarina; species uncultured Aquimarina sp. The sequence continues at coordinate 272,547 of NZ_CANLMM010000003.1, forward strand.
CAGGAAAAACTAAATGTTGATGCTACAAGTGGTAAATCTATTAATGCTATCCGAAGTTTTGTTGGAAAAGGAACCATGATTTGGGGAGCTCGTACACTAGCTGGAAATGACAATGAATGGCGATATATACCAGTACGAAGGTTATTCAATATGATAGAAGAATCTACCAAAAAAGCATCTCAGTTTGCAGTTTTTGAATCTAATGATGCCGTGACTTGGTTGAAGATGAAGGCTATGATCGAAAGTTTTTTATATGGCGTTTGGCAACAAGGTGGACTAGCTGGATCGACTGAAGAACAAGCATATTTTGTAAATATCGGATTGGGAAAAACCATGACGCAACAAGATATTTTAGAAGGAAAGATGATTGTAGAAATTGGACTAGCAGCTGTACGTCCTGCAGAATTTATCATATTGAAATTCTCTCATAAACTACAAGAAGCATAATTAGCGCAGAAAATTTAATGAACAAGTAAAAAGTAAAACAATGGCTTTAACTAAAGAACAAATAAAGACAGATTACCCTTTAGTAACCTATAATTATAGGGTAGATATCAACGGAGTATCTATAAGTTTTTCGGAGGTTTCAGGTTTAGAATTATCCTTCGAAACAACAACATATAAAGAAAGCTTTGCTACAGGAGGAAAAGTAGGCCCGAATATTATGTATATGCCAGGACAGATCCAACCAGTAAATATATCTATGAAAAAAGGATTGGTAAAAGGAAAGAGCATTCCTGTCTTTTATGATTGGATCAATGATATACAATTGAATCAGGTAGATAAACGAGATATCGTAGTGCATCTTTTAGATGAAACAGGTAGTACTGTAGTGAGCTGGAAAGTTATTGATGCCTTTCCAACCAAATTAACTGCGCCTTCTTTTGATGCAAGTTCTAATGATGTAGCTATAGAATCTATGGATTTAATGGCGTTCAGAGTAACTATGGAAGAGGCATAGTAGATAAGTAAATTAAACAAGTTCTATTCTAGGAAATAAAACCAGAATGATAAGTCAATATAAATTTTAAAAACCAAAGTATTGTGGCAATTGATAAACAGAAAATTAGCGAAACCTATCCGTTACCGGTATACAATTATCAGGTAACGATTAACGGAGTTGAAATCATGTCGTTCTCAGAGATTTCAGGTTTAGAAATTGACCATGATCATGTGTTGTATCGACATGGTTTTAGTTGGGCAGTTGGAGATCATTTGATCCGTGGCCAAAGAAAACCGATTAATATTTCTTTAAAAAGAGGGTTGATCAAACGTAGGAGTGATTTATATGACTGGATTAAATCTGGCGAAAAGAAAGACATTAGAATAGAGCTTTGTGATGAAGCTGGGATGGGCATCGTAGTTTGGGAGGTTTCCCGAGCATTACCTTTCAAATTAGATGCTCCATCGTTTAGCGCTAGCGCCAGTGAAGTAGCAATAGAGAGTCTCGATTTAATAGCTCATGACTTACGAGTAAAATACAATTAAAGAGTTACCATATGTTAGATGTTTTAAGAGCAATCAATTTTGCAGATAAAGAGCCTTCATTATCACATAGATTTGGAGTATTCTTTCTATCAGGCGGCGTTATTCCTAATCCGATAGATATTAGGTTTCAGAAAGTAAGCGGTATTAGCACTGAAGTACAACTGGATACGATAAATGAAGGTGGACAAAACCTACACGCACATCGTGTACCTAAAAAGATGAATTATAACAATTTGGTACTGGAGCGAGGTTTTGTGGCCAGTAGTTTAGCTGATGGTTTAGATAGCCTTAGTCTACCAGGTTTTGGTCAGATGCGTTCTCCGCTGATTTCTGAATTCAATGCGACATTTTCATTTTTTAAGTTTAATCCTTCTAATGTACTAGTCACATTATTTAACGAAAATGGTATTCCGATTGGTGGCTGGTTATTTCTAAAAGCATATCCAGTAAAATGGTCCGTATCTGATTTGGATGCACAATCCAATTCCGTGGCCATCGATACAATGGAGTTAGCATATACACGATTTCAAATTTTAAGATTATAAAAATGGCAGTAGAGATTAAAGAAATTGTCATTCGAGCCATCATATCAGATGCTTCACAGACAGATAAAGGTAGCCCAACGTTGGATACCGGAAAAGAGCAATGTGATGTAGTACAAGAATGCGTGCATCAAGTACTAAAAATATTGAAAAAGAAAAACCTTAGATAGATCATGGCATTATTAAGTGAATTAAGTTTTAAACTACAAAAGCTTACCATTATTTCTTTTGATAATGAAGAAAGAACCACTGGTAAGAAGGAATTAGAAGTGATGTTTAATCCCGAATCCGTTAGGCGAAGTTTTGTGAATAACTTTACCACTAAACCCAGTAATCCTCAGAACGAGAGTACTACCAAGTTTACGTATAGTGGGTCATCTACCGTGAGTATGAGTCTAATTTTTGATGGAACCAATGTAGATCAATATGGAGCAGAAATAGCGCTTAGATTGTTAAGAGGAACTCAAAAAAGTGTTGCAGAAAGAATAGATGATTTTCGAAAAGACATTACAGAAATAAAAGGTAAAATTCATGAGCCGCGCTATTTAGTTCTTAGTTGGGGCAAAACATTAAAGTTTAATTGTAGACTTTCTAGCTTAGATATTAATTACACCTTGTTTGAAAGAAATGGAGATCCTTTGCGAGCCGAGCTCAACGTTTCTTTCATTGGAGATGATACGCCCAAAGCACAATTAGCCAAGTTGAATTTACAATCTCCTGATCTTACGCATTATCGTATGATAAAAGCAGGTGATCAATTACCATTAATGTGTCAGGAAATATATGGCTCTCCTATGTATTATCCATTGGTAGCAAGTGTAAATAAACTAACGGATTTTAGAAATCTAACACCAGGTCAAGAAATTTATTTCCCACCAATAGAAAAATAAGAGATGTCATCAACTGTAGTAACAAGTACGATTAAAAGTAACGGTAAGATCCTGCCATTAGGATCGTATGAATTATTGTCGATAGATACGAGCAAAGAGTTTAACAAAATACCTTTAGCTGAACTTAAGCTATCTGATGGTTGTGTTGCAAATCAAAAGTTTATCACCTTAGAAAGTAATGCTTTTATACCAGGCGCTGCAATTGAAATCTTTTTGCGGTACGAAGGAAATAATACAAACGAGACGAAGGTTTTTGAAGGTATTGTGATCAATCAGGAAATCGAACGCTCGCAATATCAATCAGTACTTACGATAGAGCTTTGCGATCCTTCTATAAAAATGACCAGTTTACGAAAAAACAAAGTATTTCGAAATAAAACGGATAACAAACTTATAAAAGACATTATCAGTACCTACAGAGATGTAAAAGCTAAGAATATAGAAAATACTTCTTTGGCACATCCACAGATGGTGCAGTACTATGTTTCGGATTGGGATTTTATAGTATCAAGAGCAGAAGCGAATGGGCAACTTGTACAAGTTGATAATGGAGAGGTTTCTGTTTTTACGCCACAAATTGGTAGTACCGATCATACCCTAACCTTTGGGATAGATCTGGCTCATTTTGATCTAAAAATTAGTAGTCGTCATCAATATGAGAAAGTGCATTCATTTGGTTTGGATACAAAAAAGGATGAATTAGCACTTAGTATTCCCAAAAAAGGTAAAGAGCAATTATTAACTAGTATTGATTACAAAACTTCACAATTGTCAGATGCAGTTGGAGCTAAAGAAACAAACTTGGTTCATGCTGTACCTACAGATCCATTAGAATTGCAATCTTGGTCAGATGCACAACTTGTAAAGTCAAGACTGTCTCTGGTACAAGGAACCATTAGGATTAATGGAAATGGAAAAGTAAAAGTAGGTCAGACGCTAAAAATTGAAAATGTAAGTCGATTTAATGGAGAACATATCATTACTGGAGTTCGACATGGATTTGTAATGGGTTCTGGATGGTATACCTACCTACAAATAGGAATGGATGCCAATTGGTTTAGTTCGCAATCTGATATTGTAGATACAAAAGCTGCTGGTTTATTACCAGGTGTAAATGGGTTACAAGTGGGAACAGTGTTGGAACATGTAGAAGATTCGAAACACGGATTTCTAATAAAAGTTCATATACCAGCTTTTGATCAAGAAGCTAAAGCTACCGAAGTATTGGCCATGTATACGACATTAGATGCTGGAGTAGATCATGGAATTTTCTTTCCTCCAGAAAAAGGAGACCGCGTAGTGATTGGTTTTTTAAATGATGATCCGAGACAAGCAGTTGTTTTAGGAGCAATGCACAGCCACAAAGCACCACATACCGAAAAGAAAAAAAATAAATACAAAGGGATTTTTACCAAGTCTAATTATCAATTGCTTTTTGATGAGGAAAAAGAAGTAATAACATTATCTACAGCGGATAAAGACCAGTCCAATGAGCAGCAATTAGCTATCAATCAGAAGGAGAAAACAATCACATTAGAAGATGCTCATGGTAATAGTATTCTAATGGGTAAAGATGGTATTAAAATAATTAGTGCTAAAGATTTTTCAATAGAAGCTGCAGGAGACCTTGACATCAATGCTAAAGGAAAAGTAAAAGTAAAAGGAAAAAAAGTGGATTTAATATAAGAGCTATGAATAATAAATTTTTAGGAAACGGATGGTCATTTCCTCCTGCTTTTGGAATTGGAGGCGCTGAGGTTAAACTTACTTCAGGAGAAGAAGATATCAAGCAAAGTCTTCAGATTTTGTTATCCACATCGCTAAAGGAACGAATCATGCACCCAGATTTCGGGTGTGATCTTACGCAATTTTTGTTTGAAGAATTGGATGAGAAATTTGCCAATGAGTTAAGTGATATGGTATCTCGTGCCGTGCTATTATACGAACCAAGAATTGAGGTGAATAATGTTACTATAACAGATATAGATCCCAAAAATGGCGTAGTACATATCGATATAGATTATATGGTAAGATCAACAAATAATCGATTTAATCTTATCTATCCATTCTATATCAATGAAGCCTCTAGCGTGGCATTTGATTTATAATAAAATCGATACTTATTAAAACTAAATGAAAAATGGATCTAATAGTGATAGATGGAGATACAGTTAATTTTTTACCAGCTTTTGGAAGTGCGGTTGTTAGTGTACAATCAGGTAAGATAACAGCTTCAGGAAAAACGACTGTAAAAGGTAAAAAAGTATGTGTGGCAGGAGACGAATCTAAAGTGGAAGTTAAAAACTGTTCGTATGTAGCACCTCCATTTGTGATTCCTGGTCAGGGTACATTAACCATTAAAAAATTAGGTCCAGATCAATTAACAACCAAAAGTAAAAGTGGAAACAAAAGCATAATCATAAAGGGGAGCATTTTTATAGCGGAGTTTAAGGTTACTTCTCCAGCAAAACAGCCACCTCCAGCAAATACACCAGATCCTTTACCCATGTATCCTGGACAAGGAAAACTAGTTCCCTCAAATGCAAAAATTAAAGCTACTTAAAATCTAAATAACCTAAAAGTTGTAAAAAGAGATGAATACGATTCAAAATATAGATAACATACTTCTTAGAGATGGAACCAGTCAGAACGATCGCAATTCGGATGCTCTGAGCACTGATTATGTAGCTATCGAAGGACGTAGTTTAGAAGAATTGATTACAGAAGCACAGCGGTTAGCCAAAGAGCTTCAGTTTTTTGATGAACAAAATAGACCTACAGGTACTTGGGAATCATTTCTTATAGATGATCCCAATATATTTAATCAAAACTCTCTGGAAGGGAGAAAAATACAACAAAAACACTGGGCGAAAGAACTAGCAGCATATGTAGAAAACCCAGAGCTGTTTTATAATAACACCGAAAAGAAGGCAAAATTATCAAAACCTCATGTAGTGTTGTTTATCACCTTTCTTAAGTTAATGAATCATGTAAAGTCTAAAATAAATGGACTTACCGAAAAGCATCTCGATTTTTACTACAGAAAGTATCTACAATTAGATCCAAAACAGGCAGTTCCAGATGTAGTGAATGTACTTTTAGAATTAGAAGAGAATACTCAATATCTCGAAGTAGAAAAAGGAACCATCTTACAGGCGGGAGAAGATGCTGAAGGAAACGAATTACAGTATGTCACCAATGAAGATACGGTGATTAGCAAAGCCCAAATTACGCAATTAAAAAGTGTTTTTGTATCCAAGGAAATACGAACTATCCGAAATGTACATCAGGAGCGAAGAAAAACAAAGGATACGGCATTTGTAGACATGATGGAAATGGCATTAGGGCATCCAAATCCTGGTGATGCACTACCAGATTTTCCAGAAGCATTACAAATAGAAGATCTTTTTCAGTTAGAAGAAGCTGTAAAAAATGAGAATGCTGAGGCACTTACTTATGTAAAAGAAGCATTGTTTTTAGAAAGAGATGAATTTGATCGTATTTTTTTAAAGCATCGACAAGACAAAGAAGGTATTCCTATAGATTGGGAACCTGAGTACGAGTTATTAGAAAAGGCGTACGAAAGAAAAATTATTCACCAGAGACAACTAGATTTAAAAGAATTACACAATACCAATGGATTTAATGCCATGCTAAAGAAAGTGTATGGTAATCCAAATCCAGGAGATTCTTTGCCTTTATACAATGGAGAAACAACATCTTTAGAAAAAGTACTTCAAGATTTACAGGCCTCAAATGAGAACTCTGAACAAGCATTAGAATATGTGGAAGTAGAATTATTGTTGAGAAAACAAGATTTTATTCATGTTATGCAAACTAATAGTGATAGTACTATTTCCGAAGAAGATAAAAATAAAGTATACCGTATTTTAGAATTTTCTGAACGTCAGCTGCGTTCTGTGGTAATTCCTTCTCCAGAAACAGAACAATTATCTGATATTTATGATACTGCGAGCGTTAAGGATTTTCTTTTTAGTCAATATGATGAGGAAGAAGAAAGTAAAAGGTTCAAAACTTTTGGGGATAGACTAACCGCTATTGCAGATAATTCCTTAAAACCATCAGAGATTGGATTTGCAATTAGTTCTCCCACTTTATTACTCAAAGACGGAAAACGTATTATTGAAGTATTTCTAGATTTAAATCTTAGCAGCCAAAAAATAAAAGATTTACGAGCTGTTTTTGATAGAAAAGATCCTTTTCGAACCTATTTAAGTAGTTCAGAACAATGGTTTATGCCAGATGCGGTTCAGTATTCTTTAGGGAATTATGTGGGCAGTTCATCAGAAAATAATCTAAACGTTGAAATAAAGGATCAAACCATTACCCGATTAGATACGACTAATTTTACTGTAACCGATATAGGCGATTACATCGTGGATGCCTCTCAAAAAATTTATGAGATTGTAGACTTTAAGGATGTGAAAATTGTAGAAATTAAAGAGGTTGGAGTATTAGAAACACCTATAGAAAACACGCAAAAATACAGCAAGGATCAAGTATACCTAAATGCTCTGAGAATCCGAATTAAGCTTCAGGATAATGATTTGCCTATCATTTCATTTCCATCTTCTTCTGCTTTTATAGCATCGGATTATCCTGTTATGGTGTGTGTCTTGCAATCTTCAATAGAAGAGGAAGATGATCAAAACAGGATACGAAGTAGCTATCAACATTTAGTAGATGTGGCATTACAAAAAGCCCATATTCGAGTAGATGTTCAGGAGATGCAGCATAGTATCGTAGAGAATGATGAAGGAACAATTGATACCAACAAACCATTTGAACCTTTTGGCTTTCAACCTGAAATAGGAACTAGTTTTTACATCGCCAATGACGAAATATCACAGAAACGATTGCAAGATGTACAGTTACATTTAGAATGGATAAAACAGCCAACATCTTTTGTGGATTATTACAAAAATTATTGGCTTATTCAGGCAGATCATACCGAGGAAGAACTCGCTGCACTAAATGATGAACAATTGGCCGAACTTATGGATCAAAAGTTAGGTTTTGATGCTGCTATCATTGAGAATGAACATGATTTTAAGGCTGATGTGTTTTTACATGATCGCAATGCAGAGCTGTTACTTTCTACCAAGGTTGAAGATGAACAAGGTAATGAGGTAACAGAAGGTTATCCTCTTTTTAATAAAGAAAAAAAAATATCTATCAATGATATTCCTGCAAGGATAAAAAATACAAGTCCTGATTATCAATATAAAGAACGTTTTGGAATACAGACAGATGATGAAGAAGCATTGCTTTGGGATCGCTATTTTAGAATAGAATTGACTCCAATAAACTTTCAGCATTCGGTATTTAATACCTTGTCTGTCAAACAAGCAATATCCGATAAGGCAGAAATAAAAAATCTAAAGATCAATCCGCCATATCAGCCTAAGCTTAAAAAACTAGGAATTTCATATACGTCTTGTGATACTATTCTAGCAAATACAGCAACGCATAGCACTAACAATAGGATATTTCATATACATCCTTTTGGATATGATGATATAATTCCTGGAGCAACAAGTACATTAATACCTGCGTATAAGGACGAAGGTTCACTATATCTTGGAATTGAAGAGGTAAATACACCTCAGGTACTTTCAATTTTATTTCAAATGGCAGAAGGGAGTGCGGATCCTGAAATAGAAAAACCAGTAGTACAATGGAGTTATCTGCGAAATAATGAATGGATAACATTGGCACCTTCTAATCTGTTACAGGATGGTACCAATGGATTACTAAATACAGGAATTGTAAAAATTAGAATACCCGAAGATGCTACCCAAGGTGGTACGTTAATGCCATCTGATTTACATTGGATGAAGATAAGTGCGTTTAAAAATATTGAAGGAGTATCTGATACTATTGATATTCGGAGTCAGGTGATTAGTGCTACACTTGCTAGTGAAACAGTAGCACCAGTGCATTTCGAAAATCCATTGCCAGTAGATACAATTACTGAAGAACTCAATCAAATACCTGAAATAGCAAAAATATCACAACCTTTTACATCTAGTAAAGGGAAACCGGTAGAAAAAGGAGATGCTTTATATAAGCGGATCAGTGAACGTTTACGGCACAAGAATAGAGCGCTTACGATGTGGGATTATGAACATATGATATTACATAAGTTTCCTGAAATTTATAAGACGAAATGTCTTCCAGCTTTGGATCGTATTGGAGGAGTAGATGTGATTGTAGTTCCAGATATTAAAGGGAAATTACCATTTAATCCTTTTGCCCCAAAAGTAGCAGCAGATACACTTTTTAAGATCAATTCTTATTTAGAAAATCTGGCTCCAACCTATGCCGAGATATCCGTTTCGAATCCTTCTTATTTACAAGTTTCTACAGAATGTGTTGTGAAATTTTATCCTGGATATGATGAGGTTTTTTATAAAGAAAAGTTAATAGAAGAAATCAAAAGATTCATGTCTCCATGGGCATATGGTGAGGATAGTGAAATTCAAATCGGAGGATCGCTTCATGCTAGTATGATTATCAACTTTATCGCAGAACGTCCTTATATCGATTATGTAGCAAACCTAAAATTATTCCAAAGCGAAGACGGAAAGACATTTACCGATGTACGAAGTCTGAATGATGGTAAATCTATCGTAACGCCTTCACAACCTAATATGATTATGGTAGCTGCCCAAATACACGAAGTCTATGTAGTTAACGAAAGTGGATTCGAAGAAGATAGCTTTGAAGGAATTAATTATATGGAAATCAGCAAAGACTTTATTGTGAAATAAATTCTTAAAACCAAAGTAATAAAATACAGTCTTATGGAAATCAATAAAAGAAACAGAACAGAACTCAAGGAATATTTTAAGATTAATGATAAACCTACTCAAGAAGAGTTTTCAGATTTTATAGAAGCTAGCATTAATCAAGCTGAAGATGGGATTGCGAAAGTTCAAGGGAATCCCTTGTCTATACAAGCCGAAGGAGAGCGAATAGGTACACAAGAGATTGTAGATCTCTATGAAAATTTCACAGATGATAATCCGCAATGGTCTATAAACTTAAACCCAAGAGTAAACGCTGAAGAACCATCAAGCAATCAATCTGGATTTAATATCAAAGACGCAACAGGACAAAGTCGTTTGTTTATCAAATCTGGAGAAGGTAATGTTGGGATTGGTACCATCGAACCTGTGGCTCCTCTTACGGTTAAAGGAAGTACAACTTCTGATAAACCAGTTGGGGCAATGCAAATTTCTGAAGATACAATCCTATTTGGAGGCAATAATACGAATGAGCATAAAGATTCTGCAAAGATTGAAGTAGGAACTACTACTTTAAAATTATTTGGAAAATCAACGAATAGTGATCCTGCCACCAGAAAGCTAGAGATTCTGGCAGATGGAGGAACTCATATTAAAGGAGCAGTATCAGTGCAAGGAGATATGACGGTAAAAAAATTTAAGGCAGAGAATATTTCTACGAGTACAGATTTAGATAAAGAAGGTGCTAGCCATGATAGAATTCCTACCCAAATGGCAGTAAAAAGCTATGTAGATACAAGGATGCCAAAAGGAGTGATTGTCATGTGGTCCGGAAATATTAGTAGTATTCCTGTGGGATGGGCATTGTGTGATGGACAGCAAGGTACTCCAAACTTATCTGGGAGATTTATTGTAGGATTTGACAAAGGAAATTCACAATATCAGATAGGAAAAACAGGAGGAAAAGAAGAAGTTACTCTAACAACAGGCCAATTACCATCACATAGTCATTCAGGAACTACTGGAGAAGCTGGCGAACACGCACATAATTTTACGGGGGCAGCTAAACGAGGAGATGGATCCGGTACAGGAAGTTCTAATGATTATTACAAGGCATTCACCAGAACTACCCAACCTGCGGGTAAGCATAGACATTCCTTTAATACCAATAAGACTGGAAGCAATCAACCTCATGAAAACCGTCCACCGTATTTCGCATTGGCATATATCATGAAATTATAAATCAAAAAGAAAAGATTGTAGTAATTACAGAAGATTTAACATCCTAAAAAAATTAGAAGAAGTGGAAATCAATAAAAAAAATAGAACGGAACTTAAAGGTTTTTTTAAGATTAATGACAAGCCTACACAAGATGAGTTTGCAGATTTTATAGAAGCTGTGTTGAACCAAGCAGAAGATGGTGTCGCAAAAGTACAAGGAAACCCATTATCCGTGCAAGCAGAAGGAGAGCGAGTGGGTACGCAAGAAGTGTTGGATTTATATGAGAGTTTTTCTGATGATAATCCGCAATGGTCTATTAACCTAAATCCCAGAGTAAATTCTGACACACCCAATAGCAATCAACCTGGTTTTAATATCAAAGATACTACTGGACAAAGTAGATTATTTATTAAGTCAGGAGAAGGAAATGTTGGTGTAGGCACTATAGAACCGACAGCCAAACTTACAGTTGAAGGTAAAGATACAGCTCCATTAATTTCTATAACTGATACCACCAATACCCCCACTACTATTTTTAAGGTTTCCAAAAAAGAAGGAGTTGCTATAAAAGGAACATTGCAAGTAGAAGGAAACCTGAAGGCATCTAATATTTCGGATAACGAAGAATTGGATAATACTACAACTTCTCATGATAAACTTGCGACACAGAAAGCGGTAAAAACATATGTGGATACACGTTTGCCTAAAGGATTGATTTCTATGTGGTCCGGACAGGATATTCCCAAAGGTTGGGTGTTGTGTGATGGAACCAACAATACGCCAGATTTATCAGGAAGATTTATCGTAGGAATGGAAAAGAATAATCCAGAATACCAAGTTGGGGAAAAAGGAGGCGCAAAAGAAGTAACGCTTACTGAAGCACAAATGCCAAGTCATACTCATTTAGATAAAGGGCATAAACATAATATAACGGATCCTGGTCATAATCATAATCATGGAAGTTTTAATGGGTTGGTTAGGTTTACTGGGAAGGATACTACTGATACAATGGATAATAATCCTGGTGCTGGTAAAGAGTTTGCCTTAAATAATTTTGGAACAATTCAGAAGAATAAAACAGATATTTCTATTAATACTGCCAAAGCAGATTTAAAATCAACAGGAGGCAATAAAGCCCATGAAAACCGTCCACCATATTTTGTATTAGCATACATCATGAAATTATAATCATTTCAAAAACTACGGCAAGATATATATATCAATTTGGAGAAATACGAACAATAATTACCTTTTACCATGACAGATACAATCACCATACCTAGAGAAGTACCACAAGACAACGCGTTGAGCTATGAATTCCTAAGAGCAGAAGGAATGCAATTGATCCAAAAAATGGCGGCAGATACCTGGACAGATCATAATATCCATGATCCTGGTATTACAATTTTAGAACAAGTATGTTACGCTGTTACAGACCTTGCCTATCGTATGGAATATGATATCCAGGATTTGATAGGGAATAACCACAAGAGTTTGTACAGTCCAGCAACCATTTTGACTACAAATCCGGTGACTCTTATGGATATTCGTAAGATGGTGATTGATATAGAAGGAGTTAAGAATGCATGGGTAGAAAAAGTAGTTCCTAAAAGTGCCAATGAACTTGTACCTAGTATTCCCAAAGGACTGTTTCGTGTGTTTATAGAAAAAGATGGATTATTTGATATTCCTGGTAGTAAAATCATAACAGTCGTTCGAGAAAAACTATATAGCTGTCGTTCTATTTGTGAAGATTTTGAAGAAATTAAACTATTGGATACGCAAGGAGTACGATTACAAGGTGTAATCGAAATTGCTGATAACGTAGACGATATCCATGAGCTTATTGCAAATATGTTACATCGTGTTGGCACCCATTTTTCGCCACGTATTCCTTTTTACACCTTGCAACAACAACTAGAAAAAGGTAAAACAACGGATGAAATTTTTGATGGCCCTCGATTACATCATGGCTTTATGGAAGATCAAGATATCGCCAAAGCCTATCGGAAAGAGGAAATTCAAACCTCGGATGTGATTAAAGAAATTATGGATCAACCGGGTATTTTGGTGATCGATAAACTGGCACTTGCTACAGGAACCAATACCGTAAAAAATTGGCTCTTACCATTAGATACTTCCAAAACACCTATTCTAGATGTTGATGGTACCTTATCGCAATTATCTTTTACTTCTAAAGGGCTTACCGTAAGTGTTGACACAGAACGAATCAAACAACTATATAATCAAAAAAGAACAGAGGAAGTCTCTAGATTAGGATCGTTGATAGAAAAAGACATCGTTCTACCTACATCCGATGCACCATTATTAGATCAATACTATTCGATTCAGAATCAATTTCCGATGAATTATGGTATCGGAGAAATAGGATTACAAGATGCTGCTTCTGCTACCAGAAAAGCACAAGCAAAACAATTGAGTGGATATTTACTGTTTTTTGAGCAAACCCTTGCTAATTATTTTTCTCAGTTAGCAAATTTCAAAAAACTAATGAGTTTTGATGGGGACGATACCAGTACATATTTTAATCAAAATTTGTTGAATTGTGTTCCTGGAATTTCAGAGTTACTAGACAATCCAGAGAGTTATACTTCGTATCTAGAGGAAATGACTGCTGATACCAATACAGAACTGTTAAGAAAAAATAAATTCTTGAATCATTTGTTAGCCCGATTTGCCGAGAAGTTTACTTCTTACGGAATGGTATTAAAAGATACTACTGATGATCAGGATACTTCGGATAAAAAATTGATTAAAGACAAAGCACGATTTTTAAAAGAATATCCTGCGGTTAGTGGTTGCAAAGCAAAAGGATATGATATTAAAAGTGATCTTTGGGACACCAAAAATGTCTCTGGATTAGAAAAAAGAATCGCTTTAAAGATAGGGATCGAAGATTATAGTCGTAGAAATCTCGGGAATGGGGAAACCGCAGGTTTACATATGGTAGAACATATTTTGTTGCGATCTAGAAAATCCTATCCCTATCCTTTTGTAGCGGGTTACGGCGCATCACCAATTACAACGTTTGAGGCCGCTATCACAGAAGAGTTTACACGATGCATCATCGGTAATCATGATGTGCTACCTGGAGAAGAAGTAGAAATTACCAACAATGACAGTTATAATGGTATCTATACTGTATTAGCTGTTGGAGATGATTTTTTTGAGATTAAAGCACCTTTTCAAGCATCAGAATCAGGAGCGGTTTGGAAGCGTACGCACGATATACGATATTACTTACGCTCGGCTGTTGTTCATAGTTTTAAGGCATCTACAAATACAAACCATACTTTTTGTCACATAGGATCACATTCTTTACAAGTTGGTGACCTTGTAGAGATTACTAAAACCACTCACTATAATGGAACGCATACCGTTATTTCGATATCCAATAATGGTTTTGAAATTGATGTGCCTTTTACTGAGGAGGAGGAGGAAACGGGAAGATGGATGTCCAATAATACTCCACAAGATCCGTATTCTTTGCAGCTCACGTTTATGCTTCCTTCATGGATAGAAAGATATCAGGATGAGGACTTCAAAAAATTCATTGCTTTAACCATTAGAGAAGAAACACCTGTGCATATCAGAACCAATATTCAATGGTTGGATCAGGAAGAGATGCAAGAATTTGACCACGCGTATCATCGTTTTCTTACTGAAATTCAAAACGGATAAAAGACCGGATTATGCTACAGCAAAAACACATAGTTAATAAACAGATTTTAGAAATTCATGTACCGAAACATTCGGATACATCGAAGATACAGCATGAATTGAGTTCGTTGTGTAGAAATCAATTGACGGCTGTGCTGGATCGTGTGCTTAGCCAAGCGAATGTATCAGAATCATCACTTCAGATTGATCGACTAACATTGGATTTGGGGAATGTGTCTTTGCAAAATTTCGAAACTGCTTTTACCGAAAAATTACAAGAAGAACTCATAGCATATCAACGAGCAAATGTAGTTTTAGAAAAACAAAATAGTGATAATACTCATGAAGAAACACCATTAAGAGCTATCATTTATTATCTAAAGACAGGTGTATTACCTTGGTGGGCAAAACAAGGAAACAAAAATGATTTTCAGGAACAATTGTCACTATTGTTGCAACAGCCAAGTAGCATATTTATTAGATTGTTAAAAGAGTTACCATGGAATCCTACCTACCTACAACGCTTTGTATATGCAAGTGTAGAAGATCAATTATTAGCTTCTTTTAGGCTTGTTACTGATCTTTCATCTGCTCAGATACTGAGGATGCAAAACAGTATTCTTGATAACATTCAGAAGAAATATACTCTAGAAAGGAAGAAAATAATCAATAGCTTTTGGAAAACAGCTTTCTTAAAATATTCTGTAGCTACTATCGATTTCGCATTCCTAAAAGAATGCACAAAAGAGGTACTTCTAGATCTGGATATTAATGATAAAGAAGATCTTATAACATATAATAGTCAGTATGCACATCAAATCAAAAGAATAGTAGATTCTTGTAGTGCCTTGTATGCACAAAATGCAATAGGAAAGGAATTTTTTAAGCAAGTATCATCTTTGGTAAATCATCCTTTTTTTGATCGGCTATCGACAAAGATATTGAAAGAGACGAAATCATTACTTACCGATGTAAGCAATACTTCTAAGGGAACTATAGAAGAACTAGATGCCAATAATTTATTGAAGCCTTTAGCATTGCATTTACAAGGATTACAAAAGGAATTGAAACATTTAGGATCAAAGCCAAAATCTATCGCAGCAGAACAGTTGTCTTCACCATTTGATGATACGGATTTTATATCCATACAAAATGCAGGATTAGTATTGTTCTGGCCATTTTTAGAACGCTTTTTTGAAAATATAGGAGTTATGAAGGATAAGAATTTCATAGATGAAGTAGCTCGTAACAAAGCAATTTGTGTATTACAGTATTTATGTGAAACCAAAGAAGAAGAATTGTTTGAAGGTGATTTAGTACTGAATAAAATTGTATGCGGTCTAGATATCGATACGGTAGTATCGCCAATTGAATTATCCGTTGAAGAAAAAGAAATAGCCGAAGGTTTGGTAACTGCTGTAATAGCAAAAGGACCTAAATGGAAAAATCTATCTTCTGATGGATTTAGAGCTTCTTATTTGTGTAGACAAGGTTCTTTGAGAACTAGAGATGGGCATTGGTTATTGCAAGTAAAAAGAGAAACTCATGATATTACATTAGAAAAAATACCATGGGGATTTCATACCATAAAGTTACCATGGATGCAAGAAATTCTGGTGGTAGAATGGTTGTGATGTAGAGGTATTAGATGTTGGGTTTGAGGTTTGAGGTTTGTCGTCACACTGAGCTGTCACACTGAGCTGTCACACTGAGCCTGTCGAAGTGCTGTCGAAGTGCTGTCGAAGTGTAGGGCAATGCAAAAAAGAAGGTACATAATGATAATAGAAATACGAAAACGAGTGCTGAGGTTCTCGAAGTCCGATTTACGAGGAAGAACTTTAGTACAGTATAAAAAAATAGAGATATGGAAAAATCAACAATCATAGAAACAAAAAATCATCATAAAACTATTACAAACGTAAATAGTAGTAATGCCCAAGTTTTGCAAGCTGAACTTGCATGGTTAAGTTTAGTATTACAAACCCGCTTAGAACTACATTTCCAACAGGAAACACTATATGAATCCATCGAAGAATTAACTCCTCCAGATATAATGGGTAAGGAAGCAAGTTATACCAACTTTATCCAAGAACACAAACTCAACTTTGCAGAAAGACTACTACTAATTCTGGCATTAGTACCACATCTAAAACCCGAAGTATTAGATATTCTACTCACTAAAAATAAGGATTATGACAGACGGTATAGTGAGTTTGGAGGAGTATTATTAGAAGGGCATTTGGGATTAATACCTACCGCAGAAACCGCGATGTTTTTATTGGCAGGAGATGACCTTCAGAAACGACTACAATATCATTCATTACTTACTCAGCATTTTATAGCTATACAACAAGGAATGATTCGTATATCACAAACTAAAGGAAATAGTCCTTTACTAAGCAGTATATGGATGGTATCTAATGAATATGTAGCCTCCATACTAACGGGAATACCCTATCAAGCAGTATATAGCCCTGATTTTCCTGCACAACAGTTGCATACTAAGTTATCGTGGCATGATCTCATCGTCTCTAGATCTACAGCACGGAGCTTGCAGGAAATCAGGGATTGGGTAACCCATGGGCAAACAGTTTTAGAAACTCTAGAACTCGGCAAGCGATTAAAACCTGGCTACAAAAGTTTGTTTTATGGACCGCCAGGAACTGGCAAAAGTATGGCTGCCGCATTATTAGGAAAAAGTACAGGAAAACAGGTGTATAAAATAGATCTGAGTATGACGGTTTCTAAATACATAGGAGAAACCGAAAAAAATCTAGCCAAAGTATTTGATCAAGCACAACAACACGATTGGATCTTATTTTTTGATGAAGCTGATTCTCTGTTTGGGCAGCGTACACAGGTAAGCAGTGCTAATGATCGATACGGAAATCAGGAGATTGGATATTTACTACAGCGTATAGAAGATTTTCCAGGAGTGGTTATTCTTGCTAGTAATTTGAAAGATAACATAGATGAGGCATTTACTAGAAGATTTCAATCCATGATTGAATTTACAATGCCTGGTGTTGACGAACGTTATCAATTATGGCAACAATCTTTTGCAGATAAATTACCATTAGACACTAATGCAGACTTATGGAAAATTGCAGAACACTATGATATTTCTGGTGGGTTGATGATGAACGTGATACGTAAATGTACACTGCAAGCAGTAACTAATGAAAAAGCAACCATCTCTCAACAAAGTTTAGAGATGGCAATACGACAAGAGTTACAGAAAGAGGGAGTGATTATAAGTTAAAAAACGTCAGTTCGAGTGATCACCTGAAGTGTAATGGAAAGTGATTGTATCGAGAACTTATTAAAGCAACTAGTATTGATTGCATCTCGATATCCTCCAAAGGCGGACAGGCAATTTTATCAACCGCTCTTGCTTATGATAAAACCACTCGATGTGATGAAAAAAGACCAATATAAGTAGCAACCATGAAAACCGTCAATTCGAGTGTTTCGACATAGGAGAAACGTATCGAGAATAGGTTTTTGTTAAGCTGAAGTAGATAGTAAAATCTAGACACAAAACACAATACTATGAAAACACAAACAGATAAAACTCAAGAACCGCAGCACTCGATTACCCCGAGAGTTGCTAGTGAATCTAGCAACGGAGGTACGGCGCAACTTATGGATAACCGTACCTCTTCTATTAGTCAAAAAAAACTAAGATCTGGAATGGATAGCTCCGATACCAATAAGAGCCCTATTCAACGAAAAGCTAAAGGTTCTACTCGTTTTCAGAAAATAGCCTCGGTTATGGGGGCAAAATATGGCGTAGATACCTCAAATCTTAATGCTAGGCATAATTCAACTTTTCCTATCAAACTTAATGCAGAAGCAACTATACAAGGGAGTAACATCCATTTTGCTCCTGGTAAAGACACTGACTATAATATAAAGCACGAAGTAGCCCATGCTATAGATAACACTCTACACGGTACTCCAAAAGGAAATAAAATCATAAATGGTCAAAGTATAGATACAACTAGGGAGAAGGTCGTAGATAATATAGCTAGAAATACCTTGGCTCAGAGCAAATCCTCATCTATACTTCAAATGAAAAAAGAATCGAATAGTACAACTTCTGTCACTATACAACTATCAGGGTTTAGCGATGAGCATATGGGTGCTCTCAATCAAATAGAACAAGGTTATCATGATCAAAATCAACGAACTAGATGGGGCAAAAAAAGTTTAGGAGGTACAGATGATGATAGGGATGTTTGGTTATTTGATGAACAAGGAAATAATACCACTAATCAAGATATTGCTCGATACTGGATAGATGCAAGTAATAGAGGTGGTAGATTTGATTCGAGAGGAAGTGAATATCTGGCTTATGAGAGGGCTCGACAAGAAGGATTAAATGCCCCTTTTACTAAAGTAATATCTAGAACAAGCAAAGTTATCTATCAATTTATTAATTCCAAATATTCTTTTGATGTAAAGCATGATGCAAATATACCTCAAGCCGTTTCAGATCAATTACGTCAAGATTTGCAGAATATTAGCGGACAACAAACTTTAAAATTTATGTTCGGAGGATTTTGGTGGAACAAAGGTTTTTGGAGAAATTTCAGAGATGATGTAGCTCAGCTTATCGAAGTAGGGTTTTATGTTCGTGATTTCCAATTTTTAGTGGATACATCAGGTCACTTAATACTTATTGATTTGGAGCAGAGACCAAGTTATGAACACGACCTGAGTAATCATTGGTTGACAGATCTTAAGAACTATCTTGATGGAGTACTTCGGAAATGGACCTTTAATAAAGCACGAGCAGTAAGTCGGCCACCAAATTATCCCGCTGGGTATGATCAAGGAGAAATGCCACCTCGTAGACAAAGACGCCAAGGACAACCACAGTTAAATATTCCTGCAACCAATGGAGTTGTCCCACAAGATTTTTAGAGCAAGATCGATTTTTATAAAATTAGATTCATGAATGAATGGGTACATGAGCTAAATAATTGAATTATAAACGTATAAGTGAAAGGTAACATGAAGGAACCACAAGAAAATACTCAAGAACCACAACAAGAAACTGTACAACGAGTACAACAAGAACTCAGTACAGGTGGCGAAGCTAAGATTGTCGACAACCGACCAGCTGTAGCAATACAACGGAAGCTGAGGTCTGCTATAGGAGGTGTTGATAATGGTGATAATCCTATCCAAAGAAAAGCTAATAGGACAGGCTTACCAGATAACCTAAAGTCTGGTATCGAAAACCTCTCTGGCTATAGTATGGATGACGTAAAAGTACATTATAACTCCAGCAAGCCAGCCCAATTACAAGCGCATGCCTATGCACAAGGCACCGATATCCACTTAGCACCTGGACAAGAAAAACACTTACCCCATGAAGCTTGGCATGTGGTGCAACAAAAACAAGAACGCGTACGACCCACCAGACAATTAAAAAGTAAGGTAAATATTAATGATGATGTGGGGTTAGAAAAAGAAGCGGATGTGATGGGAGCAAAGGCATTAAAATTTTATGAAAAAAAAGAACATAATGGATCTTTAGTATTATCTCCAAATGTAAATAAACCAATCATTCAAAAACGTTGTTATAAGAGAAAAAGCATATCTTATTTTTTAGAAGATGTAAGAAGGCAGAATGAGTATTTTCAATATTTTGACAATAAAACTGAATTTAAAAATGCATTAATCTTAATTTTTGATGATGTTTTTGAAAACGATGAAGCTAAAATGAGTTTATTACAGCAGACCTTTTTAGCAGAAGAATTATGGAAAAATTATGGAGATTCAGATGAAAAAAATATTGATTTGGTTTTACTAAAACAAATATGTAGAGATTTTAAAAAAGCGCACGAAAATTTAATCAATACTCGACACTTTAAAAAAGACTATCATATTAACCTTTTTAAATTTATTAATGAAGGATTAGATGTTCAACATTACGAAAAAAGATCTAAAAACAATAATATTGGGAAAAATGCTCAAGACTATATCGAGAAAGTAGGGTTTTACGAAGGTCATCAAAATGATTCAGTTCAAAATCCTGATAGTGATACTTTAGTACTTGGAAAATATATAACTGAGAATAATGTGCCTACGGATGAATGCTATTTGAAAATTGCTCAGGACAATAATTCAATGTACTTTGATATGGGAAATACTTGGGGAGATTTGGTAAGCGATAGAAGTTTGGATTTAAATGATGAAAGATTGTTTGACCTTTTTAACACAAGAGTTCTAGATAAAGCTGTAGAAAACGAAGCGGATATATTCTTTAGTCATGACCCTCTTAAATATCCTAATAGCGCTTTAGCTAAAGAATGGAGATACCTAGAATTCGTACACGGTTATATAGGGCTTATTAAATGGCATAATAAACGTTTATTATTTCAAGCAGTAAAAAGAACTTAAAATTAGGGAAGGATATGATTATTTTCACCGCTAGCTTATGAGTAGTGGTAATATGATGTAAATCGATTTTTAGTATTAATGTAAAAAAATATCAACTTTTTTAGGACCAGATTAAGGAAATAGTCTAAGAGCACAGTAAGATTTCCACTAAAGGGGCGCTAGAAGTAGCATATATACATAACACTACTATCCAAATAATTCCAAGCATCAAAACAATACTTCCAACAATCACTTTAATGGTTCGAAGAGATAGAGCAAGGGTGATGATCCCAAAAAGAAGCACTTTTAAGAATCAATGTAATTCTTAGATGAGATAGGTTTAGGGTTTTAGGGCTTCATCTTAGGGCATCAATGCCTAAAAGAACTACTTCGAAGTATTAAAATAATCCTTCGAAGTAGTTCTTTATCCTTTCGAAACTGTTTGTAATGGGGTAACAACTGATAAAATTACCCAAGTATGGATTATAGTAATCTATGTTTGTACTTCTTTATAGACTGTAAGCCTTATAAGCATGCCGATAGTAGGATCATTGTAAGATTGTCGCAAAATTCCCTTTATTTACCGTTTTTGTGATAGCCGTTAGCTGTCTTGTGATACTACTTTTGGAGAAACATAAATAAGTATATCATGGAACATAAAACATCATTGTATTCACTAAGAAAAACCATTGGGATTTTAGGATTGGCGTTGCCATTATTACTTTTAGCGGCACATCAGGATTTACTTTCTAGTATGAGTCATTATTATTATACCGCTGGAAGCGTATTTTTTATATTAATCTTATCGGCTTTTGGATTGATATTAATCAATTATAAAGGCTATCCCAAAAAAGAAGGAGAGTTGTTGAGCGATCGGTTTGTTACCACTGCTGCTGGTGTTTGTATTTTAATTACGGTATTAATACCGACAAAGTCAGAAAACCCTTTGGGTCAACTATATTTCACAGGATCTCCATATTTGTTTGGGCATGAGTCTAATGGATTTCTAGGGGCTATCCATTTGTTAAGTGCAGCCTTATTCTTCATTTTATTGGGCTATATGAGTTTTTTTAAATTTGTGTTAAACCACAATGCGTCAGCATCCAGAAATCGACTGTTTAAACGATGTGGTATTATCGTTTGGGCATCTGTAGGAGCATTGGTTGCTATTTTTGCACTAGAAGCCATTTTAGAAATTAATTTCGATACTATTATTCCTGCGTATACTTTTTGGATCGAGTGGGTAGCAGTATATGCATTTGCAGTAGCTTGGTTGGTAAAAGGAAGAATCCATCTGGATGTCGAAAAAATTATGAAGACGTTTAGTCAAGAAAAAAGTTTGGAGAAGCATTAGGACGTTGTAAGAACTTTTTTTATTTGCAAAAACATCTCGTTAAATCCCTCTTTCATTTCGACAAGCTTCATGACCTGAGGGACTTTTTGTTTCCTTACTTAATACCTAGGGTTCGGCTGAATGTTTTTAAGCTTATACAAGTTCATACAGAATCTGTCGCAATTTTCCCTCTATTTACCGTTTTTGTAATAGTGATTGTATAGAACTGCCAGTAATTTTGAGGTATTAATAATTATAAATTCGATGAGGTATGAAAGCTACCAGTATTGCCAAGCATGAGAAAAGTTTTTTTGATACCGGAAGAGATACTGCCGGTAAGGAATTTATTTTAACACCAAATTCAGTTTCTATTAAAGGAAGTCATGAAAAGATGCCATACGTACAATGTCGTACAAAAAATGGAGACACTTCTTTTTATGTAAAAGAAAAACATACCAAAAATCAGATTGTACTACATTATACTGCAGGTTATCTAAAAGGAGATGTAGCCGCCTTGTCTAGACCCAATCATAGAGTATCTGTACCATTTATTATAGCCAGAAATGGAACGATTCTTAATATGTGGTCTTCGGCTTTTTGGGCTTATCATTTAGGCTCTAGAGCGGTAGGTGGAAATACAAACGGAGGTAGAAGAACCATCGCCATCGAAATGTCTAACATTGGATTTTTGAAAAGAATCGGAGACAATTTAGTAACTGTATATAATGATAATGATGTGTATTGTCATATCAGCGATACACAGTTCTATACCCAATTAGATATTCCATTTAGAGGAGAACAATACTTTGCGACACATACGGCTAAACAATATAAAAGCTTGGCTTTGTTACTTAAATATTTAACGGCAGAGTATAACATTCCTGCATCGTTTTTACCTGAAGATAAGCGATATGGTATAGTAGCAGAAGAAGAGTTAGTTAATTTCAGAGGAATTACATCTCATGTTAATTACAGATCTTCGGGTAAATGGGATATAGGTCCTGCTTTTGATTGGGATCAAGTTATCCAAGCTTTGTAATCTCAATATCAAAAGTCGGAAAATTACTTCAATTTGCCGTTTTTGTGATATAGAATAAGGGGTAATTCCCTGTAATTTTGAATCAAAATAATCCCTTAGATTCATTAAAATTCCCTTAAAATGAGACAAATTCAAACACAAATTATACTGTTGTTAATAACAGTGATGCTGTCGGGCTGTGCCAGTTACGGACCCAAAAACAAAGACCTTACGGTAGTATTGTCAAACACCCAACGAAACCTGACAAGTCTACAAGAAAAAATTACAGCTTCTAGTGAACCAAAAGAGAAAGAGGCTTTTGAAAAATTAGTAATAAAAAGTAAAGAGTTATTTCCGGTATTAGAAAATTGTAATGATAAGTATGCACTGACTCCAGAATATGTAGCTACGCTTAAAGAAACAGAAAGAATTGTGGGTGATCTGGCTAGAAATTATGAAACTATTTCTGATAAGAAATATATCATCAATGCAATCTATCAGGATTATGATGCCAAATTACAGACCATTAATAATACTGCGAAAAATGACGCAACGACAAAAATTAAAGTAATTGTAAATTCAAATGAAGAAGAAGGATTTTTTGTGTTCGGAAAATTGTCCTTTGAGCAGGGACAGGATATTAAAAGATTTCGGTTTAACCAACCTACTCAAAATGCTGTTCAGGATTTTGTGCCTGGGTATTATTTATTTTGGTTAGAAAAAGATGGCCGAGTAGGAGCGCCAGAACTACATCTGATTATGAGTAATGGTGGCGAGGAAGAGAAAACATTGGTATTACAAACCCCAAAATAAGATATCATGTTAGTAGCAAAACTAAAAGAAGTTTGGAAAGAAATTACATTGCTAAGTACTTGGATAGCTTCAGTAGCAGGAGCGTTTATCATCCCATTACCATCTTGGCATGCATCGGATGATAATACCGTGTTTTTGATGAAATTTGGAGTTTTCATCGCTACGGCACTGGCAGGTTTTCTGATTTTGTATTCTTTAAAAAATAAAATGATTCAAACATGGATGCGATTATCCATTAACTTCATTGTTATTTTAATAGGAACCTATGCTGCTTATCATTTTACCAGAGAAGCAAAAACATTACCCTATTTAGAAAAAGACATTGTGATTGGTAATGAATTTAAGAATAGCAATCCTTTTGAAGCGTTCGAAGCTTCTCATGGATTTTTACCAGCTCGAAATGAACAGATGATGATCTTATTAGGAGATCCTGAGAAGGCATGGACCAAAGAAAGTATTGCATCAAACAGGATACAATTAATCGTACTCTTGTTTTTATGCTATATGTTTTCTGCCGGATTTATCATTTCGTTTTGTAATCTTATGATTTTGTATAAAGAGAAATATACAATCAAGGTAGAAGAAAAGAGTAGCGGCGAAACTCTAAAAGAAACAGTCTGAGTAAGGATTTTTATTTTGAAGCTATGATATCTCATAAGATTGGAATACAAGAGATCATAGGATGATTTATAAAAAGCGTTTCGGGCTATCTGATTGACTTTCTGTTTTTTGTAAATCTGTTTATACGACTTACCATCAAATACTTTATATAACTATCATTTTACATGTCGGAATATTACAAGTCTTTTGCGGGTTTGTTATATCAAGTTTTTTTGAACAGATCTAGTTTTGACCTTCATATAAATATACAGATAATAAACCCTAATTCATCGATTAGGGTTGATAGTCCGTAAAATTTAGAATTAAACGTAAACAAAAAAGTAAGACATGAAAAAAAATTACAAAACCACCAGAAAGAATTATTATACCCTATTGATATTCCTATTGATATCTGTTTGGAATTATGGTCAAAATGCAGATCCAATTGCCGTATGCCAAGACGTTACGGTACAATTAGATGAAACAGGGAATATGGTGGTAGATGCCGCATCGTTGGATAACGGAAGTTCTGATCCAGATGGAGATCCTATTACATTTTCCTTAGTAGGATCACAAACTGTTTTTGCTCAGGTAAATGAGCGACAAGACCTAACTATTACACTACCTGAAGGTGCGGTAGTTGATGCTGTAGAATTTGCTAGTTATGGGACACCAACAGGATCAAATGGGGATTTTGCTATTGGTAATTGTCATGCAGCCGATTCGCAAGCCATTGTAGAAGGGTTTGCATTAGGAAACAATACCTTTACGATTCCTGCAACCAACGCTATTTTTGGGGATCCTTGTTCAGGAGTGGTAAAAAGGCTGGCAGTTGTAGTATCTTACATCGGAAATGTGGAACAAATAACATTAGATTGTAATGCTATTGGAATAAATGATATTACATTTACTGTTAATGATGATCAAGGTAATTCTGCTACTTGTACGGCAGTAGTAACTGTAGAAGACACTATAGTGCCAATCATTACGTGTCAGGATATTACTGTGGCACTTGGTCCCGATGGAAGTGTAATTGCCGATGTATTAAATGATGGTTCTATCCTAAATCTTAACGATAATTGTGATCAAACACCTTCCGTAGTAATTACTGGACCTGCCGTGTATACTTGTGATGATTTAGGAACTTTTAGTCGTGATATCATTGTTACAGATGCAAGTGGAAATGAGGGCTCTTGTACGGCTCAGGTCACAGTTGTGGATCAATTATCTCCAATAACAGTTTGTAATGATATCATAGTTCAATTAGATGAAAACGGACAGACAAGCATTTCAGCTGCTGATATAGATGCGGGTAGTACGGATAATTGTACTATTGACACCATGAGTCTTAACCAAGATACCTTTGGTAATGCTGATCTAGGAGAAAATGAGGTAACCTTAACGGTTACTGATCAAAGCGGAAATTCATCTAGTTGTACAGCAATCGTCACCGTTATAGCTAATGATTTTCCTGTGGTGCGATGTCAGGATATTACCGTACAATTAAATGAAGGTGGGACAGTCTCAATAAATGCTACACAGGTGGATGCTGGTTCTACCGATACCGAGGGTATTGCGGCTTTTTCTGTTACGCCTAGTAGTTTTGATTGTTCTAATATAGGAGTTAATGAAGTAACGCTAACAGTAACGAATACCCGTGGAAACTCATCGACTTGTAGAGCTATGGTTACAGTAGAAGATATCACTGCGCCAATTATTGCCTGTCCAGAAAATATAACACTGGATTGTCCAGATGTAGTTATCTATGAAGTAGCAGTTTCAGATTGCGATTTTGCAGAAGTACCTACTACTCTGGATGGTTTTACCTTATTAGGATCTCTTGGAACGAGTACTTATTTTATATCTGATCAAGAAATGACCGCTTCAGAGGCTTTCCAAAAAGCGCAAGAAGAAAGATTGGATATCATTACCATTAATACTATAGAAGAAAATGAGTTTATACAAACGTTTTTAACGGATAATACGATTGATGGCGTTTTAATTGGATTGAATGATCAAGTTGAAGAAGATACCTTTATATGGCAGAGTGGTCAACCTGCTACTTTTAGAAATTTTAACTCTGGTGAGCCGAATAATGTAGGGAATGAAGATTTTGTAAGGATGATAGCGTCCTCTGGTCTTTGGAATGATATTACAGGAGTTATATCCACGAGACTGATTGTAGAATTTCATGATTATACTACAGGTCCTATTTTGATTAGTGGAGAAGAATCTGGTAATTTTTTCTTAGCTGAATCTACGACCAATACATTTTTTGCAAAAGATAATAGTGGTAATATCGCAAGCTGTTCTTTTGATGTTACTATTGCAGATGATACAGCACCCACTATTACTTGTGCACCAGACATCTCAGTTGCGACTGATCCTAACTCCAATGAAGCATCAATTACAATAGCTACACCAGCTTTTGGAGATAATTGTGGAGATCAAGTCATACCAGATACTTTTAATGTATTCTATCGTTTCAATGATTCAGGAGATCTTATCGATACTCCGACTATTTTATCTGGACTCAGCACAACTAATACCGATGTTACTTTAGAAATAACGTTTAATGGAGATCATAATGATGTTGACAATGAGAAGTTTGTATTAACAGGGCCAGATGATCAAATATTGCTGGAAGAAAATAATAGCGGTTGTTCTATTGTAAAGCAATTCGTAGTTGTAGAACAGGAAACATGGAATACATGGATCAATACGTTTGGAGATGCTATTACGTTTACATTGTTGGAAAATAATTTTGTGGACGATAATCAATGTGGAAGTATAGACAATAACTTTTTTAGACTGCGATTACCACAGTTTGGTAACGTTTCAATTGTAAATGATTATACCAATACTTCAGATGCATCAGGTGTATATCCTGTAGGAACCATTGTAGTAAATTGGACAATAGAGGATAATCAAGGTAATAGCACAAGCTGTGAACAACGTATTACGGTAAACGATACAGAGGCTCCAGTAGTTACTTGTGTAGATGATATTGTAATTGATTTAGATGAAACTAGTTGTAGTACGGTAGTAAATTTCGATCTTCCAAGTGCCAGCGATAACTTTGCTGTATTTGATAATACCTTAGATGATATTTTGTTACTTTTTAATCGAAAAAACTCTTTGGTTTCATCACTAATTCCAAATCCATTTGATTTTCAGTTAGACGAGGGACTTAATGCGTCATCTATTGATGATGGAGGAGATGATATGTACGATGATGGAAACTTTATCAGTACAGATCTTTCTACAGGAACGATTTCCTATTCAGATAATGTGGTTGTACCTCTTGCTGACTTTGGTACAAATGGTGCATACTTTACCAGAAAAGTAGAAAATTTATGGTTATTAGCAGCCGATTTAGATGGTGTTACTGATTTTGATATTACGGGTGAGTTAGGAGCTGATGGAGATGGCTTAGCAGATGGATTTACAGCAACTATTACCGTAAACACGATCAACTATAACATATTTGTAAAACGAGTAAGAGAAGAGTTAGATGGTAGTTCTAGTGACCCTTCTGTTAACCATTTGATTATTATCCCAGAAAATGTAGAAGCTTCTCAGAATTTTGCGGATGATACCGATGATGATCAGCATCAGGTAACGGGTCTTATAAATACCAATCGATTGTATTATTTATTGTTTGCTAGCATAGATAGTGGATTGGTAGATGATACTACCATGCAGCTTATAGCAACTAGCTTCATAGATAACATCACCACCGCAACGGGAACAATTACGCAAACTGCAGGATTAGCTAGTGGAAGTGAGTTCCCCGCGGGAGAAACTGTAAATACTTTTGAGGTTGTTGATGAATTTGGAAATACAACAAGCTGTTCTTTTACCGTAAATGTAAATGAAACTACAGCTCCTACTGCTGTATGCCAGGATATAACGGTTCAATTAGATGAAGATGGTCGGGTAAGTATTACTGCGGCAGATATTGATGGCGGATCATCTGATAATTGTGGTATTGCCGAGATGAGTATAGATGTGACTACTTTTGATTGTGGATCGATAGGCGATAATACAGTAACATTAACGGTAGTAGATAATAATGGTAATACAGATAGTTGTACTGCTATTGTAACGGTAGAAAATCCTTCAGAACCACAAATTAGTTGTCCTGCTGATCAGACTGTAGGATCAGATGAAGGAAATGACACCTATCAACTACCAGATTACTTTGCTCTTGGAGAAGCAATAGCAATAGGAACTTGCGCTAATCCGTTAGTCACTTTTACACAGAATCCTGCCCCAGGAACACTATTGTCAAATGGTACTACAATCGTTACACTTTGTGCAGCAGATGAAAGTGGAACGGAGATTTGCTGTAGTTTTGAGCTTACTGTAGATCCAACGCTGAGTACAAATGAATTCGAACTTTTTGCTGGAGTATCCATATATCCAAACCCGGTAATTGATATATTACATATTACGAACTCAAATAAAACTACGCTAAACAAAATAGAGATATATGATATCAATGGTAGATTGGTACTAACATCTTCTAAGAGTGAATCGAATGATGACATAGAAATGAATGTTTCGAATTTAGAAAGTGGGTCTTATTTTGTTCGTATTCAGGGTATAGGAGGAAGTGTTATCAAACAATTAATAAAGAAATAAGAGGTACTAAAATTTACAAAGTAAATTTTCGTTAATACTTTGTAGAAAAGGTCCTGCGTATCCATTCACAGGACCTTTTAATAACCTTTTTATACCAGTTCTTATATGAAATTACTGAAATACGAAATTGAGCTATTTTGAATTTAGACAAGGAAGAAAATTTATGGATAGCCTTAGCTATCGATACATTTTGTGACGAAGCATCAAGTCAAAAGAGACAATTTTATACGGTTATTTCATATGAGAAAAGGTATTTACAGAGTAATAAAAATATATAGTATACCGATATGGAAAAAATGATAAATAAATATAGATTGGAATTAGTACTAGTTATTTTCTATGCACTTATATGGTTCATCGGATATGTTGTTTTTAGTTGATATTTACTATTATACAGAAAAAATACCCACCCCAAAAAAGCTAGATCATATCATTTAGTAGTACTGTGATATGTGTGCAAAAGCACTTTATTAATAACATAATTCTAGATTTCTTACATCTATCGTACTCGCCTTCTTAAGATTTCACGTTTGAACCATTATTTTTCGTCGGAAATTTACACAGATTATCCGTTTTTGTCCTAGATTCGTCAAAAATGTATTTATACTTTTGAAGAGTAAATGCAAAGCACCGTAGGTGTCTAAAAAGCATTGGCGCTAGATAATGTAGCTGTAATAGTAAAAGGAAGTTTAATAAACTTAAGATAGATGAAATCCATAAATATTAGTACTGTACTTCAAATAGTAGCATTGATCTTTTTGATCATTATTGGTTACATGACTTTTAATAGTAGTGAAAATTGGAAAGTAATTACTTCAGAGTTAGAGAAAGCAAATAAAGAGTTGAAAATATCAAAAGATACCCTGACTATTACAAAAGATCTTTTAAAAAATTCTAGAATAGAATTTAAACAGATGAAGGCACAAAAAGATTTACTGATTCATCAGCGAGATTCTATATTATTTGCTTTTAAAAAGAAAAACGCAAAGGATTGGAATGAATTACAAAACATCAAAGATTCTATTCAGCAAACGAATAATCAGTTGACAAAAGATCGTGTGCTATTAGAAGGATTATTCGGATTAAATCAATAACAAAAGCTTCTTATAAAATTAATATATCATGAATAAATTAATCGTACTCATTTTCATTTTTGTAATACCAAAAGCTTTCAGTCAGGTGGTAGATTCTTTGCAGGTTATCAAGATTCCGGCTGCTTATGCAGATCATTCTGGAGAACCATTGACCGTTAAAAAAGATAGTTTGTATAGGTTTGAAACCGCTGATATTTTCTTAGTAAATAAAAAGTCTTTTTTGGCTATTAAGAACGTATATCAGAGTACGATTGATCAGGATAGAATGACTAAAGAGTTGGTGGAAAAGTATACCCAAACCTTGCGAAGAAATATGGATTTAGAGCGACGATTAGGTTTCAACTTTGCGAAGACTGATAGCTTAGATTTGTTAGTATATCAAAAAACACAAAACACTTTGGATCATACGCAAAAAGCATTGGAGTATACGATTAATAGTTTGGATAAAGCAAGTACCAGTTTAGAATTGGTAGAAAAGGCAGCAAAACGACAACGAAGAAAGAGTGTTTTTGAGAAAATATTAATTGGGATCGCTGGAGTAGGTGCAGGAGTATTGATCGGAGTTTCATTGTAAAACGAGGAGGATATTTTAGAACCAAAGATGTGTTTTTCATAAATTAAATAGGAATTTAGTGAGATGTTGTCAAAATCTGTTTAGAAGGACAGGTTTTAACAATTCTTAGCGATAGGATTAAGAAAATGATAAGTAGCTTTGTTTTTTACTGTAAACCAATTATTCCTGTAACTCTGATTTTTGATGAGATTCTTTGAGGTACTATCTTATATACCCAAGTACGATGTTATTGGCAAAAACCATAGCTTTTTTATTGTTCTAAGCTTTTTCCTCTGCATCAATCTCACTTTTGCTACACAAAAATCGAAAAAAATTGATAGCCTTCGGAATTTAGCGGAGGCCTATACAGATGAAGATACCATAAAGGTAAACCTTCTCAACACCATAGGATATGAATATTGGATTATGGATGCTAATGAGTCCATAAATTTTGGTTCTGAAGCATTAAAACTGGCAGAAAAATTATCCTATCCAAAAGGAATAGCAAGGGCTAATCGAGTAGTAGGAGTAGCCTATTGGGCACAAGGGAATCTTACGCAAGCTTTACTATTTCTAAACAATGCTTATAAAGCCTATGAAAGTATACAAGATAAAGAAGGTATAGCCAATTCTACACTTAATATTGGAATGGTGTATGCCGATCTTAAAGAATACAAAAAGGCTCAACAATATTATGAGCGAGCTATTAATGAGTTTACTGCTTTAGGATTAAAAGGAAGAATAGCGACCACCTTTACCAAAATAGGAACCATGTTGGTAGAGCAACGAAAATATGAAGAAGCCTTAAAATATCTTACCGATGCATTAAAAATGCATACTGATACCAACTTTACTTATGGTATCGCGGAAGCTCATAACAAACTAGGAATTCTCTATCTCTATAAAAATGAAATTGAACAAGCGTATTACCATATTAACAGATCCAAAGATTTAGGCAGTAAGGTAAGTGATACAGATGGATTAACGAATAACCTAATTCTCCATGGTAAAATCTTAAGACTATCAGGTAAATTAGATGAGGCAGTAAAAGAAATTAGTATGGGATTGAGGTTAGCCAAAGAGAACAACCTTAAAAAATATGAACTGTTTGCTTATGAGGAATTAAAGGAGATTAAAAAGCTACAGTCTAAACCCGAAGAAGCGTATTATTTCTATGACAAGTATATTGTGCTACGAGATTCGCTCTTCAACTTAGAAAAATCTAAACAGATAGCGTATATAGAATTTGCGAATGAATTAGAAAAAAAAGATAAGGAATTAGTGTCTTTTAAAGCACAGGAGAAGAAAGATGATATTATCCAGCTTATTTTGGTGCTTAGTGTAATTATCATAACTATTAGTGGTTGTTTTATTTATATCATTTCTGTACAACGTGCAAAAAAGAGTAGCCAATTAGCCGTAAACAAGAAAGAACTATTAAAAAAGGAGTTGGAAAACTCAGAGCTAAAACAAAAAGAATTAAAACAACAATTAGAGTTTAAAAATAAAGAGTTGAGTACCTATACTTTAAACTTTATTAAGAAAAACGAAATTGTACAAAATATTCAGCAAACTATACAGAAAATTAAAAAATCTCCTTCAATAGAAAAAACAAAATTAATTGCTGATCTAAATAAGATCGTTCGAAAGAATATAAGTATTGATAAGGACTGGGAAGATTTTAGTCGATTTTTTGAAGATGCCCATCAAGGTTTCTATGTTTCATTAAAATCAAAACATCCAGACCTAAGCACCAACGATCTAAAAATATGTTCTTTAATTCGGTTAAATCTTAATGTAAAAGAAATGGCTGGTATTTTGGGCATCTCTCCAGATAGTGCAAGAACGGCAAGATATCGACTTCGAAAAAAGCTACAACTAGCTCCAGAACAAGAAATTTTCTCCTATTTGGTACAGCTAGAAAAGGAAAACACCTAAGTATCGTTGTTCACTGAAGTTTTATTGATGTTAACATTTAAATAACTGATATTCAAATAATTAAACATTTGTTGTCTACATAATGTATACGCTTTTTTAACAGTTTCATACAGGTCGTATACACTTTGTACTTACTGTTATTGTGGGTTTCGTGTTGTTGTTTTATAGTTTTACAGAAGTAGATTTTTCTACAGTTTATTAACCTTCTTAAAACGATCACAATGACAAAACCAAAGACAGCTTATGCAAAGAGTGGAGATGTAAATATCGCTTACCAGGTATTCGGTTCGGGACCCGTAGACCTAGTATACATACCAGGATGGGTTTCTAATATAGATCTGATGTGGTCTTGTCCAGAATTGGTTAGTTTTTTCGAAGAATTAGGGAAATTTGCCAGAGTGATTCTTTTCGACAAAAGAGGAACAGGTTTATCCGATAGAGTGGTAGAATTTGCAACATTAGAAGAACGAATGGAAGATATTACTGCTGTTATGGATGCAGCAGGATCCGAAAAAGCTATATTATTTGGACATTCAGAAGGAGGAAGTGTTTCGGCATTGTTTAGTGCTACGTATCCAGATCGTGTTATTTCATTAATTGCTTTTGGAATTTTTGCAAAGAGAAGATATTCAGATGACTATCCTTGGGCGCCAACCGATCAAGAACGTCAGGAAGTGTATGACATGATCGAAAACAATTGGGGAAGCGGTGCTATGAATCTAGAATCGTTGGCACCATCAAAAGCTAAAGATAAGGTGTTTATGGAGTGGTTGGCAAACTACTTTAGATCTGGAGCCAGTCCTAGAGCTGCTATGATATTGACCAAAATGAATACCCAAGTAGACATTGTTAATATTTTAGGTTCCATAAAAGTACCAACATTATTGCTTCAAAGAGTCGGTGATATTGATGTAAAAATAGAAGAAGGAAGATTTATTGCAGATCGAATTCCAGATTCGAGATTGGTGGAGCTAGAAGGAGATGACCATTTGTTTTGGGCAGGAAATACGTTTGAAGTTTTAGAAGAGATAAAGTCTTTTGTTGATAGCATTAAAGGAACTTCCGAACCAGTATATGAAAGAAAGTTGTACACCTTTATGGTTGGACATTTAAAAGCTGCAGAAGCATATCAATATTCGGTGAGAAATTTGGTTAAGAAATTGGCAAATACGTATAAAGGAAATTTGGTAATCGATACTAAAAACTCTTTTACCATTACTTTTGAAGGACCTAGCAAGGCAGTACATTGTAGTACTGAGCTAGTAGAAGCAGTGCAAAGTTTTAATGCTCAGATTTCGATAGGAATTGACATTAGAGAATGTTCTGTAGTAGATTGTATTTGTGAAGAAACTGAAGATTTTGTTGCCCTTGTAGCGAATCAAGCAATCCCAAATCAAATCATATTAACAGAAACCGTAAAGAATCTACTTATCGGTGTAAATATTGATATCACTCCGCAAAAGGCAGTCTTTAAAACCGACTTAGGTACTTCTATACTTTTATATACGGCCTCGAAAAAGCAGAAGTCTGAAAAAATTGTCTCTCATATTCCTAAAGTTAAAGACCCATACAAGGATTCATTTTTACAACGGGTTATTCAAAATATTAATAATCACTTAAGCAATGATTTTTACGGAGTTACAATACTGTGTAGAGAGATAGGAGTAAGTGAACGACAACTACAAAGAAAGCTCAAAGCCATTACCAATAAGTCTCCAAATCAATTGATATCTTCTATTCGATTGCATAAAGCCAAAGAATTATTAATGAGTAAACAGAGTACGATTGCAGAAATAGCTTTTCAGACAGGTTTTTCGAGTCCTTCTTATTTCTCGAAATGCTTTAAAAAAGAATTTGAAATCAGTCCTTCTGATTTTATAAACTAAAAAATAGGAAGGATATATTTATAAATTTCCTATCAAAAGTGTCCGCAAAAGGTTTTCCCATATTTCTTTCAAATTAATACCATAATCTGTGTTGGCACACGATTAAAAATGGGTGAAAAATGAGTTTCTGTCTAGTTTTTGTGCAGTAAAAACATAGTGCTGAGATACGAATTATAACTAAATTCGGTAGCGTTTTTTAAAAATTAGACTAACTCAACTTAACTCATATTTCATGAAAAACAGCGCTAAACACAGACAACTAAAACTATTTGTTTTATTATCTATCATTGTTATTAATGGTGTTTTATCTCAAATCAATAATCCCACCTTTGTAAATCAGTTATCTCCCTTAAATTTGAACTATACTGTTTCTGGTTCATTAGAAAAAAAAGTAACCATTAACGTGTCTACTACTTTTAATTATGCAAATCTTAGTATTTTGGCTGATGGCAAGGTTATTTTGGATAACATTGATATCATTTCTAGTGGGACCCATTCGCTAAATGCTATCGTGCGATTTCCCCAAAGTGGACAAATAACGCTCACTATTGCAACCCGATCAGGTAATGTTACTATTAACCAATTGAATTTTCAGGATCTATCTATTCAATATCCATTATTTACAGATGTAACCGAATCTGCTGGAATTACTACAGGTCCTGCTTTGAAATATGCGGGTCCTACCATAGCGGATATGGATAATGATGGAGATTATGATATGATTTTTAATAATCATAATGACCCTAATAATCCGAGCAAGTTAGTTTGGAACAATGGGAATGGAGTTTTTGATCGCTCTTTTAATTTGGCAAGATGGCGATTACAGGATTTGCACGGATCTTCTGCAGCAGATTTTGATAATGATGGAGATTTAGATTTGGTAGCAACACGTGGAGGAGGAAATGGAACTAGTCCAAATACACCAGATTTTTATATTAACAATAACGGAACGCTAACTTTGGGAAATGATCAGGTAGGCATCACTGAAGGCGCTAGAGGAAGATCAGCAGTCTGGGGAGATTTTGATTCGGATAATGATTTGGATTTAGTTTTGTTGAATGCACAATGGAATAATCCTAATGGAGGAAAACATGTGATCTATAGAAATAATGGAAATGGACGTTTTGAAACTATACGGGTTCCAAATTTTGAAAATGCGGCTGGAGATCGATTTTTGCTTACAGATATTGATGGTGATCATATTGATGATTTTATTGTTTTCTTTCCAATATCTGTATGGAAAGGGAATGGAGATTTTACATTCACAAATGTAACCTCTCAATGGATACCAGCAGGAGTACAAGGACTTCCTAGCATGCTCGCAATGGCTGACTTTGATATGGATAATGATGGAGATTTGGATATTTATATCTCTCGCGGAAAAACTTATACGCAAGTAGCAGATAAGGCAATTGACTATAATCCGGTCACTCAGATTATGCACGTCAAAGACCGAGGAGATGAAGGGAGATCTCTGATTGATTTTACAGCAGTAGGAGATTTTACCTTAAAAGGTTTTGAAGCTGTTTTTAGAAGTACTTATAATGGAGATTATCCAATATTCTTAGGTAGTGCAAAAACACCAGTTGATCTAACGCAAATTACAGGAGAACGTATTATCAAGCAAAACCAAGCACAAGGTTGGCCAGCAGCAAGAAATCAAAATGGGATATATATTGGTCATACAGGTAATGGAAACTGGAAACTAGAATCCGTTCGAACAGGTGTACTGTACTGGTCGATATCATGGACTCTTGAAGGTATTAGCTCGGCAACTCCAGGTTTTACACCTAACAACAAAAATGTCTATGATATTCTGTTAAAAAATGAAGGAAACAAATTTGTAAATGTTGCTAATGATTGGAATGTTCCTTTAGGAGGAAATAGTTGGGGTGTTACAACTGGTGATTTTAATAATGATGGGTTTGCAGATTTATTTGTGAATCGATATCCACTATTGAACGAAAGAGTTGCTGATTATATGCTATTAAATACTGGTAATGGTAAATTTGAAGTGACTACTTCTCATGGAGCTGATGACGCAGGCGAAAGCAGTCATGGAGATCAAAGTCAGGCTTTTGATTACGATCTTGATGGAGATGTAGATATTTTGGACGGAAGTGATGAACGAGGGACTTGGCATTTGTATTCAAACCAAAGAACAGATGCTAATAATTACGTGATAGTAAACGTAGGGTATTCTCCTAATTCGAATATTGATCCAATTTCGGCTGAAATAAGAGTAAAAACCAATACAAAAACATTGTTTAAGCGGGTAGGTTCTTCAGGCTCCGCACACTCTCAAAGTTTACTCAATATGGTTCATTTTGGTTTGGGTAATGATGCTCAAATTCAAGAAGTAACAGTAAGGTGGCGCAATGGTGAAACTAAAACATTCACAAATGAATCAGTTAATCAAGTTTTGAGCACAGATGGTAATATAACAGAAGAAGAAAAAGCAACATGTGATTTGATACCGAGTATGATTCCTGCAAAACAATCCATTGTAGTTCCGGTGCGATATACGGCAAATCAAACTAGAGATATTGTGGTTTTAGCTTATGTTAATAATACTTGGGCAGGTACAGGTAAAGTTACAGTTAGCAAAGGCTCTGGAGTTGCTAATGTAGTGATGAATTTTTCAAGTACTCCAGTAGCAGGTACAACATACGAATTTAGAACTTCTATTCGACCTGTTGATGCTCCTTGGCAACAAAGTATAACATTATGTACAAATGAAAATATTGCTGTTGCCAACGGAACTGAACTTGTGGATTGTTCTGTGTTACCTGTTAAAATCAACTCGAATACAAGTATTACGGTTCCGATTTACTACGCTGCAAACACTAATCGAGACGTAATCGTTGCTTTATGGAATACCAATTGGCTTGGAGTAGGAAAAACTACCGTGTCTGCAGGATCTGGTATTGCAAATGTTACGATTACCGTACCAAATGCTCCTGTTTCAGGAACAACATATTCTTTACGAGGAGCTATAAGACCAGAAGGAACAGGATGGCAACAAAACATTTCAACTTGTATTCAGGATAATGTGACTGTGCCAAATGGTTCGAAATCAAAAATTGATACTACAAAATATGAGCAACCATTCAGTATTTCACCGAATCCTTCTTATGAAGAAATTCAACTTTTAGGGGTGAAATCTGGAAAGCATAAAGTACTGATTTTTGATTTTACGGGTAAACTTGTTAAAGATACACTTATTAAAAGTGAGAATCATACAATTGATATCAGAGATCTAAGTAGAGGAACCTATTTTGTAAAAATTGACGATAGTTTAGAAGGAGTTCAGTTTGTGAAGAAATAAAGTGTTTTACAGTAGATCGTGGTTGGGTTTATTAAATCATTATGATGTTTGTATATTCTATTAGTTCGCTTAATTAAGAGATTACTTTCTATATTTTACAATGTTTTGAGGAGACAAAAAAATGTGATAATTTGTACTTCTTAATTAAAAAGAATGCAAGAGATACAACAGTCTTCCTTTAAGAAATCATTAGGCTTAGTTCCTGGTACCGTAGTTTATGTAGGAAAAAAAAATACTACAGATGTTAGTATAGAACTCTTTGATTATGATGAGAGTTTTATGGAAGAACATGAATTGCATAGCATTGATGATGCCTATCAATATATAGATTCTAAACCGATCACTTGGTTAAATATTAATGGTCTTGGTCATACCCAGACTATCGAAAAACTTGGAGCTTATTGCAATCTTCATCCATTAATAATGGAAGATATTGTAAATACGCATCAACGACCCAAGATTGATGAATATGATAATTATCTTTTTGTGGTATTGAAGATGTTGTATTTCAATGAAGAGCATGAGTTATGTATAGAACATGTTAGTTTAGTTTTAGGTGATGGTTATGTCTTGTCTTTTCAAGAATCTGATGGAGATGTTTTTGATTCCATTCGAAATCGAATACGAAATAATAAAGGTAGGATTCGGACAATGGGAGCAGATTACCTGTTGTATACGCTAATGGATGCTATTGTAGACAATTATTTCAATTTAATAGAAGTGGTTGGAGATAAGATTGAAGAATTAGAGGATATGTTATTCGAAAATACATCTACCGACGCCATTACGTTCGAAATACAAGGTCTTAAGCGAGAAATCCTAAAAATAAGAAGAGCCGTATTTCCATTAAGAGAAGTAGTAAATAAACTAGAAAAAAATGAACATAAACTCGTGATTAAAAAAACGCGTTTATATCTCAGAGATTTATACGATCATATCATACAAGTTTCTGAAAATGTAGAAATCTACAGGGAGATGACTTGGAGTTTAATGGATATGTATATGACAACGATCAGTAACAAAATGAATGAGGTCATGAAAGTGCTCACGATTATTGCTACGATTTTTATTCCATTAACGTTTTTAGCGGGAATTTACGGGATGAATTTTGAAAACATTCCTGAACTTAAATTCAAATATGGATACTATGTTTTTTGGGTAGTTCTTTTACTAATTTTTATAGGTTTACTGATGTATTTTAAACGTAAAAAATGGTTGTAACGATCGTGTGAAAATCACTTTTTTCCTGTAAGCTTTTCTGTAATACCTATCCAAAAAGGACTGATAACCAGAGTTAATGAAATAAGGCTAATGGTAAAGTTATAACCAAAGTCTTCTATAATATTTAAGCTAAATGCTGTTGAACTTAATAAAAAGCTCAGTTCACCGATTTGTGCAAGAAGAGCACCGCCTAACAATGCTTCTTTCCAATTACAAGAAAAAAACCGTAGAATAACTGAATTTAGAAAATGATTGGTTAAGTAGACAACTAAAATTGCAATAGATATAGACCACAAATTTTTATAGATAAATGAAAGGTCTAATTGCAGTCCTACGCTAATAAAAAAGAAAGAGACAAATAGTATTCGGAACGAATGGAGCGTATCATGAATCCAATCGGTTTCTTTTGCCGAGTTCATTATAATTCCTCCAATAAAAGCTCCTAAAGCAGCCGACAACCCAAACACCAAGGTGAATAGCGCTCCTCCAAAGCATAAAAATATGGCCATAAAAACTTGTAACTCATGGTCACGTTCTATTTTTTTGGAGAAAAAGGGCAGTGTAATGGTTTTCTTTATATAAATATAAACCAAAATGCCAACGATAAGGATTGCTCCTAAGATCATAAGAAGTATGTGTTCTATGGATTCTGATTTGCCTCCTAATTGAGAAATAATTAGAAGCAAAGGAACCAAAGCAACATCCTGAGCTAATAGAATGCTGAGGACATTTTTGCCAACTTTAGTATCTATTAATTTCTTATCCTGAAGTAACTTGATCACAACTGCAGAACTACTTAATGCAATAACAAATCCAAGTACAACTGATCTGGCAAAACTCCAATCATAATAATATCCTATCAGCAATACCATGGCTACACTAAGTCCAATCTGCGAAATAGTACCTATTACAGCAAGTTTCCACTGTTTTATGAAATCAATAAGGTTGATTTCCATACCTATAAAAAACAATAATAAAATGATACCTAGTTCTCCGAGAAGGTGAATCGATTCTTTATCCTGAACTAAGTTCATTCCGTGCTCTCCTAAAATAACGCCTACAAGAATGTAACCTATGATATAGGTTTGGTTTAATTTTTTGAGGATGATACTGATACCAATAATTAAAATAGCAAAAATTGCAATTAGTATAATTATCGGATCTAAGGAAGCTATAAACAACATATGCTTTTAGTAAACAGGATTTCTTTCAAATATACTTTTAAAATGTTTTTAAAATATGAAATCAATCAGATAAATCATTAAAAACAATTTAACTTTGTATGAAGTTTAAAAGTCAGTTTTTTCAAGTTTTAAGCTCATGCATTTTTTGGGTTTTTAGAAAATTGATGTATCAAGATTACACTGTTTAATCTGTAAAAATAGTAGTCACATGTTTAATCATCAGAAAGAAATTCTTTTTACAGTCATATTAGTTATAACCATGACTGGGATAATCATATTAACTAAGAGGGCTCTCAGAAGATTTAGTTTTATCCGATCTATCGAAATCAACCGTAGAAAAATCATCTTAAATCTTAGTTATCTCTTTATTTATGGTATAGCTATTTCGATACTTGCTATAATTTGGGGTGTAGACTACAGACAGTTCATAGTTTTTATTTCTTCGGTACTTGCGGTATTAGGTATTGGTTTTTTTGCTCAGTGGTCTTTACTTTCCAGTTTAACTGCCAGTGTTATTTTGTTTTTTAGTCATCCGGTTAGAATTGGTGATAAGATTCGGGTTTTAGATAAAGATTTTGATTGGACAGGCGAGCTAGTAGATATTACTGGGTTTTATTTGTTCATAAGAACTGATGATGGTAAAAATATTACACTTCCTAATTCTCTGGTAATTCAAAAAGGGATTGAAATTGTTGAAAGAAAAAAAGACAAAGAATAAAAGTAGTTCTTGGGTTGATTGTCTTAATTTTTAATCATTCGGTATGTTCTGGAAAATAAAGCTTCTATTCAGAAACGGTAATACCTTCAGTGGTAAAACTGAAACCCTGTTGACCAGAGACACCTACCATCACTCCTTGAAATAATGGTTTAACATTTGTGTTAGAACCCCAGGTAATTAGAAAGTTTGCACCACTACCTCCAGTAGTATCCTCTTCTTCTATCACATATTCTATAGATTCTAGTGGTTTCAGAAAAATGGGTTGTTGTATATAACCTCTAACAAAATCTCCCGAAGTGTTATAATAGTCAACATTTTTAATAAACACAGAATCTCTCGGACTTGTATTTCTTATGCTTAAAGTAGCAGTTAGCTGAAATCTAAAGTCTTTGGTCTTATTATAAATATCAGAGTAAATAGGGACATATACTTCCTTTTTAATAGGATAATTAAAACCGTCTTCTGATAAGGGCATTTTGTTTTCTTTCAAAATTCCTTGCTCTACTTCTTTATTGGGATTTTTTTCCACACAAGACCATAAAACAATACATATTAAAAAATACATCAAACGCTGTAAATACCTCATGATTCTGATTTATAAAGATTATACAAATAGATCATAACTATTTGCGTAAGCAATATCCGAAATTATATTGGAGGTTGTATACAAAATAGCTGAGTTTTTCTAGTGACTTCAAATATGTTGAAAAATGATAGTTATGATTTTTTTAACAAAAAACATGATGTTTTTATTGTATTTCATTTTTTTAAAAAAGTTGAATTTTTGATTGAAAAATGATAGTTTTTGATTAAAAAATAATGGTTTTTGCTATTTTTTATCCTTTTTTTGGGTAAAAACATATTTTTTAGTGTTACTTAATTAAGTTTTTATTAACATATAAAGGGTAATTTTAGAAATACTTATGTTAAAGATTCTTAACTGAAGTTAAAGCCCGTTAAATGCCTTGACAAAATTCTACTGAGCCATATATTACAAGTGTATTGTTTTATAATCAGCATCCCGATTAAAAAAACATTTTCTTTTCTGTTACTTTCTGTAACTAGTTTTTAACTGTTGATGCAATACATACCATTTACGAAATCAAAAACTTAAAAAATGAATCATTTAATTATAAATAATAATTTGAGAATTTCTACTATATGGGAGTGTAACGCACTGCTTGCTGATTATCAAATGTATTATCAGAAAATAAGAGATTTTCATCGATATATAGGTAGCATTAAGCAAAATGACTTACATGATAGATTTGAACAATTATATACCAATGCTAAGACTAACATTGATAGTTTGGCGGAAAGAATAACTGATATACAAGACGAGCCTATTTCTGGATATAGAGAATTAAAGAAAATTACTTCGATAGAAAGAGGCTTACTTCCTCAAACAGATGAGGAAATGATAAAAGAGATTATAAGAGATCATGCTGTCTTACTGGATCGGATGAAAAGTATCAGAGATAATACGACAATAACAGGAGATGAAGAAACCAAGGACTTGATCCAATCATATATAAATGAAATAAAAAAATCTAGCGTAACTCTAGCAACCTGGAGTAAGAGACCAAAAATGCACTTGGAAACAGTTTCACTAAATTTTAATAAGTAATAATTATGTTCTTATTACAAAATGAAGTTCCGGAATCATTAGAAACTGTTACAGAAAAATTACATAGTTGGTGGGAAACGTTGTTAGCAAACCTTCCTAATATCGGGGTTGCGATAGTGGTCTTAATAGCCTCCTATTTAGTTTCTAGATTAATTTATAACGTAACGCTAAAGTTAATTTATAAAAGAGTAAGACAAACATCTATAACAAAACTTATTGCCAGAGGAGCTTCAATTATAGTTGTTTTAGGAGGATTGTTTCTAGCATTAGCAGCTTTAAATCTAGGGCAAGTATTAACAAGTCTATTAGCAGGTGCTGGAGTTTCAGGTTTAGTGATTGGACTAGCATTACAAGGCACATTGTCTAATACTATATCCGGAATTGTTTTGTCTTTTAGAAATAATATTCAGGTTGGTAATTGGATCGAAACTAATGGTTTTTCTGGCGAAGTATTAGATATTAATTTAAACTATTTTGTTTTAAAGGAGGTAGATAACAATACAGTTGTCATTCCTAATAAACAAATTATTGAGAATCCGTTTAAAAACTTCTCATTAACCAAGGAAATGAGAATTTCTTTAGAATGCGGTATTGATTACAAATCTGATTTGGAAGCCGTTCAAAAGCTTACTATCGAAACAATTTCGAACTTATTTGACCAAGAAAAAATTAATAAACAGATAGAATTCTATTACACAGGATTTGAGGACAGTTCTATTAATTTCTTATGTAGGTTTTGGATTGAAGGAATGAGTGGTTTAGACAGATTAAGGGCAAAAAGTAAGGCGATTATTCAGCTTAAAAAAGCTTTTGATAAGAATGGGGTAAATATTCCATTTCCTATCCGAACACTACATGTAAATGAGAAGCACCTAACCAGTGAATTAAAACAATTAGAAACCCTTGGAATAAATTAAGAATACGAATTGAAAAAATAATTACAAATACAAAATTGAGACATATGAAAACAAATAATAAAGAAAACAAAATATATATCATACTAACCTTGACCTCAGTATTTCT
Source organism: uncultured Aquimarina sp. (assembly GCF_947492115.1). Lineage (NCBI taxonomy): Bacteria > Pseudomonadati > Bacteroidota > Flavobacteriia > Flavobacteriales > Flavobacteriaceae > Aquimarina > uncultured Aquimarina sp. Next base: position 316,516 of record NZ_CANLMM010000003.1, read on the forward strand.
ATTCACATTTGCTTTAATCAGTGCATTCGCTCAGGAGAATAAAAATGTATTGATAGAGACTATAAAAAAAGAGAACAAAGTGATTAAAGATGGGCAAGAAATTACTTTTAAGCAATTCGAGACAGAGTCTGCAGAGCAACCTATTGTTTTGGATCAAGAAGATAAATATAAACTAAATCAGGATAGATCGGATATACCACATAAGGTTACAAAAGTAATTATGTTGGATAACGATAGCGATGAATCTTATGATAAAATGATCTCATTATTTTATAGACGAGGAGAAAAAGAATTATATGATTTTGATCTTACCAGTAAAGGGTTGGCTGTATCGGCAGATGATGAAGAAAATAGCATAAAAGGGATTGATAAAATCGAAAATGGAAAAATGCTTGATACTGATTTATTGAACGATGAAGGGTTATACGAACTCACCTTTGCAAATGGAGATAGACATTTAATAAGTGTAGAAACTTATGACGAATTAAAATAAGCCAGATCTAAAATAATATACACTGGAGAGAAGTTGAGAAATCGACTTCTTTACCAGTTTCAAAAATATAATCACATTAAAGAAAATACTATGACAATATATTACAGATACTTAAGAATATTAATGAATAACGTGATGAAGTTTGTGAAAGAATTACCCGCTGCCAGCAGCAATGCTATTCATCGATAATGAATTGAAACTAACAATAATACTCATTTAATTTTTGAACTATGAAACATAAAGACCAAATACAAAGACCTGGGCTGAGAAAAAAATATTTCGGAAGCAAAGGTTTTTTAAGAAAACTCCAAAATAAAATAAAACATAATATGAAACCTAAAAAAGCTATATATAGCTAAACGATATGAGAAAAGACAAATATTTGAAAAAAGCATTATCCTGGGTAGAAAAACGATCAACAGTATCTGTAAATTCTATAGCAGAAGATTATGAAGATCCAAAAGCTTTTATTAGTAAATCTTCAAAGGAAAAAATCAGAGCAGATATATCTTTTGTAACGCATGGAGGCGCTAAACACTTTATAGAAATAGCATTAAAAAATATGGATACTAAAAAGCAAGTTGTAAAATGGAAAGTACTAAGTTTTATCGCAGGTGTAAAAAGAGGAAAATTACATTTGTTAGCTCCCAAAGGACATAAAGCACATGCAGAAAGATTAATAAAAAGATATAACATCAACGCGATGGTATATTCACTATAATAAAAACCACATAAACAAAACCATTTATATTTTGGAAAAAACAGAAAACTCAAAAAAAATAAAAACAGCTATCGACTATTGGAAAAAACAAAATGAAAAAAGAAAGTGTACGGATTTCTCAGAAATGTCTTACTGGGAAGTTGTAAGCACAAACTCAGCTTTATAAGGAAACAAGAGTTTTCTAATCATAAAAAAACGATTTCTGCAAATAAATTGCAGGGACGTTTTTTTTTGGTTTAAATAAAGATGATGCAAAAAATCGAATTTGTTTTAATAAAAAGTTATCTTGTAGTAGATAAAAAATTCCCTAAAAACCAAAGTCTTATGAAAAAATTACTACTTCTTATCCTAGTGTTTAATCTCTCTTACACTTTTGGACAACAGAATATTGATGATTTATTGGCTGCAGGAGTAAATGATGCCCAACGTTTTGCAACAGATTACTTACGCCCAGCTTCAGATGGATTAATTTATAGTATGAATCAAGGTTGGTTTAATAGCGCAAAATCCAAAAAGAAATTTAGATTTGAAATATCTCTTATTGCTAATGCTTCTTTCGTAGGGAGTGATAATAAGTCTTTTATTCTTGATACCTCGCAGTATGAAAATCTTCAGTTTAGAGATGGGAGTATGCAACAAGAAGTAGCAACCGCTTTTGGAGATATTGAAGGAGTTGTTGTTTTTGTTGAAGGAGAAAGTACTATACCAGGATTACCTCCACAAGATGCTGAATTTGAATTACCAACTGGTTTGGGAGAGTCTAATATCAATTTTGTACCGACGGCATTTTTACAAGCAAGTTTTAGCCCGTTAAAAGGAACCGAAATAAAAGCACGCTTTTTTCCGCAAATTAATACAAGTGATGCAAAGGTTGGATTTTATGGAATAGGTTTACAACATGAATTTACTTCGTGGTTGCCAGCTGAGAAATTATTTCCAGTTGCAATTGCTGGGTTAATAGCCTACACGCACTTAGACGGGAGTTATGATTTTACGGATACGAGTATTGTAGATGGTGAAAATCAACGTTTCGAAAATGATACCAATACGCTATTATTTCAGTTGATTGGATCAACAAAATTACCTGTTTTTAATGTCTATGGCGGAATTGGTTATATCTCGGGAACTTCTAATACTGATTTAAAAGGGGTCTACAGAGTACAATCCGGTGTTATATCATCCGAAGAGATTACAGATCCTTTTTCTATAGAGAGTAAAGTATCTGGTGTAAGAGGTACGATAGGAGCAAAGGTCTCTCTTGGATTTTTTAAAGCAAATCTAGAGTATAATATAGCCGAATATAGTGGAGCATCTCTAGGACTCAATTTTGGATTCTAATTGCAGAGATCATCATATAAATTGTTTTACGATTATCAAGAAATCTATTAAAACTTAGAAGCTATAGCAATAGATTTTTTTGTGGTGGTTGTGATTGATTTATAGTCGAAATCACCAGCATCGTTTTTAAATATTAATTTAGAACCTAATCCCACACAATAAGCACCAGAAGAAAACCATTTTTTTAAGTTATCTTCTTCTGGAGTAACACCACCGCTAGGCATGATAAGTGTCCAAGGACAAGGTGCTTTCACCGATTTTATAAAATCAGGACCACCAATTTGACCAGCTGGAAATATTTTTACAATTTCGGCCCCTAATTCTTCTGCATAATTAATTTCACTCAACGTTCCACATCCAGGTAACCAAGCAACTTTTCTTCTATTACATACTTTAGCCATATCAGGATTTAGTACAGGAGAAACGATAAAATTAGCACCGTTTTGGATAAAAATAGAAGCTGTACCTGCATCCACCACAGATCCTATTCCTAATATCATACCAGGTAATTCTTGGTTTACCCATTTTACTAATTCGGAAAAAACTTCATGAGCATGATCACCTCTGTTGGTAAATTCAAATACTCTAGCACCACCATCATAACAAGCTTTTAATACTTTTTTTGCTATCGTAATATCTTCGTGATAAAATAAAGGAACAATCTTAGTGCTTCCCATTGTTTGTGCAACTTCTATTCTAGTATATTTTGCCATGTTTATCTTTTTATTCTCCCTGTTAAATTTCCTTCTATTACCGATACTATTTCTTCTTCGTTTACCAAGTTAGCATCACCTTCAATGGTATGTTTTAACGCGCAGGATGCATTGGCAAATTGTAATGCTTTCTGATCATCATAATGTAATAGTCCATGAATCAACCCGGAGGCAAAGGCATCTCCAGTTCCTATTCGGTCAACAATATGAGTGATTTCTAATTCGCTTGTTTCATAAAAACTATTTCCATCCCACATACGAGATTTTATCCTATGCCAATTGGCGTTTAACGATACTCTGGTTTTATCAAAAACTTTTTCTATATAAGGAAACTTCTCCTGTAAATACTTACAACTTTCAATAAAGTCATCTGTATCATTAGTAAATTCTGTATTTAATACCTCATTGATTTCATTCGGACCACCAATAAAAATAGTTGATAGACCTGATAATTCGGATAGTGCTTCTTTGGCATCAATACCATAATTCCAAAGGTTTTTCCTGTATGCAGGATCTGCAGAAACAGGAATGTTTTTATTCTTAGCAACTAAAAGCGCATTTTTTAATCCTATATAAGCTTCTTCCGATAATGCTGGTGTTATTCCTGTCCAATGGAACCAGTTACAGTGCTCTAAAATTTGTTCCCAGTCGAGATCTGAAGAATTGATTTTAGAAAATGCAGAATGTGATCTATGATAACTTATAGTACTTGGTCGCATAACAGCACCTACTTCAAGAAAATATAAACCTAAAGGAGCTTCTGAGGTCTGCACAAATTTAGTATCAACTCCATAAGTATTCAAATAACTTGTGGCTGCTTTTCCGAGAAAGTCATTAGTGACTGCGGAAACATGATCTACTTCATTTCCTAATTGCGAAAGGGATATGGCTACATTTACCTCTGTTCCACCAAAATAATATTCCAATTGATTCGATTGGATGAGTTTTTTATTGCCAGGAGGTGAAATCCTCATAATGATCTCACCGAAGGTTACAACTTTTTTCATCTGCAAGGTTTTGTTGTTCTCAATGTAATTTTATAATAAAATAATACGGTATTTAAGAACAAAATGTTGACTTACTTTTAATGATTTCAAAATTACATTTTTTAAATGTAAAAAATACATTTATTTTAAAATAAAAACCCGTTTCGATGTTGTTATACAACTTTATCATCGAAACGGGATTGAGGCAAATTTTGGTATATTAGAAGTTAATTAGTTTCTAATCAATCTTAGTGTTTTAGTCTCTTTTCTAGGATGTTTTATAGATAAGAAATAGATTCCTTTAGATAAATTCTCAATATTAATAGTATGATTTTGATTCAAAGGCGTATTCATATGTGTGGTTCCTTTGATATCATATATACGAATGTGATATTCTAATTCAGCATCTAAACCATCTAGAAATACTTCTCCCGATGATGGGTTTGGATACATTTCAAGCCTATCAAATTCTTTGGTTAGTTCTTCATCATTGCTTCTATTAACATCTCTAGTAAGTATGATTTTGTCTAAATTCCATTGCCAAGGAGTATTGCTTGACGCTAATATTCTTATAGTGTGTTGTCCTGCTGTAAGATTTACAACACCACCATTTAATGATTCATAGCTTTCCCAAGATCCATTGTTAGGAACATTAGTGGTAGATGCCAGAACATTATCTGCCAATAACTGAATTTGTGCTCCGTTGGATGGTGTGGAAATCAGATATTCAATATTGTAGAATCCTGTAGTAGGAATAGTAACGGCATACTCTGCCCAATCACCATTATTAACATAATTGATGGTAGTAGCTCTTCTATTAACTCCTAATCCTGGACCACCTACAGAAGTATCGTCATAGGTTCCACCAGTACCAGTAAAATCTTCTGCTTCTATGATTAAATTACTAGTGCCACCACCAGTAGCTGTAAAATTCATGGATCCTAAATTAAAACGTCCACGGTCCATAAATACTCTCATTATCTGTTGACCGGCAGGAAGAGATACATTTGATATTGTTTTGTTTACAAAAGAGCCCCAATTTCCAGTTGAACCTACAGATTGTAGTCCAGTAACATCATTACCATTAAATTCTATATGAAAGGCTCCATTATTATTTATAGAAGCTACTTGAGCATCAATAGTGTAAGTTCCTGCGGTAGCTACATTAACAGTATATTCTAACCATTCTCCATTAGAAATCCATCCGATATTACCAGCAGGAGTTCTAAACTCGGTATCTACATCGGTATTCTGTCTTGGTCCGGTTCCGTTATTACCAGATCCTGAATCATTATATGCTATTCCTTGACCTCCATTGTCAAAATCAACGGAGTTGATAGTTCCTGGTATAGGATGAGGGCTACCGCCAAATGGTGTTTGTCCATCTCCGGTAGAACCTTCTGTTACAGTTATGGTAGCAGTATCTGTAAAATTACCATCTGTTGTATTTACAGTAATGGTTGCCATACCAGCGGAAACTGCTGTAACAACACCGCTTTGTGTTACCGTTGCCACAGACGTATTACTAGAGGTAAATGTCATGGTTTTAGTAGTTGCATTTGCAGGGGTTACTGCTCCAGTTAAATTTCCTGTAGTTCCAGCTACCAGCGTAAGATTGGCAGGTGTTACATTTACTCCAGTTACAGGTACATTTGTACCTCCTCCAACGGGTTTATATACGCGTATCCAATCTACTTTCATGGTGTTTTTAGCAGGGTCACTTAGATCTGCATCAGTAGGTGTACGATTGGCTAATACATGCCAGTCTTGGGATTCTACATTGATAATAATATCCATTTCTTTGGTAAATCCATTACCTCCTTGAAAATTAAATGGGTCAATAATACTTACAGAAGATGTATTACTGGCTTGTTGTAGAGTTTGAAAAGAATAAGAAGTTCCTGTTGCAAATTCCGTCATTTGTTGGAAGCCTGTAGCATCAAAATCCAGCTGGCCATTTGTCATCGTTGGGTATGCATATGTCCAGGTGCCATTTCTATTAGTAGCAACTGCTTTATCATATAGTACACGTACTAGGTTACCGTCTATATAATACTCAAAATGAAATGGACTTATCCAATTCACACCAATGCGAACATATCTTCTGTTTCCATTATTCCAGTGGTGCTCTCCCCAAACAGAAACATCTGATTGACTCCACCAACTATTAAAGTCTCTTGGTTGATAATCTGTAAATGGATTTCGAATAAACGAATGATGACTTAGATGAATAAATTCGGAGAAGAATTCATTTCCTTGCTCATCACCTCCGTAGCATTCGATGATATCGATTTCCTGTGTATCATCAGGGCTTAAAAGCCAAACATCAGATGCTAGTACAATATCGGCAACACTTACACTTGCTTCTACAAAAACTGGAAATTTAACACGTGTATTACCCGTGATACATCCTGAACTTACTCCGTCATTAGGGCGTCCCATTTTATCAGGAAGCCCTGTAATAGGAAGGTCACCGCCAGTGCGATTCCAACGAGATGCCCTTAGTATTAAATCATTACCATCCACGGATACATGATTATATTTCCAGTAGGTGGTACCTGGACCATCCCAGCCATTATGATAAAAGTTATACCATTTGTTATTCCCGAAGTTAGATAATTGATTGGTTTCGTTAAAGGTATAATTAAAATCATCTGATGGAGCTGGCTGAAGCTCCCAAACATTTCCTTGTCCTGCATTGGCAGGTACAGGTATCCCATTCCAATCCTGTGCGATGGAAGAAATAGTACATAAAAAGAATAAAAATAATAGTTGAGTTTGATTTTTTACAAATGAGTTATTTGTAAAGTGTGTTAGAAAGTTCATGGTTTACAATAAATTACTGTTTAGTTAATAGGTTTTAAATGATATTTAGGTTCGTAGAAATCTTTTTGAAATAAACTTTAGAGGATTTGGTTAAAACGTACCACAATCCAGCTTGGAATTTATCCAAAATTTGGTTCTACATTAATATTTGTGATTTATAATTACCTAAAAGTGGGTGGGAAAGTGTAGGAAAAAAATCACTGACTTGCTAGATAATTTATAGCTATCCCTATCATTGAAAATTTAATTTTAACAAAGGGTTTTTTCAGTATAAAATATCACTACAAGAATAAAAGAAACCCTTGTCAATCCATGTTAAAAGAGATAGACAAAAACTGAACAAAATCCGTTAGAAACTAAATAAAACTAGATATAAAATGGTCATTCTTGTATTTGTAAAATCACCTTGTAATTTTCTTATGTACGAAGCAAAAAATATCATTTAAAACTACTGATTGAAATAGTATTTACATTTCAATCGGTAGTTTGGATTTTACTTTTTAATCAGTTTTAGGGTTCTGTTTCCATCTTTAGGATTTACTATGGTTAAGAAATAAATACCTTGAGGTAAACTTTGTATGTCTATGATATGATTTTCGTTTAATTTTTGGTCTACATAAGTAGCTCCTTTGATATCATAAATTCTGATGTTGTGTTGTTTTTCCTGAGATAATCCTTGGATAAATACACTACCAGTAGCGGGGTTAGGGAATAGGTATACCTTTGGTGCTATGGGCTTGGTTGTAGTATCAGGATTAATGCGATTAGCATTATCAGTAGATAATATAATTTTATCCAGATTCCACTGCCATGTTGTATTACTTGATGCTTGTATTCTAATGGTATGTGTTCCTGTTGCTAAAGTTACTGTTCCATCCACAAGAGAAGTAAAGTTATCCCAGGCTCCATTGGAAGGTACATTTGATGTAGCGGCAAGAGTTCCATCTACTAATAATTGAATTTGTGCTCCACTGGAAGGCGTGGAGATCAAATATTCGATATTATACGTTGCAGCTGTTGTAACGTTAATGGTATATTCTGCCCAGTCACCGTTATTTACATAATTAATATTAGAAGAGGTTCTGTTCACTCCTAAACCTGGTCCTCCAGCAAAAGCATCATCAAAAGTACCCCCAGTAGCGATAAAATCTTCAGCTTCTATGATCAAGGATGAGTTAGGAGGTGTTACTGAGTTTCTGATCACTTCCATACTGTTAGAAAGGTCGAAGTTTCCAGAAAGTCCAGATAGATTAGCTCCAGCACTTAATCCATTAATTCCATTTTCATAGCTTAGGTGATAGATAAAACAAGATCCATCTCCAGCTTCATCGAAGTTTACAGCTTCAGGAGTAGGAGGTAGTCCTAATATATTTTGTTGGTCATCGGTTACCACCCATTGTGAATTAGTTCCTGAATTTCCTGTAAGTGTAATTCCAGATACATTATCCTCAATTCCGTCGCCTACAGTAAATACAAAAGGACCACCCGTTATGGTTCCTCCATCTACTTGTATGTTTCCTGTTATTCTAGTCAGTGTAATTCTATCTAAGTTCCATTGCCACGGATTCGATCCAGATGCTACCACACGAACTGTATGTACACCAGCGGTTAGATTAGAGATCGTACTAGATGATACTAATGCGTTGTAATCATCCCATTGTCCATTGTTAGGTACATTATCTGTAGCTACTACCGTTCCATCAATAAGCAATTGTATTTGTGCATTATCAGAAGGTGTAGATATTTGATAATCGATTCTGTAAGCACCAGGATTTCCAACGTTGATATTATATTCTGCATAATCTCCACTATTTACGTAGTTGATATTATTAGTAGTAGCATTTACTCCAAGTCCAGGTCCACCAGCAGATGCATCATTAAAGGTGCCACCAGTGGTGATAAAGTCTTCAGCTTCAATAATGATTTGATCTCCAGAAGGAGGAATAGAGGTGTCATTAATAGTGATAGTACTAGTAGCAGTAAAACTACCATCTACTGTAGTTGCTGTTATAATTGCAGAACCCATTGCTAAGGCTGTTACTAAGCCATTGCTAGAAACGGAAGCAACAGAAGGATTACTAGAAGACCAAGTAACTGTTTTATCGGTAGCATTAGTAGGAGTTACTGTTGCTGTAAGTGTTGTAGTATTACCTTGATCTAAGGTTATAGATGTTGGTGAAACAGCAACACCAGTTACTGCTATAGGATCAGGACTTCCTGGTCCTTCATCTGACCTTCCAGGTTTTTTGGTAAATTCCCATGTTACTAGGTTCACAACACAAACCTCTCCTACATGACGAAAATCTAATGTAATAGTATTGTTTTGTTGGATTAAATTGGCTGGAACTGGAATTTCAAGAGTTCCAAACCATCTGCTTCTATTTTGGTTTCCTCCTCTCCAGTCAATTGGAGTTTCGACTTCAACGCCATTAAAAACGAATTTATCGATACTTAAAAAGCTGGCAGGATCATTATCATCGTCATTAAAAAGATTGGCAGTAACTTTTAACATTGCTTCTGCTTGATCTGGATTTTGTGGAACAGAGACACCATTTACAAAGAAATTATTATCACCTGGTTGTATCTGGATTCGTTCATTATTACTAACGGCAGCTCCATAAAATTTTCTTTCTATAGAGTCTTCATTTATATTGATGTTACTTGAATAAGTATATTTTAATATCATAGTTCCATCAGCAGCCAACTGTATCGTGTTGGGAGCAACATTATCCGAACTACTATCCAATCGTATATCTCTTACACCAGATAAGTATAAATGTTTTGTGGTTACATTTTGAAGGTTAGGTGCGTTTCCAAAGAAATTAAGATTTATACTCTTGGCCACAGGTTCTAGATTATTTAGAATTAAGTAGACATCATCACCATCTATATATGCATCTACTTGAATGTCTGGATCAGTCGACTTTGTATCTACTCTAGTTCCTTTTACTTCAGACCAAAGTTCGAACCACTTGATATAATCACTCCATTCCCAATTTCCATCACGGTCATCATCTCTAAGCATTTTATATTGATAAAAATATTCTGGAATACCATCTCCGTTTGAATCCGTATCTCCCCACTGCGCTTTGATCGGAGTGAACGGCATGGATAGTTCTACATAATCAGGCCTTTCTAAGAACTGCATCAACATGGAACTGAAAGGTTTCATAATTTCCCAGTCGTATCTTGTATCATGAGGTTTAAAATCCCATGCATTATTTACACCTCCATACTCTGATATAACTACTGGTTTTCTATTGTTAACCCCGTTTTTTGATACATCATACCATTCCAACATTTCTAATGTGGCTTCTACATGACCACCTCTTCGAGTGGTTCCGCCAGTAGCATCGTACGTAGGCCAATCATATAAGTGTACAGCGTAAAAATCCATATTATCTCCTGCCGTATCCATAAAGCCTTTCCATAGCACATCCCACTGAAACCAAGGTTGATTTCTATCAATATAAAAAGAAGGTTTGTCTACTTGGCTTCTGGCATAGGCTTTTGCTATTTCATCAGCTGGAGTATTGCCGTAAAAACCATTTACATAATCAACAGTTTGAAAACGTGAAAAACCATCACCATTGAACAGGTCATGAAGTCCCCATGTCATACCACCTATTTTTGGAGCTCTGCTTCCCAGTTTTTCCTTCACACCTTTGGCAACGAGATTATGATACTCAAAGATGTCTTCCCAACTAGACATCATAAATTGTCCAGTATTTAGTACAAAATCAGGTTCATTAACGACTTCCCAATATTTAGGCATCGGCATCTCATTACCTGCATTTTGGGTAAAAAATTCATCCATATACTGTACTACCCATTCGGCTGAAGTTTCGATATCCTGAGGAATCCAAATCGATCCGTTTTCTCTACCCCAAACAGAACCGCTAGGATGACCATAGGATAGTGTAGGATACGTAGGATGAGGATTAGTTCCCATAATCATACTTTGGATTTTATCTTTAAATTGAACACGATTTTCATCTACCAATCGATCTTCAAAGAAGCCTCTCCAAAATTCTAACATATTGGTTAAGCTATCTCTATCGTGTTTGTTAGGTCTTTCTGTATCGGCAGGTGAAAATCCAAATAGGAAGGATGAGGTTCCGTTGTCTCTGCCAAAATAGACATCCAGATCATCGATTAGGTATTTTGCTTTATCCAGTTCTCCATTCCAGTCACCTTCATATAAATTTGAATGGATGGTAATGTGTCTTTCTCTACCGAAATCGGAGACCCCGTTTACAGAGTGTTTAATGTCTACATTGACATCTACTTCGACGTTTTGAGCCCTGTTTGCTATAGGAAATAGCATAAAAAGGCTCATTACAATAATGAAATTGATTTTTTTCATGATTAATAAAATTTAGTTTAAAAATATATGTGTGTGGTTCGGAGTTTTTCTAATTAGGTTTTAAATTTTGACAATAGATCTCCCTGTTAAAAGTGTATATACTTTTAAAAAAGATGAGATATATTGAATCAAGAACTAATCGATTGAAATACTTTGTTCTTATGTGTTGAGTTTTGTTATGTTTCAATAATCACATCAAATTGTACATGTTCAAAGTTTTGGTGATGAACATAATTGTGATCGGTAAATCTAATGTCAATTGCTTTTCATCAAGCAATTAAAAGTGTACTTCTATAAAGTATAAGGTTCGTAGAAAATAGGTTTTAAGTATTAATTGAAAAGAGTAATGTTGGTTGAGTTTGTGTTTTAGTTTACATAAGGTAATAGTGATTAATTAGACAAAACAATTCGAGTGGCATTATTATAAGAGTTAAAAGTTTCTTGACTAGCAGAATATGTTAGCACTCACATATTTTATATCCAATATTCCATAGAATTTTTTAGTTTAACCATTCTAGAAAATTGATTCTTTAATCGATAATTATCGATTATAAAAACTTTGGTAGAAAAAACCTAAGCGAGGATAATTCATATGAAATTTATCCCTAATCCATGCTTTGTAAAAACAATACTAAAATTATAAGTTCTTAGCGATAAAAGGCTTAAAAAAAGCGTAGACAAAAACTGTACAAAACGATAATATTCCTTAATTGAACTGGATTAATATTCGACAAAATGAAGAATTAATGAATAAACGAATGTGAATACAATATTTTTTTAACTTTTTTAAAGAATAATTAATATTAAAACATCGTAAAAAATGTTGTTATTATATGAAAATTTAAAAAGAGTAATTCGAATGCTTTTTTCATAAAAATTTAATAATACGGACTGTGTATTACAAATTTTATAAGGTTTTTATTTCTAATTTATTACTTGAAATTTTATTGATAAAGAGGGGTGTTACAAAGTAATCCTATGGATGTTAATTTAATATATCGAAAGAATATCTATTAAAGCTTAAACAAGAGCAAGTAGTAAGTAAGAAGAAATCTACTTTTGTAAAACAAAAGCATAATACTTTCGCATATATAAAAAAGCGTGATAATATACTTTTTCTTAATTTTTTACATCTTCATACTACTAAGATTACTCTGAATTTTCATTTTATTTAACTTGTAGTTTTTCTTTATTCTTTTTTCTAGATAAAATCTTGTAAATGATCTTTTTTAGGTTGCCTTCACCTATCTCAACGTCATATTCACCTTTTTTCAAAACTTTTGGTTGATACGTTTCACCTTTTACTCTAATTGAGGAAATTAATTCCTTAGTGTAGCTGTCTCTGATGGAAACAACTTGATTTTCTTTATTGAGTAATAGTGTTGGAAGTTCAAAGCCATTTTTAATCTTAAAGTTATCAGTTTGAGAAATGGTTATAGGCCATCCAAAATATTGTTTGCTATTTGGGTCTGTAATATCCACATTTCTCTCCCAACATTCAAATGTGATTGTTCTATTTGGTTTATTGAATTTTACAATTCCTATACCTGCAGCTCTAGTAGATAATAGTTTACCTTTATTAATTTCATCTTCTGTAGGATTGGCAACAGCCATGACGGTCATTTTATTTCCAAAACCATCCAGAAATTTACCTGTATAGCTAGGAGAGTTATCGATAACTTTATCAATTCTAGCTTGTTCCGAAGGTTTCCACCAACGTAACCATAGATTTGCTATTGCTGGAGTAGCAAAAGAGAAGCCAGCATCTCCCCAATCATCAATACCGTGTTGTACAAAAGAAGCTAAGTGTTGGTCTCCTGCTATCATGGGAGAAAAGCTTTTTCGAATAACAGACAATGCCTTATTTCTAGGTGATTGAGGCCAAGCATTACTATCAAAATCTTGAGTAACTTCATTCGTAGATTTACCAGTATAGTTGCTTACTTGAGCAAATATCGTTTGAGAAAGGACAGCTTTCATTTCACTGTCTTTCCAATCAGTAGTCCAATTTTCTAAAAACTCCAATTGTCTTTTTCCTAATAAAGTGGCACCATGGACATCTAATTTTTTAACATTAATATCTTTTCGAAATAAGGTTTCGGCTGGACCATTTTTAAAGATATCTGGATTTTGATTGGTTACCTCGGTTAAGCCAGATTTGAATTTACGATCTTCTAAAATTGCAAAACTTATTCCTCCCCATTTTAAATCCGTGTAATACACACCAATTCCTCTATCGATAGGAGTTGGATCATAAGGATCTGGCAAGTGGCTTGTTTGTGCTCGCTCTACTTCTTTTATATATTCTATAGGCATATAATAACCTCCGTGAACACCTCTTCTAGAATCAGATTTGATACCTCCTTGTCCCCAAATATTACCTTGGCCGATATCATGATCGTCTGTTATACAGATAGTCGGAGTGTTTCGGATAATATCTCCAAAATCTCGGCCGAACTTCAACCAATGAACAAGATGTTCGCTATGTTCATATACTTGATCACCAGCAAAAAACAATAAATCTGGTTTAATCTTTTTAAAATTCTCTACAATGTCATTTCGAGAAATGTCACCCCCATGATTAGCAAATGAAGAATTACATGAAAGTACTCCCATTACAAATTCGTCTTTATCAATAGGGTTTTTTCTTATAATACCTTCATAAGTTGCTTTTTCATTGTAAACAACACGATATGGAATCTCTCTAGAGTCATCCCAGTTTTCTATACTAAACGGAGCTGTATATCCTGGATAAATTATGTCTGTTTTGGCTATTTCTAACCATTCACCATTTTTTTTTATTTCTAAAGAAGCTTCAAAAGGCTCATAGTTTTTTATAGGATAAAACTGTGCGGTTAGTTTGAGCTTATTTTCATGAACGGTGTACATTGCAAAACAAATTCTATCTTTTAATTTGTTGTATGCTATGTAAGAATAAAGATCCTTTGATTGTGCTTGTATTGTAAAAAAGGGAATTAAAAATAGTATTAAAAATAAAGTTGTTTGTAATTTGATGTAGGTTCGATTCTTTATTTTCATTGGTTTTTCGGGTATAGATTTTTAATAAATTAGGTGTTAATTACAAGTTTGCTTATTCAATTGACCATTTGGTGTATAGACTCTGATCCAATCCACCATCATTTTAGTATTAGGGCCAGATTTTATGTCATTACTGTTCCAAAAGGCATCAACACTTCCATATCGCCACGGTTGTGAAGCCTGACTTATCAGCATATGCATCTCTCTAGTAAGACCATCTCCACAAGTAGTATATCCTCTTGGATCTATAGCATCTTCTTCTCTCAAACCATTCACAGTTTTTACTTTTTTTCCATCTATAAAGTAGACTAATTTAGTAGGACTTTCCCATTTAACTCCAAAAATATGAAACTGCTCACTCCAAACTACATCATTATCTCTAGAGCAATCGTTATTATCTTTTTTTCTAGACATCCAAGTATGTTTTTGTGGTTGATAATCAAACCTTTCAGTCTCAGTTTGTCTAAATGTGTGGTGACTAAGATGTATTCTATCCGCGAAGTATGGTCGATCACATTCCTGACCATCTATTCTTATTCGCGGTCCATATGCCTCTACGTTATCGATCTCTTCTATTTGTGTTTCCTTACTGATCATCCAAACAGCATTAGCTAATTGAGAGTTGCTTATTTTTACTTTTGCTTCTTGATAGAGCGGATAGGTACTTGTTTCTTTTGATGAAATCATACCACAACGTAGTCTTTTTTCATTTCCTGTCTCATCAATTATAGCCTGTAAAATTAGTATTCGATTTCCTGGATTGGCAGTGTCGTCTTCAAATGATACTTGATCACCAGTCCATATGGTTGGTAAAGGTTGAAAATTGTTTACATATCCCAGACGCCATTTGCTCTGAAATTCTGGAGATTGTTTCCCTCCTATATAATCAAATTCATCAGATAATACTTCTACCTTTTGCCAGTTTTCCATTCCATTATCAACTAAAGAAGTTTCTTCTACAGCATTATGTACTGGAGTGTCAAATAAATTGGTATCTCCGAATAAGCAATCAGATAAAACAGCTATTGAACCTAATTCCTCTTCTTCTTCTTCAACTTCCTCGTCAGGATCATCTGAATTGTTTTCTGGAAGAATGTTATCATCGTTACTACAAGCAAGGATACAACAAAGAAAAAATATGATCAATCCCGAAAGGTTACGTAAACTTATTTTTCTGTTCATTTTCGATAAAACTTTAAATTAAATGGCAATTATAGTAGACAAAAGGAAAATGTTAAAAAAAGAGAAAGAGGCCTAAACTGTTTATAACTAAAAACAACTGTTTAGAATAACCCTGCGCTCTTTCTCTCTTATTTCAGATATTACTTTGGTAATAAATGAAAATAAAAATTGGCTAATATATTATGGTCTAAGTTCAACCTCGCTTACAAATAAATCATCCATATAAATTTTAATAGGCATATTGTTAAACTCATTGTCTCCTCTTATCAGTAATTCCTTTTCTTCCGATGCATTTCCAGTTACTAAAATGGAGCTATATACCCATTCTCCTGTTGTGAACGAAGCACTAAATTCTGGATTTGGACCTGTTCCGAAGTCAGGTGAAGGTCTTAAATAAATTCTGAGATCAGGATTGTTAGATCCAGCTGGAGTATTTCCAACATTTTCTACAAATACCCAAACACCAATTTCATATGTTTTACCAGATTCTATTGGTAATTTTCCAGCTGTATGTGCAATGATCATACCTCCATTTGCCTGCATATCAACAACTCCACTTCTTGTACCTGTTCGCGCTCTGGAAAAATCAATTGAGAAATCATACAATTCCCATTTTCCACCCCAGAATTGATAGGGCCAATTTGCATCATCAGCAGAATTTTCAAAACTATAGTCAATTGTTGTGGATTCTAATAAGTTTTCTCCTTGTTCAAAAGAATCCATTGGTACATCCATAAAACTATCTGCCTGAACTCCATCTGTAGTGAATAATGATCCTGCAGTATAGGAAACAGATACTGTGTCATCAATGTAGATTTGGTCTCCGCTTAAAGAAACTAATAAAATATTTCTTTCTGCAGGGTTCACTTGAACACTTTGTATGGTTGCGGAGATCGGAGTTCCATTATTTTCTACGTTGATAGAGAATTGATCACTTACAACGGTAGCTTCATCCATTTCTCTACTAAATTCTAATGCCAAGGTTCCATCTCTTTTTCCTTGAACTCCATCCAAAGTAACAGGATCTGTAGAAGGTATAACTTTTACTAAGTTCGAAAAAGCAGCTATAGCTTGCCCTGCCGGTCTATTGGTATTTGCATCTACATTAATTCCATAAGTTCCTAAACGTTTATAGATAACATCTACTTGATTAGTTCCAGTAGCTGTTTCTGGATCTCCGCCGTCTATTGTCCAATCGATGTTTAAAGGTTCTCCTACAAGGTCAAAAGTATAACGAACAGCCCTACTAGCAATCACCTCATTTTCGGCATTATCGCTTATCGTTAGTGCAGCTCCCAGAGTACCATCAGGATTAATATAATTAGCCTTTAGATCTATAGCAATTGGTTCTATTACGGTTACCACAATAGTAGTATCTAATTCACGCCCTCTCAGCTCACCATCAACAAAAGCATCTTCTTCAAAAACTTGATTTAAAGTAACGTTGTGTTCTCCAACTTGCGTAAATGTTGCTTTTACAACATCACTATTTGATTGGGTAACATTAGCCACACCTTCTGGAAAGGTCCAGGTTCTTGAAACTACGCCAGTAGAGACATCACCAAATGTTAGATCTGTATTTACTCTAATTTGATTCGCCTGACTTTGCTCTGAAGTAAAAATTACTCGTTGGCTTGGAACATCAGTATCAACATCATCATTTTGGCAGCTAATAATGGTAATCAAACCGATTATCAGTACTGTTATAAATTTTAATAACTTCTTCATATTTGCAGAATTTTAATTACCAATTTCATCATTTGTTTGTAATTCGGCAGCTGGAATAGGGAAATAATCGTGAACAGCCGAGTTATAATTTTGGCTTGCTATACCAAAATCGCGTCTTAGTTTTTCTCTAATAAATAGTGGAGCTACACCAACACCGCCAATATCTAGAGCATCAAAATTTGCTTCTCTCCACAATTCATCTTGTACTAATTCATTCAGGACATCTCCTGCAATACCCCATCTTACTAGATCTTTCCATCTATGTCCTTCAAAACATAGTTCCAAAGGTCTTTCTACACGTCTTATGTGCGTCATTACAGTGGTTACAGAAGCCGATACAAAAGGTTGTACACCGTTTACTTGTTCACTAATATGGAATTGAGGAAATCCTCCATTATCGTTTATATATTGACTTAAGGTAATGACTCCAGCTCTTCTTCTTACTCGGTCAATAAATTCTATTGCTGTGTCAACATCACCGTTTGCTTCAAGAACAGCTTCAGCATACATCAAATACACATCTGCTAAGCGAATATGTCTAAAATTGATTTCGGAACGACTATTTCCATCTTCACTTTCTAAATGATACCAGTTAGAATATTTTTTCGCATAAGAACTTTGTCCAAATACCCAGCCAGGTTTATCATTAATAGGTAACCCATAATACAGACCATCTCCGTCTACGGGAACGATACTAGCTCCCATTCTTTTGGACTGCATATTTCCATCATTAACAGGATTGTTTGGATCGATTTCATCTCGTACAAAAAGCTCATGAAGATAATAGGTAGGAAGCACAACATTAAATGCTCCAAACTGTAATTGTCCCATTGATCTTGCGATACCACTAGCTTCTGCTCCGGTTTCGAAGGTGTTGTCATCTACAACATTCCCATTTGCACCTGGATTAAATTCTACCGAATAAGGGGTTTCTAAAATGGATTCAGAGTTGAATTCCGTTAAATGAGAAAAATTGTCAAGATTGTTAGGAGCTAAGCTATAAAGATTAGAATCTATCACTTCTCTAAATTCGTTAGCAGCTTGTTCCCATTGTTGACCATATAAATATGTTTTTCCTAATAAAGCTGTAGCTGCTCCCCAAGTAACTCTACCCAAGTCGTTGGAAGGCCAAGTTTCTGGTAAATTAGCTTTAGCAAAAATAAGGTCTGGGATGATTACTTGATTAGTTACTTCTTCAATTGAACTAAAAGGAGCTGCTATTTCTTCTGAAGTTCTTGCAACAGAGGTTCTAATAACTGCACCACCATAAGAATGTGCTATCTGGAAATGATAAAATGCTCTTAAGAATCGTGCTTGAGCTTCAATAGATATTGCTTCTTCCGGATCATCAAATACATTAAGGTTTAGTGGAAGTTGCTCCAGTACTTGATTAGCTCTGAAGATACCAATATATAGTTCGTTCCATTTATCTACTACTTGCTCACTTGCATCACCAAAATTTAAAGAAGCAAATTCAATTTGTCTATAAAAGTTTTCGGTACCTGCTTCATCTCCTAAAAGCATCTCAAATGCTAATCCAGATCCACTGATACCTTGAAACTGAAGCGCACCATACACAGTTGTGAGGGCTGCATCAAAATCATTTGGAGTACTCCAAAAAGTTTCTTCAGTTACAGCATTTGGATTATCTACGTCTAATTCGCAACTGGATATCACAATAAAACCTAAAATTAGTGCGATGTACGTGTTTAGTTTATGTTTAATTTTCATAATAAATTATATTGTAAGTTTAAAAACCAAGTTGAACACCAAATAAAATTCTTCTGGATACTGGATAGGTTAATTGGTCAACTCCTCTGGTAAAAATTCCGTCTCCTCCAATTTCAGGATCAAAACCTGTGTATTCGGTAAACGTAAACGGGTTTTGAGAAGTAGCATATATTCTAAAACTGGAGAAGAAATTTGGTAAAGCATCCTTAGGGATCGAATAGCCCAATGTGATATTTCGTATTCTCCAATAGGATCCATCTTCTAGAAAAAAGTCGGATCTTGCTCTAGTACTCGCAGTAGATACATTTCCTGCCCTTCTTGCTGGAATATTAGAGGATGGGTTTTGTGGTGTCCATTGATTGAATTGTTCTTCATGTCTTCCATTGATATAAGCGGAAAGACGTGCTCCGTTATACACTTCTGCACCATAAGAAAAGTAATTTTGTATGAAAAAATCAAAACCTTTATACTCTAGATTTAAACTTAGACCAGCTTCAAAATCAGCTTGTCCAGAACCTGCGTAGACTCTATCATCGTCATTAATAGTTCCATCAGCAGTATCAGGAATTCCATCACCATTAGTGTCTACAGTAAGTTGATCAATATAAGCTATATCACCTATTCTTGCATCAGGAACTATTTGTTGATAGGCTTGTAACTCTTCTTCTGTTTGGATTACTCCTTCATTTTGAAGTAGAAAAAATGCACCTGCTTCAAATCCTTCTGCTAAAAATGTAGTATTATCAACATTACCTACAGTAAATACGGGAGTTCCTCCAGAAAAACCTCTGCTTGTACCGTTAAGATCTGTTACTTCATTGACATTTCGTGTAAAAGTACCCGCAATGTTCCATTTTAATCCATAAGAAGTCTGGTCTTTATAAGATAATGCTATTTCAATTCCCTGATTTGTTAAATTTCCAGCATTGACAACTCGACTTCTAAAACTTTGATCTCTTGGTGCACTGGTTCCTGTTGATGGCGGAAGTCTTTCTTCTAATAGAAGATCTTTTCTGTCATTTAGGTAATAGTCAGCTGTAAAATTAAGTTTATTACTAAACATGGATAAATCAACACCTACGTTTCTGGAGATTTTAGTTTCCCATTGTATATCAGGATCTACCAAACGTCTTCCGATTTGACCAAATGCCAAATTTTCAGCTTCTCCAAAAATAAAATTCACTCCTGATTCTATTGTCGGTATAAATGGAGTCGGATTAGTACCTGCTATGGTTTGATTTCCTACTTCGGCGATACTTCCTCTAAATTTAAGGTTGTTAATGAAGTCGAGATTTGCATTTTTGAAAAATGGCTCCTCGCTAACATTCCAACCTGCAGAAATTCCATAAAAGACCTTAAATCTATTAGAAGTAGGGAAATTAGAAGAACCATCTCTTCTTATACTTGCGGATAAAAGGTATCTATCATCAAAATTATATTGAACTCTTCCTAATAAACCACTTAACTTATTGGTTATGTCAAACCCAGTTGGATTTATTGGTTCTTGTCCTTGACCTAAAACAGGTGTATTATTACTAGCAAGACCAATAACACCAGTACTTAAATTTTTGGAATCAAATTGTTCATAAGATGTCAATGCAAGAAGCTTAAGATTATGATTTCCAAAATCAACATTATAGCTTAAAGAGTTTTCTATAGTATTTCTTTGTGTAAAAATAAAACTCTCTTGTAGGATTGCATCTTCACGTGATGCACCAGGTACGAAATCTCCTTGTACATTGAAAAGAAGATATTGTGGGCGTAAAAAGTTTCTCCTAAAATTCCAATTATTCCTACCTAAATTCACTTTATAGGTTAACCCTTTAAGAATTTCATAATCTAAACTAAAAGCGATGTTAGAACTCCTTATGCGTCTTTCATCTTCATCATTCAAAAGTCTCGTTAAAAAACTCAACAACTCTGGTTGTCCAGTTCCCACTCCTAATTGTACCACACCATTCACGGGTTGTATATTTGAAATCGGAGGTTGAAAAGGTCTTTGGGCAACTGCTTGCTCTAATAGAGCAAATGGTTCCTGAACTCTCAGTTCATCCGTAATACCAATACTTGTAAAGATTTTTAACCTTTCCTTGGTATACTGCCCTGTAATTCTAGTGGTTAATCGATTAAAACCAGAATTGATAAGTACCCCTTCTTGATCAAAATAAGAACCATTAATATTTAAAGAGAGATCACCAACTCCTCCAGATATATTTAAATTATGGTTTTGTATTAAAGCATTGTCATTTTGAACATCACCCACAAAGTCACTATCAAAATCCAGAGCATTCGGATTTAAAAAGAATGTATTGTTTACTGTTCCATCAGCATCATTTACTGCTTGATCAGAAAAAAGTTGTTGATTCGTATTCATTAAAGGAACACCTGATGTAATATTTTGAACAGCTAAGTAAGTTGAATAATCTACTTTTAATTGTCCTTGTTTCCCTTTTTTTGTGGTTATGAGGATAACTCCATTAGCGGCTCTAACTCCATAAACAGCGGCAGAAGCACCATCTTTAAGAATATCAATAGATTCTATTTGTTCTGGTGCTATATTAGGATTTCCTTGAAAAGGTATTCCGTCTACGACAAAAAGAGGACCTAATGATCCTGGGCTTAATGAACCAACTCCTCTAATTTGTATGTTTGCCTCTTCACCAGGTCTACCATTACTCGCTTGGATGTTAACACCAGCAATTTGTCCTTGGAGTGATTCTGCAACATCAGATACAGGTGCTTTAGAAATAATTTCGGCACTTACGCTATTTACTGCTCCCGTAACTTCAATTTTTCGTTGCGTTCCATATCCAATAACGACTACTTGTTCTAGTTCTTGACTGTCCTGCGCGAGAACAACATTGATTGTAGTATTATTGCTTATGGTTATGGATTGTGTAGTGAAACCAAGAGATGAAAATACTAAGACCTCTCCTTTAGAAGCTTTTATTTCATAATTTCCATCAAAATCAGAAACGGCTCCTCTTTTGGTTCCCTCTACTAAAACGTTTACTCCTAATAAGGGCATGCCGGTTTCATCTATAATTTGTCCGGTAATATTCATTTTATCTTGCGCTTTCGTACTGACGAAACATAACATCAGTAGACAGATCAATAACCAATGATACTTTTTGGTCATAGTTGTTTTGTTATTTTTCATAAATGATAATAGAAACTTAGTAAAATTTAATACTTATTAATGATTTCTCATTTTTTTAAACTCAATTCACTGAAATGATCAAAACAAACATATAAATCTTAAGGTTTTATTAAAAAAAAAGAAACTAGACAAAAAATAGACGAATGAGTTTTTGTAAAAAAAAGTGTTAAAAATTTGCTTAGATAAGGTAGAGGTAGTATTAACAATTTGCAATTTAATAAAGACATATATTTATTAATGCTAATTCTTCTTTTTGATAAGAAAAACAAATTCAAAAGCCCAATTATCATTGGATTTCAAGGTTTTTTTGTTCTTAACGTATTAGAAACAATAAGATAACAAATTGTTTAAAAAAAAGTATCGCTTTTTGGATTGTATCTTTACAAAAGTTTACTTTTTTTAAAATTATTTGAAAAAACTGTGAACCTCCTGCTTGATAAAGTTTAGAAGATATCATTTTATCATAATTTTTCTAAACCATACAATTTAGTTCAGTTTTAGTCTAGTTGCTTATTTATCTTATCGTTTTATTAAATATTAATTTTAGATCTTTAAAAATTAAGATCATGAAAAAAGTTACGTTAATTTATTTCCTTTTTATTATTTCTTTAGGTTTTTCTCAAAGTATTACATGGAACAATCCAATTAGTGCAGTCGTTCCTGGTGAAACTATTAATATGGATGTTTCCTATGATGCAGGCTCAGAAGACTTTTTCTATGTTAGTATCATATTAAGAGAGGTTGATGCTGCCTTTAATATTGTAAACGATTACAATCAGATATTTCCTATAGATGAAAATGCTGGTCAACAACCAAATGCTCAAAACAATGTGACCTTTGACTATACTATTGATGCTAATGCTCCAAATTCAAGTAGTTTGTCATCCGGAAACCAATACTTATTGATCATATTCATGTCCTATAATAATGACGGAGGGTTTGTTAATGATAATACCGCTATAACGGTAGACTCAACACTATCTATTGGCTCATTTGATAATGAAAAAAGTATAAGTGGTTTTTATCCAAACCCAGTAAAGGATGTTTTATACTTTAATGATGAATCGATTTCCGATCAATACACTATTATTGATTTTACAGGAAGGACTGTAAAATCTGTAAAAGGAGCGACCTCATTAAATGTCGAGGAATTAACTGCAGGCACCTATTTTATACAAACTGAAAAAGGAACTGGAAAATTTGTAAAAATCTAATTTAGAGTTATTAGTTTTTATTGTTTCGTATGATTGGGCGTTTTTTAATGCCTAATCATACTTATTTATACAATACTCCTAAACGAATTATTTTGGATCGTAAAATTATGTCTAAACATTTAATTATGGATGACTTGTGTCATTAGATCCTATCACATTAGAAGTTTATGATATGAAGTCAAGCCGGGATAAAAAAGTTGAATTAATTAAAAAGAAAAAGAAAATGTTTAAAAAATTGTATTCGCAAATACACTTAAGAATTGTACCAATAGTTGCTTTCGCAATGGTAATGTCTAATTGTTCTAATGAAGAATCAAAACCAGATACGAATTCTATGGATAGCGAACCGGTAGCTGTTAATGATACCTTAACAGTAGAGGAAGATAGTAGTTCTGGTGAGGCAAATAGAATCAATGTTTCTGCAAACGATATTATTGGAGAAAATGGTGGAGATGGAGATGATTATAGTATATCTACCGAACCTTCGAATGGTACACTTACTGAAATTAGTGATGGTGTATTCGAATATATTCCTAATTACAATTATGACGGAACAGACCGATTTACATATATCATAACAGATGCAGATGGAGATGAAGCAACAGCAAGCGTAAACATAACTGTAAATCCATTTGTGCCTACAGCAGATGATTTTAATAACATAAATCCTGATCTACCATCTTTTGTTTCTATAGATGATACCACACCTCTTGACAAAAAGTGGGTGAAAATGGAAGCAATGTCAGATGAATTTGATGTCTGGGATGCTAATAAGTGGTTTAAATCTACTTGGAACTATGGAGTACCTGTTTTTATGTCTAATTCCAATGAAAATTCGGGCGTTGCTAATGGTAATTTATGGATAAAGGCTACTCTTAATGAATCTAACCCAGAACAAAGGTGGTTTCAAACGGCAAGAATCCATTCCAGGGAGAAAACAAGCTATCCTATGTATACGGAAGCTAGGATAAAAACGGCTCATATATCTGCGTATAATACCTATTGGTTAAACAATGGAGATATTTCTGATAGAGATGAAATTGACATTATAGAAAACAATTCTAAACCTTCTTGTAATTGTCAACCAGACTTTCCAACAACTATGAACTCTCAATATTTTCATGCCGATTCAAATTTGACACCAGTTACTATAAGAAATAAAGGAAATTATAGTAATAATAATCTATCAGACGCAAACCCATTAAAAGGAGTGCAATGGAATGAGGAATATCATATCGTAGGAGTATGGTGGAAGGATAATAAAAATATTCAGTTTTACCTAGATGGAGAACCTGCAGGAAGTGTAGTAGTTGGGAACCATGAAACGGGAGATAATTTTCCAAGTCGTGTTTTTACTAGAGATTTAGAGATAATTTTTGATTTATGGACTAATGAAGCAGATTGGTTAGGAGGACTTCCACCAAAGTCCGATTTAGGAGATGATACCATTAACACGATGAGAGTTGATTGGGTGAGAACCTGGAAATTAGAAGATAAGTAAGCCGTAGAGAACATTTAAAATATTTAAAAAAGCTTTTAAAACCCTGTAAATTTTAGAGAAAAAAGCTCAACGTTATGAAAATGAAAATATCAATCTTATTACTTTTTAGCGTATTTATATCATTAAAATCCTGTTCTAATGGAGATGATATCGCAAATCCTGTAACCATTACTGATCCTGATCCCGATGTGGTTGTCACAGATCCGGATGATCAAGGATTTGATTGGGAAGGAATAGATATTCCTGCAGAAGCAGGAGAAGGCAAGTTTTGGAAATTAAATCAGGAAGCTTCGGATGATTTTAATTACAATTTTACTGCTACGCCAAGTGCAGCGACATTTGGAGGAAAATGGACTAATTTTTATCACAATAACTGGGAAGGACCAGGTCCTACTAAGTGGGTTAGAGAAAATGTTTCTGTTGGAGATGGAGATCTTCAAATCAAGGCTACCAGAGTCCCGGGAGAGACTAAATCTTTTGATGTAGATTGTGATGTAGATGGTGTGGCAGAAACTTGGACTTTACCTACTACTAGAGCAGGTTGTATTACTTCTACGACAAGAGTAAAGTATCCTGTATATGTAGAAGCAAGAGTAAGAGTTGCGGATGCAGTTACGGCTTCTGATGTCTGGCTATTAAGCCCTGATGATACTCAGGAAATAGATATTATAGAGGCCTATGGTGGAACTGGAGAAGATGATAGAAATTTATGGCTAGCAGAGCGTATACACCTTAGTCATCATACTTTTATTAGAAATCCTTTTCAGGATTACCAACCAAGAGACGCAGGAAGTTGGTGGAGAAAAAATGGAGTCAATCAATGGGGTGGTCAATGGGTACGAATTGGAGTGTATTGGAGAGATCCAAAACATTTGGAATATTACATTGATGGTGAAAAAGTAAGAATACTTTCGGATAACGCATTTGCAAGTAGAGATGTTAATGGTAATTGGTTGTATACCTATCCACAACCTGTTAGTAATGGTTCCTTGCCAACTGCGGCCAATGGATTCCAAGCAGTTAATCAAGCGAGTAGCTTAGAACAGGCCCAAAGCAACTCTTCTACCAGTGTTATAGATCCTCTTAATTATCTTAATAATGGGATGAATTTGGATAAAGAAATGGATATTATCATTAATGTCGAGGATCAAAATTGGAACGCTTGTAATGGGCGAACTCCGTCGAACTCTGAGATTCAAAATGAAGATAATCATACCTTTAAGGTAGACTGGATACGTATATATGAACCTAAAGAAGTTAATTGATTTAGATTAGATTTTTGTTTAAAGTAAGTGAGAAAAGATATAAGCTTAGTAAGACTCGTTACTTTTAGTTATAAACTAAGCTTTTCTTTTCAAGCTTACTGAAGATTATGATATTAATTACAATTTCTAAAATTATTGATGGTTACAAAATATAAAGGATTCATACTGCTAATAATTTCAGCCCTTACAATTCAAATAGTATCTTCTCAAGAACGTCCAAATATTATTTTGATTATTGCTGATGATGCAGGATATGCAGACTTTGGTTTTCAAGGGAGTAATGTGATGAAGACTCCTAATTTGGATCAGTTTGCCAAAGAAGGAATGAGGTTTAAACAGGCATATGTTACTGCGGCAGTTTGCGGGCCATCTCGAGCTGGAATATTGACAGGAAAGTATCAGCAAAAATTTGGTTTCGAAGAGAACAATGTACCAGGATATATGAGCAATTATTATATCGATGATGATGAAATGGGGTTGCCTCTAGATGAAAAAACAATTGCTGAATATCTAAAAGATTTAGGATATCAAACTGGCCTTTTTGGGAAATGGCATCAAGGAAATGCAGATCGTTTTCATCCTACCAAAAGAGGTTTTGATGAATTCTATGGTTTTCGAGGAGGAGCACGTAGTTATTTCGAATATGATGAGAATAATCCAACATCAAGAGTGGAGGATTTATTAGAAACAGGTTTTCGAAAATTTGGTGAGACAGAAGAATATTTAACCTATGCTTTTGCAAAAGCTACAATCAATTTTATAGAGGATAATAAAGATACCCCGTTTTTTGCCATGTTAGCCTTTAATTCTGTGCATACACCTATGGAAGCAACTAAAGAAGACCTACAAAAGTTTCCAGAGTTAAAAGGTAAAAGAAAACAACTTGCTGCTATGACTTTCGCTATGGATAAGGCCTGTAAACTAGTTTTTGATAAAGTAAAAGAACTGGGGTTAGAAGAAAATACCTTAATTGTATTTACTAATGATAATGGAGGACCTACGGATACAAATGCTTCAGACAACATACCTCTAAGCGGCACCAAAGCCAATCATCTAGAAGGAGGAATCAGAGTTCCATATGTTATGAAATGGAAAGGAGTAATACCAAGTGGCAAAGAGTATGAATTTCCAGTTAGTACATTTGATTTATTACCTACGTTTTACTCATTAGGAGGTGGGAGTATGGAAGATTTAAAAGATATTGATGGGGTAAACTTATTTCCATTTATTTTACAAAAAGATAAAAATCGACCGCACGAAACACTCTTCTGGAAGAAAGAGAATAGAGGTGTTGTTCGGCAAGGTGATTGGAAACTACTTAGATATCCTGATAGACCGGCAGAACTGTATTATCTCGCTGATGATATCTCGGAAAAAAACAATTTAGCCTTTCAATATCCTGAAAAAGTAAAAGAATTATACAAACTTTTATTTCAATGGGAATTAACACTAGAAAGACCTAGATGGCAGTTAAAACGGAAATATGAAGGTAAAGCGATGAAAAGAATGGATCAGTACAGGATTCGTAAAAAGAACTAATAATTGGTATCATAGGAATGACTTCTTAAAATCACTTATTATCCTTTAAATATAAAGTTTTGATCTGTTTCCTTTTCATAATCAAACTCGTATAAGTAAGCTCCTTTTTTGGAACTGGATTTATCTTTAATTTCTGTTTTTTTAAGAAAATTAAGTGATAGTAACTTTTTTCTAAAGTTTCGAGAATCCAATCTTTTCTGAAAGATTTGCTCGTATAAGGTTTGAATTTGGG
This sequence comes from uncultured Aquimarina sp., assembly GCF_947492115.1. NCBI lineage: Bacteria > Pseudomonadati > Bacteroidota > Flavobacteriia > Flavobacteriales > Flavobacteriaceae > Aquimarina > uncultured Aquimarina sp. Next base: position 344,550 of record NZ_CANLMM010000003.1, read on the forward strand.
GTAAAGTAAAATACTTCGGAAGTAATTCAAATCCAATTGGAGAAAATCTAGCCTTTTCTCGTAGTCTATCCAAAGCATCTTTTACCATTTGATTATGGTCTAATACCAATTCTGGTAACTCATCTAGGGAAAACCAAAAGCCACCATGTTTATTCACTAGTTCTTTATTATTCTCATCGATTCGGATTAGCGCATATTGGCCAATAGAAATACAGCGTGCTCCGGGATCTCTATCAACTGCCGAGTAGGTCTTTAGCTCTTCCATAAAAATGTTTTCCAGACCCGTAATATCTTTTAAGATCCTTAAACCAGCTTGATTAGCATTTTCATTTTGTCTGATAAAACTTCCAATCAAAGACCACGAACCTTTAAGAGGTTGTATTTCTCGCTTAAAAACAAGAAGTTTTAAAGTTTCATTGTCAAATCCAAAGATGATACAGTCTACAGCAACTAATACCTGCTCTTTATTTTCATACCAACTATTTTGCTGATTTTTGGCAAACTCCATAAAATATTCTTTAAAAAATAATAAATGTAATTATTACATTTATTATTTTTGTTATAAATAAAGGTTTTAATAATGAACAAAGAAAATACATTTATCCCAGAGCTCATAGTATCTTCTCCAGGGAGAATAAATTTTATGGGTGGTCATACGGATTATAATAATGGTTTTGTACTTCCTACTGCTATTGATAAAAAAATACGTTTTGAGTTTAAAAAAAATGGAACAGCGGATACTTGTAATTTCTACAGTAGAAATTATGATAAATCCTTAAGAGTAGATCTAAATAATATTTCACCTAGCACAGAAAATTGGGAGAATTATATTTTGGGTGTACTACATCAGCTATCAAAAAGATCAGATAAGATCCGAGGTTTTGATTGTTTCTTTTCTAGCGAGTTAGCAATTGGTTCTGGATTAAGTTCGTCTGCTGCTCTAGAGTGCGGTCTTGCATACGGTGTAAATTCACTATTCGAGTTAGGGCTTTCTAAAAAAGACATTACTGTATTAAGTAGAGATGCTGAACATGAATATGTTGGTACTAAATGTGGTATAATGGATCAGTATGCTTCCGTTTTTAGTGAAACAAACAAAATTCTTTTTCTTGATTGTAAATCTCTCGAACATAGCTTAATTCCAATTGATTTGGTGGATTATAAAATACTAATTCTAAATACCAATGTAGAACATAATCTGGCTACTAGCGAGTATAATGTTAGAAGACAGCAATGTGAGGAAGGGGTAGCTTTTATTAAAAAAAGACATCCAAATATCTCGTCTCTTAGAGATGTTGGTTTAGATATGCTAGAAGAGGTAAAAGATGAAGTAAGTCAAACTGTTTTTCGAAGATGTCAATATATTATCCAAGAAAATAAAAGAGTTTTAGCGGCTGCGGAGTTTCTAAAAAATAACGGGCTAAATGAGTTTGGAGATCTATTATATCAATGTCACGATGGAATTCGACATAAGTACGAAGTTAGTTGTGATGAATTAGATTTTTTGGTGGATTTCTCCAAAGAAAAAGAATATGTAATTGGATCGAGAATGATGGGTGGAGGTTTTGGTGGATGTACAGTAAATATTGTGCATAAAGATTACATCAATGCATATACAGAAGAAGTGAGTATAGCATATAAAGAACGATTTAATATCGATTTAGATGCTTTTCAGGTAATGCCAAGCAAAGGAACAAGTATCGAATTTACAAAGTCTAAAGTATCATAGTAAGTTAAAAAAGATATCATATGATTAACGAAAATCCTCATAGGAGATATAATATACTAACAGGAGAATGGGTTTTAGTATCTCCTCATCGTACTAAACGGCCATGGCAAGGAAAAGAAGAAAAACAATCCATTGCCAAGAGACCTTCCTATGACCCTAATTGCTATCTGTGTCCAGGAAATACTAGAGCAAGTGGAGCTACAAATCCTCAATATGATGGGCCTTACAGTTTTGTAAATGACTTTTCTGCCTTATTGTCTGAAACTCCAAAAGAGGTTTTTTCCGAAGGATTGCTAAAGGGAGTGTCTGAAAGAGGGATCTGTAAAGTAGTTTGCTTTTCTCCTGATCATTCTTTGACATTGCCTATAATGAAGGTAGAAGAGATTCAGAATGTCGTTAAACTATGGAAAAGAGAATATGAGGAATTAAGTGAGGTGTCGTATATCAACCATATTCAGATATTTGAAAATAAAGGAGATGTCATGGGGTGCAGTAATCCTCATCCTCATGGTCAAATATGGGCTCAAGAGTCTATTCCGCTAGAAGTTTCTAAGAAAACAGCGCAAATGAATAAATATTGGCTTGATACGAATCAAAGTTTATTACAAGCCTACTTAAAACAGGAATTGGAGACAAGAGAAAGAATAATTTTAGAAAATGATCACTTCGTTTCTCTGGTGCCATATTGGGCAATTTGGCCTTATGAAACTATTATATTACCAAAAGAACATAAACCAAGTATTAAAGAGCTAAATGAAAAGGAGATAGCCTCGTTTGCGCAAATAATAAAGGATTTAACCATTAGATATGATAATTTATTCAATTGCAGTTTTCCATATTCTGCAGGGATTCATCAAGCTCCAACAGATGGAGACCCTCATGATGAATGGCATTTTCATATGTCCTTTTATCCTCCATTATTAAGGTCAGCAACCGTAAAAAAGTTTATGGTAGGTTATGAGATGTTTGCAGATCCACAGCGTGATATTACGGCAGAACAAGCAGCAGAAACTTTAAAATCCTTATCAACAGCACATTATACTACAGGATAATTTTCTTTAAGCGGTGGATAAAAAGTGAGATATGAGTAATCAAATGATGACATTAAAAAAACTTGCAGAGCTATCTAATTTTTCGGTTTCTACCGTGTCAAAAGCATTAGCTGATAACCCTGAGATTAGTATAAAGACCAAAAATAAAATCAAAAAGCTGGCAGAATTTTACAACTATAAACCAAACATAACTGCCAAAAACCTAAAGGAGAGAAAAACAAGGGCCATAGGAGTGATCATTCCTAATATTTTGGCTCATTTTTTCGCTAAAGTTTTATCTGGTATTGAAAAAGAAGCAACAGAAAAAGGATATAATATTATTACCTGTATCTCGGATGAATCTTTTGAAAAAGAAGTAAAAAGTATAGAAATGCTGGCAAATGGAAGTGTTGATGGATTTATCATATCGATATCTAAAGAGACTTTTGTTAAAGAAAATTATAAGCATTTACAAGGAGCTATAGATAAAGGATTACCTATATCCATGTTTGATAGGGTGACTGATAAAGTCTATTGCGATAAAGTTGTTATTAACGATTTTCAATCTTCTTATACCGCTACAGAAAAGCTAATCAAATCGGGTTGTAAAAATGTTGTTTTTGTAACGCCAATTCATCATACAAGTGTAGGATTAGATAGGGTAAGTGGATATGAAAAAGCATTAAAGGACATATTAAAAAGTAAAGGGAAGCCTAAGGTTTTGGTAATTGAAGATTACCAAAAGTTTACAGATAGCTTTACAACGTTTCTAAATGATAATAAAGTAGATGGTGTTGTTGCGGCTGATGAACTCTCTGGGATTTATACCATGAATTTGTTAATTGGTGCGGGTCTTAGAGTTCCCGAAGATGTTTCTGTTATTGGTTTTACTGATGGAATTCTTGCGGGTAATAGTAATCCTCCATTGACAACTATAGATCAAAGAGCTGTAGAACTTGGAAAAGTAGCTGCTAATAATATAATTAGTAGGTTAGAAGACAACCAAAAGGAAGCTATTACCTATGAAACTACAGTACTGGAAACTTATCTAATAGAAAGAGGTTCTACAAAATTTAAGTAGTAAATCAATCTATTCTATTTCTATGGTTATTGGCCAGCCAATAAATTGTTTAGCCTCTTTTTTTCGAACATCTTCAAACCTTGGCCAACACTCAAAAGTGACAGTTTTTTCTTTTTTTCGAAATCTAATCATACCATAACCAGCTCCATTCGAAGGGCTATCAGGATTGGCATAAGCATGCATCGTAACCTTGTTATGAAAGCCATCAAGATATTTGCCGATCCAAGGAAGCTTATCAGAAGATGTAGCTGGTTTTGCATCTTCTGGCCACCACCATCTACTATAAAAATTGTTCACAATTGCTGGGACAACAAAAGCCCAAGGGCCATCATCATATGACTCAATTCCATGTTGTATTACGGTTGCTAAGTGTTGATCGCCGGCAATGTGTATTGCATTGGCATTTTTTATAGCTTTTAAAGCTCTGTTCCTTCCCTTTTGTGGCCATCCGTTAGAGTCCATATCTGCATGTAATCTATTATCCATGGAACCATGTAAATGTGCTCCTCCACAAAATCCAGTTTGTGATAAAACTACTTTAAAATCGGTTGTTTGTTGATCGCTACCCCAAGATTTTAAGAATTCAATTTGCCGATTTCCTAATAATTCTAATCCCTCTAGATCCACGGTATTAGGGTCATAATTAGGATCTCTAATATGATCAGGTCTTGGGCCAATTTGAGGAATCTTACCTTTTGGGCCTGATTTAAATTTTCTATCCTCAATAATAGCGAAATCAACACCTCCCCAAATCAAATTGGTGTAATAAACGCCAATATCTTGCTGTATTGGTGTTGGATCGTACGGATCTGGAAGATGTGAGGTTTGACATCTTTCAACCATTTTTACATATTCAGGATGGTAAAAATAACCACCATCATCTCCGGCCATAGTAGTGGCTTTCTTACCATATTCACCCCATAAATTTCCTTGTCCTATATCATGATCATCAGGTATCGTAATACAAGGTCTGGTTCTAAAAACTTCTCTAAACTGCAATCCAAATTTCAACCAAGCAGCAGTATGCTCCTGATGATCGTATGATTGATCCCCAGCAAAAAAGACTAAATCAGGATCCTGAAAATTTATGTTTCGTATATAATTATCTCTATCACCTCTATCTTTGTTGCTATTACAAGAAAGAGCAGCCAAAGTAATTTCGTCTTTATCCGTAGGATCTCTTCTAATAATACCTTCATACCTAGCTTCAGTGCTATGTAAAATTCGATAAGATATATTTTCTTTATAGCTCCAATTGTTGATTCTAAAAGTAGCTGACCATCCAAGTTCATTTACTGTTTTTTTCTGAATTTCCGTCCATTTGTCATTTTTCTTGATTTCTAACCGAACTTCTCTAGTTTCATCTGGATACAGCGGGAATAGTTGTGCTGTTAATTTAAGAGTTTCATTACTAACTGTATAAATCCCGAATGCAATAACTTCTCCTCTTGGAACCTTTACATCAATGATGGTGTTAGACTTTCTATTCCACCAATCATTTGTGGCAATGGTATCGATACCTGTAAAAGGTGATTCTATATATGTAGGGTCAGATGCTGTTTCTTTTTGTGTTTTTTTATTGGAACATCCTAGAAGCAAGGTAGATAAAATAAGGAAATAGCAGGCTTTTTTCATGGTCGGAAATATGGATATAAAAGTTGTGGTTGTGTTATTTATTAGAAATTGAAAATTACAAAGTTCTCTAGTTTGTTAAAAAAAATAGACTGGACAAAAACTAAACAAGAAGAAAATGTGAAGAATCACTACTAAAAAATTATTTACAATTTCTTCTTAGTAGTAAAGGCCTTTTGTTTTGTTTTTCAATACTTCTAGCTAAAAAATTCTGATCAAAAACTAGATACTATAAACATCTTGTCTTATTCGATTTTTCTTACAAATTGATGAGATTTTTACTGATTTATTCATATCGGTTTAGTTTTAAAACAGTGATTGTATAGTTTTTGTTCAGTCGATGTAGTCAACTTAAAATTGATGATATAGTAGTTTTGGTCCAATAATGTTGTGGAATAATTAATAAAAAATGAAAAAAGGTTATTTTTTGACAATACTGTTTCTTTTGAATATCTGTATAGGTTGTAAGCCTTCATTACCAGAGAAAGTAGCTGATGCATATGAGAAACTTCCTAAAACTATAGATTATAATACGCATGTAAAACCAATTCTATCTGATAAATGTTTTGCATGTCATGGTCCTGATAAAGCAAAGATCTCTGCGGGTTTACAATTACATTCCGAGGAAACTGCTTTTCTGGAATTACCAGAATCACCTGGTAAATTTGCTATAGATCCGGGAAATTTAAAAAAATCGGAAGTTTTTCATAGAATTTTGTCCGAAGATCCTAAACTGGTGATGCCCACTCCAGAATCCTATCTAAAACTCTCTTCTGAAGAAAAAGCAATTTTGATTAGATGGATAGAAGAAGGCGCAGAATATAAAGATCATTGGGCTTTTATTACTCCAAGCAAACCAGAGATACCACGTATAGAAAATAGAACTTTAGAAAAAAATCCGATTGACAATTTTGTAATCAAAAAACTATCTGAAAACAATTTAAATCTATCAAAAAAAGCTAGTAAAGAGTTGTTATTAAGAAGAGTCTCCCTTGATCTTACTGGTTTGCCACCAACCAAGGAGGAATTGCTTGATTTTTTGAATGATGCAAGCTCCAATGCCTATGAAAAGCAGGTTGATAGACTTTTGGCTTCAAAACATTATGGAGAAAAGATGGCAATCGATTGGTTGGATGTCGCAAGATATGCAGATACGCACGGATATTTTGTAGATCGCTATCGTGATATGAGCCCTTGGAGAGATTGGGTAATTAACTCTTTTAATGAAAACATGCCTTATGATCAATTCATAACTTGGCAGTTAGCCGGTGATTTATTAGAAAACCCTACTAAAGACCAAATCTTGGCCACTGGATTTAACAGACTACACCCCCAGAATTTAGAAGGTGGTATTATCGATGAAGAATTTAGAGTAGAGTATGTTTCTGATAGAACCAATGTGGTAGGACAAGGTATCATGGGATTAACCGTTGCCTGTGCTAAATGTCATGATCATAAATATGATCCGATTTCCCAAAAAAATTATTTTGAATTATTCAGTTTTTTTAATCAGGTAAATGAATCTGGTCAAATTCCGTGGGACTGGTCAATGCCTGTTCCTACGATGTTACTTCCGACCAAAGAAGAAGAACAAATGATGGCCTACATTGATGATCTTGTAAATAATTCTCAGCGTAAAATAGAACGTGTCACGGAAAGTGAAAAGGAAAAAGTAAATCAGTGGATTGCTAAAGAAAAATATCGAAGAGATTCATTTACAGATTCTAAACATTTGGTAGCATATTATGACTTCGAGAATTCTTCTTTGCGAAACAATTTAAATTATTTAGATAAAGGGGAAATGAAAACCCAGTTTGCTGGAAATCAAAAAATTATTCTCAAAGAAGGATACAAAGGAAAGGGACTTCAGTTTGATGGTGATGCGTGGTTAGATTTAGATAAAGTGGGAGTGTTCCAGAGAAGTGAGAATTTCAGTATTGGAATACATGTTTTTATTCCGAAGGATCTCAAAGAAGGAGTAATTTTTCATAAAGCACAAGGGACAAGATTACATAGTTATCGTGGATATCATCTGTCGATTACAGAAGACAACACTTTTGAGTTACTGCTAGCGCACGTTTGGCCAGATAATGCGATCGTAGAGACCACGATTAAAGAAGTGCCGAGAGAAGAATGGGTTCAACTAACAATGACTTATGATGGATCTAGCAAAGCTAGTGGATTAAAGTTGTACGTGAATGGAGAGCATATGCAAACTAATGTAGTAATTGACAACCTATATAAAGATATTATATTTCATGATTTAGAGGATTATATTTATCCAGAACCCATAGAACCTGGTTTACAAATCGGGGCAAGATGGCGTGGTAAAGGGATTGCAGGAGCAATTGTAGATGACTTAAAAGTATTTAGCAAGGAGCTAACTCCTTTGGAAGTCTTAAAACTTTCTGATACTAAGCTTTTGAAACCTTTGATTTCAAAAACGTCCAAAGAACTCTCAGATACCGATAAAAAACTGCTTACCGACTACTATTTGTCAGCGAAATCCATTCCAACGCGAGAAGCCATTTCGTCGCTTCAAGAAGTTCGAACGATCCAAGCAGATAGCGCAGATAACATTAAGGAGATAATGGTAATGAAAGATTCTCCAGGACTCAGGAAAACATATTTATTAGAAAGAGGACAATATGATGCTCATGGAGAAGAAGTTTTCTCAAATACGCCAAGCAGTTTACCAGCAATGTCAGAAGATTTACCAAAAAACAGATTAGGATTAGCTAAGTGGCTAACAGATCCTAAACATCCATTAACGGCAAGAGTAGCTGTAAATAGGTATTGGCAGAATTTCTTCGGAAAAGGAATCGTAGAAACCTCTGAAGATTTTGGTAATCAAGGAAGCTTACCAACGCATCCTGAGTTACTGGATTGGTTAGCAACTAATTTTATAGAGTCTGGATGGGATCTAAAAGCATTAAATAAACAGATTGTGATGTCTCAAACCTATCAGCAAGATTCTAATGTTTCTGAGGAATTAAGAGAGATAGACCCTGATAATTTATTATTGGCTCGAGGACCATCTAAACGGTTGTCTGGGGAAATGCTTCGTGACAATGCATTAGTAGCAAGTGGATTGTTAAACACTAAAATAGGAGGCGAAAGTGTAAAACCATATCAACCAAAAGGACTTTGGAAGATGACACACTTACCCTACAAAAGAGATGCTGGAGATAAGTTATACAGAAGAAGTTTATACACTATCTGGAAAAGAACAGCTCCCAATCCTACCATTGCAACATTTGATGCTTCGACTAGAGAAATATGTATGACACGAAGACAAGAAACGAATACTCCTTTGCAAGCTTTAGTGTTGCTAAATGATCCTACATACATTGAAGCTTCTAAAGTAATGGGTAAAAATATGATAGCTTTTGCTTCTGTAGAAGAAGGTATTAAAGATATCTATATCCGATTAACGGGGAGGCAGATATCTCAAAAGGAGTTACAGTTATTAGTTGCTCTTCAACAGGAAGAATATGATAGGTTTAATAGTAATATTTCAAAAGCAAAAGGCTGGTTGGCATCAGGAGATTTTGCTTTTGATCCAGATGATAACCTATCGATGATCGCAGCAAATGCGATAGTTGCCAGCACCATTATGAATTCTGATGCCACCATAACTAAAAGATAATACGTCTATGTGCAATCACCACGATACCTTACGGTCTGATAATAAAGACCTACAACAAGTAGAAAAAATGATGGATAGGAGAGCTTTTCTAACCAAAACGTCTTTAGGTTTTGGTGCTTTGGCTTTAGGTTCTCTTCTAAATACAGAAAAAGCTTGGAGTGCTGTTAAAAATAATGTACAGCCTGATTTAGGAATGTTTAGCAGAAATGATTTAGGATTACCACATCATGTTCCGAAAGCAAAGAGAGCTATCTATTTGTTTCAGAGTGGCGGTCCTTCTCAAATTGAACTTTTCGATTATAAACCGAAGCTAAAAGATTTATTTGGTCAGGAATTACCAGATTCCGTAAGAAAAGGACAACGTCTTACAGGTATGAGTGCTGATCAAACGTCATTACCTATTGCTCCATCTATTATCGACTTTAAACAATACGGAGAATCCAGAGCTTGGGTGAGTAGTGCTATGCCTTATTTATCAGAAGTCGTAGATGATATCTGTTTTATAAAATCGATGCAAACTGATGCGATTAATCATGATCCTGCAATCACCTTTTTTCAGACAGGTAGTCAGCAACCAGGAAGACCTTCTATAGGTTCTTGGATTAGTTATGGTTTGGGTTCTGATAATGAAAACTTACCCACATTTATCACCTTAATTTCTAAAAACGGTGGAGGGCAACCTTTATATGCTCGACTTTGGGGAAATGGTTTTCTACCTACAGAACATCAGGGAGTACAATTTAGAAGCGGAAAAGATCCCGTATTGTATCTCACAGATCCTGAAAACTATGATGGTCATAATAGGAGAAATATGTTAGATTATCTAGGAAAATTGAATGATGTACAACATAGTTTCTACGGAGATCCCGAAATTAATGCCCGAATGTCTCAATACGAGATGGCTTTCCGTATGCAAACATCGATACCTGAAGTAACTGATATGAGTGATGAACCGGAGTATATTTTTGATATGTATGGAAAAGATAGTCGCGATCCTGGCACGTATGCTGCAAATTGTCTGTTAGGAAGAAAATTGCTAGAAAAAGGAGTCAAATTTGTGCAGTTATATCATCAAGGTTGGGATCAGCATATCGGATGTCCAAAAGGAGTTTTAGGAAATGCCCGAAAAACAGATCAAGCAAATGCTGCTTTGATTAAGGATTTAAAACAACGAGGCATGTTCGAAGATACATTATTGATTTGGGGAGGAGAATTTGGCCGTACAGTATACTCGCAAGGAAAACTTACGGCTACAGATTATGGGCGTGATCATCATCCTAAAGCCTTTACCATGTTTATGGCGGGAGCAGGTGTAAAACCTGGAATTACCTATGGAGAGACAGATGATTTTAGTTATAATGTAATTAAAGATCCTGTGCATACACACGACTTCCAAGCTACATTACTTCATCTTTTCGGGATTGATCATGAACGATTAACCTACAAGCATCAAGGAAGAAGATTCAGATTGACAGATGTACACGGACATATAGTAAAAGATATACTAAGCTAATTTTTCTTCCCATGAATAAAGAAAATTCAAGACGAGAGTTTATTAAGAATACAGCCTTATTAAGTGCAGGTGCAGCAATCGTGCCTTCTTTCGGATTTCATATTCTTAAAAACAATACTGTGAACAAAGAAAATATAATAGGTCACGGAGATTATCGATACAAAATTGTAAGAGATTGGGCAGATGTCAGTACGGTAAGAAATCCTATTCTTAACTGTCATGAGATGCAAATGGATAGCAAGGGCAGATTAATAATGATGGGAGATCATACGGATAATAACATTTTGATTTTTGATAAATCGGGAAAGCTTTTGGATTATTGGGGTACTGCATATCCAGGAGGACACGGTCTTACGTTGTTTGATGAAGGAGGAGAAGATGTTTTGTTTCTCACAGATTCTGGATGGTTTCTAGATAAAAATGGGAAATGGATACATCATAATGGGAGAGTGACAAAAACTACTACTGATGGAAAAGTTATTTTTGATATTGGACATCCTCAAACGATTGGAATTTACAATGCTGGAGATCATTTTTGTCCCACCGAAACTGCCATAGCACCTAATGGAGATATTTACGTAGCAGATGGATATGGAATGGATTATATCATTCAATACGATGCTAACGGAAAGTATATAAGACATTGGGGTGGTAAACAAAATGAGGATCCCAATTATAGATTAGATAATGCGCATGGAGTGGCTATCGATTATCGTGATAAAGAGAATCCATTAGTAGTATGTACGTCTAGAAATGAAGAATGTTTTAAATGGTTCACATTAGAAGGGAAATATGTGAAAACGTTGCATTTGCCAAATATGCAAGTCTGTAGGCCTGTTTTCGATGATCAGAATTTATATGCAGGTGTTTGTTGGTCGAAACCTGAAGTCGGACGAACTACTTGGAAAGATCATACAGGTTTTGTAACCATTTTAGAAGATGATAAAGTTGTATCTAATCCTGGTGGGACAAAACCTTCATATATAAATGGAGAATTACAAAAATCATATCAGCTTAAGCATAAGCCAATTTTACATGGTCATGATGTGTGTATTGACGAGGATAAGAACCTATATGTCTGTCAATGGAATGCCAATGGAACGCCTCCATTAAAATTAGAAAGAGTTTAAGAAAAGTAAAGTAATATTCTCAAACTATGAAGTTGGATGTTTGGGAGCTATGGTAATAAAAATATATAAGAATATTCATGAGCGAAGTATCTGATTTTGTTTTGTTTTTGGGAAGATTTCATCCACTAGTTGTACACTTACCAATTGGGTTTTTGTTTTTTGCATTTATACTAGAAATAGCAGCAAAATATCAGAAAAAAGAGCTATTGAAAGAAGCTGTGCCATTAGCCTTGTTTTTAGGAGGATTCAGTGCTATTATTGCTTGTGTGTTGGGATATATGTTGTCATTAAGCGGCGATTATGAAGGTGAAGCTTTGGATAAACATTTTTGGTTTGGTATAGCAACTACAGTTATTACTATACTAGCCTGGTTGTTGAAAACGAAAAGAATTAAACACGTTATAAAAGAATCTGTAAGATTGAATATTGCTACACTTACTTTTATTGTTTTGTTATTAAGTATTACAGGACACTACGGAGGTAATCTAACTCATGGATCAGATTATTTAACAGCCTATTTACCTTTTACTACGAAAGAAAAAAAAGAAGTGCCCAAAATAAATACTATTGAAGAAGCAAAACTATTTGCTCATGTTGTTCATCCTATTTTGGATAACAAATGCTTCAGTTGTCATAATAATTCTAAGAAAAAAGGAGGCCTTTCGTTAGCAGATGAGGTTTCAATTCTAAAAGGAGGAAAAAGTGGTGTTGCTTTAATTGCTGGTAATAGTAAACAATCAGAGTTGATTAAAAGAGTTCATCTAGATCCTGATGACAAAGAATTCATGCCACCAGAAGGAAAGACTCCTTTAACGGAAGAAGAGATAAAAATAATTGAGTATTGGATAGATCATGGTCAGGCGGATTTTACAGCAACAGTTGGAACATTAAATACTCCAGAAGAAATTAAAAAACTATTGACAGAACAACTTCAACTAGGCGATGATCATTCTTCTGGGGCAATGATGAGTGCTGTTTCACCAGTATCAGAGGAAATTATAGTAAGCTTACTACAAAAAGGTGTGAACATGAGAGAAATCGTGTCAGAATCAAACCGATATGATGTTTCTATGTTACCTAAAAATAGCAAAGAATTTGATGTGAAAATTGTAAAAGAAATTCTGGAAGAACTCTCAAAAATTAAGGATAATATTGTTTGGCTGTCAATACCTTCGCAAGGAATAACAGATACCCATCTAGAAATAATTGGTAGTTTTAAAGGTTTACAAAAGTTGGCTTTGCAGAAAAATAATATCTCTGATGCAGGTATTCAACATTTAACTAGTTTAGAGCGATTAGAAAGCTTAAATCTTCATAGTAATTCTTCAATAACGAATAAAAGTATCAAACAACTTTCTAAATTTAAAAAGCTGGAAAAAATATACTTGTGGAACACTTCTGTTAAAAAAGAAGATAGCACAAATAAGAAAGTAATTTTATAGAAACGAAGTATTACTTAATTTGGACAAATTAGATCATATCTCGATTATTCTTTCTTCAATATTTTAACCACTACCGACTTACTAATGGGAGTATTACTTTTATCTGCGTAATGGTTATAGGGAACTAGGATATTAGTCTCTGGAAAATACGTAGCAATATTTCCTTGTGGGATATTATAGGAGATTATCTTAAAGTTTTCTGCTTTCCTTAAGGTGTTGTCATAGTTGCTAGTAAGATCAACAATTTCTAAAGCAGCTAGATCAAACTTCTCAATGTCCTTAGGATTCATTAAAACCACTCTTCTTTCATTAAAAATACCTCGATAACGATCATTCATACCGTAGATGGTGGTATTAAATTGGTCATGAGAGCGAATAGTCATCATTAAAAATTCATCTTCTTGTAAATGATGATCTGGTACAGAACAATTACTAAATTGAGCTTTACCATTTGGTAATTTGCTAAAATCTAATTCACGAACATTATTAGGAAGATAAAAGCCTGATCCTTTGGATTTTTCTTCTAGTCCTTTAAAACCAGCAATAACTTCTTGTAATTTTGCTCTAATAGCCGTATAATCTTCGCTTAATGGTAGCCAATCTACGGGATGATTTCCTTTAAAATAAGCATCCGCAATGCCACCGATGATTTCGGGTTCGCTTTTAAGATTATCAGAAGCAGGAGATAGCATTCCTTTTGATCTGTGTACCTTTCCCATACTATTTTCCACGGTGAAAAATCGTGGTTTCCCATCTTTTAGGTCAAATTCAGATCTTCCTAATGTGGGTAATATTAATGCTGTTTTCCCCGCAGTAGTATGTGTCCGGTTTAGTTTGGTGCTTACTTGTACGGTTAACTCACAGTTTTGTAAAGCATCAGCGGCATACTGTGTATCTGAAACAGCAGATACAAAATTCCCACCTAGTGCAAAGAATACTTTCGCCTTTCCTTCATGCATTGCTTTTATAGAATGTACAGTATCAAGACCTGCTTTAGTAGGAGGTGTAAAACCAAAGACATTTTCTACAGCACTATTAAATGCTGGAGATGCATGATGTACAATTCCAACAGATCGATCTCCTTGCACATTACTGTGTCCTCTTACAGGACATGTTCCTGCACCAGGTTTGCCTAAACTTCCTTTCAATAATAATAGATTTACACATTCTTTAATGTTTTCTACGCCATTTTTGTGCTGAGTAAGTCCCATAGCCCAACAAATAATAATCTTATTTTTATGAGCGAGTAGTTCCACTACTTGGTCGATTAAAGAAGATAATACTCCTGATTGTTTGATCAATTCTTGGGCATCAAAATTTTGCAGATGTTCCAAAAGTGATTCATACCCTTGCGTGTAAGTTTGAATAAATTCATGATCAAACACTTCTTTTGTTTGTTTATCTAATGCAGCAAGTTTGATAAGAATAGCTTTTAATAATGCTACATCCTGATTGATTTTTACTTGCAAATGAATATCAGTAAGCGCTTCTCCTCCTGCAATAAGACCTTTTACTTCCTGAGGATTTTTAAATCTGATAAGTCCTGCTTCTTCAAGAGGATTGATACTGATTACTTTTCCGCCTTGTTCTTTGCATTTTTGTAATGCCGATAACATACGAGGATGATTTGTTCCTGGATTTTGTCCTATAACTAAAATAACTTCTGCTTTTTCGAAATCATCTAGTGTAACGGAACCTTTGCCAATACCTAGCGTTTCACTAAGCGCCACACCACTAGATTCATGACACATGTTGGAGCAATCTGGCATATTGTTAGTGCCAAAAGCACGTATAAAAAGTCCATATAAAAAAGCAGCTTCATTACTGGATCTTCCTGAGGTATAAAAGATAGCTTCATCAGGATCTTTAAGTTGATGTAAGTGTTCGGCAACAAGTTCGTAAGCTTTCACCCAACTAATCGGCTCATAATGTATGCTACCTGGATATAAAACCATGGGTTCCGTAATTCTACCACTTTTCCCAATTTGATAATCTGTCCATTGTGAAATTTCTTCTACCGAGTATTTTTTAAAAAAAGCAGCATCTACTTTTTTATTGGTGGCTTCTTCTGCCAATGCTTTTGCTCCATTTTCACAATATTCCGCAACTTTTGAAGGTGTATCAGGATCTGGCCATGCGCAACCAGGACAATCAAAACCTTCTTTTTGATTCATTTGAGCAAGTCCTTTTAATGATTTTACAACACCCATTTCTTTAAAAGCATGTTGTAAGGCTACTTTTACAGCCTTAGTTCCAGCAGCATAGGTAGAAGGATCTTTTACTAGTAAATCAGAAAACTCAGTAGATCCAGTGATAGAAATATTTCTTTTGGAATTAGCCATTTTTGTGAAATGAAGAAATTAATGAAATGGAAGATACAATTATCGGTATAATAAATAATCTATTTATAAAAATAAATAGTTCTGGTATATCGATTTCACGAAGATAGAATGTTGTTGAGAATAGTAATTGTACTATTTTTGCAATAAGTTAATTTTTATTGTCGTATTGAAACCAGTTTCAGAACATCCTAAAATAGAAGTTTCATTGGAAAAAATAGAAACTTCACAACACGCTTCTTTTCATACAGGAGTGTATAAGCAACCTTATTTTAGTGGTAACTGGCATTATCATCCCGAATTTGAATTATTATTGATTGTTAACGGGCAAGGCAGAAGATTAGTAGCGGATCATGGTGAAGATTTTGAAGTAGGAGATTTGGTTTTGCTTGGTGGATATTTACCTCATGCTTGGATTCCGGATGCCCGATTTCTGGAGGAGAGTTCTGAAGAGTACTGTGAGTCTATTTATGTGCAATTTAGAAAAGATATTTTTGGATCTCATTTTGTAGATGTACCCGAACTGAAAGGAGTTCGTAAAGTGCTACAGGCATCTGAAAGAGGTATAAAAATTATAGGAAAACATCGAACTCATATCGCTGAGTTACTTCAGGAAATCCCTAAGCTTTCTCCTTTAGATCAATTGCTAAAACTAATTAAAATACTGGACCTTATTAATCTTTCAGGATATCAGGTATTAGCATCAGAAAATTATTTGAAAAATAGTTTCTATTTTAAATCAAATCGGATTTTAAAAGTGCACGAATTTATAATGGAGCATTATAAACAAGATGTCTCTTTAGAAAAGTGTGCCGAAATGGTAAACATGACGGTATCCGCTTTTTGTAGATATTTTAAAAGTGAAACTAGCTTTACCTTTACCAATTACTTAAATAAAATACGAATAGATTTTGCTAAAAAATTATTGATTAATACAGACATGCCAATCAAAGAAATTGCTTTCGAATGTGGATACAATTCTGTTCCTTATTTTAATAGACAGTTTAAAAAAATAGAAAATGTTTCGCCTTATACCCTGCGAAAATCTGCTAAAGATTGATAGTGGTTTTTTAGTTTTTCAAGATTAGATTTGCAAGGTTTAGCTTTAAAGAAGAATCTCGAAGATTAGATTTATTGAGTTTTAAGTGTTCTTTAATGGATTTAGTACCTAACACATATGCTTTCGCATTATTGATAGCATCTACCGCCAATAATTTATCATTATCAAAATACCAAATAGAAAACTTATAGGTAGTTTCTTCTTCATTTCTAATAATTGCTTCGTTGTAATCAAAAGGCAAGCCTACCATTTGTAGCTTAATTTCATATTGATCCGACCAAAACCATGGGACTGCATTATAAACAACTTCTTTTCCACAGATTGAAGCGGCTGCAATCTTTGCTTGATCCACGGCATTTTGTACAGACTCTAGACGTACAAAACGATTATAATGAAGGTTATGATGAAACGTACAATCTCCAATGGCATAAATATCTTTGTCGTTTGTTTGACAAGCCTGATTTACTTTTATACCATTTTCAATTTCTATTCCTGCATCTTTTGCTAGCTCAGTATTTACAATAACTCCAGTGCCTAATATAATTAATTCGGCTTCATATGTGGTACCATCATCACAAGTGATCGTATTTGTATAATTTATGGATGTGACTGAAGAAACATTTTTGTTGGTATGAATTTGAACTCCATTTAAGGTATGTACATCATAAAAAAATTGACTCATTTCTGGAGATGTCACTCTCGCTAGTATTCTGGATTCGCGTTCTAAAAGAGTAACAGAAGTTCCAAGTTTTCTTAGGGAAGCTGCAATTTCTAATCCTATATATCCTCCCCCAATAATGAGCACTCTTTTGTTGGTATCCTCTTTAATTTTTTGACGAATCGTAGTTGCATCATGTGCTGTTCTAAGCGTATATACTTCAGTTGCTTTGTCTAAGCCTTTAATAGGTGGAATTAGAGGTCTCGCACCAGTAGCAATTACAAGTTTATCATATTGTTGTATAGAACCATCTTCTGTAATGACAGTTTTATGAATACGGTCAATTCTCTTTATCGAAACACCAAGTTGTAATGTAATATTTTCTTTTTCATAACTTTCTAATGACTTCAGTAAGTTATTATTTGTCTCTTCTGCTGAGGTTAAATAAGACTTCGACAATGGAGGACGGTGATAAGGAGTCTCTGGATCCTTGTCAAATATAATTATAGAACCAGTCCACCCTTGTTTTCTAAGAGAAAATGCAAAATTAACTCCTGCATGACTTGCTCCAATAACCAAACATATTGGAACTTTTGTGTTTTCGTTTAGCATAGTAATAATTGAGGTAATTAGACTGGACTGGTTATCATAAATTTATTGAGCAACTGTGACGATCAAGCCATCCAAACTATCACTAATTTCTAATTGACAACACAATCGGCTATATTCGGTTACATTGTCGTCTAGTTCTAGCATATCTTTTTCTATTTCTCCTGGAGCACCTGTTTTTTCGAAATGATCTGGATGAACAAAAACATGACAGGTAGCACATGAACATACACCACCACAATCTCCGTCAATTCCTTTGATATCATTATCTACAGCTAGCTGCATTACAGATCCTGAAGTGCCTTCTACCGAAATGGTTTCGTTTTCACTAGTGATAAAAGTTATTTTAGGCATACTTATATTGTTTTTAATTATTTTTTGAAAAGAGCGTTATTTGTTAAACTTCACGCGTAAGCTATCAAAACCTACTTTTCTTTTAAATTCTCCAAGCTCCTCGATATTTTCTTGAGCGTCAATAATATCTATAGAAGCTACTTTTTTAGTTAAGACTTGTAAGAGTTTTTTCATTATTTGACGAGCATGTGTAGCTCCTAAACATTTGTGATGACTAAACCCAAAACTTACATGAGGATTAATTTTCCTATCTAACATAACTTCGTTTGGATTTTCGAATACAGTTTCATCTCTATTAGCAGATGCCCAACATAATGAAATACGAGTATCTTTTTTTATCGCATGCTTGCAAACTGCTGTATCTTGAGTAGTTACTCTTCCCATTTGTGTTAATGGCGCAAAATATCGTATGAGCTCTTCTACAGCTTTGCTAATGATCTCAGGATTATCTTTCAGTAACTGTAAAGACTCTTTATGTTCAGCAAAATAGGCAATCGTATTTGTGATAGAATTAATTACGGTATCTCTTCCTCCGGCAAAGGTTAGAATCATAATTCCCTTTACTTCTTCTCTTGTGAGTTTCCTATCTTCAATGTTTGTGTTTAATAAAACGGAGTATAAGTCTTTACCTGGGTTTTTTACTGCGTTTTCAATTTGAGCATCTATATAATCATATAGGATATTTGCTTTGCTACCATCTAATGTATTGTCTTCACTTCTAAATACATGAGTTCCCCAAGAGATCCAAGTTTCAGATTCTTCATACGGAATATTTAGTAATAAAGTTAGGGCTCTTGATTGTATGCGTAACGCAAATTCTTCTACAATTTCTACAGCACCATTTTTTGTAGCAGCTTCATCAACTATATCTTCAATGATGTTAACCAAGTCAGCTTGATACTCTGGAAGTAGTGGTCTTTTAAACCAATCTTCAATAAGATCTCTGTAGGTTTTGTGCATTGGCGGGTCTACCTCAAATGGGATTTGTCGCGTATCTCGTATTTGAACTTCTGATGGAATTACAATTCTTCCTGGAGCTGCTCCAGATTGATATGTTTTCCAATTATGGGCGCACTTTCTAACATCTTTAAGACGTAACACCATAGTAACAGGATCATCCTGATCATTCATTTCACCGTATCCTTTTTCTTGTCGAGCTTTGTCAAAAGGATCAGAAAACTTACTATTCTTCATAAAATGGATTATTTAGTATAACAAAGTAAGTGAGACGTGTTTAATGAAAATTGACTCATTTTGATAAATAATTGAACTATTTTAACTCGTTTTGTTGTTGTTTTGTAAGACATTATTGAAAAAAAGTATAGTGTCTTTTATATGAGTTTCCCAATAACTCCATTCGTGTTTTCCTGGATTTTCCTGATAAGTATGTGCTATATTTAATTCTTTTAATTGATGATGCAATTTTCGATTACCTTCAATTAGAAGGTCATCTACACCACAATCAAATCGTAGTTTAGGAAGATGTTCTTTATAGGTTAAGATGGTTTGATAGATAGATTCATTTTCTTTCTCTTCTTGTGAATAGTCGTTCAAAGATTCTTCTACAAAAAGTTTCATTTCTTCTAGTATCGTTATAGAGGATAATCCAGATATGGCCTCAAACTTTTGATGGTTTTTGATTCCCAATCGTAAAGCACCAAATCCACCCATAGATAGTCCGGCAATACATATTTTGGAGTTGGTACTAGCTTGTGGGATCAATTCGATAACAGCATTTATAACATCTTCGGTAATCCATTTCTCATAATCAGCATGTGTATGCGGAAGATAACCACTACCATCGCCCCATAATCCATCAGATGGCATAGCGATAATCATAGGCTCAATTTCACTGTTTTGAATCCAAGATTCCATTTTTAGATGTATGCCAGTTTTCTGTGACCAAATCCAGTGACTGCCATAAACACCATGTAGTAAAATAGTGATCGGTAGATCTTTCAGATTTTTAACAGAAGGAACATATGCGGTAATATCACCTCTTTGTTTGAGATGGCCACTTTTTACTGTAATGTGCCGTAAGTGATTGGCTTCAAAACGAGGGTCTGAAATTTCTGTTGTCCTGAATTTTGATGTCATAGGGATGCTTTTTTTTGATTTTTAATGCCTCATTAAGGTTCAAAAACAATGACTCCTTTCGCATTTTTTCCAGCTAGCATATCATCAAAAGCTTGTTGTAATTCTTCGAATTTGTAGGTTGAGGTTACCATTTCATCTAATAGTAAATCGCCTTTGTCATAGAGCTCTAAAATCTTAGGGAAGTCGATATGAGGTCGACATTTACCATATAATGGATTGATATAAATTTTATCCCATTCGAATAATTGCATATCAATGGTTACTTCTTGTTCAATACCACTTACCTGAACTGCTGTACCTGCGTTACGAATCATTCCTAAAGGTGAAGCACCTAATTCTGGTATGGCAGTACATTCAAATGCAAAATCGGCACCTCTTTTGCCTACGATTTCTTTAACTTTTGTCGTAGCTTCTTTTAAACCTTTATCAGATTTTTGCGCTAGTACAAAATGGGTCGCACCAAATTGCTTGGCCATTTCTAATCTTGACTCATTAATGTCTATGGCTACAATTTTAGCTGCGCCCGATATTTTAGCTCCCTGAATTACATTAAGACCTACACCACCAGTTCCAATAACCGCTACAGTAGATCCTGGAGTTACTTTTGCTGTATTTACAGCAGAGCCGTATCCAGTCATTACTCCACAACTAACAATAGATGCGGAACTGAAAGGAATTTCAGTTTGATATTTTACTACAGCTTGTTCTCTTACAACAGTATGGGTAGATAAGGTGCCAATATTAAAAGAGCGTTCTATACCTTTATCATTAAAAGTAGTGCTTTCTAATCTAGCATGTCCTGCTGAAACTTCTCCATCTGGTAAAGCGTCTCCCGCAACTACAGGAGAGTTGTTTTCACAAATGTGTTGATTTTGTTCTTGACATTGAAAACAAGTTCCACAAGGAATGGCCCAATTGAGAATTACATGATCTCCTGGTAAAACAGAGGTGACATCGGGACCAATATCTGTTACAATTCCGGCGCCTTCGTGTCCCAATATTACAGGTCTTCCCCAATGCAAAGAATCATAATCAGTATGACATAATCCTGCTGCCATTATTTTTACGACAACTTCGTCTCCTTTTGGTTCGCTTATCGTTATATCCTCAATGGAAAAATCGCCATTTCCATCAGTAATTGCTGCTTTTGCTAACATCTATAAAAGTATAATTGTTAGCTGCAAATTACTATTTAGTAAATGCTAATTATTAAACTGTTTTAGCAATTGATTGTATTATATATTCCCAACTAATAATTAGATATAAACTCTACTAAGTTGTCATTTCTTTCGAGTTGCAATTTTTTACGTAATCTATATCTCGAAGTATGTACACTTTCTACTGAAATTCCTAGTAATGAAGCCATATCTTTACTGGAAAAATTCAGTTTTATCAAGGCACATATTTTTAGATCCGTTTGGGTTAGCGTTGGAAAGTTAGATTTTAAGTTTTTATAAAAACCTTGGTTTATATTGATAAACCTAGCTTCGAACTCTTTCCAGTTACTTCCCATTCCAGATTGGATGGATTTAATGATTTTATTTACGGAGTTTAAATTTAAATTGTCTTTATTTTCTGCTAGTGAATTTTTTAAGCCAACAATAAACTCATCTTTTTCGATAAGCTGAAGAGCCGATTTCGCCAATTCTTTATTTTTTAGCTCTATAGCTTTTTTACTTTCATTTAGCTTTAAGCGTTGTTTTTGTTTTAACAACCGTTGTTCTCTTTTGTGTTTTCTTTTTAGATTTTTAAAGGTCATTATACCCACAATAATTAAAAAAAAGAGGGTAACAAACAATAATGTGGCGCTAAGAAGAGATATTTTTTGTTTACTCTCTAGCTCTGATAAACGTTGTTCTTTAAGGAGTTTTTCTTGTTTTTCTTTTTGTAATCGATATTGATCTTTAATTTCAAATAGGTACTCATTGTTTTTACTATTAATACCAAATATTTTGTTTTCCAGATCAATGGCTTCCTTGATATGAGAAAATGCACGTTGGTAATCTTTAGAGTCATAGTATAATTGGGATACTTCTTTGTGATTAATAATTTGATAGTTCATATGACTATTATGTACATAAGATACTTCAAGTGATTTGTTATAATGAAATTTACTTTGCTTATAGTCCTTTTTTAGCTGATATAGTCTAGCAAGAAAGTAGTGTATAATTACTAAATAGGATTCGTTATTTTCTTTGAAATATTCTTGTGATTTTAGAAGTATTTCTTCTGCCTTTTCAAATTTTCCTTCATTTGCTAAAAGAAATCCTCTTTCAGATTCTAAAAAATAGTTTCGAACTCCTTCTTTCTTTGACCTGAAATATAGATAACAACTATCCAAATAAGTCCTTGCGGTCTCATAATCCTTATTATATCTATAAAAATTCGCTATAGAAAAATAGTCGCTAATAGTGTAATCGATACTAAAACCATTTTTAGAAGAAAGATCTTTGCTAATAGTAAGAGCATTACCAAAATTTTCTAATGCTTTAGTGTTGCGATTATAAAAACTGTATAGCCATCCTAGAGATTGATAGACTCTGGATTTAGAGAATGAATCATCACTTTTTTCAGCAAGAAATAATGCTTTCCAGTATCCATCATAGGCTTTTCCATAATTAAGATTGTGACCATACAATTCAGAGAGTTCGTTAATACTATTAATTAAATTGAAAGTGTCTTTTTTGAATGTAAAAAACTCAATACTCTTTTCGTAGTTATGTATAGCTTTTTCAAAGTTTACAAACTTATTTTCTCTAGCTTTTTCAAGATATTGATTTGTTTTATATAGTTGTTGCGACCATGAGATACTAATGCAAAATGCTATAAAAACTATCGAAATTGGGGTTCTTTTAAACATAACTTTTTCTTCGAGTAAGCCTAAGGCGTTTTTGGGTTATAATTGAAATATTGTTTTATTTCTTCTTTGTTTGCTGATATATTCTTTGTTAAAACCTGAATACTTTGCGTAATTCATATAAAGTAACAAAAATAAAGAAGCATTAAGGTTGTGTTTCAAGAGGTCTAGGCAAAAATAGTGTTTTTGTCTAGTACTTTTCAACCCAAAATACCACATGTTCAGTTTATGTCTAGTATGATTTAAATCAAGATTCTTAAGTAAATGTGATCTTTGTCGAACCTTAATTTTTAAAATTATGAAGATTGCTTTAAGATCTATTCTTAAAATTAGCGTTATTCTTGTTTTTTTCTCATTGAATGCTCAAAATTATTCAGAAATCGGTAATCACGATTTTAACCAGCATTGGGAATTTAAATTAGTAGAAAATACTGGAATATACGATACTGAACAATATGATGATTGGACAAAAATCAGCATTCCGCATGATTGGAGTGTGGATTTTCCTTTCGATGCTGATAAAGGAGAAGGAGCAACTGGATATTTGCCTGGCGGAAAGGGTACGTATAGGAAGGAATTTATGATAAGTGATAAAAAAGAGACCACTACTTATCTATTATTTGATGGAGTTTATAATAATAGTAAGTTTTATCTGAATGATAAATTATTAGGTTTTCATCCTTACGGGTATTCTCCTTTTTATTTCGATATCACGGATGATTTAAATAAGACTACAGGAAAAAACCAACTTAAAGTTGATGTCAATCGTAAGAAATATGTAGACAGTAGATGGTATACTGGTTCTGGTATATATAGAAATGTAAAACTAATTAGAAAGAACAATTTGCATATTCCGGTTTGGGGAGTCTTTATAACTACTCCAGAGATTACGACAGAAAAAGCAACTGTAAATATCAAATCTTCTCTAAAAAATAAGTTTCCGGAAAACCAAAATTTTGAGATACAGATCAAGATTTATGATGATCAAGGAGAAGTGGTTTCCCAGACTAGTCAATCTAAAAGTATTGAAGCAAAGAGTGACTTAGAGATTGAAAGTACTGTAGAAATATCCAATCCATATTTGTGGAAACTAGATTCCCCAAGACTGTACAAAGCTGTTGTTTCCATAGTTCAGAATAACAATATTATAGATGAGAATACTATAAAATTTGGTGCTCGCGAGATTGAATTTGATGCCGATAAAGGTTTCTTTTTAAATAAAGAGCATACCAAAATAAAAGGGGTTTGTTTACATCATGATGGGGGTATTGTTGGAGCTGCTGTACCGAAGGATGTTTGGAGAAGAAGATTGCAGAAATTAAAAGATGCTGGTTGTAATGCGATAAGAATTTCACATAATCCAGGTTCTGATGAGTTTTTAGATTTATGTGATGAAATGGGGTTTTTAGTACAAGACGAATTTTTTGACGAATGGGACAATCCTAAGGATAAAAGATTTAACATGAATGAAAGAAGTGTGGATGATATCACTCGTGGTTATACAGAATACTTTCAGGAGTGGGCAGAAAAAGATCTTAAAAACACCATATTGGCACATAGAAATCACCCTTCAATTTTTCAATGGAGTATTGGTAATGAAATTGAATGGACATACCCTAGGAATGCCGATGCAACTGGCTTTTTTAATAATATGGATTGGAGCGGAAACTATTTTTGGGAGGAACCCCCGCATTCTACAGCACAGATTAAAGAAAAATTGGCAACACTTCCACGTGGAAAATATGATATTGGAAAAACAGCTAAGAAACTAGCAGCGTGGACTAGAGAATTAGATACTACAAGATATATAACAGCTAATTGTATTTTACCTTCTGCTAGTCATCTTTCTGGTTATGCGGATGAACTTGATGTCGTAGGGTATAGTTATAGAAGAGTACTGTATGACTATGGACATGAAAACTATCCTGATAAACCAATTATGGGAACCGAAAATTTAGTGCAATGGCATGAATGGAAGGCAGTTAAAGAACGTCCATTTATTTCAGGAACATTTTTGTGGACAGGAATTGATTATATGGGAGAATCTAATGGGCAATGGCCAAGAAAAGCAACGCCAAGCGGAATGTTAGATGTTGCGGGATTCGAAAAACCATCTTATCATATGATGAAAACTCTTTGGAATGACGATCCTCATCTCTATGTAGCAACTCAAAAACTTGAAAAATCAATCTTTAAAGAAGATGAAAATACTGGAGAACCCGTAGAGAGAAAAAAAGGTGCTTGGAAAAAAGCGTTATGGGTATGGCACGACGTAAATGAACATTGGAATTATAAGGATCAGGAAAAAATAGTCATAGAAGTATATTCCAATTATGATGAGGTAGAGTTATGCGTGAACGAACAAAGCTATAAGACAAAAAAACTAGAAGATTTCGAAGATAGAATCTATAAATGGATCATTCCTTTCCAGAAAGGAGAACTAAAAATCATTGGAAAAAAGGATGGTGAGATTGAAGAAATCAAGACAATAAAGACTACTAGTGAACCTAAAAATATTAAACTAACAAGCGATAAAACGGTAATGCAAGCTGATGAATATAGTGTAGCTCATATCATTGCACAATTGGAAGATGCTGATGGAAATCCCGTGAAAAACATAGAGGATAAGATAACATTTTCTGTGGATGGAAATGTTAGCATATTAGGCGTGGATAATGGATCTGCTTTTAGTGTTCAGGATTATAAATCAAATTCAGTTCAAACCAATAACGGAAAATGTTTATTTCTTATTCAGTCCCAAAAAGATAAAGGAGATATCACAATATCTGCTACATCAGAGAAACTAACCAGTAATCAGTTAACCATAAATATTAAGTAGATTCTTGTACTTTACAGTATCTAATCATAGCATATATCATATGAAGCTAAATCATAAAATCGTATTTCATTTATTAGCAACTATTCTTATTGTCGGTTGCAATCAACCTAGTAAACAAGAAATTGTGGAAGAGGAAAAGGAAAAACCTTGTGAAACGGTACTAGATGTATCTCCAGAGAAATTAGATCGCTTTGGAATAACGAATAAAGAATACCTAAGTGCAGCTTCAAAAAGAGCACTTCAGTGGAAGTATGTGGAGAACGATTGGTATCGAGTTTTTAATCCAATGAAACCATTGAAAGGAGATTTAGCTTATGAAGAAGGTGTTGTTCGTAGAGATCCTTCTGCAGTAATCAAAGTAGATGGATTATATCATGTTTGGTATTCAAAAAGTGTAGGTGCAACAGATGGATTTGGTGGTGATATTGAAAACGATAAAGTTTTTCCTTGGGATCGTTGTACCGTATGGCATGCAACATCGGAAGATGGATGGACTTGGAAAGAAGATAAAGAAGCAGCAGTTCCTTTAGGAGAGAAAGGATCTTATGACGATAGATCCATATTTACTGTAGAAATTATGGAATGGAATGGGATGTACTATCTATGCTATCAAACTATTAAGTCACCATATGATGTTCGTACCAAAAACGAAGTTGGTTTAGCATGGTCATCATCTCCTTTTGGTCCTTGGGAAAAAAGCAAAGAACCTATTCTAAAACCAGCTGATAATGGTATTTGGAAAGGAGAAGAACAAAATCGTTTTATGGTAGAAAAGAAAGGAGATTTTGATTCACATAAAGTACATGATCCTTGTATTCTTCCTTACAAAGGAAAGTTCTACTTGTATTATAAAGGAGAACAAATGGGGGAAGAAATTTTATATGGCGGGCGTCAGATTCGACATGGAGTTGCAGTAGCCGATAACCCGAAAGGACCTTATGTGAAATCCAAGTATAATCCTATTTCCAATTCAGGACATGAAATCTGCGTATGGCCAATAGATGGAGGGATTGCTTCTCTGATTACTACTGATGGACCTGAACGAAATACCTTCCAATGGTCACCAGATGGGATCAATTTTGAGATTCGTGGTGCTGTAAAAGGTGCAAATATGCCTCATGCGATAGGACTAAACAGAACAATTGAAGCAACAACAGACAATCCAACAGCAATTTTTGATTGGGGATTATCACACGTGTATAATAGTTGGAACTACCAGAGTATTATGCGTTTTGATTCTTACCGCAAAACATCTCACGTAGCACAAGGAGCTAAAGCGCCAGACGGGGAAAAGAAAAAAGATAAGCAAAAAGATAATTAATAAGTAGACAAAATTGAAAGCAACGATATATAAAGGTAATAAAACCTTTAGTGTAATTGATAAGGAGATTGCCGAACCTAAAGAAGGAGAAGTTCGTATCAAAGTGGCATATTCTGGAGTATGTGGAACCGATGTGCATATCTATCATGGGATGATGGATAAAAGAGTAAATATTCCAGAAACCATAGGTCATGAAATGTCGGGTACTATTGATGCTATTGGCGAAGGAGTAACAGGGTACGAATTAGGTGATAAGATTGTAGTAAGACCATTAGATGATCGTGCAGTAAAACCTTCGGATAAAGGCTTCAATCATATCTGTGAAGAGCTAAAGTTTATTGGGATTGATAGTCCTGGTTCTATGCAACAATTTTGGAACGTACCCGCTTTTACATTACATAAATTAAAAGAAGAAACAGATCTAAAATTAGCGGCATTGATCGAACCATTATCGGTAGCAGTGCATGATGTTCGTTTGAGTGAGCTAAAAGAAGGAGAAACTGCTGTAGTTTTAGGAGGAGGACCTATTGGATTGTTAGTAGCAATGGTAGCCAAAGATACAGGTGCAAATGTTGTTATTTCGGAAGTAAATCCAGTTAGAATAACGAAGGCAAAAGAACTAGGTTTTGAAACAGTGAATCCTGCAGAAGTAGACTTGGTAGCTTATGTACGAAAAAATACAGAAGGTAGATTAGCAGACGTAGTATTTGAAGTAGCAGGTGTTCAGCCAGCGTTGGACGTAATGACCGAGGTGGCAGGTATAAGAGGAAGAATAGTGATGGTAGCTATCCACGGAGAACCTAAACCGGTGAATTTATTTAAGTTTTTTTGGAAAGAACTAAAACTCATAGGAGCAAGGGTGTATGAGAAGGAAGATTACGAAAAAGCAATACAATTGATAACCACTAATGAACTTCCTTTTGAAGAGCTAATTACGGATGTTCAACCCTTAACTAAAATCCAAGAAGTTTTTGAAAATATAGATAACAATCCAGACGGCTTAAAAGTATTAATGGATTGCCAACAATAAAACTAACCACGTACAATTAATGAGTATTTTAAATAAATTCAGTTTAGAAGGTAAAACAGCTTTAGTAACAGGCTGTAAAAGAGGTCTTGGAAAAGCTATGGCTATTGGCTTAGCTGAAGCTGGAGCTAATATTATTGGTGTTTCTGCAAGTCTTGAAAAGGAAGGAAGTGATGTAGAAAACGCTGTTAAGAAATTAGGAAAAGACTTTAAAGCATATCAATGTGATTTTTCAGATAGAAAGTCATTATATCAATTTATCAAAGAAGTAAAATCAGATTTTCCAATAATTGATATACTTGTTAATAATGCAGGTACAATTTTAAGAGCACCAGCAGTAGAACATCCAGATGAATATTGGGATGAAGTGATAGAAGTAAATCAAAGTGCTCAGTTCATTCTTACCAGAGAAATAGGGAAAGATATGGTAGATCGTGGCAATGGAAAGATTGTATTTACAGCTTCTCTGCTAACTTTTCAAGGAGGAATTACAGTTCCAGGATATGCTGCTAGTAAAGGTGCAATAGGACAGATGACTATGGCATTTGCGAATGAATGGGCATCGAAAGGAATTAATGTAAATGCCATTGCTCCTGGATATATAGCAACCGATAATACAGAAGCGCTTAGAAACGATCCTAATCGAGCAAACTCAATTTTAGCAAGAATTCCTACTAACAGATGGGGCGATCCCGAAGACTTTGCAGGACCAGTAGTATTTCTGTCTTCAGAAGCAGCGAGTTATATGAATGGATCCATTATGGTTGTTGATGGCGGATGGATGGGTAGATAATTAAATTAAAAACACCTCAAAAAAAGAAAAGATGAAAGCAAAAGAATATCAACTTTTTATTAATGGAGAATGGGCTAACGCCACATCTGGAAAAACTGCTGATATTACCAGTCCAATAGATGAAAGTGTTGTCGGAACCGTGCAAATGGGTGTAGAAGAAGATGCAAAAATTGCCCTGGAAGCAGCCGAAAAAGCACAAAAAGAATGGAGAAAAGTTCCTCCTAGAAAGCGTGCAGAACTTATGCGAAAGTTTGCTGCCGAAATAAGAGCAAATAAGCCATATCTAGCAGAATTATTAACCAGAGAACAAGGTAAAATTATTTCCTTGGCGGAAATCGAAGTAGAAGTTACGGCAACTTTTATAGAATATGCTTGTGATTGGGCTCGACATATAGAAGGTGATATTATGCCTTCTGATAATGAAAATGAACATATTTACATACATAAAATTCCAAGAGGAGTTGTTGTAGCAATTACTGCCTGGAACTTTCCTCTAGCCTTAGCTGGTAGAAAAATAGGTCCAGCTTTGGTAGCCGGAAATGCAATTGTAGTAAAACCAACACAAGAAACTCCTTTAGCAACTTTAGAATTAGGTTTTATTGCCGAAAAAGTAGGTTTACCTAAAGGATTATTAAATGTGGTAACTGGATCAGGAAGAGTACTTGGGAATGCATTAGTGGAAAATCCAATTACCAAAATGGTTACCATGACAGGTAGTACTCCAGCAGGTCAGCAGATTTTTAAAGCAGCAGCTCAAAACCTTACTCATGTTCAGTTAGAACTTGGAGGAAAAGCACCAGCTATAGTATTTGCAGATGCAGACTTAGATCAGGCTGCTGAAGCAGCACTCCACTCCAGATTTGATAATTGTGGACAGGTATGTACTTGTAATGAACGTATGTATGTGCATGAAGATGTATACGATGCGTTTATGGAGAAATTTATGGAGCATTTAAAGACTTACAAGGTTGGAAATCCTTTAGATAGAAGTGTATCGATGGGACCTAAAGTGAATGCCTCAGAATTGAAAAACATGCAACATTTAGTGGAGGTAAGTATAAAAGAGGGAGCCACTGTTGCAACGGGTGGAAAAAGACCAGAAGGAGCTGAATTTGAAAAAGGGCATTGGTTCGAACCTACAGTACTTACAAATGTAACTCAAGAAATGACTATCGTACACGAAGAATCATTTGGGCCGATATTACCTGTAATTAAATTTTCTGAGTTTGATCAGGTGATTAGATATGCTAATGATTGCGAATATGGACTGGCAGCCATGATTTTTACCAAAGATATGGCAACCATATTACGTTGTAATGATGAATTAGAATTTGGTGAAATCTATGTGAATAGAGGTCATGGAGAGCAGCATCAAGGATTCCATAATGGATATAAGCTTTCAGGAAGCGGAGGAGAAGACGGAAAGTATGGATTCGAGCAGTACCTAGAAAAGAAAACCTTTTATATGAATTATAAATCCTAAAAGGGAGAACAAACAAAACTTTTTAAATTTTGTAATAACATCAATGAGGTATCATTTTATCATATCGTTTATTGTTCTTTCTACTATTTCTATAAGTGAAATAATAGGTCAAACTCAATTTAAGTGGTTTGATGAATCTCTATCTTTCGAGAAAAGAATCTCTTTGTTAATTCAAGAGATGACACTTGATGAGAAATGTAAACAACTATTGAACAATACACCTGCAATTCCTAGATTAGGAATACCCAAGTATGATTGGTGGAATGAAGCGCTTCATGGTGTTGCTCGTAATGGAAAAGCAACTATTTTTCCTCAAGCTATTGGTATGGCAGCTACTTTTGATCCTAAGTTGATTAAAACCGTTGCTTCTACAATAGCTGATGAAGGCAGAGCTAAGTTTAAAATTGCGAAATCAATAGGTAATAGAGAAAAATATAGTGGTTTAACCTACTGGACACCTAATGTAAATATTTTTAGAGATCCTAGGTGGGGACGTGGACAAGAAACTTATGGAGAAGATCCTTATCTCACATCGCAAATAGGAACTGCATTTGTTCAAGGGTTACAAGGAAATCATCCAAAGTATTTAAAATCTGTTGCATGTGCCAAACATTACGCGGTACATTCTGGTCCAGAAGCCTTGAGGCACTCTTTTAATGTTAACCCATCTAAGTTAGATCTTTACGAAACCTATTTGCCAGCATTTGAGACATTAGTTAAAGAAGCAAATGTAAAAGGAATAATGGGAGCTTATAATGCTGTATATGAAGATCCTTCTTGTTCGAGTGATTTACTTCTTAACCAATTGCTTAAAAAACAGTGGGGTTTTGATGGATACGTAGTATCGGATTGTGGTGCTTTGGGAGATATTTTCAAAGGTCACAAAGTGGCTAAAAGTGAACAAGAAGCTGCAGCAATGGCTTTGAAAGCAGGGGTAAATCTTAACTGTGGTTGGATCTATTCTAAACTTCCAGAGGCTGTAAAAGAGGGTTTAATCGAAGAAGCGTTAATTGATGAGCGTTTAAAGGATTTATTACTAATACGTTTTAAGCTAGGCTTTTTTGATAAGGAAGAAAGTAACCCTTTTAATCTAGTCAAATCAGATATCATCAATTCTGAAGAAAATCAAAAATTAGCAAAAACAGTCGCTCAAAAATCAATTGTTTTACTTAAAAATGATCATCAAGTATTGCCTTTGCGGAAAGACATTAGTTCTTTATACGTAACAGGACCTTTTGCCGCTTCAAATAATATTTTGATTGGTAATTACTATGGGATGTCCTCTAATTTAGTCACCGTTTTAGAAGGAGTGGCAGAAAAAGTTTCTTTAGGCACTTCATTAAACTATAGACAAGGTGTTCTTCCATTTCAAAAAAACCTTAATCCATTAAATTGGGCACCTCAAGTAGCTAAAACAATTGACGCTACAATAATGGTGGTAGGGATTTCTAACGAAGTAGAGGGAGAAGAAGTTGATGCAATAGCATCTACAGATAAGGGAGACAGAAAGGATCTACAATTACCTCAAAGTCAAATTGACTACATAAAAGAAATTAGCGAAGTAAAAAAAGGACCATTAATTCTTGTTGTTGGTGCTGGTAGTCCAGTTTCATTAGATAAAATAGAACCTTTAGTAGATGCAATTTTGTTGATGTGGTATCCAGGTGAACAAGGTGGAAATGCGTTAGCCGATATCATTTTTGGTGATGTAGCTCCTTCAGGTCATTTGCCAGTAACATTTCCCAAAAATGTTGGGCAATTACCTCCTTTCGAAGACTATTCAATGAAAGGAAGAACATATAAATATATGACCAAAGAACCGATGTATCCATTTGGCTATGGATTGTCTTATAGTTCGGCAGCATTTACAAATCTTAATCTTAGTAAGACTAAGATCAAGAAAAATGAGGAACTAGAAATTTCTGTTACTATTCAAAACACGAACAACTCAAATTATGAAGAGGTAGTGCAGCTATATCTTATTCCAGAAGATAAAAAAGGTTTTCTGCCATTCTACGCATTAAAAAGATTCAAAAGAGTGCTAGTCTCTAATAAGCCTCAAAATGTAAAGTTTGTTTTAAACGAAAAAGATTTTGTTCAAACGAATTTAAATGGAGAAAAGGAGTGGATCAAAGGAAAGTATAGAATTAGCATCTCCAATGCATTACCCTCTGAAAGAAGTGTCCAGTTAGGAGCTTCAAAACCAATAAGCCAAATAGTAGAATTGTTATAGTATACTTTCAATGTACCTAAATTATGAACACCCAAATTAAAGATATAGAAGTTAGATTATTCGAAGTACCTCTGCCAGAAGTACTTTCTGATGCCAAACATGGAGATCATTATCATTTTGAGTTAGTTACTACCACCATTACCTTAAATGATGGAAGTCAAGGTACAGGATATACCTATACCGGTGGTAAAGGTGGTAGAGCTATAAAAGCAATGATAGCATATGATTTTAAAGAAGCTCTAATCGGAAAAGATGGTGCTGATATTGAAGGAATCTATGATTTTTTAGAATGGCATATCCACTATGTAGGAAGAGGAGGAATTGCTTCTTTTGCCATTTCTACTGTAGATATAGCTTTGTGGGATATACACTGTAAAAGGCTAGGACAACCTCTTTGGAAAGTCGCTGGAGGAGCAAATAATACGTGCAAAGCGTATTGTGGAGGAATTGATTTACAATTTCCATTGCCAAAGTTGCTACAGAACATGGATACCTATCTATCCAATGGTTTTAATGCGGTCAAAATTAAGATTGGTAGAGAAAATTTAGATGAAGATATTGAGCGCATAAAGGCAGTAAGAGAGCATATTGGCCCTGATGTTACTTTTATGGTAGATGCCAATTATTCTATGAGTATTGATAAAGCTACTGAAGCGATCAATAGATTTAAAGAATATGATATTACTTGGTTTGAAGAACCTATAATTCCAGATCATTATAAGGGATATGGTGAAATAGTAGAAAGAACAGGCTTTCCTCTAGCTATGGGAGAAAATCTGCATACAATTCACGAATTTGAATATGCATTCGAGCAATCAAAATTATCCTTTGTACAACCAGATGCTTCTAATTGTGGAGGTATTACGGGATGGTTA
Source organism: uncultured Aquimarina sp. (assembly GCF_947492115.1). Taxonomy (NCBI): domain Bacteria; kingdom Pseudomonadati; phylum Bacteroidota; class Flavobacteriia; order Flavobacteriales; family Flavobacteriaceae; genus Aquimarina; species uncultured Aquimarina sp. The sequence continues at coordinate 378,302 of NZ_CANLMM010000003.1, forward strand.
CGTGTTGCCAAACTAGCAAAACAACATAACATTCCTGTATGTTCTCATGGCATGCAAGAATTGCATGTAAGTTTGGTGTCTTCGCAAGAAAATGCAGGATGGTTAGAGGTGCATAGTTTTCCTATTGATGAATATACATTGAGACCATTAATCGTAGAAAACTACAGAGCAGTAGCACCTGATATTGCTGGTATTGGTGTTGTTTTCAATTGGGGAAAATTAGAGCCTTTTGAACAGCACTAATAACGATTCACATAAATTATTTAATAACCCACACATTTTAATAGTCAATGAAAGTAGAAAAAACAAATTTTGGTAATATAGAAAGCGATCAGGTTTTCCTATATGAATTGTCTAATGATAATGGTGTGGTAGTAAAAGTATCGAATTACGGAGCAACGATTACGGCTATTCTTACACCAGATAATCAAGGTAACTCCAGAGAGATTACCTGTGGTTTTGAGAATATTGATGGTTATTTTTCAGAAGAGTATAAGAATAACGCTCCGTATTTCGGTGGAACAGTAGGAAGATGTGCTTCTCGTATTCATGAAGGAAAATTTACCTTAGAAGGTAAAGAATATTCCTTGGTTGGTAATGATAGAGGAAACCATTTACATGGAGGAACTCAAGGATTTGATAGAAGAATATGGACAGTAGAGGGTTATGATAATATGAAAGATGAAGTTACTGTCATCATGAGTTTACAAAGCCCCGATATGGAAGAAGGATATCCAGGAAATGTAAATGTTAAGGTTCGTTTTACCCTTACCAATGAAAACGAACTAATCATTTCTTATAAAGCTAATACAGATAAAGCGACTCCAATTTCATTAACCAATCATTCTTATTTTAATTTATCTGGTTTCGAAGAAACTGTTCACAATCATAAAGTAACCATTCATTCAGATGCTTTTTTAGAAGGTGATGACAAAGGAGTAGCTCAAGGAGGAGTAATAGAGGTGGATGGAAGACCAGAAGATTTTAGGAATGGAAAGTTTTTTAAAGAAGCTTTAGATCATATGGAAACTGGTTTTGATCATTATTTTTTGTTCCCAAAAGATTTTGAGTTAAGGAAAGTAGCCTCTTTTGAGCATGCAGGAACCGGAAGAACCATGGAAGTTTCAACCACAGAACCAGGTATGTTATTCTATTCAGGGTATTTTACTTCTGATGCACTAAAAAGAGAAACAGGAGATCAGTATGGACAATACAAGGCATTTTGTTGCGAAACCCATCGATATCCGAATGGAGTAAATTTAGAAGATGCTCCTAAAACGGTTACCTATCCCGAAGAACCATTTACAAGTACTACGATATTCAAATTTTCTACAATTAAGTAGTCAAGAAGATATATAAAATTAATAGCACAATACTCAACTTTTAAAATTAATAATTATGACTATAGGAATATTATTTGCAGTCCTAGCAGGCTTAATGCTTGGACTATATGCATTGCCCGAAAAATATACCAAAGGATACGAGTTTGAAAACACTTGGGGTATGATGTTTTTCATCAATATGCTCATTATTCCAATCGCAGCAGGTTTTTTATTAGTAAAAGATTTTGATGTTATTATCGCGAATATCCCAACTGATATCCTTTGGAAAATGGGAGTAGCCAGTATTCTTTGGGGTATTGGTGTTATGATGTGGGGAAAAGCAATTAATTACATTGGCTTGTCCTTAGGTTTTTCGATTTTTATTGGTACCGTTATTCTTGTAGGATCTTTATTACCGTTCTTAGTGGATGGATTACCTTCCAATAATGTGTTTATGGTAATCCTTTTAGGAATTTTAATAGTGCTATTTGGGGTGTCTTTTAATGGGAAAGCAGGAATGCTGAGACAAGCAGAAGATCAAAAAAATAGTAGAGAAAAATTAGACGGAAAAACATCTTCGATGACTATTGGAATCGTTATCGCTGTTATCGGAGGTTTGCTAGCTACTGGATTTAGTTATGCGAATGCGTATGGAAGACCATATCTACATCAAGCTTGTCAAGAAGCTGGAAATCCTGAGTGGATTACGGCAGTTATGGTAATGGTTATTATCTATGTTTCAGGAGCTATTTTTGTGATTCCTTATTTCATATACCAATTAAGCGCTAAAAATTTGTGGGGCAAATTCAATTCTTCACATACATCGAAAAACTTGTTTTATACGTTTATCATGGCACTTTTAAACTTTGCTGCTTCAGGAACTTTTGCCTTTGCAGCTTATAAATTAGGATCTTCTGGGAATACGGTTGGATATGCCATATTTAATACGGTATGTGTTGCTGTAGCCATAATTACTGGAATACTTACTGGTGAGTGGAGTAGCACGAGTGCTAAACCGAGAAAAATTCTTTATCTAGGATTAACTGCAATGATATTAGGAGTAATCGTAATTGCTTCAGGAAACGCAATGGGTTAAAATCCTGTAAAAGGAAGAATACTGTTGTTTTCAATTTTAAATAATTCTATCAAAATCTTATGGGTATTATCACTTTTCTTGGCTTTACCTTTCTGGTAGCTTTGATTTCATATTTAGCAACAAAAAAAACGGATGAGAAATCATATACAGGTTATTTTTTGGCTGGTAGAAGCTTAACAGCTCCAGTGATTGCAGGTTCATTATTACTTACTAATTTATCTACAGAACAGATTGTAGGGTTAAATGGGCAGGCTTTTTCTGAAGGAATTTTGGTAATGGCTTGGGAAACCTTAGCCGCAATCGCCATGGTAGTAACTGCCTTATATCTATTACCACGATATCTTAAAGAAGGATTAACAACAGTTCCTCAGTTTTTAGAAAGAAGATATGATGTTGGCACTAAAACGATTACTTCGGGATTGTTTCTTACAGGATATGTGGTAGTGCTTTTACCCATTGTTTTATATTCTGGAGCTCTAGCCATTAGTACCATTTTTGATATTCCAATATTACTCAATGTAGATAAAACAACCGCATTATGGATTACAGTATTTTCCATTGGAATTATTGGTTCTGTCTATGCAATTTTTGGAGGTCTTAAAGCGGTAGCGGTTTCAGATACAATCAATGCAGTTGGATTATTGATAGGAGGTTCGATTATTCCTGTTTTAGGTTTGATGTTAGTGGGTAATGGTAACATGATAGAAGGTTTTACGGAGATATGGGCGGCAAATCCTGATAAATTTAAATCAATGGGTAGCGAAGATTCTTCTATACCTATCAGTACTATTTTTACGGGAATGATGCTGGTTCAATTATTTTATTGGGGAACAAATCAGGCTATTATTCAACGAGCATTAGGTGCAAAAAACCTTAAAGAAGGACAAAAAGGAATCCTTTTAGCGTCTTTTATTAAAATATTAGGTCCAGTATTAGTAGTATTACCAGGAATTATTGCGTTTCATTTATACGGCGATAGTATTACCAATCCAGATGAAGCATATCCTACCTTAGTGCGCAAAGTTTTACCTACTTCATTGATTGGCTTTTTCGCTGCTGTACTTTTTGGTGCTATATTAAGTTCATTCAATAGTGCTTTAAATAGTTCTGTTACTCTTTTTGGAGTAGATATATATAAAGGCTATATCAATAAAAATGCTTCTGAAAAACAGATTGTAAAAACCGGAAAGGTATTCGGAATCATTCTCGCAGTATTATCTATGTTTATTGCACCATTAATTGCAAATGCACCTGCTGGTTTGTTTGGGTATTTACAACAAGTTAATGGATGCTATACAATCCCTATTTTAACAATCATAATTATGGGATACTTAACAAAGCGGATTCCAGCTGTTGCGGCCAAAGTAGCTATCATTTTAGGAGCAGTGGTGTACTTAATTTATGTTATTTTAGATAATACAGTGATGAAGGGTACATTTCCTCATTTTTTACACGTGCAAGGGGTGCTATTTGCCATTAACATTTTAATAATGATTATAATTGGTAAAATGTATCCACGAAAAGAAGCTTTTAAAATTGAATACACTAATGAAGTAAATATCATACCTTGGAAATATACCATTCCAGTAGGAATAGCTATTTGTGTAATTGTGATTTTGATTTACTTGACTTTTAGATAGTATTTTACCCAATTTCAGCCCGAAAAAGTGCTGATTTTACTGCTTTCCATTTTTTATGTTTTTGCTTTATAAATACTGCGGTTTTTGCGCATTAAAATATCGGAAATTTTCACTCAATTTGTAAAAGCAGTTTAATCCTATTTATATATTCTAGAGCCTATACTATAAAATTACTATTTGCACTAATAAACCTTTTAGCACTTTACCATAAACAGGTAGTTTTACTTATTTATAAGCACAGATTATATAGCTAGCTTTGATTTGCAGTGGACTGAGAACATTTTTATTAAAAAATGTTTGGCTACCCTTAAAGATCACACAAATCATAAATGAATATAAAGAGGGCTTTTATATTGGTGCTTTTTTTTCTCTTTTTTCAAAGTTATGCTTATTCGAAAAGCGTTACTTTGACTAAGGAATATTCCCTATACCAGGACACTACTAAGGTTTTGAAAAAGGCAAAGGGAAAATTAGGTTTTATTAAAAAGCTTTTTCACCATAGTGATTCCACCAAATTAGCACGAAAATTTATTCATCAACATCATAAAGAATTAAAAGAGAAACAATCTCCCACCTTTGTTACTGATACGGATACTGTAAAACTCAAGGATATTGTTTTTAAAACTAAAAAGAACTTCCAATTAGGATACGAAGTTTTTGGTTGGTATCCCTATTGGGAAAAAGATTATTACAAGTATCTTAATTACAATTTACTATCCACAATAGCCTATTTCTCCTACGAGGTAGATCCAAAAACAGGAAACGCTATTACCACACATGATTGGGATACAACGCCAATAGTAGATTCTATAAAAGCATATCCCGATAAGAAAATATTACTGACAGTAAGTAATTTTGGTGAAAAAAATAACAGAAAGTTCCTTAAAAATACCGAAGCGGTAAATCAATTAATAGAAAACTTGATCCAGCTGTTAGAGAAGAGAAAGGGAAATGGTGTATGTATTGATTTTGAAGGCGTGGCCAAGAGTCAAAAGGAAGAATATACTAGTTTTTTGCTCACTTTGTCCAACAAACTTAAAAAGGCTAATAAAGATTATTTAGTGTATATAACACTACCAAGTGTCAATTGGAGTGAGGCATTAGATTTTAACTCCATCAATCAAACTGTAGACAAGTTTGTAATTATGGGATATGACTATTACGGTAAAACCAGTTCTGTAGCAGGTCCTGTATCTCCTCTAAATAGCGATAAAACCTGGGAACCTTATAACTTAACCACTTCCGTTGATTATTATTTAGAGAATAAGATACCAAACAATAAACTTTTATTGGCATTACCGACTTATGGAAGTCTGTGGGAAACAAAAACCCAAAGTTTACAATCTAAAGTAAAGAACTATATAGGTAGCAGAACTTTTAGTTACATAAAGAAAAATATTGAAGGCAATGAACAGATTTACATAGAACCTATTAGTAAAAGTGCTTATAGTTCCTTTAGTATTAAAGGAGATAAAAACCAGTTTAGGCAATGTTGGTTCGAAAATGATTCCAGTTTTGTGTATAAAACAAAGCTGATTAAAGAGAAAAAACTAGCAGGTCTCGGAATATGGGCTCTTGGATATGATAAAGGATATGATGATATATGGAATGTCATTAGTGTCGAAATGGCTGTGGAATCAGAAAATTCAGATGAAAAGGAGCAAGATTCTGTAAAAAATGCCAGTTCTATATTCTCGAAAATTGTAAATACATTAGGATTAAAAGATCCTAAGAGTAAAATCAATACAGTAGAAGAGAAACTTGTATCTATCACAGACTACAAGAATGTATTACTATACACCATGTCTTTTGTTTTGTTTTTTGCCTGTGTAGGCTTTATTTGGGCTATGTTCTCTCCAAACACGAGAGCCGGTTTTTTTAATAACACTTCACTAAAAGGATATTACATCGGATTGATGTTATTGTTAGCAATTGTCATTTTTAGAATACTCGATGCTATTGATGATTTTATTGTCATGTTGATCATAGGTTTTCTTTTAGGGGTTTTGGCATTTTACATCGCCAATGGAATTGTAGAACGTAAGAAAAAAGAATTACCATGAGCACTAGTGTAATAGCAACCGATGAAAAGAAGCTAAAAGCCGAAGAAGGGAAACTGAAGAAAGTATTTTCTATGGTTAAGAAAATGTTTTCTAAAGAGTTGCTGTGGTTACTTTTTATAGCATTAATCTCAATTCCTATTGCCTTGATCATTTCTTACGTAATGTATCGATATGGATCCAAAGAAGTTCTAGATGTGTTTGAAGCACTAGCTGGCGATCAGCCAACATTTATGGTAGTATATATTATGTGTGCAGTTGGAATTTATTTTTCTAGAATAGTAGCCAATGCCATTAAGGTGCAATTAAAAAGTGCAAAAAAAGAATAGATGTTAGATAAAGCTTTATTATTTATAACGGATTATCTGAATCAAAACCTGAAGTTGACTTTTGGTTTAAACGAAGATGTTGTTGTATTATCCAGTCTGGTGAATTTGGATGGTAGTGTTACCAAGAATATTGAAAATAAGGTAATTCTTTCTATCATCAATTTAGAGCATGAAAAGACCGTCAAAAATATGGGAGGATATATTCCCGATTCGCGAGGTTCTTTTAGTAAAGTAGATCCTCCTGTATACATCAACGTGTTTTTATTGGTATCTGCAAATTACAATTCTGAAAACTATATAGAATCCTTAAAAATGCTTTCTGCAGTGATAGGAATTTTTCAATCCCCGATCATTTTTACTAGAGATACGCATCCAGATCTCGATGAATCATTAGGGAGATTGTCTTTTGAAATTTTCAATACTCCCATTCAGGAGTTGAGTCATATATGGAGTGGTATAGGAGCTAAATATGTCCCTTCCATGATTTATAAAGTAAGAATGATAGCATTCCAGAAAGAGCGAGTAAAAGAAGAAGTTTCTGGAGTAAGCGGATTGGATACAAACATTAAGAAAAATTAATCTCGGTCATATGAGTGTACAACTTCAACAATGGTTTAGTTTGGAAATTATGCATGAATATTTTCATGAGCAGAAGTGTACTGTTTTTGCATTAGTTCCTTTACTCAGAACTAAACAGTTAATGAAGAATTATGGAATACATATTAGACAAATAGAGAATACCTATACAGGATATGTTGGTGTAAAGAATGAGAGTAAAATATGGGAAGAATTAAGCATGGAGGAAGATCTTTATTTTCAGATGATATGTATAGATAGTAATTTTAATAACTATACCAATACATCATCTTCTTTAAAGGAAGATACATTATTGTATATCTCAAATTTTCAGGTTGCTAATAGATTACATGCTGAAGAATCTATAAATCCTGAAAAATATTTACCTGTACAATCATTGAGATTTAATGTTTCTGTTCCTGTTGATAAGCAAGTTACTATTGATGTTAAAGATAGTAAGGGAAATAAAATATACTCAAAAGACTCTATAAGTAATGAATCCATTGTTTACGTAGATATAGAAGTTTTTGGAAGTGGAATGTATGAAATTTGGATAGACAATCAATTACAGAGTTCTTTTTTAGGAATCTCAGAAAGAATTGATGATCACTGCTATGGTATATTTCATATACGAATGAAATCCATTCTAGAATCCTTAAAAGAAAATACTATCCCTGCGATACAGGTAAATTTCAAATCCAGAGAAACATTTTGGCAATACTTGGTAGTCATACCAGAGGATAGAAAGATAATCATTCGAGAACTAGCCATAGAAGGAGAGGATCAAATTTCTTATATGGGACCAGAAGAAAAGGAGATTGTAGGAGGAGAAAAATCCAAAGTATTCACTTCTCCTAAAACCATTAAACTACAACAAAAAATAAGAGATCATCCTCTCCTGAAAATGAAATATAGTAACAGTTTTTCGGATACTATTCTGGAATTAGATATGAAAATGCCTTTGCCCAATGTATCAAAGATTGTTTCGGCAAAAGAAAACAATGAGAATATCTATTATTCTCCCACCATAATTTATGTATAACTCTTAAAGTCAATAAGAATGGCAGTAACAGCAATGAAAACACCAGGGGTTTATATCCAGGAATTGGATGCCTTTGGAAATGCGGTTGTTCCCGTACCCACAGCGATTCCAGCTTTTATCGGATTTACGGCACAAACCAATTATAATGGTAAAGATTTAGTAAATAAGGCGGTTAAAATAACTTCATTAGCAGAGTTTAATGCGGTTTTTGGAAGTAAACCTCCGCAAATTCAATTTAGTGTTTCAGCAATTGCTGAGACTCCGTCAAAACCTGCTGCAGATGCTAAAGCAGATGCTAAAGCAGATCCAAAAAAGAAATCAACGGATGCCGGAACTGCGGCGCCTGCAGCAGCTGCATCCACACCTGATTTCCTTATCGGAAGTAATGGATATGCATTAAATACAACTACTGTAAATTACAGATTGTATAGTGCTGTACGTTTCTTCTATGAAAATGGAGGCGGAACATGTTATATCGTTTCTACAGGAGGATATGATTATACACTTACTGGACTGGCTTCTACCAAACCTTTTGAAGATGCATTACAAGTGTTATCTAAGGAAACAGAGCCAACAATGATCGTGATTCCAGATGCAGTAGAACTAAAAGATACTACAGAAACAGATCTTGCAAAAAAATACGCATTATGCTATACTTTACAAGGAGAACTGATTAATCACTGTGGTGAATTAGCAAGTCGAGTAGCGATATTAGATATTCCAGGCGGATATAGTGAGCCTTTGGTAGGAACTACGAGTGTCGAAGGTTTTAGAAATGCTGTAGAACCTACCATAGCAAAATTCAATAGTTATGCAGCAGCATATTATCCTTGGTTGCACACTACGGTAAATCAATTAACGGATATATCTTATAAAAATATAGCGGTAGCTAGTTATAATGTAGTAAAAACAATGCTACAGGCCGAGTTTCCTGCTATTACAGACCCGAAAACAAAAGCATCAACACCTAATCCTATTAACAAATACATTAATGCTTTGTTTGCAGCAAAACCTGCAGCAGATGGCATAACACAAGAAAAGGCTGATGGAGTATTAAAAAACTTAAGTGCTTCTTATAAGTTGTTGTTAAAACACATGTTAGAGAAATTAAACTTGATGCCACCAAGTGCAGCAATCGCTGGTATATATACAACTGTCGATAACAATGAAGGTGTGTGGATCGCTCCTGCAAATGTTGGCGTACAAGGAGTAATAGCTCCAGCGGTAAAAGTGGATCACCAAGCTCAGGAGGATCTAAATATGCCATTAGATGGTAAATCTGTTTGTGCAATTAGAGCTTTTCCTGGTAAAGGAGTGTTGGTTTGGGGAGCAAGAACCTTAGACGGTAATTCTAATGATTGGCGCTATATCAACGTAAGAAGAACTTTAATATATATCGAACAGTCGGTAAAAGAAGCAGCAAGTGCTTACGTGTTTGCACCTAATGATGCAGTAACATGGGTAGCTGTAAAAAGTATGATCAGTAATTTCTTAACAGGATTATGGAATCAAGGTGGTCTGGTAGGACCGAAACCTGCAGACGCCTTTTCTGTATCTGTTGGATTAGGAAGCACTATGACTGGAGATGATATTCTGAACGGAAAAATGATTGTCGCTGTAAAAGTAGCAGTTTCGCATCCAGCTGAATTCATAGAAATTACGTTCCAACAAGAAATGCAAAAAGGATAGATAATTTCGAAACAAGTATCCCCTAATGATCAGGGAATTTAATTAATAAAAATTAACTCTTAAAATATACAATTATGGCAGATGATGGATCAGCACAAGGTGCAATTTGGCCGTTAACTAAGTTTTATTTCACCGTAAATTTAGGTTCACAAGATAGTACGGCCTCTTTTCAGGAAGTTTCAGGATTAGAGACAGAAACACAAGTAGTAGAATACAGACATGGAGATAGTAAGACATTTAGTACTATTAAAATGCCAGGTATCGCAAAAGCGGGTAATGTTACTCTAAAGAAAGGGGTTTTTGTAAAAGACAATAATTTCTGGAAATGGTATGATTCTATAAAAATGAATACTATCAAAAGAGAAACGGTAGTAATTCAGTTGTTAGATCAAACAGGTGCGCCAACAATGACTTGGACGCTTACAAATGCTTGGCCTACAAAAATTACAGCTACAGATCTTAAATCTGATGCTAGCGAAGTGGCTGTAGAAACTTTGGAATTAGCCCATGAGGGATTAACGATTGCTAATGGATAATTATGAGTGATTATCCAATTACTGGTTTTTATTTCAGACTCACATTTCCGTTAGAATTCGGAGTATTAGATACCTCTTTTAAAGAGGTGTCTGGTATGAGTATGGAAATGGGAGTCGAAGAAATTGCAGAAGGTGGAGAAAACCGCTTTAAACATAGGGTTCCCACTGGAGCAAAATATCAAAACCTGGTACTTAAACGTGGATTGACCACCAGCGTTTCTGCACTATCATTATGGTGCGAAGCAATACTAGCTGGTGGTTTGTCTACTACCATTATCAAACAAACAGTAATCGTAAGTCTTATGAATGAAAACTCAACACCTGTTAAGAATTGGAGTTTTGTGAATGCATGGCCTGTAAAATGGGAATTTTCACCATTAAACTCTATGAATAACGAGATTGTGATTGAGACGTTGGAACTTACATATGATTATTCTTTAGTTATATAATATGCCAATAGAGATTAGAGAATTAGTAATTAAAGTCAAAGTTGAAGAAGCCACAAATAAATCTTCTGACAACTTGGATATGAATGAGATCCGTAAATCGATCACCTCGATTTGTAAAAAAGAAATTAAAAAACAACTGGAAAAAAATAAGGAGCGATAGATGTCAAAGGATTTGATGGAAATAATAGCATATTCTGATAATGAATATTCTGGATCGGGAATTTCTAATTGTACGGTTCAGATAAATCCTGCATCCTATACTCATGAACATAGTATTTCATATAACAATACAGTGTCGCAAGGAGCACCAGGGACTACTTTAAAATTTAAAGGAACAGCTCCCGAAAAAATATCATTTGATATTTATTTTGATGCTACTGGAGCTGTAAGTACTGAAAATTTATTAGACTCACAGGTGCCTGTCGATGATCAAATTCAAACTTTTAAAGATGTTTGTTTTACGTACAATGGAGATATTCATGAGCCTAATTATCTCATTGTTTCCTGGGGTACCTTAGTTTTTAAGTGCAAACTTACTTCTTTGAGTATTTCGTATACTTTTTTCCAAAGCGATGGTACGCCACTTAGAGCAAAGTTAAGTGTGTCTTTTGAAGAAGCTGTGGATGCAGAACTTATTTCTAAAGAAGCAAATAATCAATCTCCTGATCTAACACACTTGATAGAGGTGAAAGATGGAGATACACTACCACTTATTTGTTTTAGAACATATGGTGATAGCAGCTATTATCTTGATGTAGCAAAGTATAACAATATTCTTAATTTTCGAGACATCACACCAGGAACAAAAATATACTTACCACCAATTAAATAAATACCCCTATGGCTAGTTCACCAATAGTAGAAGGAAATCATTTGGTAACCTTTACCATTACTTCAGGAGGTTCGGATATTCCCGATACATATCAGATATTAGATATTAAAACAACTCAAGAAGTTAATAAAATTGCAGAAGCTGAGATCACCATTTTAGATGGAAATACAGCTACCCAAGATTTTGAAATAACCAGTGCGGATACTTTTGCGCCAGGTGCCGAAATTGAAATTAGTTTAGGGTATGAATCCACAAATACGAGTGTTTTTAAAGGAATTGTAACAAAACAGAGTATAAAAGTCGATGGTTCGGGATCACAATTGTTGGTTACTTGTAAGGATGCGGTAATTACATCCACAGTAGGTCGAAAAAATGCGGTGTTTTTAGATAGTACTGATAGTGACATTATTGAGCAAATTGCAGGAAATTATAGTTTTAGTAACGCTGTAACAGCGTCTACGGCAATCCATGAAGAAGTAGTACAATTCTATGCAACTGATTGGGATTTTATAGTCAGTAGAGCAGAAGTCAATGGAATGATCGTATACACGGATAGTGGAACCTTAACTGTAGACACTCCCGATGTGAGTAGTGATCCAGAGTTAAGCCTACAGTTTGGATATGATATCATAGAATTAGATGCGCAGATTGATGCCGTAAGTCAGTATTCTTCTGTTGAAGGGAATTCATGGGATATGGATAATCAAGCATTAACCAATGTTACCGCGAGTGAACCAAAAGTTAATGAGCAAGGAAATCTTTCTGGATCAACCTTAGGCGATGTGTTATCAGTAACTAATGTTTTGAATACATCCGTACCAATAACTTCTGATTCTGTACAAGCTTGGGCAGATGCAGCATTATTAAAATCTAGATTATCACGATTTAGTGGTACGATTGTATTTCAGGGGTCAGCTTTGGCAAAAGTGAATAGTTTGATTCAATTACAAGGTCTTGGAGATCGCTTTAATGGAAATGCCTTTATTTCTGGGGTAACACATACTATAGAAGATGGACAATGGCATACCGAAGTGAAAATAGGATTGTCGGTTGATTGGTTCACTCAAAAAAATACCACCACAGCTCCCGAAGCTTCAGGTTTGTTACAAGGAGTTAGAGGATTGCAAACCGGTATTGTAAAACAAATTTATGAGGATGAAGGAGGAGAATATAGAGTAGAGGTTCAAATCCCATTATTGGATGATGACACGGCTACAGCTTGGGCAAGAATGTCTACATTTTATGCAAGTAATGGAATTGGGGCTTTCTTTTATCCAGAAGTTGGAGATGAAGTAATTCTTGGTTTTATGAATAACGATCCTCGATTTCCAATTATCCTAGGAAGTGTATATAGCACAGCATTACCACCACCCGTAGACATTGCAGATGCTAATAATTATATCAAAATGCTGATGACAAAAAGCCAACTTCAGATACAGTTTGATGATGAAAATATTGTCATGACAATGGTAACACCCAATAATAATACCATAGTAATTAGTGATCAGGATGAGGGAATTACCATTACGGATCAAAATAGCAATCAAATTCAGATGAATGGAGATGGAATTACTGTAGAAAGTCAATCTAGCATGACCATAAAAGCAGCCGACGATCTTACGATACAAGGATCATCCATAACCATAAGTGCAGATAATGATGTGTCGGTAAGTGGAGGATCTATTTCTATCTCGGCAGATCAATCCGTTTCTATGAGTGGTAATAGTGGATGTGATATTAGTAGCAGTGCAGAAACGAATATCAGTGGCTCAATGGTGAACTTAAATTAATGACTAAAATGTAAACACATGAAATACAAAACATCATTTTTAGGAACAGGATGGAGTTTTCCACCAACATTTCATAAAGAAAAAGAGTTGGGAGTAGATATGGTATCTTATGAAAAAGATATCGAACAGTCATTACATATTTTACTAAATACTTCCATTGGAGAGAGAATGATGCTCCCCAAATATGGTACTGATATCTATAGCTATTTGTTTGAATCAATTTCAAATTCTAGAGTTCATTTGATCAAAGAAATGCTAAGAACTGCTATTATAAAATTTGAGCCTAGAATCAAACTTATTAGGATCAATCTTGATGAATCTGATTATCTGGATGGAGTTGTTAAAATACATCTGGATTATATGATTCCATTGACAAATACCAGATTTAATATGGTGTTTCCGTATTATAAAATTGAAGGAACTGATATACCTCGATTGTATAAAAGGAAAGCTTCAAATCCAGAAGATTTATCAAAATCTATTGATGACCATTCTTAATGTATAGAACCATTTATAAGTATTAAAAATTAATGATCGAAAGACGAAAGGGAACCCTACAACATCAGAGAAGAAATGAACAACTGATTCGTCAGGATTTTAAAATAGATAACCGGTACTTTGAAGACCTGCTAGGATATCTTACGTCTTATTTGGAACATATAAATTATTACAATACAGAAAACCAAATAGATGGTAATTGGAAAGCACTGGTAGAAGCAGACCCTATCATTTATATGGTAACTATGATTCAAGAACCAATAAATAATCTAAAGGTTCAAGGGGATGATACCAAAACCTTACAACTTATCTTTAAATGGTATGCAAAGATCCAGCAATGGAAAAGTAATTTGATCGATTTCAATGAGGAGCGATTAGCCAATAAAATCGGTAATATACTTACCGATGTGTTAGATTATCAAAAAAGGGATGCATCAGAATATCAAAAGAACATGGAAGAGGAACATCTAGAACCGGAGTCTTTTTCAGAAGCTGTAGCGATGTATTCAAAGCCGCCACCTCCTAAAAAAAAGCATATTGACCTTGCTGAAATTGTAGAAACATTCAAAAAAACTGTTTACCATATTCAAAACTTTACTCAAAAATATTTACGAAAATCTGTTTTCAAACGAGATAATCACCTGCCGAATAATGCAATGTACATCACGTTTATTATTTTATATAGAAAGTTACAAAATCACCTTAATGGATTATCTAAGCGACACCTTGATTTTTATTATAAAGAGATCCTTCAGCAAACAGTTAGTAAAGCAATTCCAACCAAGACAGTGGTTTGTTTTGAGATTGCTCCACAGGCAAGCACTATTTTAATTCCAGAGGGTACCAAGTTATCAGCTGGTAAATTATTTGAAAGTAAAAAAGAAGTACTTTTTGAAACCGATAAAACATTGTTGCTTGATCCTATCAGAATTCATTCTTTAGAAACGCTTTTTTTCAATAAAAGCTCTTTTATAAAATCAGGGACAGATGCTCCTATGATTTCTGGTGTGATTAAAAACCAATTGATTGAGCAAGGCAAAAAGAATATGGCCGCAGATAGTTGGGCTTTGTTTGGTGGTGATCAGGATACCTTAGTAAATTCTAAAATAGCATCCAAAACAATAACTAATATAGGATTTATGATTGGTTCTCCTGTGCTATTTTTAGAAGAAGGACATAGAGAGATAACGCTTACCTGTACTCTAGAAAAAAATGCTGCAGAAGCAATTTTTTGGAAGTTATTGGATCAAATGGTCATAAATAAAGGATTACCCATAGATATCATTTTTAATAGAATTTTTGAAACAGCATTTACCATTTCGTATACCTCCGTAAAAGGATGGGAGCAAGTTTCTTTATATGATGCTTCTTATGAAAGAGCTTCGAATTCTTTTCGATTACATTTTACACTACGCAATACGGCTCCTCCAATCACAGCCTTACCTTTAGAAAAAGAGCACTCCGTTTGGCCGATGATTAAGGTCGAATTAGATGAGTATGCTCCTATATATGCATATTCTTTTTTTAAAAGTGTAGTCTTAGAAGATGTTCGTCTAGAAGTTGAGGTCAAGGAGATTAAAAACCTTTCGATTTATAATAATATAGGCAAGATGCCTTTAACTAAATCATTTGATCTTTTCGGGCCACTTCCTGGACAAGGAGGCTATATAATGATTGGGAAAAGTGAACTTTTTAAAAAAGAACTTACACAATTAAATATTCATATAGATTGGGAAACAGTCCCACAGGATTATGGTGGTTTTGAAACCTATTATCAGGAATATGAAGAAGAGTTTACGAATGATTCTTTCGAAGTAACGATACAAGCATTATCCAATGGATATTGGTTTCCGAGAGAAGGAGATGTCGAACAAAAAGAAAAACTGTTTACTACTGAAGATTGCAGAACTCCCGAAGGATACGAAAGTACCCTATTAGATTCTTCGAGAACATTCTCTTTAGAAAACCTTGGTCCTTTTGAGTTCTCAAGAGATTATCGTTTGCAGAATCCTTTGAAGTTTACTGTACACTCCCAAAGTGGATTTATTAAATTAACCCTATCATCTCCGAACTATGCTTTTGGGCAAGAATTGTATCAAAAAAACTATACGAGAATTGCAGCATATAATGCTATTAATCAAACGATGTTACCATTGCCAAATAAGCCGTTTGTACCCAAGGTAAAAGCAATATCCCTAGACTATAAGGCTAAGGATATAATCTATTTTAATAATTCTTTTTCTGACAATGATAATGCTGAGGCAGTAGCAGGGGACTTTTTACATATTACACCTTTTGGTGTTCAAAAAGTGGTGAGCGATAGTAAGGTATATAAGAATACCTTATTTGCTGATTATAAAAATGAAGGATATTTCTATATCGGATTAACCGGATTGAGCAGAGGAGAAAGTTTTTCTATGTTTTTTGATTTACAAAATCAAACTTCAGCTTCTGTATCTGAACACAATAATATTTTATTTCAATTTGAAGAAACTGGAAATTGTGTAACACTTGCTAAAAAATATATTATCTCGGATAGTACAAATCAACTGACAAAATCTGGGATCATTGAATTGAGGATCCCGGAACATCTGGATATTAAAAAAGATCAAGTTTTTACAATTCGTTTTGTCGCTAGAACTAAAGCCTATACATATCCAAAGTTAAATGGAGTGTATACAAATGCGGTGACTGCTACTTGCATCTCTAAAAGCTTGGGTATTGCAGGAAAGCAAATCCCAGCTTTTTCAATAGCGAAAACCACTACTAAAATACCTAGTCTTAAACAAGTTCTTCAACCTGCACCATCTTATGGAGGAAAGTTACCAGGAACAGAAGATATGCTATATTCTGAAGTAAGTGAACGGATACGCCATAAAGATAGAGCAGTGACACTTTGGGATTACGAACGATTGACCTTGCAATATTTTCATGAGGTAATTGCCGTAAAGTGTACCAATCTGGATGATAACTTTAGACCCAAAGCCGGTTGCGTAAGATTGATTGTTCTGAGCTCCAAATGGCAAAAAGAAAGTCATCATTATTTTAATGGAAATGAATTGTTTCAAATCGCTCAGTTATTACAGAAAAAGTCCAATTCCTTTGTACAAATTAACGTTCAAAATCCTGAAGTAGAATGGTTATTGGTCAATTGCAGTGTCTCCTTTTATGAAGATGATAATGGTGGCTACTATATTCATCAACTAAACGAAACGATTAGCGATTATTTATGTCCTTTACCAACTCAAAATAGCAATATCGAGGGAATTGGAGATGCTGTAGAACCTAGAATGCTGGTGAGTTACATTGAGAATTTACCGTATATACAAGAAGTTGAATATCTAAATATAGAACACATTATTAAAGAAGACATGAATGATTTTACCTTAAAAGTATATGAGCCAGGAGAAATCATTCGCTCTACAAAGCCTTCTTCGATTTTAGCGCCTGTAGCGAAACATCATATCAACTCTAACGCAGATATCGAAGAAAGTGATCAGGAACCATCAGATAGAGAACAATTAAACCTGCAGGTTGGAATTGATTATATCATAGAAGGAGATAATTCAGAAAAAAAAGAAATTTCCAGTGAAAACAAACCAGTTGAAAAGATAGAAGTGACTAAAGAAAATATGGTTAAAAAACCTTTAGAGAAAGATATAGATACCGTACTGACATTTAAGATATGAACACTGTTAAAATAGTACTGAAAAGATATAAAGAAGTTATAATAAGATTGAAGTGAAACAAGCCATAACAAAACTTTTGATATACAGCAAAATGATTAATGGTGAATTCCATGTGACCTCTAAAAGAATAGTATAAACACATGAAAATAAAATTATTAAACAGAAAAAGCCTGAAGGCACTATTTAGTGCAGGCGCCAGACCGAAAGAAAGTAATTTTGCCAGTCTTATTGATTCTATGATTAATAAGATAGATGATGGAATTTCTAAAAGTGTGGAAGACGGACTCATATTAGCGCCCCAAGGAAAAGAATCAGATAGTGTTATTAGTTTTTATGAGAATGTTGAAGATGAGTTACCGCAATGGAGTATAGATTTAAACCAGGAAGGAGACAAAGGACTGTCATTTGTTACTCCAATATCAGATAAAGAAGTTACAAACGCGCTCCATTTTAAGAAAACAGGTTCTATAGGAGTACAAACTACAGAACCGAGAACCACTTTCGAAGTAAATGGAACATTAGGAATGAAATCCAGAATAGGAACTCATATTATTGATAGTGTTCCTGCGGATGGAGAATGGCATGATATTGTTAAAGGCTTAGATGGTTTAGTAGCTTTTGAAATTGTAGCACAAGTAGGGAAAGAAAAAGCAGGAAAATATGCTCTGTTGCATGCAATTGCGATCAGTACTTTTGGGAGATCGAAGCATAAAATTCGAAAAACACAAGCACATTATGGATGGTTCTGGAATAAAATCGCCATCCGTTTTACGGGAAGTACCTATAACTACAAACTTCAACTCAAAACAAAATCCAATTACGGAACTGGTAAAAAAATTAAGTTTCATGTTTCCAAATTATGGGATACATCGATGTTAGAACTTTTTGATTAAGAAATTAGATTTCTAAATAGTGAATAAGAAAGGATACATAGATAAAAAGAAAAAGGGAACGGGTGTTTATGAAGAATTACATCTCGAAGGATTAGAAATTCTTCAAAAACTCAGTGGATCTATATGGACTGATTATAACGAACATGATCCAGGTGTTACTATCTTAGAAAATATCTCTTATGCACTTACAGAATTATTGCATAAAACAGAATTTCCAATACAAGATCTTTTGCTTCAAAAAGAAGATCAGGAACTACAATCGGGCGATAATGGATTATTTGTAGCATCGGATATTTTAACCACAGATCCTATTACATTTAATGATTACCGAAAATTATGGATAGATCAGATTGAGAATGTAAAAAACATATGGATACATCCTATGAATACAGGTTTTTCGAGCGACAATTCATTAAAGGGGTTGCTTTATGTATATGTTGAAAAATATACATATCAGCAAGAACCAGCAGAAGAATTGGAGGAAAACCAAAGGATTATTAAAGAAGTAACAGCGCTCTATCATCAACATCGTAATCTATGCGAAAGCCTTTATAAAGTAGAGGTATATGAACCGCTGTTTTTGCAAATGGAATTGCAAGTATCACTTATAGAAGATACAGACGGAGAAGAAGTATTAGCTACTATATTAAATGAGGTTAATGATTATCTTACTCCAGAAGTTAATTATTACCCTTTATGGCAGCTTCAGGAAAAAGGTATGGACGTAAATGAAATATTTAATGGTCCAAGCTTAGAAAATGGGTTCATATTAGATAAGGATTTAAAAGAACCGCTGGATGAGATCTTGATTTCAGATATTATTAAAATTATATCAAAAATTAAAGGAATACAAGGAATCCAAAATTTTAGGTTGGTATATGAGGATAAAAATAAAAAGAAGATTCCTATAAAAAATCGATTTAAAGTTTCTGCAAATACTGCCCCAGTAGTTTTATTTCCCGAAACAAATGAAAACTTAATCTTTGAAAATTCGGGAGTATATTTTAAACCAGATCTTGATGAAACCAAAAAACAACTTTCATTTATTGAAGCCTTAGATTTTGGAAGTTTTAAAGCAGCTTCCAATTCATTAAATGATCTTCCAATTCCCAAAGGGACATATCAAGAAATAGACACATATTATCCTATTAGGAAACAATTTCCTTTACTGTACGGAATTGGAGATATGGGAATCAGTAATAGGGCAACATCACTACGAAAAGCTCAGGTAAAACAGCTACAATCCTATTTGATGCCACTAGATCAATTGATGATAAATTTTTTAAGTCAATTAAGGAATATATATACGCTCTATAATGTGCAAGGCAAAGCAGGAGCATCCTACTTTACAAAAGAATTACCAGATGTAGAGGAACTTTGGGATTTGATTACTCCTCAAAAATCTACCAATGAAAATATAGATGTAACCTCGTATTGGAAATCTTTTCTTGAAAATATAAATACAAATTTTGATACCGATGCTATTGGTAGATATGATCAAATTGCAGATTCTTTATTAGCTAGATATAGCGAAGAATTTAAAACATATTCTTTGCGAAAAATTAATAGTAATAGTTATGGAGAAGCATTGACTTCAGAACATTTCGAAAAAAAAGCACTTGCTTTAAAGAGGAATTTCATTGCTTCGTACGACCAAATAGGATATACTAGAGCCAGATCATTTAATTATTTAGAACTTTCGGAGAACAAGTTTGATGCAACTAATGAGCAATTTATTCCTGGTTTATTTCGAAAAATTGCAATGCTTATGGGAATTAGTGAGTATCGTATACGTTCTTTAACTAAAGTAATTAAGGATTTTGAAATTGGGATCCATCCAAAAGAAATAGAGGTAAGTGTTATTCTGAAGGAAATCGATATTCATACACCCTTTCGGGATATTACTATTGAAATTGTTGAAAATATTGAGATCAAAGAAGTTCATGAAGATCTACATAAGGTGATGCATTTCGTGGGAAGTGAACGAAGCATTCTTACTGAAGTTTTGAAGAAAGGAGTTTTACAGCAGAATTATTCAATAAAAAAGGATAAGAAGCAAAAGGATAAATACTATGTTTTTTATCATAGAAATACAGAGAAATCTAACATAGCTCATATTTCCGATTCTAAGAGTGAAGCGGAAAGTGTAATAAAAAAAACAATAGAACATCTAGTTACGATAAATACCAAAAGTGAAGGTTTCTTTGCTGTAGAACATTTATTACTATTACCGCCATATCATCAAGATCATTTTGGTTTTATGGCTGATCTAACTTCATTTATAGGAGTTTCACTAAGAATTCAACATGTAAAACTAACTTCTTGTTACCATAGAAATCAAACCATAACCAAACTAGTACAAGGGATAACTTCTGATGAGCTATCCTATAAAATGGAAGAGTTTGAAGGCTGTTATCGATTGAAGATTTTTAGCAAGGATGGCGAGCTATTAGCTATATCTCAAGACCTTTTTGATACTGTCGAAGAATACCAGAAAACTATCGAAAAGTTAAAAAGTAATGGGATCACTATATCGAAGGAGGAATTATCAGATGTTATAAAATGTTATGTGTATTATGAAGAAAATCCGGTATCAGAAGATTTCTTTTCTTTTAAGCAGAGCATCCTATTACCAAACTGGCCCGTAAGATTTCAAAACGAAAGTTTTAAGATGATGTTCGAGAATACTGTTTATGAGCAAAGTCCAATTCACTTAGGAACCGAAGTACATTGGTTGGATTACGAAACAATGGATCTCTTTGAAGTGTACTACTTTAAATGGCTAGAGACATTAAATGATTTTAAAACAAATAAAAATGCAATATACCAGGCATATCAATTAGTTACCATGTTGCAAGAGCTGGAACAGCAACGAAATGAATTTTGAAAAAGATACAATCACATATCATAAAGCGTCAATGTTATGAGATCATATTAGATGACGAATCCGATGCATACGCATATCAGAATAAGATCAGTTATGTGCAAGGATATCAAGTCAATTTCGTATTGCAGAAGGTGATGGACCAATATAGTAAAGAAGAATATTTAGATCAATTTGATGAGGTTTTACTGGATCTAGGAACCATTTCTCCCAACAATTTTGAGAAAGAAATTGTTTACAAGGTAGAAGAAGCACTTTCCACTTTTCTTAAAAATAATGTTTTTGAGAATGGAACATTAAAAACAGGAAAGCGGATTCAGTTATACGACAAAAAGATAGAACAGCTAGAATTCTTTTTAAAAAATGGGTATGTAAATTGGAATGCAAGTGCTTCTCAAAAGCCAGAAGAACTTGTAAAAGAACTCTTAAGTAATCACAGAGATCAAACCATACAGTTATTAAAAACAGTAGGAAAAAAAGAAGCTATCCGTAAGCGTCTGATTACGCAGATGGAAGATACATTTCTCGAAGAGATTGTGATTGGGGTTACAGGACATGAAGGAGAATATATTAAAAAGTACCGGCAAAACCTTATTGAAAAGCAGAAACAAGAACAATTGGTAGAAACAGGCGCTGTGAATTTTAGAAGTGCTATTTGGGAAATTACGTTGGCGTATATTTTTGTAGAATCCAGTGGTTTCTATAATAGGAAAAACTTTTTAAAACTTCTTATTTATAAGATTGCTCAAAAGTATAGAGTAACCTATCAAAAATTGTTACATACTTTGATTCATGGAGTTCAGAATCAAGAAAAGCAGCGTTCTTGGGTTCCCGAATTCGAAAAATTACTCACAGCACTTCAAAAAGAAGAAAAACAAAAAGAACCTGTTGTACATAAAAATGTAAAAGAAGGATTCTTAGAAAATAGATATCAGAATTTTACAGAATTACTTAAATATTATATTACGTACAATTCATTGCCTGCTGAAGTTCCTATAGATTCTATTGAACAATTTCATAAAATACTGGCGAAATACATTACTCAACATTCGTCAGAATTTCAGGATTTTTTGGATTCCTTTATCCAAAATAAATCCAATGCAAATCTGCTCATACAGCGATTCTCTAATGAGGTGTTGTACACTATGATGCAACAATCAAAAAATGATGTAATTGGCAAACTTATCGACATCAATGAGCTTATTCTTAAAACGGCCAAAACCATTTCGAATACTTCCTTTGTATTGGATATTCTAAAAAAAAATAAAGGAAATATTGTTTTAAGAACATACATCAGTTTACAAAGTAATCCAGGAATTTTATGGGAAGAATTTTTGTTTCAAACAGTAAAATTAGGAGCTGTCGACAATGAATTTATTGCGGTTTTAGAATATGTGCAAAACGATGTAAATCAGGTAGCAAAAGAAGGTATTAATCGATGGATGTCTGAAATAGTATTACCTGGGATATCAGTAGTAGATGCACAAGAAATAATTGGCGATCTAAAGGGTAAGGAGAAAGATGTTGTAGAAAAGATATATTTAAAATTCAATAATAAGAAAGAAAATAATCTGCAGCAGTATTTCTTATTTCTTAAAAAGAACATTCATCAGGAAGATGCTATTAAGTTAACAGCGAATATACTTGAGCTATGCGAAAAAAGTAGGAACTATACCGTTAAAGAAATTACCAAATGGACTGTCGATAGACTCAATGAGTTATCTAAAAAGCAGCAAAATATAAAAGAAATCATAGTACAAACGCTCAAAATTATAGCGTGGTTAGGGATTCAAAATAATATATATAATGGTGTAGCCGAAGCACAGATACAACTAGGCAGTCTCAAAGACAACTTGATTACTGACAAGGGTGATCAAGAGACTCCAAAATATAATATTCCTGAAACGGTGTATAAGAAGATGATCAAGCAGTTAAATACACTTTTATATAGCCCAGAAAGACAAGATATCACAGCAGCGTTAAGAAAAGTATTTGAGGATTTTTCCAAAATGCATAAGGTAACAACTGCCGAGTTGAAAGAAGGACTAAGAAAGCATATTGTAAACCGAAATGATGTAAAATTTATCAAAAACATAGTAGAAGAAGATAGCTGGAATGAGCATGATGGGAAAAATACTAAAACAGAAGAGAGTATTACATATCGAAGAGATTTGATACAGCACTATGTGACAACAGGAAGAATACCTTGGTGGAGCAAAGACATTAGTTTAATACAAATAAAACAATATGTAAGAGAGATGGTAGAAAGGCTGCCAGCTCAATTCGTAAGTTGGTTGAAGAAAGCAAAAAATCTATTAAACATTTTGCAATTAATGGAAGAACCAACATACATGAATTTACTTTCGTATGTGAATTCGAATGCAACAAATCAATATTTCAAAATCATTAAAATCACTAATAAGATATTAGATTATGAAGTTTCTTCACTTGGTTTTGTAACTCAAAAAACTAGAGCTGAGTTGCGAAGCTCCATTTTAGCATATATCGAACAAAATCAGTCTAACAATAGGATTGATTTTATGAAATATATGCTGCAAAAGATCGAACATGTTTTCTCTATTCCGCTAGAAAACACAAAGATTTGGATATGGGAACAAATGAGAGAAGATGAGTCCTTGAAAGAACCGTTGGTTTTCGACTTTTTGGAAAAAGAAATAAAGAAATTAGATAGCTCCCAAAGTGATACAAAAAATATGGTAACTTCCCTAGATGAAGTAAAAGATTGGGATACTGCAATAAGCTTACAACCCAAAGGGGATATCATACCTAGACTAATTGAGATATATAAGAGATCACCAGATGAAATTCGATTCAATTTAAAGCGTACTCAATTTAGAAAACGGCTTTTACATACATTAAATCAAAAAGAACAGATCACCTTAATTAAAGAGCTAACGAAAGATAGATTACAAGATTCTTGGAGTAAAATGATTGTAGAGCTAGAAAAAATTAAGAAGCATATAACAACATCCCAATATCAAAAAATTTGGAAAAATTTCACAGATAAAATCCTCCTCTATCTATTTGTTAATCAGGATAAAATTTGGTCTATTGATGATTGGAGTGCCTTATGGATACAATCTGTTTATGAAGAAAATAAAGAGTTTATATCTGATGTAATCCCTAAATGGAGTAAAGATTTAGATGAGAACCTACAGCAATCAATAAATAAGAAACAAGAGGAAATCGAAAAAGCCAAAAACGAAATAATTCCCGAAGAAGAAAAAACATCAACTGATGGGCAAAAACTAGAAGAAGAGCAAGTAGGTGAAGTTATTTATGTAGAAAATTCTGGAATCATCATTTTGGGGCCCTATATCGCATTGCTTTTTGAACGATTAGGACTTGTCGAAAATCAAGAGTTTAAAAGTGAAGAAGCAGCGCAGAAAGGAATACATATTTTACAATACGCCATTACCGGAAAGGAGTATGAGGAGGAACAATTACTGATACTCAATAAAATTGTTTGTGGTGTAGATATTCATACACCAATCGCAAAAGAAGTAATACTGTTACCAGAAGACAAAGAGTTGGTAAATAGTTTATTAAAAGCAATTATTAGTAGTTGGAGTGTTTTGAAAAATACTACTGTAGAAGGACTAAGAGAAACCTTTTTATGCAGAGGCGGTAGATTGACTATTGAAGAAGATAGTTATGTACTTACTGTAGAGCAAAAAACGTTTGATATGCTGTTGGATCAGATTCCTTGGAGTATCACCAAACTTAAATTAACCTGGATGAAAAAAATGCTAGAAGTATTATGGAGACCATCATAAAAGATACCATCGCGACAAAATTAGAGCAGGAAATTCAATGGCTTGAAACTATTATAGATACAGCGTTGACCTTGTATTTTAAGAATGAAAGTAACTATACTTCAGTCAGAGAGATTCCACCACCTGATATCTATGATTTGGATAATGAGTATTTTAGGTTGGTTCATAAATATGAGATGAGTTTTGAAGAAAGAGTAGTGCTCATTCTTACATTACTGCCCTACATAAAACCACAAGCATTAGATGTTTTTTTAATTAAGAATAAAAACATCGATGCAGAATTCTCAGAGTTTGGAGGGAGTAAAGATGAAAAACGCTATGGATTTATCCCAACACTAGAAACAGCTTGTTTTATTGTAGGTGGTGCCGATGATATAGAACTCCGATTGAACTTTATGAAAAAAATCAATAAAGATCATTTCTTCTATCGTGATCGTATTTTACACGCAGATAGTTATCCTATTAGGTTGCAAGAAAAGTTACAATTTTCAGATGAAGTTTTGTTTTCTATTATTTCTGACAAAAAATATATGCCAACCTATAGCTCTAAATTTCCGGCGCAATTAATTACCAGTAAATTGAATTGGGAAGATTTGATCGTAGAACCGAGAATCATGAATCAATTATTAGAAATACAACAATGGTTACGTCATAGTGAATTGATTTTAGACGAATGGAATCTAAATACATTATTGAAACCTGGTTATCGAGCATTATTTTATGGAGCTCCTGGAACAGGTAAAACGTTAGCGACCACTTTACTGGGAAAAACTACGAATAAATCAGTTTATAGAATAGACCTGTCTATGATCGTTTCGAAATACATTGGTGAAACCGAAAAAAATCTAGGTAACCTTTTTGATGAGGCATCTTCCAAAGATTGGATTTTATTTTTTGATGAAGCGGATGCCTTATTTAGTAAGCGTACACAAACCAATACATCTAATGATCGACATGCCAATCAGGAAGTTGCTTATTTATTGCAAAGAATAGAAGATTTTGATGGCTTGGTGATATTAGCTACGAATTTGCAAAGCAATATTGATGAAGCATTTTTAAGACGTTTTCAAATGGCTATTGATTTTCCAAAGCCTAAGTATAAAGAGCGAAAACAATTATGGGAGCAAATGATAGGCAAGCATTTTCAAATAGAAGAAGGAGCTGAGGTATTGGATAAAATTGCAAAAGATTATGAATTATCAGGTGGAGAAATGATCAATGTAGTTCGGTATTGTGCAGTAAAAGCTGCAGAAAATAAGGAAAAAAGAGTACATTTAAGTAACATTATGACTGGGATAAAAAGAGAATATTTAAAAAGTAACAAAACCTTTAACTAAAACTAAAATTATGGCAAATCAAGTATGTAGCGGAGCTATTATTTCCTGCCCATTTGGATCTGCACCATCCACACTTACGGTACTTCCTACCAGTACGGTAAATACTAGTAATATGCCTGCGGCAACTATTATGGATTATACTCCTTTAGTAAATATTATGTCGTTCGGTACTTGCTCATCTCCGTCTAATCCTACTGTTGCTGCTGCTACTAGTGCCGCGATGGGTGTATTAACACCAATGCCATGTGTGCCAGCGACAGTATCGCCTTGGTCTCCAGGAGTTTCGGATGTATGTATTGGTAAGTTAACAGCTTTAGATGATAGTAGTACGTGTAATTGTATGTGGGGAGGTTCGATTTCTATTACTTTTGCAGGACAAGTACAAACAACGGCATCATGATTCATAAAATAATGCAGATCGTCACTAGGATTGTAGAAAATTCTTATGTGAATATGATCATAGCTGTTGGCTTAATTATTATTGGTTTCGAACAATTATATAAGCAAGATACTGCCAATTTGGTATTACATTGGAAGCATGGGATGAGTCTTTATGGGTTATTAATGCTTTTTCAATCTTTGTTTAAAATTTTAAAGGGAAGCACTAAAGCCTATCAACATAGCGTAGGTAAAAAGAAAAAGTTATAGGTTAAAAACTAAATTCTAATCCTGGATAATCGGGATTAAATTCTGATTTGTCCTTTGTACTGCTATAACCCATAGGACTTGCTAATTCTACTTCCGAAGAAGATTCACTAGCCATTTCTTTTTTGATTTCTTCTATACCTGCGACTGCCTCTTCATAAGCTATTTTACCTTCGTTGGCATTAAATTTATTTGCTTTAATCATATTGCTAGTAATTGCCTTTCTTGATTTGGCAACATTTGCAATTGTATCAGCTCCTTTTAAATCAGGTTTTGCTACATGTCGGACCTGCATGGTAGAGGCTCCGCTTAGAAGAATTGCAGCATTCTTTGTATGATGACTATCTAATAAAATTAGCTTTCCTGCTTGTGGATTTGCAGCAGTGGCAGTTCCAGTACTAAATGCTACAGGTGGCGGAGATACATTTACTTTACCTTTAGCAATTTCTGCAGCTCTTTTAATAACCTTATCTGCCTTGATACCTTGAAGAATTCCTCCCTTGTTATATTTTCTTGGTATCATTTTTGCCATACCTTTTTCTTTAGTGCCCATCCAAGCTTGCTGATTGTATACTTTGTTTACTGGAACCGTATAGATTTTTTGATCCATTCCTGTAAGTGTTTCTTGTGCAGTTCCTTCACTTTCAGTAGTCCAAGCACATTGTATAACTTTTTGGTATCTCTGTATGGGTTTTGATTTCACAGGATTGATTTCAAGATTGTTAAATGAAGGTGAATTGGTAGTTTTCATTTGTAAGGCTTTGGCTCCCATCACATCAGCTTCTCTTTCTAATCCTGCATCATTATTAATGTTAACATTTCCTTTCATCTGCATCGTCGGTTGTACACGTCCTTGTTTTTGTTGTACCACATGCCATGCTTCATGAGGGAGATGTTTTTCTTGTCCTGGAGCTACATGAATTTGGTTGCCCTGCGCATAGGCATGAGCTTGCAATTGTGCGGGTTTTGAAGAATTATAATGTACTCTGGTATCACTCATATCCATACCAGAAAGGCTTTCAATTCCAGATTTTAATTTATCAGGTAATCCAGTGTTGTTTTCCTTTTTTTGTATAGGTTTTTGTAGGGAATCCATCTTTTTTCTTTGTGCTGTCACTCTAGGACTTTGCTCCAAAGAGGAACTTATAGTATTTTGATGTTCTCCTTCAGGTCTAAGATCTTTGAACTGTATAGCAGTTGCTTTAGACTTTGAATTCTTTACCGAAGATGTGCTGTCTTGTTTCTTATCTCTTGCGTACATTATTAAGCTGGCTTATAATTATATTAAAGATACATAAAAAAGCAGTTATAAAATCGGGGAAAAATACCTGTTTTTTAACTTGGGTGACTCATAAAGTGTGTGTATAGAAGTTTTAGCTTTGTTATACAATAAAAAACTGCCTGAATTTTATTTCAGGCAGTTTTGGTTATGAATTGCTAATTGTAATTGATATAAAGCCCCTTAATTCTCTATACAATAATTAGCAATTTTTTTGATTATCAAATCAAGCAAAAGATAATCGTAGTATGATGTAAAACATCAATCCGTAAAATACTAGCAAGGTCATGGTCAACCTATCTGTTATAATCTTTTTTATGTTCATATGTATATCGTTTAAATCAGTTTTTATCTACGGAGATTTTTAATTTCTGGTTTCCCATGTTTATTGCGTAGGTACTACATCTCTTTTTCATAAGTAATAGGCACAGGTAATTGTATGCTATATTACCTTTTCATAACTCGTTTTACCGAATTTCCTTTGTTTGTGAAAATATGCACTAAGTAGACTCCTGATCTATATGATGACATTTCAATACTATTGTTATTAGTTTCTAAGATTTTTTGTCCAGTAATCGTGTAGATAATTACTTTTTCAACTTCTCTGGAAATGAACAATGTATCTGAGGTTGGATTTGGATATATTTTTAAATTTTCAATTTCATTCTCTTCAACATTAAGAAGGGCAGATACATTTACTGTTCTAGTTACTTCTGCTGCAGTATTTCCTGCTGCATCCATTACATTGTAAGTAATCGTATAAGTTCCTTCTAAAGAGGTGTCTACTGGATTTACAGTAACAATATCTGCTGTAATATCACCATCCAAAGAGTCAAAAGCTGTTGCACCTGGATCTATATAGATTTCTCCTTGTGCTACTTCTATTGGATTATCTCCGATCAAAGCAATTATTGGTAAGGTAGTGTCTACCACAGTAACTTCTCTACTGACTTCTGTGGCTGAATTTCCAGCAGAATTCGTTACGTTATAGGTAATGGTATACACTCCAGGAACAGTGGTGTCCACTGGATTTACGGTAACAATCGCTGCTGTGATGTCTCCATCAGTAGCATCATTCGCTGTTGCTCCAGCATCTGTATAGGTGGTTCCTGCTTCTACAGTTACATTTGCATCGCCTATAAGTGCTATAACAGGTAATGCTGTATTTACTACGGTTACTTCTCTAGTTACTTCTACAGCATTATTTCCTGCGGTATCACTTACGTTATAAGTAATTGTATATACTCCTGGAATAGCGGTGTTAACTGGATTTACAGTAACAATTTTTGCGGTAATATCACCATCCAAAGAATCAAAAGCAGTAGCTCCTGCATCAGAATATGTTGTTCCTATCTCTACGGTTACTGTTGTTGCTCCTAATCGAGTAATAACTGGTATGGTTGTATCTACTACTGTAACTTCTCTAGTAACTTCTACAGCATTATTTCCAGTAACGTCACTTACGTTATAAGTAATTGTATACACTCCTGGAATAGCGGTGTTCACTGGATTTACGGTTACAATAGCCGCTGTAATATCACCATCAAATGAATCAAAAGCAGTAGCTCCCGTATCAGAATATGTAGTTCCTGCTTCTACGGTCATAGCTGCATCTCCTGTTAAACTAATCATTGGGATTGTTGTATCAGATATGGTTACTTCTCTGGTTACTTGTATTGCATTATTTCCAGCTGCATCGCTTACGTTATAGGTTACTGTATACACTCCTGGAATAGTAGTGTTCACTGGATTTACAGTAACAATATCTGCTGTAATATCACCATCCAAAGAGTCAAAAGCCGTTGCACCAGCATCGGAGTACGTAGTTCCTGCTTCTACAGTTATAGTTGCACCTCCTGTTAAACTAATCATTGGGATTGTTGTATCAGATACGGTTACTTCTCTGGTTACTTGTATTGCATTATTTCCAGCGGCATCATTTACGTTATACGTAATTGTATACACTCCTGGAATATTAGTGTTTACTGGATTAACGCCAACAATTTTTGCGGTAATATCACCATCCAAAGAATCAAAAGCAGTAGCTCCTGCATCAGAATACGTAGTTCCTGCTTCTACGGTCATAGCTGCATCTCCAGTTAACATAATGATTGGGATCGTTGTATCAGATACAGTTACTTCTCTAGTAACTTCTACGGCATCATTTCCAGCAGCATCACTTACATTATAGGTAACAGTATACACTCCTGGAATAGCAGTATTCACTGGATTTATAGTTATAATATCTGCCGTGATATCGCCATCAAAAGAATCAGAAGCAGTAGCTCCCGAATCGGAATACGTAGTTCCCGCTTCTACGGTCATAGCTGTATCTCCAGTTATTGTAATGACCGGGATCGTTGTATCAGATACCGTTACTTCTCTGGTAACTTCTACAGCATTATTTCCAGCTGTATCGCTTACATTATAAGTTATCGTGTATACTCCTGGCACGGCAGTATTCACTGGATTTACAGTTACAATGTCTGCGGTGATATCGCCATCAAAAGAATCAAAAGCAGTAGCCCCTGCATCAGAATACGTAGTTCCTGCTTCTACGGTCATAGCTGCATCTCCTGTTAAACTAATCACTGGGATCGTTGTATCAGATACGGTTACTTCTCTAGTAACTTCTACAGCATCATTTCCAGCTGCATCACTTACATTATAGGTTACTGTATATATTCCCGGTACAGATGTATCTACGGGGTTTACTATAACAATATCTGCAGTGATGTCTCCATCCAAAGAGTCGCTTGCTGTAGCTTCCGCATCAGTATAGGTGCTTCCTGCTTCAACAGTTACCGTAGTATCTCCTGCTAAACTAATTACAGGAACGGTAGTATCTACTACAGTAACTTCTCTAGTTACTTCCACTGCATCGTTTCCAGCCGCATCACTTACATTGTATGTCACGGTGTATACTCCAGGAATAGCAGTGTCTACTGGGTTTACTGTAACAATATCAGCTGTAATATCTGCATCTCTATCATCTAATGCAGTAGCTCCTGCATCAGAATAGGTAGTTGCAGCCTCTACTGTAACAGCAATGTCGCCGTTTAAAGAAATTACCGGTGCGGTAGTATCAGGAGTAGCTTCAGAAGAATCGAAGGTATCATTGTTGATTTGTACACCTGGGTTGTTTGTACAATCAGGCAAACCAAAAGTAGCAGGGCCACAAGCGGTAAAGAACTGATCTAAAAATACAGCACCAGTTTCGAAAGCAACTGTTGGTTCTTCATTGGTATCTTCATACTTAATTTTTATGCTGAATAGATGTTTTGGGGTACTGGTAACATTATTTGCAGTAATAGTACCACTACTTAATCCTTGTTGAAAAGAAGCGGATACTCTAGAATTTGTATTATCATTAGCAATAAAAGACGAGTAAGCAGGAAAACCACTATAGGTTTCTGCTAAAATGGAACCGTCAGGTTGTAAGTATTCAAAATTTCCGCTACCATCTATATTTTCACCAAAAGCAGCGGTATTGTAGGTGAAATAAATTTGTCCTGATCCTAGCTTAAAATCAGTAGAAGATTCAATATAAATATCAGCTTCATAAAAATCATCTGTTCCATCATTGGTGTTTCTGGCATTCTGAAACGTAAATGTTATGTCCTGCGCACCAACCATAGCGGTAAGAAGGAAACATATAATCAAAAAGGTAATTTTTTTCATCATTTTATAGGTTTAATATGTTCTAGCTATTTTGAAAATTGCTTAAAATTTGGGCAAACAGATCCCTATTAGCTGCGCTATGGGGAAAGGGTAAAGCGGAGTACTGCAGCTAATAAAAGGATACTATGTTGCCTGCGTTATCTCTTAGTTATTCTTTGATTAACTTGTAACTTTTCTGGGAGTTTTGAGTGTCTATTTTTACAAAGTATACACCGGTTTGTAGTTGTGAAATATTAATGGTGTTCTGTAGTGGATGGCTAGGTAGCATTTGTACCAATTTGCCATTGATATCTGTAATATGAATATCGGTTTCGATATTGCCTAATCCTTGTATTAAGAAATATTGTTGCGCTGGATTGGGATACAAACTAGCTGCTGTAATACCTTGCTCTTCTACACTTAAGGTTTGCAAGGAAGCACCGCTAGAATCATACGTGTCATTAATCAATTGTACACCAGGTAGGTTCGCACAATCAGGAAATCCTGCCTTGGTACCTGTTTTAAGCATACTTCCGCATGCAGTAAAGAACTGATCCTGAAATACTGATCCTTCTTCAAAAGCAACTATTGGATCTTTGGTAACATCTATATACTTTAATTTTACATGTAATAGAGGTTGAGCAGTAGTGGTAACATTTTCTTTGGTAATGGATTCAGCACTAACTCCTTGTTGAAATGTAAACGATATACGATTATCTGTGTTATCGTTTTGAACAAAACCTCTATATGCAGGAAGCACATAATTTTCACCTAAGATGTAACCAGATTCAGATGTATATGCTATTCGATTGTTTTTAGAAATATTAGTTCCAAAAGCTTCAGGATTGTAGGTTAGATAAATTTGTCCAGATCCTAATTTGAAAGCTTCAGTACTTTCGATCATGATATCGGCTTCATAATAATATTCACCATTATCAATGGTGTTTTGAGCATTCGCAAAAGTAAAGTGAATATCTTGAGCACTAGTGACCAAGATGGCGAAAACAGATAGTATCATCGTAATCTGTTTTGTATATGGGTTATTCGTTAATTTCATAGATTTATCTATTAAGGGGTTTATAAAGTATTTATATGTTTTTTATGTTCATATAAACTTCAATGCAATAGTACATATGATGTTTTTACAAACCAATAAAACAAGGGGTGCATATTGGGGTGCAAGGCTGTATTTCCTTGTTTTACAGGTGATTTTGTTAACATGTGTACTGTATAAGTTATAGATTTAGTATATGGTTAAAACTGTTCACCTTTTCCTACATTAGGATTCATCAGGTTGTTGACGTCAATATTTTGGATTTGACCATTCATATCTATATCAGCATTGTGATAACCAGAACCTCCCAATAATTGAATTACCGAATTGATATCAGAATTTTGGATCTGGCCATTTTCATCAAAATCTCCAGAAATCATCGCAACAATCCCGTTATTCATATCAACAACAGCATTTGCTCCTCCGGCAATATTAGTGCTAGAAGTGAAATCTACACTCGCTGTAGTACTTGATAAACTGATAGCGGATGAGGACATAATATTTAAATGATTTCTATGTTTCACCACTATATAGTAATTACCAGGATTAACACTAAAAGCTAGTGGAGTACTTCGATCATCGGTAGTTGCTACAATATCTCCATCACGTTGTAAAATTCCTGACTGTTGAGCCACAATTATACTTGTATCATTAGCATCTCTTAATTCTATCCAAACCCAATCCACCGTAGCATCTGATCCAGCATCATCTAATTTTATAGCGTCTGAAATAGTAGCATTATCACCATAAGGGCTTACCGTTGGAAGTATTGTACTAACACGTAAATCATCACGCATCAGGCTTTCTTCTCCAGAATTTGGATTGGTAAACGCTCCTTGAAGAAAAACAGTAATATCAACATATAGATCACAAGAAACTTCGTTAAAACTAGTATGATCATCAGTATTTGTCCAATTGGTAGTGCTGTAGGCTGCATCATCCACCAAAACACAACTTAATGATGAATTACCAGTCATGTAAATAATTAGAATATTAGTGTTATTCCCATTTTGAAGATTCAAATAACTCAGTTCGTTATTTGAAACATTCAATTCTGTTAATGCTGTATTCTTTGATAAATCGACACTTGTCAGGTCGTTATTAGACATTCTCAATTCATATAGCAGTGTATTATTGGTTAGATCTATACTAGTAAGACTGTTATTTCCTATATGTGCTGTTTCTAGTAACGTATTGTTAGATATATCGATTGTTGTCATTCCTGAATTAAAAGAGCAACGTAGATCAACTAGTGCGGTATTTTTAGAGAGATCTATTGATGTTAACGACATGGCATCTAGTCTAACAAATTCTAATAAAACTAGATTTGCTATATCAATACTTCCAGCGCTGTTATTTCCAACATCTAAATAGGTTAATCCAACAAAATCTTCGATCCCTGTAAAATCAGTTATTGATTCACCATTTGCAGTTAATGAAGTAATACTTTCAATTAATACAGTAGGTACTTGTCCATCACCAGAAATATCGTCATACCCTAAAGACTCTAATCGAGCTTCAAAATTTGCATCTGGAATGGTAGTGTAACGACAGTAGTTATTTGTGAAATTAGCAGTATCATCAACTCCAAGCCAATTAGTGGTGCTATAGGTTGCATCATCAACAGAAATACATGTTAAATTACTGTTTTCAGTAGCTACAAAATTGGTCACATTTGTATTATTTCCATTTCTAACGTTCAAAGATGTTAGCTCATTATCATTTACAATAATCGAAACCAATCCTGTTTGATTCGTAAAGTCTAATTCAGTAATCGTATTACCTTGACACCAAATTGAAGTTAATAAGATGTTATTTGAAACATTTAAAGATGTTAAACTGTTATCTCCACAACGTAGATCTAGTAGTGCTGTATTTGAATTAATATTTAAACTACTTAGATTATTATTGTTACACTCTAAATACGTTAATGCTGTGTTATTTGAAACATCTAAAGTTGATAAATCATTAAATGAACATACTAAGGTATCTAAGTTTGGACTGTTACTAATATTTAATGCCGTAAGAGGCGTAAACTTTGTAATAACCGATATAAGTTCTGTATTATTGGAAAGATCTAAAGTTGTAAATGTATTACTCGCACAGTTCAACGTTTTTAATGCAGTAAAATCTTCGATACCTGATAAATTAGCAATGGATTTCCCTACAATTATTAGGTCTTCCACCACTTCGATCAATTCAGTAGGCACTTGTCCGTCTCCAGAGATATCATCATAACCTAACGCATATAATTCAGCTTCAAAATTTACATCTGGAATGGCTGTGTAATCACAATGATTTGTATCAGTAAAACTAGTAGTATCGTCAATGTTTGTCCAGTTGGTAGTGCTCCAAGCAGCATCGTCAACGATAACACAACTTAGATTACTATTATTCGAAATATTGAATACAGTTACATTGGTATTATTACCATTCTTCATATTAAGATAGCTAATATTAGTATCGTAACATTGTAAATTTGTCAATGCCTTCAACGTAGATAGATCTAAGGAAGTTATTGGTGTATCATGGATACGAATCGTTTCTAAACCAATATTAGCTGCTACATCTAAGTTTGAAAGATTTGTATTGTCAGCTCTTAGATTGAATAGGTTGGTATTATTTCCAAGTGTAAGACTACTTAAATTGTTATTACCATGACATTGTAATTGCTCGAGTAATGTATTTGCAGAAAGATCTAGTGAACTCACATCATTTCCACCCAAGTAAAGTAATCTTAAGTCTAGGTTTGAACTTACATCAAGATTAGTAACACTATTATTACGAAGACGTAACTGTTGCAGTGCTGCAAAATCTTCAATACCGGTTAAGTCAGTAATTCCTAAATTGTCTACAGTTAATATTAATAGACTTTCTATCAAAGTGGTTGGTACTTGCCCATCTCCTGAAATGTCATCAAAGCCTAAACGTTCTAACTCAGCTTCAAAAATTGGATCAGGGATAGCTGTATAATTGCAATAGGTATCACTAAAGCTTGTTGTAGCATCTATAAGTCTCCAGTTGGTAGTACTGTAAGCGGCATCATCAACCAAAACACAGGCTAAATCAGGGTTGTTAGTTACATTAAATGCAAATAGCTGAACATTCATATTGTTCCCATTTTGAATGTTTAAAGAACTTAAATTTCCATCGTTAGCTACCAACACGGTTAAAGCTGCTTGATTGCTTAGATCTAAGCTTTGTATACCTGTATCGTTTATACGAAGCTCTGTTAGGCTTATATTACTGGATAGGTCTAGTACGGTAATATTCGTAGTGAACAAGCGTAATAATTCTAGCGCTGTATTCGTTGATAGATCTAAAGATGATAAAGGCGAGTCATTAGCTTCTAGATTTCTTAACAGCGTATTATTTGTGGTATTTAATGCCGTAATGTTGGTTTCTGAACAATCTATTTCTTCCAAAAGGATATTATTACTAATATCAAAGTTTGGTAGATTCGTATTTCTTTGAATATACAACTGCTTCAATGCAGTATTATTGGATAGGTCAATAGCACTTAAATCATTAGAAAACAGGTATAGGCTTTCTAGTAAGGTATTATTGGATAGATCTACAGTTGTTAAATTATTCTGAGCCGCATTGAAATATGTTAGTTGTATATTTTTAGTAATATCAATTGTAGTCAGATTATTCCCATTACAGTTTAGGTAGGTCAAAGCGACAAAATCCTCAATACCTGTTAAATCACTAATATTCTTACCATCTACATCCAGGCTTGATAATACTTCGATCAAAGGTGTAGGAACTTGTCCATCACCTGAAATGTCATCATAACCTAAAGCTTCTAACGCAGCTTCAAAATTCGAATCTGGAATAGCAGTATAACGACAAAAGGTATTCGTGAAAGTTGCAGTACCATCAATATTCGTCCAGTTGGTAGCACTCCAGGTAGCATCATCAACGATAATACACGATAATGAAGGGTTTCCTGTAACTTTAAAATCTGTATTTGGCATATTAATATTATTCCCATTTTTAAGATTTAAATAGGTAAGATCATTATTTTCACATTCTAAGCGTACTAAAGCTGGATTATTAGATACGTCAAGATGTGTAAAACTATTATCAGCAATTCTTAACTGCTTCAAATTAGATAGCTTAGATACATCAATAGTATTGAAATTTACACGTTCAATAACGATAACTTCTAATAAAAGATTTTGGGAAACATCTAAACCAGTCAAGACTGTATCTTGAAAATATAAGAACTTAACATTAGGGTTACCACTGATATCTATACTTGTTAAATTAGTACAACCTCTTAGGTTGATAGTTTCCAACAATGGATTGTTTGATACATCTATTGTGGTAAATAAATTGTCTCTAAGATTTATAAATGTTAGATCAGAATTTTGACTTAAATCAATCGTTGTTAATTGGTTGTAACGCCCTTCGATAGAGGTCAAATTTGAAATTGTTCCTAAATTTAAATTGGCAATACTATTATTATCAAAGTTCAACGTTTGAAGATTTGTATTGCTACTAAGATCTAAGCTGGTTAACACATTAGTGTCCAGATTTAGATACGTAAGTGCGGCGAAGTCCTGAATTCCCGTTAGATCTGCAATATTTTGATTTATAAGATCCAATGTAGTTATTGGTGCTACTAAAGCGGTTGGTACTTGTCCATCATTAGCTATATCATCATAGCCTAAAGTGTATAATGCAGCTTCAAAATTGGCATCTGGAATCGCGGTGTAGTTACAATAGGTATCACTAAAACTCATTGTACCGTCAATATTTGTCCAGTTTGTATTACTGTAGGATGCATCATCGACCAAAACGCAGTTTAGATTTGGTGTATTATCAGCATGAAACTGTGTAAAGTTTGTATTATTTCCATTCTGGACATTTAGAAAATTGATAGGTGAATTATTTACATAAACGTGTATTAGACTGCTTTGATTAGATAAATCAAGAGTATTTATATTCGATTGATTTACTCTAATAATTCTTAAGTTCAGATTATTACTTACATCTAAATTTGTAATCCCAGTATTATCTAAGCGCAATTGATCTAACTGTGTTAGGTTTGAAACATCTAATGTTGTTAAGGAGTTATTATTATATAACTGAACATTTCGTAAAAGTGGATTATTGCTAAAATCATAATTCACGACATCTGTATTGTATGCTATTAGAGTTTCCAAGTCTGGATTATTACTGGTATCTAGCACAGTAATATCATTGTATAAAATGTCTAATCGCTTAAGTAAGTTGTTATTGGAAATGTCAATTGAGGTTAAGTCATTCGCTCCAATAATTAAAGTTTCTAATAAGGTGTTTTTAGATATATCAATATTTGTAATATCGTTGGCGTTAGCTGTTAATTCCATTAATGCTGTATTTGCAGAAATGTTCAAGGCTGTAAGGTTATTAGATTGACATTCCAAAACCTGTAATGGTTTAAAATCTTCAATTCCCGACAAATCAGCTATGTTTTTATTAGCTACATCTAATGTTGTTACTGCTTCTATTAAAGCAGTAGGTACTTGCCCATCACCAAGGATGTCATCATAGCCTAAATTATTAAGTGCAACCTCAAAATTAGCATCAGGAATTTGTGTATAGATACAATACCCTGAATCTCTAAAAGTTGTCACAGGTTCTATAGCTGTCCAATTATTTGTACTATAAGTTGCATCATCAACCTTAACACAAGGTACTGGTGTTCCTACAGTTTCAAAAGCAGCAATATTTGTATTTGTACCATTTTGAATGTTTAAACCTGTAAGCGTCGCAATATTTTCTGCATATAAAAACCTTAAGCCAATATTTTTTGACAAGTCTAACTCAACCAAACTAGTACCATCAATTTCTAAACCAGTTAAATTAATATTTGTACTTAAATCTAATGTTGTAATATCAGAATTCTCTAAATCTAAAGAAGTTAAATTTGTATTGGTACTTGTGTTGAGTGAAGTAAGACTACAATCTGTACACATAAATTCTATTAACGCAGTATTATTAGAGATGTCTAATGAAGTACCTGAATATTGTATTCTAAAATCTTCAAGTGCTATATTGTTACTAACATCTATGGAAGAAAAATTATTATTTCCACTTCTAATCCAAAGTACTTTTAAAGCCGTATTATTAGTTAGATTAATAGCTGTTAAATCATTACCATTGGCTTTTAATTCCTCTAGCGCAAGAAAATCTTCAATTCCGGTTAAATCTGTTATTCCTTTATTACTAATGTTTAAAATAGTAAGCGATTCAATTAAGAATGTTGGTACTTGTCCGTCACCAGTAATATCATCATAACCAAGAGCCTCTAAAGCGGCTTCAAAATTTGCATCTGGTATAGCTGTGTAAGCTGCTTGATTTATGGTAACTGTTCCTAAATCTAAAATGCACGAACCCCCATTATATCTTGCTTTTAAATCATACGAGCCTACTCCAAGATTAGTTATTGTACCAGTTAAGGCGTCGTCATTAAATGTATATGGAAAGGTTGTTCCTCCATCAATACTAAACTGGATTTCAGTTCGTGTAGCTTCATCACTAAAGTTGAGGGTTATCTTGGCATTATTTTGACCAATAAAAGCCTCTGTAACTTCTGTAACCGAAGCGGTTGGAGTTATGGTACTTGCTAAAGGTACAAAATGAATTGCTCCAGAATTTGAAGGTGAATCGTCTTCATTTTGTCCTATCAGTAAATAGGGATAGGAAACTGCTACGGCTCTGTTTGAAAATTCATTCCAACCACTACCAGAAGTAATTTTACTTAATTGCGACCAATTATTGGTACCATCATCTTTAAAAATATATACAGCATCTGTATTACTTGAACCATTTCCATAAGTCCCAACATATAAAAAATCATTTTCTATGACAACATCTGCTCCAAAACGTTGATCGTTATAACTGTCTTTATCGTTATTTTGAATCATAACACGATTAGTTTCTAAATAATCGCCGTTACTGTCTGCTTTATAAACATAAACTCTTCCTTGGTCTGCTTCTGGTGTTGAAGATGCTTCATAATTATACGCACCTATAGCTAAATAATCACCTAAAACACTTATCGAACTACCGAAAGACTCCGAAGATTCGGTACCTCTTAATCGGTGTGTTCGTGACCACGAACCATCATTTGCTTGATCCCATATTTGAACAGAACCCGCAAAGGCATTCCCTACCGCTGAATAATCCCGTAGACCACTTACATAAGCACGACCATCTTTAATCAAGACATCATAACCAAAACGCGCTCCAGAATAATTAGACTGTACTTGAGGTTCTAATTTAGTTTCTGAATAGGTAAAGGTATTGGTGCCGTCATTTTCGTATACATAAGCACATCCACCCATACAACCATCTCTAGATCCAATTAAAATTAAATTTCCTTCTATAGAAGCCGATACTCCAAAACGATCACCAGAACTTCCATCACTTGGTTCAAATATGGCAACCTCTGTCCAAGCACCAACACCATCATATTCAAATAAATATGCTGCTCCAGTATCTACAGCTGAAGAATTTGTTTGAAAGCTAGCTCCAACAACCAAGTAATTACCCTGTAAAGCTATGCTAGATCCAAAATTATCGCCTGCAAAACCATCACTTGCTGTAAGCGTGGTTTGCTGTGTCCAGTTACCAGCGCCATCATTAATAAACAAATAGACTTTACCTACAGCAGCACCATTACTACGTGATACTGTTACAGCTATATTACCATCTATTGCAACACGTTCTCCAAATCTATAGTTTGAAGTAGCATCGCTTGCCTTTATTTTTGTTCCTCCAACTTCTGCAGTGGTAAATGTTCCTGTAAATTTAGTTTCGTCTAAGGAACAATCTGTTTGTGCATTCGTATGTATTGTCGTAAGAAAAAGTAATAGTAGGAGTAATTTTAACTTCATACCATATAGATTTTGGGGTTAATATTTTTTATTTTTTACTAGGCGTTTTATTTGTTTTTCGAGATCTACATACATCTTTAAAATGTTGCTAACTTTCAAATAGTAGCGTACCATCATCAATTGTCTTTGATGAAAGAAGTATGTTGTTAGTTTTAGTTTTTTTTGTTTATCCCGTATTAAAAACAAATAAGGCTAGCGCTCTTATTGCTATTGCCAAAATTATGAGAGAAACCATATTTATTCCAAAAAACGATAGGGTGCAAATCGGGGTGCAAAAATCTAAGTAATTGATATTCAATTATTTAAATTGATTTATCTGTAATGCCTAGGACGTGAATTATTGTTCAAATTTTAATCAAAAAAAGGTAAGTTTCACGAACTCAATATGTGTATTTTTTGGACAATTCGTCTTTTTTTAATCGCATCTGAGACGAATTAGTAAGCAAATTTTGACATCATTTTTGACCAGTTCTAGATAAGTCTTTTAGCTTTTTAATAAACTTGAAATTGAATTGTCTGATAAGTATTAATCCAGTTTTTTATTTTAGCAATAATATCGTTAATTTCATAGTATCAATTCTTTTCTAAGTAATGAAAAAACTAATTTGTCTTTTTCTAATTCTTGCCTCTTGGTTTTCTTTCTCTCAAGAAGAAGATCCTAAATTACTTGAACTCAAAGAAGCTATACAAAATGCGGACAACGATTCTCTCAAAATAGTTAATTATTTAAGGCTAAATAAATATTATCATTTTCGTGATTTAAATAAAGCAGATTCTCTTTTGAGTAAGATTTTAGTAATGTTAGATACTGTCAATTATGATTCTCGAATACATCGTGGACAAATATTTGATAGAAGAGGAGTTATTTCGCGTATAAGAAGTAATTATCCAGAATCATTGCTCAATTATAATAAAGCAAAAGATATTTATGAGGAAATAAAGGATACCAATAAATTAATCAATGTGAACACCAATATTGGTAATTTATATGATTATCAATATGATTATGTAAATGGTGCTAAATATTTTAAAAAATCTATTGAGATTAATACAATCCCTTTCAAGGAACAACTA
The DNA here is from genome assembly GCF_947492115.1 of uncultured Aquimarina sp. Classification (NCBI taxonomy): domain Bacteria; kingdom Pseudomonadati; phylum Bacteroidota; class Flavobacteriia; order Flavobacteriales; family Flavobacteriaceae; genus Aquimarina; species uncultured Aquimarina sp. The sequence goes on from NZ_CANLMM010000003.1 coordinate 420,365, forward strand.
GGCGTAAGCTATAGATTACTTGCGGGTAATTATAATCACAGGGAGATGCGGGATTCAGCTTTTTACTATTTAAAGAAAGCTAGAAGAATTTTTAAAGAGACAAAAGCTGATGTTGAATATTTTGCTTCTAATATTCAGTTTGTTAGGTATTCGTTGGAGGATTTGGATGAAAATGATTCTTACGATGATTTGATTAAAATGACTAAACAAACTATAAGTTTTTTTAAAACTAAAGGGCACAAACATTATCTAAGTGAAAGTTATCGTGATTTAGCAGATATAAACTTTCGATTGAAGAACTATACCTTAGCAAAAAAATACACTGATACTACTATTGCTATAGCGAACCAAATAGAAAAAAAACACCTCGAGTCTAGGGCATATAAATTAAGAAGTCGCGCTAATGAAAGGCTGGGTAAATTCAAAAATGCTTTAAAAGATTTTAAAGTATATGAAAAAACTCAAAATGAAATTTATACAGAGAAGAAATCTAAAGAAATAATCCGGATAGAGGTTGCTAATGAATTTGCAAAGAAGAAAATGAAAGACAGTATTCTTTTTGTTAAACAGAAAGAGATATTAGTTTTAGAAAAAGATAAGGCCTTAGCTCAAAATAAATTTATCGGCTTGTTAAGTTTTATTGGTCTAGTAATAACATTCTTTATGATTAGAGGTCTTCGAAAAAAATGGTTAAAGGAACGTAGGCAAGGAAAACAGTTTGAAAGGAAGTTAAAACAAAGTGATGAAAAAATTTCTATATTAAACTCTGAAGTAGCTACTAAAAAAGAAGAGGTAAATCAACTCTTAACAGAAACTGTAATTCATTTAAATACGAAGGAAAAGCTTGCCGAAAATTTGGCAAAATTATCAAAAGAAGAAGGAGATGTCACGCTCAAAGGTATTATTGCAGATTTAAAAGCGGACAAATTAGAAGATGCAAAAATCTTAATGCTGAAAAAGAATATCGAAACATTGAACTATGATTTTTTGAAAAGCTTAAAAAGTTCGCATCCTAATTTGACCAAAACTGATATTGAGGTTTGTTCTTTTATAAAAATTGGTCTTTCTCGAAAAGAAATTTCCAACTTAAGAAATACAAGTTTGGATGCTATCAAATCTACTCGTTTTAGACTTAAAAAGAAGCTTCAGTTATCTGCAGATCAGTCTCTCGATGACTACATAAAATCCTTATAGTTGTTTTTTAAAAGAAGTATTTTGTATTTTTAAAAGAAAAGTCCCTTTGATTGCTAAAATTCTACTAAACACTCTTCTTGTTGTAGGTGTTATTTCCCCGATTTTCTGTCAGGAAAATCAAAACCCTGATCACATCATAGAAGTAACAACGATTGGTTCAGATGATTTATTAGGAACATATTTATATTATAGTAAAGATGTACCGCCTGAGTATGAGATAGAGCAAGCGCAAAAATTAACATATCAACTTTCTTCCAAAGATATTTTGAATCTGGGTTTTAGCGATGCATCCGTTTGGCATCGATTTAAAGTGAATAATGCCTCCGATACCATTGTAAAACGTATGTTACGAATCGAAAAACCTCTGCAGGATTCTTTGCAACTTTATTATAAAAAGAACGATCGGTGGGTGGTTTCAAATACTGGGTATATGGTGCATACCAAGGACAAAGATTTTAATGGAGCCTCCTTATATTTTTCTTTAAAATTTGAACCTAATTCAGAACAGACCTTTTATTTGAGAACCAAAAGTAAATATGGTCGATCCTATTCCATGAAACTTTTAGAGGAAGAAGATTTTAGAAGAATGGAACGTAATGAACTTATGCTGGTATGCCTTTTAATAGGGATATTAGTAACGATCGTTTTTTACAACTTGATTTTAGGATGGGGATTGAAGGATTCTATTTATTTTCTATATGGAGGTACTGTTATTGGAGGCCTTTTGACCCAAATCTCAGTTAGAGGTTTTTTTAAGCAGTTTTTAGTGGATGAAAACCTGTTTATACAAGAGTGGTGTGCTCCATTTTTTATTGCCTTTGGTACTGTGGTAACAGCACAATTCTGTGTTAAATTTTTAGAAACTGCTACATATGATAAATTATCCCATAGATTATTGAAAGGAATCATTTGGTTTCAGGTAATTGCCTTTATTTATGAGATCATACGATTTGAGGTATTTGGGTATTATACTACCAACAAATTGGTTGCTGTGGGATTGATGATTTTTGGTTTTCTTGCGTTGTTTTCTGGTATTAGAGTGTATATGGCGGGAAATCAATTTGCAAAATATCTTGTAGCAGCCTGGACAAGTTATTGTATAACCATTGTGATGTATGTGTGTACACTTTTGGTGATTATTCCTATCAATGGAGTTACAGTGAATGCCTACGTAATTGGTTCTGTTCTGGAAGCTATATTATTATCGTTAGCGGTTGCAGATCGTTACCGAACTTTACAGAGTGAAAAATTGGAATTAGCAACCGAAATAATTTCTAAAGAGCAAGATATTTCGGTGAAGTCCAAAGAGATCATAAAATTGCAAATGGAAACCGTACAACAGTTACGATCCAAAATAGAGATTGCTGATAATCTTAAAAAATTAGACAAAGATGAAGGTGGCGTGACCTTAAAAAATATACTTGCAGATGTACGAAGTACCAAGTTCGAAGATCAAAAAGCACTATTACTTAAGAAAGAATTAGCTGAATATCATACGGAGTTTATAAATAAACTAAGCTCTCAATTTCCTAATCTTACAAAAACAGATATCGAAATTTGTTCTTTTATAAAAATAGGTCTTTCCCGAAAGGAAATTTCCAACTTAAGAAATACAAGTTTGGATGCTGTTAAATCGAGTAGATTTAGACTCAAAAAGAAGCTAAATCTATCTCAAAACGATTCCTTAGACGAGTATATTTGATCTTTATAAACGTACATTTTAGCACATTTTTTTCATCTGGGAACCCTATTAAGCGTTTATTGAAAATATCTGAAAAGTATTGCAAAATAAGGGTTTTCGGATGTTGCACCCTCATTTGCACCCTCAATTTTTTTTAATTTATAAAGTTTCCATTGTTATTTAGCGGTGTGAAAATGGAATCCTCACACTATAGTGTTTTAAGAAGTTTCTTATATATAAGATCTACGTATCTACACTATGATAAAAAAACAATTTACAGTGTTATTTGGATGACAACTTTTACCCCAAAAAAAGAAGTAAGAAATTAAAAAATTAATTGATAATGAGAATACAATTACAATGTACATTATGGATCCTTTTGATAAGTATACTAGGATATTCGCAAACACCACAAGGATTTAATTACCAATCGGTCGTGAGAGATGCTGCAGGAGATATATTAGCGAATACTACTATAGGAGTAGAATTTAAATTACATCAAACTACCACAGATGGTACTGTGGTGTATACAGAAACCCATACTCCCACTACAAATGCCTATGGGGTTTTTGATTTAATTGTAGGGCAAGGTACGACTACAAATGATTTTTCAACTATTACTTGGTCTTCAGATTCTTATTTTTTAGAAGTCAGTGTAGATACAGCTGGTGGTACTAGCTATACAAGTATGGGAACCACACAGCTATTAAGTGTTCCTTATGCGTTGCAAGCAGCACATGCAACAATTGCTGAAAATGTTTCAGGACTTGAAGCCATAGATGAAGGAAACGGGAAAGGTTGGCGATTAATAGGTTCCAATGCTGATAATTATGGTGATATAGGTGAAAATGCAATTGATTTAAGTGTATCATCCAACGCAAGTACAACTAATGGAGCACTTGGTTTTAGCAGTTTTGCATTAGGATATAATGCTAGTGCTCAAAATTCATATGACACGTCTATAGGAAATTTTGCCATTTCCTCAGGAGCTAGTTCAACTGCAATAGGAGCTAATGCTTCAGCAACAGGAGGTAATAGTTTAGCTTTAGGGCATTTAGCAAACGCATCTGGTAATGATTCAAGAGCTTTTGGATCAAATGCAACCGCGCAAGGCTTTGGTTCTTTTGCATCAGGTTCTGTTTCAAATGCAATTGGTACACATTCTGTTGCATTTGGAAATGTCGTAACATCCAATGGTGATTACAGTTACAGTTTAGGTAATAACACAATATCAGATGCTTACAGTAGTTTTGTGGTAGGTCGCTATAATGTAGGAGGCGGAACAACCGACAGTTGGGTAGAAACAGAAGCTTTATTAGAAGTAGGAAACGGAACAAGTAGTACGAGTAAATCAAACGCCTTAACCATTTTAAAGAACGGTACCATTATCGCTCCATCTTTTGATTTAGCTGAAATTACAGACGATAAAGCTTTAATAACAAAAGAATATGCAGATGCAAATTATGCTGGGAATTATTCAGCCACAGAAAATATTAGAACTAATGGATATTGGATTTCTAATGATGGTGGTGATGAAGGACTTCTAGTAAATTCAGGAGGAAGAGTTACTACATCCAATAAGTTATATCTAGGAAGCAATATTAACCTAGCTACTCATTGGATTAATGGTGATGGAACGAGCAATAATGGAATTCAATTTGATGCTAGTGGAAATGTGATCACATCAGCAAAAGTTTCTTTAGGTGGAAATGTGCAGTTAAATAACAACTGGTTATCAAATGATGGTGATAGCGAAGGGATACGTATTACGGATGATGGAGTTGTAGTTTTAGGAGGAAACGTAAGATTAAATAATAAATGGTTTTCTAATGATGGAGGTGATGAAGGTATCGCAATTGACAATACAGGAAATGTAACACTTTCTGGAGAATTAGCTGTAGACGGAAATATTAAGCTAAATAATAACTGGATTTCTAATGATGGGGGTGATGAAGGCTTACAAATTGATAATAATGGGAATATAACTACTTCTGGGGATGTAACATTAGGAGGAAATTTTGAGCTTAATGGAATATTAACATCACCATCTGAAAACCAAATTTTTGGAACATATGATGATACCAGTAATCTTTCAAATCTTGAAAGAAGAAATGTGGTTATTGGATATCAAGCCGCTGAGGGTGCTCAATCAGGTGACAGTAATGTTGTTATCGGATACTTTGCAGGATATAATTTAAATGGAGACTCTAATGTATTGATTGGAACGGCAGCAGGAGCAGGAGGTACGTTTTCTAATCAGTTGCATATTAGAGATTTAATCTATGGGGAATTTGATAATGACTTATTGCAAGTTAAAGGAGAATTAAAAGTTGATGAAAACATTGCAACTGATGGAAATGTAATCATCGACCAAGATGGTGATGATCTTAGAGCTGCAGGTGCAGCTAATAATGTAGAAATGATCGCTGTAATAGTGAATGAAGATGGTAGTTTAAACTCTAATGTTACCAGTTCATCTGGAATCACAGCATCATTAAGTGGTCATGTATATACTGTTAATTATAATAATCATTTTTCAAGTATTCCTGCTGTGACCATCACCTGTATTGCGGCTAATGATACATCCAATAGAGTAGCTCAAATAACAAGTTTAGGACAAGGGAAAGTTGAATATACTGTAGAAAATCATAATGGAGATTCAATAACTAATGCTAAAACAGTATTAACAATCATTGGTAAAAGATAAAAAATGAAGATTATGAAACCATGTATATTCATTGTAGCCTTGCTTTTTTTTAGTGCTTTGTCTTCTCAAACAATAGAACGAACTGTAATTGGATCCAGTGGAACAACCTTGAGCAATGCCAGTGTAAGCCTAGATTTTACAGTTGGAGAATTAATGGTGACAACTTTGTCGAATGGAACCACAACACTAAACCAAGGATTTCATCAAGAATTGATCATCTTGCAATTGAAACTTTCTCCAGTTATTTTTCTGCAAGGGCCTTTGATAACTTCTGGAACTGTTATCATGGATGATAGTTTACGAAGTAATGGTTTACTTCCCACTACGAGTCCATATGCAGATAGTGTAACCTGTGAAGCAACGGTTTTTGATATCACAGGAAATAATGCTATTGTCGATTGGGTTTGGGTAAGCTTACTTGATAAAAATGATCCAACTGTAGTACTCGCCAGTCAATCTGCATTCGTACAAGCGGATGGAGATATAGTGAGTGTTGATGGAACATCAGCTTTAGCATTTGATTCGCCTTCAGATAGCTATTATATAGCGATAAACCATAGAAATCATATAGCAGTGATGAGTGCCAATACAGTTGCTCTAAACACATCTACAGCAACTACTGTTAATCTTAGTGATACTACAGCCTCTGTATTCGGAGACTCAAATTCGGTAGTGGATATGGGAAATGGAATTTTTGCGATGATTGCCGGAGACTTTGATGAAAATGGACAAATTCAAAACACGGATACGAATGCGGTGATACAGTTACTTGGTATTTCTGGTTACAGTAAAGCAGATATGGATATGAATGGTCAGGTACAGAACTCGGATATAAATGGTATTTTAAATACAAATATTGGTAAAGGAGTACAGTTTTAAATAAATGAATCCCAAAGTCTATATAACATAAAATTAATACTACCCCTTGGAAATTTTCTTTCCTTACTTTTTTTGTTTTTTAAGATTTGGGCTATTACCCCAAACAAGAAAGCCGAATCAACTGATTTGGCTTTTTCTCTGTTGTATGGTCGGGTAGAGATTTATCAAAATTTTTTGATGGAGGATGGGAAGTTTCATATTTGCGTGCAGTTCTCATAATAAATTGTTGTAGTATAAACTTATGTAGTTCAACAAAAATCTCGCTTATTTAGATCGGATCTTATTAATAACATTCTCTTTAAAAAGGTAACGTTTTTTTTAATTTTTCTTCAAGTATAGAACACGTTCAGTTAACGGGTTTACAAAAATCAAGAATTAGTTTTGACCTCAATACAAGTATAGTCAGAATTAAGAATAAACGTAAACTTAAACTAACACAAATTATGAAACTTAGAAAGTTAATATTAGGGATTTTAATGATTTCGGTGGTGAACATCGGATTTTATAGCTGTGAGGATGGTCGTGATGGAATTGACGGAATCGACGGGGTCGATGGTCAAGATGGAGCTGACGGTCAAGATGGTGTAGATGGTATGGATTTAACACTTGAAGAGTCTGAACCTTTAGAAAGCTCAGTTGTATCTAACGACGTTTTTGAGCTTAAAGGTAGTTTCGCTTCTTCTGCCGATTTAGAAATGATATTAACATCAGCAGATATACTTCCTTCTGACTCCACTTTCGTTTATGGTTCTTTTATGGATGGAGCGGCTCTTTATCCTGCTGGTAATGACATGTACGCATTTATCAATAACCTAGAGTCTGACTTTTCTATCGCTAGAATTATGATGAATTCAGATTTACAACCTTTACAAGGTGATTACATTGTAAATGCTACTGCAACAGCTTTTACGGCACAATGTTCAGGTTCTTCTATTACTACAGAGGAGCACGGTTTTGGACCGCTTTACCTTTCTGGTGGTGAGTGGGGTGGAAATGCCAAGGGTGTTTACCGAGTGAATCCATTCCGTTCTACAGATGATAGAGTAGAGGCGGATAGATTGCCTGCACTTGGTGAATGGTCAACAGAAAACGCAGTAGTTATTGGTAAAGATGCATATCCTTCGCAAACAGTAGTTTTTATGGGTGATGATGATAGTAGCAATGATTATCCAGAAGCTCACTTTGCTATGTATGTTGGTGCTAGAGGAGATTTAAACGGAGGAAGCTTATATGTTTTAAGAGGAACAAACCCTACTGAAACAGCTCCTGGTGCTGGTGGTCAACTTTTCGAAATGGGTATGGCAGAAGGTACATCGTATGATGTGGAATGGGTAGAAGTTACCGAGAGAACTTTAAATGAATTAAACCAAGAAGCAATAGACTCTTTAGCTATCGGTTTTCAGAGAATTGAGGATATCGACTGGAGAAGAGGTTCTGCAGATGCTAACAGAGAGGTATATTTTAACGCTACTGGAAGATACAGAAGTGACAATCCTGATTTAGCAAACAGAGGTACAACTTTTGGGCGTGTTTATAAATTAGTAATGAATCCAGACGATCCTACTGGACCTGCTACCTTAGAAGTAGTTATGGATGGAGACCTTGAGGGTGGTAAAGCTGATGGTATGCATTCTCCTGATAACATATTAGTGACTGAAAATTATGCTTACATTCAAGAAGATCCTAATGGTTACGCAGATTTGAACGCTGATATTACAGGTTATGCTAAATTATGGCAATTGGATTTGAATACTGGAGCTGTAACCGAAGTAATGGAATGTAATCAAGTTGCAGCAGCCGGAATGGGTATTGGAAATACAGATAGCTATTGGGAAATAACTGGTTTAATTGATGTTACCGATATTATAGGTGCTACAGAGTCTACTTTCATTGGTGGGGCACAAGTACATGGATGGAATTACAGTAGTCAACCTGAATCAGCTGTACGTGCTGATGGTGCTAAATTCTACGATCCTACTGCAATCGATGAGTCTTCTGCTAGACTTGAAGGTTCATTCTTGTTTAAGATCACTGGATTACCAAGATAGATATAAGATAACAAACTTAAACAAAAAGTTCCCTAAGTATTAGGGAGCTTTTTGTGTATTTAAAATTATTTCTTCCGCTATGAAAAATATGTATTGTTTTTTTACAACGTTTGTCTTACTTCTTACCATTTCTTGTAAAAAAGAAGAAAAGCTATTGGCAGTATCAACTTCATCAAAAGCTGAATCGATGTTCAACGACGTTATTAGAAATCACTATTTTAAAACTTTAGATAGTGCTGCTTTTTATATTAAGAAGATAGATACGTTGAAGACATTAGAAGAAAATAAAAATAATTTTCTAGAAAGCAGAAAATGGTACAAACGTGCAGAGCCTATGCTCATAGCTTATGACTATGAGAATTACCTTTCAATGAATGCTCCGAATTTGCTGAAAATCGAAATGGAGGATTATCAAGATATTAAAAAATCAAAGCCCAAAAGTTACCAGGTTCTAGAAGAATTATTATATGCTGAAGAAAACCCTGAAAATAAAGAGATATTTAGGGTTGCGCAGTATCTACAGGTTCGTATCCCTTACATTAGGAAGAATCATATTATTATAAAACAACGTGATAGGCATCATTTAAAAATGTTGCGTGATGCGATCGTGAATATTGCTACAAAAGGCATTACAGGTTTTGATTCGCCCATGTTAGCAAATTCTCTAAATGAAGCCATTTATAATTACGAAACCATTAATGAAGTTCTTGGTATGTATAAAGAAGCTTTCGCTTCGAAGGAGTTATATCAATCTTGGGTAAAAGAGATAGAAAATACGATTTCAGAATTAAAATCAGGAAACTTTGATACGTTTGATCGATATACATTTATCAAAAACCATACGAACAAACAGTTAGAGCTTATTAATTTAACATCAAAAGATTGGAAGGTAACTTTAAACACTTCTCGCGCTCTCAATCCATCATCGACCAATCTTTTTGATAAAGACTTTTTTAATATGGCGCAATTCTCAACGCCACGCTCACCGGAAATTACTGATGAGCGAGTTGCTTTAGGAAAGATGCTCTTTAATGATGAATCCTTATCGGGTACAGGTACCATTAGTTGCGCTACATGTCATCATAAAGACAAAGCCTTTACAGACGGACTTAAAAAAGCAAAAGGAATTGACAATATTGAATTACTCCGCAATACACCGACATTATCTTACGCAGTTTTTCAACGTACGTTCTTTTACGACGGTAGAGCTGCTAGTTTAGAAGATCAAATTGTAAAGGTAGTTAATGATCAAAATGAATTTCATTTAGATCTAAACACTATAGAGCAACGTATTCGTTCGAATCCGACTTATGTAAAGCAATTCGATTCTTTATATGATGGAAATATCTCAAATCGTAATGCACGCCATGCCATAGCTACATATATCAGAAGTTTATCTCCTTTTGATTCGAAGTTTGACAGAAACATGCAAGGTCTTGAAAATACGCTTACTAATGAAGAAATTACAGGTTTCAACTTATTTATGGGAAAAGCTGCTTGTGCAACTTGTCATTTTCCACCAACATTTAATGGTACGGTTCCTCCTAAATACTTGGAAACTGAATTTGAAAATCTTGGAGTTCCTAAAAATGCAAGTTTTGAACACCCAATATTAGATGAAGATCCAGGCCAATATTATCCGTATGAAGTAGAAGAAAAACGAAACTTCTTTAAGACATCGACTGTTCGAAATGCGGAATTAACCGCACCTTATATGCACAATGGAGTATATGACAGTTTGGAGGAAGTTATTAAATTTTATAACGTAGGGGGTGGACAAGGAATGGGACTGAATGTGCCTTATCAAACACTACCAGCTGATTCACTGAATTTAGCTGATAATGAATTTAAAGCTTTAATTGCATTTATAAAAACGTTGAACGATAAACAGTTTGAGAAAGGAGATTAAACTTTTGTAAAACTCAAAGAATTTGTAAAATAAAAAAGCTGAATCAAATGATTCAGCTTTTCTTTTACTGTGCGGGCGGGGAGACTCGAACTCCCACGCCGTGAAGCACTAGATCCTAAGTCTAGCGTGTCTACCAATTCCACCACGCCCGCATTTTTACTATTTTGTACCACTTAGGACTTAGTACAAAATGACCCACTATTGTTAGTAAGCGGGTGCAAATATAAACAATACTTTTAAAATAAAAACAACCTTCTTAAAAAATATAAACTTTTATTACATTTAACGAAAATTAACTCATACGAATGCGAAATATTAAATCTTACGTTCAGGAACATAAAGATCGTTTTATCAACGAACTTTTAGAACTACTCAAAATACCGTCGATCAGTGCAGATTCTGCCTATAAAAATGATGTGATTAAAACTGCTGATGAGATTAAAAAGAGTCTCGAGAAAGCAGGGTGTGACATGGTTGAAATTTGTTTAACTCCAGGATATCCAATTGTATATGGTGAAAAAATTATCGATCCAGATTTGCCAACAGTGTTGGTATATGGCCATTATGATGTACAACCACCAGATCCTATAGATCTTTGGGACAGTCCTCCGTTTGAACCTGTTATTAAGGCAACAGAGTTACATCCTGAAGGAGCAATCTTTGCAAGAGGAGCTTGTGACGACAAGGGACAGATGTATATGCATGTAAAAGCCTTGGAATTAATGACGAAGACTAACCAGCTTCCTTGCAATGTAAAATTTATGATAGAAGGAGAGGAAGAGGTAGGAAGTAGTAGCTTGAGTTGGTTCGTAGAAAATAATCAAGAGAAGTTAGCAAACGATGTAATACTGATTAGTGATACTGGTATGATTGCAAAAGATGTTCCTTCTATTACTACTGGTTTACGAGGTTTGAGTTATGTAGAAGTGGAAGTTACTGGTCCTAACAGAGATTTACATAGTGGATTGTATGGAGGTGCAGTAGCAAATCCAATTAATGTTCTGACAAAAATGATCGCCTCACTTCATGATGAAAACAACCATATTACCATTCCAGGATTTTATGATAAAGTAGAAGAGCTTTCTAAAGAAGAGCGCGCAGAAATGGCAAAAGCTCCATTTTCTTTGGAGGATTACCAAAAATCATTAGATATCAAAGCGGTATATGGCGAAGAAGGCTATACTACTAATGAGCGTAATTCTATTAGACCAACTTTAGACGTTAATGGAATTTGGGGAGGCTACACAGGAGAAGGTGCAAAAACTGTGATTGCTAGTAAAGCATACGCTAAAATATCCATGAGATTAGTTCCTAATCAGGATTGGGAAGAAATCACAGAGTTGTTTGCAAAACATTTTGAAGCAATTGCCCCAGAAGCGGTAACAGTAAAAGTCACTCCGCATCATGGAGGACAAGGATATGTTACCCCAATCGATAGTGTTGGATATCAAGCAGCGAGTAAAGCCTATGAAGATACTTTTGGTAAAACTCCAATCCCACAACGAAGCGGAGGTAGTATTCCAATTGTTTCTTTGTTCGAAAAAGAACTGAAAAGTAAAACTATTCTTATGGGATTTGGACTAGATAGCGATGCGATTCATTCCCCTAATGAACATTTTGGAGTTTGGAATTATTTAAAAGGAATAGAAACTATTCCGTTATTTTATAAATATTTTACCGAATTGTTTAAATAAGTTTTTCTTATAAAACTAATGATATACCGCTCTAAATGAGCGGTTTTTTTATTTTTTAGAATAAGGATGTTTGGAAATATAAATTTTTATTCTACATTTGTAGAGTTAATTCTAATAATGTAGAAGAATGCAATTATCAAAAGCCGAAGAACAATTAATGAAGTATCTCTGGAAATTAGAGAAAGCTTTTATGAAAGATTTACTCGATGCCTTTCCAGAACCAAAGCCTGCTACAACTACAGTGGCAACTTTGTTAAAAAGAATGAAAGACAAGGGTTTTGTAGACTACAAATTATATGGTAAATCGAGAGAATATTATCCGTTGGTAAAAAAGACAGATTATTTCTCCAAGCATGTGAATGGCTTAATAAAGAATTTCTTCAATGATTCTGCTTCACAGTTTGCTTCGTTTTTTACTTCCGAAACAAATTTGTCTACTTCCGAGTTAGAGGAGCTTAAAAAAATAGTGGATCAAGAACTTTTAAAGAAACAAAAATGATAGCCTATATCCTTAAATCTTCTTTGTGTTTGATGCTCTTATGGGGTTTCTACAAGTTGTTTTTAGAAAAGGAGAATATCCATTTTTTAAAGAGATTCTATCTTCTTTTTAGTTTAGTGTTTGCCTTTAGCGTACCTCTTATTACACTTACTTATGAGGTAGAAGTTGCTCCGCAACCAGAAATAGTGGTAGATGGGACAGCTCCATTGATGATGAATGTATCTGAACTAAGTGACGTAAAAGAACCACTTGATTATACATCAATTATCATATGGAGTATATACGGTATCGGCGTGTTGATTTTTGGCATTCGTTTCAGTAAGAATCTTATCGATATTGGCAAAAAAGTGAGAAGAAATGAACGTTTAAAGGAGACATCTCATGTAAACGTTTTGGTGGGAAACTCCATTGTTCCGCATACGTTTCTTGACTTTATTTTTGTTTCCAAAAAAGAGTTTCAACAAAACGCTATTCCAGAACAAATCCTTCTTCATGAGAAAACACATGTGCTTCAGAAGCATACCTTAGATATACTGTTTGTAGAATTATTGCAAGTAATTTTTTGGTTTAATCCAGTATTTATTTTTATCAAAAAATCAATCAGATTAAATCATGAGTTCTTAGCAGATCAGAATGTATTAAAACAACAATTTTCAATACAGAGTTATTTTGACTTACTCCTTAATTACAAAAACAGCTCTAATCAGGCTGAATTATCGAGTCCTATTAATTATTCATTAACAAAAAAACGATTACAGATGATGACTAAAAATTTTTCCCGCAAGAGGGCAATCTTAAAGATGCTAGCCGTATTACCCTTACTAGCAATTGGTTTACTGTCATTTAATAATGATATTGTAGCAAAGGAAATTATCAAAGAAGTGCCAGAACTGTTAGTTGCAGATGATTTTGAATTAACAATTGACGCCGATAACAATCTTTATCATGAAGAAAAGAAAATTAGTATTGATAAAGTAAGAGATTTAGCAAAAGAATATGTAAAAAATAATGCTTCAGAAAAAGATGCGAATGCTAATATAACTTTTCATGAAGAAGCTAATAAGGATTTGTTTATACTTCCATTATTAGATGCGCTTAAAGACCTTGGCATGGATGATATTAAGTTTAAAAATGAAGGTTATGTAGAAGGATCTCAATCTTTTGAACCATCATCAACTAAAAATACTTCTGAGAAAAGAACTATGACCATTTCCAAAAATTGGAAAGAGAAAGACGTTCAGGATGGAGTAACTGAAGAAATGGTAAAAGAATATAATATCTGGGCAAAGGATTTAAATTCCAAGATCAAAGGGAATAAACCAGTTAGCGTAAAGCAGAGTGAGATTTATCGTATGATAAATATTTATACAAAGATGAATCCGGATCAACGAAAAAGGTCGGAGCAGTTTCCTGATATACCGCCTCCACCACCAGCGCCAGAAGCTCCGAAAGTAAAGAAAGGTGAGAAAAGTGATGTTCCTCCACCTCCGCCACCACCTGCTCCAGAAGCTCCTTCAAAAGTGAATGGAAATTATGTGGAGGTAATGTTTGCAGAAGATTCTGACTTGACTCAAGAAGAAAAAGAAGCTTATGTCAAAAGAGTGGAGGCTCAGATTGCGAAACAAAAAGCGGAACAAGAAAGAGCATTAGAGGAGATAAAAGCAGAAGAAATGGAAGTGTTAGCTGAATCTCAGCGATTAATTGCAGAAGCAGAAAGAGTAGAGCAGGAAAATAGAAGAGATGCAATTGCTGGAATTGAAGAAGCTGAAGTAAAACGAGCTATCGCAATGGAGCAAATGCAGAAGTTAATAGGAGCTGCAGAACGAGCCAGAGCTGAAGCAGCTGAACAAGCAGAGAAACAAAGAGCAGAGGTATTAGAACAACGACAAAGATTGAGAGAATTGTCGGCAAAAGATATGAGAAAAGCTAAAATAGAAGCTCGAAAGGCTGAGAAGGCAATGCGAAAAGAAGAAACGAAAGCCAGAAGGTTAGCTCTAGAGGCTGAAAGAAAAGCCCAAAAAGAGCAAGTAAAAGCTGAATTTGAAGCCTATAAAGCAGAACTGGATGCGAAAAAAGCAATACGTGAAGCTGAAATGCAAGCTCGAAAAGCAGAACAACAAGCAAGACAAGAAATGCGCAAGGCAGAAATGAATGCTAGAAAAGCAGAACAACGAGCTAAACGCCAGACTCCTGCTAAATTAATAGAAAACATGGCAAAAAACGACGCGGAATTCTATTATAACGGAAAGAAAATCTCCGCTAAAAAAGCACTCAAATTAGTAGAGGATTCGGGTAATCCGCTATCCATTGATGCTTCTACTAATAACGGTAAATCTAAAGTGATTATCAAAGATTAATTATTTAGATATCATTCATCAATACATAAAAACGCATTAAAACCTCACTTTGGTGGGGTTTTTGTGCAACATTTGATTAGTAATCAGCGTTATAAGTCTATTGTCAATCAAAATTACCCTTAGATTATGTTAAAACGATTTTTTATTCTGTGCTCTGGCACAGATGCCGATATTTTGGCCAATTGCTCCAACGGAGAACAAAATAAGTATGCCGGTATTGGCGCAACCGTATTTTTTACAGCATTAATGGCTTTTTTAGCTGCTAGCTATGCGTTATACACAGTTTTTGATAATTATTTTACAGCAGTGTTTTTCGGAATTGTCTGGGGGCTGTTAATTTTTAATCTGGATAGGTTTATCGTTTCTACCATAAAGAAAAAGGATAGTTTTTTGGATGAACTTTTGCAGGCTTCTCCTAGAATTATCTTGGCAGTCATCATAGCAGTAGTGATATCTAAACCTTTAGAATTAAAGATTTTTGAAAAAGAAATTGATCAAGTGCTTTTAGAGCAAAAAAATGATCTTACGTTGGCAAATCAGGAACAGATAGCTACGCAATATATACCTGTTGTAGAAGGGATTGATACTGAAATTGAAGCACTAAAAAAAGAAGTGACTACCAAAGAAGCGGAAGTCAATGAATTGTATGAAACATATATTGCCGAAGCAGAAGGGAGAAAGGGAACAGAGCTCGTGGGTAAAGGTCCTGTGTATAAGGAAAAAAGAGAAAAGCATGATGCGCAATTAGCAGAATTAGTGGAGTTAAAGAAAACGAATGCTGAAAAAATTGCAAATCTAGAAACACAAAAAGGTGAACTTGCACAAGCATATGAAAAACAGGTAGAAGATTCTCAGCCAATTATTGACAATTTTGATGGATTAATGGCAAGGGTAAATGCGTTGGGCGAATTACCTTGGTTACCTTCTTTCTTTATCTTTCTGTTGTTTTTAGCGATCGAAACCTCTCCGATTTTTGCAAAATTATTATCTCCCAAAGGGGAATATGATTTTAAAATAGAAGATTTAGAAGGTGAAGTCAAAACATGGACGGCTCAGAAAGCAGATCAACGCAAAGCATTGTTAGAAACCGATCATACGGTAAATGATAGAGTTTACAATGATATCGCTGAAGAAGATGAGTTGTATCAGTACAAAAAGAAAATCGCTAGAGAATTAATGCAAAAACAACAAGACGCCTTTTATAAAAGACAAACAGACATTCTGTAAAGGAATATTGTGTGTTTAGCAATTTGTATAACCACTAATTTTTTAATTGTGGTTACACATTATTGTGGTTCATTTTTTAATAATTTCCTCCTCCAGAATCAATAATTTTCCCATGTTCAGAAAATTTGATAGTTAAATATTCCATTGGAGAACCTTCGGGGAGGTTATAAAGTAAATCAAAATCTTTATTGATATAAAAATCTATATGATTGACTTTTATTTCTTCAAGCTCTCTTTTAGTTGGATTATATAGTTCTTTTAGTTTGTCCTTTGCATTACTATCAAAACTTGTAATTTGGTTCAAAATTAGATGTATATACTTATGGAGATTTTTGGCTTGATTTTCATCATTGGAATTAATTCCTATAGTTATTGAATACTCTTTAATTTTAAATTCCTTTAAGCTACTGTAACAATTCAGATTGCTTAAAAGCTCCATTTTTCCTATTTCATCTATTTCGTAGAAATTATTCATAAATTTTATCATTAATCGCCACTAAAAAATATACCTAATTACTCCGTTTTCAATATTTTATAGGAACTATTTTTAATAGTTAAAAAATAGATACCAGAGGATAAGCTAGTTATATTGATTTTTTGATCAACAGTGTCTATTTCTCCAGTAGATACTACATTTCCTGATACAGAATACAACCTGTACGGTACAGGTTCAGAAAAAATTGTGTTTATGGTAAGATAATTACTGGTTGGATTTGGATAAATGTTCACAGTTAAGTCACCTTCATTAAATTCGTCTACGGAGAGTTGCTCCGCACCGTCAATATCGTATTTAGAAAAGAACTTCCAAATTTCCTCAGACGCGTCTATATCTTTATTGGTAACAGGACCAATTTCAAAAGCACTTCCAGGCCATGTATGACCTCCATTGATTATTTTGAAGTGTTCTATTTGGACTCCGTTATCACCATTGGGATATACATAATATTCTACCGTAGAGTTATCGTTGGGATTAATATCGTCAATATTTGTGATTGTAGGTGTAGAATCCGTATTTACAGCATTTACCCAAAAATTAAGCACGTTTTCAACAGATTCAAAACCACCATTTCCGTTGTAGGGAACTGTTGAGTCATTCGTTCCGTGTATTTCCATGATAGGTACTGGGTGTGAAGTTGTACAATTATTCTGTTGGCCCACAGTCATGGTTCCTGTAACAGAAGCAACAGCAGCAATTTTTTCACTGAGTTCGCAAGCTAATCTATAGCTCATAAATCCGCCGTTAGACATACCAGTACTGTAAATGCGTTTTTGATTAACACTATAGTTTGATGATATTTCATCGATTAGCGCTGCAGTAAATCCTACATCGTCAACGGTACTAGTTCCCCAGCCTACATTAAAATGAGTATTTCCATTATTATCAACGGTTCCTAACGGATGTACTATTAAAAAACCTTCCCTATTTGCAATAGATCTAAAATCCCCATAGTTCATTTGTTGGGTATGATTTGAACCATATCCGTGAAAATTAAAAACCAATGGAACCTCTACATTACCAGAATAACTGGCAGGGATATATAAAATATATTCTCTTTGTATTCCATCATGCATTAGCGTATTGGTTAATGTTTGCTGAGCATTTAATGAAAATGAAAAGAAGTTATATATTAAAACAATTAAAGTTGTTTTTTGGATAAGCGAAAGTAGGTCGTAATTAGATGCAGTCATGAGATTTGAGTTTGTGTAAAGTGATCCTAAAGATACTTAAAACCTTCGATCTGGATGGTACACTTCTATCTCTAATGATGTTTTTTTATCCGAAACAATTTCTGAAACGAGTTTTCCCGTAGATGTTCCCATACTCCAACCAAGCATTGCGTGTCCTGTAGCTATTGTTAGGTTTTTGCATTTTCCAGATTTTCCAATATAAGGCATTCCATCTGGTGTTACGGGTCTTAAGCCACAAGCAGCATCATTCTTTTCGGAGTTGGATATAGTGATGTCTGGATAATAGTTGTTAGCTGCTTTGGCAATAGCATCTACTCTAACTGTATTAATATGATGATTAATTCCGGCTATTTCCATAGTTCCAGCAAATCGGGTAAAACCATCCATTGGAGTTACTGCTACTTTTGCTTCGGCTAATATAGCAGGCATAGTAATACCAAGGTCTCTAGTACAGTTAATTCGATATCCTTTGCCTGCTTCTAAAAGAAGTTTGATGCCTAGTTTTTTACAAAGTAATTTTGACCAGGATCCTGCGGCTACTACAAATTCATCTGCTTTATAGGTGCTGGAATCACTCGTTACTGAAATTATTTTGTCTCCCTCATTTTGTACACTTAGTATTTTTTCGTTTTTAAGAATAGTAACACCAGCTTTACTCAGGTACGCTTTCATTTCTTCCATAAAAGTAGTTGGAGTAGTATGGGCATCACACTCAAATAAAACAGCACCTTTAGCGTCAATTTGCACATTTGGTTCTATTTGCTGTAATTCTTTTAAGGATAATTCTCTTGCTGCAAGTCCTTCTTTTTTTGCTAAATCCACGACCTTTAATTCCTCGTCTAGCATTTTGTGAGTTTGACAAATCATTAAAAGTCCCTTTTTTTCTAGTTGGAACTTGAAATTTTCTTCTTTTTTTATTTCCGAATATAATTGCTGACCTAGTAGGGTAATATCTTTAATAGGCTGTATACTTCTAGTTACATTTTTGACAGAACAAGAAGTGTTAAATGCCCATGCCCATTGCAAAAAATCTGATTTTAGACGTGGCTTAATAAATAATGGACTTCCAGGATTAAACATCCATTTTAATCCTTTTTTCATCACTCCAGGAGCTGCTAACGGAATAATATGGCTTGGGCTTAGGTATCCTGCATTCACATAAGAAGCTCCAAAGTCCATAGAGGATTGGTCAATAATAGTAACCTTATGTCCAGCTTTCTGTAAGTAATATGCGGATGATAATCCGATAATACCTCCTCCGATAATAATACAATTTTTCAATGTATGAATGGTTTAGTGAAACAATGATCTAATTAATGGTATAAATAATTTAATTAAATGTGGTGTTTTTTCTAGCTTTTGATACTACTTTTAGAATTTCTTCTGCTTCGTTTAAGAGTGGATTAATTAATTTTTCAGATGCTAATCCCGAATCTTTTAAAACTTCTAACCAAAATACGGTTTCATCTGCCTCTTCAGTTGTAATTGAAATTTTAGAATAAAATTCTTTTTTGGATCTAGCAATACACGAAGCTCGATAGTTCGCTGCTGTCGAGGTTGCACTTTTTATAATTTGATAACCAATAACCTTAGTGGCTTCTGATTTATTCAAATTATTATACATCAGAATTATGTCTACAGATAATTTTTTAGTTCGATCCTTAAATTTTTCAATGAATTCTACCTTTTCCATATGTTAGTTTAACCTCTTTTTGATTATTTTCTAAAATCATAAATTACTTTATTATATCATTTTTTCATTGATTTATTAATACATCTTATCAAATTACCTGAAACCCATGCGCATATGGATCATCTTCCTCGTCAATAATAATGGTATTATATCCGTATATTTTCGCCCATCCTTGTATGCTTGGAATAATGGCCTTTTTACCATTTAATGTTGTTTCTTCTTCAATTCTTCCAATAAATTTAGAACCTATATAACTTTCATGAATAAATTCTTCTCCTTTTTTTAGTTTTCCCTTTGCGTATAATTGAGCCATTTTTGCTGAGGTTCCTGTTCCGCAAGGGGAGCGATCGATTGCTTTATCACCATAAAAAACAGCATTTCTACCCGAAGATTTAACATCTAAAGGAGTTCCTGTCCATAACACATGACTTACATCTCGAATCGTTGGATTTTCTGGATGTATAAATTGATTAGGATATTTCTTATTAATACTTTCTCTTAGTATTTGCGAAAACTGGATCAATTTAGAGGCAGTAAAATCTTGTATACCACTAAAATTCTTTTGCGGATCAATGATCGCATAATAATTACCCCCATAGGCGACATCAAAAGTAATTTCTCCTAGCTCTGGACATTTGATCGTGAGGCCTTCATTAGCTAGATATGATTTTACATTTTTCAACTTTACCCAATCCACCTTATTTGAGGTTTGTTGATAACTGATTTCTACCAAACCTGCTGGCGCTTCCATTTTTATGATTCCTGGATTTTTTGGTTGTACAAGTCCTTCTTCAATAGCAATAGTAATAGTACCAATAGTTCCATGACCGCACATTGGCAAACAGCCAGAGGTTTCGATAAATAAGATGGCAAAATCATTTTCAGGATTTTGAGGTTCGAATAAAAAACTACCACTCATCATATCATGACCACGAGGCTCGAACATCAATCCTTTTCTGATCCAATCATATTCTTGAAGGAAATGCTGTCTTTTTTCACTCATCGAATTCCCTTGTAGATCAGGATGTCCTGTGGTGACTACTCTTACTGGATTTCCGCAGGTATGTGCGTCGATACATTTAAAAACAGTTCTAGACATGATTAGATGGGATCACTAGTTGACGAGCCATTTACCAGACGAGACAAACCTAAAGGGTTTTCATTTTTTAATTCATCTGGTAAAAGATGATTGGGCCAACTTTGATAACTAAATGGTCGAACCCATCTTTTTATAGAGTGAATTCCTACTGCGGTAAATCTACTGTCGGTAGAAGCAGGGTAAGGTCCACCATGAAGCATAGAAGGGCAAACCTCCACGCCTGTTGGCACTCCGTTAAAAATAATTCTACCTACTCTGTCTTGCAAGGCATCGACGATAAAGGGATATGAGTTTAATTCATCATTTTCTGCTAAAATAGTTCCTGTTAATTGCCCTTCTAAATTAGAGATTACTGCAGTTAATTCTTCTATATCTTCACATTGTACTACCATAGAAAATGGTCCAAAAACCTCTTGATGTAATGTAGTGTTTTCTAAAAAGGTTTTACCTTCTACTGTAGTTATGGTTTGCCTTGCATGATTAACTGCGACGTCATCATGATAATCTGCCGTAGTTATTAATCCATTCTGTTCTAATGCGCGGTTTTTATTTCTTTCGTAATTGTCTACGATGTTAGGATGTAGCATACAAGAAGGATCTATTGTTAAGATTTCATCGGATAAGGATTCGATGAATTTATCTAATGAAGATCCTTTAACACCTATTATTAATCCCGGATTTGTACAAAATTGTCCTGTTCCTAGAGTTATTGATTGTGCATAGGTTTTGGCAAGTTCTTTACCTCTAGATTCTGTAGCTTTTGGTAGTAAAATGACAGGATTAATACTTCCCATTTCTGCAAAAACGGGAATAGGCTCTGGTCTCTGTGATGCTAAATCAAACAGCGCTCTTCCTCCTTTAATACTTCCTGTAAAACCAACGGCTTTAACTTTTGGATGTTGTACCAATTGCGTGCCGACTTCAATTCCCGAACTATTAAGGTTTGAAAAAACTCCATTTGGCATTCCCGTTTTTTCAACTGCTTTTGTAATTGCACTAGCAACCAATTCCCCAGTTCCTGCATGCATAGGATGTGATTTTACAATAACCGGACATCCTGCTGCAAATGCAGCGGCTGTATCTCCACCAGCTGTAGAATAAGCCAAAGGAAAGTTACTGGCACCAAAAACTACAACGGGTCCTAATGGAACCAGCATTTTTCGAATGTCTTGTTTTGGTATTGGATTTCTATCTGGATCCGCTGTATCAATAGTAGCCTCTACCCAAGATCCATTTAATACCAATTCGGCAAACATTCGTAATTGTCCAATAGTTCTTCCACGTTCCCCTTTTGCTCTTCCTTCCGGCAGGCCTGTTTCAGACATATACGTCTCGATAAGAGCTTGGTCTAATGCCAAAATTTCATCAGCAATAGCATTCAGAAATTCAGCTTTTTTTGCTCCTGAAATCTTTTTAAAGATTTCAAAGGCGTTTGAAGCTAAAGAAACCGCCTTTTCTATTTCTTCTGATGAAGCTTCATGAAAAAGAGGGGTGTTCTCAATATTTAACTTGGGGTTAATGGTCTTATATGTTTTTGATCCTTCAGATGAAAGTTGATTTCCTATGTAGTTTTTGCCCGTTATCATAAATGATACATTAATGAGTGTAAAAATTTTATTGTCCTTTTGGAGTAGCTTTAAAAATTAGCTACTTGCTAATAATTTATAATCTGGTAAAACAGGTCTTGTTTTGATTCCATTTTCTATAATCTGCAAAACCATTTTTCGTTCGTCTCCTATTAACGGAAGTCTAGGAGCACGAACATTTTCGGTTCCAATACCTGTAGCAACTTCTGCTAGTTTGATATTCTGTACTAATTTAGGATTTATATCTAATTCTAACAATGGTAAAAACCAACGATAAATTTCTAGGGCTTCCTTAATTCTGCCTGCTTTTTGTAGTTCATAAATAGCAACGGTTTCTTTAGGAAATGCACATACCAATCCAGCCACCCAACCTTGAGCACCCATAAGTAAACTTTCTAAGGCAAGTGTGTCTACACCGCATAGAATCTTTAGTCGATCATTAAACCTATTTTTGATGCGAGTAATATTAGAAATATCTCTTGTTGATTCTTTTACTGCCTGAATGTTCTCCATTTCCAGAAGTTCCTCAAACATGTCCAGTGTAACCTCGATTTTGTAATCTACAGGATTGTTATAAATCATAATGGGTAAGTCAGTATTTTTAGCTACTTTTTTGAAGTATACTACCGTTTCTCGATCTCCTGCTTTGTATCGCATTGGAGGTAACATCATTAGTCCATTCGCGCCATCTTCCTGAGCTTTCTTAGCAGCGTTTATAGCACCTTTTGTACTTTGCTCAGCGATATTGATAATCACTGGAACTTTATTATCAACGATGTCTACAGTAGTTTTTACCAAAGTGCTTTTTTCCGCGTCAGTAAGTGTACTGGCTTCTCCTAAAGTGCCACCCAATATAATACCATGAACGCCAGCTTCTAACTGAGCTTCGATATTTGTTGTAAACATCTGTAAGTCTAAAGTGTCCTGATCTGTAAATTTTGTAGTTACTGCAGGCATCACACCTTCCCATTTTATATTCATTGTTGTTTTTTTATTCAAAGATATTGTCAAATTACAGCTTAGGATATGGTGAAATTATCTAAAACTAATACTATATTATCTTATATTATTGAAATTTACATGAATATGATTAATATTAGAATATATTTGTTTGTAAATGAAAGCCCTACCTTTTAAAATACCTAAATCTTCTACAGATACGTTGCTTATTCAGGAAGATAGGGGAATTGTGCTATATGATAAGCTGCATCAGCATGAAGAGATACAAATATCTATTATCATATCAGGGGAAGGTAGCTTAATTGTAGGAGATGCTATTACAGATTATAAGCCAAATGATATTTTGGTTTTTGGTAGTAATGTACCACATGTGCTAAAAAGCGCTTCTTCGGATGAAGAATCGTATATGATTTCGCTTTTTTTTACTAGAGAATCTTTTGGTAAATCTTTTTTTGAACTCCCAGAGTTTGAAGATCTTTCGGATTTTTTTAGAAGTTCGGCATACGGAATTAGAGTACTTTCTAAAAAGCAGAAGCTTAAAAAACAGTTTCTGAGAATTTTAGAAAAAGAGAATCGTTTTGATCGTTTCGTAGTGTTTTTAAAGATATTACAGTTATTAAAAACAGCTCATACTCAAACGATATCCTCATTTATTTCTAAAAGGGTGTATACTGATAATGAAGGAAAACGGATGGCAAAAGTTTTTAAAGCTGTGATGGATGAGTTTAGTAAAGACTTTTCCTTGAAAGAAGCAGCGGATCTTGCTAATATGACTCCCAATGCATTTTGTAGATATTTTAAAACCAGAACGAACAAAACGTTCTTTCAATTCTTGATAGAAGTTAGAATTGAAAATGTTTGTAAATTATTATCCAAAGAAAAAGAGATTACGATATCCCAAGCCTCTTATAGCAGTGGCTTTAAAAACTTATCCAATTTTAATAGAAAGTTTAAAGAAATTAAAGGTATTACTCCTTCTGCCTACAAAAGAAGACTAAACGATCCCCATTTTGTTCAATAGAAAGGAAGCATTCATATTTTGACAAATCCCATCTTTGAATTTATAGTCGAAAAATAACTCATCATTAATAATTTGGGCATCGAAAAACCTGTTTTTAACAGAGTTCAATTCGGAAGCTATCTCACATAAACTTAAATCATGAGTAGCGATAATACCCGTGGCATTTGCTTTTACCAATCGTTCTACAAATTTTCTGGATCCCGCAGCTTTATCTTTACTGTTAGTACCTTTTAGGATTTCGTCTAAAATGATAAAATACTCGTCTTTGTGTAAGGCATCTACAATTCTTTTAAGTTGCGTTAATTCTGAAAAGAAATAAGAAGCATCATCACTTAACGAATCAGAAGTTCGCATACTTGTGATCAATTTAATTGGTCTATAGGTACAAGATTTTGCGCATATGGGAAGACCTATGTTAGACATCACAATCTGTAGTGCTACAGTTCTTAAAAAAGTACTTTTACCAGCCATATTAGCACCAGTGATAATGAAAAACTCTTCTTTATTAATAGTGATGTCATTATCAACTCGTTTGGAGGTTTTTAGCATTGGATGCCCTAATGCTTTAGCTTCGATGATGTTTCCTTCTTTTATCAATTCTGGATATACATAATTAGGATTATTAAAAGCAAAATTTCCTAATGAGTTATAAGCATCAAAAAATGCGATCACTTCAAACCATTGGTCTACTTTATGATGATGAGCACCTATCCATTTTTCAATTCGATAGCATTGTATGATATCCCAAAGAAAAAGACCATTTGCAAAAATTCCGAACATCATATTATTTCGTTGATCAAAGGCATTTAGTATACTGGCAAACTGTTTTAAGATTAATGAAGCTCTTTCTTTTTTATTGATAACATTTTGCTGTTTTATCTGCAATAATTCCGATTCGAATTCACTTTTTTCAATAAGATCAACTAGTTTGTAATACTGTTCGAAGGTATCTTTTGCCTTGTTAGCATCGTTATACAAATTGTTTATTTTTTTTAGCTGAGATCCTGTGATTCCCAAGCCAATAAAAAACCAAATGAGAAACATTTGAAATGTAATAATCTCTATAAAAAGTAACACCAGTAATGTAACAGAGATTGTAGAAACAATAGCAGGAAGTACTTTCATTATTTTTGGAACAAAGGGTGTATACTTTTGTAGCCAAGACTGAATTTTGGATATGGATATAGAGACTTCTACCAAAGAGGCAATAGCTGTAAACTCTTGTCGCCAGGAAGCTAATTTGGAGAGATTTTTAATAGCATCTTGCTTGTCTTTTATTTCTTTTATGTTATTACTTTTTAGTAACTCAGTAAGCATTTTTTTACCAGCTATGGTAGCAGTTCTATTGGTGAATTGAAAGAAAGACCGTTCTCCGAATAGATCAATGTCATGACTATACTCATGAGTAGCATCGATAAATTCTTTTCCTGTAGGGAGTTTGCTATAGTCGTTATTAAAAACGTCTAACTCTAGTTGATTCAGATCGATTAATTTTTGGAGTTTATTTTTGGTATAGGATAGGTTAGTATGACGATTGACCATAACAATAAAAATCACAATACCTACAATAATACTTCCCAGAATGATCTGCGTATTAGGATATCCAAAGTAGATTCCGGCTATAATTCCAATAAAAACAAGAAGCCTAATGGTGCTAGAAATGGTTAATTGTTTTTTTATCTTACTTAAAGAGTTGTTATGACTTTTTATTTGCGAGTCATAAAATTCGTGCGGTTTGTTCATTGTATGTGTAAAAAGAAAATGTTGTAAGCCGAAAAGACTATAATATGGATTTTCTTTCTTTGTTTTAAAGGTTTTCTAATTCTTGTTTTGCTTTTTTGGTCAGTCCATTAACAACTAAGTCATAAGAGTGATCAATTAATTCGCATAACATATGAGTAGCTAAACTGCCCGAAAAGTTAACAGTATTCCAATGTTTTTTACTCATATGGTATCCAGGTTCGATTTCTGGATGATATTCTCGGAGTTCTAAAGATTTGTCGGGATCGCATTTTAGGTTTACGCTAAAGGGAAGTCTTTCCAATCCCGTTAAGGCAAACATCTTTCCCATTACCTTAAAAACCAGTGTAGTTTCATCAAAAGGAAATTCTTCTGTAACACCTTTTTTTGATAAGCAATATGCTCTAAAAGCTTCTATGTCCATTTTGTCATCATCAAATTAGGATCTGGTAATTCTTCAAATCCAAATTGTTTATATAATCCGTGCGCATCTTTAGTAGCAAGCATCCACCGATGTACTTTTTGGAGTTCAGAATGTTCTACGATCATCTTAATTAATTGCTTGGAATATCCATTACCTCTATGCTTTTCAATAATAAATACATCCATAAGGTATGCAAAAACTGTATAATCCGTTAACAACCGAGCGAAACCAATCTGCTCTCCATTTAGATAAACGCCAAAATTAAGACAATGTTCTATACTGGTTTGAACTTCTTCTTTGGTTCTTCCTTTTGACCAATATGCATTCGTTAAAAATTGATGGATAAAATCAATATTTAGTTTTGAGTTATCCGTAGAGATTGTAATATCCATTATTTTCTAGTTAAGAAGCTTTTGATCCAATTCATTATTGAGTTCTAAAGCAGAATAATCTAATTTCCAACCTATAGACTCCGCAACGGTTTCCATAAGAGATATTACGGTTAATAATTCTTTTCCAGCAGCTTCTATCAACCCACTTTGAGGAATTTTATCTATAATAAATTGTTTTGCTTCCTGGTTAATATCGGTAAGATCATTAGAAGTCATAGGATTTAACCAACCTTCTTTCTTATCATAATATTTAAAATCCGTTTCAATAGTAAGCAATTTGGCTTGTGGAAATTGGGTTAAAATAATTTTTTTGTTTTTGGTATCGCTTTCTAGTTTTATTTTGGAAAGGTCAAAGCCTACATGTGCTTTTGCATCAATTAGGATTAATGCCTTTTTCTTGCCTCTTATGATATTAAAGAATTTCTCTTTTACACTTTCGTAGTGATATATTTCTGCAAAATCACCTTCTACAGTAACAAGCTTGCAAACACTTCTTATCTTTTCCATAAGAATGGTGGATTGTGTTTGTACAGTAGCTCTTTTTTTAACAGCACTAAATCTGGCAAAAATAAAATACGCCAAAATAGCACCTATTAATAATCCAATAAATAATAATTCCATATTAATTCTTTTTCCCAATCTCACCTAGATGGGTAAATTTAAACCCTTTTTCATATTTAAGGCCGTATCCTAGAATCCTGTCAAAGGCGGAATGCGAGAATAAGATAATTCCGCATAACAATAAGTATTCATTGGACAGATATACGCCAATCAGATAGATTACAATAGCTATGCCTTTATGATGAAATATATTGTATGAAAAAGTTCCTATTTTAGTATTGATAATATACCCTAACATTCCGATATCAGGTACCAAAAATAAAGCCAAAAATAACCACCAAGAAAATGAGAGTAAACTAAAAAGGTATATGCCTAAAACAAGCATAGCCAACTCTTCTAATTGCAAAGTGGTTTTCATCATGATTGTATTATTTTATATAAAACAGGTTTACTAGGAGAAGCATCATTTTCAAAAGATGCTATCTGAAGGTTAAGCATGTATGGTCCGTCTTTTATTTTATCTTTTACAAAAACCATTTCTGTAATAGTTGCATCCAATCGGGTATCTTGAGGATAATTCCAAAAAGCTTTGTGCGCCAATAATTTTCCATCATCCTTTTCTTTATCTACGGATGGTAAATCAATCAAAAGATGTTTTATTCCTTGTTCTCTTATAAATTGTGCTGCTTCTTCTAATAAATACGCCCAATTAGTGTGAGAATACTGTTTGTTGCATTTATCTGGATGATTAGGGGTTGTTCGTATAATGAGTGCTTCTGGTTTTGAACGCAATGCTTTTTTGATTTGTTCTTTTGTTATTACAAAATCATCGTCTTTAATTTCGGGGTCAATCGTAATTAGTGCAGCCGTAAAAAAGAATTGTGTTAAAGTTTGATTGATGCTATGAAATTCTGGAGTGATATGTCCAACACATTCTGTATGTGTTCCATGTCCATGAGGATTAAAGTAGATATTATTAAAGTTAGTTGAAGCTCCTTCAGAAACTTTTCCAACCCAATCACCATCTTTTACGGGTTCTATTTTTGGAGCAGGGATGTACCAGGCATTTACGTTATCTTCCGTAGCTCTCAATGAGATGGAGATATCCAATGGTTTAGATAAATCAATTTGATAAGAAGTCTTCTGGTATTGTATGGTTGTAATCATGAAAATGTGTTCCTCTATCTTCTGAGTTAGCCTAAATTTAATAAGAAAAGATCACTTGCAATCCCATCGCTTAAAAACTTTCCTTTTTTAGTAACTGATAGCGTGTCATTATCCAAAAACAATAAATGTTCTTCTAGATGTTTTTTAGCTTGTTTTAGTAAGTATTCTTTAAAGGTAATTCCAAAAGTATTTTCCACTTTTTCAAGAGAAACACCCCAAATTGTACGTAATCCTGTCATTACGTATTCATTGTACTTGTCGGTAGTGGTTAGCTTTTCTACTTCTCTAGGAAGCTCATTTTCTTGCAGTGCTTTGATGTATTTTGTGTTGTTATTAATATTCCAACTTCGTTCATTACCATTATACGAATGCGCTGATGGACCGATGCCTAGGTAGTGCTTTCCTTGCCAATATGCGGTGTTGTTTTTACTAAAATATCCTGGTTTTCCAAAATTAGAAAATTCATAATATTCAAATCCTGCTTGCTCCATAGTATCTACTAAGATGTCAAAGTGCTCTTGAGCAAGTTCATCTTCTACGGGAGCAATAATGCCTTTTTCTACGAATGATGCCAAGGCTGTCTTAGGTTCTACTGTTAGCGCATAACTAGAAATATGTGGTGCTTCGGTGTCTAACGCTATTTTCAGGTTTTCTTTCCATCTATCCGCTGACATTCCTGGTATTCCATAAATTAAATCAATAGAAAAGTTATCAAAATATTCCTTAGTTAGGGATATACACTTACTAGCTTCATTAGCATTGTGCGCTCGATTCATAAGTTTTAAATCCTCATCAAAAAAAGATTGGATACCGATACTTAGTCGATTTACTTCTGTGCTCGCAAGGGATTTTATGTATGATTCTGTAAGATCATCTGGATTTGCTTCTACGGTTATTTCTACATTATCTGATACTAGATAATTTTCGTAGATAGTATCTATGATAAATTTCAAAGCAGGAACAGTAAGAATACTTGGTGTTCCTCCTCCAAAATATATCGTTTCAATAACTTGGTGATCGTCAATTTCTGATCTTCTTAGTTTAATCTCGTTGCACAAAGCAAATACCATTTGGTCCTTCTTTTTAGTAGAAGTTGAGAAATGGAAATCGCAATAATGGCAAGCTTGTTTGCAAAAAGGAATATGGATGTATATACCAGACAATTGTTTTAGAAAAATGTAAAATTAAACCTTCCTTCTGTAATATTTACGGTTTGACCATTAGCTGTTGCGGTACATTCAAATGAACCCTTAAGAAGCCCCAAAGAAGTTGGTGTGCTTGGAGTGTACACTTCAATAATTAATGTTCCAGATGTTTCATAATCGATAAACTCTCCAAACTCTTCTGTAAAAGGATCAAATGTACTATAACTTACACTTGTAGCTTGATCATTAGAAGTGAAATTATATGTTCCTGCTGTTGTAGTTACTTTGTCAAAATTAATATTTATAGATGCTATACCATCACTATCACCGCTATATGAGATTAAGTTACTATCGATACCAGTAGATGTAGCATGTTTCATACTTTGAAATAGTTCTCCATTAATTTTTGCATCGATGAATGTATCTTGATCTGGCGATATGGCCGTTGGGTTTTCAACAAACTTAATATTAATTGATGATTGAGTAATCTCGACAGTAGAAGAAGGAGAAAACACATCTAAATCATTTTCGTATAGAGTGCCTTCAAAAGAGATATTTATAATTTTATTATTTTCATCTATAGATATGTTCTGAACGATAAATGTCTCTGAAGGATTGTAATAGGAAGAAGAAAAATCTAAACCATTATCGAAGTCATCATAATCTACTCTATCTAGAACTCCATTTTCATTAATTCGCATGTAAAAACTTTTTCCGTCATCTGCATCTCCTAAGATTTCGATATTGTCGAAAGTTCTTAAAGCTTGCCAAGTCGTTATAGGTATAGTTTCTGAATCTACAGTTAAATTAAATGATTCTGTTAAAGATAAAGTAGCGTCGGAATCATCAGATCCACAACTCATAAAAGATAATAAGACTATTATCAATGTTACATGTAAAATTCTTTTCATAATTAGATTTAGGTTTTTAAAATTTTGATTTACAAATATATATAGTAGTGCAGGATATTTTGTAATGAAAAAGGGGAAAATTACTTTTTAACTCGCTTTTCGTTCTGTTTCACAAAAGCAGCCCAACCACTATAACTTTTCCCTACGATATCTGCTCTTCCCATATTATAAAAATGACAAACAGCAGCTGCCAATCCATCGGTAGAGTCTAAATTTTTAGGCAGTGTTTTGATTTTTAGAAGGTTTTGAAGCATTTTAGCTACTTGTTCTTTACTGGCATTACCATTACCAGTAATTGCCATTTTTATTTTTTTTGGGGAGTATTCGGTTATAGGTACCTCTCTACTTAATCCAGCTGCCATAGCGACTCCTTGTGCACGTCCTAGTTTTAGCATAGACTGTACATTTTTCCCAAAAAATGGAGCTTCGATGGCTATTTCGTCGGGATGATATGTATCAATAAGCTCTACTGTTCTTTCAAAAATAAGTTTCAACTTTAAATAATGGTCATCATATTTACCAAGCTGTAGCTCATTTAATTGTAAAAAGGACATTTTTTTATTGATAATTTTTATCAATCCAAATCCCATAATGGTAGTTCCAGGATCAATACCTAGTATGATTTTTTCGTTTTCCAAGAAATTCTCGTTTCTACAAAACTAAGCAATAGCTTATTAATTCATATGAATAACTAGTGGTAATTTGTATCTAGAGGTAACAGGAGTACTTCGAACAATAGCGGGGTCTGCTTTTGGCAACGTTTTGATGCTTTTTATAAGAATTTCTTTAAAGTTAGGAATCTGCTCAGTTATTAATTCTGGTATAGTAAATTCCTCTAAATTGATTTTTCCTCTTTTATCCACTAGTAATGGTATCCATATAGTATCATTTATGGATGTTGTTACCGAAATTTTAGTGTCAGCTATTTCGGACTTTATATGATTGATAATAGTTTGGTGAAAACAATCATCTATTTCTTCAGGTTCATTAATACAGGTTTCAAAAAGTGGAGGTTTATCTACTTGATTTTCATCAATTTCACTCCATTTTTCTCTAAAAACGTCCTCTTGGTTTTGTTTTTTTACCAATAATTTATCACAGGAAAATGATAGGAAGATGAAAACATATATGTAATATACCCTTTTAATCATTCGTTAATTTTATGAGGTGTAAAAATACAAGATGTGTATATAAAGCCCCTAAAATTAAAGTTTTTTATTAAAAGACCCTTGCTGAAGGGTTTCTATCGTCTGAAAATGAATAGACGAGATGATGTTTATTTTTCCACTACAGCTTTTTCAGAAGTTTGAATTTCTTTCTCGAGTTGAGTAATTCTTTTATTGACCATAAATCCATAAAAGTTTTTGGCATCTTTAGTTTCTCCAAATTTTTTCATAAATACATTATAGTATTCCAGTTTCACTTTTGGGTCTTTGTAATAAGCATCTGCAAATACGGCTAGCTGATATTGGGCTCTTAAGAATTCTGGATTTTCTTTAAGGGCTAGTTTTACATATTTAATCGCTTCTTCCCAATTTTCTAAATGACGATGACTCATCGCAACATTGAAAAATTCTTGTTCTACAGGAAGATTTTTTAAAAGTAGTGCTTTTGTATTATTAGCTAATGCTTCGTTATACATATTTAATCTGGTGTAGGCTTCAGCCATTCGGGTATATCTAAGAGGCACTTGATCATTATATTTCAGAGCTTCCTGATATTGGATTATCGCTAGCTTATAGTCATAATTTTTATGATAGCATAGCGCTAACGAGGCATGTACATACTCATTACCATGATTTAATGAGATTAGTTTCTTAAAATATGGGATAGCTTCAGAATAATACTTCCTTAAAAGATAATTTTGTCCTAATATATTGATCAATTCAGGATTCTCTGAATAAGAGGATAATCCTTTATTAGCAATATCTTCGACTTTATTATAATTTCTCTTTTTAAGAAAGTGTTTTGCTACTTCGAAACAGCTTTTTTGGTGTGTACTATCTAATTTAAAAGCTTCTTTAAAATAAACAATTGCTGTACTATCTTTTTGTTTTTTCTTTACAGAACCTAATTGGTAATAAAAATTTGGGTTATCAGGATATTGGGATACTAAACCAGTGTATACACTATCTGCTTTTTTATACTTTCTGGTAGTGGTTAATAGTTTAGCATATTCCAGTTTTGCTGATAATAATTCAGTATCTAATTGAAGTACTTTTTCATAATAAGATAAAGCATCATTATAGGTTCCTTTTGCTTTATGTGCTTTAGCAATTTTTAGTAAGATGTAATCATCTTTTGGATCTAAATTCTGATATATTTTTATAGCTTCGGTATAATTACCAATTGCATATAAACTATCCGCTTCTTTTAATGATGCCTTTTGAGCTTTAACAAATGTAAAGGTGAATAGTGTAACAATAAAGATGTAATATTTAATATCTTTACGAAGCGTCATGATCTTCTTTGTTGATTTCTTTTAGAATGGTTTCTAGATCTTTGATATTCATATCATTCTTTTTAACAAAAAATGACACCATATTTCTAAAAGAACCATTAAAGTAATTGTTCATCAATTTGTTTAATGATTGATTACTATATTCTTCTTTTTTTACCAAAGGGAAATAGATATATCCTTTTCCTTCTTTTCGATGAGATACAAATTCTTTGTTTTCTAAAATTCTAATAATAGTGGAAATTGTATTGTAGGCTGGCTTTGGTTCTGGCATGCATTCGATAATGGCCGCTACATTTCCTTCTCCAAGTTGCCATAAAAGCTGCATTACTTCTTCCTCTGCTTTTGTTAATTGTTTCATCTGTCTTTTATAAGGGTATTGTGTTTTGTTAATTTATTATTGAATTTTTAGGATATATAAATCGCCTTCGTATTTTCCGTCATAATCGGAATGTAACATTACTTTGGCTTCATCGAGCGTATCATATCTATCTAGATATACATATAGATAAGTATCCTTAGGGTTTTTAAACCATTTTGGGTCAAGCCCCATCTTTTTAAGTTTTGCCATTCCTTTTTCAAAATAAGGTTTACGCTTAAAAATTCCCGTTACTAAATAATATCCTTTTTCTACTTCATTGTTTTCGTCATTAGAAAGATTTTCGGTTAGGACAGTATCTTCGTTGATATTGTTTTTAATTATCGCTTTTTTTTTATCCTTTTGATCAACCTCGTTTCCAATTTGAAATACGATAGGTAAGGAGTATAACACATTTACTTTTTCACCTTTATGTTCTCCAGGAATCATTTTAGGTAAAGAGCTAATCACTCTATTCGCTTCTTCTTCTACTTCGATAGCTGGACCTCTAGATTCTACTTCTACGACATTTCCTGAAGTATCTATTTTAAATCTAACATAAACTCGATTTACACCCTTTAAACCAAGATTTTGTGGGATGTTCATATCGAAGTGCTTGTTTACATATTTTTTGATTTCGTCGGATACACATTTCTTTATTTCTTCATTACTGGCCAAGTCCTTGCAATTTTGAGTAGCGGGTACTTTTTCTACTACTGCAAAAGGAATGTTTTGTTCTCTGATAATTAAAATATGTCTAACATCTACACCATCAGTTTTAATTTTTTCTACAGTAAGGAGATGCCAACCAAAAGGAGTTCTAAAAGGTTCCGAAATTTCACCTTCTTGTAGACTAAATGCTACTTGTTTAAAGCTTTCATGAAATGGAGTGTCTTTTTGTACAAAATAGAACCCGCCATTTCCTTTGGATCCTGGATCCTGTGAGTATAATACTGCTCTACTAGCGAAACTTTTGTTATGAATCGTTATATCCTCTTTGATTTCTAAAAGTCGGTTCACAATTTTTTGATCTACCTCCGACAAAGAATCCTTAGCGATAGTTGCAGTAGCTTTTTTTGCTTTTGTTTCTTCTTTATTAATTACAGGAAGTGTTTTAGATTCTTCCTCTATTTTAGGGGCTTCGGTTTCAGAAGGCACAATAATTTCTTTTACAGGAACTTCATTGGCGATTTGGACTTCGTCTGTAGTATCTGTATTAGAAAATGAGTTAGTGATTTCCTGAATTTCATCGGTAATTTTTTCTGAAGAAATATTTGCTAAGGCAACAGCTTTTTGTGAAAAAGCAGTAAAAGTAAGCATTACCACCAGTAATGGTAATATAGCCAAATACTTGAATTTAGCTTTTGATTTTGATTTCGTTTTTTGAAGCATGATGATTCTTTTTTTAAGTAATGTATGATTGAAGAAATTATTTGCAAATTGTACGTTTTTCGTTTCAAAATTTGCATTGAGCAACTGCTCATAATATTGTCTTTTTCCTAGTAATTTAATCGCAGAAGCATCAGAGATATACTCGTGTAAAGTGATAATTCGAGAATGATAGATGTATAATAAAGGATTAAACCAGAAAATGATTTTAATTATCTCAAACCAAAGAAGGTCTAAGGTGTGTTTTTGTTTTAGATGAACAATTTCATGAATTAAGATCTGATCTTTTTCATTTTTCGATAATTCGCTACCGATATAGATAGTATTCCAGAATGTAAATGCATCTTTGCTATTGGGCAATATCCTAATAGGAAAGGTATTAAATGTTCCCTTGGTTGATTTTTTATTTAAAGAATATATAATGAAAATTTTTCTGATAAATAAAAACAAGGTGATTGCAATTCCTATAATGTAAATAACCAACCACCAGTTGATATTCAGCGGAGCAATAGCAACGGTATTTGTTGTTTCTACAACTGTATTTTTAATAGGTTGCGCTCCACCGATAAACACAGTCGGTAAATTCACAACATAATCATCGGGTATGGTTTCCTGAATACTTTTTACCTTAATAAAAGGAAGCATTAAGGAAAGAAGCGAAGACACTAAAAGATATACTCGATTAACTGTGAAAAAGGTGTCTTTTTTATGAAATAAATCATACGCTATTAAAAATATTAATTGAAATAATATAGTTTGAATAATGTATTGTAACATATCTTTTAAGTTTAATTCTTTCCAGTTATTCTAAGATATTTATTTTATTTGGTCTAAGACATCTAATGTAATAGCATAAGAAGGAACATTAATACCACTTGGAGATTTAACAATGTTGAAATCTAATTTTTCTTTCCCACTTTCTTCTACTATTTTATTATCAAAAGAAAGTTTACAATTTCCGTCTGTATTAGTTTTTTTAAGATCAGTACCATAAACAATTTCCAAATTATAGGTAGCCTCTGGAATATTGCGAACATAATGCTGAGCATCTTTAGGTAGATGTATTGTTCTTACACTTTCTAAAGTTTCTAGATTAACAATATCTACAATGACCTCAGAATTTTTTCCATTTGTTATTTTTAAATAATTATCTAGTTTCATGTTAAATTTAGAGGCATCACTATTAGCACAGTTAGGCTCTGCCTTTTCTTTCGAAATTCGGGTAGGAATAGCAATGTCATTTTTTTCTGCAGTTTTTTCCTTCGCCATTTTTTGAGCTATATCCATTGCTTTTTTTTGTGCAGCCTCTTGTTTAGCACTAGCGATTTCGTCAGATGTACTGTGATCATGGTTTTTTCTTAATTCTTCTGGGAGTAAATCCAAGGATAATGAATATGATGGTACATTTTTGCCTTGGTCTGTTATAATGGTGGCGAAATCTAATATATCTTCTCCAGTTTCAAATAAGATCTCTTTTTGAAAACTACCATTGCAGATTCCATCGGTTTGTTTTTCTATGTAATTTTCTCCATAAGTAACATCTAATCTATATATACCTTCAGGAATGTTTCTTACATAGTGTGTTTGATTTTTGTAGATTACAGCAGTCCTAACAATCTCATTTGTTTCTAATAAGATAAGTTTAGTAATAATATCCGCATTTTTACCATTTTCAATTTTTAAGTAATTATCTAATTTATAGTCATATTTAGATCCTTTATTAAGGCAAGCAGGTTGATTGCTAACAGCTTTTTTATCATTATTAAAGGAAACCTCTGTTACTGGAATAGTCTTCGGTTCGTTTGACTCATTAATAGAAGAGCCATCCTTACAAGAGGTGTAGGTAAGTATCCCTGTTAGTACAGGGATTAAAAGCAGGTACTTAAATTTGGCAATAGATTTTGATTGGGACTTTTGTAACATAAATATTCGTTTTTTGATTAATGATTGATTGAAAAACTGATTAATGAATGTGATTTTCTCTGTTTGAAAAGCAGAATTTAATAATTGTTCTATATAGTTTTTTTGGTTTACTTTATGAATGGTAATGGCATCTGCAATGTATTCATGTAACAGTGTAATTCTTGCCTGATAGATATATACCAAAGGATTCCACCATAATAAGATTTTTAGGAGCTCGATTCCTATTTGATCAATAGTATGTTTGTGATTTACATGAACAAGTTCATGTGATATAATATGTTGTTTTTCTTCCTCGGTTAGAGAATCTCCAATGAAAATTGTATTCCAAAAAGAAAACGCGTGCATACTATTTGGAAGTATTACTATTTTCTGATTAAATGATTTGGATATGTGTGATACGTTTCTAAGGATATGAAGCTTGTGAAACTTCAATAGCAGATTTATAAAGCTTAGCAAAACTCCTGCTAAATATGTCACTATCCACCAATTTATTTGTATTCCATTTGTACCAGCATCTGTTCTGGTTACATTGGTATTAAAGATTATTTTTTCGGTAGGAACAATGATGGAACGCTCGATATTAGTAACAACAATTTCCGTAGAACTAGAAGTCAAAAAGTCTAGTTCTATAAATGGAAGTATTAATGATAAAAATGGAGTGACAATTAGGTATAAACGATTCCAATTAAAAAAGGTGTCCTTTTTATGAAAAACGTCATAAACCAAAAGGAATAATGATTGAAAAATAAGGATTTGAAGTAGGTAGTGGAGCATATTTTTTCTTTTACATAAACATTGTTATCGTGTCAATCCAGAGCCTACTACATTGTATTCCAAAAATAGTAGACTCAGGTCGACGTCCCCCAGTTGTTCTATAGATATCTATATCTATTCAACTAATCTATTAGTTGAATGACAAATATATACATTTTTTCTTTTTAACTAAATATTTAGTTTAAAAATTTAAAAAAATAGCCCTTTTACTGCTTCTTTACTTGTAAAAACAGCTCGTTTTGGAATGGAAACTATTATAAATGTATCAATAATAGGGTGTTAGTGTTACTAAAGATTTGTGATGGTATTTTTGATTTCGAACTGAATCATTATGGTATAAGAGTCATTTACATTAGTATTAGCTTCGGATATGGTATTTGCAGGAATAATATCCGGGAAGGATAGAAGTGTTCTTATAGCTTCTTTTTCGATTTCAGGAGAGAATCCTTTTACTTCAATATTTTCAATTTTCCCTTTATTAGAAATATTAAACCTTGTATAGATGCGATTAATTCCTGATTTAGCATATGAAGAAACAGCGAGGATGTCGTAATTTTTTTTCACGTATTGCTCAATATCCTTACAAATACAATGTTTTCGGACGCGTTCTATGGATTTGTTTTTACACTTAAGTGTTGTGGGCTTATTTTGTGAATAAGAATAGAAGCTGGATAAAGTAACCAATAAGGTTATATAGATATACTTTTTCATTTCGGGGATAGAATAGGTTTCTAAGGGTACTTCGTTTCCTACAAAATTATGATTTATTAGCTAATTTGATGTTACTACAGTTTTAAGTATTTTAGAAAAAAAATAATATTAGAGTAACAATATTCATTTTTGATAGTCTAATAATTTACTATGGATATAGCGTTAGTAATCATTGGTTTTATATTATGTTTGGTTGGTATCATTGGTAGTTTTCTTCCAGTGTTGCCGGGTCCTTTTACTTCATGGATTGGTTTGTTGATACTTCATTTTACAGATGTGATCCCACAGAACTGGACTTTTCTCGGAATTACTCTGGGAATTGCTATTGTCGTTTGGATATTAGATTATATCGTTCCTGCATGGGGAACAAAGCGTTTTGGCGGCACAAAATACGGAATGATAGGAAGTTCTATTGGATTGGTAATAGGATTACTTTTTTTAGGTGCATTTGGGATAATTATAGGACCTTTTGCTGGAGCTTTTATTGGAGAGCTTATAAAGGATAGCAAAGATTCATCAAAAGCGTTAAAAGCTGCATTTGGATCGTTTCTAGGTTTTCTTGCAGGTACTTTTGTGAAGTTCATCGTGTCTATCGCCTTTATCATTTTATATGTTAATAAAGTGTGGGAACATTGGGAAGCGATATTTTGATCGCTGTTGTCTTCTAATAAAATATATTAAAACAAAAAAAGAGTGCGTTTAACGCACTCTTTTTCTTCACACAAATCATCTTAATTTAGGGGCTTATTCTAAAATTAAAACTCACTTTTATAAAAACTTTCATCTTGGGGGGAACGAAAGCACTAACTCATTTTCACTTTGTAAAGATAGTGATTTTTTGGTTAGCTCCAAATTTTTTGTGTATTTTACCGTAAAAAAATGCAATTTTAACACAATTAATTTAAAAATTAAATATTTTAACAAGAAAAAACCTACATTTTCTGATTTGTATTTTAGATTGTTCAAGTAGTTAAAAAGATATAACCTACTAATGAAAAGAATGATTGATCGTGCTGTAAGTGGAAGTGGATACAAAAGAAATTAAAAAAAGCCTCTCCTTTTTCAGGAAAAGCTTCTCAT
This sequence comes from uncultured Aquimarina sp., assembly GCF_947492115.1. NCBI lineage: Bacteria > Pseudomonadati > Bacteroidota > Flavobacteriia > Flavobacteriales > Flavobacteriaceae > Aquimarina > uncultured Aquimarina sp. Next base: position 459,641 of record NZ_CANLMM010000003.1, read on the forward strand.
TGGTTTACTAAACCACCCATGCAATTGGCATGGGACAACACAACATTGTACATTGCAAAAAAAAGCTTCAACCGTAATTGAAGCTTTTGCAATTGTTGCGGTCTGGACGGGACTCGAACCCGCGACCCCCTGCGTGACAGGCAGGTATTCTAACCAACTGAACTACCAGACCATTGCCTTATTGCGGATGCAAATATACACCTCATTTTAATACCCGCAAATGTTTTTTGAACTTTTTTTAAGTATTTTTTTGTGATTCTACGCAAATTTCTGCCTTTCAACAAGATAGGTGGTAAGAATTTTGTCGAAATTTTTTGTGATATCTGCTTCTACATACTTGATTTTATATTGAGAGCATTTTAATTTTAGTTCATAGAAATAAGAACTCACAGCTTTTTGATAATTTTCTTTGATATTGTCTGCATATAAATTTACAAATTCACCAGTTTCTACATCCACGAATCGAGTAGGTCTATTGCTAAAATCAAAATTTAATTCTTTAGTACTATCGAAGGTATGAAATAACACAACTTCGTGTTTATTATATTTTAGATGTCTTAAAGCCTCAAATAGTTTTTCTGGATTTGAAGTAGCCTGAAACATATCCGTAAATAAAAATATGAGAGATCTGCGATGAATTTTTTCTGCTATTTGATGTAAAAAAGTATAAGTGTCTGTGTTTTTAGTATCCTTTGGAGTAGTAATTATCTGACTTAACTTACTTAAAAGCATCTGATGATGTCGCTCACTACCTTTTTCTTGCGTATAGTAATCATAGGTATCACTATATATGCTTAGACCTACGGCATCACGCTGTTTTTTAAGAATGTTCATAAGACAAGCTGTTGCTAATACTGAAAAACTTATCTTATTTAGGGATTCTAAATGATGTTGTTTGATTTGGGGGTAATGCATAGAAGAAGAATTGTCAATAATGATATGACATCTTAGATTTGTTTCTTCTTCATACCTTTTAGTAAATAATTTATCAGTTTTAGCATACAATTTCCAATCTATATGCTTTGTACTCTCTCCATTATTATAAACTTTATGCTCGGCAAATTCAGCAGAAAATCCGTGAAAAGGGCTTTTATGCATACCAGAAATAAAACCTTCGACCACCTGTTTGGCTAAAAGCTCTAAGTTGGTAAAACCACTGGTGCTATTAATTTCATTTTGGATATTCATATTGCTTTGCGGGTTATGATATTAACGAATACTTTCGTGCTAACAATATACGGATACTAATCTGTTTTCAATAAAAAAGGGTTGACAATCCGTCAACCCTTTTTTATCTCTAAAATTATTCTCTAGATTAAAGAATCTAGTGCTTCAGCATATACATTTTTCGGAGAAACACCAACTTGGCGTCCAACTACCTCTCCGTTTTGGAAAACTAATACTGTAGGGATGTTACGTACACCATATTTTGCAGCAAATTCTTGATTTGCATCAACATCTACTTTACCTACAACAGCTTTACCTTCATATTCTTCACTGATCTGTTCAATTATTGGACCTACCATTCTACATGGACCACACCACGCTGCCCAAAAATCTACTAATACTGGTTTATCACTTTTAAGTACTACTTCATCAAAAGTAGCATCTGTTATTTCTAATGCCATAGTTTTATTTATTGTTTATTAATTCTTGTTATTTATTAATTTCACAAAATTAGTCAATATTTATCCCAAAGCTTACAATCAAAATATTTGTTTTGACTATAGGGCTATTGATTTTGTTGATACCAAATATACTATTAAATTGTTCTGTAGGAAGATATTTCTGAATCTTTTGCTTGCTCAATTAAAGAATAATAGTTGGGTTATTTTTTAAGAACGATAATAAGTTCGAATTAATGCAAAGAAGTTTAAGTTTTAATTATTATTAAACGCAATATTGTTCTTATCATAGAGTATTTAAGAATTCATAGAGGTCTTCTTCTTTTCCGAGCTGAAGTTTCTTTTTTAATCTATATTTTGATTTTAGTACACTATCTGGTAGTACATTTAGCATGGTAGCAATTTCTTTAGTAGTAAGATTCATTCGTAGAAAGGAGGCTAATCGTATTTCTTTTTCAGTGATTTCATTATGAATTGCTTTTAATTTGTTATCGAAATTATTGTGTACATCTGCAAAGTATGACTTGAATACTTCCCAATCTTTGTCTTCAGCACTTTCTTTTTTTAATAACATTACCAATCTTCTAAACTCTACTTTAAAAAGTTCAGGAGAGTTTTTAATACGTTCTAGATTTTCTTTGAGTTCTTGGATAAAGCTACTTTTTTGAACCAAATGCAACGTTTGGGAGGTAAGTTCTTTTCTTTTAAATTCAATTTCTTGCCGGTATATTTCTTCTTGTTTTTCTCGTTCTATTTGATTCTTTTTAATTCGTTGTCTGAATCCAAAAAATAGCAATCCTGATACCACAATGAAAGATATCATTCCTCCTGCATAGAGCGTTTTTCGAAGATTACTAATCTCTACTTGTTGATTTAGATTTTTTATTTCTTCCTTTTGTAACGTAATGGCAGCTTCTTTTTTTTCTGTTTCGTAAATAGTTCGTAATTCTTCTATTTGTTGCGATTTTTTCACTGAAAATAAACTGTCTCTTATTTTTTGAGATGCATGTAGGTCTGAAAGTGCTTCTTTATTTTTATTCTGTAATCGAAAAAGGTTAGAGCGTTTTTCATATAATTCCTGAAGATTCGACATGGTACCAATTTTTTCGGCTATGTTGATCGCTTGATTAATGTTTTTAATAGCTTCAGGAATATTGTTTTCATTTTTAAAGGTATTGCTTAATCCTTTATATGCATTTATAATCCCAATTTTTATGTCTTCTCCCTCTGTAATCTCTTTGGATTCTATAAAAGATGCTTTTGCTTTTTCGTATTTTTTTTCAATGTTGAATAATTCACCAAGATTATAAAGTGCATTGGCTAATGGGGATTTTGCCTCATGCTTTCTTGCTAGTTTTATAGCTTCTTCATAGTGTGTTTGAGCTTCGTTTATGCGATTTAATTTTTTTAAGGCATTCCCAGCTGAGTTTTTTGCATAGGATAAATAAATCTCATCATTTTGAGCTAAATAAATTGCCATTGCTTCTTTAAAATAGGTAAGTGCTTTTTTGTGGTTTTCCGTTGCGTATTCTAAATCACCTAAAAGTTTTAGAATATCAGCTTTTCTCATGACGTCATTGATTTCTGTAAAAAGTTCCAATGCTTTTAAAGCTTCAATTAAAGCAAGTTTGTAATTACCTTTTTCCATATAAATAGTAGCAAGGCTATTATATTGTGCACCCTTAAATTTTGCTTTGGCCTTATCCACTTTTTCATTTTCTTCTATAAGTTCAAGGTTTTCCAGAATTATATGAATAGCGCTTTCAAAATCACCTTTGCTCCGCAAGATGTCCGCAATGGAATAGTTAACAAATAAAGTACCTCTGTAAGAATTGCGATTGCTAAATTCTTGTTTTGCTTGTTTGTAATAATAAAGAGCAGAATCTAGATTGCTTCGATTGGTATAAAAATCACCTAAGTGCAATAAGCCTTTGCCAATCCCCATTTTGTAATCAATTTTTTTTGAAATTTTCAGTTCTTCTTCTGCGTATTTTTTAGCTTTTAAAGGCGAAGAGAACATTAATTTCTCATGAAGCTCGGTCAAAATATCAACCCTAACACTATCTTCTTCGATATGATTGTCTAAAGCATTTTTTAAACTGTCAATTAATTTTAGGTTTTGAGAAATCACCAGTTGGGTACAAAATATAAATACTGTAATAAGAAGAGATTGGAATTTCATAAAAGCGAGTCATTTAGTTGACAACTAAGGTAATTAATAAATATTATGATTGTCGAATACTCTGTATTTCGAAAGAAAGTGTAGAAGGGAGTTTACAAGATCTTTAGGTTGCTTTTTCCCTTAGGTATCCTCTCTTAATACTTTGAAAACGTAGAGAACTCTTCAGTTTAGTATTCGTAAAAACACTCATTTCTTTCCAAGTTAATTTATGGGTTTTTAATAGGTGTCCATGCTTTGTCCATGACTGAAATTAGGACTAAAAACGCTTTGCTAGTAGTTTTGGATCGTTGAATCATTAAAAAGAAAACTCATGAAAACTTCAATCTTAAAAATGCCCCAAGCATTTATATTAATTAGTTTGATTTATACTTGCATAGCATGTAGCTCTTGTAGTAAAGATGAAGATAGTTTGCCTTCCGAACCTGTAAATCCAGAAGCAAATACAATCAATGAATTCATTAATAATTTGGAATATAATCCAAGTGAATTGTTAGGGGTTGAAGAAACTGGTGGAGAAGCGTTGGTAAAAATAGATGGAGAGACTACTACAGATAATTCATATAATGAAGGCATAGAAACTACTTGTGTGAGCGTGGATTATAACCTAAAAGCCAATTTTGAAGATGTGGCAATCCTTCGTCCAACAAATGGTGTTGTTTGGCCAGGAGCATTGGTGGTTGGAAATCAAACTATGCGAGATGGTCTTCCAGAGGCTTTTACTCTAGGTAGAGCACCGATGACTATACGATTAGATTTACCAGGTATTGGGGAAGCAGGGAATATTAGAGTAGAGGATCCCAGGAATTCTAATGTACAATCCAAGATCGATGAGGCTTTAGAATATTGGAATACAAACGCATATCAAGAAGGATATGTAAACCCTTCGAACTCTTCTTACTCAGCCAGTACTTCTTATAGTTCTAAACAGATGAGTTTAGAAGTTGGAATGAATACGGAATGGGCAACAGGTGATGTTTCTGCACAATTTAATTATGAAACTACAAGTACGAATAGAGTAGCTGTTATGGTGTTTAAACAAGTTTTTTACACAATTACTATGGATACTCCTGAAAATCCTTCGGATGTATTTAGAGCTGACGTGCCATTATCACGAATCGAAAATGCATTTAATTCTGTGACACCACCTGCGTACGTGCACTCTGTAAATTATGGTAGAATAATCATGTTTAGAATGGAGACTACAGCAGAAGCTACGGAGGCAGAGCTTACAGGAGCTTTTAATTATGCAAGTGGCGTAACTAATGCATCTGGTGATGTGGAGGCTAAGTATAAAGAAATTTTAAATGAATCTACTATCACTACAGTAACAATAGGAGGGAACGCTTCTGTGGCTTCTGAGGCCGTTTCTGCACAAAACTTTGGTGATTTACAATCTATTATCAAAGGAGAAAATGCTGTGTATAGTAGAAACAATCCTGGGCTTCCAATTGCTTATACCATTAGATTTTTAAAGGATAATAGTTTAGCAAAAATGGGATATAGTACGGATTACGTTGCATTAAATTGTACTACGGCAAAACGTGTGCATAATCGAATAGTGTTTAAAAATACAGTGGTTGATAATTTTAGAATAGGAATTGAATATAAACTAAAGGACGGAGCAAGTGTGCCTTACGATGAAATTGTCTGGAAAGATAATAAGGTAGATGGTGAGCAGACTATCATTACTCCGCCAGATGGAGCTTATGATATCTTCTATTATGTAGATAGGGCAAAAGCAGGTACTGGTTACGAGAATAAATGGACGGATAACATTGGAGGATATGTTCACGCACATGAAGATTGTTTTGAATCCTACCGAAATTTCCTAGAAGTGAAAGTAAGGACTTGCCAATAAAAAAGTATTTTTTTCGAAAGTCGGCATCCTAGGTTGTGATTCAACAACCTGATGTCGGCTTTTTTGTATATTTCTATATAAAATAAGAAAAAGCTCAGCGCTTACTGGTTGCTGAGCTTTTCCATAAGGTTTTAAGAGTTGCTATTAGTTATTTGTAGGTATTCCTATTTGAGTACCAATAACACTATCATCTGGTTGCGTAATAACAGGACAGTTGATAATAGCTCCTGTAGCTGTTAATAAATCTGATAAAGAATTAGCTAATGGGCTTGGATTAGCATTTCCTCTAAATGGGATCAAAGTTCCATCTGCTAATAAGTCATTAATTTGATCAAAACTCTGTAGGATTGGACGTTCAGATTCTGGAACGGTAAATTCTGTTACGTGAGCATCCCACATCGGAGCATATCTTGTATCACTTGGATCTATAGGGAATGTATTGGTTGGATCTTGTACTTGTCTGTTACTTAAAGAAGCAGTATTTAATCCTTGTACTCCAAGTCCATCAGTATCTGTTGTTCTTCCATTAGCTGTTGGACTAAAAGGTAGCATAGATCCTCCTGGGAATAATCCAAATGTTGGTAGATTTGCTAATCTTGGTGCAAATACTCCTAACTCGATAGTTGCAGGTCCTGGATCTGAAGTATCAGTTACGATATGGAAGTAATATGGTCTATTAGCATGCCATCCATCAAGTAATTGCATAACAACTGAAGCTTGATCAGGTGCAAAATTTGGATTGTTTAAATCATCTTCTTGCTCTTGCTCATTTCCAAGAGGGTTTGGTACTCTGTCATGAAGACCTGTACTGTTGGCTACTGGCTGCGCATTAATTACTACTCCACTAGGTAAAACAACATATGAAGACCATTTACCATCTGCAATTGCTCCTGGGTTTGCTTCTGCTGGAGGAAATCCGAATAGTAAACCGTCTGCTGGTCCAGTTACTAAAGATCTTTTTGGTGAAAAATCTACAGATCCTTCAAAAACAAGTCGCCCTGTTCTTGTAAAATATCCTTTTTGTTCTCCTCCAGATCCTATAGAGGCTGCCATTCTTGGTGCGAAAATAACACCTAGTTTTTTAGCCATCAGTCTGTCAGATACTTCTGTGATTACGTAGTAAAGCTCTCTCTTTTGTCCATTTGGTAAAGTTTCCCAACCTTTAAACATAGGCAGTCTAACAGTGGGTCCTGCAGGAACCACATCTCTATCAATTCTAAAATCAATACCCAAAACACTTGGTACAAAAACATTTTGTGCGTCTGTGAATCGTAAAGCTGGGTTAAAAAAGTTATAAGGAATTCCGCCATCTTTACGGATACTTGCTAGTAATATTTTAGCTTCTTTTAAAGCTCTAAATGATTGTAATAAGCCTTTTGATTGAGCTTCTTCTTCTAATGCATCTTCTGCAATTTCATCAGTGATCGTTTGATTTGTTTCAACTTCTAAAAGATTGTCGTCATTGTTACAAGCCATGAATAATGAGGCGGCGAAAATACTTAAAAGTAAGGTTTTAAAATTTTTCATTTTTTGTGTTTTTAATAGTTATATTCTGAAAAAATCATTAAGAAAACAATTGGCCAATCGTTTAAAGTAATTAGGGTTTTAAGATCTTACATATTTTGAGACGGTATAAATATTTAATCTTACATCAAGGGGAATTTTGAATTTTAAAAAATAGTGTTGGTTTTGTAGATCTTGTGAATTGAAACCCTTTGAATTAAAGGGTTTTATATGAAAAAAAGGCTATGATTACAAAATGTAAAAAAACAATGTTTTTTAGGAAATATTTAACTAGATCATTCTAGTTTTTAAGAATCCTTAACAACTTATAAGTGTTAGCTATCTAACACATTATGAGATTTTTATTGGCTTTTTTATAGGTGATATTTTCCCTTCTTCTTACAAGTTCGGGATTAAAAACTTCAGAATTAAAGATCGTTTCTAGTTTAATTTGTAATACACAGAATCGCTCTCCAATGCGGTTAACAATTCTGGAGAGATGTTTACCTTTTGTTTTCTACTTGGCATATGTAACTTAAGTTTCTCTGCCATTTCGAAAATCACAAAATTTAACGTGTGATTTCCAGCATGTTCAGTGAGCAATTCTTTTAGCTTATCAATCCTAGTATCAGAAAGTTCATTAATATCTAGTTGAATTGTCAGCTTTCTGGCATAGGTTTCCATTACGTCGTGTAGTAACTGAAAACTATTGAATTGTATTCTGGGATCTCCCTTTTTTCCCGTATCGCGATTAACCCAACCTTCTTTTATAAAAGCTTTTGCATACACGAAGGTGCTTTGTACTAGGAAGGGTCTGTGTTTTAAGTAATCTTCGCCAAAAATTCTAAACTCATGCGCAGTGTTATAGTCTTCTATGGTAAACGTGGCCCATCCTTTTCCATTTTTTGATGTTCGATGCTCCACACCTGTGATTACGCCACCAAAGGAGATCTCACGATTTAGATTGTTTTCTAGATCGGCAAAATTCAAAAGTGTTCCATTGCAGAAATACTTCATTTCATATTTAAAATCATCGAGTGGATGACCAGATAAATAAATACCAACTACTTCTTTTTCTCTAGCTAGTTTTTCCATAGTGCCCCATTCTTCACAAGGAGGAACAACTGGTTCTGGAATTTGAACATCACTAGATTCGCCAAATAGACTTACCTGAGAAGAGTTTTCGTTTTCTTGATATTTTGATCCATATTTCATAGCTTTTTCCAAGAAAGTAATTCCATCTCCATCCTGATGAAAATATTGACCTCTATGCGTTTCTATAAAAGAATCAAATCCGCCAGCTAGAGCCAAACTTTCAAAAGCTTTTTTGTTAGCGGCACGTAGGTCAATACGTTTTGCCATATCAAAAATAGACCTGTATGGTCCATCTTCTTTTCTGTTTTCTACAATAGTAGCCACGGCTCCGGTACCTACACCTTTGATGGCTCCCATTCCAAATCGTACTGCACCATCTTTGTTTACAGAGAATTTTCTATAAGATTCATTCACGTCGGGTCCTAATACATCTAATTTCATACGCTTACATTCTTCCATGAAGAAAGTAACCTGCTTGATATCGTTCATGTTATTAGATAGTACAGCTGCCATATATTCTGCGGGATAGTGAGCCTTTAGATAAGCGGTCTGATAAGCAATCCAGGCGTAACAAGTAGAGTGAGACTTGTTAAAAGCGTAGGCAGCAAATGCTTCCCAGTCTTTCCATATTTTTTCTAATTTGTCTTCGGCATGACCTTTTGCAGCAGCTTGTTCAATGAATTTGGGCTTCATTTTATCTAGTACTGCTTTTTGTTTTTTACCCATTGCTTTACGGAGTACATCCGCTTCACCTTTGGTAAAATCAGCAAGTTTTTGAGAAAGTAGCATCACTTGCTCCTGATATACTGTGATTCCGTAGGTTTCTTTTAGGTATTCTTCACAAGCTTCTAAGTCATATATGATCTCTTCGGTACCGTGTTTTCTATTAATAAAACTTGGGATATATTCTAAAGGTCCTGGTCGGTACAAAGCATTCATCGCAATTAGATCGGCAAAAACTGTAGGTTTTAGTTCCTTCATATATTTTTGCATCCCGGGAGATTCATATTGGAATACTCCAACCGTTTCTCCTCGTTGGAATAATGCGTACGTTTCTTCATCGTCAAGAGGGAAATTCTCAGGATCTAATTCTACACCATGTTTTGCTTTTACAATTTTTACGGTATCCTTAATTAGGGTTAATGTTTTTAATCCTAAGAAATCCATTTTTAGCAGACCAGCACTTTCTACCACAGAGTTGTCAAACTGCGTACAGTACATGTCAGAATCTTTGGCAAGCGCAACTGGGACAAACTTGGTAATATCATCGGGTGTGATGATCACTCCACAAGCATGAATACCTGTATTTCTAACTGAACCCTCTAAAACTCTAGCTTGGTTTAAGGTTTCGGCTTCGAGATCGCTACCTTCTGCTATATTAAGTAGTTCATTTACTTTTTCTAATTCATCACTTCTAAACTTCTTTTTTAATACCGCTTCATCTACACCAAATATTTTTCCAAGTTTAGACATATTTGGAATAAGCTTTGCAATTCGATCTGCATCACCAAGAGGTAAATCAAGTACACGAGCAGTATCTCGAATAGAAGATTTTGCTGCCATAGTACCGTATGTAATTATCTGAGCTACCTGATTGGCTCCATATTTTTCGATTACATAGTCCATTACACGTCCTCGTCCTTCATCATCAAAATCAATATCAATATCGGGCATACTTACACGATCCGGATTTAGGAATCTCTCAAAAAGTAAATCATACTTTATCGGATCTAAATTGGTAATCCATAGGCAATAGGCTACCGCAGATCCAGCAGCAGATCCACGTCCAGGACCTACAGAAACCCCCATTTCTCTTGCGGCTCTTATAAAATCTTCCACAATCAGGAAGTATCCTGGGTATCCTGTATTTTCAATAACTTTTAATTCGAAATCAAGGCGCTCATCAATTTCTGGAGTAATTTCTCCATATCTAATCTTTGCTCCTTTGTAGGTGATATGCCTTAAATAAGCATTTTCTCCTCTTTTCCCTCCGTCTATTTTGTCTTCTTCAGATTGGAACTCTTCTGGGATGTCAAATGCAGGTAATAATACGTCTCTTGCTAGTACAAAAGGTTCTATCTTATCCACGATCTCCTGAATATTCATGATGGCTTCAGGGAGATCTTTGAATAAGTTTTTCATTTCTTCAGAAGACTTAAAATAGTATTCCTGATTTGGTAATCCATATCGATATCCTCTTCCTCTTCCAATTGGAGTCGCTTGTTTTTCTCCGTCTTTTACACATAGTAGAATGTCATGGGCATTGGCATCCTTTTTTTCGCAATAATAAGTATTGTTTGTAGCTACTGTTTTGATGTTATGCTTTTTGGAAAAGTTGATCAAAACCTGATTTACTCGATTTTCATCCTCTTGATTATGGCGCATGATCTCGATATAGAGGTCATCTCCAAACTCCTCGTGCCACCATAATAAAGCTTCTTCAGCTTGCTTTTCTCCTATGTTTAGTACTTTACTAGGAACCTCTCCATACAGATTTCCAGTTAGGACAATGATGTCTTCTTTGTATTGTTTAATAACTTCTTTGTCAATTCTAGGCAGGTAATAGAAACCGTCTACAAATCCAATAGAAGACATTTTGGCTAGATTGTGATATCCGTTTTTGTTTTTAGCTAACAAAACTATTTGATATCCATTATCCTTTCGGGATTTGTCTTTATGATTTTCGCAAACAAAAAACTCACATCCAACAATTGGTTTTATTTCGACTCCTGTTGGTTCTTCTCCATTTTCGATAGCTTCTGCATTCGCTGCTTTTACACTTTTATTGTGATTGGTAACTGCTTGTACAAAATGAAAAGCTCCCATCATATTTGCATGATCTGTCATGGCTACAGCTGTCATCTTGTGTTTGGCTGTTTCTTTTACCAGATCAGGAATACTGATAGTAGATTGTAGGACAGAAAATTGCGTATGGTTATGTAGGTGAACAAAATTTACAGCATCCAAAGCTGCAATATTGTCCTTGATTTCTTGTTGAGAAATGTCAGAACTTCCCTGTTTATCCAGTGTTTCTTGGATCTTTTGAGAAGCTCTTTTTAGATTAATATGTTGTAAACCTATTAATTCTATTGGTTCTGGATTAACACGTTTGAAGTTTTCAAAGTAATCTGAAGGAGCATCTAGCTCTTCTTTTGTGAAAACTTGCTTCCTGATTAATTCTAGAAAACATCGAGTGGTAGCTTCTACATCGGCCGTTGCGTTATGGGCTTCTCCAAATGAGGTTCCGAATAAAAACTCGTGTAACTCTGTAAGTGTAGGTAATTTGAATTTTCCTCCACGACCTCCAGGAATTTGACATAAACTTGCAGTAGTTTCGGTACAAGTATCAAGCACGGGTAACTCTTGTAATTGATTGCTAATACCAAGTCTATAAAACTCAGCACCCATGATATTAACATCAAACCCTACATTTTGACCGACAACAAACTTCGTTTTTGATAACGCAATATTGAATTTTTCCAGAACTTCTGCTAGGCTAATACCATCCTGCTCGGCAAGGGCAGTTGAAATTCCATGAACTTTTTCTGCATCATATGGAATATTAAATCCTTCTGGTTTTACTAAATAATCTTGATGCTCGATACAATTACCCATTTCATCGTGTAATTGCCAAGCGATCTGAATACATCTTGGCCAATTATCAGTATCACTGATGGGAGCATCCCAACGCTTAGGTAAACCTGTTGTTTCGGTATCAAAAATTAAATACATAAAAATATGTTTCGAGAAAGTTTTGTCTTATGGTCAAAGTGATCATCAAAAATAATTAAAATGATGTGTTCGGTGATTGAAAAGTTATCCAGAATTATTAACTACTTAAGATTTCCTTTATGAGGAATCAATGAAAAGATTGTTTTAAGAAATAATGTAATATGCTAAAAATTAAAAAGCGTTCACTAAAATAAATTAGTGAACGCCTTTTTCGCTATAGTTGAGTTTTGATTAATATCCGTATTCAAATTGTCCTTCTGTCACTGCAACACCTGTTGTTGTAACGAATTCAAAAGTTCCGCTGATACATTTTGTTTCGGTATCATGAGATGTTATGGTAAGTCTACCAGAAACAGCTGATGCTTTATCATTGTATAAGCTATATGTCGCGCTATACTCTCCTGATCCTGTTAAAGAGTGCTGTCCAACCTCCACACTGATTGGGAAAACGATTGTTATCTCCTCGTCTTCATTACTCGCTTTTATTAGTATTGAAGGGTTGTTCACTCCAAAAGGAATTGCATCGTGATCATCAGTAATCATCTCGTTTCCATTAATCATGGCTGTTAAAGAAGCGTTTAAAAGACAAGGGTTGATTTCTTCTTGCTCTTCTTCTTCAGAGGTAATAATGATTTCCTCCTCTTCTTCCTCTTCTTCAGGTTCTGGTACAAAATTTTCTATAGGTAATCTATAAAACCATCCGTTTTGGAAACTCATTGATTTTCCATTGCTTCCTTTTAAATCTGTAAAATAGAAATTCCCAGAAACTAAATTGTCCTGAATTTCTGTAATTACTATTTGTCCATTATTAGCACCTTCTTCAGAAACGAACTTAGCATCGTTGTTTTCGAATGTTACTTGATTAATGGCTTGTTCTAATCTATAAGTTCCTCTTTCTGTAGAAGAAGTAGTGAAGCTAATTGATTCTGTTCCTGTGTTTCCGATGATTACTAATGTACCATCCTCATGAATGATTGCTTTTCTAATATCGGGTCTAAATAACTTTCCGTCTATAGTAGCTTGTAATCCTGGTGAATTTACTTCTATATCGGTACTACAAGAGCTGAAAATAAGGCATATAAATGCCAGGAGTAGGGTAATTTTTTTAATCATACGCTTGGGGCTTTAAAAAATTTAGAGATAGATAACCAACTAATCAATAAATAATTTAATACAAACATATCACGAAATTCTGAAGAAAACAATTTTTTTGAAGATAAAACCATAATTTTTTACGATTAATGACATTTTAATATCGATGAAATACACAAAATTATATTTCATATCTAATAAAAGTAGGTATTTACGCTTCTCGTGAGACGTCTATAAGTCCTGTTAGAAAGAACAGTAAAACGTGTTAATTCTTCGATAGCTCTAAATTATTTAGTGAAAGAAGAATAAATTCGATGCTAATTTGCTAAAAATGATTACATTTGCGCACTTAATTATAAACAGGGTCGTGTACCCAAAAATTAATTTTTATGCCTGTTAAAATAAGATTACAGAGACATGGTAAAAAAGGAAAGCCTTTTTACTGGATCGTAGCAGCAGATGCTAGAGCAAAGAGAGATGGTAGATTTTTAGAAAAAATCGGTACTTACAATCCAAACACTAACCCAGCAACTATAGACCTAAATGTTGATGGAGCTGTAAAATGGTTACAAAATGGAGCGCAGCCAACCGATACTGCTAAAGCTATTCTTTCTTATAAAGGAGCATTGCTGAAAAATCACCTTGCAGGAGGTGTTAAAAAAGGAGCTTTAACTGAAGAACAAGCTGAAGAGAAATTTAACGCTTGGGTTCAGGAAAAAGAAGGATCCGTAAATGCTAAGAAAGATTCTTTAGCAAAGGCAGAGGCTGATGCAAAAGCAAAAGCACTTGCTGCAGAAAAAGAAGTAAATGCTAAGCGTGAAGCTGAAGCTGCAGAAGCTGAAGCTGCCGCTAAAGCAGAAGAAGTAGCTGCTGAAGCTGCTGAAGCAGAAGTAACTGAAGAAGCTAGCAACGAGGAAGAGTAGTTGCATTATTGACGATGAAGAAAGAAGATTGCTTCTATCTAGGCAAAATCGTAAGTAAATTTAGTTTTAAAGGGGAGGTGTTGATAAAACTTGATACCGATGAACCTGAAAGTTATCTAAAAATGGAATCAGTTTTTGTGAACTATAACAAAAATTTGGTTCCATTTTTTATAGAAAAAAGTAAACTTCATAAAAGTGATTTGCTTAGAGTAAAGTTTGAAGATATAGACTCCGAAGAGGATGCTGATGATCTAATGAAGGCAGAAATATATTTGCCACTTGACTTGTTGCCTAAGTTGGAAGGAAATAAATTTTATTTTCACGAAGTTATTGGTTTTAGTATTGTAGATCGAGCTTTTGGAAAAGTAGGAGTTATTACTCATATCAATGATAGTACTGCACAAGCACTTTTCGAAATAGACAGGGACGGTGTTGAAATTTTAATACCTATGAATGACGAATTCATTGATAAGGTGGATAGAGAACAGCGTACTGTTTTTGTAAATACTCCAGAAGGATTGATCGATCTTTATTTATAAAATAATGTCTAAACCATTTCATTTTAAACAATTTATGGTTCACCAGGATCGATGTGCCATGAAGATTGGTACTGATGGAGTGCTTTTAGGATCTTGGGTTCCGATTTCAGAAACTGTAAATACTATACTAGATATAGGTACTGGAACAGGAATCATTGCTCTAATGATGGCACAGCGTTCTCATGCAGGAACTATTGATGCACTAGAAATAGATGAGCTTGCTTATGAACAAGCAGTAGAAAATTTTGAAGCTTCTGACTGGGGAGATCGGCTATTTTGTTATCATGCTTCTTTTCAGGAATTCTTTCAGGAAATTGATGATGAGTATGATCTTCTCATTAGTAACCCACCTTTTTATAAAGATACCTATAAAACAGAAGATTCTAGTAGGGATTTAGCCAGATTTGAAGATGCATTGCCATTTGAGCATTTATTTATAGGAGCAACTCATTTGCTTTCCGAGAATGGTAGGTTTGGAGTAATTTTACCTTATAAAGAAGAGGAAGTAGTAATTGAAATTGCCCATAAAGTAGGCTTGTATCCTCAAAAAATTACAAGAGTAAAGGGAAACCCATCTTCAGAAATTAAAAGAACTCTTTTGTTATTTGGTTTTGAAGAGGTGGAAGTAAAATTGGATGAGCTTATTATAGAGAATGAAAGGCACCAATATACTCCAGAATATGTAGACCTTACTCGAGATTTTTATTTAAAAATGTAAAAAAGGAGAGTCTAGTAGACTCCCCTTTCTCCAAATTCAATCACTCTACGTAGTTCAACTTATATTTCTATAAGTGTAAACAATCTTAAAGATTTTTAATGCTATTAGTTTTTACCGATCCAGTTTCCTTCTGCATCACATAATACTTCTACAGTCTCTCCGTCTTCTTTCGTAAGTTCTAGCTTAAACTCTGAAGCGTCTTCCTTAGCAGCAGCTTTATTGATGGTCGCACCTTTAAAATCTTTCGCAACAGCATCTAAAACAGGTTGGGGTAAATTTTCAACAGCTAATTCAATATATTTTTCTTGAGCAGTAATTTCTATAGCTTCATCTGAAGAAGTCACTTGAGCAGTGATATTACTAGTTCCGAATAAAAGTCCTAAAGCTACTACTGGTAATACAAATAAATTTTTCATTTTAATTTCAGGTTTTAATTATTTTTTATTTCGATACTTAAATAAGAGGAAGAATTATGCCAGAGGATTGATAATGCTTTAATGTTGATTAAATAGCTGTAATACAGTGTTTTAAAACAAACGCTAATAATGTTAATAGTATCTAAAATGTGTAGAAATCAGATTGAGAATGCGGAAATTAACCACAAATTTATGTTCAAAATAGATATGCAAAACGTATGATAAACGCTTCTCACAATTTGTTTTGTTTGAAGTAAGTTTGATCATAACAGGATTAGAAGAATGATTGGGGAAAATCAAAAACAGCTTTATTACAAGGGTTATTAACAGATTTGACATTTTTTAATGCAAAAAGGAATAATCTGAGATCTTTCTTGATTATTTTTTAATTAATCTCACTATTTTTGAATATATCATAAAAAAATAATCCATTTACGCTATGAAACCTGATCTTTTTGAAGCACCAGATTACTACAATTTAGACGAACTTTTGACTGATGAGCATAAGTTAGTACGCGATGCTGCGCGCAGTTGGGTAAAACGAGATGTGTCTCCAATCATAGAAGAATATGCTCAACGTGCTGAATTTCCTAACCAAATTATTAAAGGATTAGCAGAAATTGGAGCTTTTGGTCCATATATACCTGAACAATATGGAGGAGCGGGATTAGACCAGATAAGCTATGGGTTAATCATGCAAGAGATCGAACGAGGCGATTCAGGTGTTCGTTCTACAGCTTCAGTGCAATCATCATTGGTGATGTATCCTATTTGGAAATACGGAACAGAAGAACAACGAAATAAATATCTTCCTAAGCTAGCATCTGGAGAATTTATGGGATGTTTTGGTCTGACCGAGCCAGATCATGGATCTAATCCAGGTGGTATGACAACCAATTTCAAAGATAAAGGAGATCATTATTTATTAAATGGAGCAAAATTATGGATATCCAATGCACCTTTTGCTGATATTGCTGTGGTTTGGGCAAAAAATGAAGAAGGAAGAATCCACGGTTTAGTGGTAGAAAGAGGTATGGAAGGTTTTTCTACGCCAGAGACACATAACAAATGGTCCTTACGAGCATCTGCAACAGGTGAATTAATATTTGATAATGTAAAGGTTCCTAAAGAGAACTTATTACCTGGAAAAAGTGGTTTAGGAGCACCGTTAAGTTGTTTGGATTCTGCTCGTTTTGGTATAGCTTGGGGAGCAATAGGAGCAGCAATGGATTGTTATGACACAGCACTTCGTTATTCTAAAGAAAGAATTCAGTTCGATAAGCCCATAGGTGGAACTCAGTTACAACAAAAAAAGTTAGCTGAAATGATTACCGAAATCACGAAAGCGCAATTGTTAGCTTGGAGATTAGGGGTGCTAAGAGAAGAAGGTAAAGCGACGACTGCTCAGATATCTATGGCAAAACGTAATAATGTGGAAATGGCAATAAATATTGCGAGAGAGGCAAGACAAATTCTGGGAGGAATGGGTATCACAGGAGAGTATAGTATTATGAGACATATGATGAATTTGGAAAGTGTAATCACTTATGAAGGTACTCATGATATTCATTTATTAATTACAGGGATGGATATTACAGGTATTCCAGCTTTTAAGTAAAAATCAAAATAAATTTTCGTAATAATTACGCCTTAGTTTTCCTAAGGCGTTTTTTTATGACATAGTTTTTATCACTCTCTAAACCTAAAATATTTATTTATGCAGGAGTATACTTTTATAATTGGTTCAGTTTTTAATTAGGTTTTTAGCATCAGTAAATATGCTGATTGTCTTTTCAATATCTTCTTTTGTAGTCATCCATGAGCAGATACTAATACGTATTACATCTCTTCCTTTCCAACGAGATCCACCGCACCAGCATTGTGAAGAATTTTGAACTGTATGTAAAACCAATTTTGTTTGCTGATCATTTTCACAGGCTATCAATACTTGGTTAAATACAACTTCATTCAGAATGATAAAACCATTTGCAGATAATCCTTCTGCTAGCTGTTTTGCTCTGTTATGAAATGTTGTAATCATAGTATCCATGCCTTCTTTTCCAAGATATTTCATGGTAGCCCATAATTCTATAGTTCTGGAGCGTTTTGATAATTCAGGTGTATATAAAAGTGGATCTCTTTGATCGCTATAGGTAATGTATTCTCCAGAGGCTTGTAATGCAGATATTAACGCTTCAGAATCTTTACACATTATAATTCCAGAGTCATATGGAGTGTTTAAAGTTTTATGACCATCTACAGCCCAAGATGATGCTTTTTCGATTCCTTTCGTAAGATAAGAAAGAGATTTTGAGGCTGCCGCCCATAGTCCAAATGCTCCGTCGATATGCACCCAAGCACCAGCTTTATTGGCTTGATCACATATAGTGTCAAAATCATCAAAACTACCAGTATTTACGTTGCCAGCTTGTAAAATCAAAAGAGAATGATTGTCTAACTCAGGAAGTTTATCGATTAATAATCTTCCTTGATCATCTGATGGTATCCAGCTGATATTTTCGTTACCAAAGCCAAGCATAGCAAGGGTTTTCTTTATACTAGCATGTACCTGTTCATGGGCGAAAATTTTAATTTCCGGAGCACCATTTATTCCTTTTATGTTGATATCCCATCCTAGATTTTTAAGTAATCTAAAACGTGCAGCTGCTAATCCAGAAAGGTTCGCCATCGATGTTCCGCTAACAAAACCGGCAACCGTTTCATTTGGTAAATTAAAAATAGTTTTAAGCCATTGTTCACAAATTTGTTCTAACTTGGAGTTTATAGGAGATGTAAGAAATAATCCTCCACATTGATCCCAAACATCTGACAACCATTTTACTCCCAATGCTATGGGAACAGCGCCTCCATTTACAAAACCAAAATATCGTCCTCCTAGTTGTGCAATTGTAGCTTTAGAACCAACATCGTGTAATAGATGCATAATTTCCTCAGTAGAACCTGATTTTTCACTAAGAGGTTCATCGAACACGTTTAATTGTTTAATATTTTCGGGAGATGGAAATACATCCATCTTTTCAATCCCATCTATATAGTCATAAGCAAAGGAACGAGCTTTATCGAATAGCTTTTTCTCCAATAATTCTGTTCGCATTTGTTGTAAAATATCCATACTTTAATGTGATAAATTATTGTTTAGAGAAGGCTAATTTGATTCCAAGTAGTATAAAGGTAATTCCTGTGAATTTATCTAACCACGTTTTTATTTTATAGTTTTTACGTATTCGATCAGATAGTTTGGCTGCAAAAAAGGCAAGAAAAAGACACCATATTGTTCCTGTAGTCACAAAGGTTAAACCTAAAATCATAAATGGAATATGGTTTTCTACCGCTTCAGGACTAATAAACTGAGGCAAGAAAGCAAGAAAAAATAAAGCTACTTTAGGATTCAGAATATTGGTTAATATGCCTGAAACGTAAATTTTAGAGTAGTTTATGTGATTTTCAATATTTTCATTTACTTCAAAATTTTGTACCGTTTTAGATCGTAATAATTGAACACCTAAGTAAATAAGATAGATAGCTCCAGCATATTTTATGAGCTGAAAAGCTAAGGCAGACTTCGCTAGTAATACTGATAGGCCTAAAGCGGCTGCCAAGCAATGGATCAAAGCACCAGTTGTTATTCCTAAAGCAGATAAAATACCGGATTTTTTTCCTTGTGATATGCTTCTTCCAAGGATGTACATAGTATCCGCGCCTGGTGTTAAGTTTAAAAGAATTCCCGCAAGTATAAAAGCTTCAAAGTTGATAATTCCAAACATGTATTATGGTTTTATGAAAATGATGTAAAGTAATAGTACTTTATTCTTACAGTGTAAATTTAGTTTTATCTTAGCAAGATGATATGTTGATTCGTGGGATATAACGTGCAATTTCCTTCGAAAACGTATTTTTAATATACAAAAACAATGGATTGTGGTGAAAGACGAATTAGATCGTAAGATCCTATGTTATTTAAAAGAAAATTCTAGAGCTTCTTATGCGCAGATAGGGAGACAAATTGGGTTGTCGGCATCGGCAGTTGGTGAACGAATTCAGCGTTTGGAAGAAACGGAAGTTATTAAAGGATATAGGACATTAATAGATCCGAAAAAGATGGGACTTTCTGTGTCGGCTTATATTCTGATGAGTTTAGAAAGTAAAAATTTCCATTCTTTTGTGGAGATCATGAAAGATTATCCTGAAATCGAGCATTGTAGTAGGGTTACTGGAGAGAATTGTTTGATTATGAAAATAAATGTAAAAGATAGTGGTCATTTGCAGAAATTTATCGATCGTTTAGCAAAACATGGAAATCCATCAACACAAGTAATTCTTTCGGATCTTATTACAAATTAAGTAGGATGTATTAGTGATAGTTTGACATTTTCAAATCGTATAATTTTAAAATAAAAATAAATGAAAATATTTGGGCATCGCGGAGCCGCTGGATTGGTTGCAGAAAATACAATAGAGTCTATTAAAGAAGCCTTAAATCATAAGGTCGATGGAATTGAAATAGATGTTCATAAATGTAAGTCTGGCGAGCTTATTGTAATTCATGATGAAACATTACAAAGAACAACTAACGGTAAGGGAAAAGTATCTGACTTTACACTGCAGGAATTACATAAATACACAACGATCGAAGGATACAAGATTCCTACGTTAAATCAAGTATTAAATATGGTCAATACAACATGTGATATAAACATAGAATTAAAAGGAATAGGAACGGCGATGCCTGTAATAGAGCTTTTAGAAGATTATATTAAAAACACTAACTGGGAGCGTAATAATTTTGTGTTATCTAGTTTTGATCATTCTCAACTATTTCAGATAAAAAGATCAAGTTCCGAATTTAATTTAGGAGTGTTAACAGAGAAAAATATATCCTCAGTTTTATCAGTAGCCGAAAGTTTAGAAGCCTATTCTGTTCATCCACCAATTGCCTCATTAACGGAAGAAGAGGTGAAGCTGGCAAAAGATAAGGGCTATAAAGTGTATGTCTGGACGGTAAATGATCCTGAAGATATTAAATCATCAAAAGAGCTAAAAGTAGATACTATCATAACTGATTTTCCTAATTTTGCTTAATGCAATATGATCTCCTAATTATTGGCGGCGGAGCGGCCGGTTTTTTTACTGCAATTAACGTAGCTGAAAATGATCCAAATCTTACGATAGCCATTTTAGAAAGAGGAAAAGAAGTGCTTTCTAAAGTAAGAATATCTGGAGGAGGAAGATGTAATGTTACACATGCGGAGTTTGTTCCAGATCCTTTAAGTAAAAACTATCCAAGAGGCGAAAAAGAGCTATTAGGTCCTTTTCATACTTTTATGACAGGTGATACTATGGAATGGTTCGATAAACATGGTGTTGAATTAAAAATAGAAGATGATGGTCGTATTTTTCCAATTTCTGACTCATCGGAAACTATTATAAATTGTTTTTTGTCTGAGGCCAGAAGGTTAGGAATAGAAATTCTTAAAAATCATGTGGTAAAAGATTTTTACTATGAAGATAAGGTTTGGAAAATAAGTACAAATCAAGGCGATTTTGAAAGTAAAAAAATGATGATAGCTACAGGAAGTAATTCCAAAATCTGGGCAAAACTTAAATCCCTTGGACTTCAAACGGTAAATGCAGTACCTTCTTTATTTACATTTAATATAAAGGACAAAAGGATTAAAGACTTGCCGGGTATTTCAACAAATGCTTCCGTAAAGGTCAAAGACTCTAAATTATTCAGCGAAGGTCCTCTTTTGATTACGCATTGGGGAATGAGTGGTCCTGCAATTCTGAAGCTTTCGGCATGGGGAGCAATAGAGTTGCATAATTTTAATTATAACTTTGAGATCATCGTCAATTGGTTACAAGATTATTCGTTAGAAGAAACCCTTCATATGTTAAAGGCTTTAAAAAACGAGCACCCCAAGCAACAAGTTTCTAAATATGCTCAATTTAATTTGCCCAAAAGACTATGGCAAAGTTTAGTGTTAGCCGCAGATATTGGTGATACAACCAAGTGGGCAGATGTAAATAAAACACAACTAACTAGACTTTCTGAAGAATTGATCAAGGGAGTTTATAAAGTAGTAGGTAAAAGCACATTTAAGGATGAATTTGTAACAGCAGGAGGTATAGATCTTAAGGAGGTTAATTTCAAAACCTTTGAAAGCAAAAAACACAAGAACTTATATTTTGCTGGCGAAGTCTTAAATATAGATGCGATAACGGGAGGATTTAATTTTCAGAATGCTTGGACAGGAGCTTATATCGCTGCTCAGGCAATTACATCGAAAGAATAAAAGAACAACACATGAAAACTTATGTCGCTTTATTGAGAGGTGTTAATGTTGGAGGTCATAACAAGATTAAAATGGTTGATCTTAAAGTGGCACTTCTTTCTGCCAGTTTTGAATCGGTAACTACCTATATACAAAGTGGAAATATTGTTTTTAAAGCTGGATCTGAAAACATTAAAGAATTACAAGAAAAAATAAAGAAAGTAATCCAAAAGAACTTTGGTTTAGAGATATCTGTTGTAGTGCTAACACAAAAAACTTTACAGAAAATTCTAACAAAAAATCCTTTCAAAGAGAGATTTAGTAATGACGAAGCCGAACTCAAAAAATTATATTTCATGGTCTTTTGTGATGCCGCAAATGAAAATGCCATCATAGAACTTAATAAGCTTTCGGTAGCTCCTGAAGAATTTATAATCACACCTGATGTCATCTATTTATATGCTGCAAATGGTTACGGAAAAACAAAACTTCACAATAATTTTTTTGAAAAAAAATTAAGAAATAAGTCTACTGCTAGAAACCTGAAAACGTTAAGTAAGTTATTGGAAATTTGCTCCTTAGTTGGTTGATTTGTAGATAAACGCCCAATAGATTTGTGTAAAATTTCGTATATTAAAGAGGTTAAACTATTACCTTATATACTATGAAAAAAATTACACTACTACTTATTATTTTTATTTGTCAAAGTTCGTTTACAGCCAGAGCAGGAGATGATGAGCCTATTAAAAAGCTATTAATGGACTATATAGCTAAAATGAATAATTTAGAAAAAGGAGCTAAGAAAAATAGCGTCTTACTTCTATTTGATGAAAAATATAGTGGCAATACGGTCTACGTAAATTTATCAGGAGCTTTGGTTCGAAAAGAGTACGATAAAAAACATATTTCCTCCCAGTTAGATGATATTATAAATGATGACAATTATAGTTTCAAACTTAAGTTAGAGAATATTGTTTTTCAAAGCCAGAAAGAAAATGCCGGAATTATATCGGCAGTAGTTAATTTCGAATCTTTTATAGATAAAAAATTAGCCGAAAAAGGCACTATGTTAATGGATATGGTTGCTGTTAAAGTAAATGAAAGATGGAAGATTGTGCAGAATAATATGGTGAGAGTGTCTGAAGCAAAAGATATTGGTGAATGTGTTTGCTATATGTACGGAAACGGAGACACAAAATTTGTTACCGAAGTATATTTTCCAGCAGGATTAGAATACGATCAGAAATTAGAGTCTTTTCAGATAACGAAGAAAGATGGAGTAAGAGTTATTAAAACGCATAGCGAAGAATTTGCATGGAAAGGAAATGGAGGCGTTTATTATAATGGAAAATCCATTGGAAAAACGAAAGAACCCAAAAAAGCGATACAAGCAGCAGTGAAAAAACTGTATAAAGATTCTTGTGTCAATGTCATATTTAACTAATACATCAGAGAAGTTTTATAATAAATCCTACTCTATATTTTAGAGTAGGGTTTATTATAAAAAAACTAATAATGTAATTTTTAATCTCTTAAAAAGCCTTTCCAAGATATTTCTATAGCCTGATTGATATGTTTGTCAAGTAGTTTTACCTTCTCATTTTCATGAATTTTTACTAGTGATACTACATTCCCAAAAAATAATTCCTCCATCACTAGAGTGTTGTAAGACTTAAATACTTTTTGTCGAATACCAGTTTTAAAGTAATTTTCAATATCTCCATAATATTGTCTCGCTTTATCTTTTAAAGATTGTGGGATCTCTGGAGATCTTGCTATTTGTTCAGAAAATATAAAAGCAAGAGGGTTATTAACGAAATAGTGGAATAAGTTGAGCCACATGATCGAAAATTGTTTTTTAATGTCATCTTCTGGAACATTTCTCATAACTACTGTTCCGAAATCTTGTGTGAGCATTAAATATAGCTCAGTGATAATCTCCTCTTTATTTTTAAAATGATGATATACTGTTCCATTAGCAACACCTGATTCTTTAATGATTTGTGAGAGAGAAGTTGCCCGTATTCCTTGTTTTGTGATTAATTCTAAAGTTGTCTGTAAGACGATCGACTTTTTGTTCATAAAAAAATTATTCCTTCATTCTTGGTTTAGTTAAGTTGCCATATACTAAAATTTAATGCAGTCGCAAAAGCAACCCAAATCAAGTATGGGATAAGTAGGTAAGCGGCTGTTGAGTTTACAACTTTAAACCATTTGATGGTAAACAAAAGTAGGATAAAAAGGGCAATTATATCCACAAGTGCAATCAATGGATTGCGCATTCCAAAGAAAAAAATGGACCACGCAGCATTGAGTAAAAGTTGAAACCCAAAATGATATAACGCAGTTTTTACCCATTTATGATAAAAACCTCTACTCCAAACAATACCTGCAGCAATTCCCATTAAAATGTACAAAACTGTCCATACAGGAGCAAAAAGCCAATTCGGAGGAGTAAAAGATGGTTTTTGCAATCCTACATACCAGGTGCTAATCGATGTTTGAGTAGCAATGCTGCTTAAAAATCCAATTAAAAGACATAATAAGACAGCAACGCCTATACGTAGTAATTTTTTCTTCATTTAGAATTAGTTAGTTAATCACTAAAATAATAATTTATTTTTACTAGCTTACTCTTAAAACAGCTTATCCACGTATCTTTGCCAAAATTATTTTTTAGATTATGGCCGATTATAGTCAGTTTATTGCAAAAAAAAGTGTAAATATCCCTAACAAAGGATTCTTTTCCTGTTCATCACCAAGTAACATTGCACTAGTGAAATATTGGGGAAAACGGCCGATACAATTACCAGAAAATCCTTCCATTAGTTTTACTTTGGATGTTTGTAAAACCGAAACAATTTTGCAATATGAAAAGTTGGAGAATCCATCAGAAGATTTTCAATTCGAGTTACTTTTTGAAGGAAAGCCAAAACCTGACTTTAAACCAAAAATTCAAAGTTTCTTCCAAAGAATTGAAGCTTATGTACCTTTTTTAAAAGACTTTAAGTTTGTAATAGAAACTAAAAATACTTTTCCGCACAGTAGTGGAATTGCATCATCTGCGAGTGGAATGAGTGCATTAGCGTATTGTATAATGCATTTAGAAAGATCGATGGATGCTTCAATAACAGATATGGAGTTTCTTAAGAAAGCTTCTTTTCTTTCACGATTAGGATCAGGAAGTGCTAGTAGAAGTATAGAAGGTCCTGTAATCGTTTGGGGTAATCATAATGAAATTGAAGGAAGTAGTGATGCTTACGCAGTGAAGTTTCCACATACCATTCATGAAAATTTTAATAATTATCAGGATACTATATTGCTCGTGGATAAGGGAGAAAAACAAG
Organism: uncultured Aquimarina sp.; assembly: GCF_947492115.1. Taxonomy (NCBI): domain Bacteria; kingdom Pseudomonadati; phylum Bacteroidota; class Flavobacteriia; order Flavobacteriales; family Flavobacteriaceae; genus Aquimarina; species uncultured Aquimarina sp. The sequence goes on from NZ_CANLMM010000003.1 coordinate 484,964, forward strand.
TAAGTAGTTCTGTAGGTCATGATTTAATGCATGGTCATCCTTTTGCGGAACAACGATTTTTTCAGGCAAATACCAACATCACAAAACTTAAAGATGTACTTGTTTCTGGTGATTTGGATAGATTTATTGAAATAGTAGAAAGTGAAGCGCTAACCTTGCATGCTATTATGATGACTTCTCTTCCGTATTTTATTTTAATGAAGCCTAATACGTTATCCGTAATACATAAAATATGGAAGTATAGAAAGGATACAGGTTCTAAAATTTGTTTTACGCTTGATGCGGGAGCAAATGTACATGTGTTATATCCAAACTCAGAAAAAAATGAAGTGATGGATTTCATTAATAGTGAGTTAGTTGTGTATTGTGAGAAAGGGCAGTATATTTGCGATAAAATAGGATTAGGTGCTAAATTGTTGTAACTTTATCCTAAATAATTAGACAAATTAGTAAAAAGGAAAATAAACTGATGAAAGGACCATTATTTTACTCGAAAATACTTTTGTTTGGCGAATATGGAATCATTAAAGATTCCAAAGGTCTTTCTATACCTTATAATTTTTATAAAGGAGCTCTAAAAGTTTCCGATAATCCTGGTGAAGAAGCTGTAAAGTCAAATAAAAGTCTACAAGAGTTTACAAATTATCTCGAAGGAGTGCAGAGTAAAGGTGTAGTCAGTTTCAACTTAGAAAAGTTGAAGGAAGATGTTGGCGCAGGAATGTATTTCGATAGTAGTATTCCACAAGGATACGGAGTGGGTAGTAGTGGAGCTTTAGTTGCTGCGATTTATGATAAGTATGCAGAGGATAAAATTACAGTTTTAGAAAACCTTACGAGAGATAAACTACTTAAACTGAAAGAAATTTTTGGTTTGATGGAGTCCTTTTTCCATGGAAGTAGTTCTGGTTTAGATCCATTAAATAGTTATTTGAGTCTTCCAATTCTAATTAATTCTAAAGATAATATTGAGCCTGCTGGGATTCCTTCCCAAAGTGTAGATCATAAAAAAGGAGCTGTATTTTTATTAGATAGCGGTATCGTAGGAGAAACAGCACCTATGGTTAGTATTTTTATGGAAAACATGAAGCAAGAAGGTTTTAGAAAAATGCTCAAAAATCAGTTTGTGAAGCATACTGATGCCTGTGTAGATGATTTCCTGAAAGGGGATATAAAATCTTTATTCTCCAACATTAAGCAATTATCAAATGTAGTATTGGATAATTTTAAGCCAATGATTCCTCAACAATTTCACGAATTGTGGAAAAAAGGTATAGAAACCAATGACTACTATCTTAAATTATGTGGTTCTGGAGGTGGCGGCTATATCTTAGGATTTACGCAAGATTTAGATAAAGCGCAATCTGCACTAAAAGACTATAAATTAGAAGTAGTATACAACTTCTAAAAGCGCATCCCATTAAGATGTTTTCTAGAAAAAATAAGCTCATTCTTCTTAAGTTATTGAGTTTGTTTTCTATTGTTAGAGGTTACAATATTCTTATTATTGTTTTTGCTCAATATCTTACGTCCATATTTATTTTAGCACCAGATATTCCTTTAAGAGAGGTGCTTTTTGATCCTAATTTATTTGTTATTGTACTAGCGTCTGCAGGTGTAATTGCGGCAGGATATATTATTAATAATTTCTATGATCGAGAAAAAGACCTGATCAATAGGCCACAGAAAACAATGTTAGATCGTTTGGTAAGTCAGCAAACTAAACTAACAGGATACTTTGTGCTCAATTTTCTTTCAGTAATTCTAGCCAGCTATGTTTCTTTTAAAGCTGTGTTGTTTTTTTCTTTATATGTATTCGGAATCTGGTTTTATTCACATAAACTCAAGAGAAAACCTTTTTTAGGTAATTTCGTAGCTTCCATATTATCCATTACACCATTTTTTGCTGTTTTTATTTATTACAAAAACTTCGATGAGGTAATTTTTGTGCATGCTACTTTTTTGTTTTTAATGTTGGTAATGAGAGAAATGGTAAAGGATCTTGGAAACCTTAGAGGAGACATAGCACAGAATTATAAGACAATTCCAATTATTTATGGAGAACCCACATCAAAAAAACTAATTAGTCTACTTGTCCTGGCTTCTTGCGTTCCTATTTATCTATTGCTAACCTCTTATGAAATTGGTTTAATGAATTTTTATTTCTACGCTTGTCTGGGATTGCTATTATCGTTTTTGATTGCACTATGGAAATCAAATAAAAGAACACATTACGTTTGGCTACATAATATTCTGAAGTTCATTATTGTTGTTGGAGTATTTAGTATCGTTCTGATTGATGTAAATATGATTTTAGACAGACTACTTTGGTAGTAAAAAAATAAAAGCAGCTATATAAAATTATATAGCTGCTTAACTTTTAGGTAAGGATGAATCCTTTATATATTCAAAATATCTTAAGCTTCAGGGTTTAATACCTTTACTCTTAATTTAAATATTTTATTACCAGTTTTGTTAATTTCGTTACCTATTTTTTTGTAGTTCAATCTAGATTTTACGTAGTATTCGATAGCTTCTTTTTCTGAATCAATAGATAGGATTACGATTTCTCCTTTTCCGTTTACTATAAACTCAATATTAGCTTTGATTTCATCAGTATCCAACTGGATCTGAGGCTTCTCTAATAGAAGTGCGATTTCACTTCTTAATTTTTGTTCGTTCGTTTCTTCAGTGTTTTTGTCGTTTGCAAAGATCTGAGTAGATGCTAAAATTGCGACTGCTAATACAACTAATTTTTTCATTTTTTACGTGTTTTTGATTTGAGTTTTAAGATATTGTTTGTTTAAATTTTACATGACAAATGTAGATCTGAAAAACAGCTTTTTTTAAGTTTAAATTTTAATATAATGTATTGTTAGCTTTACCATTATGTAAAAATTAGTGCGTTTTAACATAAATTCAACTTTGAATAAAAAGTACTTTTTATATGTTTACTTTAGAAGTATGAAAGAGGATAAGATTTTTTGATATCAAATTCTCAGTACTGTAATGAACAAGTATGCGAATAGTTTAATTTTTGGATGTTTTCTAATGTTAACTTAATGTTACGTGAAGGTTTAACCGTAAAGCTAGTTTTGTTGTTTAACTAATTGAAATTCAATTTTTTAAATGTTAATAATTCGTTAACTACTTTGCGATACTTTTAGAATTATAGGAAAAACTTGACGTATACGAGATAAAATAAATATGCTACATGAATGATCAATTACTAACTGTTGCTTTAGCACAAATATCACCAGTTTGGCTGGATAAAAATGCTACTATAAAAAAAATAGAAAATTCAATTACCGAAGCAGCTGCTAAAAAAGCGGAGCTTATCGTATTTGGCGAAACATTATTACCAGGGTATCCGTTCTGGGTTTCGCTTACAGATGGTGCACAGTTTGATAACAAGATCCAAAAAGAAATTCATGCGCATTATGCACAGAATGCTATAGTTATAGAGAAAGGTGATTTAGATTCTATTTGTGCATTAGCCAAAGAACATAATTTAGCAGTTTATTTAGGGATTATTGAGCGACCTCTAGATCGTGGAGGACATAGTTTGTATGCTTCTTTAGTTTATATTAATAGCAATGGAGAGATTAAATCTGTGCATCGTAAATTACAGCCAACTTACGAAGAACGTCTAACCTGGTCCTCTGGAGATGGTAATGGATTGCGGGTACATCCGCTAAAAGCATTTACAGTAGGTGGATTGAATTGTTGGGAAAATTGGATGCCTTTGCCTAGAGTGGCATTATATGGTCAAGGAGAAAATTTGCACGTAGCTGTTTGGCCTGGTAGCGATTATAATACCAAAGATATTACCAGGTTTATTGCACGTGAATCTAGATCTTATGTGATTTCTGTTTCTAGTTTAATGAGAAAGGAAGATTTCCCAGCGACTACACCACATTTAAACGAAATCCTTAAAAAGGCTCCAGATGTTCTCGGTAATGGAGGTTCTTGTATTGCGGGACCAGATGGAGAATGGATTTTAGAACCAGTACTCCATAAAGAAGGATTACTTATAGAAACCTTAGATTTTAATCGTGTCTTACAAGAACGTCAGAATTTTGATCCTGTAGGTCATTATTCCAGACCTGATGTTACGCAATTAAGTGTAAATAGAGAACGCCAGAGTACCGTTTGGATAGATGAAGATTAATTTTCATTATTTCTAAATGCGAAAGAGCTATCTTTGCAAAAAATGTAAGATATGAGTCGTGGAGACAATTCCAAAAAAGGAAGAGGAAGTGGGAAAAAAGGAGCAAAGCCTAAAAGAAATTCGTATACAAAAGGTAATGCCTCTGTAAGGAATAAAAGTAATGGACCAAAAAAGATCTCAGATTCTGAAGAAATTAGATTAAATAAGTTTGTTGCTAATTCTGGTGTTTGTTCCAGAAGGGACGCGGATCTATATATTCAAACTGGGAGTGTTTGGGTAAATGGCAAGCCTGTAACAGAAATGGGATATAAGGTGAAACTTACAGATGAAGTTAAGTTTGATGGTAGACTCATTACGCCTGAAAAAAAGGAATATGTCTTACTTAACAAACCAAAAGGTTTTGTAACATCTACAAGTCCTGAAAAAACTAGAACTGTTATGGATTTGGTTGCAAATGCTTCCAAAGCCAGGCTAAAACCAGTAGGAAGACTAGAACGAAATACTACTGGGTTGTTACTTTTTACAAATGATGTAGATCTAGAAAAAAAACTTACCCATCATAAAACAGGAGTTCGTAAAATCTTTCATGTAGAATTAGATCGTAATCTAAAATTTGAAGATTTTCAGAAAATAGAAAAAGGGATTAAACTGCAAGAAGGTTTTATCCAGGTAGATGAGATCTCATATATCGAAGGAGCTTCTAAAAATGAAATAGGAATACAGTTAATGTCTTCTAAAAATGGAATCGTGACCAAAATATTCGAACATCTTAATTATGGTGTAGTCAAATTAGATCGAGTGATTTTTGCAGGATTGACCAAAAAAGACCTTCCTAGAGGTCATTGGAGAATACTTACCGAACAAGAAGTAATTAATTTAAGGATGATGTAATTAGTTTTTTATTTTTGTGGAGTTATTTTTATGAAAATATATTCCACTCTTAATATAGGAGACTTTCACACCAATTATTGCGAAGATTTTTTAATAGTCGAGAACGTTAGTACGAACAGATTCATAGTAGCTGTTATGGATGGTTGTACTATGGGCAAAGAATCTGTTTTTGCCTCTATGCTGATTGGTAAGATCCTTAGAAATATTGCTAAAGAAGAGTTTTACAAGGACTTTTTAAATAATAATACCAAGGAATTGCAATTATGCCTGCAAGAAATTCTCAAAAAACTTTTTTTACAATTAAAAACTATAAAAAATAATTTAGGCCTAGAGACAGAAGAATTACTGTCGACTCTTATAATAGGTGTAATAGATCAGCATACATCTAATGCAGAGTTTTTATCAGTTGGTGATGGATTGATTCATTATGATGACATTTCAGTAGAATACGAACAAAATGATAAGCCAGATTATTTAGGGTATCATTTAGGCGAAGATTTTGATACTTGGTATCAATCCCAAGAACAACGATTATCAATTACTGACTTTAGGGATTTATCGATTTCTACAGATGGAATTTATTCCTTTAAAAATTTTAAAAATCCTAATCAACAAAAGAAAGAAGAGGAGATTATTGCGTTTTTATTACGAGATAAGCAAGGAAAAAATTACGACAACTTTCTAGAAAAGAAAATCCGTGATTTAGAATTGGAGTACAATCAGGTACTAACCGATGATATTGCTATTATCAGAATAATAAGAGAATAGTGGTTTAATATCTTGCCAACAGTTCTTTTAGTTCGTCGTAATATTGTTTTGTAAGATGTACACTATGTCCTGCGCCTTTGATCAATGTACGTTCTATTTTATCTGGATATAGATCCTTTAATCGCTTAGAATGTTCTTCAGGTTTAATCAAAAAGTCTCTAGATCCATGAAACACCCGGATTGGGCATTGTACTTCTCCCAGAAATTTATATGAAGGTATTTCGTAGTTAATTAAGGATTCTGGTACGGGTGCCATACTAGCGATAAATTCGTTCCAAGCGTAATAAGGTGCTTCTAGAATAAGTAGTTTAGGGTTGTTTTTAGAGGCAGTGTACGAGGCAAACCCTGTTCCTAATGAGAAACCTAATACAATAATATCTTCCTCCTTATAACGAGTAAGCGCAAAATCATACACTTTTTGGGCATCATTGTACAATTCAGATTCTTCTTCATAAAAACTATCACTCTTTCCATAACCTCTATAGTCCACGAACAATACATCAAATTTATTTTCTGTATACAGATACGCCCTTTCTCCCCATTCATGGATGGCCCCAGCATTTCCGTGGAAATATAGAATTAATCCTTTACTTATAGAATCCGTTTTAAATAATAATGCATTCAGATTTACATCATCTTCTACAGCAATATTTATTTCTTCAAAAGGTTGGTCAAAAGAATAGGAGTAATCTTTTGCTAATACCTTTGGGTTAAAAAAGAAACGTTCTTGTTTCACATATAAGAATATATAAACACCAAGGATTAATATGACGATAAAAGCCATGATTCGTAATAATCGTCTTCCTATTTTTTTGAAATTGATTCTCAAGTTGATAATTTATTTTTTTAAAACATATAAATCAGAAGTTTGTTCCACAAATAACGTGAAACCATCCTCTTGATTACGAAGTTGAACGCCTGATATTCCCAGAATATTTAAAATTTCACCTTGTTGTACAGAATCAAAATTAATGAAATATACTTCATCGTACTGATGATTTATCTCAAAAGTACCGGTGTCTATTTTTATGGAGTCTCTTAATAAGGTATACTTATTTTCGGAAAATATAATTTGAAATTCACAATTCAATCTACTCTCATTGTTCTCGCAATAATGTTTGCTTGTTACATATTTGCAAAAATTCCAGTTATCTGCTAAAGATGCTCCTATAACTTCTGTATTTTGAGAAAAGAGAAAGCTAGTGAACATCAAGAATGACAATATTGTTACTTTTTTATATCTATTAAAAATCAACTATAGATAGATTTTAATGAAACTCGAGAAGTGTTTTTAAGTACTTCAAAAATAAAAATACCAAATACAGTAGTATATTCTAAAGCAACAAACCATAAATTTTCTTTAAAATCAGGATTTATATAAGCAGTATAGCTAAATATGATGACAAACGACCACCAAATTGGGAATTTATATTTTGTGAATATGCATAAAACTAACGGTACTGCAATATACCAGGGATGAACTGTGGTAGATAAAAAATAATAACTACAAATCGCAATCATCATTACAGCAATTAATTGATCTGTTTCTTTATTTTTTCTAAAAAAAGTAAGTAGTAAAAGAATTGCTACGGTAATTAATGGGAGGATTTTTCCAACGGTACCGATAATATTCCATCCAATAGTTTCATATCCTATCCATCTTATAATATAATAGATACTCGCATTGAATTCGAAATTTTGGAACCATAAACCAATCGTTTTACTAAAATTTGAAATAAATTCAGAAGATAAGAAAGGAGCAAAAAGGAGTATTGTTGTTATGATTACAATGCTATAGAAACCTACCAATTTCCAAAACCTTTGAAATATAGTATATCCACCTTGTCCAACCATGAATTTTTGGAAAAATAATGGTAAAAACAGTAAAGGGATCAATTTTACCGATACAGAAAGTGCTAAAGCAATTGCAGCCCAATACCAATATCCTTTTTGTAATAGATATAAGGACCATACAATAAAGAAAATCATTACTGCCTCGAAATGGAGGTTTCCTGTAAGTTCAATAATGATGAATGGGTTTAATAAATACCAAAAGATATTTTTTTCTGGGATAGCTAATCTTTGTAGTAGTTTACGACCTACAAAAAAAGTTCCGATATCCGAAAGAATGATCAATAAGCGTAATACAACGGCCGAACCCCAAATATTACTAGAGCCAAATACTGCAGCGATTAGATAACAGAACTGACTAACTGGAGGGTAATTTGTAAAATGACTACCATTTAAAGTTCCCATACCATCATATAACTCTTGCGCCTGAGCTATTGGAGCATTACCTTGTGAAATCCAATTTTCAGGTAATGATAAGTAAGGATTAAACCCTTCTAATAGCATTCTTCCATCCCAAATGAATCGATAAAAATCTTGGGAGAGATTTGGGATGGCAAATAAAAAAAGGATTCTAAATACTAATGCTAAACCCGCTAAAAATTTGATATTATTTGGGTTAATTTTAATAATTTGATAAGTAAACAAGAATAATCCCGCCCAAAGACCAAACATTTTTATAAAATCCGTACGTGCTAATTGATAAGCAAAACTCCAGTAAAATAAGAAACAAACAGTTGCATATAAAATGGAAAACTTATGGTATTTCCATAGCTGCAAAATCATCACAGTTTAGAAGTAACAGATTTGAAGAATACAAATCCAAAACCAAGAAATAACATGATATGAAACAGGAATAATCCAAAGTCCTGTAGTTTGAATGCACTGTATAAGGCAAAAGCAAAATAGCACATTAATAAGGCTTCAATAATGGTGTTACCAGAGATATTCTTATTTATATATTTGTTTCCTTTCCAAGAATCTTTTAAAGAATTAATGTTGAATTTTGGAGTTCTAACAAATTCACTCTTCTTTCCGAAATGACCTTCTAGAACAGCCATAGAGTTATGAACGGAGAATCCCATAGCAATAGAGAAGAACGTAAAAAACATCTTTACATATTCTATGAAGTTCCAAAAACCTCCATTATGAATCTTTTTGAACGTATGCCAATAACAAAAGAAGAATATCACTGTACTCAATGCAAAGAAGGCGATTACATTAAAATACCAGCTAAACATAGGATTACTGTTTTTAATATACATTACAGGTACACTAAGTACTGCAACTAGTAATACTAATAAAAACATACTACTATTCAGTAAATGAAAGAAACTATGAAACTTAGTTTTAAAAGGTACTGTCTTGTCTTTTAATAATTTCCAATATAGTTTTTGGAAATTTTCTGCCGCTCCTTTATTCCATCTAAATTGCTGAGAACGTGCAGCACTTATAACTACAGGTAATTCTGCAGGAGTTTCAACATCTTCCAAATATTTAAACTTCCACTTTTTTAATTGGGCTCGATAACTTAAGTCGAGATCTTCAGTAAGTGTATCTCCTTGCCAGTTTCCTGAATCTTCGATACACGTTTTTCTCCAAACTCCAGCAGTTCCGTTAAAATTGATGAAATGGTCCTTAAAATTACGTCCTACCTGTTCCATCGTAAAATGAAAATCCAAAGCAAAAGCTTGTATTTTGGTAAGAATAGAATAATCTCTATTAATATGTCCCCATCGTGTCTGTACTACACCAATATTGTTGTCTTTGAAATAAGGAATCGTTTGAAGTAACCATTTACTTCCTGGAAGGAAATCGGCATCAAAAATAGCAATGAACTCTCCTTTAGCGATCTTGAGTCCTTCTTTTAGAGCACCAGCTTTAAAACCAGTTCTGTCTTCTCTACGAATATGTTGAATGTCTAATCCAGTTTTTTGTAATTTTTCGATATGAGCCGCAGTCGTATGAACCGACTCGTCTGTAGAATCGTCCAATACCTGTATTTCTAATTTGTCCTTCGGATATTCTAATAAAGAGATATTATCCAACAAACGCTCCATTACATATAATTCGTTGTAAACAGGAAGTTGAACCGTAACGTAAGGCGTTTCATCTTTTTTAGAAAGATCAAAAGTAGGTGACTTATCATCTAATTTACGGGATTTGAGATAGTTGAAAAGTAAGTTCAACTGAGCCAAACTGTATAAGAAAATGATAAGTAGTGCTAACGTGTAAATAACGATGATTGCAATATCCATTACGCAAAGCTATATTTAAAAATCCAACTTAAAATCTTAACGCCTGCAAAGATAGCACCTTTTATGGTTCCTGAAACTTTTGAGACACCTATTCTCTTTTTGTACCTTACTGGAACTTCTGTATAAGAAAACTGTTTTTTTATTGCTTTTAACTGCATTTCCACAGTCCATCCATAGGTTTTGTCTTGCATATTTAATTCTAGAAGTTTGTCGTATTTGATAGCTCTAAAAGGCCCTAGATCTGTAAATTTTGCTCCAAAAAATAATCTCATCAAGCTGGTTGCTAGCCAATTTCCAAAAATCTGAGGAATAGTCATGGATCCAGACTCTCTTAATTTTTTATCTCTAGCACCTATCACCATGTCTATATCCCGATGTATTATAGGATCGATAATTTTTAATAATTCTTCCGGATAATCGCTATAATCTCCATCTAAGAATACGATGATTTCGGGAGTAATTTCTTGAGAGGCAATATGTGATAAACCTTTAAGACAAGCATAACCATATCCCATTCTTTCTTCTCTTAAGACCGTTGCCCCAGCTTTCTTAGCGACAGCTTCTGTGTTATCTGTAGAGTTATTACTTACAACTATAATTTCAGAAACAACTTCGGGAATTTCACTAATTACGTGGCCTATAGAACCTTCTTCGTTGAAGGCAGGTATGATTACTTTAATTAAAGGATTCATTTATAAAGAAACATTGGGATTGTCTTTTCTAAAGCTAGAAACGTCTGTCCATTCTCCAATCTTTTGATTTTCAATATATTTTTCAGCTTTAAAGAGCTTGTTATTCTTGTATAAGAGACAATACCCATTTTTTTTGTTATTTCGATATTGGTACTTTCTTGTAACCTTATCTTTTTTATTATTCGTGGCAATATCGTAAATAATCCACCATTTTTCGGCTTTATTGTTTATAAAGTGTCCTTCTTTTATTAGTTTCTTGTCAGAAGAATAGAAATACCAGTATCCTTCTTTTTGATTATTTCTGAAATGCCCCTTCTCGGAAATATTTCCATTAGGATAATAATTATACCAATAAGCAGTTTTTTGATCTTGTACTTTCCAGCCTTCTGCTTTAAGAGCACCGCTTTCATAAAATTCTCTATGATATTCTTTTTTAGCAGGTATTTGAAACGAAAAAAGAAATATCGTAACAATTAAGTATGTCAGGTGTTTCATCATTATAAGCGTTGGTTAGGGGCTTAGACGAAAACCTTTAGCTATACCTACAAAATATTTTTAAAAAATAAGAGAGGTTTGGTTTTTGTAAGTAAAAAACTTACCTATTTTTAGATTTTTTTAAGAAATAAATGCTTTTTGTCGATGTTTTAGGTATATTTGTCGACAAATTAAAATACACATTTGCATTGTGTTAATGAAGTTTTAGCGGAAATTTATGAAGTGGAATTTATCAAGGTTTATAAATACAAAGAAATATGACAGGATATTAGCTCCTTTCTTTTTTGTTATATTACCTGGTACTGCACTTCATGGATATATGGAATATCTAAATACTGGGTTAAGCCAGTATTTTTTTAGAGATGTCATTAATGTGCTTATCTTGATCATGGGAATTGTAGTATTGAAGTTCTCTTTGATTAGTAAAAAACAGTTAATAGTTATCTCGCTTTATACAATAAGATTCGCTATCGATTACACATTTATAATAGCCTATTTTGATCCTAATTTTGCATTTGAATATAATTTTATTCACGTACAGATGATTTTTGCTACGGTAATATTTGCTGCAGGAACGCTGATTCACTCCAAACATCTTTTCGTATTAAATACAATCAACATTATATTCATAGTCATGTGCGCGCTAACCTATGGTAGCGATTATTCAATTTGGAGATTTGTCTTTTGTGCAGTGCTGGTATCCGGAGGTGGTTTTATTGCTTATGCTGGTAAGAAATTCGTTCAATCACTTTTCAAAAAAATAAAAGCAGCTAATATTTTGATAGAACGGCAAAATGCCGAATTAAAAAAAATGAATGCTTCAAAAGATCAGTTGTTTAGAATTATTGGACATGATCTCAAAACACCTTTTCATCAATTAAATCTATTGGTAGAATTGATTACAGAAAGTAAAGATGAAAATGAACGCCAGCAATATGCTAATTTAATTAAAGAATCCGCTACCAAAGGAAGTGAGCTTTTAGAAGACTTATTAGACTGGGGAAAACAGAATATGGATACTAGTCAAGTTAGTTTAGAAGAAACTTCTATTGCTAAGGTAGTAGATAAAACTTTTGAGTTTTTTAAAGTTAAAAGTGGTGTCAAGGAAATTAAGCTGATCAATGAATTACCAGAAAATATAAAGCTTAAAATTAGTCCATCTATGATGGAAACAGTTTTTAGAAATTTAATAGGTAATGCTATAAAGTTTTCTCATCCGAAATCTAAGATTATCGTTAAATGCAGTATTAAAAATAACTATGTTGATATTTCTGTAGAGGATAGAGGAGTGGGAATTAGCTCTGATCAATTAAAAATATTACTCTCAGAAGATCAAGTGATATCGACATCAGGTACGGCGAACGAGCAAGGTACGGGATATGGACTTGGAATTGTAAAAAAGCTTGTTGAAAAACAAATGGGGTCTTTATCCATTAATAGCGAATTAGAAAAAGGTACAAAAGTAATTCTCACTTTCCCTATGGTTGCCTAATTTCTATTTCTTCATATAAGTAATCATAGTTTAGTATCTAAAAAACGCTTATTAATTTTCATGTTATTGATTTCAATAGATTTTGCCTAATCAAAACTAGTAATACTGAGTTATATTTTAAAATAGTGTATTTTAATTTCATATTTTTTTATTTGGATGTTGTTGTAAAAAAGAGATTCTCGATTATAGATGAAACTGTATGAAAAATTAAGACACATCTTTAATTGTATGTATTTTTTAATGTAAACGTTTGTTTGTTAGTGTTTTGAGTTTGTTTTTAAGAGTAAATTTCTTACATTTTTATTTTTGTTTAATCGATGAAATACATATTTATTAGGATGAAATACACAATTTATTTGGTTTTCTAATATAAACACATTATATTAGTGTCGTAATATTATCACAATCATCAAGGCTTTCTAATAAAATTTAGAAGATTATGAGTGTTTCGCCCCAAAAAACCAAAAGTCTTTTCAAATTTGATAAAGTTTTATTTACGACCCTCTTTATCGTAATGCCAGGAGTAATTCTTGACGCATTAGCAGAGTATTATAACGGAGGAGTGAGTTTATATTTTTATCGTGGTGTGGTAAATCTTATTATTGTGTCCATTGCCTTGGTATTATATATTACATCTCATATCAAAAAATCAACTTTATTAGGTACATCGGTATATTCAGTAGTGTTATTGATGATGTCAACCATGTTCTGGGCAGTTAATGATCCAGCGTTTGCTATCGAATCTTTTTTTCTTAAAGTTGAAGTTATAGTATCATTATTACTTTTTGCGGTAGGTATGCTAGTACATTTTAGACATATCATTTCATTACTGGTTTTTAATTTCATATTTATAGGTTTTTGTGCATTCCGATATCCAGAACTTCCATTGGTTCAGCTTGCTTTTTATGCAGTTATCGTAAGTGGTGGCGGATTAATGGCCTTTTTCTGTCAACGAATTTTGGTAAAACTATCTCGAGAGTTGAAAGAAGCGAACAGACTAATTAGTATAAAGAATGATAAGCTTAGAGAAATGAACCAATCTAAGGATGATCTATTTAGAATTATTGGACACGATTTAAGAACACCATTTTATCAATTAGAAGGGTTAATTGATATGGTAGATCAAGCTGAAAATGAACTGGAGAAGACAAAGATCAAAGCAATGATCAAAGAATCTGCGAGTAAAGGAAACCAATTGTTAGAGGATCTATTAGAATGGGGACATATGTACAAAGAACAATCTCAGGTATTGCTAGAAGATAAAGAAGTGTCAACGATTGTAGATAAAGTATTTAAGTTTTCGGATATGAAACGAAAACGTAAACAAATCAGCCTTATTAATAAGCTTCCAGAAGATTTAAAAATTACCATAAACCCTGCTATGATGGAAACTGTAATGAGAAATTTAATAGCCAATGCGATCAAATTTTCTCATAGAGGTTCCTATATCATTGTAAAGTCAGAAAAAATGGAAGGTAAAATACGAATAGCGATAGAAGATAAAGGTATAGGTATGAATACTGATAGTCTATTTCGCCTATTCACAACAGATAAAAATAATTCTACGGCAGGAACAGAAAATGAAAAAGGAACTGGATTTGGTTTGAGTATAGCTAAAAAACTTGTAGAAAAGCAGAATGGAGTTTTAGAGATCGAAAGTGAATATAATAAAGGAACCACAATTAATCTTTATTTTCCACATACAATGAGCGCTTAATGACTAAACAAAAAAATACTATAACGAAAAAACAGCCTATCTTTTAGGCTGTTTTTTTATGACTACTAGTAATAATTACTATTTATTATTTACGTAATTCATGAGATCAACATCATTTCCTAATAAAACATCGTTAGAGTTAATTCTTCCTTCTAAGCTGTCATTTTCTAATTTCAAAACTCCTCTCGGACATACTGCAGAACAAATTCCACATCCGACGCAGCTAGATCGTACAATGTTTTCACCTTTCTGGGCATACGCACGAACATCTATTCCTTGTTCACAATAGGTAGAACAGTTTCCGCAAGAAATACATTGACCACCATTGGTTGTGATTCTGAATTTAGAGAAAAGACGTTGTTGAATTCCCAGAATTCCTGCCATAGGACATCCCATGCGACACCATATTCTATTACCGAGTATTGGATAAAATCCAGTTCCAATAACACCAGAGAAAATAGATCCAATACCAAAGCCATAGAAACTACGTAAGCCATCAGCAAGTCCATATTCTTTTGTGTTTAACCCAAAAGACAAATAACTTGCGTTAATTTTTATGTTATTAATATCTACAAAAGCTAATAACACAAAGAACCCTAAGGTGATAACTAAAGATACTGTAGCTCCTATAAAAGCATCTTTTTTTAATTGGTCACGTTTCCAATACACAACTGCCGCAAATACAATAACTAAGAACGCTCCAGAGGATATAAGAAAACTATTTTTCGTAAACCAATATTTAGTACTATCATATCCAAGATAGGTAGAGATTACAGCTGTTGTAAAAATTACAGCAAATACAAGTACTGCATTAATCAACCAGCGTTCAATTTTCCATGCTTTAACACTTTTGTCAGATAACTGACGGAAGGCATCACCTGCAGTTTCTGCTAATCCACCACAACCACATACCCAAGAACAATACCATCTTTTTCCGTATTTATAAGTAAGCCAAGGAGAGATTACAAAAACCATTAGTACAGCAAGTATTAAAAAGAACAGTCCAATCGTTTGTGCGTTAATAAACTGATCCACTCTCCATTGATCAAAGGCATAATAATTTAATGGCCACATTAATTTTATATCATTATAAGGCAAAGAAAAATCATCTGAATTTAAACGTGCCATTAATTCTGGGATCACAAATGCAAATGCAGTTTGAAAAAACATTACACTAACTGTACGTAATTGCTCGTAGCGATTATGTTTGTATTTCATCATAAATTTGACCCCAAACGCAATGATTGCAACGGTATATAAAGTTCCATATACAAACCATTCGCTCGCTTTTTCATTCTTTAAGGCATAACTTAAGGGATCAAATAATCCAATCAATCCCGTATTAGCTCCATCGGCACCTTGCCCAAGACCTAAAAGCTCTGCATAAAAATATAAAACGATATAAAAACCTGTTAAGAATACTCCTGCAATCCAAGCCAGAACTCCACGAGAAGACATGGATTTAAACCATACTCCATCATTCTTTATTCCTTCCAATTTTTTATCGTAAGCTCCTTTTGAAAAAACAATAATACCAGTGGTTAGTGCCACTAACGATACCGTTAACCATAATGCTTGATTCGGTAGATTAACATTAAAAGTTGCTAATAATAGGATTAAAAGTCCAGACATTCCGATAAGAACACCGATCTTTTGTATTGTATTTAGACTTTTAGGCGGTTGTCCTGTTAAAGCCATATTTCTTTCTACTGCCATGATTTATGCGTTTACGGTTTGTTGCTTCTGAAAAGCGTTTAAAATATCTTTTTCGAAATGTTTGTAAAATTCAGGGTCAAAATTCGCCACAGGAAGATGCTCTATTACGTAATCTACATCTCGTTTTTCTGTTAGCCATCGATCGAATACTTCATGGCGCATGCGAATTCCAAAAGTGTTAATTCCTAAAAACTCTCTCGTTTCTTTATGATAAGACACAGTTACACATTTGGTATCACTTTCATGTATCCAATGAAATTGTGCTTCATATTCTTTGGGTCTACCAAATACCCATCCATAAGTTTGGTATTCGATATCTAAAAATTTTGCGCTATTAAACCAATGTCCTGGTTTGTATTCTAACTTGTTTCCACATATGGTTTGCGCCACGGTTTCACCCATCATTCTACCGGTATACCATACAGCTTCGATAGGCCTTCTATTTCCAATAGCTTCATGCTGTTCTGCACAATCACCTATAGCGTATATGTTTGGAATGCTAGTTTCCAAAAAACGATTCACTTTTACACCTCTTCCTAGTTCTATACCAGAATCTTTCAAAAAATCTACGTTTGGAGATACTCCAGCCGTTAAACCAACAACATTGCACTCAATTTCCTCACCAGTTTCTTGTATTACAATAGATTTTACTTTTCCATGATCATCAGCCTTTATTTCTTTCAGATTTACACCTAAACGAAGATCAATATGATGATTCTTGATATGTCTATTAATCATTCCACTCTCTCCTGCGGGAAGCACACCATTCCAAAAGCTATCTTCTCTAACTAAGAACGTTACTGGAATACCTCTGGAATTTAGCATTTCGGCTAATTCAATTCCAATAAGTCCACCACCAACAATGACGGCTCTTTTACAAACTGTTTTATTAGGAGCATATTTTTCCAGATTTTCTAAGTCTTGTTTATGATACATTCCCATTACTCCATCCAGATCTTGACCAGGCCATCCAAATTTATTTGGTTTGGATCCCGTAGCTATGATGAGCTTATCATATTGCAGATTCTCTCCGTTTTCGAAGATTAATTGACTATTTTCATGATCTACTTTAGAAACAAATCCTTTCTTTAGTTCTATTCTATTTTTCTCCCAAAACCAGTTTTCATAGGGTTGTGTATGTTCAAATTTCATATGTCCCATGTATATATACATAAGAGCTGTACGGGAGAAAAAATAATCCGTCTCACCAGAGATCAGGGTAATCTTTTTATCAGACATTTTCCGGATGTGTCTTGCAGCTGTCACACCAGAAATTCCGTTGCCGATTATTGCAATATGTTCCATAGAGTTTTATGTTAGTTGATTTTAATTCTAGTTCTTAAAATGAAGCTTCTGTGCGTAAGTCGTATATAAATATAAGAACTTAAACAGCTTCAATAATTTAGAATTAATCTAAAAAGCTGAGGTTTTGTAAGTTTTCTTTTTGAATTCGAACGGCATTTACTTCATAAAACACAAGTGCACTTTCCGAATGGTTTTTTGAAAATAATTTGTAAGTAGCTCAGAAAGGCTTCGACTCAATGCCCGTTACCAAGGTAAATTATAAACTTAAATGTAAACACAACTTCATATGTAAGAAGTAAAAAAATTAGTCATGAAAAAAATACTTTATATACTAACATTATTAACTATAACAAATAGTTTTTCTCAAAGTACAAAGGAATTCTTTACTAAATCTGATGCCTTTTTTAAAAAGCATGTTACAGATGGTAGAGTAGATTATAAAACAATAAAAAGTAACCCAGAAACTCTTAATGAGCTATTAGATATGGCAGCGACTATAAGTGTTTCTAAAAGTGATCCAAAAACCTTTCAGGCATTTTACATTAATGGGTATAATTTATCTGTTATTAAAGGAATTGTAAATAATTTTCCAACAAAATCTCCACTAAAGATTAAAGGATTTTTTGATAAAACTAAATATACGTTAGCAGGTAAGGAAACTACACTAAATGATTTGGAGAATAAGATACTACGTAAAAATTTCCCAAAAGAACCACGTTTCCATTTTGCATTAGTTTGTGCAGGGTTAGGATGTCCTCCAATAATATCAGAAGCGTATACACCAGCTTTATTAGATAAACAATTACAACGCCAGACCACGATAGCATTAAACAATCCAAACTTTATAAAAGTAAAAGGTAAGAAAGTACAGCTTTCTCAAATTTTCGAGTGGTATAAAGGTGATTTTACTCAGAACGGATCCGAAATTGATTACGTAAATCAGTTTAGAAAAGAAAAGATCCCTTCAAATGCGAGAATCTCTTACTATCCATATAACTGGTCTCTAAATATCATTAAATAACAAATCATAATATAAGGTTAACATCAAATAATAACCTAAACTAATTTTTAATAACCTATTGTAATCATGAAATTTACTAAAAACATTATAACCGCTTTCTGCCTCTTATTAACCGTTTCTTTTGCTTTTGCACAGGATGATGATGATCAGGGTTCGGTAATTCAAACATTAACACCCTCTAAATTAATCGGGAAAGGTCAGTATGATATTAAGTGGTTTAATAACCTATATACGGAAACTAAAGATCTTTTCGGACCTAACGGAGAAGAAAGAGACATTCCTAGAAATACTTTCTTTACAAGTACTTTAGAAGCTTACACAGGAATTGGAAATAATAAAAGATGGAATATTGGTGCTATTTTAGAATTTAGATCAAATGCTGTTGGAGGAAGAGATGCTTTGGATGTCTTTAAATTTGATGGAGAAAGAGGTTCTGCAAGATCAGGATTAACATCTATTGCACCATCGGTAAAATTTGTACCTCTTAAGAATGTAAATAACTTTTCTATTCAAAGTTCATTTTTTATTCCGCTAGTGGATAATGAAACTGAAGATGGTGTTTTCCTTGATCAAAATGGATTTATTTGGCAAAACCGTTTCTTTTACGACTATACATTTCCTGGAAACAAATTTCAGATTTTTGGAGAATTGAATTCTGAGTTAAATTTTGGAGATGAAGAAGATAGTTTTGCTAATGATAGTTTACGTTTAACGCCTGGAGTATTTTTTAGTTATTTTCCAAGTTCTAAATTTACAGTATTAGCATTAGCACAGCATTCAGAATTGATTGATTTAGGGAATGATTTTGATCAGAATTTCACTGCACTAGGCGGAGGTGCTAAGTATCAATTGACAAAAGAACTGAATATAGAAGCCTTATATACTAATTTTGTTAGAGGAGATAGAACAGGTTTAGGAGAAACTTTTAACATTGGGTTAAGAGCGGTTTTCTAAGATAATATTGTATTTTCAGCGGTATAAAAAATTGATATGAGACATCTTTTTATGCCGCTGATTTTCGCTTTTTTTTGTAGCTGTTCTGGACAGGAACCAAAAATGAACGGGATAAGTTTTGTAGCCTCACCAAATCAGATTGATGAAACACATATAGAACCTGTAGTTAGTGTAAATGCAAATTGGGCTGCAGTGATGCCCTTTGGGTTTGTGAAAAACCTGAAAGAACCAACAGTAGTTTTTAATATAGAAAGACAATGGTGGGGAGAAAGAGCGGATGGAGCAAAGCGTACGATTGAATTACTAAATCAGCGAGGAATCAAAGTAATGCTAAAACCACAGATTTGGGTATGGAGAGGAGAATTTACAGGTAATATTTCTATGGATTCCGAAGAAGACTGGAAAACCTTGCAGAACTCATATGAAGCATTTATTATGTTGTATGCTCAATTAGCAGAGGAACTTAAAGTTCCTGTGTTATGTATAGGTACCGAATTACACAGTTTTGTGCAAAAAAGACCAAAATATTGGAATCAATTGATTCAAAAAATCAAAGAAGTCTACAAAGGGAAGCTGACCTATGCAGAGAATTGGGATCAGTTTGCTAAAGTACCTTTTTGGGATCAGTTGGATTATATAGGGATTGATGCGTATTTTCCAGTTTCAGAAAGCAAAACACCAACTGTAGAAGAATTAAGAAAAGGTTGGCAAGTGCATAAAAGGAAGATAGAAAATGTACAAGTTGAGGTGAAAAAGCCTGTACTGTTTACAGAATATGGATACCGAAGTGTACATTTTACAGGAAAAGAACCTTGGGATTCAAACAGAGTACAAGGAAATATAGATCTGCAAGGTCAGAATAATGCATTAACAGCATTGTATGAAGAGTTTTGGAAAGAACCTTGGTTTGCTGGTGGTTTTTTGTGGAAATGGTATCATAATCATGAAAAGGTAGGAGGTGAAGAGAATAATAGGTTTACCATACAAAACAAACCATCAGAAAAGCTAATTCAGAAGTTGTATAAATATGAGTAAAAACAATTATATCGTATGTCTTCTATGTTGCATTTTATATGCTTGCAACAGTGATGAAAATACGATAGCATTGAATGCTACTTTAGCGACATTAGTAAGTTCTAATGATATAGAAGTAGATAATGTTATTGCATGTGCTTCTGGATCTGAATCTGATGAAAATAGTATCATTGCTTACGTTTATCCGAGACCCGAAGCAACTGATATTAGATATTATGAAACCTCTGATATCGATGTAGATAAAAACGATTACAGTAATTACCAAAGAATCCTGATAGAATCGACGGATTTTTTTAATGGCTATCTTCGAAAGTTTACTAGAAATACAGATGAAGAGAAATGGGTAATTATTACTTTTTTTGAAGAAGAAAAACTACACTTATCTAATCCAATTCGATTAAAGCATAAGACGAAACCAACTGAATTTACAAGTCAGGTAAATATCGATTTAGCAACAGACAATATGCCAGTATTTTCTTGGCAAGATGAGGTGTTTGATGATAATGCTATCTACTTTCAGGTGGTTTCCGATAGTGATAACGAACTACTTTCTGGAACATATACTTTTGAGAAACAATTTCAGTATTATAAAACTGAAAATGTAGTGCTTAATATCACCATGGGAACACCACCACAGTTAGATCCTATGAACTCTTATAATTTCACACTAATGGGGGTAAGTGAAGACAATTGGGTAAACCTTTTGATACAAAAAGAATTTCAACCTTAATTTTATTTAGATTTTCCTGTAAGATCATAACATATTTTGCGTCTACGATGATAAAAAATGTTATGAAGAACATCTTAATAGCACTGATTTTCTTTGCGTATTGTGGAAGTTTTTCTCAAGAAACTGTTGTCTCAGAATTACAAATTACCGGTTTAAAAAGAACCAAGGAATCCTTTATTAGAAAATTGGTAAAGGTAAAACCAGGATCTACCTACGATTCTTTAAGAGTAGCAACAGATATTGAGAGATTGAAAAGACTTCCTGGTGTAGCAAATGCCGAAGTTGTAGTGCAGAAAAATCAAGATTCCGGATATCAAATCACATATGCTATCGAAGAGAATTTTACCATTATTCCAGGCTTAAGTATTGCTACAGACAATAATGGAGAATTTGCGTATAGAGTTTCACTTTTTGAATTTAACCTATTTGGTAGAAATCAAATATTTGGAGGTTTCTATCAGCGAGATGTTTTTGATTCTTATGGAGGGTATTGGGAAGCACCATACCTATTCACCAATAAATTTGGGATAGGTATTAATTATAAAAATCTTGTTTCGCAAGAACCTATTTTTCTAGAAAATAATAATACCATCAATTACAAGTTTGATACAAGAGCGTTTGAATTGAACTTTTTATATGAGTTTGATTTTCATAACCGAGCTGAGGTTGGTGTTAATATTTCTAAAGAGGAATATGATTTTATAGAAGGGAATCTGCCTGCTGAAATTCCAACCCGTCTTTCTGCTAATAAAATTGCGTACAGAGGAGAATATGAATATAACGATATTGATATCGATTATCAGTATGTTTCAGGTTTTAGAAGTCTATTGGATTTCCGTTTTGTAACTGGTGGAGAAGGTTTGTTGGATGATTTTTTTATTGGAAGAAATGATTTTGAATATTTTAGAAGAATCGGAAAACGCGGGAACTGGGCAAATCGTCTAAGATTAGCATATGCATCGAATGATGATACCCCTTTTGCTCCTTTTGCAGTAGATAATCAATTAAACATACGAGGGGCTGGAAATACGATTGATAGAGGTACTGCTGCAATTGTATTAAATACAGAATATAGGCATACCTTATACGAAAAAGGATGGTTTGTAGTGCAAAGTAATGTTTTTATAGATACGGGAACATGGAGAAACCCTGGAGGAGATTTAGTAGAACTGGTAGATGGTAGTACCTTACGGTTTTATCCTGGAGCAGGAATACGATTCATACATAAACGAATTTTTAATGCAGTTTTTAGATTAGATTACGGTTACGGAATTGGAAATGATGCAACCAACGGAATTACCTTTGGAATTGGCCAATATTTTTGATTTGCAGTGTAATAAGACGTACCTTTGTTAGGAAATTGCTTCAAATATTTACAACTAAATGCGAATAAGACTTACCCTTGTCTTCATAACCTTTTGTTTTTGTTGTTTAGGCTACGCTCAGGAAAATGTAATTTCCGAAATCGTTATTCAGGGAAATAAAAAAACAAAAACGAGAGCCATTGCAAAATTGAACTCTATTCGAGAAGGTGATGTGCTGGATTCTGTTCAAATAGAAGAAGATATCAAACGATTAAAACGATTGCCAAGCATTGCGCATGCCTATTATCAGGTACATAAAAAGGAAAACGGTTATAAGGTGGTGTATGGAGTAGAAGAAAATTTTACGATCATTCCTAGCGCTAATGTATATACCACTAACAACGATGAATTTGCTTTTAGAGTGGGATTGTATGAATTTAATTTGTTTGGGCAAAATGTGGCTTTGGGAGGTTTCTATCAAGATGATATTTATAGTTCGTTTGGGGTGAATATAAGAGCCCCTTTTTTATTTAGCAAAAAGTTTGGTTTAGCATTTAATTATCAGAGTCTCACTACACAAGAGCCTGTGTTTTTAGACAATGGTACGGCAGATTATAAATATAACAACACTTCCTATGAACTGTTAGGATTATACCAGTTTAATTTTCAAAATAGGATTGAATTAGGTGTTAACTATTTTAATGAAGATTATACATATAGAACCGGAGCAACAGCACCAGATGTTCCCTTAGATTTTGACGTAAATAAATTACTTTTCAAAGGAATTTACGAATACAATAACTTAGATTTTTATTTCCAATATGTTTCTGGATTTAGAAGCGTTGCGAATTTTCAATATGTAATCAGTACAGAAGAGGTACTCCCTGACTTTTTAATAGGATGGAACGATTTTATGTATTATCACAGAATTGGTAAAAAAGGAAACTGGGCATCGAGATTACGTGTAGGATTGGCTAGTAATGATGAATCCCCTTTTGCACCATTTGCGGTAGATAACAATTTGAATATTAGAGGAGTTGGTAATACCATTGATAGAGGTACTGGAGTCATAGTTCTCAATACAGAGTATAGGCATACGTTGATGGATAAAGACTGGTTTGTATTACAAAGTAATGTTTTTGTCGATGGTGGAAGTTGGCGAAATCCTGGAGGAGATTTTGGAGATTTTGGAGATACTCAAAATTTTAGAGTCTATCCAGGTGTAGGGTTACGTTTTATGCATAAGCGAATTTTTAATGCGATTTTTAGAATCGATTATGGATATGGAGTTACGGAAGATGCTACTAATGGTTTCGTATTCGGAATAGGTCAATATTTTTAGAAGAATAATGTTTTAGTGTTAAAAACAAGTTAATAATAAACCGAACGTTTGGTAAAAAACTAAAAAAGGCTACATTTGCAACGTTATGAGACCAGTAAAAGTAGATGATCAACAGTTAATAGAAGGCCTGAATCAAGTATTTAGGACTAAAGGGTATGAAGGTGCTAGTTTAAATGAATTAGCGGAAGGAGCTGGTCTTAAGAAAGCGAGTTTGTATCATAGATTTCCTGAAGGTAAAAAACAAATAGGTTTAGCTGTACTGTCTTATTCTTCGGATTGGCTACAAACAAATCTTTATAAAGTACTTTTGGATACAACTAAAGAACCAAAAGAAAGATTAGAATTAGTATTGCAAAAAATTAGTGAGTTATACGATCAAGGAAAAGAAACTTGTGTATTAAGATCACTATCTATGGAATCCGGAATGGAGATTTTTGGAGAAAAAATAAAATCCGAAATGGAATCCTGGATTCAACATTTTTCTGATTTCGGATTTGAGTTTGGGTTAGATAAGCAAACATCTTCTAAGGTCGCCAGACGAGGTCTTATTAGTATACAAGGAAGTTTGGTGGTATCTAATGCAATGTCTGATAATTCGTTGTTTTTAGAAACTTTAGAAGAAATAAGAAAATACTATATAGGCTAACATATTTTTTTAAATAGTAATTATACCGAACGTTCGGTAATAAATAAAATCATCATGGAAAAAAAGTATCCGTTACCTCCGTTTACAGAGGAGACAGCAAAACAGAAAGTACAAATGGCAGAAGATGCCTGGAACTCAAAGGACCCAATCAAAGTATCTAAGGCATATAGCGAAGATACCGAGTGGAGAAATCGGAATCAATTTATTAATGGAAGAGAAGAAGTACAAGATTTTTTAACCGATAAATGGAAGAATGAACAGGAATATAAATTGAAAAAAGAGCTGTGGGCTTTTACGGAAAATAGGATTGCAGTTCGATTTGAATATGAATATAAAAATGATAAGGAACAATGGTTTCGAGCTTATGGTAATGAGAATTGGGAATTTGATGAAAATGGTCTTATGAAAAAGAGATACGCAAGTATCAATGATCTAGAAATATCAGCATCTGACAGAAAATTATAATCTAATTTAAATACATACACAAAATGAAAATTCAAACAACAAAACATCTGGTTTTAATCCTAATATTAACTATTACAAGTAGCATGTTGGGGTCTGACCTAAGCTTTATTAGTAATGATAATGTAGTTACTGAAGCGTATAGTGTGAAATATAAAAAAATCAATGTAGATGGAGTACAACTAGCCTATCGCGAAGCGGGTAATCCAAAAAATCCAGCAGTCGTATTATTACATGGTTTTCCAGCTTCTTCACACCAGTATCGAAAGGTATTAAATCAATTATCTGATGAATTCTATTTGATAGCTCCTGATTATCCAGGTTTTGGTAATAGCGACTTCCCTAGTGAAACTGATTATGAATATACATTTG
Organism: uncultured Aquimarina sp.; assembly: GCF_947492115.1. Lineage (NCBI taxonomy): Bacteria > Pseudomonadati > Bacteroidota > Flavobacteriia > Flavobacteriales > Flavobacteriaceae > Aquimarina > uncultured Aquimarina sp. The sequence continues at coordinate 510,180 of NZ_CANLMM010000003.1, forward strand.
ATAATCTTGCAAATACGATTAATACTTTTTTAGAAAAGTTGGGACTAACTTCGTATGCATTAATGATTCAGGATTATGGAGCTCCTATAGGATTTAGGATAGCTACAAAACATCCAGAAAGAGTAACGGCAATCATCAATCAGAATGGGAATGCATATCAAGAAGGATTAGGACCTGCTTGGAAAGATCTTAGAGTATTTTGGGCTAATCGGAATTCAGCAACTGAAGAGGCTTTATTACCAGTATTTTCATTAGAAGGATTGGAATGGCAATATACTCATGGAACCAGAAACCCAGAGAATGTAAACCCCGATACTTGGCATTTGGATTACTTACGATTGTCTAGACCGAATGCTCACAAGGTAAATTTAGATCTGTTTTATGATTATCAAAATAATATTAAGTTATATCCAAAATGGCAAAAATATCTTAGAGATAATCAACCACCACTATTAATTGTTTGGGGTAAGAACGACGCTTTTTTTCCCGAAAGCGGAGCAAAAGCTTATAAAAGAGATGTAAAGAATATTGATTATAATATTTATGATACTGGACACTTTGCTTTAGAAGAAGAGAGCGAATCTATTATTAAAAAAATGAGAGCATTTTTACATAAGGTTTTATAAATAATAGTTATTTTAAAAGAATAAGGATCTAGTTTTTATTACTAGATCCTTGTTTGTTTATTATTCAAATATACCCGTTAGACACATATGCGTTTCTCTAGTACCTAAACAACAACCATTAGGCAGTGGATATCCACCACAAGCCTGACATTCTTGAGGTGAATATGTAGGGCAAGTTGCTCTTACAGCTCCACCATTTACAGATCTTTGCGCTTCTTTACTAAGGGTCTGAGTGTCTTTTAAATTTAAAATGCTTTTTAACATAATTAAGGTTTTAAGAATAATATTTCCCCAAACATTTAGAGACACTTGAGGTTTATGTCTATAAAATTGAGAACGAAAAAATGGGGAATTTGTTACTTTTTATAAATGGTTTATTATCTCTTCAGCACTTTCCTTTGTTTTTACAAAAATTTCTTCATTCATAGTAGTTCCTTCTAACGGTAGAAAGGTTATATCGGTAATTCCAATAAGTCCTAAAACAGTTTGTAAATATGGCTGAAGAAAATCTAAGGCTTTCATTTCCTGAGAATCATACACAGCTCCAGCAGAGGTGATGATATAGGCTTTCAGCCCTTCAATTTTTCCATAAAAACCACCTTCTTCATTGACTCCAAAAGTACTATTGATTCTAACGATATGATCAATCCAGGCTTTTAGAGCAGAAGGAATGCTAAAATTATACATTGGTGTACTGATCAACAAGATGTCTGCTTCTTTTAATTCAGCAATTAGGGTGTCAGATAATCTAATAGCTTTACTTAAATCATCACTAAGTTGATCAGTTGGAGTGTAAAATCCTTCAATGGTTTTTTGTTGGATATGAGGTATTGGAGTATTGATAATATCTCTTGCAACTAAAGTGCTATTTGGGTTTTTTTGTTGCCATTTTTTTTGAAATAAATCTGCCATTTTTCTGCTATCTGAATTCTCAATTCTAGAACTAGCATCAATTCGTAATAATTTCATTTTTTTTATTTTTTAGAGTTTAAAAATTCATATACTGCACTAAAATCCAAGTTTCCATATCCTTGTTGTTTTGCTTGTGCAAAAATTTCTTTTGTACTATTTAGATTAGGTGCAGCTACATTGTTTTCATATGCTGATATACTAGATAGGTGAAGATCTTTTTGTATCCATTTTAAAGGGAAATTAGCTTCATAATCCGAATTTTCGAGTTTTTGACGCAGATTCGAAATAAAAGGAGCTACTACTGGAGTGTTTAAAAGCACATTAAAGAGTGTTTCTTTTTCTAATTCCATAGCTTCCCCCATCACCATTGCTTCTGCAAAAGCAACCATCGATTGCCCTAATAATTGATTGATTAGCATTTTCATAGCTGCACCTTTTCCAACTTTTCCTAGGTGCAATGTCTTTTTGCCCATGATGGTTAATAATGGTGATACTTCATTTACCGAAGCAGTATCTCCTCCAACTAAAAAAAGCAATTCTCCATTTTCTGCAGGTGCTTTTGTTCCTGCTACAGGAGCATCCAAATAGCGAACTCTGAATTCTTTTGATATGATATCCATTTCCTTAGTGAAGGAAGGGTTTACCGTGCTGCAATTCAACCAAATACTGTTGTCCTTAAGTGAAGAGAGAAAACCTTGATTTCCTATAGCTACTTCTCTTACTACTTCAGGAGTAGAAAGCATTGTAATAATCACATCAGTTTCTTTAGCAACTTCTTTGGGTGAAGTGGCCCAAGTTGCACCGTTTTGCAATAGATGTTTTGCTTTTTCTTTGGTCCGGTTATATACAACCAGATCATATCCTTTTTTTTGGAGATTGGCTGCCATTCTACTGCCCATAATACCAAGTCCTATAAATCCTATTTTTTTCATCTGTACATATTTATTTTGTACAAATGTCTAGGAAAATAAATGTGCTAAATTTTCAAAAAAACAAAAAATAGTGTTTTTCGGTCAAAACTTTATAAAAGGATATCTTTTCGATATTTGATTTGAAATTGTTTAGGCGAAAGGCTAAACTTATTTTGAAATATTTTTATGAAGTGTGATGTGTTTTCATAACCAACTTGTTGTGCAATAGCTGTTACCGAACTAGGAGTATCTTTTAATAAGAGCGCTGCCTTTTCCATTCGTCTCTGAACTAGCCATTTCTTAGGGGAAACTCCGAATTTGGATTTAAAATCTCTACGGAAAGTCGAAATACTCCTACCTGTTAGATATGCGTAATCTTCTATATCCAATGGTTTATCATAGTTATCACCCATAAAAGCTTTAATGTCTTTTTTAGCTCTTCTCTTGTGATGTTGTAATCTATTTACAAAAGCTTCACCTGTATCAGAAAGGCTAATCAAATGCAATAATTCGAGTAATTTCGGTTTGGTAAATTGATGTTGATTTTTATTTCTATACAAGGTAATGAGCGTGTCCGTGAATAGTCTAATATTTTGATCATATGCTAGAATGATGCTATTGTTAGAATTTGTAATATCTGAGACTTCAAAGTTTCGTAAGAACTCATCTGTGATTTCTTCATCAAAAAAGAATACAATAGCCTCAAAAGATTCATTTTTTGGAATGATATCGGATATCATATAAAGCCCTCTTGGGAGAAGTATCATTTGATTCTTATTTACAATCGAAAGATCTCCTTCTTTGGTTTCAATTCGTAATCCACCGTTTAACACTAATGTTAATGCATGCGATGCTAAATAACGCTCATTCTGAAGATCTGCATGCTGTACGCTTTTAAAAATGACACAGGATAATCCATCTACTAAGACTTTTTCAATCTTTGGATGCTGGTAGAATGCTTGTGGAACTACTTTCATAACAAACAAAAATCTTAAAAAATCGTTGGGTAAAATACTGTTGTTTTATAAAAATAACGATTTTCGGTCAGAACTTATTTCGATTTAAATAATAATTTCCCCTCTAAAATAAATTCATCAGCGATCGCATTTTCTTTCATTCTTTTAAAAATACTGGGAGAATTATGATTCACTCCATATTTAGTTCTATCTATCAAATATTTAAATGTAATCAAGATATCAGTGCCTTTGCTTTTAATAGTAACAGGAATATTTTCTGTATTTGTTTTGCCCTTTATCGTAAGGCTTCCTGTTAAAACAGTTTCTGTGTTCTCTAATGTAACTGAGTTATTAACGATGAAGGTAGCTGTTGGATATTTCTTTACTTCAAAGAAGTCTTCGTTTTTAAGGTGATTTTTTAGGTCATTATTTTCGTGATCAATACTTTTCATATTAATGATTAATTGTAAGGAAGAAATGGTATTGTCCAAGGTCGTTACGGTTCCATTTTTAGGTGCAATAGTTCCAGTAAGCGCGTACGAGTTAAAGGCAGCTTTTCCAGTCCATGATAGTTCAGAACTTTTTACATCTAAAGTGTAATTCTGCGCTTGTATCTTTTGTAATCCAATTATGATTAGACTTATGATTACTATATTTTTAAATGTTCGCATAATTGATTTAGTTTAAAAGTTTATCTGTTGTTTCAATCTTCTCATAACCGCATACAGTTTCTCCATCTTTGGTTATACCAATGAAATACCACATGGCCCATCCACCAAACAGCGTATCATCTGTTCGCCAATTGTTTGCCCAGGTATAAGGTTGAGATTGTTTCATTACCTGTTTTTTGGTTTTGAAGTTTTTGTTTAATTCTTTTAGTGGATATGATTTTCTTAAATTCCAAGTATCATTATAGAATAGATATGCACCGTATTCAATAATTGTTATTTCACTTTCTTTACATAGAATAGCGGTATTATGTTTCCAGTAATATCGATCATCAATTTTTATTGCATCAATTGATTTAGGAAAATTTTTTACGGAGATAGCTCTGCGTAAACTGCTTAATTTCTCAGGTAATTTATCATTTATGGGTGTTCCATATTTAGTTTGCGCAGGTAGTAAGACTGTATACAGAACCGCGCATAGTAAGATTACTTTTTTCATGATTATTTTATTTTTTCTGCTGTCCAAACAGCTAAAAAGTCCTTCTTTATAGCATGCGTTGATCCATAAAGTTTTCCATTTTTATAGTAAAATGTGGTATTATAGTCACCACTATTGTCACCGGAGATAAGTGCTACATAAATCACATCTAATTGGGTGTTTACTCTTCCCTCTCTCATTTTTACACCTTCTCTATAGAATGTTCCTTCTACGGATTTGGAAGTAATCTTATCGATGCGCATCATGGCAAAATTGGAATCTGTCGTATCCTGCGGACTCATATCCAGTTTCCATTCACCAACTAATTGTTGTAGATCTTTTGTGTCTTCTTGAGAAAAGCTATAGAAAGATGTTATTAATACGAATACTGTAAATGTCATTAATTGTCTCATGTTTTTATGATTTTAGAATTGTTCGAGACAAATATTGATCATTTAATAAACAAAATCGTTTCAATTCGCTAAATGAGACGAATTTTGAAGAAAGTTAAGGACTCAATTTTTTAATTGAGACTATTTAACTATTTGATTTTAAAGCGCTAGGAGGTTTACCGGTTATTTTTTTAACTGCTCGGTTAAAAGAAGCTTTAGAGTTAAAACCTGCTTCATAAGCTAATGCTAAAAGGGTGAAATTGTTATTTTTTGAGTCATTTACTAACCTTTTTACTTCTTCAATACGAAGTTCATTGATGTAGTCATTAAACTTTTTCTCGTAGATGGTATTAAGGCACTTGGTTACCAAGTATGGTTTTACAGATAGTTGTTCGGATAGAGAAGCTAAGGTAAGTTCAGGATCTTTAAATAATTGGTCTTCTTGCATTTTAAGATTCAATGCATTACTGATAGTCACAAGTTGCTCTTTTTCTTTATCTGAGACAGTTGTTGTTGGTTTAAATGCACTTTCTTTTCTGCGAGAAAATCCTTCGAGCCCTAACCAATAAGTAATAATCGCCATGCCTATAAATACAGGATGACCGTAGAAAAAATTACTGGCAAAATTGAAAAAGAAAAAGTCTATTAAAATTCCAAGAACATAAATAATAGAGAATATTTTCATCACCAAAATTACTCTTTTGATCCAGTCGAGTTTTCCTGGAATGATCTTATATCCTTCGACACTCGTCATATTACTTAGTATTTTTTCAGCTTTGCTACTATAAAAAATGATGAGTGCTCCAGAAATGACAAACATCGTTGGATAATGCATCCATATTACATATCCCCAATATCCTAACCAAGTAAGGCTTTCTCTGGTTCCATCCCAGTAAAAGTTTTGAGCTTTGATAAAAAAGCTCCAGGCAAATTCAATGAATACTGGTAGAAAATGAATCCAATCCTTCTGTTTAAATTCAAATTTGGGATTCACATAACTTTTTACAAAAAAGAAAATTAGTGTTCCGTAAATCCAATTATATTCTAGCAAAATATGATACCAAACATCATAACGACCTAAACCAAATATATTTAGTGTCTCTACAATAAGTCGGTAAGAAAAGAAGAATAAAATGGTAGCCAGAAACCTATTAGCTATATAGTGCAATCCATTTTTCTGCCATAATATGGTTCCGAAAATTATTCCCTGAATAGCTCCAATAAGGAGTAAAACAACTAAAAGTATTGGTATTGTTTCCACTTCCCTAAAGATAAAGAAGTAGATTTAAGAAACAACTTTTTTCTTATAATACCTATATAAATCTTCTGAGGAGGCACCCAGCCATCGTCGCATATGAATATTTAAAAAGTGGTATTGCAATCGCCAAACTCCGACTTCTCTGTAACGTCTTGCAGAAGTAATGACGTATTTAGGAATGATAACAAATTTATTAATCGCAAAAAGACGATCTACTAGATCATTATCCTCATAAACGATATAATTTTCGTCGTACCCTTCTATTTCTTTAAATAATGATGCGGTTATAAACTGACTTTGATCGCCACCACGACAGCGTTTACTTTCAAATTTTGTAAGCCACCCTAGAAATCGCAACCACCAATGATTTGAATCAAACTTCATACGAAAACATCCAGCTTCATTACCTTTTTGTATTTCTGCTATGATATCCTTATCATAATGCTTTGGAGGAAAGGAATCAGCATGCAAAAAATACAGAATTTCACCAGTAGCAACTGATGCTCCTGTATTCATCTGCTTAGCACGACCTTTTTCAGAATCTACTAATTTAATCTTTACAGCTTGGCTTTCTGCAAACTGTTGTACCACGGTTTTTGAATTATCAGTGCTTCCACCATCGACAATGATAATATCACTAATGGTATCTTTAGCATAAGAAACCTGTATCAAATGCGAAAGCAGCTTACATATAGAAGCCGCTTCATTAAGAATAGGAATGACGATAGAAATTTTCAAAAGGTCAGCTGTTATTTATGGTATAAAGTTACTCATTTAAACTCCAATCATATTTCTTATATCCTTTCTTTTTTTGCTTATCAATTTTAACTTTAGCGTATCTATTGATAAAAGATTTTGCATCTTCACCATCTACCTTGAAATCCTTTTTAAACCAACTGAAAATTTTTGAAACCTCTACTACTTCTTCAGTAATAGTATTTCTTTTAGGGTCGTTGATAAAATTTCCAGTAAGTGTTTCCAAGGCATTATCAACATTAGTTGCAGTAAAAGCTCTATTCCATACTATTGGGCAAGAAAAAGAAGCACAATTGATAGCAAAATGAATTCTAGGTTCTCCTAGTTTTCTAAGAATTTTGTGTTCTAGTTCATTTAAACTGTGTAATACACCATTAATTTTAAAAAACTGTCTATCCCAAGGATTTTTAATGTCTTTAATACTTTTTAAAGGATAGTTATCAATGATAAGCTTGATCGTATAGGCATTGTAAGCATTGATCCAGTATGCTAACTTTTCTTCTTTGCTCCAATTTTCTGCAGGTGGATTATCAGAAAGATAGTTGAAGTACTTATATAGCTCTGCACTGTCTCTCATAAATCCTTTATAATCTACTTTTCCGTCATCGGATACATTGATCAATAATATCTGATCCCAGATGGCATGATCTAATTTTTGTTGTGCTTTCGTTTGTAGTGATATGAATGCAATAATTGCGAATACAAATAGTTTTGGGGTCTTCATTTTTTATGTTTTTTATTCCAAATGGTTAGGTTTGACACTTAATTTATTTTTTGTTTTTCCAAATAACGAAATGTTTATATAAATATTCGTTAAATACTCGAGGTTAGTCCAAAGTCTGTGCCATTCCTTACAGATGTTATTCGTAATTCATAGTTCCTTATATTGGAACTTACTTATTGAATGTGTATTATTGTAATCGAACTATTTCCATATGATTAGTACAGTTTTGACACTTCCTTGCGGAGCGGTATTGAAAAACAGATTAGTAAAATCCGCTATGACCGAGCGTATCAGCAATCGGAATTATGAACCTGTTAAAGGTCATAATCGGTTGTATGAAGATTGGTCTGCTACCAGAGCTGGCTTGCTAATAACCGGAAATGTAGTTATCGACAGGAAACATTTAGAATCTGCGGGCAATGTATGTTTTGATGATGAAAATATGCTCCCAAAATTAAAGTTATGGGCAGAAGCCGGAAAAAGATATGGTAATCATGTTTGGGTTCAAATTTCACATTCTGGTCGACAAACGAATCGTTTTGGAACTGGTAGACCCTTAGCACCTTCTGAAGTTCAGTTAAAAAAGTTAGGGCTTTTTGGTAAACCTAAAGCTATGACAGAAGAGGATATTCTAAAAGTAATTCAAAGGTTTACCAAGGCTGCACAATTAGCCAAAGAAGCTGGTTTTACGGGTGTTCAAATCCATGCTGCTCATGGATATTTGTTGAGCCAGTTTTTATCACCTAATACCAATTTGCGATCTGATCAATGGGGAGGTAGTATTGAAAATAGAAGTCGTTTATTACTAACTATTATCAAAGAAGTTCGCAAAGTAGTAGGAGATGATTTTCCTATAGCCGTAAAATTGAATTCTGCTGATTTTCAGAGAGGAGGTTTTACAGAGGAAGAATCCTTAGAGGTAGTTCGAATGTTGGATAATGAAAAGATAGACTTACTGGAGATATCTGGAGGAACCTATGAAAAGCTTGCTTTTTTTACTATGAATGAAGAAGATGTAAAACTAAAAGAGAGTACAAAACGCAGAGAGGCGTATTTTATAGATTTTGCTAAGAAAATAAGAGCAATCAGTCAGTTGCCACTTATGATTACAGGAGGTTTTAGGTCATATGATTTTTGTAACGAAGTATTATCTAACGGCGAAGTTGATCTAATTGGTATGGCTCGTCCTTTTATTACGAATAGGGATGAGATATCGGATTTTCTAAAAGGGAAGTTACCTAGATTAGAAAATTTGATTTTGCGTACGGGAATTAAACAATTTGAAGATGCAGCCGAAGGAGGATTTTATGCCAGACAAATTATAAGGTTTTCGAAAGGAAAAGGGTTGAAAATCAATATGAGTCCGCTTTGGTGCTCTATGTTTTTGATTATATATGAATTTAGAAAAGCAATGTCGAAGAAGTTCTAAAAAAACATATCCCCAAAACTAAAAGAAGTTCTAGGGATATGAATGCTTACATATTTAATAAATTTAGCAACATCCGCCACCATCGTAATGGAAAGTAGATTCGCTAATATAGATATCATCTCTTCCCAAATCAGCAATAGCAGCAGCAGTTTTGTCACATACGGCAAGAGGTTGGTTTTTTAATAAAACGTGTCCTTTTTTATCATCAAAATAGTCTTCATCTCCATAATAAATAGCTGCTTTCCCAGTAAATACACAAGGTCCATCCTCTGGCATTGGATCTTTAATAGCAGCCACCTCAATAGATTCTATATAGATTAATTCATCCGTTTCGTAGTTTTTAGGGTCTAATATACGATAAGGCTTACGTGCTCTAATTTCTATTGTTCCAAAACCAACATCAGTAAGTGCTTTTACATATTCTGCAATCGGAAGACTACCACTTAAACATAAAGCTCTTAATCGTTCGTCGTTTCTTAACGTTTCATTCATTGGCTGCTCACAAGTAGGATCACTCATCACCAATCTGCCGTGAGGTTTTAAGACACGATACATTTCTTCGATAGCTTTTTTTAGATCTTCTTCTTTAAAGATATTAAACAAGCAATTTTGAGCAGCTACATCAATACTATTGTCTTCTACTGGAAGATTTAGAGCGTCACCAAATCGGAGATCTACAAATTCACTTTTGAACCAATCATTTTGTTCTTCTGCTTCTTTAAAATTCTTACGAGAAGCTTCCAACATTTCTTGTACTACATCTACACCAATAACACCATGTTCTTGGCGTGAGAAATAAGAGAATTGTAATAATTCCATTCCTCCACCAACACCAACGTATAGAATTTTAGGATTGTTGGTAAGGTCTCGGGCATTTACAGTACTTCCGCATCCATAATTCATTTCTTGCATGATCTTTGGGATTTTTAATCCTGGTAGTTCCCAAATTGGATTTGTGGTACAACATAGTCCAACATCTGGAGTTAATGCTGCTTCTTTATAAACATCATGTGTGGTTTCTAAATAACTCATATTTTATACTTTCTTTTTACTATTAATGGGGTTTATCTTATGCTTCTACAAGGATTTTATTAGTTCTTTAAATAAAAGAATCATTTCTGGTTCTGCTTTTCCTGCCATGGCGATAATTTCTTCAATATCTACAGGTTGTAAATTATCAGGATCACATTCATCGGTAAGCACAGAAACTGCTGCTACTTTTAGATTTAAGTGATTAGCGACAATAATTTCTGGAACAGTACTCATCCCTACTGCATCTGCTCCGATTATCTTCAAGTATCTATATTCTGCTCTTGTTTCTAATTGTGGTCCTACTACAGAGGCATATACGCCTTTGTGCAAAGTGATGTTATTTTCTTTTGCAATGGTCTCCAATTGATGATTAAGATTGGCATCATATGGAGCACTCATATCCGTAAAACGAGTTCCTAATTGTTCTACTCCTTTAAATGCAAGTGGCGATCCTCCCTGAAGGTTGATATGATCATCAATTAACATTAACTCTCCTTTTTTGAAATTTAGATTAATGGCTCCTGAAGCATTTGAAACTAGCAATGTTTTAATTCCCAACTGCTGCATGATACGTACGGGATAAGTAACATCCTGAAGAGAATACCCTTCGTATAGGTGGAAACGACCTTGCATTACCACAACCTTTCTTCCTTCCAGATTTCCATAAATTAATTTCCCTTTATGAAATTCTACCGTTGCAGTGGGGAAATTAGGAATATGATTATAGCTTACTTCTTTAAGAATTTCAATTTCATTAAGTAGTTGTCCTAGTCCTGTTCCTAAGATGATTCCTATCTCTGGATTTTCAAATCCTTTTTCCTGTAGATACTCTGTTGTTTCTTTAATGTATTTAATCATTTTGATAACTTAATAGGTGTTGAAAGGCCGAGATGTCTTTAATATCTTCATAATAGTCGATATCATTTCGTTCTTCCAGTAATTTTATATTGGTTTGTTGTAAATCGTTTAATGTATTTTGAAGGACTGTCTCAGTACCCCAAGCTTTGTTTTCAAAAACTTCAGAGTTCATTCTTTTCATCCCTAACAAATAATATCCTCCATCCATTGCAGGACCAATTACATATTCATGATCTTGGAGAGCTCTAAATGCGTTTTCGATGTCTTCCTGATTTAAATCATACATGTCACTTCCAATGATGATGATATTGGTATATCCATTAGTAAAACCATTCTGAAATGCATTTTTCATTCGTTGTCCGAGGTCTTCACCATCTTGCTGTTTTTTGTGATAGATATGGTTATCCCAAATATCATTTTCTCTAACTTTTACAGAATAATGTACCTCTTTGGTGATATCCAGATCTTTTGTGATACTCACCGTATGATTTAATAAAGTTTGATATACCTCTAAAGCAGCATGATCGCCTATGGTAGCTGCTAGTCTTGTTTTACATTTACCCAATTCGGGGTTTCGGGTAAAAATTAATAATAGATTCTTTTCTTTCACCTTTTGTATACTTTTTTTCCTTTATACAACCATTTTCCCCACTCTTTTGAAAATGCGTGTACTTTGTTAGTTTCTTTTTCGTTCATATCCACTACTTCATTACCGTCATTTTTCCATTCAAATATGCCGCCGTATAAATTATATATGTTGGTATAACCAAATTCTTTTAACTTTTCTGAAATATCTTCTGATCGTATTCCTAAACTACAATACACTACAATTTTTGAGTCTTTAGGAATATTTTGATTTACTATTTTGTTTATTTCAAAAAAATCATACCCAACATGAATAGCACCTTTTAAGTGACTTGTTTGGTACTCTACAAGCTCTCTTGCATCAAAAAGGATAACATCGTTTTTAGAAGTTTTCAGTTCTTTAACAGTGATGTAGGGGATACTCTTACTATTGTGTAGTGTTAACAACTCCTTCAAGGAATCTTGACTTGCTCCGAGTAAGGGTAATAGTATACAGAAAAATATAAGAGTTACTTTCTTCATACAGATGATGTTCGTAATGCTATAATCTCAAAGAGATTGATTGGTCAATACTAAAATGTTGATATGATTTTTGACTGCTGTAGACTTATAACAGCTATGATTCCTAGATAGCATAAAGGAATCATCTAAATTGACTTTATAAATGTCTTAAGATAAGAGTGGAGATCCTTTATTGTAAAAGGAATATTGTTGGTAGGTATCTGTACTTGTTATTACACCACGAAATATTTGAACAAAAGGGCGTAATATTTCATCGATGATGGCCTTAATCATTTTAGATAGATCAAAACTAATTTTAGAAATAGTTTTTAAATCTTCTAACGTATCTATATCATAAAGAACTTCGAGTTGAGTAACTTCGATTTTTGAAGTTTTTATTAAAAGAGACACGCTCTTAGCCAGGTTTTTAGACTGCCAAGGGAGTTTTAAAAAGGTGTTTTTATTAAACTGAGATTTGTGCAACCCCATTAAATAAAATCCACCATCAGCAGAAGGTCCAAGTACAAAATTATTATTTTTAAGTTGCTTAACACTTTCAATTAAGTGGTGTTTTTGTAGATGAGGTGTGTCATTCCCGATAGTAATTACACTTTCATATCCTCGATCATAAATATTCTGAATCGCATTTACAAAACGTTCTCCAAAACTATTTCCAATCTGATCTCTCTCTGTACATACAAAAAATGGAATTCCTGTACTTTGTACTATTTTGAGAGTAGCTTTATTAAGCTCTGAGAATAGTTTATCACCTCCAAATATTGGTTTATTGAGCACCTCCTGTTTAGAGGAGTTTGCAAAAACTAATATGGCGGTTTTTAAATTCATAATTAAGCTACTGTTCCTTGGCAACTACTTCCTGCACCAGCGGTACAACCATAACAATGCTGGGAAATGATAATATTTCTGTTTTGAAGTAATTCTTCGTTGTATTCGCTAATATGTTTTACTTTACTTGCTACTTTTAGATCTAACATTTGATTAAAATCACAATCATAAAGCCATCCATCCCAACTTATAGAAATCGTGTTTGTACACATAACATTCGATACAGCTGAAGGATTATAGGCTTCTACCAAAGCATACATATAATCTTCATAATTCTCAGAAGCAATTAAGTAATCCAAAAATCTACTGATCGGTAAATTAGTGATTGCAAACAAATTATGAAAGTGAATTCCAAAATCTTCTAACAAAGCCTTTTTAAAATCTTTTTCCATAGAAGCTTGATCACCTGGTAAAAAAGCACCCGAAGGATTGTATACTAAATCAAGGCGAAGATCACTGTCCGGCATTCCATATCCGCGCTCATTAAGTTCTTGAAGCGCTTTAATGGATTTGTCAAAAACACCATCTCCACGTTGCTTATCGGTTTTACCTCTCGTCCAATGTGGCATTGAGGAAACTACATGTACATTATGTTTTTTGAAAAAATCAGGCAAGTCATAATATTTTTTGTTTGCCCTTATGATCGTTAAGTTACTACGAACTATAAAATCCTTAATTCCAGCTTTACTGGCTTCTTCTACAAACCATCTAAAATTAGGATTCATTTCCGGTGCACCACCAGTTAGATCCAGCGTGTGCGCTCCTGTTTTCCTAATAACATCCAAGCATTGTTGCATAGTTTCTTTGGTCATAATCTCCTTGCGATCAGGGCCTGCATCTACATGACAGTGTTCGCATACTTGATTACACATGTATCCAACATTGATCTGTAATATTTCAAGTTTATTAGGACGTAGAGGGTTTTTGCCAATTTCAGCAATTTTATCAGCAAATTTTGGTAGTTCACCGTTAGCAAAAATACCATTGTTTAGTATTTCTAATTGCCTATTAGAATCTGCTAATTCGTTATTTCTTTTTTTCAGTGACTTAGTAGCCATACATCATTTTTATTAAAATTGTCTTTCAAGATATCAGCCTCAATCTTACATAGACAACTTTTCGTATTTATTCATCATTTGTACACCATGTACTAGTGTAGCCCCACTTTCTATAGCAGCTCCTGCATGAACAGCTTCCATCATTTCTTCTTTAGTAATTCCTTTTTGTAAACCATCTTTTGTGTAGGCATCAATACAATAAGGACATTTTACCACATGGGAAACTGCTAAGGCAATTAAAGATTTTTCTCTCGCTGTTAATGCGCCATCTTCGAAAACCTTTCCATAATAATCAAAGAATTTAGTTCCTAGCTCTTCGCTCCATTCAGTAATTTTTCCAAATTTTCTAAGATCCGAAGGATCGTAATATGTTTTAGACATATAATCGTTGTTTTAAAACAGATAGTTATTGTATGTCGTAAGATATAGATTAAAACTTACAATAAATTTATCTTTTATTCATAATGTCTAAAATCAACATTATGGAGATAAAAAAAAAGGGAATGTTAAATATTTAAGTTTTTTTGTCAAAAATATACCGATCATACACGTTAAAATAACCAATTGACACCCATTATTAGGAATTGTGAATTATATTGATCTATAATTATTTTGCTCTTCAATTGTTAAGATAAAAAGCATGTTTTTTTACTAAAAGATTTGTTGCATTTTAGATGTTAATCCCTAAGCTCATTTGTTATAATATATTTATTTAATCTTTATTAGGTTTTGTTTTTAACTCCTGATAACTTTCTATTATTTTAACAATTAAATCTCGCAATTCGTTGATTAACAGTGATTTTTTTAGACATATATAAATGTCAATGGGATAATTGAATTAAAATGTAATGATAATGTTAAGATTATCTAGTTAGCATAAAATAGAATGTAATGTTGTAGCTTTATCAATATTTCGAGATAAAAATCTAAAGTGTTTATTTACTGATTTTTGAAAAACGAATCAGATTTATATTAAGAAAGTAAGTAAGATAAATTTAATTGACGTAACTAAAAAATAAGATAGGTGAGAATTATTAAAGAATATGCTAAAAATAATATTTGTGGTATTGTCCTGTTGGGGTTGTTTGTAGGTGCTCCATTACAGGGTTTTTCTCAGAATAAAAATATTGAGCAGAAAGTGGATTCTGTTATTGCTTTAATGACATTAAAGGAAAAAATAGGACAGCTTGTTTTATATAATGGTAGTTGGGATGTAACCGGACCACCTTCGGATGTTGGGAATAAAGAAAAATATGAGAAACTTCGCAACGGAGAAGTAGGGGCTATGCTTAACGCTACATCAGTAGCAGGTACTAAAGAATTACAAAAAACGGTAATGGAAAATTCGCGATTAAAAATTCCATTGTTGTTTGGATATGACGTGATTCATGGTTTTAAAACAATTTTTCCTATTCCACTTGGTGAAAGTGCAAGTTGGGACTTAGAGGCTATTAAAAAGTCTTCAGAAATTGCAGCAAAGGAGGCGACTGCGTCTGGTATTAATTGGGCATTTGGTCCTATGATGGATATTTCTAGAGATGCTCGATGGGGAAGAGTTATGGAAGGAGCAGGAGAAGATCCATTTTTAGCATCGAAAATAGCAGTTGCCAGAATTCAGGGATTTCAAGGAGATGATTTAGCAAAAGAGAATACACTCGCTGCATGTGCTAAGCATTTTGCTGCCTATGGTTTTGCAGAAGGAGGAAGAGATTATAATACTGTAAGTATAGGAGAATTTGAATTACACAATACCGTATTACCTCCTTTTAGGGCAGCAGTAGAAGTTGGTGTTGCATCAATGATGAGTTCGTTCAATGAGATAGATGGAATTCCAGCAACAGGTCATAAAGGTTTGCAAAGAGATATTTTGAAGAATACCTGGAACTGGGATGGTTTTATCGTTTCGGATTGGGCTTCAATTGCTGAAATGATTTTTCATGGATATGCAAAGGATAGAACACACGCAGCTGATATAGCGATACATGCGGGTAATGATATGGACATGGAAGGTAGAGCTTATGAAGTTGGTTTGGAAAAGTTGGTCAAAGATGGAAAAGTAGATGAAAAACTTATAGAAGATGCAGCTAGACGTATTTTACGAGTTAAGTTCGAATTAGGGTTGTTTGATGATCCTTTTAGATATAGTAATGAAGAACGTGAAAAAACGGAGATATATACAAAGGAGCATTTACAGATAGCTAGAGATGTTGCCAAGAAATCAATTGTTTTGTTAAAAAATGATGGTAATATATTACCGCTCAAGAAAGATGCAAAAAGTATTGCGGTTATTGGATCTCTTGCGGATGATAAAGATACTCCTATTGGAAGTTGGAGAGGAATGGCAACACCGAATTCTGCAGTATCATTATTAGAAGGTATAAAGGCTGCTGTATCTAGTTCTGCAAAAATTTCGCACGCAAAAGGAGTTGAGATAGGTGTAGGTGAAAGAAGTTTCGTTAGAAGTTTGAAAGTTAATAGAGATAATTTTGAGGGAATTGAAAATGCAGTAAGTGTTGCTAAGGGAGCAGAAGTGGTTGTCTTAGCATTAGGAGAAGAAGCTTTTCAATCTGGAGAAGCAAGAAGTCAGGTGAGTATAGAATTAACTCCGCCACAACAAAAGTTATTTGATGCTGTTTATGCGGTAAACAAAAATATTGTAGTTGTGCTTATGAATGGTCGTCCAATGGCTCTTCTTAATATTGCTGAAAAAGCATCCGCAATACTAGAAACTTGGCATCTTGGATCGACTTCTGGAAATGCAATAGCAGATGTATTATTTGGTGATTATAACCCTTCAGGGAAATTACCAGTATCTTTTCCTAGACATGGAGGTCAAGCGCCTCTGTATTATAATGTTAAAAATACAGGAAGACCAGTAAATCAGGATGGTATGGTGTTTTGGTCACATTATACTGATGAAAAGAATGATGCTTTGTTTCCTTTTGGTCACGGATTAAGTTATACCGATTTTGAGTATAAGGATTTAAAAGTGAGTGCTCCAACATTTAGTGTAGGAGGAAAATTATCGGTCTCTGTTACAGTTAAAAACACTGGGAAAGTAAAAGGTAAGGAAGTGGTACAGCTATATCTTAGAGATCTAATAGGTAGCTTAACACGACCAGTAAAAGAATTGAAAGGGTTTCAGCTGATAGAACTTGGCCCTCAAGAGAGTAAAACAGTCACTTTTACGATAGATGAAAAAACGATTCAGTTTTACACGGCTAATAAAAAATGGGAAGCAGAACCAGGAGATTTCAAAGTGTTTATAGGAGGTAGCTCAAAAACAGAACTAGAAAGTAATTTTTCTTTTAAATAATTAAATGATGCACAAATTATATATTATCGTATTCAGTCTTTTGGTATTAAGTTGTAACTCAAAATCAACCGAAGACAATGATAAAACAATAAAGGAAAAACCTTCTATGAATACAGAGATTGATAAAAAAGTTGCTTCACTGCTTTCCGAAATGACGTTAGAGGAAAAAGTAGGGCAGATGACTCAAATTACTTTAGACGTAGTTACCAAAGGAGATAATCAGTATAGTTCTGCTCAGCCTTATGAGTTGGATTCTGCCTTAGTGCGCAAGGCAATTCATACTTATAAAGTAGGTTCTATATTAAATACTCCAGGAGTTCCTTTATCCAGACAAGATTGGTATAAAACTATAAAGATATTTCAAGATGAGGCTGCGAAAACACCTAGGCAAATTCCTATTATATATGGTATAGATGCTATTCATGGTGTTAATTACACTACAGAAGCAACATTATTTCCACAGCAGATTGCATTGGCTGCAACTTTTAATCGAGATTTGGTAAAAGAAGTTGCTAAGATTTCTGCTTATGAGACAAGAGCTTCGTCGATTCCTTGGAATTTTTCACCTGTTTTGGGATTAGGAAGAAATCCTTTATGGCCAAGGTTATGGGAAACTTTTGGTGAGGACGTCTATTTAGGAAAGACAATGGGTGTGGCAATGGTAGAGGGTTATCAGGGAACACTTGGAGACCCTTATACTGTAGCTTCTTGTATGAAGCATTATTTAGGATATAGCGTTCCTTTGTCTGGTAAAGATAGAACACCTGCTTGGATTCCAGAAAGAGAATTAAGACAATATTTTTTACCAGCTTTTAAAGCAGCTGTAGATGCAGGGTCTGTAACCTTAATGATTAATTCGGGAGAAATAAATGGAGTTCCTGTACATGCTAGCAAATTCTTGTTAACGGATGTATTGAGAGGCGAACTTGGCTTCGAGGGTATTGCAGTAACGGATTGGGCAGATATCAATTATCTACATACGAGACATAAAGTTGCGGAAACAATTAAAGATGCAATCAAAATGTCTATAAACGCAGGTGTAGATATGAGTATGGTACCTCATGATTTTGAGTTTGCCGAACTGTTGGTAGAGTTAGTGAAAGAGGGGAGTGTAGCTGAGGAAAGAATCGATAGTGCAGTTTCTAGAATATTAAAAGTAAAAATGCAATTGGGTCTATTTGAAAACCCAGTCACAGATCCTAAAGATTATCCTGATTTTGGATCAGAAAAATTTGCTGCAGTAAGCAAAAAAGCATCGTTAGAATCTTTTACATTGCTAAAAAATAAAGATGAGGTACTGCCACTAGAAAAAGGAACAAAAATCTTAGTAACAGGTCCCACTGCCAATACCATGAGATCTCTAAATGGAGGATGGTCATATAATTGGCAGGGAAGTGAAGCAGATAACTATGCTAAAGATAAAAATACAATTGCTGAAGCTATTGTAGGTTTAGGTAATGCTACATTTGTTCAGGGAGTTTCGTTTAAAGAAGATAATGGTATCGATAGTACTGTATTAAAAGAGGTTTCTTTCGAGGATCAAAAGAATATTGCTGCTGCTGTAAAGGCTGCTCAACAAACTGATGTTATTTTATTATGTTTAGGTGAAAACTCCTATACAGAAACTCCAGGAAATATTAATTCTATTTTATTGCCAAAGGATCAAGTAGAACTAACAAAAGCATTGGCAAAAACAGGTAAGAAAATAGTGCTTGTGTTACTAGAAGGAAGACCAATCATCTTTAACGAGATAGAGCCTTTAGTAGATGCTGTATTTATGGGATATTTGCCAGGTAACCACGGAGCAGATGCTCTGGGAGATTTATTGTATGGGTTAGAAAGCCCTTCTGGAAGGTTGCCAATAAATTATCCAAAACATCCACATGCATTTGTAAACTATAATCACAAACACTCTGATAACATTTCCATTCCAAACTATTATGATTCGGACTATGATCAGCAATATGAGTTTGGTGATGGATTATCGTATACAACTTTTGAATATAGTAATCTATCCGTAAGTGCAGAAGAAATGAATGAAGATGGTTCTATTGACGTTTCAGTAACCGTTACAAACACTGGTAGTAGAGATGGAAAAGAAGCGGTGTTGCTTTTTATTAGTGATTTGTATGCCAGTATTACTCCTGAAGTGAGAGCTTTGAAAGGATATGAGAAAATTGCTTTAAGCAAAGGAGAGTCTAAAGAAGTTTCGTTTACAATCACTAAGGATGAGCTTTCTTTTGTAAATCAGGAGTTAAAGACTATTGCCGAGCCTGGAGATTTTGAGATTAGTATTGGAGATTTAAAGAAGAAAATTAAGCTTAAATAATATAAAAAATTAATACCCATCTTTTATGATTAAAAGGTATAGGGTGCTTATTGATATCTTATAAACAAAGTGTAAATAAGGTATGTTAAGATTTTAATGGTATATTTGATAAGCCTACTTATGTAAAAACTCATCTCATGTATCGTCTTTTTATTACATTTTATTTTTTATCATTTTCGATTTTTTCACAATCCATAAAAAATAAAACACTTCCTAAGATAACCCATTATGATACCAAAAACATGGGATTTAATGCGCAATCTTGGGATATTAAACAAGATGAAAATGGTTTAGTATATATTGCTAATGGGAATGAGATTTTAATTTTTGACGGCACTGATTGGACTTCAGTAGACACCAATCCAGAAATGGTAAATAGAAGTCTTTTTGTTAAGAACAAAGACACTATATATTTTGGGGCTGATGAGCATCATGGGATGTTGATTAAAAATGGATATGAGGATTATACAATTCAGCCATTAAGAAATAACAAAAAAGATGTAGCTGCGGACATTGAAGAGTATTGGAGAACACATTTTGTTAATAATGAGATCATTTTTCAAACCTTTAGAAATTTATATGTTAATCAAGGAAATATAATTACCAAAATTCCCGCTCCATATCGTTTTAAGTGGAGTTATAGTATCGACAATCAGATCTATGTAAATGATTTAAAGTATGGGGTTTTTAGACTACAGGAAACCAATTTAATACCTGTAATAAGTGATCCAGCTTTAAATGAAAACATAGTTGGTGTTACAAAAATTGATGATAATTTAATTATTATAACTGATACTAAAGGATTATATAAAGTAATAAATGATGAACTCATACCTATTACTTTTTCTGTGTCAGAAGAAGTTCAAAAAGCTCAGATCTTTTCTTTTCTTAAACTTAATGATGATAGAATAGCTCTTGGTACAGTTTCTAATGGATTATATTTATTGGATGTAGCCACTGGAGAATCTCATAATATTAATAAGAGAAACGGGCTCCAAAACAATACGATCCTATCCATTTATCAAGATTATGAGGAAAATCTTTGGTTGGCTTTAGATTATGGAGTAGATCATATAAAATTAAACTCTCCTCTTACCTATTATTATGATTATTTTGGAGAGTTGGGAACTACTTATGCGGTTGTAAATGATCAAAATCTTTCTTACTTAGGTACTAATCAAGGACTTTATGCAGGTAACACCACTTCTACGGATTTTAATAAAGATTTTGAATTATTATTAAATGGTCAGGTTTGGAATATCGAAAAAGTTGATGATGATGTTTATGTTGGTCATGATAAAGGAGCTTATGCGTTAGAGGGTAAAGTCTTGACCAGAATGGGGGAAGATTTAGGGGCTTGGAATTTCAGGAAATATAAACTTTCAGAAGAAAAGGATGTTATTGTTTCTGGAAATTATAATGGTATATCGCTATATCAAAAGAGAGAAGGAGAATGGGAAGGATATAAATTAAGTGGTTTTGAAAAATCCGGTAGGTATTTAGAGGTAGATAAGGAAAATTACCTTTGGGTAGCACTGTATAGTGATGGTGTGTTCAAATTTGAGCTAGACTATGATGAAAAACAATTAAAGGATGTGGCTTTCTATCCTGTAAGTGATTTTGAAGGTGATAGAATAGCTCTTTCCATGGTAGATGACAAAATAGTAATAACTTCTAACTACCATACATACACATACTCTCATCAGAACAAAGATTTTATTAAAACGGAAATACAAGCAAATCTAGGATCTGCTCCCAGAATTTTTAAAAATGGAGAAGAAACTTGGTATGTAAGTAATGATAAGGTTGCAGTAAAAAATTCTGAAAATGCAATAGTGCTTCACGAATTAAAAGATCAATTGGTACCTGATGTTTTAAATGTTTTTCCTGTTGATTATTCAAATACTGTAATTCCTGTTTTTAATGGTTTTGCGATGTATTCCAAAAAGAATAATACGATTTCGGAAACTATTAAAAGTGATATCCTAATTAGAAATTTTGTTTCCGTAAATAGTGGAAATTCATACGTTGTTGGGGATAAAATTGCATTTTCTGATAATGATCTTAAGATTAACTACGCATTACCAATTTATGGACAAGCAATAGAGTACCAGACGAGCTTAAATGATAATGATTGGAGTCCTAAAACCACGAGTACAGAGCGAACACTTTATAACCTGAAAGAAGGAAATTACACTTTTAAAGTAAGAGCAGAATACAATGGAGAATATCGATTAGGAACATTTAGTTTCAGTATAAAACCTCCAATATATAGAACACATTGGGCATATATGCTCTATTTGATTTTGTTTTTGATATTGATTATTTCAGTAAGAGGGATCAATAGGTATAAAATGAAAAAACAGGAAAGGATTTTATTGGAAGAAAAAGCAATGAAATTAAAAAAGCAGGAGGAAGAACATAGAGCGCAAAAATTAGAACAGGAGCATAAAATCATCGAGCTTAATAACTCTAAATTACAAGATGAAATAAAAGCAAAAAGTAGAGAGCTGACTCAGATTGCCTACGTGAATTTGAATAAAAATAAAATTCTTAAAAAGATTAGGGATAAGATTGTAAAGGTTCAGGATGCTTCTGATCAAAAGTTGCCAACCAATAGTTACAATGAATTAGTGCGATTAGTGGACTATTATATTACAGATAAAGAAAGCAAGTTGTTCGAAATTAATTTTGATAAATCACATCAAGAATTTTACGAAAAGCTTTCGAATAATTATCCTAACCTAACTTCCAAGGATTTACGACTGTGTGCTTATCTGAAAATGAATCTTTCTTCTAAAGAAATAGCGCCTCTATTAGGAATAAGTTCACAAAGTGTAGATGTTAGCAGGCATAGATTAAGAAAAAAGCTTAATTTAGACTCCAAAGACAATTTGACAAATATTCTTATCAGTCTTAAATAAGGAATTTCTAATAGCACAGTCATGAGGAAAAAGGTTACCCTAAAACAGCTTGCAAAAGAGTTAAATCTATCTATTTCTACCGTTTCTAAGTCATTAAAGAATGATTCTGAGATAAGTCAGAAAACTATCAATAGAGTTCATGAGTTAGCTAACTTTTATAACTATAAACCTAATGCACTAGCTGTTAGTTTAAAAAGTAATAAAACTAATACCATAGGTGTGTTGTTACCCGAGATTCTTAATCATTTTTATGCTAAAGTACTTTATGGGATTGAGCAAGAAGCTTCTAAAGAAGGGTATAAAATTGTAACCTGTATTACTAATGAGTCGTATGAGAAAGAAGTAGAATATGTAGAAATGCTTAATTATAGTAGTGTAGATGGTTTTATTTTAGCTTTGAGTAAGGAAACTCAGATGCTTAATAAACTAGATCATCTTAAAGATTTGAAGCGTGATAATGTGCCACTTATGATGTTTGATCGCGTAAGTGCAGAAGTGGATTGTGATAAGGTTATTGTGGATGATAAGCATGCTTCCAAAACGGCTGTACAACACTTGATTAAAACAGGTTGTCGAAAAATTGCTATAATCTCTACCATTTTTGATCTAAGCGTTGGTAGATTAAGATTAGAAGGGGCTCATGAAGAAGTGGCTGATAATGAAGGGGTAACACTTGTTGAATTGCCTATAAATAATATTGAGTTAGAAGAGAAGGAGATTGAATCTTTTCTTAAAAATAATGAAATTGATGCTGTGCTCGGTTTGGATGAGACCGCAGCAGCAGTTGCAATAAATATGGCTAATAAGTTAGGATATAAAATTCCAGATGATATCTCTGTAATTGGATTTACCGATGGGATATTATCCAAGCACTCCTATCCTAAATTAACAACAGTCTCTCAGCATGCTGAAGATTTAGGAGCTAGGGCAGCAAGAATACTATTGGATAGGTTATTAAATACTTCCGAGGACAATTATAAAACAAGTACAGAAATCGTTAAAACCTCATTGATTCTTAGAGATTCAACGAATTAGTTTTAGTCAACTACATAAGTTTTTTTATCTATTCCTACTCCCGTTATCGTAAGTTTTTTCCAAGTTTTAGGTAATATTGGATTTTTTTGAATTATTCCATTGTCGGTAAGATATAAGCCGCCAAAACCGAAAATAACTGTTTGTAGCATTCCTCCTGCACCTGTGGCAAAATAGGGATTGTTACTTGTGGCAGCTTCTGCTAATGCTCCGAAAGGAGGTCTTTTGTTGGGTTCATAGCTTCTTTTGAAAAGCCTAAAGGCATTGTCTGCATCACCTAATCTGGCATAGATCACGGCAAACACACTCTGAGCCATAGCTGGGCCTTCTTCTGCGAGTTTAGGTTCGTAATATTTTAGGTCTTTTAAAATGGTTTCTTTATCAGTTATGATATCTAATGGGTATGATAATAAGTTAACATCTGCCTGCTTTATTCTATCTCCTGAGTATTTACTATGTTCTTTTGTTGTTCCGTCTTTAAACTTATGAATGATTATTTTATCTGCAACATCATTCCATGTCTTGTTCGGTGTGATTCCAATTTTGGTTGCAGCTAAAGAAGCGTATCTTAGACAAGTGATGGCAGATCCATTAGTAAAAGCATTGTCATCTACATTAGGCGCAAACTCATTTGCTCCTACAACATTTTTGATGGAATAGGATCCGTCAGAATTTTTTGTGGATCTACTAACCCAATAATCTGCAACTTCCTTTAGAAGAGGATACCCTCTTTCTTGAAGCCATTTTTTATCTTTTGTAACTCGATAATAGTTCCAAAAAGCGATACCTATATCAGCTGTGATGTGATGTTCGAAAGTTCCTGTTAGCGCCCAAGCGGGAGTAGCTTCCTCTCCGGTGTCATCGCTTTCCCATGGAAACATAGATCCTTTATATCCAAAATTGATTGCTTTCCTTTTTGCTACCTCGAGACGGTCTGATCGATAATTCACTAATGAACGAGCGATATCTTGATTAAGTACCAATAAAGGAGGATACATCCATAACTCGGTATCCCAAAAAATATGACCATTATAGTTTTGAGAGCTTAATCCCATTGGAGCAATACTAAGATCCGAGTCTCCTCGAGAAAAAGCGTATAAATGATATAGGGCTAAGCGAACATCTAATTGAGATTGTAGATCGCCTTCTATAATGATATCACCTTTCCAAAGATCTGTCCATAAATTTGTGTGTTGATATAGAAGGTCTTTTCTAGGAGTTAATAAATTGAAAATTACAAAACGCTCGCTTTCACTTTGAGGATCAAAAAAGTCTTGTGTGGAACATTGGGCTGCGGTCCAAGCAAACTTATAATTTTTTCCTTTGGACACTTTTTTTTCGAATGACAGTTGATTGTCGTATTCAGAAAGTTTGGTATGTACTAATTCTGGACGTTGATTTTCTCTTGTAGAATTAATATCATGCCATATGAACGTAGCAGAAGTACCTACTGTATGTTTTCCCAGTCTGCTTTTTGCAACGGTTTGTAAGATGGGCATTGTGGTTTCTAAATCTCTAAGAACTCTAAAAGTGCTTAAAGGTTGCAGGTATTCTTCTGGTGTTTGTATTTTTCCAACAACTTTTAGATCAATATCCTTAGTTGCTGATACTTCAAAATCGATATAACCAGAATAGGGTACATTTCTAAGAGCGTATACGGTATAAGAAATTTCTGCAATATAATTATAGGTAAAGGTTGTGGTAAAGCTAGCGTCTTTCATATTGAGCGTCTGTTTCCAGTTGCTAATATTTTCATTGGTTAACTTTATGTTGTTTATATAGAGGTCAAGATTTCCAAAATTCATTCCCAGAAGAATTCTGCTAACACCAAGTGGTGACTCCTTGTCATATACATTATTCAGAATTATTTTGTCTGTTTCAAATATTTTAGAAGACGGTAGTATTCCGATTCTTCCGTTTGCGGATACAATTCCTGTGTAATTTTTATTATCAGTAGCAGAAATTGTCCATCCATCACTTTGTGCTGCGATATATATAGTCATAAAAAAGCACACGAATTGAGTAAGA
The DNA here is from genome assembly GCF_947492115.1 of uncultured Aquimarina sp. NCBI lineage: Bacteria > Pseudomonadati > Bacteroidota > Flavobacteriia > Flavobacteriales > Flavobacteriaceae > Aquimarina > uncultured Aquimarina sp. Next base: position 535,799 of record NZ_CANLMM010000003.1, read on the forward strand.
AAAGCCTTTGAATTCTTTAGTGTCATAATTAAGATATTTTGTGAAATAAGAATCTAGTGATCTTAAAATAAATAGAATACACAATTTACTAAACAAATTTTGAAAAGTGAAATTGAACTAATTAGCATGGCAATACAAGCGTTTGTATTATCATTTTTTAGTCAGAATCGTGAATTTGATTAAAATTATGTAATTTTCTAATGAATGTGCTTTAAGTGCTTTCTCGCTGGGTAAGTTTAGTTTCCAGTTTAACAACTGTTTTTTTATGAAGGATGTCCTCAGGTTCATTTAATTGCTTGATAAGGAGTTCAGCAGCCTTTTGGCCCATTTCGAAACTTGGTTGTGATACGCAGGTTAGGGTTGGAACAAAGACTTCTCCAAGTCCCAAATCTCCAAAGCCGATTACTGCGACTTCCTCAGGTATTTTTTTTTCAGTCTTTAATAGTGTTTTCATTGCTAACAATCCATAATTGTCAGTGCACGTAAAAACTCCATCTGGAGAGGTGGTAAGATGTTTAAAAAAATCTAGTATTTCTCTATCCTCAAACTCTCTGTCCAAGGAGTTACAATGTAAGACTAATTCTTCATGGAAAGGGATCTTGTATTTGTTAAGAGCCGACTTGTATCCTGTAAACCGATCTTGAAATACTTTTTTTTGTTTTATTCCTCCTATAAATGCTATTTTTTTTCTTCCTTTTTTGATAAGAAACTCTACAGCATTAAAAGACGATTTTATATCATCAATCATTACATGGTCCGCTCCAGAGACTTCTTCTCTAATATTGTCAAATAATACCATGGGCATACCTTTACTTGTAAGATCGTTTAAATGGGCAACATTTTCTGTCTCATGTGTAGGGGATAAAATGATTCCATCAACCAAACCTCTTTCGAATGAGATAAGGTTTTCTTTTTCGAATTGATACGAGTTTCTCGAGGAACTGATTAGAATTTTATAATTATGATTTCTAGCATATTGATCTATCCCTCTACATACTTCGATAAAAAAAGGTTCGTCATATCTAGGTATAAGTACTCCTATGATGTTGGTTTTTCCAGAGCTCAAACTTTTAGCAATCTGATTGGGCATATACCCCATTTCTTCGGCAGTTTTAAATACTTTCTCTTGAGTACTCTTTTTAACTCTGGGGTTTTTATCCAATGCTCTTGATACTGTCGCAATAGAAATATTTAGTTTTCTTGCGATATCTTCAAGTTTAACCCTTCTTTTTTTAAAAACCATCAAATTAAGTATTAAAAAATTATCAATAAAATTTTAATTTTGCTAAAAATATAATAATACAAACGTTTGTATTATTATTTGTTCTTGATTTACTTTCTAAGGAGATTATTTGTTATGTATTTTGTGTAAACGTAAAAAAAGCGCGCTGAACTAACGTAAAGTAAAGTATTATAAAACGCTCATTTTACACAACCTTCCCCAAAATAAATAGTCAAATTTTGTATTTGTACTACCTGCGCTAATTTATGATAAATAAAATTAAAGCATATGTTTCTTAGAGAAATTGAAAATGGGTTTGATAAGAAGTTTATTGTTTGTTTTTTCTTAATTGTATAGAAATTTATGAAGTACTTGTCTATATAAAATCTATACTTAATCGATTGAATTCTTTATTTATTATTGAATTCTTTATTTTAAAATTATTGATTAAGTGACTGATAAATAGATTGTTGAGATAATTTTAAGGTTGTTATATCGACATTGTATAGGTAATGTAAAGATTTGTGTTTTTGAAATTCTATATAAATAATATTGTAGTTTTGGTAATCAAACGATGTAATAAATAGTAATACCAGATTTTTTTAACTATTTTTTTATTAAATCGATTATTAGGTGTGTTTTTGAAGGATTTCAATGCCAAAACGAATAAGACTAGTAAAATGAAATTATTTAAAAACATAATACAGATTTAAGTGAAACTAACTTGGTTTAAAAAAGGTACGATCTATCAGATATACCCTCGTAGTTTTAATGATAGTAATAATGATGGAGTTGGTGATCTAAGGGGTATCATAGAGAAACTAGATTATATTCAAAGTTTGAATGTTGATATTGTTTGGTTAAGTCCAATTTTTTGTTCGCCAAATGATGATAATGGATATGACATTAGTGATTATCGTGGGATTATGCCTGAATTTGGAACCATGGAAGACTTTGATGAGTTATTAAAAGGAATTCATGATAGAGGTATGAGATTAATATTGGACTTGGTTGCCAATCATTGTTCTGATGAACATATGTGGTTTGAAGAAGCTAAAAAGTCTAAGGATAGTCCATATAGAGATTATTTTCATTGGCATAAGCCTTCAGATGATGGAGGTCCTCCGAATAACTGGAAGTCATTCTTTGGAGGAAGTGCATGGGAATTGGACGATGCTTCTGGAGAATATTATCTCCACTTATTTACAAAGAAGCAACCTGATTTAAATTGGGAAAATCCTAAGGTAAGAGAGGAGATTTACGATGCCATGAGGTTTTGGTTGGATAAAGGAGTGGATGGCTTTAGAATGGACGTGATTCCATTAATATCTAAACCAGAAGGGTATCCAGATGCTCCAAAAGTCGGTTTTAGAAAAATTATAGAAGATGTATATGCCAATGGACCAACCGTTCATAAATATCTGAATGAAATGAATGAGAAGGTGATTAGTAAGTACGATGCGTTTTCATTAGCTGAAGGAGTTGGTATTAATGAAACTAAAGCTGGTTTGTATGTAAACACAGACAGAAAGGAATTGGACATGTTGTATCATTTTGATATTCTTGAATGTACAATTGTAAACGGGAAATTTGAAGAGGTTTCTCCTTTTGATCTAGTGCAAATAAAAAGAATTTTTAAAAAATGGAGAGATGCAGTGCATAACACTGGGTGGATTGCAAACGCTATGGGAAATCACGATTTCGCTAGAATGGTATCAAGATTTGGAAATGATAAAGAATATCATTCGGAGTCTGCTAAAATGTTAATTACAATGTTAGCTACCCAAAATGGGACTTTAAATATTTATCAAGGAGATGAAATAGGTATGACTAATATAACCTTAGAAACCATAGAAGAAGTCAAAGATGTTCAGTCATTGAATTTTTATGAAGAAAGTTTAGTTAATTCTAAATTTTCTAAGGAAGTGGCTTTGGAAATGATCAATAAAGAAGGTAGAGATAATGCTAGAACTCCTGTGCAATGGAATGATGAGATTAATGGAGGGTTTTCAATAGTTGATCCGTGGTTAAAAGCTAATCCAAATAGTGATGTTATTAATGTTAAGCATCAAGAAAATGACCCTAATTCTATTCTGAATTTTTATAGATCCTTGCTCAAAATAAGAAAACAGCATGATGTATTTGTTTTTGGAGAATTCGAGGAAATAGAATTTAATAGCCCTAATCTATATATCTACAAAAAGACCTTGGAAAATAGGTCAATTATTGTTGCTCTCAATTTTACTGAATCAGATCAAGTTTTTAAAACTTCTGGTGTAGTGAATGAGTACAAAGTTTTGATAAATAATTATGCAGATCTGCATAGTAAAGAAAATGACTTAATCCTTCGACCTTATCAAGGATTAGTTTTAGATATAGATTAATATAATTTTAAAACAAATATGAATAAAGTAGAAAGTGAAATTAGTTTTTGTTTGTTAGCGAAGGAGTTTATCTGATAGCAACTTCTTCATAAGAGGTAACATTAGGGGCGTTTTAAAATTGTAACTTTTATTTAAATATTAATTTCTAGTTACTATGTCGATTGTTCTAGTAAGACTAAGACGCCCCTGTTACTTAAAATATTGAATAAAACTAATTTTTTTAACGATAAAAGTAGTAATAATTAACAACTAAATATTTAAATTTAATCAAACTCTAAATTATGAAAAGTATGATACTTAAAAAACTCATGTTTCTTTTAGTATTTATCTCAGGGAATATGATGTTTGCACAAATCACGGTTACGGGGGTGATTTCGGATGCAAATGGTCCAGTTCCAGGGGTAAATGTCCTTGTTAGGGGGACTTCAAATGGGGCAGTTTCTGATTTTGATGGGAACTATACCTTAAGTAATGTGGCAGAAGACGCTACATTAATTTTTAGTTACGTAGGATTTCAAACTAAAGCGGTGGAGGTTAGTGGTCGTACAACCATTAATGTAACCATGGAGGAAAATGCTGCAGAACTAGAAGCGGTTGTGGTTATTGGTTATGGAACACAGTCTATAAAAGATGCCACGGGTTCCGTTGCAGTAGTAACTTCTGAAGATTTTAATTCAGGTTCTATTGCATCACCAGAGCAGCTTATTCAAGGTAAAACAGCAGGGGTTCAAATTACACAAGCAAGTGGGGAGCCAGGAGCAGGCGTAGCATTAAGAATTAGAGGTACAACTTCTGTTCGATCTAACAATAACCCTTTATTTGTAGTTGATGGAGTTCCATTGGCTGGAGACGATACTGCCGCTGGAGGTAGTGATTTAGGGATTGGAACTAGTTCTGCAAGAAACCCGCTTAATTTCTTAAACCCTAATGATATAGAAAGTGTAAGTATTCTTAAGGATGCATCCGCAACTGCAATATATGGATCAAGAGGTGCGAATGGAGTTGTAATCATAACCACTAAGGCAGGTAGAGGGGCGCCAAAAGGTGTTTTTGAATATACTTCTACTCTAAGTATCGCTAGACCTGCTCAAGAATTTGATTTGCTGAATAGAGAACAATATTTAGATGCTATTGATCAGTTCGGTGGAGATCGTGCTGCACAGGATTTTGGAGCTAACACGGATTGGCAAGATGTAATTACTAGACAAGCTGAATCTACTAATAATACATTGTCGTATTCACATAATTATCAAACTGGTAATGTAAGAGCTTCTTTTGGATATGGAAAGCAGTTTGGTGTTGTTAAGAAAAGTTCTTTAGAAAGGATTACTGGAAGAATTAATGCTTCCCATAGATTTTTTAACAATAAATTAAAATTAAATCTTCAAGGGACACTATCAAGAGTAAATGATGAAGCGCCACCAATTACAAATAATGCAGGTTTCCAAGGAGATTTGTTAGGAGCTGCGTACTCTGCAAATCCAACATGGCCTGCTTCAGCAGGGTTTGAGCCAGGTGGTTCTAATATTAACCCTTTAGCATTATTGACTTTTAGTCAGAATGAAACAAAAACAAATAGATATTTAGTTAACCTTTCTGCAGAGTATGCGATTACTTCTGAGTTAAGTGCTAAGGTAAGTGTAGGATATGATAATTCAGAGTCTACTGCTATAAATGTTTTATCAGGAAATATAACTGGTTTTAATAATGGAGCTCCTGAAAATGGTAGAGGAACTTTAAATGATATCGAAGTAGAGAATAGACTTTTAGATATAACTTTGAATTATGAGAAAGAATTTGGAAATTCTAAATTATCCGCTTTAGCAGGTTTTTCTTATCAAGATTTTGGAAGAAAAGGAAGAAGTGTACAAGGTTTTGGCTTTGGAACAACAGATTTGGATCAAATGGGAGAAAATCTTGAAATCTCTGCAGATCTGATCGAAAGTGTTATTGAAGGTTCTTTCCAGCAGTATGGTGTGGCACCTAATGGTTCATTCGTAAATAGACTTTTCCCTGATATCGTTCAAGGTGAGGCTTTGGTTGCACCAACAACACCAGTTTCTTCAGTATTAGGTGATACATTCGATTTTACAGATGAGTTACAATCCTTTTTTGTAAGAGGTATCTATTCCATAGCAGATAAGTATATTTTAACTGCAACAGTTAGAGCTGATGGGTCTTCAAGATTTGGACCTAACAATCAATATGGATATTTTCCATCTGCAGCATTCGCTTGGAAGTTAGATCAGGAAGATTTTATTGGTGATTCATTCTCTACACTGAAATTAAGACTTGGATACGGTATTACTGGAAATCAAGATGGACTTGGTTTCGGTAACTTTACAATCAGACGTAGATTTAGCCCAGGTGGAATCGCTCAAGATGGTGTGATAAATGCACCGGGAACTAGTCAGGTATCTTTTGTTAATGATGATCTTAAATGGGAGGAAACAAGTCAAGCCAATGTAGGTGTTGATTTTGGATTCTTTGGAGATCGTTTAACAGGTACTATAGATTTTTATCATAAGGATACCAAAGACTTATTATTAAGTGCAGCAAATGCTCAACCAACACCACAACCTTTTAACTTTACTAATATAGATGGTAATGTAATCAACCAAGGGGTAGAATTTGCAATCAATTATGATATTATCCAGCAAGAAGACGTAAATTGGAATTTTGGATTTAATATCGCTTATAATAAAAATGAGCTTCAGAACTTTGACGGTCAGATCCAATCTGGTCAGATCAGTGGACAAGGATTAACAGGTGCGTTTGCGCAATTATTAGCTGAAGATCAGCCACTATTTTCTTATTTCTTAAGAGAATTTGCTGGGTTTGATGCAGATGGTCAATCAATTTATCCTAACGGGGATGTTCAAGAGTTTGTTGGTAAAAGCGCCTTGCCTGATTTCAATGTTGGTATTACCACAAGTTTCAACTATAAAAACTGGGATGCTTCTATGAACTTTGCAGGTCAATTTGGTCATTACATATATAATAACACCGCAAATGCATTTTTCACTGCAGGAAGTATTAACGGTGGAAGAAACGTTACTGTAGATGTTTTAACAAATGGAGAAGCTTCTTCCAACGCTCCTGATGTATCTACTCGTTTCTTAGAAAAAGGAGATTTCTTAAGATTACAAAATGCTTCTATTGGATATAATTTCCCATTATCAGGAGAAGGACTTTTCAAAAGCCTTAGACTTTTTGCAAACGGGCAGAACTTATTTGTAATAACTGATTATAGTGGTTTAGATCCAGAAGTAAATGTAAGTGCTCCGTTAAATGGTATACCAACTGCGGGAATTGATTATACAGCCTTTCCAAGACCGAGAACCTATACATTTGGTTTAAATGCAACTTTTTAAAAAATTAAGATTATGAAAGAAAAGAAATTTAAAATTGGATTATCGGCATTATTCTCAATAATGCTATTAGTCTCCTGTACTGATTTGGAGATAGAGCCCACTGATTCGGTGATCGAAAATCTAACCGGTGAATTTTCTGGAGTTGGAGATGTAGATGCCGCGATTACTAATGTTTACAATTCTATATATGGACAATTAGGAAATCAAGCAGATTTATACGCATTGAATGAGGTTACTTCAGATGAGTTATTAGTACCTACAAGAGGAACTGACTGGGGTGATAATGGATTGTGGAGAAATTTACACGAGCATACATGGAGTGCGATCCACCCATTTGTATTGAATAATTGGAATAACATGAATACCAACGTTTTCAATACAACTGAAATTATTGATTCAAGAAGTGGTGCTGATGCGGCGCAGCTTGCACAAGCCAAGTTTTTAAGAGCATTCAGTATGTTCTGGATTATGGATATGTATGGTCAAGTACCATTTAGAGAGCCAGATGAAGGTCCAGAAATTGATCCTAGAGTGTTTACAAGAGCAGAAGCATTAGATTTTGTACTTACGGATTTAAATGAAGCTATTCCTGATTTACCAGTGATAGGGCCAAGTGCTTCCACAAATAGAGCTTCTAGAGCAGCAGGGAATTATTTATTAGCAAAGGTGTTATTAAATAAACATATTTATAATGGATCAGGTACACCCGATGCAGCAGATATGACCGCTGTGGTGAATGCGGTAGATGCTATCGCAGCTGATGGTTTTGCGTTACAAGCAGGTTATTTTGATATCTTTAAAGAAGACGTAGATAACGAAACTATTTGGTTTGCAGAAACAGGTGTAGGTAATAGAATTTGGAATGGATTGCATTATAACCAAAACGCCGAAGGTAATGGTGGAGGTGGATGGAATGGTTTCTCTACTCTTGCTGAGTTTTATGACCTTTTTGAAGGAGATCCAAATATTAATATTCCAGGAAGTGGTCAAGAAGAAAGAAGAGGTTTCGTTCCAACAGATGGTTCTTTCCAAGGTATTGGTTTTGGTTTCTTAGTAGGACAACAGTATGATGAAAATGGTGATCCATTAACAGATAGACCAGGACAACCGCTTAATTTTACTAGAGATTTTGCTGGTTTACTTGGGAATGATGAGAATAGAGGTATTAGAACGATTAAATATCACCCTGATAATGGTGCTTTTACGAACCATGAGATTGTATTTAGATACGCGGATGCTCACTTAATGAAAGCAGAAGCAATATTTAGAGGAGGTTCTTCCGGTGATGATGCGCTAGCAATGGTAAATGAACTAAGATCTATTCGAAATACTACTAATAGTTTAGGTTCATTAACAGAACAAGACATTCTAGATGAGAGAGGAAGAGAGTTGTATAAAGAATTCTGGAGACGTAATGACCAAATTCGTTTTGGTAAGTTTACCGAAGCTTGGGGATTAAAAAGTAATACTGAAGACTTTAGAGTATTATTCCCGATTCCTGCAGGTGCACTTATTTCTAATCCTAATTTAACACAAAATCCTGGTTACTAACATATTAAATTGCTAAGATTTGTTAGAGTAGAGCCCTTCATTCCTTGAAGGGCTCTACTAATTCATATTTTTCGCTTATCTAATAATAATTGATTCATTACACAAGAAATATAATACTTAGCCTGCTTTTTATGAATCTTTTGATTTCTTGTAAAAAGGATAAAAAAGAAACATATCTTTTTGAACTGATTTCAAAAGAAGAAACGGGTATTACTTTCCAAAATAAGTTAAAAAAATCACCAGACCTTAATATTCTTAGATACCTTTATTTTTATAATGGGGCTGGAGTAGCAGCAGGTGATTTTAACAATGATGGTTGGGAAGACCTATATTTTGTATCCAATCAAGAAGAAAATCACCTATATCTGAATCAAAAACATTTTCAATTCAAAAAAATTAACTCAGAAGTTTTAGCCGATAAAGAAGGTTGGTCCACAGGTGTTACTGTAGTAGATATCAATAATGATGGTTTACAGGATATTTATGTATGTAAAGTTGGTAATTACAGAGGTATATTTGGAAAAAACAGGTTGTTTATAAATCAAGGATTAGATAAAGATAGTGTTCCTTTTTTTAAAGATGAAGCGTCAAAATATAAGCTTGATATTTCAAGCTTTTCTACACAAGTAAGTTTTTTTGATTATGATCTAGATGGTGATTTAGATATGTATCTTTTAAATCACTCTGTTCATCCTAATCGTGCTTACGGTAGAGGCTCTAAAAGAAAGCAGGTTGATTCTTTGTCGGGAGATAGGTTGTATAGAAATGATGATGGGACATATCATGATGTTTCTGCTGAAGCAGGAATTTTTCAGGGATCTATAGGGTACGGTTTAGGTATAATTACAGATGATATAAATGATGATGGCTATCCCGATATTTATGTTGGTAATGATTTTTTTGAAAATGATTACTTATATATTAATCAAAAGAATGGGACATTTAAAGAAGTAATTAATTCGGAACACAATATCATTCAGCATACTTCACATTTTTCTATGGGAACGGATATTGCAGACGTTAACAATGATGGTTTGTTTGATATTTTATCTTTAGATATGTTGCCTGAAGATTTAGCTACGTATAAGTCATCTGGTACTGAATATGGCTTTACAGTCTATAATCAATATCTTAAAAACGGATATCAACCTCAGTATATGCAAAATGCATTACAACTTAATAGAGGAGAGAATACTTTTAGTGAGATAGCCTTTTTTTCTGGTATTGCCGCAACCGAATGGAGTTGGTCACCCTTAATGGTAGATTTAAATAATGATGGTTATAAAGACATTTTTATCTCTAATGGTATCAAAGGAGCGACTAATGATATGGATTTTATTAGTTTTATCGCTAATGAAAATATTCAAAGGCGCATTGAAGAAGGGATGACAAAGGAAGATTTAGCATTAATCGATGAGCTACCTAGTAAAAAAACAACTAATTATTTTTATAGTAATAATAGTGATTTAACTTTTAAAAACGTTTCCGCTGACTGGTCAGAAAATATACCCTCGTATAGTAACGGAGCTGTTTTTACAGATTTAGATAATGATGGAGATCTGGATATTGTAACTAACAATATAGATGATGTTGCTTTCGTTTATGAAAACCATTCGGATGAATTGACAAAACACAATTATGTCAAACTAAAATTAAAAGGCATAGGGCAGAATTTACATGCCATCGGAGCCAAAGCTACACTGTTTATAAACAATGAATTACAAGTAGCGAGTATAAACCCAACAAGAGGTTATTTATCGTCTGTTTCTAGCATATTACATTTTGGAATAGAGAATCATACCAAGGTTGATTCCATTCAGATTAGATGGCCTAACGGGAATTTATCAGTACACAAGAATATAAAGATAAACGCTGTCAACTACTTGCTTCAAGATCAATCATTAGATTCTGTTGTACTTGATGATAGAGATTCCAAAATTTTCGCGAAAAGTGAATCCTTAATTAAGTTTAAACATCAGGATTATGAAACTAAAGATTTTAGCGTTGAGCCTCTGGCACCCTATGCTATATCTAATGAAGGTCCTCATGTATCAGTTGTAGATGTAAATAATGATCAGTTAGATGATATTTTTATTCCTGGAGGTAAGTTTAGATCCGGTTCACTATTTCTTCAGAATGCGTTAGGAGAATTTAATAAATCAAAGCAAGAAGATGTTGAGTTATATAAAAAGTATGAAGATGTAAGTCAACACTTTTTTGATGCAGATGCAGATGGAGATTTAGACCTTATTACAGTATACGCAGGAAATGAAAATTACGAAGGATATGAGTCGGGTCCTATATTGTTTTTAAACGATAAAGGGAAATTTAAGGTAAGTCAGAGCTCTTTTCAAAATATAAAAATAAACGCCTCTGTTGTTATAACTGCTGATATTGATAAAGATGGTGATAAAGATATTTTTATAGGAAGCAATAGTATTCCTGGACATTACGGTAAGATACCAAAGAACTACTTATTTTTAAATGATGGTAAAGGTAATTTTATAGATCATACATTAGAATTATCTAAGGATTTAGAGACCATCGGGCAAATTTATGATGCTAAATTTGTTGATATCAACCAGGATGATTATCAAGATTTGATTGTTGTAGGTCACTACATGCCAATTTCCATTTTCATGAATGATAAAGAAGGAAACTTAGTAAAGGATGAAAATCAGTCATTACAAAAAACAAATGGTTGGTGGAATTGTATTGCAATAGAAGATATGGATAATGATGGTGATATGGATATTATAGCTGGTAATTGGGGGTTAAATAGTAGATTAAAAGCATCAGAAAATGAACCTTTACAACTTTACTTAGCTGATTTCGATGATAATCAAAAAATAGATCCTATTGTTACTTATTTTTATCAAGGTAAGGAGACTCCAATTGCCACTAAAGATGAGCTTACGAAACAAATTCCTCAGTTAAACAAGAGGTTTTTGTCATATCATGCTTTTGCAGAAGCTAAGTTTGAAGATTATTTTTCGAAAGAGAAAATTGAAACTGCTCAAAAGAAACAAGTTTTTACATTGAAAACCACTTATTTTGAAAACAAAGGAAACCTTAACTTTTCGGCAAAAGAGCTTCCTTGGGAAACCCAAATTTCTTCAGTTCATGATATCTTAGTAAAAGACATCAATAATGACCAGTATCCAGATATATTTCTTGGAGGGAATAGCTATGAGATCAGTACACAATTGAGTAGATTAGATGGCTCTTATGGTACCATTTTAATCAATAATAAAAAAGGAGGTTTTGATAGCGTTAAAAATTCAGGTTTGAAGATTGATGGAGCTGTACGATCGATTAAATCAATCCAAATAAAAGGTGAGGAATATGTTTTATTTGGAATTAATAATGATAGTATTCAACTTGTAAAAAAGACATATAAGTAACATGAATAAACTTTTATATAGTACACTTCTTATAGTTCTTCTTTTTTCCTGTAAAGAAAATCTGGAGAAGGAAAATATTATTGCAAAAAAAGAAACCTTATTTAATAAACTTACTCCACAGAAAACGAATATTCATTTTATTAATGAAGTAGATAATGAGAAAAACCTGAACATTTTTACTTATAGGAATTTTTATAATGGCGGAGGAGTCGCGATTGGGGATATTAATAATGATGGCTTACCCGATATCTACCTTACAGCAAATAAACAAGAAAACAAACTGTATTTAAACAAAGGTGATTTTGTTTTTGAAGATATTTCAAAATCATCAAAAACAATGGGAAAAAATGCTTGGTCTACAGGAGTAGTGATGGTAGATATTAATGCGGATGGTTTGTTGGATATTTATGTTTGTAATGCAGGAAATGTAGAAGGTGATGATCAAAAGAATGAGCTTTTTATTAATAATGGTGATTTAACGTTTACAGAAAGAGCAGAAGATTATAACCTTGCCGATAGTGGTTTTACTACGCATGCAGCTTTTTTTGATTATGATAAGGATGGAGACTTAGATGTGTATATTCTTAATAACAGCTTTATTCCTGTAAGTAGTTTAGGGTATGTAAATAAAAGAAATTTAAGAGCAAAAGACTGGGATATTCCGGAAATTCTAAAGGGAGGAGGAGACAAGCTATTAAGAAATGATGATGGAATGTTTACAGATGTGAGTGAAGAAGCTGGGATATTAGGTAGTCTTATTGGGTTTGGATTAGGGGTTACTATAGGAGATGTTAATGAAGATCTTCTTCCTGATATTTATGTGTCTAATGATTTCTATGAAAGAGATTATCTATACATAAATCAAGGAAATGGAACTTTTAATGAAGAAATTAAAGATTGGGTAAAACATCTTAGTCTTTCCTCGATGGGAGCGGATATGGCGGATATTAACAACGATGGGCGTCCTGAAATTTTTGTGACCGATATGCTTCCGGAAGATGATAAACGATTAAAAGAAACAAGTTCTTTTGAGAGTTATGATGTGTATAAATTGAAGAAAAGTAGGGACTTCTATAATCAATATATGCAGAATTCTCTTCAGCTCAATAATGGAGATAATACTTTTTCTGAAATAGCTTTTTACAGCGGTGTTGCTAAAACAGATTGGAGTTGGGGAGCTTTGTTGTTTGATATGGATAATGACGGTTATCGAGATATCTATGTAAGCAACGGGATTTACCATGATCTTACAGATCAAGATTTTATGAACTTTTTTGCGAATGATATCATACAAAAGATGACATTGACAGGTAAAAAAGAGGAAGTGGACTCTATCATTAATAAAATGCCCTCTACGCCAATACCTAATTATTCGTTTAAAAACAATGGAGATTTAAGTTTTACAGATGTTACAGAAAAATGGGGTTTTGATGAACCAACTTTTTCTAATGGTTCAGCCTATGGAGATTTGGATAATGACGGAGATTTAGATCTGGTAGTTAATAATCTAAATATGCCAGTCGGAATCTATGAAAATAATAGTCAGCAAAAAGGGAATAACTATTTGAAAATTAAAGTCTCTGGAAGTGAGAAAAACACCTTTGCTATTGGAAGTGTTGTAGAGGCGTATTTCAATAATCAGGTAATTAGGCAAGAGCTAATACCTACTCGAGGTTTTCAATCTTCGATAGACTATATAATGACCATTGGAATTGGAGAGAGTGATAAAATAGATTCACTACGAGTTATTTATCCAGATGGGAAATCACAATTATTGGATCAAGTAGCTCTGAATAAACAAATAAACCTAAATTATAAGGATGCCGATCAGCAATTTCAATATGTTTCTAAAAAAGAAAATCCTTATTTTGTCGAAATATCGCATAGTCTTAATGCGCATAAAGAAGATCCATATGTAGATTTTGATTATGAAGGGTTGATCTATAAGATGCAATCTAGAGAAGGCCCTGCTTTAGCCATTGCAGATGTAAATAATGATGGGAATGATGATGTGTTTATTGGAGGAGCCTATGGTCAAAAAGGAAAGTTGTATACTCAAAACACTTCTGGAAAACTAAAAGAAACTCAATTTGAAACCGAGGAGTTTTTTGAGGATGTTACAGCTATTTTTGAAGATATTGACGGAGATAAAGATTTGGATTTGGTGATAGGATCAGGAGGTAATTTTAAAGGAGCTAGAACTGGAGTTAGAAGTTATATAAATGATGGGAACGGAAATTTCTCTAGAGGTAATGTGATTAAGCCTACAAATACTAACATTTCTGTTTTAAAAGCGTATGATTACGATCAGGATGGAGATATAGATATTTTTGTTGGAAGTCATAGTGTTATCGGAGTATATGGTGTTTCCCCGGAAAGTTACCTTTTAGAAAATGATGGAAACGGAAACTTTGTAGATATCACAAGTGCAAAAGCGGCTGACATCAAAACTATTGGAATGATTACAGATGCAAGTTGGCAGGATGTCAATAAAGATGGTAAAAAAGATTTGGTTTTAGTAGGTGAATGGATGTCTCCTAAGATACTGATAAATGATGGTCAGAATTTAACCGTAGCTGCTACTGATTTAGATAAAATTTCGGGTTGGTTTAATACTGTTGAAGCAACAGATATAGATAAGGATGGGGATATCGATCTTGTATTAGGAAATAGAGGTTTAAATTCTATTTACCAAAGTGATGAAGAAAATCCAACTAAGATGTATATCAATGACTTTGATAATAATGGAACAGTAGAACAAATTGTTACCCAAACAATCAATGGTAAGGATATTCCGATTCATCTAAAAAAGGAGATTACAGGACAAATAAATGTATTGAAAAAGCAAAACCTGAAGTTTTCAGAATACGCGACTAAAGCTATTGATGAACTTTTTTCAAAAGAGATTTTAGAAAGTTCGACAGTAAAAATTGTAAACAATTTTTCAAGTTTGATCGCTTATAACGAGGGAGATTTGTCTTTTAAAATCAAAGAATTACCAAAAGAAGTACAATTATCCTGTGTCTGTGATATAGAAACAGAGGATATTAATAATGATGGTTTTTTAGATCTTATTTTAGCAGGTAATAATTACAATTTTAAACCTCAGTTTTCAAGATTAGATGCAAGTCGGGGTAATGTTTTATTTGGAAACAAAAATGGAAGTTTTACCAATCAACAAAATACTGGATTTTTGGTAGAGGATGAGGTAAGAGCGATGCGATGGATGAAAAATAAATCTGGAGAAAAGTATCTACTAGTTGGGGTTAATAACCAAATGCCAAAGCTTTTTAAAATAAACACAAAATAAGTTCTAGATTCGAATTCAGGAGATGACCAATAAAGTATTCATATTAGTATTCGGATTATCGTTTTTGTTTGCATGTAAAAAGCAACAAATTGAGCAAAGTAGTTTATTTGAAAAAATGACTTCGAAAACTACAAATGTTACATTTCAGAATACATTAAACCCAACCGATAAGCTTAATATCTTAGATTATCTTTATTACTATAATGGAGCTGGTGTAGCAGTTGGAGATATAAATAAAGATGATTTGCCAGATGTGTTTTTTACAGCCAATCAAGGAAATAACAAGTTGTATTTGAACAAAGGAAATTTTCAGTTCGAGGATATAACAGATGCGGCAGGAGTTGCGGGAAACTCTGATTGGAATACAGGAACAGTAATGGCAGACATTAATGGAGATGGATATTTAGATATATATGTTTGTGCTGTTGTTGGTTTACAGGGTTTAAAAGGAAAAAACGAACTGTTCATTAATAACGGTGATAATACATTTACCGAAAAAGCAGCTTCCTATAAATTAGATTTTGAGAATTACACTACATCTGCAACTTTTTTCGATTATGATAATGATGGAGATTTAGATATGTATTTGCTTAACCATGCAGTGCATACACAGAATTCGTTTGGTAGTGCAAAGCTTAGAAATAAAAGGAGTAATGAGAGTGGAGATAAGTTATTGCGCAATGATGGAGAAGTGTTTACAGATGTTAGTGAAGAGGCGGGTATTTTTGGAGGGGGAAATGGGTATGGACTTGGAGTAGCTACTGCCGATTTTAATAATGATGGGTATACAGATATTTATGTAAGTAACGATTTTCATGAAGACGATTATTATTATCTAAACAATGGAAATGGAACTTTTACGGAGTCATTAAAGAAAAACTTCGGTCATACAAGCCGATTCTCTATGGGTAGCGATGTAGCAGATATAAATCATGATGGATTTACTGATATTATGACTTTAGATATGACTCCAGAAGATGAAACAGTATTAAAAGCTTCAGCGGGAGACGAAACGGTAGATATGCTTCAGATGCGAATTAAAAGACTCGGATACCATTATCAGTACGCCAGAAATATGCTTCAGGTTAATAGAGAAGATCATTTTGAAGAAACGGCTTTACTTAGTGGAGTTGCAGCTACAGATTGGAGTTGGTCAGCCTTGTTTGCAGATTATGATCAAGATGGAGAACAAGACATTTTTATATCCAATGGGATTCCTAAAAGACCAAATGATTTAGATTACATAAAATATATTTCTAACGAGAAGATTCAGGAGAAGCTAAATGCCAATAAATTGGTAGATAATGATGCTCTGAATATTATGCCGTCAGGCGAGGTGCCAAATTATATGTTTCGTGGAGATAAAGGAATTACTTTTTCCAATGAATCTTCCAGCTGGTTACCACAAGAAAATACGGCTTCTACAGGAAGTGCTTATGCAGATTTTGATAATGATGGAGATCTGGATATTGTCACTAATAATATTAATGCACCGGTTTCTTTCTACAAAAATACAACAGATCAAAAATCCAATTTTTTAAAGCTTAAATTCAATTTTAAAGACAATAATAAATTTGGAATTGGAACTAAAGTAATATCTTATCATAAAGGTATTGCGCAATACAAACAATTATTTACGTCTAAGGGGTTTCAGTCTTCTTCAGAACCTATAGTCCATTTTGGATACGATACCATAGCCACCATAGACTCGTTGAAAATTATATGGCCAGATAACACAATTCAAATCGCTGAAAATATTGCAACTAACCAAAGTCTGACTATTAGATTGGTGTACAAAAGAATTGGGGTTGATTATGAGAATTTATTTCCAAAGACTAAAAAATGGTTCCGAAAAATTGATTCAGTTCCTGGATTAAATTATGAGCATAAAGAAAATAATTATACGGATTTTAATCGTCAAAAACTCATTCCTTATAAGATTTCTGATCGAGGGCCAGCAACTTCAATAGGGGACTTGAATGGAGATGGAAAAGATGATGTCTTCTTTGGTAGTTCTAAGTTGGAACCTTCAAAAATATACTTGCAAAACGATACAGGTTTTGAAGAGCAACAATCAGAAATTTTAGAAAAAGATAAAAAGAAAGAAGATGTAGTTGCAATTATTGCTGATGTAAATGGAGATACTAAAAATGATCTTCTCGTTTCTTCTGCAGGAGGCGAGTTTTATGGAAACTCTAAAGAGCTAATAGATCGATTATATTTAAATTCAGATACAGGATTGTCAAAAACAGATTTCCCTGAATTATTTGATCATGAATCGGTGATAAAAATTAATGATGTAGATGGAGATGGAGATTTGGATATATTTATTGGAGGGTATTCGGTTTCTAATGACTTTGGAAAAATACCAAATTCCTATTTGCTTATTAACCAACAAGGGAGTTTCAGTATAAAACCAAACAACAGTTTACAAGAAGTAGGAATGATAACTGATGCTGTTTGGAGTGACTTTGATAATGATGGTATAAAAGATTTAATTGTCGTTGGAGAATGGATGTCACCACATTTTTTTAAGAATACGAATGGTGATTTGGTAGATGTAACAAACAGTATGTATCAACAAAAGCTAAATGGTTTATGGCAATCCATTATTGATTTCGATATTGATGATGATGGTGATAGGGATTATGTACTCGGAAATTTTGGATTAAATACAAAACTAAATGCATCATCAGAAAACCCTTTAAAAATGTATTATGCTGATTTTGATAATAACAGCACCACAGAAACAATTTTAGCATTACCTAAGGAGGGAAAATATTATACAGCATTAGGTTTGGATGAATTATCAAGTCAATTAAATTTTCTGAAGAAAAAATTTACAACATATACTAGTTTCGCAGGAAAAACGGTAGAAGAGATTTTTGGAGAGGATGTTTTAGAAAAAGCTAAATCATTTTATGTGCATCAACTTGCATCAGGATATCTTAGAAATGATAACGGTAAGTTTTCTTTTGTGCCTTTCGAAAATGAACTTCAATTAGCTCCTATAATGTCCATGTTAAAATTTGATTTTGATAAAGATGGAAAACAAGAAGTTTTATTGGCTGGAAATTATTTTGGAGTGATTCCATATCATGGTAGATTTGATGCATTTGCAGGAGCTGTATTGCAAGAAGGTAATACTGTGGTAAAGGCTTCAGAATTGGGGATTAATTTGAGTCAGAAATCAGTAAGAGGGCTAAATATTATTAATTTTGCAAATAAGGATTATTTGCTCATCACACTAAACAATGAAAAAGCAGAGGTTTATGAGATACTTTGATGAATCTATAAGAATAGGTAATCTATTAAAAAGTATGAAGATATTTGTATTCGTTTCTTCTGTAATGCTTTTAAACTCTTGTCAAAAAGAAGAAAAAGAGATTCAAATTACTGCTGATGATTATCATAAGGCAGTAGATAAGATTACTGAAGTTATGGTGCATGATATTTTCTCGCCACCAGTAGCCAGTAGAATATATAACTATTCCAATATTGCTGCTTATGAAGTGATTAGCCAAGAAGGAGGAGATTATAAAACCTTATCTAACCAGTTGCATGATTTGAAATCAGTTCCAGCTATCGACACTACAAAAAGCGTAAATCATAAAATAGCGGCTTTGGTAGCGTATTTAGAAGTAGGAAAATCATTGCTTTTTTCAGAGGATAGAGTTGAAGTGTATAGAGATAGCTTGTATAATTCATGGCAACTTCAAAATGAAAAAATGTTCAATGATTCTAAAGAGTATGGATTAAAAGTTGCAGAACATATAAAAACTTGGTATGCCACCGATAATTATGCGCAAACTAGAACAATGCCAAAGTTTTCTGTAAATACCGAGGATCCGTCGAGATGGCAACCTACTCCACCAGACTATATGGATGGAATAGAACCGCATTGGAAAAAAATTAGACCTTCGATTATAGATTCATCCTCACAGTTTAAACCTGCAAGATATCCTGATTTCTCTTTGGAAAAGGACACGCCTTTTTATAAAGAATTGATGGAAACCTATGAAGTAGGAAATCTTATTAAAGAAGAAGGTGAAAAGTCTGAGAAATTAGAAATAGCGCAGTTTTGGGATTGTAATCCTTACGTGTCAACCCATAAAGGACATTTAATGTTTGCTACTAAAAAGATTACGCCTGGAGCACATTGGATTGGAATATGTAAAATAGCTTGTAAAAAAACAAATTCTGATTTTGCAAAAACTGTTTTTGCTTATACCAAAACATCCATCGCCATTGCAGATGCCTTTATAAGTTGCTGGGATGAGAAATATAGAAGTAATCTAATTCGTCCGGAAACATTAATAAATCAGCATATCGATGAGAACTGGACTCCTGTTTTACAAACGCCTCCGTTTCCTGAATATACTAGTGGACATTCCGTAGTATCAGGAGCTGCATCTACTGTATTAACCAATATTTTTGGAGATAATTTTGGTTTTGAGGATGATACTGAACTTCAGTATGGACTGCCAGTACGTTCTTTTACTTCTTTTAATCAGGCAGCAGATGAAGCAGCGATTAGTAGATTGTATGGAGGAATTCATTACAGAGCTGCTATTGATTTAGGATTGGATCAAGGGCGTTCTTTAGGAGCTTTTGTAATTGATAAGTTAAAAATGAATACTCCAAATTCTGAAGTGGTAAGTGCAAATTAGAATGAAGAAAGTTATTATTTTCTGTTTTACTATTCTGATGGTATTGGGGATATGGTATTTATTTATTAAAGAATATGACTATCAGATTACTTTTACGGCCAAAGGAACTCCAGGGAGTATATATCATCAGATCGTAGGATGGGAATCTTGGGGTAAGGATTTAAAAGCCAAAAATATTACTACTGTAGATACTGTATTGTATAAAGAAATAAAGCAAAAGGTGAATCTACCTGATACTATTTTAAATTTGAAATGGGATATAACAAGTGTGAATGATTCAATATCAAAGATAAAAGTAGGAGTTTTTTTAGAAAATCAATCTTTGATGAATCGGCTAAGTATTCTTACTGGAGAAACTATTTTTACAAGGTCACTAAAAAAAGAATTTAAAAAATTTGGGAAAGGTTTAAATAATTTTGCTAAAACTTTTAGAATAAAAATTGAAGGTGAATCGGAAATACCAGTGCTTGAATATCTCTATATTTCTTCTAATGCTAATCGATCTGGTAAAGCCGGAATGATGCTAAGAACTAATGCAGATATTTTTCCTAAAATAAAGGAAAACAATTTGAAAATAAATGGTTTACCATTTGTAAAAGTTAAAGAATGGAATGAAATAAATGATAAGATTCAATTTGATTTTGGGTTTCCAATAAAGTATAAGGACTCGTTACCAGTTAGTTCTATCATTAAGTATGCTAAAGTAGCTACTCAAAAAGCTATAAAAGCAACGTTTTATGGCAACTATAGACATAGCGATCAAGCATGGTTCGCTATTATGGAATATGCCAAAAGAAGAAATATTCTTATTGAAAAAAAACCTTTAGAGATATTTTATAACAATCCGATGCAAGAAGGAGATGCTTCGAAATGGAAAGCCGAAATTTTTATGCCTTTAAAATAAAAAAGAATTGAGTGAGAATTTTCTATTATTAATTTTTTAGAACTTACCAATTACTCCTAGTTGTCCAGGCCCGATCGCAAGATCCCATTTAATTTTATTTTTTTTGTTGTTATAAGCGTAACGTTGCTTTCTGTTCAGATAATTATCAATACCATCTACCATAACAACACTTAATACAATGCCGAGAGTGACATCAGTTAACCAATGCGCTCCTGCCCATAATCTAGAAACAGGAGAAACGAGTCCAAGTGCATAAATACCGCCTCTAACATAAGGGTTTTCAAATTGTTTTCCTATCGCATATGCTGTGGTAAAAGACAATATAGCATGCCCAGAAGGGAAAGAGTGATAGTCTGCTTCGCTACTATAAAATTTGAATGCATCTTTGCCTTTTCCAGTATAAGGTCTGGCACGACCAGCAAGAGTTTTGCTTACAGTTTGTATAATTCCTCCTGCGGTGGCAGAGGCAATTAGTAATACTCCTGTTTTTCTAACTTTTTCATTTTTTGTAATAAGTCCAAAGGCATATATTCCTGTAGTTAATCCATAATTTACTAGAGGTTTTCCAAAGCGGAATCCGGCTTCTTTAACAAAGCCTGGAATATCTTCTTCCTGATCAGTGAAAAAATCATTAGCAGGTTCATCAATTAAATAAATTAGGGCAGATCCCGCAACAATACCACCAAATGTAGCCCAATCTTTTCCTTTCCATCTCAAAGGTTGAGTATATGCATTGGTTATTCCTCCAAATGCGGAAACACCATCATATTTAAGCATTTGCCAGCGAGTCATTTCTAAAGCGGATTCTTCAGTATTAGAGGAGATAGAATCTTTTTCTTTAGACGTATCTAGTTGTTCTTGGGAAAAAATACTTGTTGAAAATATAAATAAGAGGATACAATGGGATAAAGTGTATAAGCGTTGCATACTATGAGGTTTGTAAACAAAAATAATAACTTATTGGCAAAGAAGGACTAAATATTCAGAATTGCTTGTTCATTATTGGTTAACGAAGTTTGATAAGGATCAAAAAAAACCCGAACGAAGTTGTTCGGGTTTTCAAGGTGGTGCCTCCAGGAATCGAACCAGGGACACAAGGATTTTCAGTCCTTTGCTCTACCAACTGAGCTAAGGCACCTTGCTGTAAGCGGATGCAAATATAGAACGCTTTTTTTAATACTCAAAAGAAAAAATTAAAAAAATCGTTTCGTATTTTTGCAAACTTATAAAATAAACTCGTAATCCGCTGTAATCTAGAAGATGTGAGGGAAGAATATTCTTAGAAAAAATATTTGGCTTCCGATAAAAATGTCTGATTACAATGTACTATAAAAAATACATACATGAATTTAGTGATTGATGTAGGAAACACATCTATAAAAGTAGGTGTTTTTGAAAAAGACATAATGATACATAGGGAAAATCTGAAATTGAATGATTTTCAGAAGTGTATTGAGAAATTACATCAAGACTATTCATCTATAAATAAAGCTATTTTATCTTCTGTGGCTAATTTTCAAGAAAAAGAAATAGCATTTTTAAAAAATAAGTTTAATACTCTTATTTTGGATCATACTTTAAAGATGCCTTTCCAGAATTTATATGCTACTCCAACAACGTTGGGCGTAGACAGATTAGCTCTAGTGGCAGCAGCGGTTTGTCAGTTTCCTAAAAAGGATACATTGATTATAGATGCTGGTACTTGTATTACCTATGATTTTAAAAATAAAGACGAATGCTATCTTGGAGGGGCAATCGCACCTGGGATTGGATTACGATATGCTAGTCTCAATAACTACACTTCAAAATTACCATTATTAAGTCTAGAGGTACCAAAAAATCATATAGGGGATAGTACAAATCAGTCAATTCATTCAGGTGTTGTAAATGGTATTTTATACGAAATTGAAGGAGCAATTGCCGAATATTGCAACACTTACCCTGATTTAACAGTTATTTTAACCGGTGGAGATGCACATTTTTTGTCTAAAAGATTAAAAAATAGCATATTTGCCACCTCTAATTTTTTATTGGAGGGACTAAATTACATTTTAGCTTTTAATAATAGTCAATGATAAAAAAGATTTTAGTAGTTGTTTTGGTAGTAATTACCGGTGTATCTAATGCTCAAGAAGGAACATCGTCGCCCTATTCTTTTTATGGTGTAGGATTACAGAAGTTCAAGGGGACAGTGGAAAATAAATCGATGGGAGGATTGGGTATACTTGCAGATAGTATTCACTTAAATCTTCAGAATCCAGCATCTTATGGAGAGTTGAGGCTAACTACGTATACGTTAGGAGCTAATTATAATGGATTAAACTTAGATAATGCTGCAGGAGACGATTCTTACAAGGATAATGCATCTTTAGATTATCTAGCAATCGGAATCCCAGCAGGAAGATTTGGTTTTGGTTTTGGGGTACTTCCAGTAAGTTCGGTAGGATATCAAACAAACACTTTTAATAGTGATGGTTCTGAAAGTCAGTTTTTTGGAACCGGAGGCTTGAATAAAGTGTTCATAGCTACAGGTTTTAAAGTTAACGAGAATTTAAGTGTTGGTTTAGATATTAATTATAACTTTGGAAACATTGAGAATAAAGCTATTCTGAGACGTCCCGAGTTGCAATTTGATACCAGAGAGATTGATAATTCCGATCTTTCTGGAGTAAGTTTATCTTTTGGTTTGGTCTACAAGCGACTGCTTACCGAAAAACTGGAGTTAACAACATCTTTTGTATCTACTCCATCATTTAAGCTAGCTTCAGAAAATTCTATTGAGCTTGCTACGATACAGATATTAACTAATGGATCTGAATTGGTTGTGGAAAGACAGGACTTGGAAGTAGAAGATAGGGATCTTGATCTTCCAGCAGAATTGAAATTTGGCGCAGGAATAGGAGAACCTAAAAAATGGTTTGTAGGGGCAGAGTATACTTATTTGGATGCTAAAGATTTTGATAATAGATCTTTTACTGCGGATAATGTGGTTTACGAAAATGCATCAAAATTTAGATTAGGAGGTTATTATATTCCAAAATATAACTCCCTTACTAGTTATCTGAACAGGATAGTTTACCGTACAGGATTGAGATATGAAGAGACTGGGTTGAATATTAATGGACAAGCGATTAATGAGTTTGGCATATCTTTTGGAGTAGGTCTACCAGTAGGAAACTTATTCTCAAATGCTAATGTAGGTTTTGAGTTCGGTACACGCGGAACAACAGACGCTGGATTAGTGCGAGAAGAGTTCTTTAATCTATCATTAAGTTTATCACTAAATGATAGATGGTTTAGAAAAGTGAAATTTAATTAACTACAATTATACAGCTATGAATACTAAAGTTTTATTTACGATAGCAGCAGGATTAGTTCTAGGCACTTCTAGTGTAAGTGCACAGGCTACAGACTGTGCAACTACGGCTTCTATAGCCTATGAGCATGCTAAAGTAAAAAATTGGGAGGCTGCAGAAGCACCTTTATGGAAAGTAAGAAAAGAATGCCCTACGCACAGTGTTGCTACTTTCCAATTCGGAAAAAAATTGTTAGAAGCAAAATATAAAAAGGCAACTGGTGCTGATAAAACAGCTATTGCAAATGAAATGATTGCTTTGTGGAAAGAGCGTCAACAATATTTTCCAGCAAAAGTGGAATTAGGAGATATGCATTCTGATATTGGTCAGATCATGTATGATAATAATATTGGTACTAAGGAAAGTCAGTTTGCCGAGTTCAATAAAGCTTGGACAGAGGATAAAAAGAACTTTTCTAGTCCTAAAAAGGTGTATACCTACTTTTATTTATTAGTAGAGCTTCAGGCTGCTGGAAAGAAAGAACTTCAGGATGTGTTCGATTTATATGATGATGTAATCGAAAAAATTGAGGATGAAGAAAGTAATAAAGCGAAAATAGTTTCTGAATTAACGGAAAAAGAAGAATCTGGAGCTGCTCTTTCTAGTAAAGAAAAGAAAAGATTAAAAACGTACGATAAAATCCTTAATAATTACAGTAAGGTTAAAGCAGGAGTTAATCAGAAGCTTGGAGAACTTGCAGATTGTAAAAACTTGATTCCTTTATATAATGGACAATTTGATAGTAAGAAAAATGATATTAACTGGTTAAAAAGTGCTGCAAGCAGAATGTCTGCAAAAGAATGTACTGATGATCCATTGTTTTTCAAAATGGTGGAGGCATTACACAAAGCAGATCCATCTGCTAAGTCAGCGCTTTACCTAGGAATACTTGCGCTTAAGGATAAAAATACTTCTAAAGCGTTAGAATATTATAATCAGTCTGCTCAGTTAGAAACCAAAGCAAGTGATAAAGCAAAAGTATATTACAAGATTGCTGAGGTGTACAGAAAAAAAGGTAGCTACAGTAAAGCGAGAGCTAATTATAAGAAAGCACTAGCTAACAAGCCTTCTTTAGGACAAGCGTATTTAAAAATAGCAAATATGGTTGCAAAGAGTGCTAACGACTGTGGTACTGATGTATTTAGCAAAAGAGCGGTATATTGGTTAGCAGAGCGATATGCTTTAAAAGCAGGAAAAGTTGATGCTAGTTTAAAGAAAACTGCTGCAGGAACTGCCGCAAATTATAGAGCAAAAGCACCTTCCAAAACGGATATCTTTAATAATCCAGAGATTAAGTCTGTAAAGATTGGATGTTGGATCGGAGAAACGGTTAAGGTACCGAAACTATAATGCAAAAGAGAATTTTATATATATTAGGAAACCTTGTCACAGCTTTTGCTGTGACATTGTTTTTTTCATGTCAATCTAAAACGTCCCAAACGAATTCATATCGTATTGATGATGATGCGCCCATAGCAGAAGGTTTTGAGCTTAATCTTAAATATACCGATTCAGGTAGGCTTACAGCAATTCTTAGAACTCCTAAAGTAAAAGATTACACGAACAAGGATTTTCCATATCAAGAATTTCCTGAAGGTGTTGTATTAGATATTATTGATAAAGAAGGGAAAGTAAGTGTAGTGACATCTGATTATGCTATATTTTACAAAGAAACGGGGCTTATCGATATGCGAGGAAATGTAGATATTAAAACAGCAGATAGCACTCATCTTATGGCTAAACAGTTATATTGGGATCAGAGCATTAACTGGGTTTTTACAGATCAGCCTTATAAAAGTATACTCCCAGATGGAACTGTCAATGAAGCAGATGGTTTTGATGCTAATCAGGATTTTACTATATTGAATTCTCGCATTAATGAAGGAATAATGTTCATCGAAGAGTAAATGAATATGATGAAAATTTTTAGATTTTTTGAATTTGCTTATCTAGCTATTACTTGTTTTTTTCTATTTCAAGCATATGAGGAATGGGGGCAACAAGATAGTAGAAGTATTTTGTATCTCTGTTTCGCTGGAGTAGCTGTTTTTATGTTCTTCTTTAAGAGAAATTTCCGTAAAAGAATTGATGCCAATAGTAACCAGGATAACAAATAATGGAGCTACAAATTGTTGTAATTGTACTTTCTGTTATTCTCTCTGCCTTTTTTTCTGGGATGGAGATTGCTTATGTGTCTTCGAATAAGATTCATATCGAGATAGAAAAAAAACAAGATGGTTTTCTTGCTACGATTTTATCTCGATTAACAAAAAAACCTTCCAAATTTATTGCTACCATGTTAGTGGGTAATAACATTGCACTGGTAGTTTATGGATTCTACATGGGAGAGCTGTTAATGGGATTCATAAAAGGGTATTATCCGGATTTGGCAGGAAGTGTTAATTTATTGCTACAGACAATTATATCTACTTTTGTAATATTAGTCACAGCAGAGTTTTTACCAAAGGTTTTTTTTCAGATCTATGCCAATACCTTATTAAAGGTGTTTGCTGTGCCAGCCTATTTTTTTTATGTGATCTTTTGGTTTATTTCCTCTTTTGTTATTTGGATTTCTGACTTTGTTTTAAAAAAGTTCTTGAAAACTGACGGTGATGAGGTACAACTTGCTTTCACCAAAACTGAGCTTGGAGATTATATTACAGAGCAAATGGAAACTGTAGAGGAACATGATGAAATAGATAGTGAAATTCAAATTTTTCAAAATGCGCTCGATTTTTCAGATGTAAAGTCCAGAGAGGTAATGATTCCTAGAACCGAGATTATTGCGATAGAGAAGTCAAGACCATTAGAAGAAGTAACCCAGCTGTTCATTGATAC
Organism: uncultured Aquimarina sp.; assembly: GCF_947492115.1. Lineage (NCBI taxonomy): Bacteria > Pseudomonadati > Bacteroidota > Flavobacteriia > Flavobacteriales > Flavobacteriaceae > Aquimarina > uncultured Aquimarina sp. The sequence goes on from NZ_CANLMM010000003.1 coordinate 562,812, forward strand.
GGGATTGTCTAAGATATTGGTATATAATAATACTATTGATGATATCATAGGATATATGCATTCATTTGAACTGTTTAAAAAGCCGAAGTCAATCAGATCTATTTTACTTCCTGTAGTATTTGTGCCTGAAACCATGTACGTAAAGGATGTTTTAAATTTGCTTACTAAAAAACATAAGAGTGTAGCTGTAGTTATAGATGAATATGGAGGTACTAGCGGGATTATTACGGTAGAAGATATCGTAGAAGAACTTTTTGGAGAAATAGAGGATGAGCACGATTCTGTAGATTTGATAGAAGATAAATTGGCAGAAAATCATTATCGTTTCTCGGCTAGAATGGAAGTAGATTATATTAATGAAACTTATAAACTAAATCTACCTGAAAGTGAATATTATGAAACGTTAGGTGGAATGATCGTAAATCATACAGAAGAAATTCCAGAGCAAGGTGATGTTGTGAATATCGACTCGGTAACGGTAAATATTATAGAAACTTCTAATACCAAAATAGAAATCGTAGAATTAAAGCTTAAGGAAGAAGACTGATTTCTATAAAACAAAATTCCTCTGGTGTAAAAATCATGTAACTTTTCTTTTTTTTATTCAGAAAGCTTGTTCCAGTTGATGACTCCTTTTTTATTTGTTATATATTTTAAAATCAGTTAATTGAGCTATGTTTTTTGTGGGATTAATCTGTAATTTTTTACGGTAAAATTTCATGAAAAATAAAATGTAAAAAAAGTTGTAAAGACTTTCTGTCTTTAATTGGTAATATTCTAAGAAAATGGTATTTTCGCCCACTATATTTCAATAAATTAAACTTAAAATGGCAGTTTTAAATAAAATCAGACAACGTTCCGTTTTCTTAATTGTGATTATCGCATTAGCGCTTTTCTCATTTGTATTGGCGGATTTGATTCGAAACGGAGGAGCTATTTCTCAAAAAGCAGCAAATACTATTGCTACTATAAATGGGAAAGAAATTGATAGAACTGATTTTGCACAGAAGGTAGAAGCAGCTTCTAGAAATTTTGGTGGTGGATCTAACCTACAAACTGTAAACTATGTTTGGAATCAAGAAGTAAGACAAATAGTTTTTGATGGTCAGTTCGAAGAGCTTGGTATTAGAGCTGGTGCTGATGAAGTAAATCAGTTATTAGAAGAAGGATTAGCTAATAACCCTACCTTTCAAAACGAAGCAGGAGTTTTTGATAAAGCAAAAATGCAAGAATATGTGGCAAGTATTAAAGCCAATCCTGTAGCATACCAACAATGGATTGATTATAAGAGATCTTTAGGAAAAGGAGCTTTAGAGCAAACATATCTTAATATGATTAAGGCTGGAGTAGGAGCTACTCTTAAAGAAGGTGAGTTGGCATACAAAATGGAAAATGATGTAGTGGATATTAAATATGTTCAATTGCCTTTTACAAGTATTCCTGATACAGACGTAACAGTATCTGATGCAGAAATTCAATCGTATATAGATAAGCATCCTGATTTATATCAGGCAGAAGCGTCTAGAAATATGAGATATGTGTTCTTTAAAGAAGAACCAAGTAAAGAAGACGAAGAGCGTTTAACTGCTGAAGTGGCAGAACAAGTGGAAGCACTTAAGAAAGCAGAAAATATTGAAGAATTTATCAATGTTGATCAAAGTTCTGCTTTAAAATATAATGATCGTTTCTTGTTTAAAAAAGACTTACCTACTTCAGTTGCTGATACGTTATATAACGTACCAGTTGGAGAAGTTTATGGACCATATAAGGATGGGAAATATATTAAAATATCTAAAGTAATTGCGAATAAGCAATTACACGATTCATTAAAAGCAAGTCATATCCTAGTTTCTTGGAAAGATTTAGGTACTGCGGGAGATACAGAGCGTACTAAAGAAGAAGCAAAAACATTGGCAGATAGCTTACTTGCTGTGGTTAAAACGGATAAGGCTAAATTTGAAACACTTGCAAAAGATTTTTCTGCAGATAATTCTAATAAGGATAAAGGAGGAGACCTAGGATATTTTGCTCCTGGTAGAATGGTTCCAGCATTTAACGATTATATCGTTGATAACAATGTTGGTGATATGGGAGTTGTAGAAACACAGTTTGGATATCATATTATTACTATTGAGGACAAGAAAAATGAGCAGAAAGCTGTAAAAGTTGGAACGATTGCAAGAGAAATCGAAGCTAGCGAGAAAACGATTAACGATATATTTACGGAAACTACAAAGTTTCAGATAGCTACTAAGGATGGAGACTTCGCTGAGAAGGCAAAAGAAAGTGAGTATAACGTTCGTCCTGTAAACAAGATTAGTGAATTAGCAGAAAATATTGCTGGACTTGGAGCTCAAAGATCTATTGTGCAATGGGCTTTTAATGAAGAGACAAAGGTAGGAGATGTGAAACGTTTTGATGTAACTGATGGATATGCGGTTGTGCAGTTGACTGGAAAAGCATCTAAAGGACTTCAAAAGGTAGAAGATGCAAGTGCTACTGTTAAGCCAATACTTATCAAAGAGAAGAAAGCGGAAATGTTGAAGAATAAAATTTCTGGTACAAGTTTAGATGAAATCGCTAAGAGTCAATCACAAGTTGTTAAAACAGCTTCTGCACTTAATATGAAGACTCCAACAATTAGTGGTGCTGGAACAGAACCTAAAGTAGTAGGAGCAGCTTTCGCTTTAGAAAGTGGTCAAATTTCTGAACCAGTTGTTGGTAATAATGGAGTATACGTTGTAGAAGTTACTAAGAAAACACCTGCTAGTGGTTTAGATACTTATATGAGTTATGCTGCCCAAGAATCTAAAACACAAGCAAACGCTGTTAATACAAGAGTTTTTAATGCGTTGAAAGAAGCAGCAGATATCGAAGATAAAAGAGCGAACTTCTACTAGTAGAAGTATCTAACAGATAATAAAAAATCCTGAAGCATGCTTCAGGATTTTTTTGTTTATAAGATATAGAAAAAGGTATTTTATGCTCTAACCTTTTGTTCCCATTTCCAGGCAGATGTTAAGGCTTCATCTAAGCTGCTTTTAGCTTTCCAGCCTAACTCATTATTAGCTTTATCAGTGTTCGCATAAGCTGATGTAATATCGCCTTCTCTGCGGTCTACCACTTTATAATTTAGTTTTTGATCAGAAACCTTTTCAAAAGATTGAATTACCTCTAATACCGAACTACCAGTACCTGTCCCTACATTAAACACTTCATAATTAGAAACATTATTATTTTTAAGTAAACGCTGTAATGCTACTACGTGTGCTTTTGCAAGATCAACAACATGGATATAGTCTCTAATACAAGTACCATCTTCTGTAGGGTAGTCATCACCAAAAACAGAAAGCTGCTCTCTTAGTCCAATAGCAGTTTGTGTAATAAATGGAACCAAATTTTGTGGAACACCTATGGGTAATTCTCCTATTTCTGCGGATGGATGTGCACCAATAGGATTAAAATAGCGCAAAGCAATAGCATTTAGATTGGGTTGTACCTTGCAGGTATCTCTGATGATTTCTTCTCCTATTTGCTTGGTGTTACCATATGGTGATTCTGCTACTTTTACAGGCGCATTTTCGGTAATGGGAAGCTCATCAGCTTGTCCATATACAGTACATGAAGAACTAAAGATAAAACTAGTTTTGTCTTTTTTCTGTAATTCTTGAAGGATATATACAAGAACACTAATATTGTTTTCGTAGTATAACAGAGGTTTTTCAACACTTTCTCCCACTGCTTTTGATGCCGCAAAATGGATAACTCCTTCAATATCATGATGACGTTTAAAAAAGTCCTGGACTTTTTCTTTTTCTCTTAGATCAAAGTTTTCAAAAATTGGTTGTTTTCCAGTAATTGCTTCAATCCCTTTTAAAACATCTGGAGAAGAATTAGAACAGTTATCTACAATAACAACTTCGTACCCTTCATTTTGTAGTTCTACCGCTGTATGCGATCCGATAAACCCTAATCCACCGGTTACTAATATTTTCATTTTTTTGTTTTCAAGAGTTTTTATTAGAACGAGTTGTAAAGTTAATACAATACACTTTATAACCGAAAGCAGATAGCAAATAAGTTTATGTAATGGTTAGAATATTAAATAGGTGCTCAATACTAGTAGTGTAATCAGTCCTCCAACAGCAAAAGCATATTTCCAAGGGGTAGTGTCAATAACTTCTGTAGTTAAAGGTGTATAGATATCTTTTTTGGGTTTCCACATTCCTACAATTAGCATGATAGCAACATTAATGACAAACAAAATACCCATAACATGCAAGAAGTGTGGATAGGCTTCAGCTTTTATAATAGCTAATTGATCAGAGTCTGTAATACCATTGGTAGCAGCTTCTAATAACGCCTCATTTGTGAAATGAGGTCCCAAAATAAGTAAGCTTACTAAATACATCAATACACCGCCGATTAATACTATTTTAGCCCCAATTGCGGGTACTTTCTTAGTCAAAATTCCAATGATAACCACAGCCAAAATAGGTACGCTTAAGCTTCCTAATGCTTGTTGGATATAAGAAAACAGACCTGCCGGAGCGTTGGCGATAAAAGGAGCGATGGTCATAGAAATCATGGCTACAATAAAGCCAAATAATTTACCTGCTTTTACCGTTTGGAGTTCGCTTGCATTTCTATTAAAAAATTTCTTATATAAGTCAAATCCAAAAAGTGTAGCACTACTATTTAATAGACTATTAAAAGAACTCAATACAGCTCCAAATAATACTGCTGCAAAAAAACCAAGTAATGCGGGTGGAAGCACTTTACGAACTAGTTCTGGATACGCTCGATCTGCCGAACTAAGTTCTCCATTAAATACGTTCCATGCAATAATTCCAGGGAGTACAACGATTACAGGTATTAGAAATTTTACAAATGCTGCGAGCATCATACCTTTTTGCCCTTCTTTTAAACTTTTGGCACCAAAAACACGTTGCAGTATGGATTGATTCGTACCCCAATAATACATCTGAGCAATCATCATTCCTGTAAATATCGTTCCTACGGGAATAGAAGAAGTAACACCTCCAGTAACGTTAAATTTATCCTGATTTTCGGTCCACAAGGTATGCATACCGTCCATCATGCTACCATCTCCAATCAGCTTTAAACCAAAATAAGGGATGAGTAGCCCTCCGATTAATAATCCAATTGCATTTATAAGATCTGATACTGCAACAGCTTTTAAACCTCCAAAAATGGCATAGATAATCCCTATTAAGCCAATACTCCAAACACATAACCAAATAGATGCAGATTGAGACCAACCTAATAAAGATGGTAAGTCAAACATGGTACTAAAGGCTAATGATCCTGAGTAAAGGATGGTAGGTAATAATACGATACTAAAAGCGATTAGAAATAAAACGGATAATATGGCTTTGGTATTTTCATCGAAACGTTTTTCTATAAATTCTGGAATTGTAGTAATACCACCTTTCATATATTTTGGAAGTAACCATATTGCGGTAAGCACCATCGCAATAGCTGCCAGTGTTTCCCAAGCCATTACAAGAATACCTTCGGAAAATGCCTGCCCGTTTAATCCCACGATTTGTTCCGCAGATAGATTCGTAAGTAATAAAGAACCGGCAATTGTAATTGCACCAAGGCTTCTTCCTCCAAGATAATATCCATCTGCAGATTTTTCATCTGTACTTCTTGTTTTCCACCAAGCATATACTGCTACTAATAATGTAAATCCAATAAATGAAAGTATTCCCATATCTTTTGTTTTTAATAGAGTTTAGAAAGCCAAGTGAGCTCTTTATTTAAATCTATACAATTTCATATTCGTAATAGGTAGATGCATCAAGTAATAATAGATCTAAATACTGATTTTCTCGTTCCAGACGCTCTTCGTCCCAACCAAGATATTTTATTAGATCTTCTTGTACTACAGATCTGTATTGATGTACACTGCCAATATCAAAATATAGTCTTCCTGTTCTACGAACAAAAAAGTCGGCCAAGCCATTTACCATCTCATGATGGACTCCATACCAGACTTCTGATCGTATTAATTTTTCTTCAATAGCATCATTTAAGAAGTAAGAGATCTTGTCTATAATGATAGTTGCCTGTTTACCATAGGTGGTAGCAAGATACCAACCATAGTACTCATCATTAAGATTTTTATCTTTTAACTGTTGATTAATTTCTTCTAGATATTGGTTAACTTCGGCAGTGTCCTCCAACGGGTCACTTGTTAGTTGAATATTCTGGGTGTAGGATTTAGAAAACTGTTCTCTCCTCTTTGTACTCATGGTTTTTAGCACTGCATCAATAACCCGTTGCGCCATTTTACGATATCCTGTAAGTTTTCCTCCTGCTATCGAAATTAATCCTGTTTTAGAAATAAAAATTTCATCTTTTCGGGATAATTCTGATGGGTCTTTTCCATCCTCGTGAATTAAAGGTCGTAATCCAGCCCAATTAGATTCAATATCCTCTATGGTTAGACTGAGAGTTGGAAACATATTATTTACGGCATCTAGTAGATACTGAGCGTCTTCTTTTGTCGCTACAACTCGATTTAAATTGGCACTATAATTAGTGTCTGTGGTACCTACATAGGTAGCTCTACCACGTGGAATTGCAAAAATCATCCTTCCGTCGGGTACATCAAAATAGATAGACTGTGTAAGTGGAAACTTCTCTCTGGAAAAAACTATATGCACTCCTTTGGTAAGATGTAGATGTTTGTTATTCATCGAATCATCTTTTTCTCTTAACAAATCAACCCAAGGTCCGGCTGCAGAGACGTAGTTTCTGGATTTTATAGTAAAACTTTTTCCAGTATTATGATCTAAGCATTGTAGACTTTTAATTTTGCCTTCGTCATTATAATTAAAGGTTGTCATTTCACAATAATTAATGATATTCGCACCATAGGATGCTGCCTTTTTAAGAAGCTCAATAGTTAGTCTAGCGTCATCTGTTCTGTATTCTGCATAATACCCGCCTCCAGTAAGTCCATTTTTATTCAGTAAAGGCTCTTTGGCTATTGTTTCTTCTATACTCAACATCTTTCGTTTATCATCTCCTTCTACATTGGCTAAAAAATCATAGACTTTTAGTCCAATAGCAGTCATCATTTTACCGTAAGTTCCACCTTCTATTAGGGGAAGTAACATTTTTTCAGGAACAACCAGATGCGGTGCTAATTTATGAACGGTAGCTCGTTCGCTTCCAGATTCTTTTACTAAAGCTATTTCCATTTGCTTTAGGTATCGTAATCCCCCATGAATGAGTTTAGTAGACTTGTTGCTGGTTCCCGAAGCAAAATCATTTTTCTCTACCAAACATACTTTTAGACCTCTGGAGGAAGCATCTAATGCTATTCCTGCTCCAGTAACTCCACCGCCAATAATAATTAAATCATATTTTGTAGTTTGAGCTTGTAATAATTGTCTGTTTCTGTCCAGAATTGAAAAACGTATGGCTCCTTGTTCTTTAGCGGCAACCATTTTGGCATTCGCAGATTTCGTACGCTCCACAGCATCTTTCCAACCCGTATACTTCCGATTTCTTTCATGTTCAGAAATCTGGGGTTTGAACGTGGTATCTACAATTCTAATTTTTGATATGTCTTTTTTTGTCCAAACCCCAGCTTTTATTCCTGTCAGGAATGCTGCACCTAGTGCAGTTACTTCTAACATTGCAGGGCGATCTACATCTACATTAAGAATATCCGACTGAAATTGCATTAAATAATTATTGGCAGATGCCCCTCCGTCTACCTTAAGTTCTCTCATTAATTTGCCACTATCTTCTACCATAGCATCCAATACATCTCGAGTTTGGTATGCTAGGGCTTCTACAGTAGCTTTTATGATTTCGTTTTTACCAGAATCTAATGTGAGACCATAAATTGCTCCTTTGGCATTCATATCCCAATGAGGCGCTCCTAAACCAGCAAATGCAGGTACTACATATAGATCCTTTGCTGTAGGAGTAGATTTACAAATCTCCTCTGTTTCTGATGCTTTTTCTATTACTTGTAATTTATCTCGTAACCATTGTACAGAGGCTCCTCCTACGAATACACTTCCTTCTAAGGCGTATTTTATGTTGTCTCCAGGAAGACTGCAACATAAGGTAGTAAGTAATCCGTTTTTAGATTGATAGGGTTTCTTTCCCGTGTTTAGCAATAAAAAACAACCGGTTCCATAAGTGTTTTTAGCAATTCCAGATTTGTAACCTCCTTGTCCAAAAAGAGAAGCTTGCTGATCGCCAGCTACTCCGTATATTGGAATTTCTTTTCCTTGATAGTTAATACTACCAAAATCTGATGAGGAATGTAATACCTCTGGAAGCATCGAATTTGGAATATTTAATTCAAAGAGCATTTTTGAATCCCATTCTAAGTTCAAAATATTATATAGCATGGTTCTAGATGCATTAGAATGATCCGTAACATGTCTCTTGCCATTGGTGAATTTCCAAATAAGCCAGGTGTCAATAGTTCCGAATAATAAATCTCCTTTTGACGCTTTTTCTCTAGCACCTTCTACATGGTCTAATATCCATTTTAATTTTGTGCCTGAGAAATAAGAGTCAATTACTAAACCCGTGTTTTTGGAAACATATTCTTCTAAACCTTTTTCTTTCAAGTTTTTACAGATATTAGAAGTTCTTTTGTCTAACCATACAATAGCTTTATGGATAGGCTCACCAGTATTTTTATCCCATACTACTGTGGTTTCTCTTTGATTTGTGATACCAATTCCTGCAATTTGGTCTACTGGTATTTTAGATTCAGATAATACCTCTTCAAATACTTCTTTTTGATGCCTAAAAATTTCTTGTGGATCATGCTCTACCCATCCTGATTGTGGATAATATTGTGTTAGTTCTTTCTGAGAGATACCACAAATAACACCATTTGTGTTAAAAATAATGGCTCGTGTGCTAGTAGTTCCTTGGTCAAAGGCTATGATATATTTCTTATCCATTAGGCAATAGTTAGCTTTATTTATATCCGTTTTGTTTTAGTTGATTATTAGATAATCATCTTAAAAAGCTGATATTTTTACAGAAGATCAATTGGTTGATTATAAATATCTGAATTATTATATCAATTGAAAAGAGAATCATCAATTAAAAAAAATGTAATCGTTTGTATTATGTTTTATGCGTCATTTTTCTTTTCTGTTTGTTTTTGGAGGGCTAATACTGATAGTTTTAGACTTTTTCTAATCTGATTAATCCACAAACGGGAACTTTTATTTGCAACACTCCAATTGATATCATTAACTTACTTTTGCTAATTTTTTTACCAGTACAATCATAAATTCTGCAATTATAGGAGCCATAATCTCGCTCACTATTTAAAACTATTTTAGTTTCAAACTGGCCATTTATAATATCAATTTTATTAGTGTTTTCAGAAAAATCAATAGTATAATTGTCAAATACTCCAATAATGGTATGTGTTTCAGTAGCTGATTTTAGTATTGGATAATTAGCCAAAGGTCTTTGAGGAGTAAATCTGCCATTTAAGAAAATCTCCTTATGATTTCTCCAGTAGTGTGTGTAAAAGTGTATCATGGAAAGTTCTTCAGGAGACGCATCTTTAAGTAAAATAGATAGTTGCGGAACTCCAAATAAGGTGTTTACTAATTGTAACGCCTTTATCTCCAAAGGTTCTTCCTTATGATAGGTAAACATATCACTATGTACCGCAGTATCTCCACATAACATTTTGATATCTGTAATCCGTACTCTATTCATCACAGAGTCTCCTGGACAATCGAAAGCTCTAAACATGTTTCCATATTTACGCATTGCGGGGCCAGTATATTTCTGTCGAAATTCGATGACAACTTCCGGATTTATAGCATGAAGAGAACTAATAATATCGGTCATAAGTCGATCTACAGCAAGATTTACAGATGAATAATCACGTCCATCTTCTTTAGTGAGTTTTGTACTCGGATACACCTTGAATTCATCTATAAAATCTAGTTTGAAACCATCAATTTTCCAAGCTACTAAAGCATTTACATATAAGCTAATAAGATAGGCTCTTACTTCTGGATATCTGGGATCAAAAACAGGAGCCCAACGATGTTCTTCGGTTAAAAACTTACCTCTAAATTTTTGATAAGCCTTTGATTTTTTACCGCAAAATGGGACAGAGTACCATAATGCGAGTTTCATTCCTGTTTTATGTATGTCTTGTATGAATTTTTCCATTTCTGGAATTCGTTCTGTAAGCCAATCACCTGTATAGTCATACCCTCGATTTTCATCTTTTGTTTGCCATCCATCATCCAGAATTATTAATTCATATCCTAATGTGGTGGCTATTTTACATTCCTCGATAAGATCTGTAGTGTCTAATTTTTGATGATATTGATACCAGGTGGAATAGACAGGTACTTTAGCTAATTCTGGAACATTTGCTGGGATGAGATTTTGAAAACCTTCCCACCATTTTCCTACACTTTTTAGCGATGCTGAAAAATGTTGTTGACTTTGATCAATTCTTAGCTGTGCATTATAATCGGTAATTTTATGATGCCTCTCTGTAAAGAATGAGATATGACAATACATACAATTATCCTCTTCTCGATATAATGCATTTAGTTTTTTTGTGTTTATGGCATCCGAACAAGCAAAAGTAATAATATTGCTATCATCGTGCCCAAATAATGAAATGACTGGTGAGTCTACGGAAATTCTCGATTCCATATGATCTAATTCCCAGTCATCCATAATTCTTTTGGCAAAATCAGTAGTAGGTTTCCATACTCCTTTTACATTTACTGCAGGAATTTTCCATCTAAGTGTTACTTCTTTAGGTTGAAATTCAGATGTTGAAGAAAAATTAATATTGTAAATGGTAACGTTATTTTGTTCTTCAAGTAAATGAATACTGACCTTAAAATCCTTAGATTTTTGTTGTATTTCTATAGTATGAGTAGTAATTACTTCTTTCATCTTTCCTCTATTCGTTGATATCCAAGTGTGGTTGTTTAATTGCTAGAGAGTTTCTCTTTTGATTGTTTAAGCGGTGTACTACAACGCTATCATTGTTCTGGGTAGCTATAATTAGTTTCTCCTCATTTTTATTTTGTACAGAAATAATATGATTAGACTGTTTGGCCACTACAAATCCACTTTCATAATTATGTATAGGAACGAATCCCTTGTTAGTGCCTTTTAGGTATATACCAATGATAGCGTCGTGTCTTCCGTAATTAGCCTCTGCCGAATAGTTGTTTCCCACTATGAGAACATCTTTGTAGCCGTCTTTATCAAAATCATCTACCAGAAAATCGTTTATAGGAGATTGTTGGCAAACATTCGGTAAGTAAGAAACTTTAAAAGTATTATTCCCTATGTTTTCTGCATAAATAGATTGAAATATGTTGGCGTGGAACGTTTCTTCTTCTAGGTTTTCTATGCTTAATAATTCTTGAAAGCTTGTTTTTGCAAAATCATTGTAAGTAGGATATTTTTTTTTCAGGCTAACAATCTGTTTCATAATATCATCTCTGGTATGAACAGGTTTAAGAGAAATACCATCAGGAGTTTCAAAGTATTGGGCTAATAGCGGATCAATGCTTCCGTTTTGATCAAAATCTTTTTTGTAGACATACAATGGTTGATCAAAAGTAGGTTGTATGAAGCCATTCATCCCTTGATTTCCAGCAAGTATGTCCAGATCACCGTCGTTATCAAAATCTTCTAGAGCAATAGCATTCCACCATCCTGATAACTCTATAACTTCTCCATCTTTATTTTCCCATTGTACAGGGATTTCTTCTACTTTCTCGTCTTGGATATGATACATCATAATAGGCATCCATTGTCCCACTACAATTAATTCCTTGTTTTTATTATTATTTATATCTGCCCATATCGCATCAGTAACAATTCCAGTATTTGAAAATGCTGTACTGTGGACTTTTGTTAAAGTACCATTCTTGTTTGTTACTAAAAAACTAGGGGTAGAGAGCGGATATTTTCCCGGTTGCACACCTCCACCAATAAAAATATGTTGTAATCCATTTGTTACATTATTAGAGGCAATGCAGCTAGTGTTGGTTTGTATTTCTGAAAGCACGTTATATTGTTTTTCTGAAAATGAACCATTTCCATTATTTAGGTATATTCGATCCTTAAGGAGTTTTGTGCTATTTCCAGCATCACTACCACCACTACCTACATATAAATCATTATCTCCATCTTGATCTATATCTATAAATATCGAGGCTGTATCTTCATAATCCGTTTCAAATTGTTGAATAGGTTGGTATATTCCATTTTGATTTTCCTTAAAGAGAACACCTGATTTTCCTTTGCTTCCGCCAATAAAAATCTCATCACCTTTTTGAGTATCTATATTTGCTGAGCTCAAACAAGGGCCGAATGAATTAAATTGATGACTTAGTAATGATTGCTGTAGATAATCATTTAAGTAATTTTCTTCATGTAAATAAGGAAAGATAGTAAGATCCTTTTCGAAGTTTAAAAATTCTTCTTTAATAGGACGCTTATATGAGCTTTTTTTATAGTCGATAGATAAGGTTTGATTAGTGCCTATATCTTTGATCGTTTGTGAACTTTGATCTGGCCAAATTACCTGTATCGAATCTATTTTTTCTGAAGAAATCCCAAAATGTAGGATAGGTTCTACAGATGATAAATATCCTTTAACTACCGATTGATACTGTGTCTGTTTCTGTTCTTTTTCCCATAATATAATTTTGGATCCAATGCCATGCTTGTTGTTAGAAGTTCCTTTAAGTTGTATTCTAAGGAACTTTTTATTCTTTTCTGAAGTGTGGTTTTCTAGTATAGACGCGGTACTATTAATATTGTTAACGATTAGATCCAAGTCTCCATCTAGATCTAAATCCGCATAAGCAGAACCATTAGAATAGGTTTTTATACTTTTTGTCCATTGTGAAGATACATCTGTAAATTTTATACTCCCATTATTTTGATAAAATACGTTCGAAAGGTGAATCCCAGGTAATTGATCTACTAGAGTTTTAAATTTTTCCTTGCGTGCGTTTGGTGTCCCAAAAATATTATTGTTTTCAGAGTAGTTGATAAAGTCTAAATCCGTGATATCTTTCACATAACCGTTAGTGATGTAGATATCTTTATCTCCATCATTATTATAATCTGCTATTAGCGGAGCCCAGCTCCAATCGGTACTTGCTATTCCAGAGGCAAAACCAATTTCGGAAGTTGGTAATATTTTATTCGAAACGGTTCCATTATGAAGTTGTAATGTGTTATGGACATATTGCGGTGTATATCCATTCCTTTGGGAAAGGAGATATTTATCATAATTGTTAGCTGCCAACATTTTTTTCTGCCTTTCATAATCATTTGGAAGCATGTCTAATACCAATATATCGGGTAAAGCATCATTATTAATATCTCCTACATCTACACCCATGGCATTATACGTTTGCTTAGATAGTACTTGTTGATTTATTTCATGAAATCCAAGGTGTATTCCTTGCTTATTAACACCTTTATTTAAGTAGAGTAGATCATTAGTTATAAAATCATTACTTACATATATGTCTGGCCAATGATCATTGTTAAAATCATTGATAGCCACACCAAGGCCGAATCCTTTATGAGTAATTCCTAGACTGTCAGAGATATTGTGGAAATAGATTTGATTGGTATTTGGATCTGTTGTGTTCTCTAAAAGATAATCAGACAAATGATCGGGTAGATATTTTTTGGGTATAGGTGTGTTTCTATCCCTTTTCGTATTACCATTATGTACTATGTAAGCATCTAAATCTCCATCATAATCATAATCAAAGAAAATAGTTTGTTGACTATAGTTGCCATCATCTAAGCCAAAAATTTTAGCTTGTTCTTCAAAACTTGGAATTCCTTTTTGATTTATGCCTTTGTTAATGTAAAGAAGGTTGTTACAATTATTATTACAATCAGAGCCTCCAACGTTCAAATAAATATCATCCCATCCATCAGCGTTGATATCTACAATACTAACACCAGTTATCCAAGAAGAGGTAGAGAAATTAGATACTTCGGAAATATCTTGGAATTTCATATTTCCAAGATTAAGATAAATTTTACTAGATACTTGATTTCCTGTAAAAACGATATCCGGTAATCTATCATTATTAAAGTCTCCAATACCTACACCACCACCATTATAGCAATACTGAAAATCTATGGCGTTGATCTTATCATCTTCGATAATAGTATTTTGAAACTGGATGCTTGTTTTTGATGCAGGTAGTTGTGTAAATAAATAATCCTGATTGGTTTTATTTTTACAACTAAAAAACAAAACGATAATGCAGATATGTAAGAGGATGTTTTTCAAGGAATGTTTCTGAATTTTTAAAAACCAAGCAAACTTGTGGTTAAGGTTTGCTTGGTTAACTAAAACAATTAAATATTACAATCAAACTGTGGTTTACGTATTACGGTTAGTATCCATCGTTTTGGTTTAAATTTGGATTAGCTTGTATTTCGGATAGTGGGATCCATAAAAGCTCATCCTGTCCTGTTGTAAATACTGCAGCTGGTCCAGCTAATGATTTTGGATGACGTCCTCCAGCAACTGTAGAACCTGGTCCTAAAATATCATCGGCTAATTCCCAACGAACTAAATCAAAAAATCGATGTCCTTCTCCAGTTAATTCCATGATACGTTCATCAATAATGGCTTGTTCTACTTCTTCTTTAGATAGGGTATTAGGTAATAAAGAGATTTGTGCACGTTCTCTAACTTGATTAATAAAGGGAATAGCATCTGGTGTAGCTCCATTTTCGTTTAGCGCTTCAGCGAGCATTAATAACACATCAGCATAGCGTATAATTCTCCAGTTGGTTCCCAACGTATGTCCAAAACCAGGAATTTCTGCACTAGACAAGCCTTCATCTAAACCAGCATATTTTCTGGAGAATAATGCAGGAACTCCAAGATTTTGTGCTACTTCTATACTTGGAGCAAAGTCTTCTGTAAAAGGGGCTCCACCATATCCAGTGGCTCCAGGATAGTCAAAGGCAATCGTTCTATTTCGTCTGATCACATCTCCGTTGTCTTCGAAAACTTGAAGTATGTGTGGGTTGATTACATGTCCTTGATCTAAACTTACGTGTGGAGGAGAATAGTCAATATGCCAATTAGACTGAGATCCAGTAAGTGGCGCGTCTGCTCCCCATACAAAATTGTCTTGCGCCACATACTGAAGCTCATATACTGATTCTGAATTGTTTTCTAACGTTGGGTTTGATGAAAAGTTATCCCCATAATTATCAGATGGAAGTAGAGAGTATCCTAAAGTGGTTACTTCTGTGAAATCTGCAATAGCATTTGTCCAATTTTCTAAATATAAATATGTTTTACCACGCAAAGCCAGTGCTGATCCTCTAGTAGGTCGTCCTATGTCGTTTTCTCCCCAGGACTGAGGTAGCCTATTAATAGCTTCGGTTAGGTCTGCAATGATTGCATCATTGAACATAGCAGGTGTTGCATTCGATGGGAAGAATTCTTCAGGGTTTTGAGGATCTGGTGTTTTCATGACCAGTGGTGCGGTTCCAAATAGGTTTAGTAAGTACCAATTGCAAAATGCGCGTTGAAAATGTGCTTGTCCTAATATTTCATTTTGTACATCACCCGACAACACGTTATTACTGGCATCTTCTTCAATAATTTTATTCGCTCTTGCAATAGATTGATATAACTGTGGATATAAATCCACTGCCCATCTCGAAATACCGGGTTGTCCTTCTAAAGTAGACATAGTGGTATTTTGTTGAAACGGAATCACATTATAAGCATCTGATCTAAGCATAGCACCTGTATGAATTACACGGCCCCAGAATAAAACAGCAGTAATAGGGTGGTACATTCCGTTAACAGCTAACCTAAAATCATTTTCCGTTTGGAAAAACTCTGGTTCTGCTACGTTGTTTGGATTCGAAATATTAAGATCTTCTTCATCACAACTATAATAGAATGCGACAAAAAGTAGCAACATTATAAGAGGTAGTATTTTTTTAATCGTTTTCATTAGTATATTTTTTATTTTTTTAAAAAGACATTTGTAAACCAAAAGTAAAAGTACGTGGTCTAGGCTGTGCTCTTACGTCTAATCCTCTGTCAAAAACAGAGTCAGCACTCGTTAAAGGTGTAAAACCAAAGAATCCTCTATTGGTTCCTAATCCACTATTGTTGGATCCAATTTCGGGGTCATAACCTGAGTAATCGGTAATAGTAAATAAGTTTTGAACATTTACGAATGCTCTGGCATTAGAAACCCATTTCTTTCCAACAAGACCGGTTAAATTATACCCTATTTCTAAGGTTTTAAGACGGAAAAAAGAACCATCCTCAACAAAGAAATCTGAAGGAAGCTGATTCCCTGCAGTATCCTGTGTGGTTACTCTAGGGAGATTGGTATTAGGATTTTCTGGAGTATAAGCATCCCTTACAATTCCTAGTTTATTGTCATCTAGGAAGAAGTATCCAAAGAATTTGGTAACATTATAAATTTCATTTCCCTGAACACCATTAAAGAAAGCGCCAAGATCCCAATTTTTATAATTTACAGAAAGATTAATACCATATGCAAAGTCTGGAGTTGGATCTCCTAAATATGTTTGATCTTCATCGTTTATAATTCCATCGTTGTTAATATCAACTCTTCTAAAATCTCCAGGTTGTAATAAAGCTCTACGATCTGGATCGTTTGCTAAAAAAGGATCATTGTCGATTTCTGCTTGGTTATTATAGATTCCATCTGTTCTGAACCCAAAGAAAAACCCAAGTGGTTGTCCAACTTCAAAACGGTTTGCTCTTAATCCTTCTTCATTATAGGATGGTCCAACAATAGGATTTGGAGAATCAGTTAGTTCATTGTCAATAGCAGAAATATTAAAGCCTACATTAAAAGTTAAATCACCACCAGTATCGTAATTATACGCAGCTTCAAATTCGAAACCTTTATTATTAATAGAAGATGCGTTCTGGAATACAGGATTCACGGATCCGTTGGAATCGGGAATTGCAACTGCTTGTATAACATCTTCATTATCTCTATTAAAGTAATCTAAACTTAATTTTAAAGCATTGTTTAATAATGAGGTATCAATACCGAAATTAATGGTTGTTGAAGTTTCAAAACTTAGTGTAGGATCTACCAAGCTCGTAATAGCAAATCCAGGAATTTGTCCTGCTGCGCCGCCAACTGTAATTGGGGAATTGGGCTCTACTACAGATTGATTAGAAAAAGGATCAACATTTTGAGATCCTAATTCTCCATATCCAGCTCTTACTTTTAGGTAATTAAAAAGCCCTTCTTGATTAAAGAAATTTTCATCACTTACGACCCATCCTGCAGAGAAGGAAGGGAAGGTCCCAGTATTAAAACCATCTGCAAATAACGAAGTTTCATCGCGTCTTACGATAGCCGTAAGTAAATACTTTTGTTTGTAATTGTAGTTAACACGTCCAAAAACGGAGAACAATTTATTATCAAAACGTCCACCACCTGAATTTATAATATTATCCGTAAACTGTGCGATATTGGTTATGTTGTTACTTGGTAGTCCTTCCGCATAAATTGCCAGTGTGTTTGTTGTAATATCTTGGCGAGCACCTCCAGCAAGAAGGTCAAAGTTATGATCACCAATACTTTTTTTGTAATTCAGTGTTGGTTCTACGTTAGTGGCATAGCGTTCTCCTCGCACTTCGGTAAGGTCATTGAGGGGATTTGCATTAACTTCACTATCTATATTACTCTGAAAAAATGTAGGTTGGAAAGTGTTTCGATAAAAACTTGTATACTCAGTTCCGAAATTAAGTTTTGCAGTAAGTCCTTCTATGATTTCATAGGAAATATTTATGTTGCCTAAGAAATTGCGTTCGATATTTTGATCGTCAACTAATTGTGCATTGGCAAATTTATTAGTTCCTCCAATTCCAAATACGGGATCACTAATCGCTTCAAAACCTCCATCGTTTTCTGGGGCAAAAGGACGAATTATAGGAACTGTTCCTCCTTGATTTCCGAAGGCATTATTTCGGGTGAATCGGTTTTCAGAAAAACCAAATGATTCTTGGATTTTTAGCTGACCTAATTTGAATTCACTATTTAAGCGAGCATTCTTTCGATTAAATTCCTCACTTATAAGAAGTCCTTCTTCATCATAATAATTGGCACTAAAAAAGTACTTAGAATTCTCACCGCCTCCAGAGATATTGAAACCAAAATCTTGAATGGTTCCCATATTGATGGTTAGATCTTGAAAATCTGTATTGATACCTGGATCCGCGATGTCACCTGGTTGACCATCGTTAATTCTTCGTTGATTAAGAAAAGCAATATATTCTGGGCCATTTAGTAGGTCCAATCTTTTAGATTGCGTGTTAACACCACTTCTTACATCTATATTTACTGTAGGACTGGCATTTTGTTTCCCTCTATTGGTAGTTACGATAATAACTCCATTAGCAGCTCTTGATCCATAGATTGCTGCAGAAGTTGCGTCTTTTAATACTTGAAGATTGACAATATCCTTAGAGTTTAGATAGTTGATATTGTCTGTAATAGTACCATCAACAACATAGAGCGGAAAAGAATTGGTTAAAGAGCTTACACCTCTAACAAATACATTGGCTGGACTACCAGGAGCACCACCGGCAGTTTCAACCTGCACTCCCGCAAGTTTTCCCTGCAAAGCGGCAGTTGGGTTCGCAGTTACTACTTGGTTAATGTCTTCGGATTTAATCTGAGATATTGCTCCCGTAACATCTCTTTTGGATTGTGATCCGTATCCAACAATAACTACTTCATCCAATGCTGCAGCATCTTCTTGTAATAGAGCATCTATTGTGGTTTGACCATTTACAGGAATTTCCTGAGCGATAAAACCAACATAGCTGAAGATAAGTATAGCATCAGGAGCTACATTGTCTAAAGTGTATTTTCCGTCAAAATCTGAAGTTGTTCCATTGGTGGTTCCTTTTACCAAGATATTTGCTCCCGGCAAAGGACCGTTAGGTTCTGTTACTGTTCCAGAAACAGTTTGTTGCGCATATATTAAGGTAGTACTTAATCCAAGCAGCAACATCATTATACGATTACATATTTTTTGCCTCATATGATTTGTGTGTTTGTTAATGATTTTCTGTCTTTTCGACAAAATTTGAGTAAAGAATATATTGTGCTATGATACTCTATGCTACTATACAAAAGTAGAATATTTATTTTTATATCAAAACTTAATTACACAATATTTTGAATTATTCGTAATTAAACGTATAAAAAATTAGATATATGAAATAGTTTAAGTTCATATTTAATAAGACATGCTAAATTTAAAAGAGAGGTGTATTCCCTTTGTAGTATGGTTCGAAAAGGAAGGTAAAACCAAAATAGATTATGGATCTATAAAGAGTTTCTTTGTCTTAAATAGGTAGGTGTAATTTCTTTGATAGGATTGCCTTCTTTTACAAAATGAGCAGCTTTTTTTGCCATTAGCGTAAAATCGGTGGAGATCGTAGTGATACCTCCAAAGGCAATTTCTTTCACAATATTATCATCATGAGCAAGAATACCAATATCTGCTCCAATTCGATACTCCATTTTTCGAGCATCT
The DNA here is from genome assembly GCF_947492115.1 of uncultured Aquimarina sp. Lineage (NCBI taxonomy): Bacteria > Pseudomonadati > Bacteroidota > Flavobacteriia > Flavobacteriales > Flavobacteriaceae > Aquimarina > uncultured Aquimarina sp. Next base: position 582,450 of record NZ_CANLMM010000003.1, read on the forward strand.
TTTAAAACCTTCCACAGTTGAGTATCACTGATAGAAAAGTAGGCAGTACTTTTCTTAAGTGTATTCGGTTCATAACTATCTAATACAATTCCATTGATTTGATAATTATCAACATATCTATTAAAAGCTGCTAAAATCTCTGGAGGGAAGTCAGAATTTTTTTTAAAGAATAACACAAATCTGTCATACTTTTTTATCTGTGGAGTAAGTTCTTCTAATTTTTGATAGGTAATATCTTCAAATTCCTGCGAAACATAAGAATAGTCTTTAGGCATTTTTAGGTAACGATCCACAATTAATAATCGATCTGATGGAATCTGCTTTAGCATGGCAGGAACTTCTTTTTCTTGTATCGGGGCGATTACATACATTCCGTATTTACGAGATATATTGTCTAAGATTGTTTTAAATAAACTAAGATTATTATGATGAAAGAAGACATCAATATGGTATTTTTTACCAAGTTCTTTTCTAAAGGTATTGTAAAAATCTTCTTGAAAACTATGAAATGCAAATAAAATCAATGCTACTTTTAGGGTAACATTCGTTTCTTCACTAATAATATAATAACCTTTTAGATTTTTGGATTCTACAAGCCCTCTTTCCTTTAGCTCAGTATATGCTTTTACAAAAGTTTTTCGTGCATATCCGACTTCTGCAACCATTTCATTAATAGAAGGAAGTTTATCTCCTACTTTCAATACCCCAGCATCAATTGCATCTATAATACCGTTCACAATTTGCTCGTGTTTTGATAAGCTATTGATATCTTGTAGATCGTATATTTTTTGAAGTAATGGAGACATAATTATAGTAAGCTTCTGATACGTATAAAATTAAACTTAATTCATAGATTCCAAAAATTTTACTTGTTGGATTAGTTTTTGTTATAGGTATCTAAGCTTCATTACTTCTCACTTACAAGAAGAATTGATTATTGAAGTTTATGTATCTAGAAAGTAAAAACTACTATTATAAAATTTTAGCAACCTCTTGATTTACAAACTCAAGAAATCTTTCGTCTTTTTCTGTAAACGGATCTGGAGTTTCCGAATCTATATCTATTTGACCAATATTTTCACCATCCTTAAACAGGGGAATTACGATTTCGGATTTTACTGTAAAGCTACAAGCAATATAATTATCCTGAGCTTGAACATCGGGAACAACAAAATTCTCATTCGATACTGCTACTTGTCCACAGATTCCTTTTCCAAAAGGTATTATTTCATGATCTGTTGGCTCACCAACATAGGTACGAAGCTTTAATTCCTCCTTATCACCATTTCTAAAATAGAAACCAACCCAATCATAATAATCAATATGATCATTCAGTAATTTACATACTTCATGAAGGCGATCGGTTACATTTTTTTCTGAATTATCAAGTATATTAACAACTTCTGGCTTTAATTTTTCAAATGGCATTCCTTACAATTTTTCCGGCTAAAATATCTAAAATATTTAAGATTGACAGATTTTTAGAATGGTATTGTTTTGTTAAAAGTTTCTAAGGGAAATGTAAAAAAACAGCAATTCTTTAAATATTATGTATTTTTGTTTTATCAATGAAAAATATTTTTCAGAAAATATCATCTCTTTTATTAGCATCTTTAGTGCTTATTTCTACGTTTTCTTTTACTGTAGAGAAACACTATTGCGGTCGTTTCTTAGTGGATGTAGCAGTATATTCAAAAGCCAAAGATTGTGGTATGGATATGATGAACCATGACGATTCATCAGATAATCATGTGAAAAAAAAATCCTGTTGTAAAGACGAAATAATAGTTTTAGAAGGTCAGGATGAACTCAAAGTATCATTTGATCAATTAGAATTTTCTGATCAATTATTTATAACTTCTTTCTTTTATTCTTTTGCAGATCTTTTCCTTTTGCAAAAGGAAAAAGCATTTATTCCAAAAGAGTATTCTCCTCCCGAAAGGTATAAGGACATACAAATCTTATTCGAGACTTTTTTAATTTGATTTAGACTGTTATTGTTTGTTGGACAAAACTAGGTTTTGTTTGATACGAATCTTTGGTTGTTTTATAGCAAGCAAATAAAACTGATAATAGACTAAATTATATATGTATGCTTAACAAATGGATTAAGTTTTTTATAGAAAATAAATTTATAGCGTTACTACTTCTGTTTATTTTTATAGGCTTTGGGTTGGTATATTCTCCTTTTTCTTCGGATTTAGACGTCTTGCCAACCGATCCCATATCTGTAGACGCAATTCCCGATATAGGGGAGAATCAACAAATCGTTTTTACAGAATGGAAAGGAAGATCCCCACAAGATATAGAGGATCAAATAACATACCCTTTAACGAGTGCTTTATTAGGAGTTCCTGGTGTTAAAACCATTCGTAGCTCTTCTATGTTTGGAGTGTCTTATGTATATATCATTTTTGAAGAGGATGTAGAGTTTTATTGGAGTCGTAGTCGCATTTTGGAAAAACTAAACTCTCTACCTAATGGCTTATTACCTTTTGGAGTTCAACCTTCTTTGGGGCCTGATGCTACAGGTTTAGGGCAGATATTTTGGTATACGTTAGAAGGAAGAGACGTAGATGGTAACGTAACAGGTGGTTGGGATCTGCAGGAATTAAGAAGTATTCAGGACTATTATGTTAAATATGCTTTATCCTCGTCTTCTGGCGTTGCAGAAGTAGCTTCTATAGGTGGATATGTGCAAGAATACCAAATTGATGTAAATCCTGAATTGCTAAAACAATATTCCATAGAATTACAAGAGGTTGTGAACGCGGTTAAAGAAAGCAATCGTGATATAGGAGCACAAACTTTGGAAATTAATCAAGCAGAATATTTTGTCCGAGGCTTAGGATATATTAAGTCAATAACTGATTTAGAAAATGCGGTAGTGCGTTCTAAAGATTATGTGTCTATCCGTATAAAAGACATTGCAAAGATTTCACTTGGACCAGCTTCAAGACGCGGTATCTTAGATAAGGAAGGAGCAGAGGTTGTTGGAGGTGTAGTAGTAGCAAGATATGGTGCTAATCCAATGGAAGTAATAAGTAATGTAAAGAACAAAATACAAGAACTAAGTTCTGGATTACCGTCAAAAACACTAAAAGATGGAAGAACTTCTCAGTTAACCATTGTGCCTTTTTATGATAGATCTGAATTGATAAAAGAGACGTTATGGACATTAAAAGATGCTTTAACGCTGGAGGTACTAATTACCATACTCGTAGTGTTAATGATGCTACTGAACTTACGTGCCTCTATCTTGATTTCGACCTTATTACCTGTGGCAGTTTTAATGGTTTTTATCATGATGAAAATTTGTAAGGTAGATGCTAATATTGTAGCCCTATCAGGTATAGCAATTGCTATTGGTACTATGGTTGACGTTGGAGTCATACTTTCAGAAAATATTATTAGACATATTAAGAGGAATAAGGGCGAATTACCTGTGAATACAGTTGTTTATAATGCCACTACAGAGGTGTCAAGCGCAATTTTAACCGCTGTATTAACAACGATTATAAGCTTTGTGCCTGTTTTTATGTTGATAGGGGCAGAAGGAAAACTTTTTAGACCATTGGCTTTCACCAAAACCATGGCACTAATTGCGGCTATTGTAATTGCATTGTTCTTAATACCTCCTTTTGCAGCGTTTTTGTTTAAAAAACGTTCCATAACAAAAGGAATAAATTATCTAATTCAATTTGGTCTTATTATACTAGGTTTAGTAAGTGTTTTTAATAATTTGTATTTGGGTATAGTGCTTATTGTCTTTGGCCTCGTTCAAATACTTTACAGCACAGAAAAGATTTCAAAAAAAACCACAAATAACATCTATATCCTTATTTCTGGGATTACGGTTGCTTTTCTGTTAGCTATACATTGGAGACCTCTTGGAATTGATAAAAGTGTTTTTTGGAATTTGATTTTTGTTGTGCTCTTATGTGCAGGTCTACTAGGAAGTTTCTTTCTGTTTCAGAAGTATTATGTTCGTATATTGAACTGGGCACTTCGTAATAAGCTATTGTTTATGTCGTTGCCGATAACGATTGTAATTTGTGGGGTTATTATTTTTCAATCTTTAGGCAAAGAGTTTATGCCTTCTCTTAATGAAGGAACGTTCCTTTTAATGCCTACTTCATTGCCGCATGCTGGAGCCGATGAAAATAAAAGAGTGCTGCAACAACTTGATATGGCAGTAGCAAACATTCCAGAGATAGCAACAGTAGTTGGTAAGGCAGGAAGAGTGAACTCTGCACTTGATCCAGCTCCCTTATCGATGTATGAGAATGTTATCATCTATAAACCTGAGTTTGCTACAAATGCAGAAGGAAAACCACAAAGGTTTAAAATAAATAATGACGGACTTTTCGAATTAAAAAATGGTAGTTTTGTTGCCAGCCCCAATGCAACAAAAGAACAACTAATTCCTGATAAGGATGGAGCATTTTATAGAAATTGGAGAGCCCATATAAAATCCCCCGATGATATTTGGGAAGAGATCACCAAAGTAACCAAATTACCAGGAGTTACATCTGCTCCAAAATTACAACCTATAGAAACCAGATTAGTGATGCTTCAAACAGGAATGCGATCACCGATGGGAATAAAAATACAAGGGCAAGATCAAAAATTAATAGAGAGTTTTGGATTGCAATTAGAAACTGTTTTAAAAGAAGTTAAAGGAATTAAAACGGAGACAGTTTTTGCTGATAGAGTAGTTGGTAAACCTTATCTTTTGATAGAGCTCGATAGAAATCGTATAGCCAAGTATGGAATATCTGTAGAAAAGGTTCAAAAAGAGCTGGAAGTTGCTTTAGGAGGTAAAAAAATCTCACAAACGGTAGAAGGTAGAGAACGATATGATATCAGAGTTAGATACCCTAGAGAACTAAGAGCTAATCCAGAGGATATAAAGAATATATATATTCCAATTCAGCAAGGCACTTCAGTTCCTTTAAGTGAACTAGTAACAATTAGATATGAAAAAGGCCCTGAGGCTATAAAAAGTGAAGATACTTTTTTAGTCAGTTATGTGTTGTTTGATAAAGTAGATGAGTATGCAGAAGTAGATGTCATACAAAATGCAAAAAAAGTGTTGCAGGAGAAGATAAATAGTGGTGAATTAATAAAACCAAAAGGAATCAATTATAAGTTTACTGGAACTTATGAAAATCAACTACGTTCGGAAAAATCACTTTCTATTATTGTTCCTTTAACCTTACTTAGTATTTTCTTGATCTTGTATTTTCAGTTTAGGTCTATAACAACTTCTCTGATGGTGTTTATGGGGGTTATCGTATCTTTTGCAGGAGGTTTTTTAATGATTTGGTTATATGGTCAAGGTTGGTTTTTGGATATTGATATATTTGGTGATAATCTAAGATCTTTGTTTCAAATACAGAAGATAAACCTAAGTGTAGCTGTATGGGTTGGTTTTATTGCATTGTTTGGAATTGCTACCGATGACGGAGTTATTATGGCAACATATCTAACACAGACTTTTAAGAAAAATCATCCTACAACTATCAAAGCAATTCATGAGTCTGTCATACAAGCTGGTGAAAAACGAATACGACCTTGTTTGATGACGACAGCAACTACCATTTTGGCGTTGCTTCCAATACTAACATCAACAGGAAGAGGAAGTGATATTATGATACCAATGGCGATTCCGAGTTTTGGTGGAATGTTTATCGCTTTGATTACCTTGTTTGTAGTGCCAATTTTATTTAGTTGGCAACAAGAATTTGTATTAAAAAAAGAAAATAGGTTAAATGAAAAAAACGCATAAAAAGAATAAAATGAATTTAGGAAAGATAACTTTTTTTCAAAATATGATTCCTTGGATAACTCTCAAAACATTTATAAGTTGTGGTTTGTTGTTTTTATTCTTTCAAGAGGTAAAATCGCAAACGCTTCAGGATTATATTAAAGAAGCAAAAGAAAATAATCCCGAGTTGAAAGCCTTTCGGAATGCCTTAAAAGTTAGTAAAGAAAGAGTTAATGAGGTAGGAGGATTACCAAATACAACTATCGGAACAGGGTATTTTGTGAGTGAACCAGAAACTAGAACAGGTGCACAAAAAGCAAAGTTTAGTGCACAACAGCGTATACCTTGGTTTGGTACTATCAAAGCTAGAAAGGAAACAGCATCTCTAGAGAGTGAGGTTTCTAAGAATGAACTAGAAATTGCGATTAGAAAAATTACCTTACAAGTAGAGCAAGCGTATTACAATTTATATGAGCTAAAAGCAAGACAAAATGTATTGACTAAACAAGAAGAATTGTTAGACACCTATATAGAGATTGCGCTTAAGGAAGTTGAAAATAATAGAGCTTCAACCATAGATGTATTAAAACTAAATATTGCGAAAAATAATCTTCAAAACGAAAAGGAAATTTTAAAGGGTGAAATTCTTACTTCAGAAACTGTTATGAATCAACTTTTGCATAGAGATGGTTTTGATCCATTAATTGTCCCAGATAATCTTTTTATTCCGGATGAAGAACCAACCATGATGTTAGATGATATTACGTTTCATCCAGAATTAATGACCTACGATTTTTTGAATGATTTGTTAGATAAAAAAGAAGATGTGAATACTAAAGAAGCCTTACCATCAATTGGAGTAGGTTTGGATTATGTCATAGTCGAAGAACGACCAAATATTGATTTTTCGGATAACGGAAAAGATATAGTAATGCCTTCTTTATCACTCTCGATACCTATTTTTTCCAAAAAACATTCTTCTAGATCTAAACAATACGAACTTCAAAAAGAAGAGGTGTATCAAAAAAGAGAAGCTTCGCAAAATAGTTTAGAAAATATGATGGAAAAGGCAATAAATAATAGAATTACAGCGCGAATTAATTATGATACTCAGCAAAAAAATATCGAACAAGCAAAACAAGCCGAGCAAATTATTGTATCAGGTTATGAAACTACCCAGTTAGATTTTGAAGAAATACTGGATGTACAGCAAATGCTATTGAATTTCGAAAACGAGAAAGTGAAAGCAATAGCTCAATATTTTAAACAAACAGCAATTTTAAATTATTTAAGATAATATAAACCCTTAATATAAAATATAGTCATGAACAGAATAACGTATAAAGTATTAGCGCTCGTAATAATAGGACTTATGATTTCCTGTGCAAAAGATAAAAAAGAATCAACAAAAAACATAGAAGATACTCCTATAAAGGAAGAAGTAAGTGTAAAAGAGGATAAAGATCTGGATCTTACATCATCAAAAAGCGAAGTGGTTTTTAGCGATGAAAAAATTACCAAATTGTATAATCAATATCTTTTGTTAAAAAAACAATTAGTGAACTCAAAATCAAAATTAGTACAAAAAGAAGCTAAGAAATTAGGGGAGTTGATAGATGATTCGGATGAAAATAAACAATTAAAGGCAACTGCAAAGCTTATTTCTCTCACGAAAGAGATTAAAAAGCAGAGAGATTTTTTTGTTACGCTAACAGAAGAAACTGAAAAAATAATAGGTGGAGCGACTATAACCTCTGGAAAAGTGTATAAGCAGTTTTGCCCGATGGCTTTCGGAGGAAATGGAGGATATTGGTTGTCTAATTCTGATGAAGTTCGTAATCCTTATTACGGGAATGAGATGCTTATTTGTGGTAAAGTAGATACAACCATACAGTAAAAACCATAAAATGCTTTTTTGCGGAGTTAGGAGGATAAATTTTTAAATGATTACCAAAATTTAAAAGTGTGAAAGTAAAGTATCATATAGAAGGGATGACCTGTAATGGATGTCGAACTCAAGTAGAACAAATACTGAATTCGTTAGCTGAGGTAAAAGAAGCCCACGTACATCTTGAAACGAGAGAAGCATCTTTAGTTTTGCATAAGCCTTTGGATATTGATAAGGTATTAAAAGAGATGCCTAAAAAGTACACCATAACTGAAAAGAAAGAAGATAAGTCAAATGCTAATCATATTGTTGCAACGGAAAAGACAAAAACCAGGCAGTTATTTCCTCTTTTTTTAATTCTGGGGTATATAACAATGGCATCAATATTATTGAATTATAAACAATGGGATGCTGATAATTTTATGATGGATTTCATGGGATTATTCTATATTGTATTTAGCTTTTTTAAGCTATTGGATTTATTAGGGTTTGCTAAATCTTTTGCGATGTATGATCCGCTCGCAAATAAGCTTTCCTCTTATGCTTGGGTATATCCCTTTATCGAAATTGGTTTAGGGCTGATGTTCCTGATGCGATTTAATATTCAGATAGCTTTATTAGTTACGATAGTAGTTTTAGGTATTACCACATTTGGAGTAACAAAAGTTTTATTGGATAAAAAGAGTATTCAATGTGCATGTTTAGGAACAGCATTAAAGCTACCCATGACGAAAGCTACATTTATAGAAAACGCTATCATGCTTGTTATGGCATTTTTAATGCTTTTTAATAGGTAATATATGGTTAAAAGAAAAACAGCAATATGGATTAGAAAAGCACATCGCTACTTAGGATTGTTTCTTGGAATCCAGTTTTTGATGTGGACAATAAGTGGATTGTATTTCAGTTGGACGGATATTGATGAAATACATGGAGATCATTTTAAAAAAGAGCAGAAAAAGATAGTTCATAGCAATTTAAAAGGGTTGGATATTATTACTTCTAGAATGGAAGTTTCTGCATTGGAACTGAGAACGATTGCTAATAAACCATATTATTGGATTAATGATAGTATTCTGGTAGATGCATCATCTGGATCTATAAAGCCAGAAATTTCTGAGGAAGAAGCCTTAAAAGTTGCAGAAATGCATATGCGTGACGATTTACAAGTAATCTCGGTCGATTATATAACTGAAGTCGATAAGCATCATGAATATAGAGGTAGGTCTTTACCAGCCTATGTGATTAATTATGATCATCCCGAAAATGTAAAAGCGTATGTAGCAGCTTTAGACGGATCATTTCAGCGAGTACGACATCAATCTTGGAGATGGTTTGATTTTTTATGGATGACACATACTATGGATTACGAAGGGAGAGATGATTTTAATACATCAGTATTACGAATCTTTTCTCTATTAGGACTTATCACAGTAATAAGTGGCTTTGTATTGTGGTATGTCTCATCTAGTACGATTAGAAGAATGATAAAAAAATAATTATGGAGAAGAAAAGTGCCATTTATTTGATAGTAGTAATGTTTATTGGAGTTGGAATAGGGTATCTACTTTTTGGAAGCTCCTCCCACTCGAACTCGGATCATGCTCATGATGAAAATACTGAAGTGGCTGATCAAATTTGGACGTGTTCCATGCACCCTCAGATTAAGCAATCAGAAGCTGGTGATTGTCCAATATGTGGAATGGATTTAATTCCTACTACAAATATGACAGCTGATTTGGATATAAATCAATTTAGAATGACAGAAAATGCTATGGCATTAGCTAATATTCAAACATCTATTGTAGGAGATGGAAGTGAGAACTCCCAAGAGATAAGACTATCTGGTAAGATTGAAGAAAATGAAGAAGAGACAACAGTGCAGGTTACCCATTTTACAGGTAGGATTGAAAAACTTTTGGTAAATGCAATCGGAGAAAAAATAGCTAAAGGACAAAGAATTGCTCTAATTTATTCTCCAGAACTAGTGGCTGCACAACAAGAATTATTAACTGCTGCAAAGCTTAAAGAACAGCAACCTGAATTGTATAAAGCAGTAAGAAATAAATTAAAACTTAGAAAGCTATCGGAGAACCAAATTAATCAAATAGAATCTTCGGGTAATATTATGGAAATGTTCCCCTTGCATGCGCAAGTTTCAGGGATAGTTTCTGAAAAAATGGTCGAGGAAGGTAATCATATAGAAAGAGGACAAGTATTGTATAAGCTTTCAAATTTGAATACGGTATGGGCGAATTTTGATGTGTACGAAAATCAGATTTCTTTAATACAAAAAGGACAAGAGGTCAATGTGATTACCAATGCATATCCAGATACTACTATAAAAGCAAAAATTTCCTTTATAGATCCAATTCTTAATAAAGTTTCCAGAACGGTTAGTGCTAGAGCTGTATTAACTAATAAAGATGCTGTGTTTAAGCCAGGAATGTTTATTGAGGGAGTTATTACTGTCTCTAATAACAATGATGAAAAGGATAACATAATAGTCCCTAAAAGTGCGGTGCTTTGGACTGGGAAACGCTCATTAGTATATGTGAAAAAGGAGGCTATAACACCAGTTTTTGAAATGAGAGAAGTAGTATTAGGGAACTCGAATAGTGATTCCTACCAGATCTTGTCTGGATTACAGAAAGGAGAGGAAATAGTTACTAATGGAACCTTTACTGTAGATGCTGCGGCACAATTACAAGGAAAAAAATCAATGATGAAATTAGGAATCAATCAAAGTGATTCTACAAAAGATATAGATTTTGAAAAAGTCTCAATATCCGTTGATTTTAGAAAATTGTTCAATCAAGCATTGTTGTCTTATTTTAGTCTCAAAGATGCGCTGGTGGCTAGTGATGCGAATCTTTCTGCCACTTTTTCGGAGAAAATGTTATCCCAATTAAAGAATCTAAATATTTCAGAATTGCCAGATGATGAGTTAGAGTATCTACAAAACCTTAAAAAGCATTTACAAGGTATTTCTGATAAAGAAGAGCTAATACATCAAAGAGCTCATTTTAAAGATCTGAATGAAAATTTAAATCGTCTAATCCATAAAATCGGGAATACTACTCAAACAATCTACATACAAAAATGTCCTATGGCTAATGATAATAAAGGAGCCATTTGGTTAAGTAAAGAAAAAGAAGTTAGAAACCCATATTTTGGTGATGCAATGCTTGCTTGCGGTAGTGTAATCAACACTTTAGAGCACTTGTAGCTTACTTAGAATTATTATGTTTAAAGCTTTGATTTGTAAAATAATACAATTTTATTTTAATGGTTAAGCAAAACGACGTATCTTTAATTTAGGGAAATATTGGATTACGTTTTTTAAGAGATTACAGTTATTACTAATTGTGCATTATGTTTTTACAGAAAAGGCATTAAATGCGCAACGATTTTTTATGTGATACTCAAGCAAATAAATGTGATCAGAAAAGATTGGGAATATGATTAAAAAACTACTTTTTATTACATTTTTATCCTTACTATTTTCATGTAAGGAGACGCCTGTACAGACAGTGACTAGTGCGAGTACACTAGCCTTGTTAGAAAAATCTAAAGCTATTCAGTTACGAGCAGAGAGAGTCGAACAACATATGAAAGTTTGGCAAGATTCTTTGGATCGATTCGGAAGTTCAGAGAAGTCTAAAGTACAGTTTAAAGACGATGAATTTGTAAATATAGAAGAGCTTTCTAACTTTTTTGTATTGGATATGAAATATGCTACAGAGGATAACTTTCTTAAAAAGGCGGTGTATTCTTGTGCTAAATGTTTTGTAAGAGGAGTTGTAGCAAAAGCATTGATTAATGCCAATAAGGATTTTATGGAAAAAGGATATAGAATCAAGCTTTTTGATTGCTATCGCCCTCATAGTGTACAAAAGAAAATGTGGGAAATATTTCCTAATCCAGGTTATGTGGCAGACCCCAAAGGAGGATCAATTCATAATAAAGGAGCTGCGGTAGATATTACGTTAACAGATTTACAAGGAAATCAATTAGATATGGGTACTGATTTTGATCATTTTGGGAAAGAAGCACATCATTCTTATAGAGCGTTGTCAGATGAAATCCTTGCTAATCGTAAGTTGCTAAAAGAAACTATGGAAAAGCATGGTTTTTCTACCATACGTACCGAATGGTGGCACTATAATTTTAAAAACAAAAAGTTTAAGATTGCTGATTTTAAATGGAAGTGTGGTTAGGACATAACTGCTAACAACAACATCCGCATAAAGCGGATGTCGTACGAGCACAATTATAAAATCGGAAAAAATTAGAATTGTTCAGTTTCTGTGTTTGTTAGCCAACTCTTTCAAATAATAGTTGAAATTAGTTTACGGTCAGAAACATATCATCTATCTATAAGTATTTATAGGCTTGTGTGGTCAAGAATTCTTCAAATCTCTCATCAGTTACTAGTTTATAGAAAATCTGAACTGCATTTTGATAATTTTTACCATTAAAAAGATCTGTTCCAGCTTGTTTCTCCACAGTTTTTAATTCATCTTCAAAAAGCATATGGAACATGTTGGAGTTCAATCGTAAACCATTGTCTAGTTTCACCTCATTTTTAAGCCATTGCCAGATCTGAGTTCTACTGATTTCAGCTGTTGCTGCATCTTCCATTAAATCATACAATGCGACAGCACCATTTCCTCCTAACCAGGTAGCGATATAATGAATACCAACATTGATATTTTCTCGAATTCCTCTCTCGGTGATCGTTCCCTGTGGGATTTCTAAAAGATCCTCTTCTGTAACAACTACATCATTTCTTTTTACATCTAACTGATTAGCTTCAGGCATGTGCATATCAAAAACCTGCATAGCTAAAGGAACTAGTCCAGGATGTGCTACCCAAGTTCCATCATGACCATTCTTTACTTCACGTTCTTTATCTGCTTTCACTTTTGCAAAAGCCTGATTGTTTCGCTCTTCGTCATTTTTGATCGGAATTTGAGCTGCCATACCGCCAATGGCTAGTATATTTCTTTTGTGACACCTTTGGATCACTCTTTTGCTATATGCATCCATAAATGGACTGGTCATCGTAACCTGAGCTCTATCTGGAACTACGAAATCTTTATGATTTCTCAATTTTTTGATATAACTGAATATATAATCCCATCTACCACAGTTAAGTCCTACGATATGCTCTTTTAAAGCATAAATAATTTCATCTAGTTGAAAACTTGCTGTAATCGTTTCTATTAAAACAGTTACTTTAATCGTAGCATGCTCTAATCCTAAGTATTCTTCTGTGAAATCAATTACATCATTCCACCAAATTGCTTCTGTAAAATGCTCCAATTTTGGAATGTAATAGTAAGGCGCAGTACCATTTTCTTTTAATCGCTCATTATTATGAAATACATAAAGAGCAAAGTCGAATATAGAAGCACTAATTTCTTTACCTTCAATTAATAAGTGTTTTTCATTAAGGTGTAAACCTCTTGGACGTACAATTAAGGTAGCAACTTCTTCATTAAGTTGATAGGTTTTGTCTTTTTTAGGATTATAAAACGAAATAGTTTTGTTGACGGCGTCCTTCAGGTTTTTTTGACCTTGTAAGCAGTTTTCCCATAATGGAGCATTACTGTCTTCAAAATCTGCCATAAATGTTTTGGCACCTGAGTTTAACGCGTTGATGACCATTTTTCTGTCCACCGGACCGGTAATTTCTACCCTACGATCCTGAAGATCGGCTGGAATAGGAGCGGCGCACCACTCGCTATTACGGATCTCTTTCGTGTTTTCCGGAAAAGCTGGATAAGTTTCTAAATCAAACAACTGCTGTTGCTGTTCTCTGTTTCTTAAAAGTTCTAATCGTCTTTCGTCAAAACGATTATGCAAAGCCTCTAAAAAAGTTAAAGCACCATCCGTTAGAATTTCTGGATGATAATTTTTCACCTCTTTTGTAAAGCTAATTTTCTGACTTAGGTTTGTTTGAGTTTCCATAACTATATCGTTTGAGTGAACAATATTAAAAAAAAGTTTTTGATAAAACAAGCGAACGTTCGCTAAATGTGAATTTTTTGTTTTTGAAAATTTTCGCAGAAATCCCTACTTTTGGTTTTATGGCAATAGCAGAAGAATATATTAGACTTATTTTTGGTCTGAAAATCAAGCAGATACGAACAGATAAGGATTTATCACTTTTTGGTTTATCTAAATTAAGTGGATTGTCTAAATCGTATTTAAATGAAATAGAAAAAGGAAAAAAATATCCGAAAACGGATAAAATTATAAAACTAGCTGAAACTTTAGAGGTGCCTTATGATAGTTTGGTTTCTCTAAAGTTGGATAAAAATCTTGCGCCTATTGGAGAGATTTTGCAATCCGGAATTTTGGATGAAATACCACTTGAATTATTTGGCATTCAGCAAAGTGATCTTATTGATATCATTGCAAACGCACCTTCTAAAGTAAATGCTTTTATTAGTACTATTATAGAAATAGCGCAGCATTATAATATGAGTAGAGAGGGGTTTTACCTAGCTTCTCTACGATCTTATCAAGAAGCACATAATAACTTTTTCAAGGATCTAGAGGATACAGCAGTGCGTTTTGCAAATTCATATCAGTTGGATTTATCTGGTAACATAGGAGCAGCAGAATTAGAAGAAATCCTGATAGAAGAATATGGATATACCATAAATACAAAAGGAATACCGAAACAGGAAGAACTAGATAATTTGAGATCAGTGTTTGTTCCTACAACAAAAACATTGTTATTATCGGATAGAGTAGATGAGCCTCAAAAAACGTTTATCTATGCAAAAGAATTGGGGTATCAGTATATGAAAATTACCGAAAGGCCTTACACTTTCTCATGGATACGTTATGATAATTTCGAAGAGGTGTTACATAATTTCTATGCGTCCTATTTTGCTGGAGCACTTATTATTCCGAGAAATCATCTCAAGGAGCATCTCAAGGAATTGTTTAGCGGAAAGAAATTTTCTGAAGATGCATTTCATAAGATAATGAAGTTGTATAATGCTTCACCAGAATCGTTTTATCAGCGTTTAACCAATGTATTGCCAAAGGATTTTGGAATGCAAAATGTGTTCTTTTTAAGATTTACACATAAGAAAGGAATTGAACGATTTAATTTAGTAAAAGAATTACATATTACCCATCAACAACAGCCACATGCTAATGAGATCAATGAGCATTATTGTAGAAGGTGGATGGCAATTAAAACTTTGCAGAGGACTGCTAATAATGATCTGCCATATTCATTTGATATACAGATATCAGATTATGCAGATACGGATCAGCAATATTTAGTGTTTACTTCGGCAACCAAAGATCCATTTAGAAAAGACTACTACCGTAGTATAGGAATAGGTTTTCTAATCTCTAATGCCTTAGAAAAGAAGATCAGCTTTGTAAACGATTCTAAAATACCAAAAGTAAAGGTAGGTGTTACCTGCGAATCGTGTTCTATTGCAGATTGCGAAGTAAGAAAAGCACCTCCAAAACGTTTGTTGTCGAAAGAAAGGTTTAGAAGAACTTCTCAGTTAGTAGCGGATATAGTTAAAGAGTATTCTTAATCTTATCAACTACAAAACATGAATAATACCTTTTTTGTAGAACACGAAAAACGAGGTAAATACATACAACTATCCAATACGAAAGCTTTTGTTTTTGATAAAGGAGAAGGAGTTCCTATTGTTTTCTTTCATGGTGTTCCCGCATCGTCATTTTTATATAGAAAAATCATCAATACGATTGCTAATCATGGAGTGCGAGGTGTTTCTTTTGACTTGTTAGGAATGGGATTGTCTGATAGACCATTGGATTATGATTATAGTTGGACAGGTCTTGGGAATTGGTCGGTAGAGGTTATAGAAAAATTAAAATTAAAGAAATTTCATGTAGTACTTCATGATATTGGCGGTCCTGTGGGGAGTGAAGTGATTTCTAAAATGCAAGATCGAATTTTATCAGTAACTATTTTAAATACACTTTTGGTAAACTTACCTCAATTTAGGAAACCATTCCCGATGGGATTTTTTCCGATACTAGGAGTTGGGGAGTTATTTATTGCAACTACAACACCCTTTTTATTACAAAAGCTAATGCATCTTAGAGGGGTTTATAGAAAAGAAGCTTTTGGGATTGAAGTGGCTAAAACATACCTTCAGTTTTTAAAAGGGAAAGATAAAGCCAGGTCTTTTTTAAAAATAATGAGAAGTTTTGAACCTACTTCGGAAAAGGAGAATTTGTATATATCATCCTTAAAAAATCTTGATGTTCCTAAACAATTAATTTGGGGTATGAATGATAAAGGACTTACCTATGAAAAGTATGGTGTTCCGATTAAAAAAGCTTTAGAAATTGAAAAAATAACAAAAACAGAGGGATCTCATTTTTTACAAGAAGACTTTTCAGAAATAATAGCAGCTAAACTGTTAGAGTTGGTACAGCAAGCATAGTTATACATACTTATTTTATAAAAGTAGTACTTAATTTATCCAAATATTGAGCTGTTGTTTCCTTAAGGTAAATACCCATGGCAATAGCAGCTTTGTCTAATAAATTTATTTTAAAGAATGTATAATCAAAATGATGGGATGTTCCACTCGTTAAATCCTGACGTTTTTGCGATAATATTTCGCATTCAGACCTTGAAATATTGTTAACTCCTCCTACATCGATATAATTTCGTAGTCTTTTTTCTGTGGTGATTAAAGCATCTTCTAGAATTGACAAGCTCGTAGCGGCATCAGCAAGGATCTTTCGCTGGATGTTTATCTGATCGATAGCAATCTCTTTATCAGATTGTATTTGTTTGTCAGTTTTTTCTACCGAATAATAATCTTTATCGATATCTCTGTTAAACTGTTTAATGGTTTCTAAGTGAATCATCGCTAGTACTCGCATTTCAACGATTACTGCTTCAAATTTTGATTGAAGCATACTGTAGTATTTACGTTCCCTAGCAAGGCTTCCTTGGTCATGCGGATCTTTGGCAACTAAGAAAAAATCCAATACTCCTTTCTCAACTTCATGGTCAATAGCTCTGGTTTTGGTAAGCAATTGTGAAAAAGGTTCTGCTTTTAAATTGAATCTTTTGGTTAATGCCAAAATTTCATCCAGAGATTCTGTGGTGGATGCCTGAAACCTGTCATCATCTATAGGAGAAGGTTGAGGTTTTGTGGGTTTAGGTTTGTTGTCCTTTCCGTCTTCTTCAAACAAATCATCATATAAGCTCGACATAGAATATTGAAAGTTACTATTGGTTAATTTCTGTTCTAATATTCAAAGATACTGTTTTATAAAAACAATCCCTGTTTCAAAAACTTTTGAAACAGGGATTGCATATTTTTTAGTGAATGGTAGATGCTACCAAAATCACTAAATTATTTTCGATTTCGTCTTGCGATCTACATCATTCCTGGCATTCCACCACCCATTGGAGGCATTCCTCCTCCAGCTGGAGCATCTTCTTTAATGTCAGTCAAAGCACATTCTGTAGTAAGGATCATTCCAGAAACAGAAGCAGCATTTTCTAATGCTACACGAGTTACTTTCTTAGGATCAATAATTCCAGCCTTTAGCATATCCACGTATTCTTCAGATTTTGCATCATATCCGAAATCATCTTTTCCTTCAAGAACCTTAGAAATTACAACAGAACCTTCTCCACCTGCGTTTTCTACGATTGTTCTTAATGGCGCTTCGATAGCACGGTTTACGATTTGTACTCCAGTTGCTTCATCCGCATTTTCAGTTTTTACACTGTCAAGAACTGATTTTGCTCTTACTAAAGCTACACCACCACCAGCAACAATACCTTCTTCTACTGCAGCACGAGTTGCATGAAGAGCATCATCTACACGATCTTTCTTTTCTTTCATTTCTACTTCAGAAGCAGCACCAACATATAATACAGCTACACCACCAGCTAATTTAGCTAAACGTTCCTGTAATTTTTCTCTATCGTAATCAGAAGTAGTAGTTTCGATCTGAGATTTGATCTGATTTACTCTGTTCTTAATTAAGTCTTCGGCACCAGCACCGTTAACAACCGTAGTATTGTCTTTGTCAATAGCTACTTTTTCTGCAGTACCTAAATGCTCAATTGTAGTATTTTCTAAAGTAAATCCGCGCTCTTCAGAAATTACAGTTCCTCCTGTTAAGATCGCAATATCTTCTAGCATTGCCTTACGTCTGTCTCCAAATCCTGGAGCTTTAACTGCAGCAATTTTTAATGCTCCACGAAGTTTATTTACTACTAACGTAGCAAGAGCTTCACCATCTACATCTTCAGCAATGATTAAAAGAGGTTTACCTGTCTGAGCTACTGGCTCAAGAATTGGTAATAAATCTTTCATTGCAGAAATTTTCTTGTCAAATAACAAGATATATGGACTTTCTAATTCTGTAGTCATTTTTTCGCTATTAGTAACGAAATATGGGGAAAGGTATCCTCTATCAAACTGCATTCCTTCAACTACGTCTACGTAAGTGTCTGTACCTTTAGCTTCTTCTACAGTAATTACTCCTTCTTTTCCTACTTTACCAAAAGCTTGTGCAATAAGATCTCCAATAGTCTCATCGTTATTAGCAGATATAGCAGCAACTTGCTTGATTTTATCAGAAGAACTTCCTACTTCTTTCATTTGCTTCTCTAGGTCAGAAGTGATAGCTTCTACAGCTTTATCAATTCCTCTCTTAAGATCCATTGGGTTCGCACCTGCAGCAACATTTTTCAATCCTTCTTTTACGATTGCTTGTGCTAAAACGGTAGCGGTAGTAGTACCATCACCAGCAAGGTCGTTTGTTTTAGAAGCTACTTCCTTTACCATTTGTGCTCCCATGTTCTCAAGAGCATCTTCTAATTCTACTTCTTTAGCAACAGAAACTCCATCTTTTGTTACAGTTGGAGCTCCAAAAGATTTGCTAATGATTACATTACGACCTTTAGGTCCTAATGTTACTTTTACTGCATTGGCTAATGCATCCACACCACGTTTAATACCGTCACGTGCTTCTATATCAAATTTTATGTCTTTTGCCATAATATTTTAATTTTTAAACTTCATCCTATCGCTATTTTTAGATAGGAAATATTGAAATTTTGAGTTGTGTTTTGATTGAATTATTAAACGATTGCTAGGATATCATCCTCACGCATAATTAAATAGTCTTTACCATCTAATTTTAATTCAGTGCCAGAATACTTTCCGTAAAGTACAGTATCACCAACTTTTACAGTCATTTCGTGATCTTTTTTACCGCTACCTACAGCAGCTACTTTACCTTTTTGTTGTTTTTCTTGTGCTGAATCAGGGATGTATAATCCTGATGCCGTTTGCGTTTCCGCTGGAAGTGGCTCAATTACCACACGATCTGAAAGAGGTTTAATATTTACTCCCATTATGATTAGTTTTGTATTTTAAAATTTAAACGAATTATTCGATGCTGTGTAATTCAGAAATTATGCCAGCTACTTGATACTGACAAATTGAAATAAAAAATGCCGACTGTATGACAAGTCGGCATTTTTTATAGTTGGATTAACCTTATTATTCTTCAGGTGTGTCATCTATAACAGGTGTGTCAGGTGTATCCTGAATTACCTCTACATCGTTAGTATCAACAGTTGGATCCTGACCAGCATCACCACCCATTAAGTCTACGTTAGATAAAAGAATAAGTGCTAACAATAAAGTAGCTAAAGCCCATGTACTTTTGTCTAAGAAATCTGTGGTTTTCTTTACTCCACCTAACTGCTGAGTTCCACCTCCACCAAAAGAAGAAGAAAGACCTCCTCCTTTAGGATTTTGTACCATAATTACTACCACCAATAAAAAAGAAACGATGATGATAAGTATTAAAAATATTGAAAACGTTGTCATTATATATTGTTATTTATTTTCTTGTATTTTTTTGATTGCTCGAATTTGGTCTGCAAAGAAACCACTTTTTTCGGGATTTTTCAAAATTAATATTTTGTAGGCCTGAATTGCCTTTTTGTACTTTTTCTGAGCTAAATAAACACGTGCCAAAGTTTCTGTCATTAACTCGTCTGGAGCAACCATATGTTCATTTGCTAAATTGCGTGATGGGGCATTCTTTTCTGCTGGTTTTATTTTAGGATTGTTAGCTATAAATTCATCTATCAAATGGAATTTATGGTCCTGTTTATTTGGCTTTTCATTTTCAGTTTGCTGATCCTGATCCTTAGGGTTTATAGTCGAATCAGTTTCTCGATCTATAGGTAGTGCCGATGTTAGTTTCAACCATTCCGCAAACGAATGAGATTCTTTTTTGTTGAAATCGAGAGGTTTGTCGATTTCTAATGCCGTTTCAGCAGCACTTTTTTCTTCTTCAGACACTTCATCAATTTCATTTTTTTCTGATTGCTCTATGATCGTTTCAATAATGGTAATATTGTTGTCAATCGTCGTGTCTTTTGATGAAAACAAGGAAGGGTCTAAAACTTCTTCTGCTTCTTCAATATTCATATCAACAGCGTCATCCATAGACATTCTTGAAAGTGCCTTGATTTCCTGAGGATCTACTACATCTATTTCGTTTTTACTTTTCTTTTCTACCGTTTTTTGGATGTTAGTGTCAAAAAGCTCAGAAGTAATGAAATCAAATAATACCGCTCTGTCAGTGGTGTAAGCTGCAGTGGTCTTTAATTCCTGATTATATCTAAAATCTTCGTTTTCTTTTAATCCTTTAAGTAACAAGGCTCTTACAGGTTGAAAATATGGAAACTGCTGAATAATTTTTTCCAGATTCTCTGTGTGTTCTTTAGTGATTAAAGAAGGGTTTTGAAACAAGTATGTAAGCTCTTTAGTGTTCAAAAATGAGGATTTACAAAGTTACCATTTGGCTAAAGTAGCATTAAGAATATCTTGAGTAATTCGTTCATAAATTACCTGAATAGCCTCCTCTCTAACCGCTGTCTCTGCTTGAGTCGCAGGATAGTCAAAAAAGAAAGAAAAACGTTGCTCCAAATCTTCTTTGGGATTTTTGGTATCATAGAAACGAACATTCACTGCAATTGTTAGTCTGTTCTGCGCTGCAGTATTGGCAGAAGTAGCATTGGTAGGTGCTACATAGTACTGCACAATTTCTCCTTCGTAAGCAATATCTCCATTGGATGTTACTAGATCTAAATTGGTTTGGTTAAGAATTAGATCTTGTAATTGATTCGTAAAAGTTTGATCAATACCTGGAATAATAATGGAAGCTTGATTTTGAAAAAAATCTACTTGGAAAGAAGTTGCGGTAGTATTGATTCCACTAAAAGAGTAAGCTCCACATCCTTGAATAATAAAGATTCCAACGAGTGTTATGATTGTGTATTTGATTTTTTGTATCACAAGGTATGTTGTTTTAATAATTTACGAATTCCAAATATTTTAATTTAGAGGTCATATTGTTTGATCTTTCTATATAATGTTCTTTCGCTAATTCCTAGTTCTTCGGCAGCCGCTTTTCGTTTTCCACGATGGCGTTCTAGCGATTTTTTAATGAGTTCTAGCTCTTTATCATGTAACGAAAGGGTTTCTTCTTCTTCAATTTCTTCAGCAAAATGATATTTGTCTTCTTCCTTTATAGATGATGTTTCAGCAGGTGTTATTTGTAACACTTCTGTAGTATGTTCTGTTATTGGTTCTTCAAAAGGTATTTCGGTTTCTGCTTTGTCATCTCTATAGATTTTTCTAATAAGTCCTTCATGCTCCTTTTGTACTTGTTGTGAATTCCCGCTTTGCATTAATTCCATAGTCAACTTTTTGAGATCATTAAGATCATTTTTCATATCAAAAAGCACTTTGTACAAAATTTCTCTTTCATTGCTAAAATCACTCTCTTTCTTGCTGGAAGAAACAATAGCAGGTAAATTACTTCCGATGTCAGGTAAATATCCTCGTAATGTATTGGCGGATATCGTTCTGTTTTGTTCAAGGACTGATATTTGCTCCGCAATGTTGCGTAATTGCCTAATATTACCACTCCAATGATACTTTTCTAGAAGCTGTACAGCAGCTTCTTCTAATCGTATGGTGGGCATTTTATATTTAGTGGCAAAATCAGAAGCAAATTTTCTAAATAGTAAATGAATGTCGTTTTCACGATCTCGCAAAGGGGGAAGTAGAATTTCAACAGTACTTAAACGATAGTATAAGTCTTCACGAAATTTTTCCTTCTTGATCGCTTCGAACATGTTTACATTGGTGGCTGCAACGATACGAACATCCGTTTTTTGTACTTTAGAAGAACCTACTTTGATAAACTCTCCATTTTCTAAAACTCTAAGTAATCTAACCTGAGTAGTTAGTGGTAATTCTCCAACTTCATCCAAAAAAATAGTTCCTCCATCAGCAACTTCAAAATAACCACTTCTAGTAGAGGTTGCTCCTGTGAAAGCTCCCTTTTCATGACCAAACAATTCACTGTCGATAGTTCCTTCTGGAATAGCTCCACAGTTTACGGCTATATATTTACCGTGTTTTCTATGAGATAAGGAATGTATAATTTTAGGAATACTTTCTTTTCCAACACCACTTTCTCCGGTAACTAAAACCGAAATATCCGTAGGAGCTACCTGAATAGCTTTTTCTATAGATCGATTTAGTTTAGGATCATTTCCTATGATTCCGAATCGTTGTTTTGTGGCTTGAACTGATTCCATTAATACAATTATATTAGTTGGTTGTTGTTTATTTAATTATTGTCAGAATATCCTACAGCTTCTCCAATTAGCGTTGCACTCGTGCATTCATCTACTCTTACCATTACAAAATCACCAACTTTATAGTCTCCTTTTGGGAAAACGGCGACAGTGTTTTGTGTAGTCCTTCCACTCCAATGTGCATCAGATTTTTTAGATGCTTTTTCGATAAGAATTTCTACAGTTTTTCCGATAAAAGCTTGGTGGCGATACTCACTATGAGCTCTTTGTAATTCGATAATTTCGGCTAATCGTCTTTTTTTAACTTCTTCAGGAATATCGTCTTCCAGTTTTCTGGCCGCTAGTGTTCCAGGACGTTCGGAATAAGCGAACATAAACCCGTACTCATATTTTACATACTCCATTAAGGATAAGGTGTCTTTATGGTCTTCCTCTGTTTCTGTAGGGAAGCCTGTGATAATATCCTGAGAAATAGCGCAGTCAGGAATCAGACGTTTAATATTGTCGATTAGATCAAAATATTCCTGACGTGTGTGTAAACGATTCATTTCTTTCAGAATACGATCGCTTCCACTTTGTATAGGTAAATGAATGTATTTACAAATATTCTTATGTTTTGCCATTACTTCGATAACATCCATCGTCATGTCTTGTGGATTCGAAGTAGTGAAACGAAGTCTTATCTTAGGATGCTTTTCAGCTACCATATCCAGCAATTTAGCAAAATTCACTGCTGTTGCTTTTTGAAAATCACTAGCTTTTTCAAAGTCTTTTTTCAGACCTCCACCATACCATAAGTAACTATCTACATTTTGACCCAATAAGGTAATTTCTTTGAAGTTTTTAGCAACAAGGTCATCTATTTCTTCTATAATGCTCTGTGGATCACGGCTGCGTTCTCTTCCTCTAGTAAAAGGAACTACGCAAAAAGTACACATATTATCACATCCTCTGGTTATGGATACAAAAGCGGATACTCCATTGCTTTGTAAGCGAACAGGAGAGATATCGCCATAGGTTTCTTCTTTGGATAAAATAACATTCACAGCATTGCGTCCAGCATCAACTTCTTCAATAAGATTCGGAAGGTCTTTGTAAGCATCTGGTCCTACAACAAGATCTACAATTTTCTCTTCTTCCAAGAACTTACTCTTAAGTCGCTCCGCCATACAACCCAGAACGCCTACTTTCATTCCAGGATTGATTCTTTTAACAGCATTGTACTTTTCTAAACGTTTTCTAACGGTCAGTTCTGCTTTTTCTCGGATCGAACAGGTGTTTACCAATACTAAATCTGCATCTTCTAGATTTTGTGTGGTATTAAACCCTTCTTTAGCTAGGATGGAGGCTACAATTTCACTATCACTAAAATTCATCTGACATCCATAACTTTCTATAAAAAGCTTTCTGGTGTTTCCTTCTTTTTTATCAAGTGACAATGCTTGCCCTTGTATCTTTTCATCAATAATCTTCTCCATGTGTTATAATATCCTTGCTAATTCAATTCAAATAGTGTGCAAAGATACTTTTTAAAACAATATATGACAAAGTGGCAGGGTAATATTTGTTTAAATATTTATATTTGAGAGAACAAATAAACTAAATCCATCATTATATATGAATTCCAATCAACTCTTCGAAAGAATAGAAAACTCCAAAAAACCAGAATTTGGTGATATTTTATCTAAAAGTTTTGAATTATATAAGAAAGTGTTTTCTAAGGGTATCGTACATGCATTGATAATGTTTGCGTTAGCAATTCCTTTTATACTTGCTGTTTATCTTCCTCTTTTACCTTTCTATATAGATATGCTTCAAAATGCGGGTGATCCATACTATCAACCAACATTTTTAGAAGGTTTCTCTGTTGTTATGATTATCGTTTGGGTGATAGTAATATTTGCATTGTCATTCATTATGCAAGTTTTAAATATATCTATATATAGTCATTTTCTTAAGGTAGTTAAGAATGAAGATCTTGGTTTGACGGAAGAAACAGGAGGTTATTTTACGATAGCAAAGAAATATTTTGGTAAAATTATTTTAATTTCTCTTGCTAATATGGGAATATCAATAGTAGCAATGTTGGCTTGTTACTTTCCTCTTTTCTACGTGATAGTGCCCTTACAGTTAGTGATTCTTATATTTATCTTTAATCCTGAAATGAGTGTAGAAAATATTATAAAAGCAGCTTTTAAATTAGGAAATAAATATTGGTTTACTTTTTTCGGATTAATCTTTATCTCTGGATTACTTTCTGCACTTGGAATCATATTGTGTTATATAGGTGTCATAGCAACATTGTTTTTTTCTTATGTAGTGATGTATTATATGTATAAAGATACCATTGGTTTTGAAGAGGAAAATAAATCCGAAAGCTGGAATGTAATCGTTGAATAATAAAAAATAAAACCTGCAGTTCTGCAGGTTTTTTTAATATAATTTTTTGTGAAAAAATTTTGATCTCAAAAAATTCATATACTTTTGTTCTCAGAAAATCCCTTATTATAAGGTAACCACCAACTAAAAATGTTTATTAGAAGTTCCATCTGTCAACTAATAAATGTCAATTATCAACAGATGAAAAAAGAGGATTATGGCTAAGAATTTAGTGATTGTAGAGTCACCAGCTAAGGCAAAGACAATAGAGAAATTTCTTGGAAAAGATTATACCGTAGCTTCGAGCTTTGGGCATATTGCGGACCTGCCTGCAAAAGAACTAGGAGTAGATGTAGAGGAAGGTTTTAAGCCGAAATATATCGTTTCTAAGGATAAGAAAGATGTAGTGAAAAAATTAAAAGATCTTTCTAAAAAAGCAGAAATGGTTTGGCTGGCTAGTGATGAGGATCGAGAAGGAGAGGCAATCGCTTGGCATTTGGCAGAGGAATTAAAATTAGATAAAAAGAGGACCCGCAGAATTGTTTTTCATGAGATTACCAAAAAGGCGATTCTAAAAGCGATAGAAAATCCGAGGACTATTGATTATAATCTAGTAAATGCGCAACAAGCTCGAAGAGTGTTAGATAGGTTGGTAGGTTACGAGTTATCTCCGGTTTTATGGAGAAAAGTAAAAGGTGGGTTATCTGCCGGTAGAGTACAGTCCGTTTCAGTGCGATTAATTGTAGAAAGAGAACGTGAGATCATAGATTTTAAACCTACTCCTTCTTATCGAATTGATGCGGAATTTTCTAATGAGAAAGGGAAGTCTTTTAAAGCGAAACTTCCTAAGAATTTTGCAACAAAAGCTGAGGCTGAGGTTTTCTTGCAGAAAAATTTAGGCGCTGGATTTAAAGTAGCTGATTTAACTACAAAGCCAGCTAAAAAATCTCCTGCACCACCGTTCACCACTTCTACATTGCAACAGGAGGCTTCTAGGAAATTATATTTTTCTGTAAGCAAGACCATGACCATGGCACAGAGATTATACGAAGCTGGACTTATTACTTATATGAGAACAGATAGTGTAAATTTGTCTACTGAAGCTCAGAATAGTGCCAAAGCAGAAATAGTTTCGGCGTATGGAGATGAATATAGTAATCCAAAACAATATAAAGGAAAGTCTAAAGGTGCTCAGGAAGCGCACGAAGCGATAAGACCTACGGACTTTTCAAGACATACTGTTCCTGTTGATTCTGATCAACAACGATTATATGAGCTTATTTGGAAAAGAGCAATAGCTTCGCAAATGAGTGATGCTAAATTGGAACGAACAAATGTGAAAATTGGAGCGAACTCTCATTCCGAACAGTTTACTGCTAATGGAGAAGTAATAAAATTTGAAGGCTTTCTAAAAGTGTATTTGGAAGGTAATGATGATGAGGATGAAGAGCAAAGCGGTATTCTTCCTGCAATGAAAGTGGGAGAGAGTTTGTTTAATAATTACATCACCGCTACCGAAAGATTTACAAGACCACCAAGTAGATATTCTGAAGCCGCTTTAGTTAAAAAACTAGAGGAATTAGGAATCGGTCGTCCATCTACATATGCGCCAACAATTTCTACAATACAAAATAGAAAGTATATCGAAAAAGGTTCTAAGGATGGAGAAGAGAGAGGGTATGTGCAGATTACACTTTCTGGTGATTCGATAAAGGAAAAAAATCTTAAGGAAAAAGTAGGAAGTGATAAAGGGAAATTAATTCCTACCGATGTTGGGATGGTGGTGAATGACTTTTTGGTAAATCATTTCTCTTCTATCTTAGATTATAATTTTACGGCAAAAGTGGAGCAAGACTTCGATGAAATTGCCGAAGGTCAGGAAGATTGGACTCAAGTAATGAAAGAGTTTTATGAAGAGTTTCATCCTAGAGTAGAAGATGTTGCACAAAATGCAGAGCGTGAAGTAGGGGAAAGAATTCTTGGAGAGGACCCTGAATCTGGAAAACCGGTAAGTGTTCGCCTTGGAAAATTTGGACCTATGGTTCAGATTGGTACTGCTGAAGATGAAGAAAAACCAAGATTTGCGAGTTTAGCACCTGGACAAACATTAAGTAATATAACTTTTGAAGAGGCAATGGATTTATTTCAGTTGCCAAAAGAATTAGGTAATTATAAAGGAGAAGCGGTAAGTGTGAATAATGGACGTTTTGGACCGTATGTGAAATTTGGAGCCAAATTCGTTTCTTTGGATAAAGGAGAAGATCCATTAAGTACATCTTTAGAAAGAGCAATCGAATTAATAGATGCTAAAGAAAAAGCCGATGCTCCAATATATACATATGAAAATTTACCTGTGCAAAAAGGAACAGGTAGATTCGGACCATTCATAAAATGGAATGGGATGTTTATCAATGTAAATAAAAAGTACGATTTCGATAATCTTTCTGATCAAGATATCATTCAGCTTATAGAAGAGAAAAAGCAGAAAGAGATTGATAAAGTAATCCATAATTGGGAAGAAGAAGGTATTCGAGTTGAAAAAGCAAGATGGGGTCGTAGTAATATTATAAAAGGTAAGACTAAGATTGAATTACCTAAAACGGTAGATGCTACTAAGCTTACTTTAGAAAAGGTGAAAGATCTTATCGAGAAAAATGCACCCAAGAAAAAGACTGCAAAAAAGAAAACAACAAAGAAGACTGCTAAAAAGAAATAATAAATTTTATGTCCTTAGAATTTCTTTCGCCAGTTAGTGAAATAGTGGCAGCACATGTTGCATTGCTTCCAGATCAATCTTTAGGTAAACAAATTAATATTCATACGATAGCAGATGGTGTTCCTGATCTAGATAAAGTTGATATTGCAATAATCGGTGTTAGAGAAAATAGGAATGACATTAATTATCTAGGAGAAGGATTGCATTTTGATACCATTAGAACTTCTTTGTATGAGCTTTTTCCTGGTAATTGGGATACATCTATTGTTGATCTTGGGGATATTCAGCCAGGAGAGGAGGTAAGTGATACGTATTTTTTAATGAAGGATATTCTTGGAATGCTTCTTCAGAAAAATGTAATCCCCTTAATTATTGGTGGAAGTCAAGATCTTGTTTATGGTCAATATAGATCTTTTGATATTCTGGAGAGAATGGTGAATCTTGTGAATGTCGATAGTAGATTTGATTTAGGAAATACTTCGCAACCCATAAAAAACAATTCTTTCGTTGGAAAAATCATAGTAGAACAACCTTATAATCTTTTCAATTACAGTAATATAGGGTATCAAACATATTTTAATTCGCAAGAAGAGATTGATCTGATCGAGAAATTATATTTTGATGCATATCGATTAGGAGAGGTGATATCCGATGTTACTATTGTGGAACCAATCATGAGAGACGCGGATATTGTTGCTGTGGATCTTGGGGCGATGAGTTCTACGTGTTTGGATTATAAGTATGCTTCTCCTAATGGTTTTAATGGAAGAGAAATATGTGCAATCGCAAGATATGCTGGTATCAGCGATAAAGTAAAAAGTTTTGGAGTGTATGAATTTAAAAATTTTAAGCATGAAGAGACAGCAGCTTTACTGATTGCTCAAATACTTTGGTATTTTGTAGAAGGGGTGAATTATAGATCCAATGAGTTGAATATTAAGAACAAAACGAGTACGTTGCACTATAATGTTCCTGTCGAGGATGAAGTTTTGTCGTTTTATAAAAGCCCAAAAACAGAAAGATGGTGGATAGAAATACCATTTATTTCATCTGGGAATAATAAATTAAAAAGACATACGTTATTACCTTGCACATACAACGATTATGAGCGTGCTTGTAATCAAGAAATACCTGAAAGATGGTATAAGGCAAAACGAAAAAACGAAGTTTAACATTTTTATTAGGGAGAATTAAGGTTTTTTTTAGAAAAAAATTGTTTTTCTGAAAATAAATAAATAGGTTTACCACCTTAAATCTCGAAGATCTTAACCTAAAACACGTTATGAAGAAATTTGTATCACTCTTTGCTATTGTAGCAATGCTATATAGTTGTGGTGGCGGAAACCGCGGAGAACTAGTTGGAGTAAAGGGTAAAAAATGGCATCCAGAGAAACCTTATGGAATGGCCCTCATCCCCGGAGGATCGTTTATTATGGGTAAATCAGACGATGATAAGGCAGCACTTGCTAATGCGCCTACAAAAACAGTTACCGTTCGATCTTTCTACATGGACGAGACTGAAGTTACCAATAGTGAGTATAGACAATTCGTTCGATGGGTTCGTGATTCTACCGTAAGAATGAAATTAGCTATCATGGCAGATGAAATGGGTAAAACTCCAGGAGACGATGGTATCGGAGAATACGCGTTTTTAGATGCAAATACCGAAGACATGTCTGTGTATGAAAAGTATGTTTATGATAACTATAGTGGAACTGGAGAAACAGGATACGAAGGTCGTAAGCTTAATAAAGATATAGATATTGAATGGGATACAGAAGATTATCCAGATGAGTTCTATACTGAGGTTATGGATTCATTATATATACCATTAGAGGAATCTTACAATGGTAGACGTACTTTCGATGTTCAAAACTTCAAATTCAGGTTTACTTGGATGGATATCCAGGCTGCAGCACGTGCTAAAAAAGGTAGAAGAAAAGATTTCGTAAAAGAAACTGTTATAGAAGTGTATCCTGATACTACCGTTTGGATAAAAGATTTTAACTATTCTTATAATGAGCCAATGCACAATGATTATTTCTGGCATAGTTCTTATGATGATTATCCGGTAGTAGGAGTTTCATGGGAGCAAGCAAAAGCTTTTTGTACTTGGAGAACTATAGAAAAGAATTCATATCAGAAAAAACGTAATAAGGAGTTTGTAAACTATTTTAGATTACCTACGGAGGCTGAATGGGAATATGCGGCTAGAGGTGGTCTGGAGTCAGGTACATATCCTTGGGGTGGTCCTTATGCCCTAAATGATAGAGGATGTTTCTTAGCAAACTTTAAACCTCTTAGAGGTAATTACGCTGCGGATAATTTCCTTTATACAGTAGAAGCAAAAACATTTGAGCCAAATGATTATAACTTATATAATATGGCAGGAAATGTTTCTGAGTGGGTGCAGTCATCTTATGATCCTGCAGCCTACGAATATGTATCATCAATGAACCCAAATGTTAATGATGATCAGAACAAACGAAAAGTTGTACGCGGTGGATCTTGGAAAGATGTTGCTTATTTCCTACAGGTAAGTACTCGAGATTACGAATACGCGGATTCAGCTAGAAGTTATATCGGTTTCAGAACGGTACAGGATTATATGGGTACTGACGTCACTGGAGAAGATAATACCCGAAATTAGAATAAGTCCCAAAATTTATCTATCAACCCTAATTACTAACCCTTTTTTTTAATTTAATATTTAAAAAATTTAAAAAAACTAAACACATTTATTATGGCAAATTCAAAATCAAGCAAGAAGTTAATGAACATGGTATACGGTCTCGGAGCGGCTGTAGTAATCCTTGGAGCTTTATTTAAAATTATGCACTGGCCTTTTGGTAACGAGATGTTAATCATCGGTCTTATTACAGAAGCATTAGTATTTACAGTTTCTGCATTTGAACCTGTAGATGACGAGCTAGATTGGTCTTTGGTTTATCCAGAATTAGCTGGAGGATCTAAAAGAGACAAGAAAGAAAAAGAAACTCCAGAAGGATTATTATCTAAGAAATTAGATGAAATGTTGAAAGAAGCTAGATTAGATACTAGTTTAATGACTAGTCTTGGTGAAAGTATTCGTAATTTCGAAGGTGCTGCAAAAGGAATTGCTCCTAGCGTAGATGCTATCCAAGGAACTAAAAAATATAGCGAAGAAATGGCTGCTGCAGCTACTCACTTAGAGTCTTTAAATAGCTTATATAAAGTGCAGTTAGAATCTTCTGCTAAACAAGCTGAAGCAAATCAGGCTATCGCGGATAATGCAAAAGCTTTAGAAGAGCAAATGAAGAGCTTGTCAAGTAACCTGTCTTCTCTTAACGGAGTATATGGTGGTATGTTAAGTGCTATGAACAGAAGCTAGTATTTAACATTAATTAAAATTATAACTACCAAAATATAGAAATATGGCAGGAGGAAAATTATCACCAAGGCAGAAGATGATTAATCTTATGTACTTGGTATTTATTGCGATGATGGCATTAAATATGTCAAAAGAAGTATTATCTGCATTCGGTTTAATGAATGAGAAATTGACTTCAGCGAATACTATTGCTACCGAGCGTAATTCAGCATTTATGACTGGTCTAGCCGAAAAAGTTTCGGAACAACCAGAAAAATACACTCCATTAAAAGAAAAAGCTGATCAAATTAGTAGCTTTTCTAATGAATTTAATACGTATGTAGAGCAGTTAAAGTCTGAGTTATTGGAGACAGCTGATGATCCAACAGATTATGAAACCATGGATAAACCAGATGCATTAGATACTAAATTCTTTGAAGGAGGTAAAACTACTGCGGCTGCAACAGAGTTCTTAGAAAAGATTAAAACTTATAGAGAAGGAGTTGTTACTGCTATCCGTTCTGTAAAGGAAGTTGATGGTCAGGTAGCTACAGATGTAGAAAATACTTTTAATACTGAAAAAGTAAAAGATAGAGATGGAGTTTCTAAAGATTGGTTAAACTACAATTTTGAAGGATTTCCATTAGTAGCTTCAATTACCAAACTTACTCAAATGCAGGCTGATGTTAAGACTACAGAGAGTAAAGTGCTTTCTGCGTTATTAGCAGGTCAGCAAGCTTCAGAACTTTCATTTAGTAACTATGAGGCAATTGTTGTACCAGATAAGACTGCTTTTTTTAGTGGTGAGAAATTTAAAGGACGTATCGTTTTAGGACGTTTTGATGCTACATTAAAGCCTACTAAAGTAATGGTAAATGGTAAAGAGCAAACGGAAGTTCAGAACGGACAAATTATGCTAGATTTCCCAGCAGGTAATGTTGGAGAGAGAAAAATTGATGGTGTATTAGAGTTTAAAGAAGGAGATTCTATTATTCCTATTAAAATTGCTAGTACATATGCTGTAATTCCTAAACCAAATTCAGCTGTAATTTCTGCAGACAAAATGAATGTGGTATATAGAGGGGTACAAAACCCAATGACAATCTCTATTCCAGGAGTTCCTTCAGTAAATGCTACTGCACCAGGACTTAAGAAAGTTGGTGGAGCTGGTAAGTATGTAATGAACGTAACAGCTATTAAAGCTAGAGAGGTTGCCATTAAAGTAAGTGGAAAATTACCTAATGGTAGCTCTGTAAGTGATAGTAAGAAATTTAGAATTAAAGATATTCCAAGACCTGTTGGAACTGTTAGAGGAGAAGACGGAAGTATTAAAATGTCTAAAAGTGGTTTAGATAAAGCGTCTATCGGTGCGATTCTTCCGGACTTTGATTTCGACATTAAGTTAGATGTTACAAGCTTTAAGTTTAAAGTAAGTGGGCAGCCAACGATTAATGTAAGAGGTCGTAGATTAGATTCTAGAGCAAAATCAGCATTGAAAAAAGCGAAAAGAGGATCTACAGTTCAGGTAATGGATATCAAAGCTCAGCTTAAAACGAATAAAGGATATAAGTTAAAGAAAATATCTCCAGTGATCGTTGAGCTAACGAACTAAAAGTAAACTAATAATTATGAATTTGAAAAATTTATTATTAACCGTTTTTAGCCTATTCGTGACAATGTTCTCGTTTGGTCAGGCTAACATTTTGAATGCTGGAAGCCCAGAGGATATTGGGAAGAAGACAATCGAACAAATTCAGTTAGATAATGACCTTCCGTTAGAGTATGGTTATGTTGATGAGCGTGATGTATTGTGGGCAAAGACTACTTGGGAAACTATCGACTTAGACGAGCGTATTAATTTCCCTTTGTATTACCCAATTGATACCGTTAACATTGGTTCAGATAGAAGAGCA
This sequence comes from uncultured Aquimarina sp., assembly GCF_947492115.1. Lineage (NCBI taxonomy): Bacteria > Pseudomonadati > Bacteroidota > Flavobacteriia > Flavobacteriales > Flavobacteriaceae > Aquimarina > uncultured Aquimarina sp. The sequence continues at coordinate 615,148 of NZ_CANLMM010000003.1, forward strand.
TTATATGATATTTTATTAGCTAATGTTAAAAACGGGAAAATTAAAAAGATTTACGCAGATTCATATTTTACAGAAACACGTACGCTAAGTGATCTAGATGGTACATTATCTAAAATAGATACGTTAGATTTAGGATATGAGCAGTATAATGCTGGTGAGCCAGTGGATCCTCAGTATATTGAGACTACTACAATTGGCGCTGCAGATATATCAGAGTATAAAATTAGAGGATATTGGTATTTTGACAAGCGTCAAGGAGAATTAAGATACCGATTACTAGGTATCGCCCCAGTAGCTCCGGATGTTAACTTCCTTAATGATGATGAGCCAGATATGGTTCCATTATTTTGGGTGTGGTATCCTGATGTAAGAGAGATTTTACATAAAGCGAAAGCATTTAATAGGAAAAATACTTCTATGCCTTTTACTTATGATCATATTTTAAATGCAAGACGATTTAGTTCGGTCATATATAAAGAAGATAATATTCAGGGTGACCGAGAGGTGAATGAATATATTATAGACAATGCTTTAATGCAGTTGTTAGAAAGTGAACGAATTAAAGAAAGTATCAGAAATTTCGAAATGGATATGTGGAGTTATTAAACTCTAATGTTTCTAATATAATATTGAAACGCCCAACTCTTGTTGGGCGTTTTGTTATTTTTAGTATATGAAAGATTTTATAATTGTTGGTTTTGGATTAGCAGGATTGTCTTTTGCAGAAATACTTGATAGAAATCAAAAGTCTTATGTGGTTTTTGAGAATAATTCAGAGCTATCTTCAAGAGTAGCTGGAGGATTATATAATCCAGTAATTTTAAAGAGATTTACACCTGCTTGGATGGCTTCGGAGCAGTTGATTTTAGCATTATCAGTATATAAAAATGTAGAAAAACAACTTAATGAATCTTTTATCACAGAACTTCCGGTATTGCGAAGATTTAATACTGTAGAAGAACAAAATTTATGGTTTACAGCTTGCGACAAGCCCATATTGAATGAATTTCTTTCTTCGGATTTAGTTAAAAATGAAAATGTAGCTTTAGATATCCCATTCCAATTTGGTCAAGTAAAACATACAGGAAGAATTGAGGTAAAAAAAATGTTGTCTTCTTATCTAAGTCATATCCAGGCTAGACAACTATTGTTTAACGAATCTTTTGAGCACACTGCCTTAGATTTTCAAGAAGACTATGTTAGTTATAAAGGGATAAGAGCTAAGAATATCATTTTTTGTGAAGGTTATGGATTACGAAACAATCCATTTTTTAATTACTTGCCCCTGCAAGGAAATAAAGGAGAATATATTATTATTAAGTCCAAAGATTTGCAGTTACAGGAAGCAGTAAAGTCTTCTATATTTATTATTCCTTTGGGAGGTGATCTTTATAAGGTGGGAGCTACATATAATCGAGATGATAAAACCTCTGTTGTTACTGAGTTGGCTAAAGAAGAATTACGTATGAAATTAGATCGTTTTCTAAATGCGGATTACGAAATAGTTGATCAAGTAGCTGGTATTAGACCAACAACAAAAGATAGAAGGCCGTTTGTGGGGACTCATAGAGAACACCTAAACATGCATATAATTAATGGATTAGGAAGTAGAGGTATATTAATTGGTCCGTATGCAGCAAAAGGGTTATACGATTATATTACGAAGAGTATTCCATTGCATACTGAAATAGACATCAAAAGGTTTGATTAAGATGCTGTTTTCTTTTTTCCGTAGTGCATAAATAGATTAATCCAGATATTACGGGATAATCTAAGGATAACAGGAAAAAATACGATTAACGTACCTACGATGATAAAAAAGCTTTGTAGTAAATTAAATTTTAGAATAAGATTTCCTATAACAAAAGCGGCTACCGCAAATGCAATTCCTACTCCATAACTAACATACATGGCTCCATAAAAAAAAGAAGGCTCTATTTTATACTTTGTATTACAGTGGCTGCAACGTTCGTGCATCTGAAAAATCCTTCCTAACTTATAAGGATTTTGTTCTTTATACATACTTTCATTTTGGCAAACAGGACAAGTGCCAGTGAAGATGCTATATATTTTAGTTCCTTTTAAGAAGCTCATAGTACTTTTATTCTATTACAAAATTAATCATCTTTGCACAAAATATTCTAAAGCTGATGTTAAACATACACAACCTTTCTATTTCATTTGGAGGAGAATACCTTTTCGAAGAAATAGCATTTAGATTAAATGCAGGAGACCGAGTAGGACTTGTTGGAAAAAATGGTGCGGGAAAATCCACAATGCTTAAAATCTTATCCAAAGAGCAGGAGCCAGATTCAGGGCAAATTGCTATGGATAAAGACTTGAAAATAGGGTTTTTAAAACAAGATATAGATTTTGTTTTAGGTAGAACGGTTCTAGAGGAATCGTATGAGGCTTTTACAGAAATAAAGAAAATAGAAAGAGACATTGATAAGATCAATGCTCAGCTAGCAGAACGTACAGATTATGAAAGTGAAAGTTATAACCAATTAATTACAGATCTTAGTGATTTTACACAGCAATATGAGATTTTAGGAGGTTATAACTATCAGGGAGAGACAGAAAGGGTTTTACAAGGTTTAGGATTTCTTCGAGAAGATTTTGATAAGCTTACAGACACCTTTTCTGGAGGTTGGCGTATGCGAATAGAGTTAGCGAAATTACTATTGCAAAATAATGATATCCTGTTGCTCGATGAGCCTACTAACCATTTAGATATAGAATCAATTATTTGGTTAGAGAATTTTTTAAAAAATTATGCGGGAGTTGTGGTAATCGTTTCTCATGATAAAATGTTCCTAGATAATGTTACCAATAGAACTATTGAGATTTCTCTTGGACGAATTTATGATTATAATAAGCCTTACTCTAAATATTTAGTGTTAAGAAAAGAAATCAGGGAGCAACAACTTGCTGCACAAAAAAATCAATCTAAACAGATCGAACAAACTGAAAAATTAATCGAAAAGTTTAGGGCAAAAGCTACCAAAGCCTCTATGGCGCAGTCTCTAATCAAAAAATTAGATAAAGTAGAGAGAATAGAGGTTGATGAAGACGATAATGCAGTTATGAACATTAGTTTTCCTGTAAGCGTGCAACCTGGTAAGGTGGTTATTGAAGCTGAAAATGTAGGTAAAAACTATGGAGAGAAAGAAATTTTAAAAGATATAGATTTACTAGTAGAACGTGGTTCCAAAACGGCTTTTGTAGGTCAGAATGGTCAAGGAAAATCCACTTTAGCCAAAATTATTATTGATGAAATATCTCATACAGGTCATCTGAAGCTTGGGCATAATGTGCAAATTGGATATTTTGCCCAAAACCAATCAGAGTATTTGGATGGAGAGTTAACCATTCACGATACGATGATCAATGCTGCCAATGAAAAAACTCGTAGTAAGGTACGAGATATGCTAGGGGCCTTTTTGTTCAGAGGTGATGACGTAGAAAAAAAAGTAAAAGTACTTTCTGGTGGAGAGCGAAATAGATTAGCATTGTGTAAAATGCTACTAGAACCTTTTAATGTGTTGGTAATGGATGAGCCGACAAATCACTTGGATATTAAATCTAAAAACATATTAAAAGAAGCATTAAAAAATTTCGAGGGAACTTTAATTCTGGTATCTCACGATAGAGATTTTTTACAAGGATTGACTAACACGGTATATGAGTTCAAAAACAAGCAGATTAAGGAGTATTTGGGGGATATCGATTACTACTTAGAGCAAAGAAGAGTAGACGATCTCAGAGATATCGAAAAGAAGGATAAAGAATCTAAAACCGTTTCTGACACCAAAGAAAGTGCGAAACAATCTTATGAAAATCAGAAAAAACTAAAATCGCTCAATAATCGATTGAGTAATATTGAATCTAAGATCAATAAGATAGAAAAAGAAATCAAGGATATAGATGTAGAATTAGCGATTAACTATGATCAAACAATAGCAGAACCCGATTTTTTTGATAAATATCAAGCAAAAAAAGAAGAATTAGCTTCTTTAATGGATAGTTGGGAGTTAATACAAGAAGAAATTGATGCTTTAGCATAGAATTAACTTTCTACGTAAATTTCAAAAAAAGTTAAAAAATAGAATCTTAATTTGTCATTCTTATATCGTAATTGGTGTTTTATTAAACATCCTTGAATTTGAGTGTGTTACCTTAATGTTAAGCCTAAATAACCGATATACTGTGGTGTAATTTTTATCGTTAGTATCAGGTACAAATGGATATTTATAGATATTTTTGTACCGTAAATTAAATTATACAATGTATGAATGATACCAAAGCAATTGATTTAAATGCGCACGCTTTGTCTTGGATTGGAAAGATTCACTACGACTTTGGATTTTTAGTTCAAAAAGCGTTTGGTGAAAACGGATTGGATTTATCAAAGGAACAATGGAGTGTTCTGAAACGCCTCAATGTAAACGATGGTCAATCACAAAATGATTTAGCTTTTATTACGCATCGAGATAAAACATCCATGACCAGATTAGTAAATACGATGGAGAGTAAGGATCTTGTAGTAAGAAAAAGTGATGAAAACGATAGACGAGTTAATCGAATTTTTCTTACCGATCATGGTAAAGAAGTTATTGAAAAAGTGACGCCTATTATGTATGATCTTATTCCTGCAGTACAAGAAAGCTTAACAGAAGAGGAGATTGAAAATCTAATCAACACTTTGAAAAAAGTGAAAGCCAAAATAGCAGAAATAGCGGATTAATATATAGTTAGTCCTAAAAATAAATTAAAAAAGGCATCTGAGATATAGATGTCTTTTTTGTTTTTATGTAGGAAATTTATTTTATGAGTTCTTTAACTGGAACCCAAGTTAGTAGTTGATAGTTTTGTGCAGCTTATCATATTGTAAGTTTAAACAATTAAGTGTGTATGAGAAATATAATACTTTCTATTCTTGGTATATTATTGATAGTTGTTGCAGTATTTGCAGCAATGAAGATTGTCGATAGTAAGACCAAAATAAAACCAAAAGCTGCAAAAGTTATAAAAACAGTTTTTGTAGATACTGTACAAAACGGAACTGTACCTATAAAGATATCTGCGAATGGCAATCTTACTGCAAAGAGGAGATTAGAGCTCTTTTCGGAAGTACAAGGTGTTTTTAGAGGAGGTGCTAAGCTTTTTAAAACCGGACAGCCTTATCAAAAAGGACAAAAATTAATAAGAATTGATGCTTCAGAATATTACGCTTCAGTACAATCTGCCAAGAGTAATTTATATAACTTAATTACTTCAATAATGCCAGATTTGCGTTTGGACTACCCAGATATCTATGATAAGTGGCAAGCGTATTTAACAAATTTTGATATTAATAAAGTAACTCCAGAACTTCCGGAAACCACTTCCGAAAAGGAAAAATATTTTATCACAGGACGTAATATTTATAGTACTTATTACAATGTAAAAAATCTTGAGCAGCGGTTATCTAAATATACTATTTCTGCACCATTCTCTGGTGTTTTAACAGAAGCATTGGTTACCGAAGGAACTTTAATCAGGCAAGGGCAGAAACTTGGAGAGTTTATAGATACAAGTGCTTATGAAATAGAAGTGGCTATAAGTAAAGAATATTCAGATTTATTAAAAATTGGAGAAACTGTTGAGCTTTCTAACTTAGATAAATCGAAGGAATATCAAGGTGTTGTAACCAGAATTAATGGAAGTGTAGATCAGGCTACTCAAACCATAACCACATTTATAGAAGTAAAAGATCCTTCATTAAAAGAAGGAATGTATTTAGAAGCAAATTTAAATGCAAAAAAAGCTGAAAATGCAATAGAGATCGATAGGAATTTGTTACAACAAAATAATAAAGTCTTTGTGGTAAGGGATAGTATTTTAGATGTGATAAATGTGCAACCTGTATATTTTTCGGATAAGAAAGTCATTCTTACAGGAGTTCCCGATGGTGATGTGATATTAAATAAACCTGTTCCAGGAGCTTACGCTGGGATGTTAGTTAAGATATATCAATCAAAAACAAATAAACAAGGGGAAAAAGGTAATAATATCATTAGTACAAATTCAAAACAGTAACTATGCGTAAGATTATTTCTTATTTTATTAGATACCATGTTGCTGTAGATGTTATTGTAATTGCGTTTATAGTATTTGGGATTTTTGGAGCGCTTTCTCTTAAGTCTTCTTTCTTTCCGCTAACAGATTCCAAGAATGTTAGTATTAGTGTGATATATCCAGGAGCTTCGCCGTTAGAAGTTGAAGAAGGTATTATTCTTAAGATCGAAGATAATCTTAAAGGATTAGCAGGAGTGGAAAGAGTAACTTCTACATCCAGAGAAAATAGCGGTAGTATCAATGTAGAAATCGAGAAAGGAAAGGATATCGATTTTATGCTACTCGAAGTTAAAAATGCTGTAGATCGAGTACCTACATTTCCAACAGGAATGGAGCCTATAGTGGTGTCGAAGCAAGAGGCCATTAGGCAAACCATTAATTTTGCGGTAAGTGGAGATGAAATACCTTTAAGTACACTAAAACAAATCGCCAGACAGATTGAAAATGATCTAAGAGGAATTGAAGGAATTTCTCAAATTGGTATTACAGGATATCCAGATGAAGAAATAGAGATAGCGGTAAATGAAACAAGTTTATTAGCGTATCAGTTGAGTTTTAATGAAGTGGCTCAAGCAGTAAGTCAAGCTAATATTTTGACTACTGGTGGTACTATTAAAACAAATGCAGAAGAATATTTGATCAGAGCGAATAATAGGTCTTATTATGCTAGTGAACTTTCTAATTTGGTAATTAGAGCAGAAGCATCGGGTAGAACTATTAGACTTAAAGACGTTGCTGAGATAAGAGATCGTTTTTCCGAATCACCAAACGCATCGTACTTTAATGGAGATTTAGCGGTTAACATTGAAATCACAAGTACTAATACTGAAGACCTAATTTCTTCTGCAGAAAAAACAAAAGAGTACATTACCGAATTTAATGAAAAGTATACCAATGTTCAGTTAAACGTAATTAGCGATCGTTCGATCACCTTAGTGCAGAGAACCAAATTGCTTACCGAAAACGCCATTATCGGAATGATATTGGTATTAATATTTTTATCATTGTTCCTAAATACACGATTGGCATTTTGGGTAGCTTTTGGACTTCCGATAGCATTCTTAGGAATGTTTGTGTTTGCAGGTTATTTTGATGTAACCATTAATGTATTATCTCTTTTTGGGATGATTATTGTAATTGGTATTTTGGTTGATGATGGTATCGTTATAGCAGAAAATATCTATCAACATTATGAAAAAGGGAAAAGTCCTATTCAGGCTGCGATAGATGGAACTATGGAAGTGATACCACCGATCGTTTCTGCCATTATTACTACCATATTAGCGTTTGGAATCTTTTTGTTTCTCGATGGTCGTATTGGAGATTTCTTTGGCGAAGTTTCCGTAATTGTAGTACTTACCCTTACCGTTTCTTTGGTAGAAGCACTGATAATTTTACCTGCGCATTTAGCGCATTCAAAAGCACTAAAAGCAGAAGATAATAAACCAAAGAAGGGGATCGCTAAACTCTTCTCCAAGCTAAGAGATATTAATAAGTTTGGAGATAGAATTATGAGATGGCTTAGAGATAATATTTATAGCCCAATGCTCGGTTTTTCTTTAAAGAATAAGATTTTTACCTTTTCTATTTTTCTAGTGATTCTGATCCTTACAGGAGGAAGTATTGGAGGAGGAATTGTAAGAACAGCATTTTTTCCACGTATAGCTAGTGATGTAATCTCCGTGGACTTAGGAATGCCTAACGGAACCAATGAGAAAATTACAGATTCTATCATTTCTATGATCGAAGAGAAAGCTTGGATCGTAAATAAAGAGCTTAGCGAAGAATATTTGGGAGGAGAAGATTATGAAGGGAAACAACTTTTCGAAAATATTATTAGAAGTATTTGGTCATCTTCAAATGCATCATTAAGAATTAATATGCTACCAGGAGAAGAGCGACCTAATGTGCTAAATTCTGGATTAGTAGCCAATCGTATTCGTGAAAAAGTAGGTCCGGTTTTTGGAACCGAACGATTAATTTTTGGATCGGGTGGAAATTTTGGAGGAAGTCCAGTTTCTGTTTCTCTTTTAGGAAGTAATATCAAAGAATTAAAAGCAGCAAAGCAAGAGTTTAAGACGATATTAGAAAATGATTCTCGATTAAAAGATGTAGCAGATAATGATCCAGCAGGTATTAAAGAAATAAAAATAGAACTTAAAGAGAATGCATATGCTTTAGGACTTAATCTTAGAGATGTGATGGCTCAGGTAAGAGGTGGTTTTTTTGGAATACAAGCACAACGATTCCAAAGAGGTCAGGACGAAATACGAGTTTGGGTGCGATATGATAGAGAAAACCGATCTTCTATTTTAGATCTGGATAATATGCGAATTTCGACACCAACTGGAGCAAGAATTCCGTTAAACGAAATTGTAAATTATTCTATAGAAAGAGGCGATGTTGCAGTCAATCATTTAGATGGGAGAAGAGAAGTACAAATTTCGGCAGATTTAAAAGATCCGGAAACAACAAGTTCTACGGATGTGTTAGAAGAAATTAGATCCGAAATCATGCCAGACATTATTGCAAAATACCCTACAGTTACTCCATCATACGAAGGGCAAAATCGAGAGGCAGGTAAGTTTTTAGGATCTCTTGGGCCAGTTGGTTTAACAGCATTGGCCTTAATCTATATCACTATCGCTTTTACTTTTAGAAGTTATAGTCAACCTTTATTATTACTTCTGTTGATTCCATTAAGCCTACCAGCTGTGGCATTTGGACATTGGATACACGGATTTCCAATTAATATATTATCCTTATTAGGAATCATTGCTCTTATCGGTATTATGGTTAACGATGGTTTGGTACTGATAGGTAAGTTTAATAGTAATTTAAGAGCAGGAATGACTTTCGATAATGCGATTTACGAAGCTGGTAAATCAAGATTTAGAGCAATTTTCCTTACCTCGTTAACTACTATAGCAGGATTAGCACCATTGATTTTTGAAGAAAGTAGACAAGCTAAATTCTTAATACCAATGGCAATTTCAATAGCCTATGGGATTGGATTTGCCACCGTACTTACCTTATTAGTTTTACCATTGTTTTTATCGTTTAGTAATACCATTAAAGTAGGAACTAAATGGTTAGCTACCGGTAATAAAATAACAAAAGAAGAAGTAGAAAGAGCTATCAAAGAACAAAAAGAGGAACAAGAAGAGCAATATGAATTACAACCATAAATCACTGATTACATTTATCTTGTTGGTGGTAGTTGCAGGTAGTGTTGCTGCCCAAAAACTAACAAAACAAGAAGCAATTCGGTTAACATTAGAAAACAATTATGGAATTCTAATAGCAACCAATACTATCGAAACTGCTAAAAACAATAAAGGGATTCTAAATTCGGGATACCTTCCAACATTAACAGGAAATGCTGGAGCTACTTATCAAGAAGCATCTTCCAATACGTCATTCCAAGGTGCCATCGATCAAAATACGGGTTTACCTAGACCAGATATCGAAATTGAGGGAGCGGAAACGCAGCGTTATAACGCATCTTTAAATCTTAACTATACATTGTTTGATGGATTAGGAAGATACTATAATTATAAAAGATTAAAAGAGCAATACAATCTTACAGAGCTACAAGCACGAGAAACTATAGAAAACACCTTGTTACAATTATTTACGGTATACTATGAAGTGGCTAGACTTACAGAGAATGAGCAGATTTTGGAAGAAACTCTACGTATTTCAAAAGAGCGGGTAACCCGATCGAATTATCAGTTTGAGTATGGACAAAACACAAAACTTAATGTATTAAATGCCGAAGTAGATGTCGCTAATGATAGTATCAATTTAATAAATACGAGACAACAGTTGACCAATACCAAAAGGGATTTAAACGTAATCGTAGATAATGAGTTAGAAAAACAATTCTCTGTAGATACGATAGTGAAGTTTATCTCTAGATTAGAAATGGATAGTTACATAGAAAAATCTATAGAAAACAACGTCACCTTATTACAGAATGAAAGTAATATTCGTATCAGTGATTACGATATTAAGGTAAGTAAATCTGGATATTTACCAACAATTGGCTTGAATGGATCTTATGGCTGGAATGAAAATCGAAATCCACCATCTGCGTTTTTTCCAGGGAATGTTGCAGATACCTATACCTTATCAGGAGGAGTAAGTTTAAGTTGGAATCTATTTGATGGAGGAGGAACGATTACAAGAGTAAAAAATGCTAAAATAGCTTTAGATAATCAGGAATTAGCAAAGTTACAAGTAGAACAGCAAGTTAAAAGGGATATTGCCAACGCTTTAGGGAATTACGAAAACCGACTGAAAGTGTATGAAATACAACAGCAAAACGTAGTGACGAATCAGAATAATTTTGAGCGTTCGAAAGAGCGTTTCAAGTTAGGGCAGATTACTTCTATAGAGTTTCGACAAGCACAGATTAATCTCATAAATGCAAAAACAAATAAAAACCTGGCTAAATATGATGCTAAGTTAGCAGAATTACAATTATTGCAACTTACAGGTCAGTTGCTAAATATTGAATTTTAAGCAATTCGAAGTATTTTTGATAATAAAAGATCAAAAAATAACAACATATAATAGTATGTTCGAACATTTTTTTCAATGTCCCTACTGCTGGGAAGAAATATCAATGTTATTAGATCCTTCTATTACATATCAGGTATATGTAGAAGATTGCGAAGTATGCTGTAATCCTATAGAGATACATCCGCGTTTCGAAGAACAGGTATTAATAGCCTTCGAAGCGTTGAATATAGAACAATAAATACCTTTTGTTTACCAAACAGTACAAATTAGCTCTTGTTATTTCATTACACATTCCTTTAATTTATGATATTAAAATCACAACAAAAGTTTATCTTTAAGAACTACGGTAATATCATTCTGAAGAGTAACATAAAAACAGTTTTTCAAATTTTTTATGTGTTCTTCTAAATCAAAAAAATAGTAAATAATAAAATGAGAATTTTATACACATTAATCATAGTTTTTGCTTTTTTAAGTTGTGATGAGAATAAAGAAAATAGATCTTTAAATCCCGAAAACTGGGCTAAAAGAAAGGTAACATCACAATTAAGTGATTCTTTAAACTATGGAAAATCATATTTGTCAGTTTATTCTCAGATTTACAGTATTAATGAACATAAGATCCATAATCTTACCTCAATGGTTAGTTTAAGAAATACCAGTGATTTGGATACAATTTATATTTTAAGAGCAGAATATTATGATACAAATGGTAAATCAGTGAGGAAATATTTTGATCATTCAATTTATTTGGCTCCAATGGAAACCACGGAAATCGTAATCGATGAAATCGATATATCCGGAGGAACAGGCTCCAATTTTATTTTTGAATGGAAAATACCCAAAGACTGCCCAGAACCACTTTTTGAAGGGGTGATGACTTCTACATTAGGACAGCAAGGATTGTCTTTTACCACACAGGCTAAAAGAATAAAATAACACGCACTTATCTAGAACATCTTTTTTTTAATAGCCTAAATATTTCTATTTATTGATCTTCACTAAAAATATGTAGAAGACTGCGAAGTATATTGCAACCACTTTGAGATGTATCCAGGTTTCGAAGAACAGGTGTAAATTCCCTTCGAAACGTTGAAAATTGAGCAATAATCCACCGAATTTCCATTCGTCGACAGTAAATTACCATTCGTCTACAGTTAAAATGATTCTAACGACATGTAAGGGATTACCTCGTTAAAATTATTGAATTTTACTAAACAGGAGCGAATTCCCGTAAGTTTAAAATTAAAACCTGATGAGAAATTTAAAAATTTTATTAATAGAAGACGACGAGATCGAAAGAATGAAATTTACAAGAGTGTTAAAAAAAAATAACTACGCTTGTAAATTGGAAGAAGCTACTAACGGTGAAGAAGCTGTAGAAATTTTAGAAGATGAAACCAAAACTCCGGACCTAATTTTATTAGATCTGAACATGCCAAAAATGAATGGCATCGAGTTCCTAAAAAGTCTAAAATCCAACAGTCAATTAAAATATGTTCCGGTTATCATTTTAAGTACATCAAATAATCATCAGGATCTTAAAAGGTGCTACGAGGAAGGGATTGCGGGATATTTAGTAAAACCATTAAAGTACGAAGATTACGTAGAAAAGATAAAAGCTTTGATAGAATATTGGGGAAAAAATGAGTTAATTTCTGTTTAAAGTACCAGAAAACTCGTAAATTAACTAATCTCTAAACAACATATTATGAAAGGAATCGTATTTACAGAGTTTTTACAATTAGTCGAAGATAAATTTGGTCTGGAAATGGTAGACCAAATTATTGAGGAATCCAACTTACCATCTAATGGAGTGTATACTGCCATAGGAACTTATGAGTTTTCAGAAATGCTTAGTCTGATTACCAACCTTAGTAAGAACACAAACATAAAAACAGATGATTTGCTACTTACCTATGCCGAACATTTTTTTGGAGTACTGGCTGGTGGTTATCCTCAACTTATAGAAAGATATACAGACCCTCTAGATTTATTAGAATCCATTGAAAATCACATTCATGTAGAGGTAAGAAAAATATACCCTAGTGCAGAGCTCCCTACTTTTGAGGTATTGGAAAGAACTCCAGACTCATTAGCGATGATTTATAAATCTAGTAGAGCTATGTATAGTTTTGGACTAGGACTCATGCACAAAACATTTGAACATTTTAACAAAAAGGCTGTCATTACTTGCGATAAATTAAAAGATGATGGGACAGAAGTTAAATTTATGATTCAAATGACTAATGGGTGAAATTAAACCAGACATATTGCAGCGAGCGCTACAAAGAGAAAAAGCAGCTCGGAAACAAGCAGAAGGAATTTTAGAGGATAAGTCCAGGGAGTTATACAATGTTGCTCAAGAATTAAAAACAGTTAATGAGCAATTAGAATCGGTCTTAGCAAAGAAAAGTTCAGAGCTTCAAGGAATGTTTCATAATCTTGTTGATGCCTACGTGCTCATGAAGGTAAATGGAGATATTTTGGAAATGAACGATGCAGCTAAAGAACTATTCGGATACGATCCTAAGAATGAAAAACTAAATGTGATTTCTCTGATTCATAAAGAGGATATCAATTATGCGATGGATTCTTTTCAGGAGCTTGTTACCGAAGGATTTTTTACAGATTATGTGGCTAGAGCAGTAACGAAAGACAATGGTGTACGTATCGTGCATATTAATGGTAGTGTAATCAAAGATAAAAATAATGAAGTAATCGCGGCTCAAGGTATCGTAAGAGATATTACAAGCCAGATAGAAGCACAGCAACTAAAAGAAGAATTACTTAGGAATCTCGAACAAAGTAATAAAGAGCTAAATGATTTTGCACACGTGGTGTCACATGATTTAAAATCACCACTTCGTAGTATGAATGCTCTGATTACGTGGCTTAAAGAAGACTATGAAGATAAACTAGACGAAGGAGCTATGAAATCATTCGATTCATTACTCAATAAAATTGAAAAAATGGATCATATGATCGACGGGATTTTAAGCTATTCTAGTATTGATAAAAAGGAGAAGGAGAAGCAGAAAGTCAATCTTAATAAAATTGTATCCGATATATTAGAAATGATTTTCATCCCAGAAACTTTTAGCGTAAATATCCATGATATGTTACCAGTTGTAATGGGAGATAAGTTTAGATTTCAACAATTGTTTCAGAATATTATTAGTAATGCAATAAAATATAATGATAAAGAAAAAGGTGTTTTAGATATCAAATGTAGAGAGATTGGTGGTTTTTGGGAGTTTACGCTTGCAGATAATGGACCAGGAATTCCAAAGGCATACCACCGCAAAATTTTTGAGATTTTTCAAACAGCACAGGATAAAACTAAGTCTACTGGTATTGGATTATCGATCGTAAAAAAGATCGTTAATATGTATGGCGGAGAAGTACAAGTTTCATCCGAAGAAAATAAAGGCACAACATTTTTATTCACTCTTAAAAAAACCTCTAAATGAAAATTCAACAATACGAAAGAAACGGACAAGGTGAATGGGTAGCTACCCAATCCTATACCGAAAAGTTACAGAACCCGTTGGTTTTAGTATTTGGAAATCGATTCATTTTAGAAAAAGAACCGATTTTAGAAGAGGTATCAGGACTTTTTGGAACTAGTGAAATAATTATTGGTTCTTCTGCTGGAGAAATTTTAGGAGGCAATGTTTCTGATAATACAATTTCGCTTACAGCTATAGAATTCGAAAGAAGTACCATAAAACTAAGTCGTCAAAATATTCTGGATAATGATAAGAATACCTTTGAGACAGGAAAAAAATTAGCAGCCGGATTACCAGCCGATAACCTAAAACATATTTTTATTGTTAGTGAAGGAAGTTTTGTAAATGGTTCTGCCCTAATTGATGGTATCGAAGAAGTATATAAAGACATTCCATGTACTGGAGGACTGTGTGGTGATGATGCAAGGTTCGAAAAAACATTAGTGGGATATAACGAAAAGCCCAAAGAAGGAGAAATTGTTGCGGTAGGATTTTATGGTGATACTTTACAGATTACGAGTGCTCAATATGGAGGATGGAATCCATTTGGTCCCGAAAGAATTATTACAAAATCAATAGATAATATTTTATACGAGTTAGATAATCAACCAGCGCTGGATTTGTACAAAAAATACTTAGGAGATAAAGCATCAGAATTGCCACAGTCCGCTCTTTTATATCCACTAAGTGTGAAAACTGAAGGGCGTAAAGAAGCAATTGTAAGAACGATACTAACTATCGACGAAGAAAAAAATGCCATGATTTTAGCGGGTGATGTACCAGAAGGATCTGTGGTGCAGTTGATGATGGCTAATATCGATAAAATTGCAGAAGGAGCTTCGAAAGCAGCAGAAATTGCTATGGAATCTCGTGATAAAGATCCACAATTAGCGCTGTTGGTAAGTTGTATCGGAAGAAAATTGGTAATGGATCAACGAGTAGAAGAAGAGATTGAGGAAGTCATTGAAGAGGTAGGTAAAAATGCAGCGATTACAGGTTTTTATTCTTATGGAGAGTTAGCACCTTTTAGTAATAGTACAAGATGCGAACTCCATAATCAAACAATGACCTTAACCTTATTGAGTGAATAACAATGAATTCATTATTGAAGCGACAGATAAGAAAACACTTATCTGAAGAATTAAAAAATAATCCTGAGATACAAAGCTTTTTAGCCGCAATCGAAGGTTCATATAACACCTACGAAGAGCAATTTTCGATGCTGCAAAGGGCGATGTCGATAAGTTCACAAGAGTTGTTTGATGCCAATAAAAAATTAACAGAAGAAGCCAAACAACAGCGAATGGTGATAAAAAGATTGAATGATGTTATAAAAACACTTCAATCTATAGGTAACAAAGAAGTAACCAAAGAAATCAAAGATCTTACAGGAATTGAGTTAGCCACATTAATAGAAGAACAAGCGGCTAAGATTTCTGCCTTTGAAAAGCAAAGAGCAAAGATGCTCAGGGATTTAGAAAAAAGTAATGAAGAGCTTACAAGCTATGCACAAGTAGTATCGCATGATTTAAAATCGCCTTTGCGCAATGTAAGTGCCCTGATTGCTTGGATAAAGGAAGATGCTGAGCAAATGGGAGGAACTGCATTAAGTCATCTTGCTCATATCGAAAAGAATATAAGTAAGATGGATAATATGATCGGAGGAATTTTGGAATATTCGCTGGTCGACAAAAAGGATAAAATTGTAAATCTGGTAGATTTAAATGTATTGATATATCAAACGATTGAGTCACTACACGCCCCAGATTTTATAGAATTTAGTATAGATAATAGGCTTCCTACAATAAAAAAGGATCCGCATAGAATCAAGCAATTATTTCAAAACTTGATTAGCAATGCGATTAAGGGAATGGATAAGGAAGAAGGGTATATCTATATTGGCTCTAGAGAAGAAGAAGAGTATTGGGAATTTTACATAAAAGACAACGGAAAGGGGATTCCGGAAAAGTATCACACAAAGATTTTTAAAATGTTTCAGAGTATCGACTCCACAAAAGAGTCTACTGGAATTGGATTATCTATTGTTAAAAAGATCATAGATTACTATGAAGGAAAAATTTGGTTGGAATCTGTCGTCGGTGAAGGAACTACCTTCTACTTTACGATAAAAAAATGAAAAAAGTATGTTAATAAATTCTACAGACCCCCATAATGTAGCAAAAACAATTAAAGAAAAATCAAAAGGTCGAAACGTTGTACTATCAATACCAGATAATTATCCGGTAGATGTCGAAATGCTTATCGAAGAATTGAACAAACTCGATGTGCAGTTCATGGGAGGAATTGTTCCCAAAATCATTTATCAAAATATGGTGTTAGATGAAGGTGTGGTTGCTAATTTTTTAGACCACGTAGTAACTCAGTTTGTGATAGAAAACATTAGAGAGAAAGATTTTACTATTCCTCAAATTCCATTTGAAAGAGAAAAAGATTATTGCGCTTTTACCATGCTAGATGGTTTAACTGGTAATATATCCCATTATTTATCAGAAGTATATCGGGTGCTCGGTAATAATTGCCTATATCTAGGCGGAGGTGCCGGAAGCCTTACTTTGGAACAAAAACCTTGTGTTTTTAGTAATGAAGGTTTTTTTATGAATGCAGCCATAACCGTAGTTTATGAAGGTTCAGGCAGTCTAGGTGTGCAACACGGATGGGAAAAAATTGAAGGTCCTATCATCGCTACAAAAACCGATAAAAATGTAATACAAGAACTGAATTGGAGAAATGCTTTCGAGGTATATAAAGAAATCGTAGAAGCAGATAGCAATAAAGAAATAGGTAAAGAAAATTTCTTTGATATTGCAAAATCATATCCGTTTGGTGTTGTAAAAGATAACTCGGAATGTATCGTAAGAGACCCTATTGCTACAAATGAAAAAGGAGAATTAATATGTGTGGGTGAGGTATTTAATAACACCGTTGTGGATGTATTAAAAGGAAATCGATGTAGCCTGGTAAAGTCTGCAGAGAAGGCCGCGAAAATGGCCATTGAGAATTTTTCGGATCCCAGGTCTGGAGTCATCATCGATTGTATATCTCGTGCATTATTTTTAGAAGAAGAGTTTCAAAACGAATTAGATACCGTAGTAGATTTGTTGAAAGAGCAAAATGATCAAATGTTCATTGGTGGAGCATTAACATTAGGAGAAATATCTTCTTTTAATGGGTATTTAGAACTTTTTAATAAGACTATTGTAGTCGGACTATTTGGTAAAAAATGAGTGTAAATATCAACAAACATATCGCAGACATTCTTCAGCTCTACGAGTTTTCTATGTCCATAGGAAAGACGCTAGATTTTCATAAGAATTGTGATAACTTTCTGAAGCTATTGTTGGCCAGAAAAAACCTAAGTGGTTGCTGTGTAATCTCCAAAGAAGGAGATGACTTTACTAGATCTTATGCATATCCTGATGGATTGGTAGATGATAAAATGATAGAGCATAGTGGATTCCTTACAGATTGTTTTAAGGATGACACTATAAAAACCGGTATGTTTGAAGATAATACGAAGGAAATGGTTTCTTCCTGTAGAACACAAGGTTCCTGGTTGTTTTTTAACTTAAAAAACGATAAGGGATTGATGCTCATGAATCATAAAGGAACTCCATTTAATCAGGTAGAGATTAATCAGCTAACGCCGATTATGGAAAAATTCTCGATTTCTCTAAAAGCCTGTGAATCCTTTATGAGAAGAGATAACTTACTAAAGAGATTAACAAAGCAAAATAAAGAGCTAAGAGAATATACACAGGTGATTTCGCATGATTTAAAATCTCCACTAAGAAATATTGTTACTTTGATTGCCTGGACCAAAGAAGATGGAGAAAATCTTCAGGATGATGTTATGCAAAACTTAGAAAGTATTGAGGATAACATCGAGAAAATGGATAACCTTATAAAAGGATTACATGCATATTCTACGATTGATAAATTCGAAGAAAATGATAAAGAGATTGAGGTTGCACCATTTTTGGACGGAATTATAGAATCTTTAGAGGTCCCCGACAATATAGAAATCATGGTAGATAGTAATATCTCTACCTTATCGATACACCCAACACTCTTTCAAAACCTGTTTCAACATTTAATAAGTAATGCGGTCAATAGCATTGACGAGGAAAATAAAAAAGGAAAAATTATTATTAACATAAAAGGAGAAGAAACACAACTAAAATGTAGCGTTCAGGATAATGGAAAAGGAATACCAGAAAAATATCAAGAACGGGTTTTTGAACTATTCGAAAGCATAGATTCTAAAAAGGAATGCGTTGGAATTGGATTACCAATCATTAAAAAAATTATCGATTATTACGATGGTGATCTGCTATTAGAATCAGAAGAAGGTAAAGGAACCACATTTAGTTTCTCTTTAAAAAAAGAATGAACTATGAACGAAGCCCCAAATTTGTCGTACATTAAAGAATTATCAGCCGGATCAGAAGAATTTGAAGAAAAAATAATCGGATTGCTCAAAAGAGAATTTCCTGAGGAAAAAAATGAGTTTCTGAATAATTACAACAGTAGTGTTTTTAAAGCAGCAGCAGAAAATGTTCACAAATTAAAGCATAAGATCGGAATGCTTGGTTTTGAAGACGGATACCAGACAACGATCGCCTTTGAAGAAGGCTTACTTAAGGGAGAATATTCCTTATTTTCAAAATTTATGCTTATTTTAGACTCCATTGATGAATTTCTTAAAAATTTATAAGGAGAATGAATTGTATTATTATAGACGATGAAGAAGCAGCGAGGTTAATTATTGGTCAATTATGCACTCAGGTAGATGATCTGGATGTAATTGAAGAGTTTCCCAACGCCATTCAAGCTATCAAATTCTTGAATAAAGAGTCTATAGATCTTATATTTTTGGATATTCATATGCCTGATTTTACAGGGTTTGATTTTATTCAAACCCTTAAGAATCCGCCTAAGATCATTCTAACTACTTCAGACAAGAATTTCGCTTTAGAAGCTTTTGAGTATGAGTGTATTGTAGATTATCTAATCAAGCCTGTAACCTTACCAAGATTCTTAAAAGCCATTCAAAAAGCGGAAAGTACTCCTGCTTTAGATGTTTCTGCATCTCCATCGAGTACAGGAGAAGCTAAAGGCACAGGTTCTGAAGAAAATGATCTTTATATTAATATTGATCGTAGATTAATTAAAATAGATATTCCTACTATTAATGTGATAGAAGCCAAAGGGGATTATATTCTTATTAAAACAGAAAAGCAAAATTATACGGTGCATTCTACTTTAAAAAAGATCGAAGAAAAACTTCCTGAAGATGTTTTTTTAAAAGTACATCGATCTTATGTAATTAACTTTAAGAAAATCATCGATATAGAAGATAACAGTGTATTAATCGCCAAAGATGTGATTCCTGTGAGTAGATCTAAGCGTCCTGAATTAATGAGACGATTAAATCTTCTATAACAGCATCAAAAAGTATATTTATTATTTAGATCGTGTTCTACACGATCTTTTTTTATGCTTAATAGTAAAGTTACCTTGGAGTATTCAAATCAATCAGTTTAAAAACACATAATTTTGATCTAATAGAGACTATAATCATATATTCTTAGGATAAAATAGTGGCAGTTTTTGTTTTGGAAAAACATCTTCCCCCTTTTCTACCTAACAAGTTGGCATCATCATTATCATTACTTCTTTTTAAAAGATAGAAGCCAAAAGTCCTCCAGTAACTGAGATAGTCACAATAAAAAAATGTATGCATCTATTCTAGTATTAAAGTATCTCTTTTGTATAAATAAACGTACTATACACTTTTCATTATCCTTAATTCGTCTTGAAATTGTTCTTTTAAATGATCGAAATTATTGTGCAGTTCGAAGATCGTTTAATGGAATTACTTGTATATAAAAACAGTTTGTCGAATTTATAAAATCGATAGTTAAACAAGACGAATGCCATTTATCGAAAGTTTGCTGCTGTTAAACAGTCGATTACTACCATAAATCGAGTTTCGACGAAAATTTTCGTACACAATAACTTACATTTCGTCGATAGATATCTACTGTTCATCGAAAAATACAACCGTTAATCGGTTATATAAGTAATTTCATTGTAGGAAAAATATGGTATGCGCACTTTATGATTCCACGTTCTATTTTTATTTACTAATAACCCTAAAAAGACATTTGCTATGAGATATTTACTGTTTTTATTTTTACTGTTCTTATTACCTTCATGTACTGTAGAAGACGACTACGTTCCAACATCTATAGAACCAATATTTATGGATAATCCATCAGCGAAATTATTAGTTGATATTATCTATGTAGTTCCTTCAAAAAACCACAATCAGTCAAAGTACGCAATAGACGAAACTAGATTTATGGATTTTATCAATGGTTGTTTTTTTAATAGACATAACATTGGTTTCGAGATGGGAGAATCCAGAGTTCTTATTAATAGCGAGTTATACGATCTTAAGGATAACAGAGATCAAGAATCCTCGGTATTCAATACAGAAACTCAGGATTCTTATAGACAAGATAGAATGAACATATATATCATTCCAAGAACAAATACGGTTGCTATTGCAGGAATTGGACTAAAGCAAAGAGCATTAATAACTGATGAATTTTTATTCACTACGACTGCTCCACATGAAATAGGGCATGCTTTAGGACTTTCTCACAAAGAGGTAGAAGGAAACATCATGTGCAGAGTAAAACCTTACTTACGTAAAGAATTTGATAGTGATCAAGTAGATACGATGTATAATAAGATTTTAAGTATCAACTAATATAATAGATATTATTACTAATAAACCCAGTACAAAATATAAAGAGTATAATAAAATAATGTGTTTCGATTTTTATGTTTACCTAAAACGGTAGGATTTTGATCTCTTCCTACCGTTTTTTAAATCGTTTTAAGCACATTTTACCTTTACCGAGGTCAGAAAACCATTCACCTAATCAACAAAACCATTCATCGAGTAATTCTTTTTAGAGGCTTCATCTTCAATACTTTTGAGATATAGAAACCAAATATTTAAAGCCGTGAAAAATATTATTACCCTTTTATTAGCCTTAATTTGCTTCGCAGCAAATGCCCAACAAACGTTCGAATGTAACGATGGAACTTTTTACCAGGTAATATCCGGATCAATGAAAGCTTATGATCCTATTACAGGTTCTTATTCTGAAGCTTTACATTCTTATGATACGTATAACGCTGGTGGTTATAACGTGGTAGACAACTATTTATATGCGATTAAGAAGAGTGATAAACACTTATTACGTATCGCAAAAGATATGGTAATAGATTTAGGAGCAGTTGCTCCAAATGGAACTACAGTTTTTGGAGGTGGATATGCAGCAGATGTAGATCCAGATGGTAACTTGTGGGTATTCCAAAATAATACAAAAAGAACTTTCCATAAAATAACAAATCTTAAAGACTATGATGGTAACTCTTCACCACAATTCGAGGTTGTAGAAGCAGATGTTACTGCACCTAGTACGTGTGCAGACATCGTTTACGTCAATGGAGCTTTTTATGGAGGTAGTAGAGGTAAGATGTTTAAGTGGGATCTATCTTCAGGAACTCCTGTGTTTTCCAGTAAATCGGTAGCCAATTTACCATCCAGTACGTTTGGAGCGGCTTATGCAGATTCAGCTAATAGATTATATTTTTCAGACAATAACGGAGGTTTATATTTAATCAATGATTATGAGGGAGCTAATCCTTCGGCAACTCTTTTAAATCTTACGGAAACTACCAATTCCAATGACGGTTTTAAATGTGCAAGTGGTATTTCTCCATTAGATAAAGACGGTGATGGAATTTTGGATTCTATGGATGCAGACTGTGATGGTGATGGAATATCAAATATAGTAGAGTGCAATGGTATGGATCCTTATGGAGATATCGACGGAGATGGTATGTTTAATTACTTAGATAATGACATTAGCGGTAATGGAGATAATGTAGTACAAGATGCATTTGATAGAGATGGAGATGGAATTCCAGATTTTTTAGATATTGATTCTGATAATGATGGTATCTATGATATCGTAGAAGCAGATGGTGGAGCTAATGATACTAATAATGATGGTGTTTATAATAATCAAGATACAAACTATCAGGATACAGATAATGATGGGATCGCTGATACGTATGATGCAGATCAATTAGGTACAGAATTTATTCCTTTAGATACAGATAATGATCAGGTATATGATTGTTATGATATCGATTCTGACAACGATGGAATTATAGATCTAATAGAAGGTCAGGAAGAGAATTCCTTTTTAGGACTTTCGGGTAACGATGAAGATGCTGATGGGTTGGATGATAACTTCGATTCTGATTTTGGCGGAACTACAAATGGAACAGTAAATACAGACAATACAGATATGTATGATCATTTAGATACGGATTCTGATAATGATGGGATTTCAGATCATATAGAAGCTTATGATAGTGACGGTGATGGTATAGCAGAAACAGAAGCTTCTGGAGTAGATTCTGATAATGATGGATTAGATGATCACTTTGATCAACGAAAAACAAAATTTGACCCTCAAAACGGTGGCCAAACACCAGCTAGTTTTCCTATACCAGCAATTTGTGATCGTTATAACTACTTAGGTGAATTTAATGCTAATGGAAAACCATTATACTTAGACGGACAAGATGTGGTTTCTCAGGAAACTCTAGATATGATAAATAATGCATTGCCCGAAGGATATCCAGTTCCTGATTTTAATCCTCATTATATCTCATCAGGGTATGATACGGATGTAGTAGTACAGGAAAATGCAGAAGTTTGGATAACCTTCGTAGGAGAAGGAGCTGGATATAAAAATACACTTGGATTCTATACCTACGATGCAGACAATCCATATACTACCGTTCCGCAGCCAGAAGACATTACAGTAATTTTTCCGAATGTATCTGCTGTAGGTAGTGGAGGGGAGTTAGAAGTGGGTGATAGAGTAAAAATTGGAAGCTTTCCTCCAAATACAGGAATAGGATGGGTATTATTAGCAGATGCATGGAAAGATGGATGTGTAGATACAGGAAACTGGCAATTATATTCTAATCCAGATTACAATCCAGAAAGTGATGAAACTTTACGATACCATAACGTGTTGCTAAACGATCCAGATTCTGAAAGAATAATCCTTGGATTCGAAGATATCAGAAGAGATTATGCGTCTTGCGATCAGGATTTTAATGATGCATTATTCTATATCACTGCAAGTCCTATTACAGCAATAAAAACAGATAATTATGCAGATATTAATAGTGCTACAGATGTTACATCGGCAAATGATGGAGGATTAGAAAGTAACGGAGATTTAGCTAGCTTAATTGCTAAGCGTAACTTTAATAGAACAAAATCTAATTCGATTTTTAATACTAAAAAATCGCAGAGAAGCTTTCAGCCAGGACTTGTTTCTTATAACTCAAAAAATAATGGAAATTTAAGTACATATTTCCCTGCAACGGGAGTGTTAGGATCTGAGTCAGCTTATGTGTCTAGTCCAGAAGATTTATTAGAAATTACAAATGCAAATACGGTATTTTCAGTTGATTATTATAATAACGAAAAAAGAGTGGCAGCTGCTTTAGCAACTTCTACTACAGGTAAGATATATGATCATTCTAAAACAATCTGTGATCGTCTTAACGGATCTAAATTGTTAGACTTAAGAACTGTAGCTGTCAGAAACCATACGATCATTAGTACGCGAATTGAGAGAGCTTCTGGTGAGATTGAGTACGCACTTACATTCTCTATCAAAGAAGGAGAATCAGAAAATGAAATTTATAGCCTTTGGAATATAGATAGCTATCCAGAAGGAGATTATACCAATTTCCAGGTGTGGGGCGGTTCTGTAGCACAAGTAGCTAATATTGCGAATCATATCTTAGATACTTTTATCGCAGAAAAGCCAATGAGAAGTCACGAAGTAGCTGATAGAATTCCGACAGTGTATGTAGAAAAAGGAAACTATACAAATGGAGAACTTACATTAAGTATAGTAAATACAACAGGAGCTTCTTCGATGGACTTTAATGGAAATATTAGAAGAACTGAATTATCAGCAGAAGTACAACTGAACCAAGCAATAGCATTGTCTGGCGAGTATAGAGAAGAAATCAAAGTAGCAACTGGATTCTTATTCGATATCGGATTCTCAGTAAATGGAGCAGAATCTACGCAACTAGATGCATTATACCTTGCAGATGGTCCTTGGGGAATTGATTATACAGAAGAAGGAGTGATTATAGAAACATTCGAAGTGTTAGAACAAATAGAAGGAGCTACAGAAGAGAACCATACGATAGAAAGAGGCATTACAGTGAGCGGAGAAGTAAAAGAAACAATGAATATCTTCAGAAATATTGTAGCAGGAGAAGGTACATTGAATGTAGAAGCTTATGATGCATTACAATTTCAAATGAATACAGACAGAGACATTGAAGTAATCTTAGTAACAAAAGATCTTGTAGATTGGAATAACAGATTAAGATATACTGTAAAAGCAGGTGCTAAAAGTAAAATGCATACAATAGCTTTCTCTGATTTTGTGAATGGACAAGGAGCAAGTGCAGAAGTTGCAGATGTAAGAAGTATCGTATTCTCTGTACAAGGAGACTATCAAAACTTTGAACTGTTTGATGTAGCTATTACAGAAGTAGCATTTACGAACAGCTCCGTACTAAGTGTAGATGAGCATGAGATTGAGGATAAGCTTACCAAAGTAATGAATTATCCAAATCCATTTCAGATGACTACTTCTATTAGAGTGCCTGAAACAATGCAAGGAAATATTCAAATTACAGTAGTTGATATGCTAGGAAGAGTAGTAAGAAATGAACAACTAGAAAAGGTAGCTCCTAATGTAGCTAGATTCGACGGAAAAGAGTTAACAGCAGGAGTATATAAGTATATCGTATCAGATGATCATAAGAAAAGTTACCAAGGAAGTTTTATGAAAAAATAGAGTATTGATTTCGGTTGGGTTTTTGGGGTCTACTAAGAATAGCGAGGATAGGTGTTGTTTCCTCGCTATTTTTTTATGCTTTATTCTCTATAGAAACCTTTAATTTTTTATTCGTAATGGTAATCAAATTACAATCTTAATTTTTCAATCTTTTTATTAAAAAGCGGTTTTTCTAAGAAGTACCATTTTAGTTTAAAACCTATTTCGGTAAACTCAAAACCGGCAGCGGTCGCAGAAGCGATATTACTATACTTTCCATAAATATGAGCCATAAATCTTTCAGAAAAATGATGACCAATTTTTCCTTCTGCTCTAAAGGTAGTAGAAGCAGGATCTTCTTCTACAAACTGGCGTCCTACAGCTGCACTTAAACTATAAAACCAATCATTATTCTGGTCATTCAACAATTCAGCAAAAACTTCTACTAAATGAAATGATGAGGGACTGAAATAAATGGTTGGTACTTGATCTTTAAAAGAAATATACTGATAATTAATACCTGTTTTTAGAACAGGTCTGTTTAAAATATTATAGTATAATGAAGTGAACAATAAATTTCTGGTATTATCATCGGATTGAGTTGTATATATGGCCTGAGTATACCATCCTAAATTAATGTTGGTACCAAGGTTATAATTTATGGAGTAATTATTCATGATAATTTCTCTATCAATAAGATCTGCATTAAAATTTTGTAATTCTCTTTTGTAACCAAAATCTAAACTCTGTAGTCTGAAAGGTTTAGTGCTAATAATTACTTCGCCAATGATACCTGTATAACTGGTCGTATTTGCATCAGATATGTTAAATCCAACATTTGCTTTTAATCCTATTCTACCTCCAAATTTATAATCCAATCCGATTAAAGCTTCTTGGGATTCGGCTTTACTACCTGTTTCAGTATTTTCGGTTGTTCTAAAAGAATAGCTACCTCTTATTTTTAATTTTGGAGATAGTGGTATTTCGGTATTAAAATTAGTATTTATGGCTTCATTATTACCATTATCAAAAGTGTAAGCCGTTCTATTTTCGATAAAGGGAGTATGAGATTTTTTTAAGGTCGCAATTAGTTTCTCTGCATCTGGTTGTTTTGGATAAAAGAATAAAGTTTTAAAGGCAAATTCATAAGACTTCATGTCTAAACCAGATGCTCTATATGCATTGGCGATTCCCAAATTACCATCGAATGAGCTTTCACTTTTAGCAAGAATTTTTTGATATTGATCCAGACTCAGTCCAAAATCACTAGTGTACATTCCTAAAGTAGCTCGTAAACTTAAAAGGTTAGTACTTTCTGGATATTGTTTTTCAAATTCTAATAATGTGCTTTTAGCTTCTTTAAACTTTTTATTCCAGAATAAGGCCTGGATATAGCGTTCGTAGGATGATATCAGAAGATTCTCGTCTGACGGAGATAATTTTTTCGCTTTACGAAGTGCTTTACTTGCCTGTTCTAATGCTTTCTTTTCTTTAAATCTTCTGTGAGATACTAACGATAGTCCTTGTAAAGAGGTAATACTATCTTTAGGGTTTGTAGCAATCGTACGGTAAGCTTTTTCTGCATTATCATACTGTTCTAGAATGATATAGATATTAGCTTGATTTAGCAAGGTGTCTTTATCTTCAGGAAAATCATTTAGATTTTGCTCTAATAAGTTTAATGCTTTTTCGTATTCTTTATTCTGTGATAAGGTAAAAGCATATCCTAGTCTAATGTATTTTCTAGAAATTAGCGCATTTGGATTTCCTTCTTGTATTGATAACGCTTTATTTACAGTCTCCAGCGCTAGTGGATATTTTTTGAGGTTAGAAAGCGTATTGGCGTACCCTAATACGGCTGCAAAACTAGTACTGTTTTCCTCTACGATAGTTTGATAGTAGGTTTCCGCTTTTTCATAATTCTTATTCCATAATAAAGACTCTGCATAGTTTAGTTTTATTTCATAGTCATTTGGATATATACTTTTTAATTCTGTAAAAAGAGTAACCGCTTTTTCGGATTCTCCTAATAGTCCTATGGCACGCCCATAACATAATCTTGCAGTTCTATTATCGGGATAATTTTTTAGGATGTTCTCAAAAAAGGACTTGGCTTCTTGGTAGCGACCATTTTCTAGATAACCAAAACCTTCTTTCATATCTTGACCATTGGTCAAGGTTATTACAAAAAGAAGGAAAACCAAAAGTATTTTTTTGTTCATATATCGTATTTGGAATAACAAGTTACTAATATTTTTTGAAGATAAATTCTCCATAGAATATAATACTTGTAAGTTAGGTTTTTGAGTTAATATTAAAAATATAAACGTACTTTTTTTGAGGGAATATTCAACTTTATAAGACGGAATTCTCCCTTTTAGTAAAAAAAGATTCAGTTTTAAATGTTAAAAAAAGAGGTAAAAAGAGGTTTTTTATACTTTTAAAAGTTAATTAAATGTTAATTTTATCGATTAAAGGCATTTAAAACCGTTGTAATACATGATTTCTTGTCAAGACCTTACTAAAATTACGGTTTTACAGTATTTATTTAAAAGATAATACATTTAACTTTACAGTAAGTTGATTCATAGTTATTTATATTCAACTTAGTCGTCATAAATTAAAAGAATAAATCTTCGGTTGCCCTTCGAAGAAAGTAGAAATTAAAATGATTAATTTATAACAACAACAACACTTTTACCTTGTTTTTTACAACAAATAAAAGCAAGGCCCCAAAATCTTAAACAACAATGAATACAATCCACATCATTATTCCTTTTCGCGACACATAGTTTTATAGGATCTAGCAAAAGTTTTGGAATGAAGAAATCCTTTACTAAAGTGCTTTTGAAGAACGTATCTGATTTAAAAATATATGTTATGTATTCTTTAAAAAACTTTTAGACCAATCTATGATAGTATATAGTTCTATTGCACAATACCATAGATGTTTGTTTTAAAATGGCGCTGATGGTAAATACTTCATCTAATGATATTTGTCATTCGTCGATCATAAAAAGTATCTGGTCTAAAACAAGAGAATATTGTAGAAAAGAATAAAGATATTGAGAGCAATCAAAAACTAAATTATTATGGCCCTAAAAATAACACACCGATACGGAATTTTTGAACTAGAAGGAAATGTAGTAGGTAAGAACGCTTTATCTGTAAAAAATCATTTCGAACAATTAATGCTTTCGTCAGAGCAAATCGTATTATCCTTGAATAAGGTAAAAAGGATTGATACGCAAGGAATCCAAGTACTTAGCAATTTATACAGAAGAGCAGTTAAAAACAATAAGATATTCTATTTGATTGGAGCAGAGAATGCCATTATAAAAAAGGCCTTTGGTAAAGTAAATTATGTTATAAGAAAGGAGTCTCTGTAATTATTACTAATCCCAAAATTAGCCCCAAATGGAATTAGAAATAAATAATGTAAGAGGACGCATGGAAGTAGTAGGAGATTTTACTTCCGAGAATGTCCATAAGGTAAAAGATCATTTTAATTACTTATTAGATCACTATGAAGAAGTAGTAATGTGTCTAAAAAAAGTAAAGAAGATAGATAAAAAAGCTTTACAGGTGTTACAAGGCATTTATGCCAAAGCGCAGCGTAGAAAGAAAGTATTATTTGTATTAGGAAAGAAAAATAAGAAGGTGTTTATGACCTTAAAATCAAATAAACTCAACCATATTTTTAGAAATGACTATTAGCACATTGGTTCCAAAACTAACATCAGAGCAAAAATTTATGCTTAGTGTTATCGTAGTGAATGCTGGGAATTATCTTTATAACCTTTTGTTAGGAAGAATTCTTGGTCCAGAAATGTTTGCAGATGCAGCCTTGTTGATCACTTTTTTGTTAGTGTTATCCTTCGTTGCTATGACTTTTCAATTAGCTACGGCAAAATTTTCTGTGTTGTTTGAGAATGCTACTTTTAAAAGTTTCATTTCTTGCATATATAAATATGCAGGTATTACTGGTATTGTCATTGGAGCCGCTATGGTTGTATTTTCAGGAGAGTTACAACAATTATTTAATACTAAATCTTCTTTGATGTTTACCATTTTTGGATTGGGAGTACCTGTGTATTTTATCATGAGTGTAAATCGTGGTTTTTATCAAGGTACCAAACGATTCGAAAAACTTGCCTGGACCTATCAGGGAGAGATGTTCAGTAGATTAGCCATTACACTTTTATTAATTTTTACCATCACTACCGTAAGCTCATCAATTCTAGTAGTCATAGGAATCTTTGCATCCTTCTTTTTTGGGTTATTACCATTTAAGAAAGAACACTTTGTGCTTAAGGTAAAGAATGTACTAAGTAAAGAGCAGTCTAGTCAGATCAGTAAGTTTTTTGTGCTTACTGCATTTTACGAGTTGACTCAGATCATTATCAATAATAGTGATATCCTATTAGTGAAACATTATTTTCCTGAATATGATGCAGGATTATACGCGTCTTTAGCATTAATCGGACGTGTGGTCTACTTTGTTACCTGGATGTTTGTAATGCTATTACTACCAGCGGTTATAGAAAAGAAAAAACTAGGAGAAGCTACTGCACCAATTTTGGTTAAATATGTTGGTTATGTAGTAGGTCTAGCATCTGTCGTTGTTTTAGGATGTTATCTATTTCCAGAATTAGCGATTCATTTATTATTTGGTGATGCATACCTATCTATGGCTCCTTTATTATGGAAATACGCTGTAGCAACAGCATTATTTGCGGTGTCTAATATATTCGCGTACTATTTTTTGTCATTGGATCAATATATACCTGTAGTCGTTTCTGGTTTATTAGGAATTTCACAGATTTTACTCATCGTATTTTTTCATAGTTCTTTATTAGAAGTGGTGGTTGTGCAGATAATTGCAATGGCTGTTTTATTAGTAATTCAGTTGATATACTTCTTTTTTAAGAAGTAATGATGAAATAAATGAAAGAAGTAAAAATGTTATTGATCGAAGTAAAACGGTAACCCAACGAATATTAAAAGACAAATAGATAAATAAAAAAGAAATTTACATCAATATACAATCAAAACACATGAAATTAGCAATCGTAACAGCATATCCACCAAGTAAGGTGACTCTAAATGAATATGCATTTCATTTAGTAAAACATTTTAGACAGCAAGCAGAAATTACAGAATTGGTTTTATTAACTGATATTACCGAAGAAGAAGCAAATTTAGATTTTGAAACAGAAGGTTGCAGCGTTACTGTAAAACAATGTTGGAAATTTAATAGCTATAAGAGTATTAGAACTGTTATGAAAGCAGTTAAAGAGACAAAACCTGAAGCTATTTTATTCAACCTTCAGTTTATGAAGTTCGGAGATAAAAAGATAGTTGCGGCACTAGGACTGCTATTACCGTTCTTATGCAAAATGAAAAAGATACCAACGATTGTCTTATTGCATAATATCATGGAGCAGGTAGATCTAGGCAAAGCTGGTTTTACAAATAATGTTTTCTTAAAAGCAATTTTCAATTTTATTGGAACAGTCTTAACAAGGTTTGTTTTAGCTTCTGATCGTGTTGCAGTAACGATTAGTAAATACGTAGAAATATTAGAGAAAAAATATAACGCGAAGAATGTGGTTTTGATTCCTCATGGAACTTTCGAAATTCCCAGAGAACCTTCGTACGAATTACCAGAAGGACCATTGAAAATTATGACTTTCGGAAAGTTTGGGACTTATAAAAAAGTAGAAATCTTAATCGATGCTGTTAAAAAAGTTAGAAAAGAAACCGGAGTGGATCTGGAAGTGGTCATCGCGGGAACCGATAACCCGAATACACCAGGATATTTAGAAAATGTACAAAAACAATATCAGGATACACCACAGCTAACATTTACAGGTTATGTAGAAGAAGAAGATGTGCCAGTAATTTTTGGTGAAAGTGCTATGGTAGTATTTCCATATACATCCACTACTGGAAGTTCTGGAGTATTACATCAGGCAGGAAGCTATGGGAAAGCAGTGGTAATGCCGAATTTAGGAGACCTGAGCATATTAGTAAAAGAAGAAGGATATAGAGGTGAGTTTTTTGATCCTCAAAGTACGGATAGTTTGGCTACAGCAATACAAAAGATCGTGGTAGACAAAGCATATAGGAATCAATTGGCAAAAGCTAATTATCAAGCAGCTACCGCATTTCCAATGAGTAGGATAACTAAAATGTATATCGACTCATTTAAAAGTATTAAAAACGGAAAAAGTAAGAAAAAGAAAGAGGAAAAAGAATTACAAGGAATATCGGTTTAAGTACTGTCATTGTCTTAATAGAATGACTTAAGCCATAATAATTAAGTGTTTTGATGTTTTTTTCAAAAAGATGTTTTTCAATAACTAATAAATTGGAAAGCATCTTTTTTATTTCCATCTGCATCAATAAATCCAAAATGCTTTTGTGCATTTTTTCTCCAAGGCAATCTTCCAACTACATCTGTTGGGATTTTATTAAAATCATACAATGTCCAAGATAAATAGTGTAATTCATGTTGTTGGATGATTTTTAAAAATGCTTCATGGTACGCTGCCTGATCTTCTTCATTATTCCCGAAAGGAGCCCACAACCCTTTGTCAGAAGACAACCCAAATTCTTGTAATACTAAAGGTTTTTTTAAAGAAGATATAGTTTTAAAGATATCCTGAAACTGAGTCAAATCTTTATAATAATGAAAAGATACAATATCCACATCTTCACTCAGAATATCTGCAGTTTCTATAGAAGACCAACCAATGGTTATGGGATGTTCTGTATCTATAGTGCGTATTTGATGAATCATTTCTTTTAACCAGGCAAGAACGGTTTCTTTTGTTCTGCTTTCAAAATCAAGATTAGGTTCGTTTTTTATATCCCACATAAGAAGCGCTGGGTGCTCTTTGATACTACTTACGATTTGCTCAGCGTGTCTATGCGTAAAGGTCCAATCGTTTATATCATAATTACCATAAAAATCAAAGAGGGTAAGTACGACTTTTAGACTATTCTTTTCTGCCAGATCCATCACTTCTTTTAGCTTTATGAGTTTGTCTGCTAGTACATATTCTTTTCCAAAATCTTCGTAAGGAACAAATATTCTGATGGTATTTAATCCAGCATCGTTGATAATTTTAAAATCCTTTTGGATAATATCAATATCAAATTCTTCACCAAACATATTCCATGGAGTTTCTTGCGGATAATAATTGATACCTTTTATTTGATAAGGTTTATTGTCTACGATGATTTGATTTCCTCGAACATATGGAGATTCTTTTTGTGTATTGGTGTCAATAACTGTGATATTAGGTTGTTTTACAATATGTCGTACTCTCCAAAACCCATCCTCAAGAAGCATTGCAATTTTGTAACTCGATATAGAAGTAGTTTCATATTGCAAGTTGTTTTCTTTAAAACTTTGGGTGTAAGATCTTACGTTTTGATCTTCAAATACTACTAGCTGCCCATCTGCGCTATAAAAGTCCAGAGCAAGATGATGATCTAATGTAGTACTCAAAATTTGCACGTCATTTGTCTTATTAAAATGAATTCCATCAACTAAGTTCTTTCGGGCACTTTCGGTATAAAAATCAAAAATACCTAAGGAGTCATAAGTAGCATATCCTACGTTTCTAACGTACCACGAATTCACATAATCTTTTTGGATATCATACATGGTTTGTTTTTCGATCGGTCGTGCAGGATTTATAGTGTCTTTCCATTCGACTTTGGGAATATACGCTTGCTTATTTTTCACACCGATATGTAGCATCATAGAACGATCTGCACCAGTACTAAGAAATGATAACGTTTGACTTATTCCAAAAAGGATTAAGGCATTTATAGCAATAAATGATGTGATGATGAAAGACCTGTATATCATTTTATTCTTTTTCTTCATTCTAATTCGATGCGATCATATTTTTTATGTACTCCCATTCCCTTGATCTCTAAGGTATAAATTCCCTTTGGAAAGAAATCCTCAGATACGTAAAAATTCACAAATCCTTTGGATGAAAATTCAGTTAACTTTTCAATTAATTGATCATTCTGATAGATATCCAAAGTGATTAGAGCTCCATCTGGTATGATTTGATCCATGAAACTTACAATAGGACCAATTTCTATAGTTCTATTTTGTTCTTTAAAAATGACCTTATAATCAGAAACGGCAGCTTCAAAATTTAGTTCGATACTATTGCTTTCTGCCATTTCAGGAATAAAAGCCTGAGCATTCCAGGTGGATTTTTGATCAGGATGCACCATAAAGCCTCTTGCTACACCATCTATGGTAGTTCCTGAGGTACGTAACCTTTCTTTATTGTCCTTTAGAATACTAAATTCTACAATACGACCATCACTGATAATATTCCCAAATTCATCTTTTATTGTTGAGGTAAAAAATTCTGCAATTTGATTGCCGTCAGCATAATTATGTTTTGTGTTCACAAATAATTCAAAATCCTGTCCTTGAGAAGGAAATACATCTAATGAAAACTCTTTAGAAGGGATGTTATCCAAATTTGCACTTACCAGTATTCTTCCAGATTTTTCATAGGAAAATATGTTTTTCCAAACGATAAAATCTTTACTGTAAATATCATCGTCAATTTCTTTGTCTAAGAATTGATGTTTGACGACGATTAGAGTGCTATCCTTCACAGGATTATCATAGCGATCTGAAGCAATGATGGAAAGCATACTGTAATCAGTACCTCCTGCAGTAATGCTTGGAGGACCTAAGTAGGATTCTAATGGTTCTTTTATATCAGTCATCGCAGTAATGTAGCATTCTCCAGTATATATGTTTTTTTTGTTTTTAACGAGATGATAATTAAGTATTCCTCTCTTTTTAGATACAAATTCTGGGATTTTAAAAACTACAAAATCATGTTGTTTTTCTGGTGTAAGTAATGTAGTGCCATAAGAACTTTGGATTGCTAATACCAAATTTTCTATGGTATCGTATTTAAATTTTAAAACGATTTCTTCTCCGGCGGTATATTCATCTTTTGCATCGAATAGAACAATTTCCTTATCCATAACAGTATCCGTATGGGTTGTGTGGATCGTAAATCCAAAAACCAATACAATTGCAACTAATAGATATGGATAAATATTTAATTTCATTAATAAGGAGCTCCGATATAATTGTTTATTTCTACTTTTATATAATCATATCCTTTGCCTTCGATAGGGATGAGGATATAATCATCTTGTTCAATTCGTCTATTAGGTGTTACTTTATGACTGATTGCTTTATTAGGTAATCCATTTATATAAATATTTTCCATATCCTGACTTAAGGAATTGATACATTCTAACTCTTTTAATTCAAATTCGAACACCTTTTTACGTTGAGGTCGGATACCTTCTCTTACATACGAATGATCAACCCAAATGAGTTCTTTATTGCTATTGTAATAAGAAATAATTAATTGAGGTATAGTAACTTCTTGTAAACCGGAATTGAATAAAATACCTCTAACTTTCTTGTCACTTATTTTAATTTCAGAGATCGATAGTCCTTTGTACAAATCAGTGGTAGCAACATTTCCTGCGCATTGCAAATTAAAAGTGGTCGGTATATCAGCGAGTTCAATAGCTGTAAATTCATCTGGGTTAAAAGTTTTAGGTTTATCAGAATTCATCCAAGCAATTCCTTCAAAATTAACTCTAAAACTGGTAATCTCTTTAGGTACAAGTTTGTGTTTTATTTGATCTTTAGCATTATAAATAGCTAATTCTTCATTTTCCTTATTGTATAAAGTTGCTTTTATAACTACGTCTGCAGGCACATTGTCAACATTTTGTATCTCACCTACAATGGTATAGGTAGTGTCATTCTGAATTAGATTGGCTTTCAGAACCTCCAGCACTGGTTGTTTCAATACATCTTCATGGAAAGTTTGTTCAGAAGAGATTCGTCTTCTTCCATGGTTATAGAATTGTGTTTTGTTTTGCGAAAACAATTGATCCGGTGGAATATCAAGATCATAATTAGGAGGTTTTACAAACCACTTTCCTTTATGCTTCACCAATTCATGATAAAATACTTTATCAATACGTTCTAATGGAGTAATCCAGTAGGTAGTAGCTTTGGCTTTTGCTGTACTATCTGTTTGTTCCAAAATATCAACAGTAATCTCATCCATTTTGGCATAAGAACTTAATAAACCATCCGTTACTGCTATTTCTAGCATATATTGTTCTTCCTTTTTATCACTTTCGGGATCTATATAGCTGTAAGCTCTTTTAAATTCTTTGAAATCCAGCGCATCATAATAGGATTTGACTATGTTTTCTGGACTAATTTGTGTGGCATTTTTGAGATAGAAAATATAAAAACCAAAAGCTATCACACCTAAGAGAAAAACAACCCAAATATGTTGTAGACGGATCATATAATTTTTAAAGTCATCATATTGAATACGATAATTATAAAAGTCAAGGAGACTTCGTTCTTTTGTTTTTAAGGCTCTTATCCAAATGAATTGTATGTTGATGATAAAGGCAATAAGTACAGTAGTTACAGGAATAAGTCCCCACATTAATTTTAGAGGTAATGCCACATCATCTTTAGGGATGATATTAGGAATGGGTGGAACATTTAGTTTTTCCCATACCATAATCCCATTTTCTAGTTGTCTTAGACGTTGCCAACCACAGAAGAAGAGAACTGGATCATAAAACTTATCATTGGAGAATACGTATTTGAGATTGTATTTCTCTGGTACAGTTAAGAATTGCTGTAAAGAGCCAATGCCTTCTACGCCTCTAAATTTAGAATTCTCTAATCGTTCTACGGCTCTCGATGTTAGTTCGGGAAGTCTTCTTGCAGAGTGATAATTGCCATCTACGGTCATGGCATTCGTTTGCGCAGAAAGCCATGCCATCTGATCGCCAAACCCCAACGGAAGGTACCGCCAGTGATCGTGTTGATCTTGTTTTAGGAAATTTAAGATCGGAAGCATTTTAATTTTCTGTGGCTGCGAAGGTCTAAAATAACCCAAACTCATCGTAAAAATGCAGACAAAAATATAAGCTCCAGCAAAAGCTCCTCCAAGGATTCGGTGATACACACTTCCAAATTTTTGCTGAATTTTATTTTTGATATCACCTTCGATAAATCGATAACAAAATTCACCGAATATAGGAAGTGCCATAATAGAACCCCAAAGGGTAAATCTATCTAACGTAAGAATATTAAAGGCATTATCCCCCAACATCATTTTCGGGATTGGGGTGGTGCCACCAGTTCCTAGAATACTTAATAAGGTAAGTGAAAGGCCAAAAAACAAGTATCGTTTACTATAGTATCTATAAAATAAATAGGGAAAAATAAATAGAATAATACCCCAAGGAATTGTGAAAAACACCAATCCAGAAGAAGTAACTTCTAAGAAATTATCTCTTGAACCATGAGGAATAGGGACCTGAGTGATAGGGTTATTCTTGGTGTTAATCCAATAAGGTAGAATACAAAAAATAATAAGGAATAAGGAACCGAAACCAAAACTTACAATTCTCCAAAACAGCTTAAAGAAAGTTTGTAGAAAATGTTTAAATCGTACTGCTCGATAGGAATCAACCTTGTCTTTTGCACTATCCATGATTACCATACCGATTAAAGGAAAGATAAAAAATACCATTCCAAAAATAGGAGTAACATGATGCGAGGTAACAGTAACCGCTAATAAACTAAATGCTCTAATTAAATAGGTATACTTACCGGTTTTAATCCATAAATATATTTCTGGTAATGCGTGCATTAAAACGGAAACACCTACAATACTTGGTAGTTGTCCGAAGATATGAAGCGTTTCTACGAAAGAAGATGAAAATACTGCAACAAGAGCAGCATAACCCGCCACATTTCTTTTACCAGTTATTAGAAGAGAATATCGATATACTCCAGTTATAAAAAGTAAAATAGCAATGAAAGCCACAGAAAATAGACCAAATTTAAGTCCGCCGATTAATGAAAACAGTCCAATGCTTTGATGTACCAGAGGAGGATATCCCTGAACAGTAAACCCTGTATACCAACTATAACTCCATGGATCGAACCAGCTATTGGCATAGTGATCGGCAAAGAAAAGATGGATTAAGGCATCATAAGTAGTTTCTATGGTAAAGAAGATACTAGATCCATGGAATAAGATTCCAATAAGTATTGCACTAATTAAATATTTGTTTGTGTTTTTTTTATCCATCCAATAACCGTAAGCGGAAACTTCCCTTTAAATATAAACTAAAGTTTGCTAAAACTAAATATACAATAAAGCTTTTGGATTCGACGAGTGGTATGTCTTTAGACAAAAACCATTCGTCGATAGCTTTTTTTCAGTGATCGAAATAGTCCAATATTCGGTGCCGTTTCAACATACTTTTGAATCAAAACCCAAAAGAATGTATCATGAAAACTGGAATTATTATACCATGTTATAACGAGGAAAAAAGATTAAATAAAAATGCGTTTATCAAATTTGTACAACAGGAAAATGAATATTATTTATGTTTTGTGAATGATGGAAGTAAGGACAACACCATCCATGTGTTAAAGGAAATACAAGAAGCAAATCCATCTAAGGTGAGTATCATAGATATGAAAAAAAACGGAGGTAAAGCTGCCGCTGTAAGATCAGGATCTAGATATTTTTACAGCAATCATCATATAGATTATATAGGATTTATTGATGCTGATCTCTCTACTGATTTTGAGGATTTTGGTGACTTAGTAAAAACTTTGGAAATAAATAATGAATTAAATTTTGTATTTGGTTCTAGAGCTAAAAATGCATCTAAAGCCATAGAAAAAGATAAGATACGAGCGCTGATCTCTAAAGTAATAAATATATTAATTGTTTTGATCGTGGGTTTGTCCATTAGCGACACACAATGTGGAGCAAAAGTTTACAAGGCAGAATTGGTACCTATTTTATTTACCGAGAGCTTTTTGAGTAAATGGCTTTTTGATGTAGAAATGTTTATTAGAATGAAACGGTATTTTGGAAAATCCAAAATAACCAAAGCGATATATGAACAGCCTCTAAAAAGATGGGTGCATATGGAAGATTCTAAATTAGGGTTGAAGGATTCTTTAGAAATTCCATATCGGTTAATCTTGATTTGGTTTAATTATAATGTGATATCAACATTTACCATTAATCCTTCTATTACTTATGAGCCTTTGTTGGAAATATATGGAAATACAACGCAGCCAATTGCAGCATAGTATTCTTCAATAATCAAGAATAAAAAATAGAAATAATTATCTAATACAAAATTATACTATATGAAATAGAAAATTACATAAGTTGAGGTTGCGGTAAGGTACTGTTTGTAGAATATTAGTAAATAATGGGTTAAGTAAATAAGAAATAGAGTTTTACCGCAAGCATTGTTAAAGTGAAAACCAGCTAACTTTTGGAACGGGTTAGCTGGTTTTGTAATTTATATGTGTTTCACCAACCAATCTCCAACTTCACTAGTTTTGTAGGCTTTAGCATCACCAGCTAAATCTTCGGTAACAATCCCTTCTTCTAGAGACTTATCTACAACATTTTTAATAGCTTGCGCTTCTTCCTGAAGCCCAAAAGCAGTTTCGAACATCATAGCAGCAGATAATACGGTAGCTAATGGATTGGCGATATCTTTTCCTGCGGCCTGCGGATAAGATCCGTGAATTGGTTCGAATAAAGATGTTTTCTCTCCAAGCGAAGCGGATGGCATTAACCCCATAGATCCAGATATTACAGAAGCTTCATCGGTAAGAATATCTCCAAATAGATTTTCAGTAATTAATACATCATAAGAATTCGGCCATTGAACTAATCTCATCGCAACAGCATCTACAAACTCGTAGCTAACCTCCACTTCTGGATAGTCTTTTTCCATGGCTTGTACCGTTTCTCTCCACAAACGAGAGGATTCTAACACATTAGCCTTGTCCACACAACATAGTTTTTTGTTACGAGCCATTGCCATTTCAAACCCTTTTTTGGCTAATCGCTTTACTTCTTCACGCGTATACGTACAAGTATCATAAGCTGTCTCGCCATTGTCTTCTCTTCCTCTTTTTCCAAAATAGATACCGCTAGTTAATTCACGTAAGAAAACTAAATCAGTTCCTTCTATACGTTCTTGTTTTAAGGGAGATTTATCTATTAATGACGGAAATGTAAATGTAGGACGTACATTAGCGAATAATCCAAGTTTTTGACGCATTTTTAGTAATCCTTGTTCTGGGCGTACTTTTGCTGAAGGATCATTATCAAATCTAGGATGACCAATAGCTCCAAACAATACAGCATCTGCGTTGGTACATATTTCATGGGTTTCATCAGGATAAGGTTCTCCTACAGCATCAATAGCAGCTGCACCCGTTAATGCGGATGTCCAGTTAATTTTGTGGTCGTATTTTTTTGCAACGGCATCACATACTTTTACAGCTTGATCGATTACTTCGGGTCCAATACCATCTCCGGCAAGTAGCGCGATATTTAATTCCATTTTGTTAATTCTAATTTATAGTAATTTACTAGTTATGTCATACTGAGCTTGTCGAAGTATTATATTCTGATTCCAAATTGTCTTCGACAAGCTCAGACTGACAATTTGGTTTTATATATTATTGTAATTCAATAATGTTCAGCATTTTTTCTGTTGCTTTTATTGCGGAAACCGTTTGATCTGAATCTAATCCTCTGGTGGCAAATTCTTTGCTTTCGGTTCTCCAGGTAATTACTGTTTCACATAAGGCATCAGAATTACTTCCTGGTGGTATTCTTACTGCATAATCAATCAATTTAGGAAGCTTTTTGTCTTTTCGTTGATATACTTTAGCTAAAGCATTCATAAAAGCATCGTACTGACCATCACCTTGTGCATGTTCTTCGATTACTTCATCATCCAATTTAATAGCCAACGTGGCAGAAGGGTTTAAGCCTTTTGCATGATTGAGAACATAAGATTTGATTTTTACCTTTTTGGTGTATAGGTTACTATCTAGTACATCGGAAATAATATAAGGTAAATCTTGTTGAGTCACTACCTCTTTTTTATCTCCTAGTTTAATGATTCTCTGTGTTACTTTCTTGATGTCCTCTGGACTTAGTTTTAGTCCAAGTTCCTGAAGGTTTTTTTCAATATTCGCTTTTCCAGAAGTCTTACCAAGGGCGTATTTTCGTTTTCGTCCAAAACGCTCTGGCATGAGATCATTAAAATAGAGATTATGTTTATTATCGCCATCAGCATGGATTCCAGCTGTTTGGGTAAACACATTATCGCCAACTACAGGTTTATTGGCTGGGATTTTAAAACCTGAAAAGGTTTCTACCAATTTACTTACCTTATATAAAGCTAATTCATTTACATTGATATGCACCTCAGGAAGATAATCGTTAATCACCGCAACGACACTTGCTAATGGTGCATTTCCCGCTCGTTCTCCCATACCATTCATAGTAAGGTGTAATCCATTAACACCAGCTTTTACACCTTCTATTGCATTGGCTACCCCTAAATCATAATCATTGTGGGCATGAAAATCAAAGTGCAAATCAGGATATTTATTTCTTAAGGCAGACAAATAAGTGTTTGTTTCAGAAGGAATCAGAACTCCCAATGTATCCGGTAATAAAACTCTTTTTATAGGTTGCGTAGCTAAAAAGTCTAAAAATTGGTATACATATTCTGGAGAATTACGCATACCATTACTCCAATCTTCTAGATATACATTAGTAGTAATCCCTTCTTCCTTGGATTTTTTGAAAACTTCCGCGATATCTTTAAAATGTTCATCAGGAGTTTTTTTTAACTGATACGTAAGGTGATTTAAAGATCCTTTGGTTAATAGGTTTTGCACTTTAGCTCCGGTATCTTTCATCCATTGGATAGATTTACCACCATCCACAAAAGTTAGTATCTCTACCTGATCAATGTATCCATTGTTAGTTGCCCAATCGATGATATTTTTTACCGCATCAAATTCACCTTTTGATACCCGAGCAGAAGCCACCTCGATACGATCTACTCCTAATTCTTCTATCAAAAGTCGCGCAATGGTTAGTTTTTCTGAAGCAGAAAAGGATATCCCAGAGGTTTGTTCTCCATCTCTGAGGGTAGTATCCATAATTTCGATTGATCGTATACTCATATTCAGCATCTTTTGCGTTAGGGATAGTAGCGGCATCCTTTTTTACTTCTGGTCTAGAAGTCTAATTTTGTATTAAGACGTTTCTACAATAAGAAAAAAAGATATAGCGTATAGCCCGCTCGAACGCCCAAACTCTAATTAAAAAGGACGTGCAGCAGCAAATTCTTGAATCTCTGATTTCATTTTTGTGAGATAGTCAATATCATCATATCCATTGAGCATATTCTCTTTTTTATAACTATTAATCTCAAAGGATTCTGACGCTCCAGTAGCTTTGATATTAATGGTTTGTTCTGGTAAACTTACTTCTATTTCAGTTTTAGGATCTGCTTCGATGGCACTGAAGATTTGTTCTAAAAACTCTGGACTTACCTGAACGGGTAATACCCCAATATTTAAACAATTACCTCTAAAAATATCTGCAAAGAAACTAGAGACTACGCATCTAAAGCCATAGTCATAAACTGCCCAAGCAGCATGTTCTCTAGAAGACCCTGAACCGAAGTTTTTACCACCCACTAGTATTTTACCACTGTAGGTAGGATTATTTAATACAAAATCTTCTTTAGGGGTATTATCATTATGATATCTCCAGTCTCTGAATAAGTTATCTCCAAAACCTTTACGTTCGGTAGCTTTTAGGAAACGAGCTGGTATGATCTGATCTGTATCTACATTTTCTATTGGTAATGGAACTGCTGTAGATGTTAGTATGTTGAATTTATCGTATGCCATTTTAATTGCAAATTATATCGATTAAGAATTTTGAATTCGATTTATGCTAATGTTTGTTCTTTTAAAAGTGTTCTTGGATCTGTTACTACTCCGGTTACTGCAGTGGCAGCAGCCACTAGTGGGCTAGCCAATAAAGTTCTGGATCCTGGTCCTTGTCTTCCTTCAAAATTTCTGTTGGAGGTGCTAACAGCAAGTTTTCCTGCAGGGATTTTATCCGCATTCATTGCTAAACAAGCTGAACATCCAGGTTCTCTAAGTGTAAATCCAGCTTCTTTTATAATGTCTAGTAAACCTTCTTCTTTGATCAGGTCTTCTACTTCATGAGATCCTGGAACTAACCAGGCTGTAATGTTTTCTGCTTTCTTTTTTCCTTTTACAATAGAAGCAAAGGCTCTAAAATCTTCGATTCTACCGTTGGTACAACTTCCTAAGAATACATAATCCACAGGTTTGCCAATCATAGCGTCACCCTCGTTAAAATCCATATATCCTAAAGATTTTTTATAGGTGGCAACACCTCCTTCTACAGTAGATGCATCCGGAATATGATTGGTAATTCCGATTCCCATTCCTGGATTCGTACCATAGGTAATCATAGGTTCTATATCCGCACCATTAAAAGTCAATTCTTTATCAAATACTGCATCCTCATCGGTATGAAGTGTTTTCCAATATTCCATAGCAGTATCCCAAGCTTCACCTTTTGGAGTTAGTGGCTTTTCCTTTATATAATCAAATGTTTTGTCATCGGGAGCTACCATTCCTCCTCTTGCACCCATTTCGATACTAAGATTACAAACCGTCATACGACCTTCCATGGTCATATTTCTGAAAACGTCCCCTGCATATTCTACAAAATATCCTGTCGCACCAGAAGTGGTTAGCTGAGAAATTATATATAAAGCAACATCTTTTGGTGTTACCCCAAAACCAAGATCACCATTTATATTGATCCTCATTTTTTTAGGTTTAGGTTGCATGATACATTGTGTAGATAGCACCATTTCGACTTCTGATGTTCCTATTCCAAAGGCAATAGCTCCAAAAGCTCCGTGTGTTGAGGTGTGTGAATCTCCACATACAATAGTAGCACCTGGGAGTGTAATTCCGTTTTCAGGACCTACTACATGAACAATTCCGTTTTTTTTATGTCCTAATCCCCAATGCGAAATACCCCATTCGGCTGCGTTTTCTTCTAAGGCTTTTAGTTGATTCGCGGAAAGCGGATCTTCTACTGGTAAATGTTGATTAATAGTTGGAGTATTATGATCTGCGGTTGCAAATGTGCGTTCTGGATATAAAACTGTATTCCCTCTACTTTTTAATCCTAAAAATGCTACTGGGCTAGTTACTTCGTGAATGAAATGACGATCAATAAAAAATACATCGGGTCCATTTTCTATTTTACGAACTACATGGGAATCCCATACCTTATCAAATAATGTCTTACTCATTTTTACGATCTTTTCTGCAATACAATCGATGCATTTAGCATCTTGTTATTAAAATGTTAAAAAGGAGGTAAATTTACGAGTTATGGAAGATATCAGCTAATAAAATGGTAAAGTAAAGAGTAGTTTTAAACATATCTCAAAATTCGCTTAAATTTTAGATGATTTGATAAAAAAGATAGAGGTTTTGGGAAAAACCAATATTTTTTGTTTTGGTATTTGATTTAAAATCAGGTTATAAGAAATGATAGGATAAAAAAAATGTTACTTTTTGTTAATTATCCTTTGTAAAGCTAAAAAAGGTTGTATATTTGCCGTCCAATAGCGCGGGATAGAGCAGTAGGCAGCTCGTCGGGCTCATAACCCGAAGGTCGCAGGTTCGAGTCCTGCTCCCGCTACTAGTAACCACTTCATTTTGAAGTGGTTATTTTTATTTTTAGACTTTTTTTGAGTTGTAAAAACTATTTTTTAACAATAGAGCATGGTTTTGGAGCATGGTTTGTGTTACTTTTTAGATCTAAAATTGATCTCATTTTAAAGTGGGGTACTGTTGATTTATTTTATGTGCTTTTTCAGTTGATGATTTAAGTTGTTGTTTATCAGTTTGTTTTGTTGTTCTGTTTCTTTATTCCTGATTAAGATTTTTGTTTTTGAATAGGACATGGTTTTTTTGCGAACTTCGGGGAGG
Organism: uncultured Aquimarina sp.; assembly: GCF_947492115.1. Classification (NCBI taxonomy): domain Bacteria; kingdom Pseudomonadati; phylum Bacteroidota; class Flavobacteriia; order Flavobacteriales; family Flavobacteriaceae; genus Aquimarina; species uncultured Aquimarina sp. The sequence continues at coordinate 659,340 of NZ_CANLMM010000003.1, forward strand.
TATTCATTAGAGTACTGCTTGAGAATATGTAAATTGTTTGAAATTATGGTTTGTAAGGTCAAGAAGGATCAAGGTCAAAAGTTGAATACAGCATAAATATTCTTGTTAATCGAAATGTGAGAACTTTATACTTTTTATGAGATATAAAATTTTGCAAAGATTAGTTTTTACTCTAATAATTTAGTATTCGGTTTGCTGAAATAATATTGGAATAAAAATCTAAGATGATGTTTCTGAAAAATGGTTAAAACCGATTGATGTCTGTTTTTTCAATTTGGAAAAGGAGTAATTTGAATATTGTACAGGAAAATAAGCAGTGTAAATTAATAGGTGTCTCAAGAGTGTTTGAACTTTACATGTTTAATATTTCACTATTCTTATTTTTGGAATTCTTCTTCTACAGATAAACTTAGATTATTTTTTTAACTTTATATGAAGTAAGGTTTTGATTTTAAATGATCAAATTATATTACTGAAATTTGATAAGTCAACAGATATATTGGGATGCATTTATAATGTCTTACAATATGATACCACTTTTTAAAGTATCAATATTTAACATATGATTTGGAGATAATAACTAAATTAAAAGTATCTTTAGGGTGATAAAATTCGTAAAGCTTCAAATTAATCTTGTTTTTTCAGATTCACTATTCTTTTATTGCTCTCTTTTTTTCTCGGCAATAGTGCAAAAAACAATTTTAAGGATAACAACGTAGATTTTAGTATTGTTTCCAACGTAGAACAAGTTTTCATAATTGAATATTCCTGTTTGTTTCTCCATCCATATTACGTTAATATGTTATCTCCGAATTATAAGGGGATAGGCTTAAAACAAAAAGTTGATAGTATCAAAAATCTAAAATTTTCAAAAAGAACAAACTCTGAGTTTTCAAAAACATTGAGAAACAAGGTTAACAATTATTTCAAAACAGATTAAATCGACAAGCATACAAATAACAGCATGATCTTTAAAAATATCGTAATACTTGCGGTTTTTTAGCATTAATATTGGTATTGCTTCCGATACAGCTAATGAATATGAAATACCCTATCATACAAAAAGAACATTTTTTTCAGCCATTATGGACATATTAGAATTTTGCGAAAGTTGGGAAAAATGCAAGTCATACATAGAATCCAGATACAATTTTAAGATAATAAATTAAAGAACAATGAATATTATAAAACAAACATTAAATAGAATAATAAATAATAATTACAAAGTAATGAAAGAAGGAACAGTAAAATTTTTCAATACTGCCAAAGGATTTGGCTTTATTAAACTCAAAGATTCTGATGAAGATATTTTTTTACACCAAAGCGGTATTATAGATGAAATTCGTGAGAACGATAACGTAAAATTTACGATGGAAAGAGGTCAAAAGGGAATGAACGCAGTCAATGTTGAATTGATTAAATAACAAGTCCTACCTCTCTAAAAATGTTGAAAAGCCATCTATTGAAGATGGCTTTTTATGTCTTATATCCTATACTGACAATACACTTAAATGTTGAGTATCTAATATCTAATCTCAAATATAATAGAGGTGTTGTGATCGTATGAGAATGCTTAAAAATATGTTCCCAAAGTAAAACTCCGTACAAAAAACAAAAAAATGACAATACAGATAAAACTTTCCTTAATAGCACTGATTTTTTTTACCATTGGCTATTCCCAAGAAATAAATCGAATAGAACAACTAGAGGGAGTGTATCAAGGACGTATTAAAGGAGGTTATTCGTTTTGTTATAAAACCGTATCTGGATTTGATGAGATATTGGTTTTTAATGAAATTTTGTCTGTTATACTTAAAAAATATCCATTACATACGGATAAAAATATTGGAGAAAATTTTATCATCTCGTTTACCAAGGATATAATTATTGAGAAAAAAAAGAGTAGAGAAGTGTCAACCATATTACGCTTACAAAAGCTTGTACCTGGACAATATCTTCGAGAATGATATAAAATCCTAATTCCTACCGTATAAATAAATACCTTACATATAAACGATTACAAATATGAGTACAAAACTATTCATAAAATACATGGTTAGTTTACGATGCAAACTGATGGTCAAAGAAGAGTTAAAAAAACTTGGATTGCATTATTTGGTTTTAGAATTAGGTGTGGTTGAGCTCTTGGAAGATATAACTAAAGACCAACGCCTTGAACTGAAGAAAAATCTAAGTAAATCTGGCTTAGAACTGATGGAAAATAAAAAAAGCATTCTAATTGAAAAGATAAGAAATGTTATTGTTGAAATGATTCATTATACAAATGAAATTCCCAAAGTTAATTATTCTGATTATATAAGTGAAAAAGTTGGTTATAATTACACATATCTAGCAAATATATTTTCAGAAGTGAAGGGAATTACTATTCAGCAATTCATCATTATCCACAAAATAGAAAAAGTTAAAGAATTACTTATTTATGATGAACTAAATCTTACAGAAATAGCTTATAAACTTCATTATAGTAGTGTTGCTCACTTATCTAATCAATTTAAAAAAATCACAGGTTTAACACCCACTTTTTATAAAAAACTGAAGGAAAAACGTAAACAAAGTCTAGAGGATTTATGATAAATAAACATAAATTCATATAGCTTGTTCGATGTTCAAAATGTTTGATACTGCAGAAAAGTGTGATATATGTAATGTAGGCTTAAACTAGTGTAACACATTAAAGTATTAATTAACTGAATTTCGTATCCATAACGAACTCTTTTTTATAGATGAAGAGGTATTCATTATCTAAAAACAAAAACCATGGCAAAAGGAAAAGAAGGTAAATCTAAGTTAGGTAAAAAAGCACCTGTAAAAAGTTTGAAAGAAAAGAGAGCTGCAAAAGCTGCAAAAAGAAAGGAGAAACGGAGCGAGGAATAATTAGTAAATACAAATCGTTGCTGACGTATTCTAATTTAACATTAATCATCCATAATATCTTTTATGAAGAATAAAGAACTAGAAAAATCCTATAAGTATAAATTGGTTGATACCATTGATTATGTGCCTGGATCTGTGGTGATGAAAACAATTCTAAAGAAAAACACGGGAATAGTAGCCATATCATCATTTGATAAGGGAGAAGTCTTGACTTTTACAACTTCTCCTTTTGACAATTTTATTCAAATTATTGATGGGGAAGCTGAGATTATTATTAATGAAGAATCAAATATTGTTGAAACAGGTCACGCAATTATTATCCCTGCTCATGCAATAAATATAATGATGGCAAATAAACGATTTAAAATGATATCGATTATCATTAAAAGTGGTTATGAAGATGTAAGTATCTAAAATTTGAAAATAAAGTATATGGAAAGGCAAGAAAGTAAATTCAAACCGGGCGATACCGTTTATGCCAAAGTAAACCCTGAAGTCAAATTGGTCGTACGGTTATATTACCGGCGAATATACTATTGTACGTTTGCTGAAGATCCTAAGAAAAAGGAAGTAGTATTTTTTGAAAGAGAGCTTGTTCAATGAATGTTAAAAATAATAAAAATTAAGAATTAAATGACATACATATAAATGACAAAAAAAATACACATAGCAAAAAAGCAAAGTTTTCATTTCAATATCCCGAAAAGTAAACCGAAGATTGCTTACTTCATATTGGCACATCGTTTCCCTAAACAATTCAGACGATTATTTAAGACAATTTATCACCCAGGAAATCACTACTTAATCCATATTGATCAAGAATCCGATGCTTCTACTAAAAAGGGTATTAAAGCTTTTTTAGAAGATTATTCTAATGCTTATATTTTAAGAAGTGAGAATGTAGTGTGTGGAGGATACAGTCGAGTACAGTCTGAAATTAATGGAATGAAGTATCTCTTAAAACGTTGTCTCAAATGGGATTTTTTTATTAATCTAAGCGATCAGGATTTTCCTTTGAAATCTAACAATTTTATATTTGATTTTTTGGGCAAGAACATCGGTAAAAACTTCATGAAGATTGCTAATCAGATTAGAGATCGCCCAGATACGATGAATCGAATTGAAAACTATTTTCACGAAACTGATATTGGTTTTTCGGGCATACCTTATCAAAGATCCTTCATGAAAAATGTAACCCCATATATAGGAGGGCAATGGATGATCTTGACTAGGACTTGCTGTGAATTTATCTGCTATAACCCTGAAGTAAAAAAATTTGAAGATTTCTATCACAATATATGGTTGGCAGATGAATCATTTTTTCAAACAGTACTAATGAATACTTCATTCAAAGAAACAATCGTAAATGATGATAAAAGAGCTATTATATGGATGTCTGACGAAGGGATGAAATTGAAACCTAAAACTTTGACTGGATCAGATATTGACTTTTTGATGCAAGGAGACAACTTATTCGCCCGAGAATTTGATGAGAATATTGATGTGTTGGTATTGGATTTTTTGGAAGAATCTATAAAAGCAGATCCAATACTAAACAATTCTATTAATATAGATTTTAATCTTATTCCAACTCATAATATGGATACAAAAAAAAGTGTCGTATTAAGCCCAGAAACAATTATAAATCCTCCTACTCAATTAAGAAAACTTAATGGCAATAAATAAATAGTAAAATGGCTAAAATGAATATTACGAGAAGTTGGAGGGAGCAAAAGGTGATGCTAAAACGAAGGTTTTCTTTTCTATCGGACGGGGATTTTGATTTTAAAGATGGACAAAAAGAAGCAATGCTTGATAATCTTGCTGTTAAACTTAAAAAAACAAGAACAGAGCTAGAAGTACTTTTTGCTGAATTACAAACCTATTGAATTATACTTAACAAAAATAATCATGCATAAATTTAAAATACAACCTCTTTCTGATAGGGTGCTTGTAAAAGCAGACATCGCAGAAGAAAAATCAAAAGGAGGTATCATTATACCGGATACTGCTAAGGAGAAATCTCAAAAAGGTATCGTACTAGCCGTCGGAAAGGGAAAGAAAGATGAACCCATGACCGTAAAAATTGGTGATGCCGTATTATATGATAAATATTCGGGCACAGAAATTACGGTTGAAGGAATTGATGCACTTATTATGAAAGAGTCAGATATCTTTGGTATTATTCGGCCAGTCAGATTAGAACTCATATAAAAAGATTTAACAAATATATGTTGAAACTAAGATGATGAGTTATGTATAGATATGAAGATTAACAAATCAGTATATCCTAAAGATAAAAGGGAGTTTTGTCAGGGTATTTAAAAACAGTTGATTGTACATAAGACTCTTCTAAAATGGCATAGTGAGCATATTTTTTATTTTTTTCTACTGCCCAACCAATATTGCCATAGTCAAAATGCCAATATTCTTTATGATCACACACAAAATCTTCATTCTCGAAAAGTTTCATAAGTAGCTTACGGTTTTTCCTTGCTTCCTCACTAATGCTAGGATGTTTGGGGTAACATTTTTCATTTAAATCTATATGTAGGCCATCGTTAGTTCCGAAATCCAGGACACATTTCTTTCGCAAATCATAAATCAAAGCATCAACCGCGCCTCCAGTTGAATGGGTAGATTGTTTTCTTGGGGCGATAAACCTTGATACTAGCTCATTAATTTCTTCTGCGTTTTTTTTTGGATATTTCTTTTTCATAAAACTTGCTTTTCGCTCCCATAGTTTCTGCTGATGCTCAAATGATCTCCAGGCAGATCTAATAATTAACCTTTTGTCCTGATCATCCAGAAGCTTACTTATTCGACCTATTTTTTCGTAGACCTCTTTTCTAACTAAATAACGATAGTTTTTTTGAATGGACTTTTCGAATATTAAATTAAAATTAGAATCCTGAAGACTTATCAATGGGCTTAGATCATCTTTGATAGTCATAATGGCTGCTTTCTTTTTGTGCGACCTATTTTTCTCTTCGACTACAAGACAATAATCTTTTGCGCTTATTGGAGTCTTGATGTTTTTAAAAATATAGGGTGAATTCATAGCGGTAACTAATGCTCCATATTTTAATGTAAATGACACCTCGTCTCCAACTTTTAAGTCTTCTTTTTTGGCATTGATTATAATGTGATCCCCACCCGCTCCTAGGATTTCAATATTTAATTTTGGGGTTAATCCATTCACCATTACATCTTGAACCCCCATGGCTAAGATAGCTCGTTTTATCATGCCTTGGTCTTTTAAATTTGGTTTGTTACCAAAAGCGTTAAGACCAATTTCGCCATCTGGTACTGATGATTTGTTTTTCAGTTCGATAACCTTGGCTGTCAACATAAAGGCGTCTTGATAAAGTTTTGGAATCGGCTTTCCGCTTAAAGGTTCATAACCTAAAAATATAGACTCTCCAAGTCTCAAATTATTAATCTTGCCTAAATCTTTTGTAGTATTAAACCAATTATAATTAGCTGAGTTCCCTCCTGAGATTATAGATAGCTTTATGTTGAACTTCTTCTCAATACTATTAGCAATAGAGGATAGTATGTCCATTTTTTCCGCGGTGGGTTTAACTCCGGAAAAGCAGGCAAGATTTGTACCTATACCTTCAAGTTTAATACCTTTTAGAGTTAGTACCTTTTTGATAGTGTTTTCCAATTGTAACGGTAATATTCCTTCACGTAAATCTCCTAATTCTACCATTAGTATAATTTTATGGATCTTACGGTGTAGGATAGCATATTCTGAAAGTTTTTTTATTACAGATAATTCCGAGTTTAAACTCATATCAGTATCTAATACTACTGATTCCGTTTGACTGATCATTGGAGTTCTAATCAACAGGAAATTTGCTTTGACTCCAGCAATACGCATTTTTTTGATATTTGATATTCTGGAGTCAGCAAGAATTTTAATCCCGCTCTTTACCAAAATATTAGCAATATGAGGATCCGCACAAACTCCTTTAGTAACAGCAATGATATCTATACCTTTTGACCGAAAAAGGGAACTTAAACCCTTAGCGTTATTAGCAATTTTGTTAAGATTAATATCTATTCTTGGGGTTGGCATAGTAGTGGATTGATACGATTTAAATCAGGAAATATTTCTTAAAGTTTTTCTACCAATTTACCACAGTCGTTTTTTAGGACATCAGTAACAGGTAATTGATATTTTACTTCATAAGCCTTTGTTATATTTTCAACTTCTTCGTCAATCATATCTTCGTGATTGCAATTACCTTAGACCCAGTGAAGGTTTCTAACATTTTTATTTCACTCTCAAGTGTTGGCATTAGAATATCTGGAAAATCACACCTGTTGCGCCTTTTTGGTGGATGTTGAAGGACAATAGCCTTAGGCATAGCACCTTTTAGGGTAGCACTTGAAGAGGTAAATGCCGGATGGCTCAGTGCTCCTTGTCCTTCCACTACAATAATATCGGGTTGTTCCTTGATTGCTTCCAGAACAGCATTTTCAACTTCTCCGTTTGCAAAACCAGAGCTTAGTACATCTATGGCAATACCATATTTGGAACCTTGAAGTATTCCTGTCTGACCTGTAGTTATGAAGATCGCATTTAAACCTATTTTCTTTAGGGCTTCTACTAGCTTAAGTGCTGTAGTTCGCTTACCAACCGCACAATCTGTACCAAATACTGTTATGACAGGAGTTTGAACGTCTCTGATTTGCCCTGTAAAATTATGAAGGTTTTCTTTTGAAGGTGGTTTTCTTACATCAAAAATAGATACATTGTATTTATTTGCAAGCTCTATACAAACTGGATCATCCGAAAGAAACTCTGGTAGTCCATTTACAATATGCATTCCAGATTTAATGGCTGTGTAAATAACTTTTTTCTCTTCATTATTAAGTAATGGTGCGAGTGGAGCAATCCCATAGATAAAGTATTTTGGAACGCTATCTAATATCTCAATCGCTTTGTTAAAATTTTGGAATATTGGTATCTCATTTTTAATTCCATCCAAATACTCTCCGGCATCAAGACCTGATTTAGCGCTATCTATAATCCCAACGATTTTATACTTTCCAGAATGCCTGACAAGACCATTTGCGACTTTACCATCTAATTTGCCAAATTCATTTTCGCAATAAACTATTGCTGATGTTTTCATAATTTGTGCGATTTAAGATAAAAAATAGATTTTGGAATAGTTTAACTTCCCACCAATGCTCTGGCGGTCAAACCTAATTCCCATCTATCGGGGTCATTTTGAAATCCACAGTAATAAACTCCATTAATATATCTTCGAACGATAAGAGAAATATTAGGATTGATTTTAGTGAATACGGTATCTCCTATTTTGTATTTACCAATTACCTTATTATCAAGTTTCATATCTACTATATTATAATTTTTTAATACCTCTTTAATAAAATTTGATCCTTCTAATCTTATTCTTAGAGTTGTTAAGTTTCTTTAAATTCCGGAGATCATACTTGGAGGATCATAATCGCCGGAACCTAAAGTTTTATTAGTAAATTACTAATAAAAAGAAACAGAAAAATGGTTGTAAGAGAATTGTCTTTTTACAAAACCTATTCTAACAATTATTTTTTACTATTTTTTGAATAATAGTCTTTCTTTAAAAAAGAATCATAATTTAAAATGTAAATATCTTTATAATTAATTAATTAAAGGTTGTATAATAAGAGTTGAATGTTACATAAATCACAGTTTTGGTACTATTTGATATTATTATAGGAAAAGTAATAAAATTTAAGATTTCAGAACATGGTTTATAATCACTTATATGTTTTATTTACTACGTTTTTGTCTAAAATGTTTAAAAACCTATTGATTTATTAACATAATATTTGGAATTATAAGCATTTCAGTACTGCGTTTTTGCTTCTAGAAAGAAATATAAACCATGCTCCGTTTTGGAGCATGGTTTTTTAGTACGGAATTGTTGTTAAATGTATCGGTTTGCATGCTCCAAAAAAATATAAAAAACTCTGATACAAAGTGTTGTGGTTTTTTTGATCTGTCCTCATAACCCGAAGGTCGCAGGTTCGAGTCCTGCTCCCGCTACTAGGAAAAAGCTTCAGAAATAATCTGAAGCTTTTTTTATTCTCAAAATTAGATGTGCAGTATTTTGGTTTTCTTCGCATAAGCTCACATAAAATTCAAAAACATAACACATTCATGATAAATGTCATATTTATCGGATTCTACAGGAATTACTTTTGGAGTATATTTTAAAGTAATGCCTATGAAAACAAATATTCAGTTCGTGCAGATGCCAACCAGTGAAACTATGGAGGGTTATGTGCATGAAAAATTAGAAAAACTCTACAGGAAATACGATTGGATTATTAAATCCGATGTTTTTTTTAAAAAAGAAAATGATCCCAAAGGAAAAGGGAAAATTTGTGATATAGAACTAAGTATTCCTGGTCCTAGAATTTATGCTACTTCCAATGAAAATAATTTTGAAATGGCATTTAAAGAAACTCTTAAGGATATCGAGACACTGCTTAAGAAAAAGAAGCAGGAGATCAAACCATATCATTAGTACCATTTACAAATTTGATAATATTCGATTCTAAAGGGTGCTATCAATCAATATACTTATCTAGAGGTGCTCTATGAATTTATTTATAAATCCATACATATAAACCCATGAAATAAGCCATAACAATTAAGTTGATATCCACCGATATGATTAGATGGCGATTCGATCTGACCATTAAAAAACAATAAAAATATAAACAGATGAAAAAAATTCTTGTCCCTGTAGATTTTTCGGAATATTCCGAATACGCTTTAGAAGCGGCGGCTATTATTGCTAAAAAATTAAACTCAGAAATTATCGTATTACATATGCTTGGTTTATCAGAAGCCATTCTTACCAAAGATGAAAGTCAGGAAGTAGCAGAAGCTATGTATTATATGAAACTAGCAGAAAAAAGATTTAGCACTTTTTTAGATAAACCGTATTTAGAAGGAATTAAAGTTTCCGAAACGGTTCAGAACTATAAAATCTTTAGCGAGGTAAATAAAGTGGCTAAAGAATATGATGCAGATCTCATCGTAATGGGATCACACGGAACAAGTGGAATGAGCGAAGACATATTCGTTGGTTCGAATACAGAGAAAGTTGTACGAACTTCGGATGTGCCGGTATTGGTAATTAAGCAAGCGGTCACAGATTTTAAGATACAAGAAGTGGTTTTTGCCTGCGATTTCAAAATAGAAAATATTCGCCCTTATGTAAATGCAATTAACTTGTTCGAATCTTTTGGAGCTAAAATACACCTATTGTATATTAATCTTCCTGGAGATAGTTTTAGAAGCTCAGACCAAATAGAAGAAAGGGTGAAAGAGTTTTTGTTTAAAGCTGATGCTGGAAGTATTGAAAGGTTTAAGGACGTTGTTTTTTATAATGATTATACCGTAGAAAATGGTATTTACAAGTATAGTAATCAGGTAGATGCCGATGTGATTGCTATTCCAACTCATGGAAGAAAAGGACTTTCTCACTTTTTTAATGGAAGTATTGGAGAGGATATAGCAAATCATGCTAATAGACCTGTGATTACATTTAGAATTTAAATCACATATAAAATAAGTTGAGTTTGTATCATAACGGTTGACAAATAGTCAACCGTTATTTTTTTATCTATTCTTGGAAGTATATACATTCTTTTTTCTAATATATTAATTGGTACACTAGAGCTGTTTTCAATCTAATGAAAACTGCTAGTTACCTATCATAGGAATGTCTTTGTAATTTCTAATTAAATGCATGACCGTTGTTATTGGAATTTGGATACTATACGTTCCAGTGTAGGATGGACAAATAATACAATCATCAAAATAGTAAGTGATAGTTTCGTCATTGATCACAAAATTGTTTTTATAAGCATTAAAATCTGATTCTGAGATTTCCCAACAGTCGTAATACATTTCTCCAGAATGGATAGCTGCTTTTATTTCATCATTCAGAATACTCAATAATTCTTTTTCAGAGCCTAGATCAAAGAAGTCATTGTAATATATAAATTGATGCGTATCCATTTCATAATTAAGACATTCAAACATATACGTAGAATGTTTCATACCCGAATAATAGTTTTCTTTATAAATAACTACACTAACTAAGTCGTTTTTGGCATTGTATATTTTGTAATCGATCAATCTTTTATCCATACATCGAGCTATTTGCATACTGTCGCAAAAGATTACCTTATCCTCCATGATTTCATTTTCAGTAGCTTCAATGTTTAAATAAGTTTCACTTATATAAGTGTTAAAGACAGCATACCCTTTATTAATGTCTTCGTTGAGATATGGATAGGTATAATCCAAAACATAATAATCTTCTGCCTTGTATAATTTTTTATTAATAACTAAATATTGCAGCTGTGCTTTATCATCGGGAGCAGTAATTAATTTTTTTCTTTTGATTGCCTTCGTTTTTTCTTGGTGCATTTCTAGATTTTCTTCAGAAAAAACAGCTATAGAATCGATATCATCACTATTTGTATCATGATTAGTAGCTTTTGTATGAGAAGGTTCGGGATGAGAAGATGCTTTTGGTTTACAACCTATTGCACATATAATCAGGATAAGAATTAAATATTTCATAAGTATAATTTTATAGTATCAATGTATATCGGATATGCTAGAATAAAAATGACTTTTATCATCTTAATTATCGAACAGATTTTAAAAACAAAAAAGAGTGAACCTTAATAAAAGTTCACTCTTTTTTCAAGTTTATTAATAATGTAAATTAAAAGAGAGTATTGATAAGAATAATTAATGAGTTTATTGCTAAGCTGGTGATCAAAAGATCTAATACCAATTTTGGTTTTTGTACGGTTAATATAGCTGCGTTATGAGCACTACAAATCGCTACACTTAGAAATACCGTAAACATTTCTACAGCGCCATGACCACCCATTAAAGTAGACATAATTGCTACAGAACCTAGACAGGTGGAAGCGATAATTGCTAAAGCAGAATATCCAATGTAATTTTCAGAAAAGTCGGTGTTTATTTTTGCATATAGTGTCATAATAATTTGGTTTTTAATTTGTTGTAAAGGTATATCAGGTCTCAGAACTGAAATATGATATTTGTCAGTAATGGAAAAAAAAGATTACTTCTCGAAAAGCAATTTTAATTTCCCAAGCATCATTAATTCAGATTTATTTTTTCCGGAGAAAGCACTGGCAATGGCATTACAGGTAGACCATATAAGTTCTTTGATCTGATTGGAAAACATGGAAGTGTGTTCCGTATAAAAGTTTTGGAACTCTTCAAAACAGTCTTCTGCATTAGGTGTTTCATAATCTAACCAATCAAAAACGATTTCTATTTGAAACGCTGCATCTATTCCAAATTCATCTTCGAGATCATCTAGTGGCAACCATTCTGATTGTACAATTTTATGCAAAGATTCATATTCTGAAACGCGTACTACCTTGTCGGATGCAGCAATGGCATAAAATAGTTTACCTAAGCTTTGATACAATGCTACTCCAATGTTTTGTGTTGTATTCATGGTGTGATTTTTTAATATTGAAGTAAAAGTAATAGGTGTTACGGAGAAAAATTATGACATAAATCAGGTTGCTGTTTTTTTGTGTAAATTTGTGGATACACCCAAAAAAACAACCTCCATTTATATGTCATTAACCGGTGATAACACTTTTGATATTCTTTCTGAAGCGATTTCTGAAGGAGTAATTATTGTAGATGAAAATCAAATGATTGTTGCCACAAATAGTGCTTCAGAACAAATTTTTGGTTATGAAAAAGGAGAGCTTAAAGGACAATCGCTAAATATTCTGATTCCACAGCAATATCAAGGAAATCACGGTAATCATTTCCAAAGCTTTATGAAACATAGTCAAAAACGGCAAATGGGAATTGGGAGAGATATTCATGGAGTAAAAAAGAATGGAGATACCTTTCCTGTAGAAGCAGGATTAAGCCCTTTTCAGATATATGATAAAACATTTGTCATGGCTTTGGTCATTGATATCACAGAACGCAAAAACTATACAGAAAAACTGGAAAGCACCGTAAAAGAGCGGACCAAACAGTTACAGGAAGCTTTAGAGAAAGAAAAGGAACTAAATGAGTTAAAAACAAAGTTTTTATCATTGGTATCACACGAATTCAAAACCCCTTTAAGTGGCATACTAACTTCAACTACTTTGATCGGGAAATACCAAAAAACAGAACAACAAGAAAAGCGAGAAAAACACCTTCATACTATTAAAAGTAAGGTGAAGTATCTCGATAATATCTTAACAGATTTTTTGTCTATAGAAAGGCTAGATAGTGGAAAAGTAAATTATAAATTTTCCACTTTTCCTTTGAGCAAAGTAATTAACGAAGTAGTCTACGATGCCAATATGCTGCTAAAAGATGGACAAAAGATCAATTATCCTCAGGATATTGATGAATATACCCTAGAGTTTGATGAAAAAATATTGGAGTTAACACTAACCAATTTAATAGGAAATGCGATCAAATATTCTGGAGAGGGAACTACGATAGATTTGCAAGCCTATCCAGAAAAAGAAACCTTCGTTTTTAAGGTAATTGATCAAGGTATCGGGATCCCAGAAAAAGAACAAAAGTTTATCTTTAACAGATATTTTAGAGCAGAAAATGCATTGTTGGATCAAGGGACAGGTATAGGACTAAATATTGTAAAAAGTCATATAGAAAATCTTGGAGGTTCTATTACTTTTTTAAGTGTAGAAAATCAAGGTACCACCTTTACCGTTACAATTCCTATAACAATAACAGCAACACACAAATAACTAAATGATGAGTAAGGTTTTATTAATAGAAGACGATACAGCATTACGAGAAAACACAGCAGAATTACTGGAATTGTCTGACTATGATGTTACTACTGCGCCTAATGGCAAAGTAGGTATAGAAAAAGCAAAAACCGAAAATCCAGACATTATTGTTTGTGATATTATGATGCCCGAAGTGGATGGATACGGAGTGCTAGAAGCACTATCATTACATAATCATACGCATCAGATTCCTTTTATCTTTTTGTCGGCAAAAACAGAACATAAAGAAATACGCAAAGGGATGGATCTGGGAGCTGATGATTACCTTACCAAACCTTTTGAAGAAGAAGAATTAATAAGTGCAATCGAAAGTCGCCTCGCAAAAGCAGCGATTTTAAAAAAGATGATGACAGGTAGTGCTGTTGCTTCAGAAGATCAAGAGGATACGCTGCGAAACTTACATGAATTGAAGAACTTTTTTGATGATCAAGGTGAGATTTCTAATTATAAAAAAGGAGAAGTTATATATAAAGAAGGAGATCATTCTAATAAAATTTATCTCACCCTAAAAGGAGTGGTAAAAACTCATAAAATGGATGAAAGCGGGAAGGAATTGATCACAACTTTGTACAAACCCGATGATTTTTTAGGGTTTACTTCTTTTATGGATAATATCCCGTATCAAGAATCTGCAACAGCAGTAGAGGAGACCGAACTCGCTGGAGTTTCTAAAAATGAACTAAAAGATATTTTAGCAAAAAGCAATAATATATCCTTGGAACTAATGGAGCTTCTTACAGATAATCTCTCAGATATCAAGGAACAATTATTACAGATGGCCTATAGCTCTGTACGCAGAAAAACAGCACAGACAATACTTCAGTTTGCAGAAATTTTAAATAAAAAAACTGAGGAAAACATTAAAATTTCACGAAACGATTTAGCTAGTGTAGCAGGAATAGCCACTGAAAGCTTGATACGTACACTATCTAGTTTTAAAAAAGATGGTCTAATAGAAATTGAAGGCCGAAATATCAAGATATTAGATTTATCTGCATTACAATTGATGGAATAATTTTTCAATAAATTTCCAAACCTGACATTTGTCATATTTCGGGAGGTAGCGACCAGATATATTTGTATATAACTAGGTGGCGAAAGACATGAATAATATATTAATTCCGACTGATTTTTCTGATAATGCATGGAATGCTTTGGATTATGCTGTTTCTTTTTTCAAGAAAGAGGAATGTTCTTTTTATTTACTTCATGTTTCCGCTTCCGAAATGGTGGCATCAGGAATCACTTCTGAAATTATCATGAATCCTTTTGAAGAAAAAACAACAGTATCAAAACGTTTCACAGATCTTCGAGAAAAAATCAAACAGTTTCCCACCAATAAAAAGCACCACTTTTTTACGCTTCATGAATATGGTTATTTAGTAGATACTATACGAAATATTGTAGCCGAAAAGTCCATTGATTATATCGTCATGGGTACCAAAGGAGCGTCGGGATGGAAAGAAAGAACGATCGGAAGCAATACTGGAGATGTAATTACCAAAGTGAAGTGTCCGATTTTAGTAATACCCGAAAAAGCAACCTATATAAAACCAATAGAGATAGCTTTTCCTACAGACTATAATCTACAGTATAGAAGCAAAGTTTTGAATACCATTAGAACTGTTGTTGCCACTGGTGATGCAAATTTTCGAATCCTTCATATTGCTAAAAAAGAGAAAGAACTTTCTGAATTACAAAAAGAAAATAAAAACCTTCTTGATGATTATCTGGGAGATACTCTAAAGCACAGTTTTCATTTTCTTTCTACCGCTAATATCGAAGAAGGAGTTCAATCTTTTGTAGAAAGTAGTAATATAAATATGATAATGATGATTGCAAAAAATGTGAATTTTTTTCAGCGAATTTTATTTCGTCCTACAGTAGAAAAAATTAGTTATCACACCCATATTCCTTTTTTTGTTTTACACGAATAATAAACCCTAATAATTTCTAACGAATGTGTACAAGTTTAATCACCAAGTATAATGTGCCAGGACCTAGGTATACAAGCTATCCAACAGTGCCCTATTGGAACAATGATATGTTTTCGCTTAAAAAGTGGACAGAATCAGTTCAAAAATCTTTTCATGTTACCAATAATTCTAAGGGAATCAGTATCTATATACATTTGCCATTTTGTGAGAGTTTGTGTACTTTCTGTGGCTGTCACAAACGAATTACCAAAAGACACGAAGTAGAAATACCTTATATTAATGCCGTTATAAAAGAATGGCAATTGTATGTTGACCTATTTGGAACCAGGCCAATAATTAAAGAACTACATTTAGGAGGAGGTACTCCTACATTCTTCTCTTCTGAAAATTTGCAATACTTACTACAAGGTATCTTTTCCTTTGCAAAAAAAGCAGAAGGATTCGAATTTAGTTTTGAGGGGCATCCTAATAATACAACACGAGAACAGTTACAGGTCTTATACGACGTAGGTTTTAGAAGAGTAAGTTTTGGGGTGCAGGATTATGATGAAACGGTACAGAAGGCTATCCATCGTATTCAGCCCTTTGAAAATGTGAAATATGTTACAGAAGTTGCCAGAGAAATTGGTTACACATCCATAAGTCATGATATCGTTTTTGGATTGCCTTTTCAAACAGAAGAAGCAATTATTAGAACAATCAAAAAGACAAAAGAATTACTTCCTGATCGATTGGCTTTTTATAGTTATGCACACGTTCCTTGGCAAAAAGGGAACGGTCAACGTGGCTTTAAAGAATCAGATCTTCCTACAGCTGCTCAAAAAAGAAGACAATATGAAATAGGTAAAGAATTATTAACGAATCAAGGGTATATAGAAATTGGAATGGATCATTTTGCACTCAAAAGTGATGCACTTTATACATCCAAAATGGAAGGAGATATGCATCGTAATTTTATGGGATATACCATTTCTAATACCAAATTGATGATTGGTTTGGGCGCTTCTTCCATTAGTGATAGTTGGTATGGTTTTGCTCAAAATGTAAAAGGTGTTGAAGCTTATCAGAACTTAGTTCATGAAGGAATCATACCTATTTATAGAGGTCATATGTTAACGAAAGAAGATGAAATCATCAGAAGGCATATACTGAATTTGATGTGTCATTTTGAAACAGATTGGAGTATAGATAATCTTCATTTTGATGAATTAGCAGATGTATCTGATCGATTAGAAGAAATGGAAAGTGATGGATTAGTAGAAGTGACAAATCATAATATAAGAATTACCAAAAAAGGACAACCTTTTGTTCGTAATATTTGCATGGCATTTGATTTAAGATTACAGCGCAATAGACCAGAAACGCAATTGTTTTCAATGACAATCTAGAATACGAAGAAGCTTCAATATTGAAGTGTAACAAAAACCAGCATAGTTTTATTCAATTTTAACCCGAATTATATACCGTATGATTCGGGTTTAATTACATTCAAAATTGGTAGAGACAATAGGGGATGCTTGTTTTGGAGAAACATAAGGTATTCCTAGTCCCATTCCTCGTAAAATAAAAAGTAATCCCATTACAATGATAAATATAGGGATCATCTTTTGTATCCGTTGTCGTATCCAAGTTCCTTTGAATAAGTTGTTTGCAAATACTATTGCAGTCATCAATGGAATTGTACCCAATCCAAAAAGAATCATGTATAAACTTGCCTGTACGATATTTGAAGAAGTGATAGCACCAAAGACAGCCATATACACAAGTCCACAAGGTAAAAAACCGTTTAAAAAACCGATGGTTAAAAAGGTATCTGTAGTTTTCTTTTGCAAATTATGACCAAGAGCAGCTTTTACTTTTGTAATTGCATAATAAATTGGTCGGGTAAAAGTGTTTTTCTTGGCTTTAATTGCTGGTACTAGGACTATAAGAATCATTAAAATTCCGATGAAGATCGATAATCCTTGTTGTAGATTAAAAATATGAAAACTTTTCCCCAGTAAACCAAAGAAAAAACCTATCATTCCATACGCTAATAGCCTACCAGAATGATATAATAAAACCTGAAATAGTTTTTTAGCACTATTGGACTTATGTACTGGGAGCATGAATGCGATTGGCCCGCACATTCCTATACAATGAAAACTGCCTAAAAAACCTAATATGAAAGCAGATATTAACACCTAATATGTAAATGATTTTTTATATAAGTAATGGATATCTTCATACTTCCAATCTATTGTAATTTTCCATTTTCCTTCGATCATATTTTCGTCTGGAATTATTATGGTATTTCTTTCAAGATTAATTGGAATAGAAAAGTCTAATTGCTTATTTGATGGACGATATAATGAAATAACTCCACTGATTTTTTGAAATTCCTTTTCTTCAGGAAATGTGATGGACAGACCTATAGGTGTTTTTTTAATAAAAACGTCATTAGGCAAAGCTCTTGCATTTTTCTCGGCGTCAATTTCCTTCTGAAAAGCTAGTTCTTTTTTGTAATATTCCTCGGTTACGAGGTCGTGCTCATATTTCTTGTTGGTATTCATACGTACTACGAAGTACATAATAAAGGTTATGAATCCTATAAATACCAATACGATTGCGGTTCCCCAGTTTATTTTCATGGTCTTAGGTTTTTAATTTCTATCTATAACTTCTTGGCCCCAAAAAAGCCGCATAAGTTGTTTCTATTAGTGTATCATTGCTATAAACTCCTATTTTTAGTTTGTCTTTATCCCCACTTAGCGCAGATGCATGAACCTCAATAAACAATGTTCCTTCGGCCAGTCCTTGTCTAGGCACAACAAAGTTCTTATGCGTTACTTGCTCAATTTTTCCTTGATGTGATAACAACTCAAAATGTACATCTATAATATCTTCAGTGGTTTTGTTCACCAACTTATACGTAAATACATTACTAATCATATTATTTTCCTTTCTTTCATAAAGTTGGCCAGGTAATCGGAGGATATTGGCTTCTACGTCATTTCTTAAGAACAACATTCCAGTAAGTACACCTGTCAGAATCAATAATACACCGGTATATCCTTTTAATCGGGAAGTGAATTCAAATTTTGCTTTTTTTGCAATATTCTCCTCACTTGCATATCGAATAAGTCCTTTAGGTAGGTTCACGCTTTCCATCATATGGTCACAAGCATCTATACAGGCAGTACAGTTAACACATTCTAGCTGGGTGCCGTTACGAATATCAATACCTGTAGGACATACATGTACACATTGAAAACAATCTATACAATCTCCTTTTCCAGTACTTGGGCGGTCTTCATTTTTTTTAAACTTGGCTCTGCCTGTCTCTTTCTCTCCACGTTTGTAATCGTATGCAACTACAATCGATTTTGAGTCTAATAATACTCCTTGTAATCGACCATAAGGACAAGCTATAATACATACTTGTTCTCTAAACCATGCAAAAACAAAATAGAAAACAGCCGTAAAAATCAGTAATGAAACTAGAGTGCTAACATGTTTTAAAGGGCCATCAATGATATATTGTAATAATTGATCACTTCCTATAAGATAAGCCAAAAATACATTGGCGATTAAGAAGGAAATGATAAAAAATATAATCCACTTTGCTATTCTTTTTCTGATTTTTTCTGCATTCCAGACTTGCTTATCGAGTCGGATTTGTTTTCCTCGATCACCTTCTATCCAGTATTCGATTCTTCTAAAAACCATTTCCATAAAAATCGTTTGTGGACATACCCAACCGCAGAATAATCTCCCGAAAGCCACAGTGAATAAGGTGATAAATATAACTCCTATAATCATGGAAATCACAAACAAATGAAAATCCTGAGGCCAAAAAGGAGCTCCAAAAATATTGAATCGTCTTTCCAGAACATTAAAAAGCAGGAATTGATTTCCGTTGATCTTAATAAAAGGAGCAGAAAACAGAAAGATTAACAATCCGTAACTTACCCATTTTCTATATTTATAGAATTTTCCGCTTGGTTTTTTGGGGTATACCCATGCTCGTTTTCCTTCTGCATTTACAGTAGCAATCGAATCTCTGAACTTTTCATTTGTTGGCGTTTCCAAGAGTTTTGATTTTCAATTATTCATTCAGTGCGACAGAGGTTGAATCTGATACTAATTCTTGTGTTTCTTCCTTTGATTGTTCTTTTTTTGGAGCATCAGGATCTATCCATAATTCTCCTTGTGCTTCTTTCGGTTCGGCAGGAGTTGTTCCTTCTAAGGTGATGATATAACTAGCTACCTGAGCCATTTCTGCAGGTTTTAATGTTTGTTTCCAGGCCACCATTCCTTTACCATCTCTACCTCCTTCAGAAATGGTACGAAATATGTTCTTAATTCCACCACCCAAAATCCAATATCTGTCAGTTAAATTTGGACCAATTCCACCTCCACCATCAGCTTTGTGACAGGCAACGCAATTCGCTGTGAAAATGGCTTTTCCTGCACTCATGTCCGAAGCATCAGTTAATAGTGTAACCGTATTTACATCTACTAAATCTTTGGCGGTTTTTTTGTATTCTTCGATCGCAATTTTAGCTTCAGCCATTTCTGTTTCATACTCTTCTCTTTGGGTGTAGTCATTAAACACATGGAAACGTATCATATAGATCATGCCGAATACGATGGTAGCATAAAATCCATATACCCACCAAGGAGGAAGATTATTATCTAATTCTTTAATGCCATCGTAATTATGGTCTAGGATGATTTCATCCTCTTGCGCTACCGGTTTACTATCAAGAAGCTTTAGATAGATATCTTTTAACCATTTGAATTGTTTTTCTTTCTTAATCTTTTGAGCAAGTACATAACGTTCTTGGGCATCTGGTTTTAGAGATAGGAATAGTATATTTTGTAATGCAGCTAAACTAATTTCTATAGCAATAGCAAATAACGCAATCATACCTAATACTAACCAGCTAAGAGGTTCTTCAATAAATGCTGAATTGCCGTTAGTTTCAACTGTAAGTTCTATTAAAATATACGCAATGAGTAAAAAGGTACATACTCTTATATATGATGCGGTTGTTTTCATAATGTTAGGTCTTTATCGATTTCTGTTTCTAATGGTATATGACTTACTTCTTTGATGTGTTCTTTTTTTGCAGAAATAACCCACCAAAATAATGCGGTAAAGAAGATGAAAAATATCAGGAGAGAAATCATAGGATAGATTTCTATTCCCTCGATACTTTCCATATGACCTTTTATAAATTTTAGCATAGCTTTATTCTTTAGTTTGTACTATCGTTTATTCGTCTTGATTTTTAACTTTAATATCTGTTCCTAATCTTTGAATGTAGGCGATAAGTGCTACTACTTCTCGATGTCTCATCTCTATGAAGTCGAACCCATTTTCTTCGGCATATTTCTTATCGGCTTCATAGGTCTTTGCAAAATCAGGATCGGTATATAGATTTTTTTCAATTTGTATAGCTTGCTGGTCCATCCATTCTTGTGCTCTTGCAATCTCCTCTGGAGTATAGGGAACTCCTAGTGTCACCATAGCCTCCATTTTTGTCTCTGTTTGAGATCTGTCGAGCTTATTTTTTATCAACCATTTGTAGCTAGGCATGATAGAACCCGAAGAAGTGCTTTGTGGATCGTAGAAATGATTAAGATGCCAATTATCAGAATATTTTCCTCCTATCCTCATAAGATCTGGTCCTGTACGTTTACTACCCCATAAAAAAGGATGGTCATATATATATTCTCCTGCTTTTGAATATTCTCCATAGCGTTCTACCTCACTTCTAAAAGGCCGAATCATCTGAGAGTGACAAGAAACACAACTCTCTCTAATATAAAGATCACGTCCTTCTAACTCAAGAGGCGTATAAGGTTTCACGCTTGTGATAGTAGGAATATTAGAATCAACCATTAATGTGGGGATGATTTGTACGGCTCCTCCAATAAGAATAGCGATAGTTGCAAAAATGGTAAGCTTTACGGGTCTTCTTTCTAACCAGGTATGGTACCCTTCTTTAGCTGTTCTGTGTCGTGTTACCTTAGTAAGAGGAGCTGCTTCGGCAAGTTCGTCTGCAACTTTGCTTCCACTTTTCACTGTTTTCACAACATTATAGAGCATAATGAATATTCCTAATATGTAGATGCTTCCACCAATAGCACGCATCCAATACATCGGTATAATTTCATTTACGGTTTCTAGAAAATTTCCATATACCAGGCTACCATCAGGATTAAATTGCTTCCACATAGAAGCTTGAACAAATCCTGCTACATACATAGGTAATGCATACATGATAATACCAAGAGTACCTAACCAAAAGTGAACATTTGCCAATCCTGTAGACCATAATTTGGTTTTAAAGAGTTTAGGAATTAACCAATATGCCATTCCAAAAGTTAAAAATCCATTCCATGCTAATGCTCCCACATGAACGTGAGCGATCACCCAATCACTAAAATGGGCAATAGCATTTACATTTTTAAGAGATAACATTGGACCTTCGAAAGTCGCCATTCCGTAACCAGTGATGGCAACTACCATAAATTTAAGTACTGGATCTGTACGGACTTTGTCCCAGGCTCCACGAAGAGTTAATAAACCATTGATCATTCCACCCCATGATGGAGCGATAAGCATTATAGAAAAAGCAACCCCAAGATTTTGTGCCCAATCTGGTAACGAAGAGTACAACAAATGATGAGGACCAGCCCAGATATATATGAAAATAAGCGACCAAAAATGTACTATCGATAATCGATATGAATAAATAGGTCGATTGGCAGCTTTAGGAATGAAATAATACATTAATCCTAAGAATGGAGTAGTAAGGAAAAAAGCCACTGCATTATGACCATACCACCATTGTACCAATGCGTCTTGTACTCCTGCATACACTGAGTAACTTTTTAATGCACTTACAGGAAGTTCAAGACTATTAAAAATATGGAGTACTGCCACAGTTACAACGGTAGCGATGTAAAACCAAATGGCAACATATAAATGACGTTGCCTTCTTTTTAATATTGTTCCGATAAGGTTCCAACCAAAAACAACCCATGTTACTGCTATAGCAATATCAAAAGGCCATTCGAGTTCTGCATATTCTTTGGATGTTGTAAAACCTAAGGGAAGCGTAATAGCAGCACCAACAATAATCAATTGCCATCCCCAGAAGTTAATATTACTGAGAATATCGCTGAACATTCTTGCCTTTAATAAACGTTGTGTAGAATAATATACCCCTGCAAAAATGGCATTTCCTACGAAGGCGAAGATTACAGCATTGGTGTGTAGAGGTCTTAGTCGACCAAAACTCAACCATGATATACCATCGGTAAGATTGGGGAATAAAAACATGAACGCCAGAAGTAGACCAACCGACATTCCTACAATACCCCATAGCATCGTAGCGTACAAGAATTTTTTTACGATTTTATTATCGTAATAGAATTGTTCCATTTCCATGTTAAGATTGTTTGGTTTTAGAAGGTGTTGAAGATTTTTCTTGGACTTCCTTTACGAGTTCGTCTTCAAAAAGCATGCGAATAGATGGCGTATAAACGTCATCGTATTGTCCATTTTTTATAGAAAATATAAAAGCAATAAAAAAGACAATCGCTACTAGAATACTAATCGTTAAGAGCACATAAATAACACCCATACTTATTTTATTATGCATCAAAAGTATGTGCCAACCTTTTCTTAAAAAATGACATTTATCAGGTTTCGAAATCTATCTAGTAAAAAGTATTTTAGTATGGAATACAGATTTAGAATTTTAGCCACACTAGAAAACCAATAGTTTTAAATACAGGTATAAAGTTATAATCAGAGGAATCTATATGAACTGGTTTTACACCAATTATAATCTTGTTGGAGTGTATATTGAATAACCTTATTTGCTTTAGTGAATGCGTCGTATTTTATAAATTCCATATGAATAGGCCTAAGAATATAACCACCCCAATAGGGTGGTTTTGGAATTTCTTTGTTTTGGAATTTCTTCTCCAATTGTTCCATACCTCTGTCCAGAATTGTTCGGGATGGTATAATAGTACTTTGTTCAGATACCCAAGCTGCGAGTTTGCTGCCTCTAGGACGAGATTCGAAATATCCTTCTGATAAATTTTCAGGTATTTTTTCGGTATGGCCGTAAATATGTACTTCTCTTTGCGATTTATGCCAGTTAAACAATAGTGAAGCTCTATTGTTGTTTGCAAGCGCTTTTCCTTTTTCGCTCTTATAATTGGTGAAAAAGATAAAACCTTCCCAAGTAAATCTCTTTAATAAAACAATCCTGGTTTTTGGAAAACCATCTATTCCAATGGTAGAAAGTTGCATAGCATTTATTTCATCTCCAGTATCCAAGTTTTTTATTTCATAAAACCACTGTTGGAAGTGTTCTATGGGATTATAATGCTTCGACATCTCCTTTCTTTTTATGGTATAGCTTAAAACTCATAAAATTTGTAAGTATCGTCACATAAATTACTATAGAAATTGAACTTAATGGCATTAGAATGGCAGCTACGATAGGAGATAATTGACCTGTTACAGCAAAATACAAGCCAATTATATTATAGAAAAATGATATAATAAAACTTGATTTAATTACTCGAATTGTCTTTTTTGAAATATGTAAAAGATCACTGATTTTTTCAAATTCTGATGCATCTAAAATTGCATCACAAGCTGGAGAAAATACATTTACATTTTCTGATATAGCGATTCCTACGTTACTTTGTGCCAGTGCTCCGGCATCATTAAGACCATCTCCAATCATCATTACGTTTCGATCGTTTTTCTGTAAGTTCTTGATATGGTCAAGTTTGTCTTTTGGTTTTTGATTAAAAAGTAATGAAGTCGTTTTAGGAAGTATTTTCTGTAAATAAGATCTTTCTCCCTGATTATCACCAGAGATTATTGATATTTCGTAAGTGCTAGATAACTTTTTAAATAAATTTTCGAGTCCTTTTCGATATTGATTGTAAAAAATGAAATGGCCTCGGTAATTATCATTTGTGCTTATATGTACGGAAGTGTTAAGCTGTTTTTCGTTATCAGGATTTCCTACAAAATTCGTAGAACCAATTTTAATGGAGTTTTCGGCATGTTTTCCTTCTATACCACTACCGATATACTCTTGATATTCATCTAAAGTCATAATTTCATATGCTGCAAGTGTATCGTATAAAGATCTGCTTAACGGATGGTTTGAAGCCCGTAGAGTGTTTTTTAATAATGCTTCTTCGGTATGTGATAAAGGTTGCCCATGATATTCAATATTATTTTTTTTATGTACTGTAATCGTACCTGTTTTATCAAACAGAATGGTATCTGCATTTGCCATTTGCTCGATAACGTCAGCATTTTTGAGATAAAATTTATGCTTACCGAAGAACCTTAGTACATTTCCTAGTGCAAATGGTCTGGCTAATGCTAATGCGCAAGGGCATGCAATGATTAAGACTGCTGTAAAAACATTCATGGCTTTGGATGCATCCTTAAATAACCAGTAACTAGTTGCAATAACTGCGATACATAAAATGATTATGGTAAAATATTGGCTTACCATATCGGTAAGATTGGTAAAAGAATCGGCTTTGTTCTTTTTAAAAATATCATTACTCCATAATTGAGTTAGATAACTTTGTTCTACGGATTTGAGCGCTTCAATTTCTATTGCTCCGTTCATCTGTTTTCCTCCTGCAAAAAGTTTATCTCCAGATCGTTTAGAAACAGGCTCACTTTCTCCAGTAACAAAACTGTAATCTATCCTTGCATTACCATTAATTAATATGCTGTCTACAGGAATTAATTCCTCATTTCTAATTAATAAACGATCTCCTTCTTTAATTTCATATACCTGAATGTTCTCTTCTAGTTTCTGGTCTGAAGAAATTCTGGTGACTGCAATGGGAAAATAGGATTTATAATCTCTTTCGAAGGATAAGAAAGTATATGTCTTTTGTTGAAAAAACTTCCCTAATAATAGGAAGAATATCAAACCGGTGAGGCTATCAAAAAAACCGGTGCCTAGATCAAATATTATTTCTACAGTACTTCTAATGAAGAGTACTAAAATACCTAAGGCAATAGGTACATCGATATTTAATATGTTATTTCGTAACCCTTTATAGGCAGAAATTAGATATTCCTGACCCGCATAAAAAACAACAGGTATCGAAAAAGCAAACATTAACCATCTAAAAGCATGTTTATATTGTTCTAACCAATATTCTGACACTTCAAAATATTCAGGGAAAGATAAAAACATTACATTTCCAAAAGCAAAACCTGCAACTCCTAATTTATAAAATAGACTTCGGTTAGTATGTTGATTGCCTTTAGAATAATCTTCTAAGCTGATATAAGGCTCATATCCTATGGAGTTAAGTAAGGTAACAATTTCTTTTAGGGTAGTTTCTGAAGTATCAAAAGTTACTCTTACCGTTTTTTTCGGAAAATTTACTTGTGATGCAGAAATCGATGTATGGAGCTTATGCAAATTTTCTAAAATCCAAATACAGGAACTACAATGTATATGAGGGATATATAAGGTAACTATCTGGATATTTTCATTGCTGAACTCGATTAATCTTTCAATAATATCAGGATTATCGAGATAATCATACTTTCCTTCAAGCTCTTTGGGAATCGCTCCAGGAGTAGATTGTAAATCATAATAGCAGGATAAATTATTGGTGGAAAAAATTTCATACACTGTTTTGCATCCATTACAGCAAAAAGTTTTATGATCAAATTTCACAATTGTTTTATCACATTCATTGCCGCAGTGAAAACATTTTGTAGCTATCATATCTATTAGATTTTGTACAAAAATCATAAAGACTACATTCGTATCATATGACAAAAATCATAGTTTGGAGAAGGCAAATAAAATAGTTTTGAGATATCAACATAATACCAAAAACCATGAAAAAGATTTTGCTACTTACCGATTTCTCAGAAAACTCCTGGAATGCTATTGATTATGCTACAGAACTTTTTAAGGAAGAATCTTGTACATTTTACATAGTAAATGCATATCATAAAATTATTTACGAAGCTATTCATCTCTCCGATCATCCATCTGAGCGTAGTGTAGAAAATACAGTACAATTAGATGTTTTAACAAACCTGAAACACATAAAGAAAAGCTTGGAGTATGCGAATGTTAATAAGAACCATCATTTTGAAATCATTGCAGCTTTTGGAACGATCACTGAAGTAACATCAGAAATAGTAGCATCCAAGAAAATAGATCTTATCGTTATGGGGACTAAGGGAACTACTGCTGCAAAAGAAGTATTTCTAGGTAGCAATGCTGTACGAATCATAAAAGCTATCAAAAATTGTCCGGTTGTAGTCATACCGTCCGGTTTTTCCTTGATAAGCCATCCTTTGCATATAGCATTTGCAACAGAATTCACACATTTTTATAGTAAGGAAGAATTAAAACCTTTAATAAACTTAGCTATAAATAATAATGCAAGAATAAATATTGTACACATTCCGAAGCAAGCAGGTTCTTTATCAGAGGAACAAAAATTTAATTCAGAAATATTACAAGAATATTTTAATGCTATAGACAATCATGTACATACTATAAACATGGGTGACTCTGTAGCTTCAACTTTACAAAGTTTTACAGAAAAATCGAATGTAGATCTATTAGCAATGTTGAATTATAGACACAGTTTTTTAGAGAAATTAACCAGAGAACCTGTCATTAAAAATATAGCGTTTTATTCAAAAATTCCTTTTATGATACTACCAGAAATAGGAATGAGTACTTCATTCTCTAAAATAGGTAAAGACATATCTAAAAGAGATCAAAATCTGATAAAAGATACAGTATAACTGATATTGGTCATAGTTCATCTTCTAGACAGGACTTAGTTTTGGATATAATAAAAACTATTTATCATGAGAAAGGTTCTAATCCCCACAGATTTTTCAGAGAATTCTTTAAACGCATTAAAATATGCTGTTGAGGTTTTTAAATACGAACATTGTGATTTCTTCATACTACACGCCTATGCGGACGAAGTATATGATCAGAATGCTCATATGGCTCGAGAACTTTTTAATGAAATAAAAGACAATGTCTATCAAAACTCGGAAAAAGAATTGACCAAAATAGAGGAGATATTACAACAGATTTCTCCGAACCCAAGACATTCCTATACAACACTATCTAAGTTTGGTCAGTTGGTAGATGAGAGTAATGAAATTATAGAGGAAGAAAATGTAGATATTGTTGTCATGGGAACCAAAGGAAAAACGGATAACAGCAAAATAACCTTTGGAAGTAATACACTACAGGTAATTAAATATGTTAAAAGTCCTGTTTTGGTGATTCCTAATGGTTGTACATATACGCCTCCGAAGAATATCTTATTTCCATCAGATTATCAATTACCATACAAAAGAAGAGAGTTGAAGTTATTGTATACAATGGCTAGAAGTTTTAGGTCTAAAATTAACTTTTTATGGGTATCTACTAATGATAAGTTGTCCATACGACAAGAAGACAATAAAGAGTTTTTAGAAACAAGTTTATCAGGTGTTGAACTAGAATCTCATCGGATCTCGTCAAAGAGTTTAACTATAGCAATTAATGAATTTATCGAGCATAAAGGAATAGATTTTTTGGTGATGGTAAATTCTAGACATTCCTACATGGAGAACATATTGTATAACTCTACAATAGATACAATAGGATTAGAGATCAAAATTCCATTTTTGGTGATGCAAAATGTACCAAGAATCTAACCTCTAAAAATAACAAGGAAAAATAGACCACAAGAATTATGAGAGGATATAATGGTTTGTCATAATGTGGTGATTTAGTAAACAATAAATGTAGAAAAGATGAAAAGGATATTATTACCAACAGATTTTTCGAATAATGCATATAATGCTATAAAATATGCAGTACAGTTTTTTAAAGACGAAACCTGTACGTTCTATTTGCTAAATACATTTACTCCTATTTCATATACAGCAGAATACCTTATAGAGAATCCTGCACCTTATGGTATAGAGGAGGTTGCACTTGGACATTCAAAAAAAGAAATAGAAAAAGTAGCACAAAAGATTCAAATAGAATTTCCAAATGAGAAGCATCAATTTGTAAAGCTTTCTGCTTTTAATATGTTGATTGCTGAGATAAAGGATGTTATTGAAACGTATAATATTGATCTTATAATCATGGGTACAAAAGGTGCAACAGGACTTAAAGAAGTATTGATAGGGTCCCAAACTATGTATACCATGAAAAAAGTAAAATGTCCGATTATTGCTGTCCCAGATGGATTTGTTTATGAAAAACCTAAAGAAATTCTGTTTCCGACAGACTATAATCTCAATACTTCAAACCCAATTTTACTTCCATTAATTAAGAGTATATGTGACATCCATAACTCTCGGTTACATATTTTAAATGCATATTATGGTGTTCCCTTAGTTACACAACAGAAGGATACAAAAGTATATTTAGATACTTATTTCGAAGAGAATGCTCATGTTTTTGAAATTGCAGACGGCATGGATGTTATAGAAGCTATTGAAGACTATCAGAAATATCATATTATCAACTTATTAGTGATGGTTCATAATAAGCATTCATTTTTTGAGAATCTTTTGTTTAAACCGGTGATCAATCAGATTGCATATTATCTAAACGTTCCTTTTTTAGTGATTCCTTCAACAGAAAGGCTTTAGTAAATGTGTTACTACTAACGTTTAAAATTCTTAATGAGAGAGCAAAGTGGTAACATATGTTCTCAATTTTATAATCAACTCATAATTAAGTAAACACTAAAATTTAAACAGGTGAAACGTATATTAATTCCAACAGATTTTTCCGATAATTCATGGAATGCAATAGTGTATGCTTTTAATATCTTTGAGAATACTCCATGCGAATTTCATATTGTAAATGCCTATGATTTAGCTGCTACACAATTGTTAACTACGATTAGTACTCAAAAGATAGGAGAGCAGTATAAACTTCTTAGATCAGCATCACAAAAGGGGTTGGATATGGTTGTCGAGGATATTGAAAATTCGAAAACTAGTATGCTTCATTCTTTTAAAACCATATCTCGTTTAGGTGAATTAGTGGAAGTTTTACAAAGTTTACTAAAAGAAAATCATTATGATCTCGTTCTGATGGCAACTAAAGGAGCTACTGAGGCAAAAGAGATTTTTATGGGAAGTAATGCGCATAAGGTTGTTCAATATCTGGATAGTTGTCCTGTTTTAGTAATTCCTGAAGAGTGTAGATATCAAGAAATTTCAAATATTGCTTTTGCCACTAATTTTGAAAGAATGTATTTCAAATCTGAAATCAATCCTATAAAAGATTTAGCAAAGATTCATGATGCTACTATACGAATGATTCAGGTATATGAAGAACCAAAACTTTCAGAAATGCAAAGCTTTAATTCCAGCACGTTAGAGCATTATTTTAGTAATAGGAAGCATGATTTTCATGTAATTGAAGACTTTTCTACAATAGAAAATGCAATACAGGCTTTTATAGAAGAACTGGAGATAGATGTGTTGGCCATGATTAACTACCCGCATGGGTTTATCAAGCGATTATTAAGAGAACCTGTTATTAAAAAAATAACATTTCATACTGTAATTCCATTCCTGGTAATCCCTGCTGATAACTGAGAATTGTCATAGTTTTTCGTTTCTACAGGAATTAGATTTACTCATAATTAATAAATAGTTTAACGATGAAGCGAATACTAGTTCCTACCGATTTTTCGAACAATGCATATAATGCTCTTTTTTATGCTACTCGATTGTTTCAGAATCAACCTTGCCATTTTTATATACTCAATACTTTTGAGGTTAACACCCCAATATTAACTAGTCGTTTGGATACTAGTAAAGGAGATGCACTCTTTCAGAAATTGAGAAAAGAATCTGAAGAAAAGTTACTCGAAACAAAACATAGAATAACTCGTGATACCGAAGAGCTGCAACATCATTTTGAAACGATTTCTATTTCCAAAGAATTGATAGAAACTATTACTAAGACTGTTAAAAGTAAAAAGATTGACTTGGTAGTTATGGGAACAAAGGGAGCTACTGGAGCTAAAGAAATCTTTATGGGAAGTAACACAGTGAAGGTGATTCAATCGATAAAATCCTGTCCTATCTTTATGATTCCAGATGCATTTGAGTTTGTAAAACCTATGGAAATTGCATTTCCTACTGATTTTAAAAGATTCTATTTAGAAGAGGAGTTGAAACCTCTTGTAGATATGACCAAACTTTTTGATGCTAACATTAGGCTTTTTCATATTCACGAAGAAGAACAATTAGATGAACTTCAAGAATATAATTTTACAGCTTTGAAAAAATACCTGAAGGACATAAATCCGACTGTACATTGGATTTCAAAATTCTCAAAAAAATCAAAATTGATCAATGATTTTATTGCAGATATGGATGTTGATATGCTGGCTATGGTGAATTATAAGCATAGTCTGATGGAAAATATCACTCATGAACCAGTAATAAAAAGTATAGGTTTCCATCCTATAGTTCCCTTTTTAATTATTCCTGACGCAAGCTGATAATTATCATAGTTTACGATAAATAAGAGAGGTACATTTACTACACTAATCTTAAAAATCAATACTGATGAAGAAGAAGATTTTATTACCAACAGATTTTTCTAAAAATGCATGGACAGCTATTTGTTATGCTATAGAATTGTATAAAAGTGATGAGTGCGAATTTTATTTGCTAAATACGTTTGATGTGTCTGGTTATGCGCTGGAAAGTATGATGGTTCCAGAACCAGGAGAGAAGTTATATGATGCAGCTAAAGAAAAATCAGAAAAAGGACTTGGAAAAACCTTGGAAAGATTAGCATTTAGAGATGAATATCCAGGACATAAATTCTTTGCTATCTCGCAGATGAATAGTCTGTTAGAGGCCATTAAAGATATCGTGGATAAAAAAGATATCGAAATGATTATCATGGGAACTAAGGGAACTGGTAATCAGAGAGATGTCATATTTGGAAGCAACGCTATATCTGTTATGGAAAAGGTAAGAAACTGTCCTGTAATGATGGTTCCAGAAGAAACACTATACCGAAAACCAAGAGAAATAGTATTTCCAACGGATTATAAAACACATTTTAAGAGAAGAGAATTACAATATTTGGTAGAGATCGCTCAACGAAATAATGCAGCAATTCGTGTGCTATATATCACACAAGACGATACACTTTCTGAAGAACAAAAGAATAATCAGGATTTATTAAAAGAATATTTCGAAGAAGTCCCTTATACATTTCATACGCTGCATAATGTAGATGTGGCTGGAGGCTTGAGCTGTTTTGTAGAAAGTAGGGATAGTGATATGATCACTTTTGTAAATCATAAGCATAGCTTTTTTGGTAGTGTATTCTCTAGACCCTTAGTTAAAAACTTAGGACATCATGCTACAGTTCCTGTACTGGCACTTCACGATTTAAAAAACTAAAACCATATACAATGAAAAACATAGGTATCTGGATGGATAAAGAAAAGGCGTTTATTATTAACCCTAATAAAAACGAAAAAGAGATGATCACCATCCCATCTCAAATAGAAACATATCGCATTCATGGAGGTTCCGGAACCAGAGTAAAAGGAGGCCCACAAGATGTGGTACAAGACAGTAAATATTTGGAGCGAGAGAAACATCAGTTCAAAGCTTATTTTAAAGAAATAGCTTCTCATGTAAAAGACGTCGATAAACTGGTTGTTTTTGGACCCGCAGAGGCGGGAGAAAAGTTCAAAAAAGAATTAGGATACTACTATAAAGATCTACATGATAAACTAGAAGGTGTTTTTAAAACTGATAGTATGACGGCAAATCAAACCAAAGCATTGGTAAGAGATTATTTTAATCTGTAAAAGAAGTATTGATAGTACTCTTAATATGAATCCTACTTTTTTTACGCATACTAGAAAAACGGTAATTATAAAATTTTGAAGAAATGAAAACAATACACGAAACAGAAACAAGGTTAAAAGATTTTCATTTTGAAATGTTAACATGGAAATCCTCACTTCAATTTATTGAAGGTGAAGTACAATTCATTAATCAACTCCTTAATTCCTATGTTTTTGAACCCAATACACCAAACCTTTTTGAAAGACTTCAGGAATTTAAAACACAAATAAAAACTGTACAGACAGAATTAGAGAATATTTATTTAGAGATAAGCAAGCAAGAAAGTGAATTAGGTGGAATGATGGAGTGCGATACCATGTCTTGCGATATTTTTTATAGTGATAAACATTATTCATTAAAGGAGAAATTTGATCTGTTTTATAAAAACTATCAATTTTTCAAAACAAAGGTGTTTAGCTATGCTGGAGGAGTGCTTAAAAAGAAGAAGAAATAAATCTTAAAGCTGAGAAATATCATTTTTTTCCTCATTCAACTGATTTAATTTTATTACAGATAATAACTATAAAACCTAAATATTATGTCACTAATTAAATTTAAAAGAAACAGACTTCCTTGGATTAATGATAGTATTGGTAATTGGTTAGATACAGATAGTTTTTTCTCTGATGATTTTTTCATTCGAGATAAGGATTTACCAGCCATGAATATTAAGGAAAATAAGGATGATTTTGAAGTAGAACTGGCAGTTCCAGGTTTTTCTAAAGAGGATATAGCTGTAACTATAGAAAATGATATGCTTCATATCTCTGCAGAAAATAGTAATAATGCTGTTCAGGAAGAAGAAAACTATACCCGAAAAGAATTTAGTTATAATTCTTTTCAAAGAAGACTACAGTTACCCAATAGTATTGACCAAAATAAGAAGGTCAAAGCGGCATATAAAGATGGTTTGTTAACCTTGAATTTACTCAAAAAAGAAGAGGCTAAGGAACCACCAAAAAGAGTAATAGAAATTGCTTAGAAAAAGAGGTAGGCAGAAAATGATGTGGGGTTAATTTTCTGCCTTTTCTATTTTAAAACTATCATCAATAAGAGCAGAAATATGAAAACCGATGAGCAATATATAAAATATGCTGAGTGGAAAAGTGCTGATGAATTACATGAAATAACAGTAGGCTGGATTTCTGAATTGAAATTTAGTAAAGATGAACAATTATTTCTTCAAAATCTTATCAGGAACTATCCGATAACGCCAATTTCAGAAATTGAAGTAAAAGAAAGCAAAGAAACTGCGGATCGTCTTGCTAAATTATATGAACAAATAGATCCTCTGCTTAAGAAAATTACGAATCACAATAATGAACTTCTTGTATTAGTAGACAGTGAAGATCAATTGGAGGAGGAAAAGGAGTATAAGCAAACACATCGATTATTATTGGAAGAAGTAAATAACTATTTAGAAACATATAAAGCTCACAAGAGAATAATTTTCGAACTAATTAAAAGCTTTATCAAAAAGGAAAAAGTAAAACGAATATCAAAATAATAGCATTGAAATTATTCAAGAACATATCAATAGTCATAGTTCTTTTGTTTATAGGATTTTGGATTTGGTATGAGTATACATATTCCATGGATACCGTAATACCATTTCAGGTAAATGATCCAAATCTAGAAACAAAAGTGCTTATCGCCTCTCAGGGAAGCAGGTTTAAAGATTCATTGGTACAAAGAGTATTAAAATATTATAAAGAGGATGCTATTTATTTTAAAGTAATTGATGTGTATACATTGTTTACAGTACCAATAGATAAATGGGATGCAATTGTGATTATCAATTCTTGGGAATACGGAAGCCCGCCATCTAATGTGAAGAGATATATCAAAAATCATCCTGAAGATCTTGATAGATTGATTATTCTTTCTACCGTTGGAAGCAGTCATATCACATTACAAGATGTAGATGTAATATCTGGCGAATCCATTATTGAAAAACTGCCAGAATATACAAATGAGGTAGTCCATAGACTAGATAAAATATTGTCAAACTTAAAAACTGATCATAATGAATAAAGTATTTATATATAAGCTACTCATCATAGGATTGCTTTGGAGTTGTTCTTCGAGTGAATTAGTAGAAAATTGGAAACATCCAGATATCGAAGTATTTGAATCTGAAAAGGTACTGGTGGTCGGAATTACTGCAGATAGTAAGAATCGAAAAAGTTTTGAAGAAAGGCTCTCTAAAACGTTACAAAAAAATGGAGTTAATGCTGTTACTAGTCTCGACCTTTTTGAACAATTCTATGACGATTCGCCAAAAACTGAAGAAGAATTATTAGAACTTGAGAAAGAACTGATTCAAGAAGGTTTTGATGCTATATTGCTTTCCAAAGTTCTTGGTGTAGAAGACAAGGTTACGGTAGTTTCTTCCATGAGAAACCTTGATCGCACTTTTAATAATTTTAGAGAAGATTATTACCAGAATCAGGAAATTTATCATGATCAGGATTATTATGAAGAGTATCAAATATTTCATGCTCAGTCCACACTGTATTGTATCTGTCCCGAAAAAGAAAAGGAAGTGATCTGGCAAGGATCCATCGACGTTACCATGCCTGATAATATAAAAAAGGCTATAAAAGATTATGTGAATATGTTAGTCTGGGCATTAAAAGAACAAAAACTATTAATTGTAAAGCATGAACTCTATTATGAAGGTGTTGATATATAGTGCAAAGGATTTTGAAATACCATTTTTGGAGCAGGCGAATAGCGATCAATTTCGTGTAAAATATAGTAAGGAACGTCTTACCGAAGATACAGCAGTTTTAGCTCTTGGATTTGACGTGGTTTCTATTTTTTCGGCTGATGATTGTTCCTCTTCGGTTTTAGAAAAGCTTAGAGATTTTGGGATACGTTATATTACTTTGCGTTCTTCTGGATATGATAATATAAATCTAAAAACAGCCAGCAGGTTGGGAATTCGAGTGGCCAATGCTGCGGGATATTCGCCACACGCTATTGCAGAACATGCCATTACATTATTATTATCACTAAATCGTAAAATAATAATGGCAAATCAACAGGTTCATAATTATAATTTTTTGCTGGATGATCTTATTGGTTTTGATCTTAATCAAAAAACTGTTGGGATAATTGGTACAGGAAGAATAGGAAAGGTAATTGCTAAAATCATGAATGGTTTTGGGTGCCAAATTATTGCTAATGATTTGATAGAAGATCCTGATTTAGTAGAAAATAATAAAGTAACATATTACAAATTAGAGGAACTATTAAAACAATCAGATATCCTATTTTTAAGTACGCCTTTGACTTCAGAGACACATCACTTAATTCGTACAGAGACTATTGAGTATATGAAACGAAACTTAATTCTTATTAATGTAGCCAGAGGAGGTATCGTAAGAACTGAGGATATCATTAAAGCTTTGGAATTAAAAAAGATTGCAGCATATGGCTCGGATGTTTACGAGTATGAAAATGGAGTTTTTTTCTATAATAGATCTCAAAATCATCCAAATGATCCACTTTTACAGGAACTAATAGATTTACCCAATTCTTTGATTACACCGCATCAGGCATTTGCGACTAAAGAAGCATTACATAATATTGCGAAAACTACTTTTGATAATATACAGAGTTGGCAAAATGGAGGAATACCGCAGAATGAGCTAACACCCGTATTAAAGGATATCGATGGTTAGGGTTTGACTAAAGAACTGGACTGAAAATTTTAGCGATACCTTCTTTTATTTTGTGTGACCAGGGTCTTGTTACGAAAGTATCATACGCTAAAAGAGTACTCTTATGACAATCCTCTAAAAAATCTTCTCGAAGTTGAATTGCAAAATCATCATCAAATAGTACAGCATTCACTTCATAATTTTGTTCGAAGCTCCTTATGTCTAAATTGGTAGTGCCTACTGATGATATTGTATCGTCCGAAACAATCGTTTTACTATGCAAAAAACCATCTTCAAAAAGATAAATCTTTACACCAGCTTGTAACAAATTTTCAAAATAAGAACGAACACACCACTTTACAATTAGGTTATCCGATTTTTGAGATAATAGTAGCCTTACATCCACTCCGCTCAATGCAGCAACCTTCAAAGCATCTAAAATCGATTCTCCCGGAATGATATAAGGATTCGCAATATATACGTAATCTTTTGCCTCATTAATGATAGAAAAATACATCTGTTTTGTAGCTGGAAAATTATCATCTGGACCACTATGAACTATCTGTACAGTAGAGTTTCCGTTAACAAGGTTTTTAGAAAAATAGGATGTGTTTAATATAGATTCGTCATTACTGACCAAATACCAATCAAGAGCAAATATTGCTTTTAAGTTGTTTACAGAAGGACCTTTTAGTTGTAAATGTGTATCATACCAAATTCCTAAATTGGGATCTCCTTTTATATATTTATCCGCAATATTAATTCCTCCTGTAAATCCTATTTCTCCATCGATCACTATGATTTTTCTGTGATTTCTATAATTGATAGAAGAAAGAAATTTGCCAAATTGGATGGGTAAGAATTTATGAATTTTTACTCCGATATTCTGTAATTTTTTGATGTATGCTTTACTCAGAGATAAGCTACCTATTCCATCATAAAGGATATAAATATCTACTCCATCATTAATTTTAGTATTGAATAGATTAAAAAGCTCTGTAGTAAGTCCTCCTTCTTCAAAAATATAATATTCAAGATAGATAAATTTGTTGGCATTCTTTATAGCTTCAAAAATGGCTTCAAACGTAGTTCTTCCATTTTTGAGTAGTTTTACTTCATTTCCTGTACTAGGTCTAAAAAGTGAGTTCTGAGTAATCAACGAAATTATTTTATGATGCTCATTAAATTCTTTTGTCGAAATAGGAGCGCATTCTGCTACGGCTCTTTCCATGAAAGTTGCAACCCTAGGTGTTTTTTTTAATCGAAAGAGTTTATTTTTTCTTCGATTTCTTCCCAACATAAAATACAGAAATATACCACCTATTGGAATTGTGAAAATAGCAAAAAGCCATCCTAATATTTTGGTAGGTCTCATACCATTAAGCAATAATCTAATAGTAATTATTGCACTAATGATTATGTATATAATAATACCTATTGAATAAATCACAAATTAAAGATAAACTTAATAATGCATTATCAATAAAGGAATTTGAGTTCCGTAACTAATTTTAGAAGTTTCAGATCCTTTAAAAAAGCGTTCTAAAAATGTTTCTCTTTTTACGAATATTGCAGTAAGATCTACTTCCATCACCTGCACAAAACTATGAATCGCTAAAGAAAACGGTATATTACTAATAGTATGAAAAGTATGGTTGTAGTCTTTAAAAAATGATTCTAGATTCTTTTTATCATCAAATTCTGTTACGGTTACCAATTCATCTTCTTTGGTTTTCAAAATTCTTAGAGAAGCATTGTGTTTTGATAAAATATCGGTGAGAGGATCAATTCCTTCTGTTGTAAAATGATCATCTATATTCAAAGCATATAACACTGTCTTTGGAACTCTGAATTTGATATTATTTGGTATTGCCAAAACTGGACAATCAATTTTACGGATAACTTTTAGTGTATTGCTTCCAAAAACCACCTCAGCAGCTCCAGTAGCTCCGTTTGTACCCATAACAATTAAATCAATTTCCTTAGTCACGACAGCTTGCCTAATGGCATCCGTGAAAATGTCATAATCAATTATTTTCTCGAAAGCATAGTTTTCATTAGAATATTTAATTTCTAGATCGTCGACAAGCTGATTTAATTTTGTTTTTGATTCATTAGTTATCGAATGATAAAGAGAAGTGTTTGTCGGAGCGCTCATCAAATCATCGGTGGTATAATGAGATGCTTTTTGTACATGTAAAATATAAAAAGTACATAGTTCTTTTTTAAAAAAATCCGTAGCATAGTCGATAGCATTTAAAGAATTTTTTGAAAAATCTGTGGGTAAAAGAATATTCTTCATGATGTTTGATTTATACCATAAAATTACTTTTTAAACCTTAGATCAAATATGATCTTTATCATATAAAAGGGGATTACCAGAGGGTAGATCACATTACTATATTTTTATGTATTAATACAGATTTGATTTTGGATTTCCTCCAGTATTTCAAAAACAGAAAGTAGATTCTCTTTGGATAATTTGGTTTTAAGATATTAATGTTTGAACAAGAATTATTCATACAGTCTTCCTCTACATTTAGACCAAAACTTAGGGTTACATTCATCAAAAAATAAAAATTTTTAAATGTTGTGGGTAACATTTTAATCTAGTTGAACTCCTTCTATCAAATGGACATTTATTATCTGGTCTGATCAACCTAAATAATTTTTGCAAAGCAAAACGCGTAAGCCGAAAAGCGAAAGAGTAAGCATTTCTTTTAAAACTTAATACAATGAAGCTTAAAAATATTTTATCGCTATTTTTTATGATAGCAAGCATATATCTGGGGATAAGTCAAAACCTGGTGTTAAACGGAGATTTCTCGCAATACGATGTTAACTGTAATGATTTTAGTTTTGGTTTTACTGGATCAGCAAACACCAATTGTGTAGATGATTGGAACTCCTATTCCGGAAGTCCTTCCCTACATGGAGTATCATCAAATCCACATGCTTGGATGTGGTCAGGAGGGACGAATGATCATTATGAAAGTATCCAAACTCCAGTAGCATTTGAACAAGGTAAGTGTTACACTGTTTCTTTTAAAGTAAGAACAAATGATAGAGGCAATCAGGATATCAGTGATCATGGTACCGTAAACTTAAGAGCTGTAAATTTTCAAAATGGAAGTATTGATACAGAACAAACGATATTTTCTAATACTATCGGAACCTATTTAGGGAATAACTGGCATACCGTAACCACTACGTTTACACCTAATGCTAATTATTCTAGATTATTAATAAATCCATTATACACAGGAGGTGTAAAACAGGCTGAGATGGCGATTGATGATATTGTGATTCAGGAAAGTCAAAACCTTAGTGTGGATTTTCATTTTGAAGATACAGCTGGTACTCATAAGAATACTTTTTGCGAGGGAGAGACTATTCTACTGAATGGAAGCGCTTCTCAAGGCGAGATTCATTATTTTATTGATGCCTGGAGAAGACCTAGCGGTAGTTTAGGAAGTTTTCAGTATGTATCTGGATTAGGATGGACAGCAGGACAATTACAAACGGTGAATTTAACCAATCTATTTGCTGGTAATAATGTTAATTTTGAGGCAGGTTATGAATATGAAATCAAAGTAGCGTTAGGGAATGATTGCATCGGTTGGCTGCCTTTAACTAAGAGATTTACTGTATTACCTAATGCAGCCTTGGATCCTGATTTTACAATAAATGCTAGTTGTGCAGGTAATGGAACTATTACCATTCAGGCAACAGCTACAACAACCAATGCCTACCAATGGTGGGGATTATTCGAAACAGCTACCTCAACTACAACAGGAGGTACACAAGTAGGACCTATTCAAGGAGGAACATCGGTTACTTTTAGTGGACTAAGTAGAACCAAAAATTATTACATAAAGCATGGTGTTTGGAAAGATTCTGATAAGAATTGCTATCCATGGCAAGAAGCCAGAAAAATTGTACCCAATTCTGTTAGTTGGGTAGGATATACTACAGATTTTACACTAAGCCTTAGTGCTAGTGGAGGTCTGGTAAATGTAAATCTACAGGCGGATCCAAATCCAGTATCTGTTTATCACGGATGGCAAGTGTATGATGTAAATCATAATGTAATCAGCGGTTTTTGCTGTAACTCCGATATCGCTTCTTTTTCAGGACTTTCTACAAACACTTGGTATTATATAAAACATGGAATTTGGAATGATTGTAAAGAATGGCAAGAGACCAGAAGATATTTTAGAGTTCAGATACAGGAAAGTGAGAATGATACAGGAGGTTTTGTATTAGAAACCAAAGAATATCCTTTTGAACCAGATAGTGCCTATACAAAAGAGATCAATGAACTCATTAATTCTGGTGTAATTTTCGAACTTTTTGAAGAGTATGAAGAGGGAAGTTTTGTGGAGGATGATAAAGAAATTTCAAAAATCGAAATGTACCCTAATCCAGTTCCAGCAGGAAGAGTGCTTACCATTACCACCTCAACTACTACGGATATTCAACATGTTGAATTGGTAACATTTACAGGGAAGAGTGTATCCATATCGTTTAAAAAAGAAAAAGGTATGATCCTTTTGGATATAGATGCGAAAACACCTAAAGGGATGTATTTCGTAAGAATCATTAAAGACTCTGGAGAAGTAATCACAAGACAACTAGCAATACAATAAGCTTTATAACCAATTTAATATAGAATAGATGAAAAATTTTAAAACATTTTTACTACTCTCATTTTTAGTACTCATCACTTTTTTTTACGCTTGTAA
Organism: uncultured Aquimarina sp.; assembly: GCF_947492115.1. NCBI lineage: Bacteria > Pseudomonadati > Bacteroidota > Flavobacteriia > Flavobacteriales > Flavobacteriaceae > Aquimarina > uncultured Aquimarina sp. Next base: position 700,408 of record NZ_CANLMM010000003.1, read on the forward strand.
TGATGAGTTTACTACATCAGAAATGAGTGTAGATATATTGGAAACTACTTTAAAAAGAGAAGGAACTTCGGATCGCCTGAGTGGGACTCTTCAAACTAAAAACAACAAACCAATTGTAAATGCGACGATCAAACTTCGAGGCGATATAATAGCATTCAGCGATTCGAAAGGAGGTTTTGTTTTAGAGGAAAACAGTTTTAGGTTAGGAGATGTATTAACTATAGAGCATGAGGATTTTGTTACAGTTTCTAAAGTAATTGAAAAGAACACAAAACTATTTGTTTTAATGAAAGAAAGAGCCAAAGCTCATGTAATTAATGCTGATAAAGGGGCAGAAATACCTGTGGACTTTCAAGGACAAATATCAATTCCTGCTAATGCATTTAACTATAAAGGAGAACCATATTATGGTAAAGTAGAAATAAGAGCCACTTATATAGATGTAACTGATCCGTTTGAATTAAGAAGTGCTCCTGGAAGTTACATTGCAGAAGAGGAAGATGGGACTTTATATCCATTAACATCTTTTGGAATGATAGAAATTACAGCTACAATACCTGAGAAAAATATTCCTTTAGATCTAAATGAAGGAGCGGTAATTGATGTTTCATTTCCAATACAAACAGAAAATACACCAGAACAAGTGAATTTATACGAATTGAATAAAGAAACAGGATACTGGGATATTTCTGGAGTTTTGGTTAATCAAGGAAATGTATTAAGAGGAGAGATTACATCGGTTAATAGTTCATGGAATGCAGATGATCCATGTGCAAACGCATTGGTATGTGTGAGAGTACAAGTGGTATATACCAATGGAGATCCTGGATGTTATGTTTGGGCTACAGGACTTACTTATAACGGTTTTTCGGGCCATTTTACCCCTGATGCAAATGGATTTGTAGAATTTTGGGTGTGCCCCGATAGCGTATTCCAGCTAAATGCTTGTTTATGCTTATGCATTCCAGGAGGACCAATTTATACTTCGATTATTGACCTGTCTACAGTTACGATGAATCCTTCGGGCTGTACAGATCTTGGTGTCTGGACAATTAATAACTAATATCAAATAATCCACCTTTGTGATTTTTATTCATAAAGGTGGATAAAAATACATTACGATGAAATCTTTTGTAACAAACCTATTGTTTATAAGCTTGGGGTTGACCATGCTTTATGGACAAGAACAGATTAAAGAAGGAAGCGATTTTGATCATATAGATGACTATAGACCTAAGATCTTTCAGTTAAAAGAAACTAATGAGCGTGTAGATAGTTTAGAAGAGTATTTTAAGAGTTATCAGCTTTTAGATTTTAATTTTGAAGAAGTATACCATCATGTTAAAAGAGATAATTATATATCAGAGTTCCTACTAGCTGCAGAAAACTGGAAATATGAAATTAGTTTACAATCTAATGATATAAGAAGTCCCGAGTATGTAGAAAGTATTAATGGAGAGATTATAAATCAAACAGATGAGGCAAACAATACTCAATCAAATACATATAAAGGAGTAGCAGATAAAAACAGAAATAATATTGTAAGAGTAACTATCACTAAAGATAATTTTTGGGGATATATTTATAATCAAGAAAAGGAGGATTGGTTGTTTTTTGAATCAACACGACATTTTCTTAAAGATGATGAAGCAAGAAATTATTTGTTAGTATATCATCTAAAAGATATGAGAGAAAATGCATTTGGAGAATGTCAAGAGTTGATAGCTGATATAAGTGATAGAGAAGAAATTAATATTGGAGGGCAAACATTTTCATCAAAAGGCGGTACTTCTATTTGTACACCAAAATATTTAGAAATTGCTACAGATGCAGATTATGAACATTATCAATACTATAGAAATATTGGTGGGTCTAATCCAGAGATTTTATCCTTACTAAATCAAACAGAAGGGATCTTTTCTATTTATTTTAATATTCTTTTTAGTGTAACAGGGCAAAATGTACAAACTTCAAACATGGATCCTTATACATCAATTATTGCTGAAGATCGTTTAATAGAATTTAGGGTTAATAGTCCCTCAGTTTTTTCTGGAATTAACAGAGATATAAGCATGTTATTTACAGGGTTAACTCGCATGAAAGATGATAATGGAAGTTTGTCTGTAGCTGGAATTGCTTACGTCGGCACCACTTGTAGATACCCTACATATGCCTGTACGGTTATCGGAAGAACAGCTGGTGCATATATGACCATCGCACATGAAATAGGGCATCTACTAAATATGCCGCATCCGTTTGAAGTTTCAGGGAATACAGAATGTGGTACAACTCCAGGAATTATGTGCTACGGTACTAGAGGATATTTTTTTAATGCTTCTAGTATTTCGAAAACACAAAATCACCTTGCTTCATATGGTAATTGTTTAAATAATATTAATTCATCGACGGTAGGAAATGATTGGGAAATGACTTGGACTAATGAAAGAAACAAAAGAAGATTAGGAGGATGGTATTTTAATAATGGAGATCATAAACTAGTAGGTGATTTTGATGGAGATACCGATGAAGAACTACTTTTTATGAGTAGTACAACCTGGTCTGGTATGGAAGATTATTCTTGTGATACGGGAACAGATTGGTACGATATGTGGAATAATCACGGAAGCAGATGGATAGGATCCTGGTATATGAATGAAGGAGATCGCCATTATACAGGAGATTTTGATGGAGATGGAATTACAGATTTATTGTCTATTTCTGTTAGTAATGCATGGGCTACATTACAAGGATTTAATGCAGCTACCAATTCTTGGTATTATAAATGGAGCAATTTTGGCAGCTTTAATATTTCTACATGGCATATAAGATCTTCTGATCAATTTCAGATAGGAGATTTTGATGGGGATGGAAAAGATGAATTGTTAGGATTCTCTTATAATTGGTCAAGCTTATTTGATTTTGAAGGAGGTACTTTTAGTCAAAGATGGACAAATAGTGGCAGCGGAAGAATTGGAGGTGTAGATGCTAATTATGATAATAGGTATACACCTGGGAGATTTACCGTTACGAATGCAGATGAACTTTTAACTTGGGTTAATACTTGGGTAACAGTACTGAGATTTGATACTAATACTTCGCAATGGAATTGGATATGGAGTCAATATGGAGATTCAAAATTTGCAAATATGCAGATATTACCTTTAAACAATCAACAAAAAATTTTGATAGGTAACTTTGATCAGGATGCTACGGATGAGGTTTTAAATATTAATAATACTTGGTCTGCAACCGCAGATTATAATGGCACCAATTTTCAACAAAATTGGAATAATTCAGGAACAGGAAGGTTAGATAATTGGTACTTAAATGGAGTTCAAAATGATTATTTAACTGTAAAAGCAACACCACATAATGAAAAACATATACTGGCTTTAAAGTATTACGAAATATTTGATTTCTTTTATTATGAAAAATATCCAGAATTGTCTAGTATGTATCGCAGCAATGAATTACATAACAAACAGAATATAGGAGATCCTTTAAATACTAATAGTGTAGATGTCTTGAGTTCGTATGAGATAACTTTATTTCCTAATCCTACATCTGATAAAATTCAAGTAAAAATAGAGTCAGAGAATGATAAATTGAATGGACTTCGGATAGAATTGTTTGATTTAAAAGGAACCAAACTGATTTCTGAAATAATCACTCAAAAACATTATAAAATAAATGTAAAACCCTACCCAAGCGGAGTATATATGCTTAAAATCTCTGATACGAATGGTTTTCGAAAAACTCATAAAGTATTAATTACAGATCATTAAACTATTTTCACTATAAATCTTGAAAGCAATATATGGAATCGAGTATTCCTATTTTGTTTTCAAGATTTTCTCGTTTTTCTAAAATAAATTAGGATTATAATTCCGATAATCACCAGTAAAATAGCTATCCATAAAAAACTGCTTAAATGATTAGAAAAGGGTATTGGAGCGTTATTGCCAATAAGTATCAAAGAACCCCAATAAAAAGGAGATAATTCACTTCCATCATGAGAATTAATGTATTGTAGTTTGGCGTTTCGTAAGGCAGAAGATTTAGAAAGTCCTTGATCAATGTTTTTATAAAAATTAATCATAAGTTCTTGATTAGCTTTATCATTTACAGACCATAATGAAGATACGACACTATTAGTTCCCGAAAGAAAAAAACCTCTTGCTAAACTCATAACACCTTCTCCTTTATTAAGTTCTCCTAAAGAAGTTTTACATGCACTTAATACAACCATTTCCGATTGGTTCTTGGTGGCATAAATCTCTTGCAATGTGATTTTTTGATTCCTAAATGCAATCCATGGACTTGTATGATGGTCGATATCAGCATGTGTTGATAAATGTATGATACGATATTGATCTATACTATCCAGCACATTGGTTTTAGTTCCTTGTTCCTCTAACAATACGTCACCAGATAATATGTCCGTGATTGTGGTTATTTCCTTTTTACTATGAACCAAAGATCCCAAGTTTTCTATCTTAAAATCTACAGGTGCGACTCCAAGAAAATCCAATGGCGCATTTCTTTCTTTTTGATCATTTTGGTCCAGATAACTCATGGAGTATGCATATCGTACCTCAACATCTTTAATTAAATAACTATGATCCTTATCAGAAGTAATAAGTGTTTCAAAAGAGAGTTGCTGTAATGCATAATCAGGAATAATAGTGATATTTTTTCCTTTTAGAATAGAGAAAACAGATGAGGGGATTAGTTTTTGAAAAATTTGATAGGCTGTTTTGTGATATGCTTTTAATTCTTCCCCATTCTTAAACCAGTTCGTAACTTGTTTGTTTAAAAGAGTAATATCTTGCGATAATTCGTTCACCCTTGGGATTTTAAAAAATAACTGTTGATCTCTACTGTGAAAAATTCCATATCCTTCATCTTCACTTAAAATATATTGTAATACAACTTCTTGATCTGAAATGAATTGAGATGTAAAACTGTCGTAGGGTAGTACTTTTATTTTCTGTTTGTTAATGGCATAATCAGGATATAGGAGATGAAGTGAATCTACAAATACTTCATAATTCTTTTTATGGTTATAAATTTCTTTTTTAGTCTTTTGCAGAGCATCTTCGGATGTATCGGTAAGAGTATTCAATCTATTTTCGGATAAATAGATGTTTTGTTTTAATAAAAACTCTCTATTGGCTAAGTCTTCAGGTAGTTTGGTGTTCTCTTTAGCTTGTTCGTTCGTAATATCTTCAAGCAGTAAGATCGCTTTATTTTTTTCCATAAAATAATACCCGTCTTTATGATTATTAAGCAGAAAAGAGGCTGCTACCGCATTTAGATACAAAGCGGAAGCCCGTTCTCTCCAGTATAATTTTGATCTGTATTCCGAACTTTCAAAACGAATAATATCCACTAATTGATCTGCTATTTTAAAGGTTTTGATAGCTTGATATAAGTGATCTTTATTTTGATCATGGTGATAATATTGAATCCAAGCATTAGCCTTTTGGATAAGATGACTCAAGGTGTAGTACTTATTAGATAATAATACCAGGTCTTCGATTTCTATGCTATCTTTATAATCATGTGGTTCGTTTGGATCAATATTGTACTGAATCGCTTTTTGATATGATTCTAAAGCTTTTGTAAACTCCTTTTTGGCGATGTATAGATCTCCCATATTTTCCATCGCAGGAGTATAGTTAGAATTATATTGATTAGATAGTTTTAGGTGAAATTTGGAGCTGTCTAATTGTTTTAGTTTTAGAAATGCCAATCCTAAACTATTATGAGTAGAAGCTCTGTTTATAGAATCTAAAAGTGATAAACCTTTTAAAGCTTGAGAAAATTTGACAATAGATTTTCTGTATTCTTTTATTTTTAAAAGTCTATTACCTTCTATTTGAAACATTCTAGTTTTTTGGTTAGAAGTATTATAAGAAACTAAGTTTAATAAGGAATCAGCTTTTTGCAAATAAGATCTAATTTGTTCTGAATATGGTTTGAATCCCATTGACGAATAGATATCTGCTTTGAGCAAATATAATTCAACTCTTTTTTTATAGTATTGCGGTGAGTTGAGACACATTTCAATAGCTTTTTCTGTGGTGTTTAAAGCTTTGTGATAATCTCCTATTTTTCTATAAATCTCTGAGAGTTCAGAATATGCACTTATTTTTTTTGGGAGTTGTCCTATCTCTGATAATCTAACGAAATAGTCAATGGCTGCAAAACAGTTATTAACTCTAGAGTTAAAAAGACCGAGATTGAATAAAGTTTTATCTAAGGATTTTGATGACTTAACCTGTAGACTATCTTTTATTTCAAGTGACTTTTTTGTAAACACAATAGCTTTTTTTAAGGCTTTCTCATTATTAAGTGTTTTTCGTTTTTTAAAAAGAAAAACTCCATAAGCATGATAGGCATCGGCTATATCAAAAGTGTAGTTATTGTTTTTAACTCTAAAGAATGAGTCTAACTTCTTTTCTTTTGTTTGTGGATTGGCGTGAGAGTTTAAAATTTTTAAAAACTCTTTGTTATCTTTTTGAGAATAAACTGTATAGGAAGCATGAATGCTAATAAGAAAGAAAAAAAGTGTAATTTTCATACTTTAAAAGTATGAAAATTACACTTTTTGTTGTTAAGAGAAAATACATTTGATTTCTTACGGTTATATAAATCGATCTTTAGAAATGATGTTTTTATAACTATTCCCTTATCACAACTCTTCCTTGATGAATATGATTTTCTAACCTGTATATGTTATACGCACCGCGCAATACATCTTGATGTAGCTCTAGAGAAGTGATTTCTTTGTCGTATAATTTCCCAGCAGAAGCAGTTATGTACGCAGCAGAAAAAGAAGTTCCTATAGGATTAATAGAAAGGTTTGATTCTTTGTTCATAATATAGAAATAGCCGTCTATAGGAGCAGCGATATCAATAGTCTCTGATCCGTAGTTTGATGAATTTATAGAAATGAAATCAAGTATATCTGGCATTTGTACCTCTTCAGGTGCATCAAGCTCATAACCTGCAACTCCCAAAAGATTTTCTATAGCATATCCCGAAGGGAAATGAGGGATCTCTTCGTCAACGTTTACACCTAAATTACCTGCGGAGGTAATGAATAAAACATTACTTTCCATTAGTTTAATGATCTGTTTTAAGATCTTCTGATTCTTTAAACCATACCAACCAAAACTCATATTAACGATATCTATATTGTTTAATTTAGAAAGATAATTCAAGCTACAAACGATATCATAATAACTACCTCTCCCTTCTTGGTCAAAAGCTTTTACTGATAACAACTGATGTGGGATATTGTTTGAGGTAAGTTCTGAGTTAATGATTTTGGCAACCATGGTACCATGCCCGTTATCATCTCTCATATCGTTATCGTGATTAACATAATCCCAACCTGAAATTCCGAATCTATTGTTAAAAATGTTTCTTGTACTATAAAGAATAGGACTGTCAAAATAGTCATAATCAATACCTGTATCTACAATAGCAATATTTACATAATCAGAATTGGTAGCAGGAATTATTTTGTTTTCTAAGATGCTACTGTAATTACCTGATAGTGTTTTATCCGCTATATCAATGTAAAATTGATAATCAAAAATAGCTCTTGGATCTACTTCTACTTCTTCATCTCCTGAATTATTTTCATGATTAGTTACCAAATTTTCTACTAGATGTTTTATTCCTGGAAAATTGGAATAAGTAGTATCTATTGTCCATAATTCAGGGCCTTCAGGATCGCAATCACAAACCTCCTTATTAAGTATTTTGAAATCATATGATTGTTCAATTTGTAGACGAAGTAACTTTTTATCAACTTCGTTTAAGTTCGGATTTGTAAATTTTACAACAACTTGATCTTTCATAATATCGGGTATTACTGAGTTGTAAGAGTTACTTTTTTCATACGCTTTATTAAGTTCAGCACTCTCAATCATGCTTTCCTCATCAACAGAACATCCCCATATTCCTAGTAATGAAAGACAGATTAATTTTAATGTTACAATACTTTTTTTCATGATAATTGATTAGTTTTTTAGGTGAGCAGTACTCATAAAAATACCTGTAGCACTGCACTTTTAAATTGGTATCCATTCATCCGATTCAAAAACCTTCGAAATGTTACCCTAAAAATTGGAATAATTAAATTTTTATATCAAAAATTATTTTTCATTGTGATTTTGATATGATGGTTTTGTGTTTAATTGTATGATAATTAATGGATTGCTGTTTTGTAATGATAATTTGTTCTTGGAGTTATAATTGAAACTATATAAGAAATCAAAAGAAGTTAACCCTAAAAAAAATAGGTATATCCCCCTGATGAAGTTTTACGAATTATCTTATGTTTGTGATCTTCATAATCTGAAGTAATTAAATAGCACCTATAATTACGCAAGAAATCACATGGCTACTCAGAAACAAGATGACTATTTATTGCAAAGCCTTATTGATGGTGATGACAAGGGTATAAAAGAGATCTACAAGAAAGTTTATCCTAAGGTTAGGAACTATATCCTCAGTCATGACGGATCAGAAGACGATGCTAAGGATATTATGCAAAAGTCATTACTACAATTACTAGCCAGAGCGCAGGCTGCAGATTTTAAAATTACATCGAGTTTTGATGGTTATTTTGTGACCATTGCCAAGAACTTATGGAGAAGGGCAGCAAAAATGTCAAAATCTCGGGTAACAAATGAAGGTGTTTTGGATCTTGTACATGAAGAACGAGAAATAGCTTTAGCAGCTTATGAACAAGAAAAATGGGAGCTATTTCAGGAAAAACTATCAGAAATATCACAGAACTGTAGAGAAGTTTTAACTTTTTTCTTTAATAAAGTGCCTTATGTCGATATTGCTAAGAAACTAGGGTATGCAACGGAGAATACAGTAAGACAGCGTATTTTTAAGTGTAAGTCAAAATTAAAAGAAGCGATATATTCTGATAAACGTTATAATGAATTAAAAGAGTTGTAAAAGATTATGGAACAGGATATAGAGAGATATCTTAATAATGAAATGACCCAAGAAGAGGTAGCTGCTTTTCTAAATAAAATAGATACGGATCCAGAGGCAAAAAAGTTGCTCAGTCTTTATCAAGAAATGCATATTGTTTATGATCAGAATGATTGGGAATTATCAGATAAAAAAACTACAAATCAAAAGGTTCAACAATACGAACAGTTTTTAAGAAGTGATAAAGGAAAAGAAATAGCCAGTAGTATTAAATCAGCAGAACAATCGTATTTTAATGAGAAACCTTTTAGGTTAACAAAAATTTTAAAGTATGTAGCGGTTGCAGCAATATTTATAGCGGGATTATTTTTGGTTGTTGAATACAATCAAGGGACTAATACCGAACAATTATATGCGACTTATAAGAATTGGGATGAGCTGCCATCATTAACGCTAAGAGATCAAAATTCTGATTTAACGGAGATAGAACAGCAATTTAGAGCAGAAAATTATGAAGAGTCTTTGCTGTTACTAAATACTTATGTTTTGAATAATGATCAAGATGTAAATCCACAGTTACTTATATACAAGGGAATATCTCAATTAGAGTTACATAAAAATGCAGCTGCAATTGATACTTTTACTGAATTATTAGAGAGTAACACCTTGGATGCGGATAAAGCCCATTGGTATTTAGCACTATGTTATCTGAAGAATCAAGATTTGGAAAAAGCCAAAACCGAGTTAGCACTTCTGTTAGAGAAACCTACCAATTTTAAAAATAAAGAGGCAAAAGAATTATTATCTTCACTAAATTGACATGGTTTTTGTATGTTCTACTTTTTTGTTTAACACCTTACTGTAGAAAGGGTGTTATATTTCGTCGTTTTTCTAAGCATTTAAACGATGTTTCTTGTCTGATTTAATAGATAATTCAATTTTTTAGACATTGATCTTTAATTTTCTTTAAAATTAATTGGATCGATGAAAGGGATAGTCAATAGTGTGCTTCTTGTCAATAGCGATAAAACTCATAATTTTTTAAATCAGTACCGTTTACTGAAATATTGTGCGCTTGGAAATATCATTAAAGTTTCTAATGGTAATGAGGCAATTGATTATTTGACAAAAGCTAAAAAAGACCTTTCGTTAAAACCAGATTTAATTATCCTGAATTGTGATTTGGCAATGATGAATAGATCAGAATTTTTCTCACACTTTTCTAATTTAGGACCTAGGATTACAAGAGGAATTAAAATAATAATTCTACATGAGACTTTACCTCAACAAGACTTAAAGAAGATATGTAAGTATAGAAATGTAGTAGGTGCCATAAAAAAACCCTTAAGTCCATCTAAAATTGATGAACTCTTTCATAAGTACTTTTTAATCGATATCAATAATCAAGATATATCTTAATTTTTCTCCGCTACATCTAAAAAGATTATGATTCTTTTGATAGTGAATCATTCATAATAACGATATCGTCTGGAAACGAATAATTTTTTGTCCTAAAAGAAATATTGTTTGTAAGTCCTATAAATAGTACCGGATTTCAGTCTAGATTTTCCCAAAATTGGATCAATAGTTTATAAAAATTACATTTGTTATATAGCTTAACTCATACACTATGCAAACGGCAAAGACTATTTCCTTTTTTAAAATTATTAAATGGACAGGATTCCACATACTTTGGTTACTTATTTTTTCTGGAGGAGTAGCGGCTTTGTATTATTTTAAGATTATAGAAGTAAGTATGCCTTGGTTGCCAATATCTGTTATTGGTACTGCAGTAGCTTTTTATGTAGGTTTTAAAAACAATCAGTCGTATGATCGAATGTGGGAAGCACGGAAGATTTGGGGCGGCATTGTAAATGATAGTAGAACCTGGGGGATGTACGTAGATGGTTTTGTTACCAATTTGTTCTCTAATACAGAGGTATCCGAAAAGAAAATTCACCAGATTAAAAAACGCTTAATTTATAGACATATAGCATGGTTGTATGCGCATAGAAGTCAATTATTGGTTCCTACACCTTGGGAACACGTTAGTCAAGGAGGTCCTGTTGCCCGAAAAGCAAGATATTACCAGAAAAAATTCGGAATAGGCTTAGTCGATGATGAATATACACGAACAGAATTAAAGAACTTTTTGCCAGAAGACGAGCATGATCGATTGGTAGCCAATGTAAATACAGCTACACAAATTATTAATGAGCAGTCTCAAGATTTACAAGAGCTTAGAGCGCAAGGGCTGATCGAAGATTTTCGTCATATGAGGATGGCAGAGTTATTGAGAAGCTTTTATGCTTTACAAGGCAAGAACGAGCGTATTAAAAAATTTCCACTTCCCAGGCAGTATGCAAATATGAGCAGAATTTTTGTGTGGATTTTTATTTTCCTACTACCATTTAGTATGATACCAGAGTTAATGAAATTAGGAGAAACGGGGTTTTGGTTATCCGTACCCATTACATCATTGATAGGATGGGTATATGTAATGATGGAATTAGTAGGTGATTACTCCGAAAATCCATTTCAGGGAATGGCGAATGATATTCCTATGTTATCGCTTTGTCGAGTAATAGAAATTGACCTTAGAGAAATGTTAGGAGAAAAAGATTTACCACCTGGCGTTAAAATCAAGAACAATATTTTAATGTAAAAGAGAAGATAATTTGTAAGCAAAAGGCGATCTAAGAGTAGATCACCTTGCTTATAGATGTACTATCTGCTTATCGCATAGCGACTAGCGGTAGGAAGGTTTGCTAACAATCTCTTCAATCTTTTTATAGAAATAAATTAGAAATTTTACTTCTAGGTATTTCAACAGCATAACTGCCTGAGTAGATTGGACAAATAACACAATCATCAAAATAAAATTTCACTGTATTTTGATTGATTACAAAATTATTCTTGTACTGTTGAAAAGTATCTAGGTCTAATTGCCAGCATTCTTCATATTGTGGTTCTGATTTTTTATACTTAGTCAATGTTTTATTTACTGCATCCAACATGTCTATTTCAGATCCATTCTTGAAAATGTTGTTGTAATTGATGAATTCAGCTTTTTTAGGATCAAAATTTAATGCTTTAAACATGTAAGACGATTGGTTATCATCGATATAGTGATTTGCTTTGTATAACAGAATACTAAAAATATTCTCCTGAGAATAAATTTTATAATTAATTAATCTTTTTTGCCGTTCAGAAGAATTATAACCAAGATCACATTGCAACTTTGTTTCATTCAAAGTGTTTTTTACAGAAACATTAGTGGATAAATAATTATTGGATATAAAATCATTAAATTTTTTGAAAGATGGGTTGGATGAAATATTTAAATAAGGATACTTATAATCAATAATGTAGTTTTTTTCCTTTTTATAAAAGGATTTGGTTATTATTATATCTTCTTCTGTTTTTGGATCACCTTTTAAGTCTCCAAAAATACTTGCAGTATTGATTTGCTCATTTGTTTGATTACTTGTCACGTTTTCTCCCGATAAAGTAGATTTTTCCTTTTTGCAAGACCCTACAAAAAGCAACAATACAAGTGATAATGATAAGGTGAAATAGGATCTTGTTGTCATAATATTAGATTTAATGAAGGTTTAATTGATAAATATTGACCGCAAAATTCTATACTTTTTTACATTTAATATTATTTATATTAATTATAATATTCATAATAAAAAATTATAATTAACTCATCTCTTATTTGTTCAGGTTTTTTCGTTAACAATTTTTTACATATTTCTTAAAGATTTATGAGTTCAAGTATTTGTTTTTCAAGTATTTATTAGATTTTTGAAAGCTCTAATGGTTTAACATTTTGGACAGTTGTTTTGTTAAACAAAGTATAATGAAAATTTTCATAAAAAATATTTATTAATTAGATAATAAATATAAATAATAATTAATGAAACAAAACTAGTAATTTAGAACAAAAAGGTTGGTTAATTAAAAGAAAGTAATATGAAAATCAGAGTTTTAATTTATGTCGGGCTTATTGTTTTTTTATCTAATTGCGCGGTAATAAGACCCGGAGAAGCAGGTGTTAAACAAACACTTGGAAAATTATCAAATAATGTTTCTACTCAGGGAACGATGTTCTACAATCCTTTAGTTAGTAGGGTAATAAAAGAATCTACTCAAACAAATAATATCAAGTTGATTTTAAATCTTCCTAGTAAAGAAGGATTGAGTGTTAATTCCGAGATTTCTATTCTTTATAGGTTAGAGCAGAACAAAATACCAAGTGTATTAGAAAACTTGGGAAGAGATTATGAATCCATTATAACAAGTGTATTTAGATCAGCTTCTTCGGATGTCTGTGCGAAATTTTTTGCTAAGGATATGCATTCTGGAATGCGAGCGAATATAGAAGAAGAGATCAAAGTGAAAATGAAAGAAAACCTGGAAAAACAGGCGGATGGTATTGAGCTTATTGCAGTGCTTATGAAAAGCATCCAGTTACCTAGAGGTTTGGCAAATTCTATAGAAAGAAAATTACAAGCTGAGCAAGATGCCATGCGAATGAAATTTGTAATCGACCAGGCAAAACTAGAAGCTGATAGGAAAATCATTGATGCAAAAGGAGAAAGAGATGCTCAAAAAATACTAGCAGAAGGTCTTACAAAAGAAATTATACGAATCCGTAGTATCGAAGCTTTTAACAAACTTTCAGAATCTCCGAATAGCAAAGTGATTATTACAGATGGTAAAGCACCTTTTCTTATAGCAGGAGATGATTAATCAAGAGTTTAACTTAAAAACAAATGATCATGGAATTATTAAATAAAGCATCAGAATTTATAAAAAGAAGTATGGCTAATATGAGCACAAGTGATAGGGTAGTAGCATCCAGAGAAGCCAAGGCGATTGTATTATCAATTAATGAAGTGTATAAAAAAACAAAAGATCCAGAGTTAATGGATATTATGAAGTCTGTAACTAACAAAAAACGTAAAATCGATAGAAGATTACGAGGTATGTTAGGGTAGTTGTTTGATTAGTTTATGGAATAGGAAACTTTAAAAGGAAAAAATATGGAAGTAATTTTTGAATATCATAACGCAAGAAGTAGTGGTTACTTGTCATCCATGGCAACTAAAAAACTGAAAAGATTAATTAAAAAATATCCTTTTGTGGTAAAAAGCTATGTGTTTTTTAAGGAAGAGCTTAGTCTTAAAGAAAAGGGACAAGGATATATATGTGGAATTCGTCTTAGTGGTCCTGGTCCATTATTATATGCTTCTTCGCATAATAGTGATCTCTTAAGTGCTTTGAATGAGACGATAAAAAGTTTAAAAACTCAACTCAATAAGCGTAAAGCGCTCTTATATAATAATTAACGATAGTAATGTTGTTTTCATTGATTGTTTAGTTGTTGCCCATTCTAAAGGCTGTTCTTTTCCCGTATGAACAGCCTTTTTTACAAAAGATCTCTAAGAAGATACTAACAGATAGATTAGTAATCGGTGTATATAATGGAAAACAAAAAGGCGATCTATTTTTAGATCACCTTTTTAAACTAAATGTATAATATATTACTTGTCTAATGCCATTTCTGGTTCTTTGGCAGTACTAGCTTCAAATTGATTACTAGTATTTTTAGCTCCTCCTGCTTTTAGTGCATTGTCACCAGCAAAGAATGTTTTGTGATCATCACCAAGATCTGAACCTGCCATACGTTGGTGTTTTACACAAGAAACTCCTTTTCTGATTTCCTGACGCTGAACAGAACCTACATATGCTAACATTCCTTTATCACCAAAATAACCTTCTACTAAGTCATTCATATGTAGTGCAGTAGTGTGATATGTTGGCAATGTGATCAAGTGGTGGAATACTCCTGCTTCTCTAGATGCATCTGCCTGGAAATTTCTGATCATTTCATCTGCTCTATTCGATAATTCGGTACCGTCATATTTAGCATCCATAAGCTCTTCGCGATTATATGTTGAAGTATCTTCTCCAGCTTCTACCATAAGATCATAAGCCTGCTGACGGAAATTAATTGTCCAGTTAAATGATGGAGAATTGTTATATACTAATTTAGCATTTGGTACTTGCTCTTTTACACGGTTTACCATATGAGCAATTTGTTTTACATTAGGCGTAGGTGTTTCGATCCATAATAAATCAGCACCATTTTCTAAACTAGTTACACAGTCTAATACAACACGATCGATATTAGATCCTTCTTTAAACTTGTATAATCCATTAGGTAATCTCACAGGTCTAACTAATTTTCCATCGCGTTTGAAAAGAACATCGTTTTCATTTACCTCATCAATACGAACTTCCTCAGCTTCTACAAAATCCATATACTGAGAAGCTAAATCACCTTCTTCTTTAGAAACTGGTAATTTTTGAGTTAAACCAGCACCTTCAGAATCTGTTCTTGCTACGATGATACCATCATCAACTCCTAATTCTAAGAATGCATACCTAAGAGCATTCAACTTTGCAATAAAATCTTCGTGTGGTACAGTTACTTTACCATCTTGATGTCCACATTGTTTTGCATCAGAAACCTGATTTTCTATCTGAAGTGCGCATGCACCAGCTTCTATCATTCTTTTTGCTAACAAATAAGTAGCTTCTTCGTTTCCAAAACCAGCATCAATATCAGCAATAATTGGCACTACATGTGTTTCGAAATTATCAATTTGATCTTGTACATCTTCACCTGCATCCAAACGACGGAAAAGATCATTAAGCTCTACCGCATCAGCCTGGCGTAAAAATGTATAAATCTCTTCGATTAGATTTGGTACAGCTGTTTTTTCATGCATTGACTGATCTGGTAAAGGTCCTAATTCAGAACGTAAAGCCGCAACCATCCAACCAGAAAGGTAAAGGTACGTTTTGTCGGTAGTTCCTTTATGCTTTTTTACCGCGATCATTTTTTGCTGTGCTACAAAACCATGCCAGCAACCTAGTGATTGAGTATAATTAACACTATTTGCATCGTATGCTGCCATATCCTTACGCATGATGGAAGCCGTATATTTTGCGATGTCTAATCCAGTTTTAAATCTATTTTGTACCGCAATTCTCGCTGCATTTTCTGGTTTAATGGTTGCCCAAGTGTTTCCGTATTTAGCTTTTAATGCTCGTACTGTATCAAGTGCCGAATTATAAGTAGTCATAATTTTGTATTTAAATTTTATTTCAAGGATTTACTTTTTATGCTTTAGTGGTTTTTTCTGAATTGTAATCAATCGTATTGTTGACCGCCCAGTTAGTGACTAGTGTCTTAGTTTTTGCTTTTGATTTCATCTTTATAATCTTTAGTGTTCATTAATAATCCGAATTCCAATTGCTACTTACAGGCTTCAACCAGATTCATTTTTCTGTAATATTATTTTCTAAGTGTTTTAGTAAATTAATTACAGGACAATATTAGAAAAAAGTTTTTTATAAAAAAAGCGAACGTTCGCTAAAATGATTAAAAAATGTAAAAATAAGATTTTCGCAAAGTGGTTTATATATAAATTTAAAATCTAAGTGCCAGCACTGTTTTTTGTTTATAAAAATCTGATAATTAGATATTTGACATGTTTCTAATTGCTCTTAGAATAGTGCAGAAAATTCGTTGTTAGTAACTGAATTATTTTTAGAAAAAAATAAATTAAAATAGAATTATTTTTCTGTTTTGAGCAGTTTTGAACTGTTTTTGGAAAGTGAAAACGTCAAAAAGAGTGAATCAAAATCTATACAAATGATAAAATCTGATCAAAAATTGAACGTAAAAAGAGGAAGTTGTAGCGGTTTTACGATTGGATTTGATTACTCTGTAAGAGTGTTTTAAAATGGGGAAGATAAAATTATATTGATTTTATATAATCTTCTAGGTTTTCCTGCTCCTGAAGTTGCATTCTTTTTCTTAGGCGACTTCTCGATTTTTTTACAGCTTCTGTAGATGTAAATCGCAGACGGGCAATTTCTTTTCGTCCTAAGGACATTCTTAAATAAGAACATATTTCCAAGTCCGTTTTGGTTAGATTTGGATGTTTTGCACTTAATCTTTCAAAGAAATCATAATTAATTTCTTCCAAATTATTTTTTATAATCGTTATTTTAGAATCCTCCAAAACCTCAGATTTAAGATCCGCAATAATGCTTTGAAGAGAGACCTCATTAGTATTTGAGGCTATTTTTTTGAGATCACCAACTAACTTTTCTTTGGATTGTAAATGCTGAATTGATTTAGTCATCAGCGTGGTTATTTCTTCTCTTTTTGATGTGATTTCATTTTCAAGAACTTCAATTTCAGCACGAACTTGTTTCATCCGTTGTTCGTTTTTCTGAGTTGACAAGGTGAGTAACTGATCTAATTCTTCTTGGGCCAGTCTAGCCTTTTTCCAACGTATTTTAAAATATCGTATTCCATAATATCCTATGATACTGGATACAACGAGTGTTATGATCAATAGAACGAGATATAATTTCTTTTTTACAGATTGTGTTTCTGCTTGAGCTAAGATGACTTTCTTTTCTTGCACAAATTGAATACTATCTTTTAATTTTTGTTGGCTAAATTCGTATTGTAATTCAATTTCTCTTAGTTCTTTTGCTTTAGTCAAATTGAAAACACTGTCGTTAGCTTTTGCATATTTTCTGTAGTAATCTAAAGCAGGTTCAAATTCTTTCATCATATAATAAGAGCGACTTTTTCTTTTATATGCTGCAGCTAATAGCTGCCCCATTTGTTCTTCTTTAACGATTTGTATGCATGAATCAACATGAGATAATGCCTTAGAAAATTGTTCTAAATTATTGTATGTACCTGCGATATTAAAATGTGTATTTCCGATACTAGCTTTTTTAGTATTTTTTTTACAGTAGTTTAAATATTCTAATTGAAGGGAAAGTGCTTGGGAGTATTTTTTTTGTTTCCTCAGAAGTATTGCTTTGGTTGATTTTAAACGATATATTCCTTCTATGTAACCTGCCTGTTCAAATTTTTTGTTTGCCTTATTATAGTAATATGAAGTAGAATCCATAAGACCTAATCTTTGATATGATAATCCAATTCCTTCATAATTATCTCCAATTTTTTTAGGAATGTCAAGTTGTTCATTAATTCTAATTGCCTTAATAAAATTTTCTACGGATTTTCTATATTCCTTTTGATATCTAAATACGGTAGCGATATTGTGATAATTAGAGGAGAGGTTGAGTGAATCATTTATGGATAAGAATATTTTTTGAGCGTCTAAATAATACTGTAATGCTTTAGAATAGTTTCCTCGTTTACGATTAATGATTCCTAATTGCTGAAAAACTTCAGCTCTATGTTGCCTTACATCATAGGAAACTTTGGATGCATTCAGAATTGAAGTAACTTCATCCATATAAGATGCTACTTCATTAAAATCTCTGCGAAGCTGATACACTCCTAGTTGTAATAAAGCGTGGACTTTTAGAGAATCGGTAGTGGCTTTGGCTACTTCTTGTTGTAGCATCACTAGTGTAGTGTCTTTTTCCTGAGCAAAGGAAATACAGGTGCTAAAAGTTATAATAATAAGAAAGTATCTGTGCAAAGTCACTCTTATATTGGTTTTAAGATAAAGATATTTGTTTTTCAAGGAATATATAAAGATTTACTTTTGAATTCTATGATAGATAGAGTTCTTTCAATAGACATAAAATATAAATTATAAAAACTGCCTAACATCCAAGATGTAGGCAGTTTTTGATTACCAATATTGCTAATTTAAGTATAACAAAGCCCCCTTATCTTTATACAAATTATTAGCAACCTTAAGTTATCTAACTACGCAGAAGATAACGCTACAATGGTATAAAACATAGTAGAGTAAAACAGTATTAAAATAATAGATAGTCTATGTTTTATTATAAATTCCTTTAACCACATATATTAATTTTTAACTATTCTTTTTATAATACTTCCTTGCTCAGAAGTAATATTTACAAGATAAACTCCCGACTCTAGATGTGAGATATCTATCTTATTACTTGTAGAAACCATTACTTTTTGACCAATTGTACTGTAGAATACTACTTCATCAATATCCATCGTAATAAACAACTTATCTGATGTTGGATTTGGGTAAATCTCTATCTGTTCAATATTGTTATCTTCTATACCTAAAGAAGGAATCACATTTACTGTTCTGGTAACTTCAACCGCATTGTTTCCTGCAGCATCACTTACATTATACGTTATAGTATATGTTCCTTGTACAGAAGTGTCCACAGGATTGGTTACAGTAATGTTTGAACTAATATCACCATCTAAGGAGTCTGAAGCTGTAGCGCCAGCATCTATATAAGTTTCTCCTTGCGCAATTTCAACTGGATTATCTCCTAACAGATTAATGACTGGAATTGTTGTATCAGAGACTGTAACTTGTCTGGTAACTTCTAAGGCATTATTTCCTGCTGTATCACTTACATTATAAGTAATGGTATATATTCCAGGAACAGCCATATCCACTGGGTTTACGGTAACAATATTTGCGGTAATATCATTACCTGAAGAGTCAGTAGCAGTGGCTCCAGCATCTGTATAGGTAGTTCCAGCTTCTACAGTTACAGTAGGAGAACCAATTAAAGTGATTACCGGAAGGGTTGTATCTAATACGGTTACTTGTCTAGTAACTTCTACCGCTTCGTTTCCTGATGCATCACTTACATTATACGTAATCGTGTATAATCCAGGTACATTGATGTTCACTGGGTTTACAACAACAATATCCGTGGTAATATCACCATTAAATGAATCAGATGCAGTGGCCCCAGCATCGGTATAGGTAGTTCCTACTTCTATAGTTATTGTTGGAGAACCAATTAATGTAATTACAGGTATGGTTGTATCTGAAACTGTTACTTCTCTAGTTACTTCTATCGCATCATTTCCAGCAGCATCGCTCACATTATAAGTTATCGTATATATTCCAGGAACATTAGAGTTTACTGGGTTTACGACAACCATTTCTGCAGTAATATCACCATCTAATGAATCAGAAGCAGTGGCTCCAGCATCAGAATAAGTTGTTCCAGCTTCTACAATTACAGTATCAGAACCTAACAATGCAATTACAGGTATGGTAGTATCGGAAACTGTTACTTCTCTAGTTACTTCTGTAGCATTATTTCCAGCAGCATCACTCACATTATAGGTAATCGTGTATACTCCCGGAACATTTGTATTAACTGGGTTTACAACAACCATTTCTGCGGTAATATCACCATCTAATGAATCAGAAGCAGTAGCTCCAGCATCTGTATAAGTTGTTCCAGCTTCTATGGTTGTAGTTGCAGCTCCTATTAATGTAATTACAGGAATTGTTGTATCGGAAACAGTAACTTCTCTGGTAACTTCTGTAGCATCATTTCCAGCAGCATCACTTACATTATAAGTAATGGTGTATATTCCAGGAATGTTAGTGTTTACTGGGTTTACAGTAATAATATCAGCGGTAATATCACCATCTAATGAATCAAAAGCAGTAGCTCCAGCATCAGAATAAGTTGTCCCAGCCTCTATAGTTACGGTTGCAGCGCCTAATAATGTAATCACAGGAATTGTTGTATCGGAGACAGTAACTTCTCTGGTCACTTCTGTAGCATCATTTCCAGCAGCATCACTTACATTATAAGTAATGGTGTATATTCCAGGAATATTAGTGTTTACTGGGTTTACAGTAACAATGTTGGTGGTAATATCACCATCAAACGAATCAGAAGCAGTAGCTCCAGCATCTGTATAGGTTGTTCCTGCCTCTACGGTTACGGTTGCATTGCCTGCTAATGAAATTACAGGTGCTGTTGTATCCGAAACAGTTACTTCTCTAGTAACTTCTACGGCCTTATTACCCGAAGAATCACTTACATTATAAGTAATTGTATACATTCCTGGTGTAGAGGTGTCTACTGGATTTACAGTAACGATATTTGCAGTGATATCTCCATCGAAGTTATCCATGGCAGTAGCTCCTGCATCTGTGTATGTAGTTCCTGCTTCTACAGTTAATGTTGCGCTGCCATTTAGAGTGATTACAGGTGCAACAGTTTCGCAATTTACTTCATTAAAGGAAGCAGTTACATCAATGTTTGTCCAATTCGTGGAACTATAGGCCGCATCATCCACTAAAATACATGTGAGATTATCATTATTAGTTGCGTTAAAATTGGTGATACTCGTATTATTTCCATTTTGAACATTTAAACTAGTAAGCTGATTATTGTCTGCTAAAAAGGTTGTTAGCGCTGTAAGACTGCTTACGTCAAGAGCAGTAAGCTCATTGCGTCCAGCATCTAAAGTTTTCAATTGTGTATTGTTACCAAATGTCAGTGTTGCCAGATTACAATTTTCAACATCAAGAGTTTCCAAAGCAATATTATTAGAGACATCTAATGATATAAGGTCGTTTGAGTCTATTTGCAAAGTCTCTAATGCTGTGTTATTGGATAGATCTATAGTCGTTAAGCTCATTTGCTGCACATTCATGTATTCCAGTAATGGATTATTAGTTACATCTAATGCAGATACATTATTGTTGCCTCTCATATGCAAGTTTACCAACAATGGATTGTTTGATATATCAAGTGCAGTAAGTTGATTATTAAAGATATTTAAGGTAACCAGTTTTGAGAGTGCACTAACGTCTATGGATGAAATGGTGGTATACTGAACTTCTAGTGTTTCTAAGTTAATGTTTTGGCTTACATCGATAGACCTTAAGTTATTGCCTTGGCAATTAAAGTTAGTCAAATTAACCAATGCAGAAATGTCTATGGATGTTAGGTCATTATCTCTAACATTTAAAACCTGTAAATTGGTATTGTTAGATAAATCTACAGATGATAATGAATTAAGACGAGCTTGTAGTTCTGTAAGTGCAGTGAAATCTTCTATACCAGAAAGATCTGCAACATCTTTGCCTTGTATGCTTAAGTAAGTAATTCCTTCGATCAAGGCAGTAGGCACTCTTCCATCAGCAGTAGTATCATCGTAACCCAAAGCTTCTAAAGCTGCTTCAAAGTTAGTATCGGGTATATCAGTATATCTACAATACGTATCACTAAAACTTGTGGTGTTATCGATTCTTGTCCAATTCGTGTTACTATACGTTACATCATCAACGAGAATACAAGTAAGATTTGGATTATCTCTTGCGTAAAAATCGCCTCCACCTAGATTCGTATTGTTTCCGTTTTGAACATTTAGATATGTTAACCCGGTTTCTTCGATTTCTAAATAAGATAGATTTTCATTTTTAGACAAATCCAGACTTGTAAGGGAAGGAGCTGTAGCAAATTCTAGTTCTTCTAAAGCGATATTGTTACTAAAGTCTACATTCCCTAAATCAACATTCTCACCACACTCAATACCTGTTAATTTCGTATTGTTAGAAACATCAAAGCTAGTCATAGCATTATCCCTTACGGTGATGTAATCTAAGTTAGTATTGGTTGAGATATCTATACTAATTAGTTGATTTTCATTAAGCTGTAATCTTGTTAATGAAGTTAACCCAGATACGTTAATAGTTATCAGATTACAGTTGTTAAAACGTACTTCTTCTAGTAGTGAATTATTACTAAGGTCTATAGTAGTCATTAAATTCCATCCCGCTTCCAAATTGGTAAGGTTTGTAAAATCTTCTATTCCTGTAAAGTCACTAATATCTTCTCTATCTAAATCTAATGCAGTAACAACATTGATAAATGAAGTTGGCACTTGTCCGTCATTTTGAATATTATCTAAACCAATACCAAACAATGCCGCTTCAAAATTAGTATCAGGAATACTTGTATATTCAAACGCTCTAACCAAAGCTGAGGAAGAATTAGTACTATCTCCACAAGGGTTTGTTAGTACTACTCTTAAAGATAGTCCAGTGGTATCTTCCGTATCAATGGTAACAGATAGATTAGCCGTATCTACTCCAGAAAAAGTGGCACCTTCAGTAGCATCAGACCAGTTCATACCGCCGTCTGTAGAAAACTGCCACGTATAGCTGTCTACATTATTGGCTGTGATAGATAGATTTGCCGTTCCTCCAACTTCAATATCAGTTCCAGTAGGTTGTTCCGTAATACTTATGGCATCACAACAATTTATTTGCGTGCTCATGGGTTCAATTCCACATCCTGCTGTTTCTGTAAATAATCCCATGGTATACACAGCTCCATCGATATCTCTTTGGTCTAAAGCATATCTAGAATCACCAGCTCCAATATTATAGTGCATGATCAGGTTATCATCGATTACATGTCCTAATTGATGTGCATGACCTAATTCGTGTAGGGCTACACTTTTAAAGTCGTATTGTGTAGCACTTGGTGTACCACTTCCATAAAACCAATTGGTTCCATCATTCCAGGTAACATCTAATTCCTTTACAATAGCTCTGTTTGTAGTTGGGCAAGTTCCAAGATAACGGCTTGTTACTCTTCCTAAAACACCAGAAGGAAGTTCTGATCCATTATCAAAGCGTACAATATTAATTCCATCATCTACAGATTCGTCTGTAGTAGTGGTTCCACCAAATACAAAATTAATATCGGATTCACAGTTCCAAAGCTCGAAAGCAGCTTCGAAGTCTGCTTTTGCAGAACTGGAATCAAAATCAGTATGATATACAAATGTGTAAGCTCCATTGCCGTCGTTATCTTTTAAGGTTGAAG
This sequence comes from uncultured Aquimarina sp., assembly GCF_947492115.1. Lineage (NCBI taxonomy): Bacteria > Pseudomonadati > Bacteroidota > Flavobacteriia > Flavobacteriales > Flavobacteriaceae > Aquimarina > uncultured Aquimarina sp. The sequence goes on from NZ_CANLMM010000003.1 coordinate 724,048, forward strand.
GAAAAGCATCCGAACCAGAAGTAGCATTAATATGGCTATAATTTACTGTAAGACTACCACTACTGGTCCCTGTTTCTGAAGTACCATTAGTAACCTGAATAGTACCTGTACCAGCTAACCAAGGAACTTGAACTTGGATTTTTGTATCTGACCAACTAATGATTTCAGAGCTTAAAGCGTCGGTATAGGAAACACCTCCCGCATTTGCATTTGGAAAACTTACTGTCCCGGTAGTATTTCCGAAATTACTTCCGTTTATAGTTAATACCGTTTGTGTACCGGCACTGGCTGATGTAGGAGAGAAACTGGAAATAACTGGAGTAGCTAGTAATGCTTTTGAGTCAAATTTTGATGTAGCTGCAACCGTAGGACGTTTTAATAATGTTCTAAATGTTTTAGAAGTAACCCTTTGAATTTTTGGATACAACTCTTTTGTAATCGAATTGTATTTGTGGAATACATCAGATGCTTCTTCGTTAAATTTGTTATATTTTATAACACCTTGAGCAGCACCTACAAGTTCATATAAAGTGCTTTTGGTGTTAAGCTTTACAGCACTTTCTTTCAAGAAAAAAGTAGCAGTATTTCCTACTTCTAGTGATGCTGCACTAGAAGTAACTTGCATGGCTTCATCTACTTGTCCGCCCATTGTTGCAAATTGTACAGTTGCCGTGCTGTTACCAAGCATATCATTGTAAACTTGTATGGTATGTAAGGTGTAAATATTATGTTTAGGAGTATCCCAATAACTCTGACTACTCGTAATAATACCTTCGACAATTATAGTAGATTCTTGTATACGATCTTCTATGGATAACGGGATCATCATTCCACCACAAGATTGACCAAATGACCAAAAGGTAATTAAATGGATGATAATAAGGTTTAGTAATTTTGATTTCATAAATAGGGATAGTTTTAAAGTTCTGTTTCTGTTTTCATGTTTTATTCTAAAATCTCTTTAGGTTTAGGATAAATAGTCCCAGGATCACCCTTTTTATAAGGAGATCTAACTGATTTTGATTCTTGATTAATGGGGATTAATTCAGCGTGTAAATAAGTTGGTAAGAAGCTTCGGAATTTAGTCTATGAAATGAAGTTTCTTGTCATTTCTTTCTAGGGGTATGGATTTTTATTGTTCATAGTTTTAGGGTTTTAAAGTTTCGATATTATATCGAATATGGTTATTAGATTTGGATATGTCTTACTATGTATTTTATACAGATCAAAATTAATGTTGGTTTTGTTTAAAATAAATTAATGCGGGAGACTTATGGGAGACAATAGTTCGTTATTAATTAGTTGTTAGACTTCTATAGTATATATAAACTGACGCAATGACGATGCGGGATCTAATCCTAGTTTTTTACGCAATCGCTGAATTGCTTTTTTAACACCAGATATCGATATTCCCATAAAAAATGAGATTTCTGTATTGTTAAATCCCATTTTTAATAAAGCTGCTAGTTTAAGATCATTGTTTGACAAGCTAGATTCTTTAAATAATAATTTTTTGTAAAATTGTGGATGTACTTCTTCAAAATGTGCTTTAAATAACTCATAGTGGTTTCCATTTTTTAAGTTTTGAATAATATTATTATTTATCTTTATTAGTTCACTTTTAACTTCGCTGTTGGATATTGGATATATGGCTTCTATCTGATTTTTTGATTTCTCAAGGCACTCGGTCTTGGCATCCAATGATAGATAGTTGGTAGATAAAATTCTATTTAATTGATTGGTTTTGATCAATGATTCATTGAGTTTTCTCCAATATTTTACAGTTCCAAAAATCGCCCTAATAATGCTAATTGTATCATTGCGATGAAGTAACAAAAACTCTTTGTCTTTAAGAGACAGAACATCTTCTAGGCGTACTTCTTTTTCACTGAGTACAATCACAGGGATTTCTTTATAGATACTCTCTTCTTTTATTTTATTAATTTGCTTTTCCCATTGATTGTATGAGATGCTATCTATAACGATGGTGTCTGGTGTTGCTCCCCACGATTCTATCGTTTCAGGTATAACATTCCTCACATTTACTGTTATATTATATTGCTGCAAAAGTTGTATAAACTCTTGTGTAGAATCCCCTGTAATTACTGTGATTACTGTTCTTTCGAAATTACTTACTGTTGTCATCTCCATATCTATTGCTGAGTCACATAGTCTAAAGCGGCATCTTTGCTACTAAAAATTTTTACGGGACTTCCTGAGTAACGTATATAAATTTTCAGCATTATCGTTTTAAACCCAACAGTGCCTATGATAGCTGATGATTTAATTCCACGTTGAGCTTTTTCACCAATATCTTTGCAAAATCGAATTGCATCTAAACTTGGGTTGATATCTGTTATATCCGTAAATATCCTGACACTTTTATCTGGTCTTTGTAAAATCATATCACAAGCTTCTGCATAATGCTTTATCATTAAATCTTCCGAGCTATACTGAGCAAGATTAATTTCTATATATTCGATACCTTTATGATGCTTCCATAGTGGTTTTTTATAGGTCTCGTTTGAAACTTCCTTTACCATCTTAATTGTATCGTTTCGCTTTATTCTTTATAAATCACTCAGTCATTAATTAAATACCGGATAGCTGCTTCTTTGTCGGTAAAGAATTTTATTTTACTACCAGTATAACTGATATATATTTTCATTAATAGAGATACAATACCTACTGAGCCTACGAGTGCTGATTTTTTGAGCTTAGGTTGTACCATTTTGCCTAATTTCTTTATTGATCTGATAGCGTTTGGGCTGGTAGTAGAATCTTTTAAATAGACCAATGCTCTTACTGATTTATCTTCTCGCTGTAATCCCATTTCTACCGCATCTGCTACACATTGAATGATATCTTCATCTTTGCGTAATCCAGTGAAATTAATTTCGATATACTCTATGTTCATATAATGTTTCCAAGTAGGAGGTGTATATATGGGGGTAGTATGATCTGGCATCGTATATACATTTAAAGAACTCATTTCTTATCATTTTTTTTAATTGATCTTAATTCGTCTTCTAAATCTTTTAGACGGTTTAGAGTTGCTTGCAGTTCCTTTTTTTTCATTTCCATATCTTGAATTTTCTCGAACTGCGAATTTGATTTTTTAACGGTAAACATCTTTCGTATAAAAGGTATCATAGCTAATTGTTAAGCACACTGCTAAATAACTAACAAAATCTCTTTTATCTAAAAAAGGAGGGGGTACAAATAGGGGTACAAGTTTTTAAAAAACTGAAAATGAAAGTTTTATATCAATAAGAAGAGTTAGGGGATCTAGATCTAGATAGACTTTATATATTCTTCTAAGTTGATTTCTGAAGATAGTTCCATTTTTTTTCGTAGTCTACTTCTTGATTTTTTTACAGCTTCTGGAGATGTAAAACGCAGTCTGGCAATTTCCTTTCTTCCCAAAGACATGCGTAAATAGGTACATATTTCTAGGTCGGTTTTGGTGAGTGTTGGATGTACCTTTTTGATGCGTTGTGCAAACTCATAATTATAAGCTTCCAAATCATCTTTGATGAGCTTTAATTGAGAGTCTTCTAATAGTTCTGATTTTAGATCGGCGATTAAGTTTTGGATAGAGATAGTAGCGTCATTTGAGGCAACTTTTTTAAGATTTTCAACAAGTTTTTCTTTGGATTTTAATTGTTGAAAGGTCTCGGTACGTAAATCAGTAATCTCTTCTTCTTTTTCTAAAATTCGATTAGATAATTCAGCCACGTCCGTTGATAGTTTTATCAGTTGTTTTTCGGATTGTAGTTGTATTCTGTTATTCAAAATAATCTGAAACCCAACATAAAATAAAAAGCCATAGGTGATAATGTATGTAGTTTGTATGATAAGAACAGCATTTAAGAGGTCATTGATAAGCATAACCGATACAATACTCATACTAACGAGCATTCCTCTAGCATATGGTTTTTTATCTCTTACAGCATTGATCATTTGGTAAAAACCTAATGAGATGGTGAATAAACCAAATAACTGAAAAAATGGAGCACTGTAGGTGGCGTAGAATACTGGGGTAATCATCACATATAAAACACCTAAAACCGTAATGAACGAACAAAAAAGAGCAAACTTTTTGGAGTAATAGCCAGGGAAAAGATAAAAATGATACATAATTACAGAGCCCAATCCTCCATAATATCCTATATATCGCATTTTTTGAACGATATCGAATGGTATGTCTGGAATGAAGTAATAGATCAGTGCTTCTCCAACAAATAATTGTCTAGAGACACCTAAAAGACAAAACAATCCAAAATAAAGAAAGTAAGGGTATCTAGAGAAACTAAAAAAATGGAATACCTGGTATGCCCCAAAAAGAAGTATTAAGAAGGTTATGATTCCTTCGATTAAGGGTTTTGTTTTGTTTTTATTAGTAAAATGTGTTTTTTCAGTGATACTATTTTTTAGGGCAAATCCTCCTCCAAGCCGATGTTTATAATTAGAAATTAGTAACATGATATCCAAATCTTGCTCTTGCGGTAGTTCGAAGCGAAGAGGACGACCGTCTATCTCCTCTTCATCAGCAGTTTTGGATATTTTTCCATGAGAAGCTATTTTTTTTCCATTCACCCATACTTCTGTAGCTGCCAAACATCTAGGCATATCTACTATAATGTGATTACTCAGATCTTTTCTTTTGACAAAAAATCTAAATGTACCAAAGCCTCTATTTTGATCAATTTTTTGAGTCCATAATCCTGTTGGCCATGAGATGGTTTCAGGGTTTTGTAATAATGAATCATCATAAGAATTACTAGTGTCTAAAGGCCATTGTTTCCAATAGAAATAACCATCTCCTTGTAATAAGAATTCTGGATTTTTTTCAAAATTCCAGTCAGCAATTTTTATGGTTCCATTTTCTATTTTTGGAGGTGTTGGCTGGTTTGTATTGCAGCTCATTAGAAAAAGAAATAGAAATGCCAAACCACAAACTTTGGGTGTGTTCATCATATAAAATAGAGATGAAATTATGGTTTTTTCTATTTTCTTTGGATTCGTCATATTATCAAAGATACTTCAAAAATCTGGTAAGATTTTAGTAGCTTTCTTTGCTTTTCTCTTTAATGTCAAAACTGATTATGTCAATCAAATATTGTACTCCTTATATTTTTGGTAACTATATTTATATGTATAGTTTTGCGATCCTAATGACTAATGTTTTAGATTGAATAAACTAAGCAATATTTTTAGTTTTAGGAATTGTATTGGGTTAAATATGTAATTAATGTTCAAAAGGTATTTACTTTTTATTTTTAGTTGTTTTTGTATAACTGCTAGTTCTCAGATCGTTAATGTGGAGTCATTAAGAAAAGTGTCGGATACTTCTCGTTGGTATGGGTTTGTAAGTTTGGATGTAGCATTGATAAAAAACAAGCGTGATATATTTAAGATTGCTAATAGAACTCATATTCAATATAAAACAGATAAGAATTTGGTGCTTTTTATTAATGATCTTAATCTACAGCAATTGGACTCCGAAAGATTTGTAAACAGAGGCATTCAGCACCTTCGGTATAATTATAGATTTCATCCTAGGGTAACTTGGGAAGCCTTTGTGCAAACTCAATATGACCCTGTTTCTAATATAAAGTTTAGAGGGTTGTTAGGTTCTGGACCAAGATTTAAAGTATTACCTTCCGAAAAACATAAGTTTTATATCGGTACCTTGGTAATGTATGAATATGAAGAAACAGAAGAGTTAGATCAGATAATTACTAATTCGGATGTTAGAGGAAGTACTTATATTTCTGTAAACCTGTATCCATCCAATCAGGTTTCGATCATAAGTACTACATATTACCAGCCCAAAATAGATCTGCTAAAAGATTACCGTATTTCTACTGAGACTTCATTGGTGTTTAGTATTTTTAAAAATTTCGCTTTTAAATCCACTTTTACCTTGTTGTTTGATTCTTTCCCAGCAATGGGTATACCAGATACACAATATGAATGGACCAATGGCTTAGCCTATTCTTTTTAAATAAAAATTATTTTGATTTCCTAGTTTTATCGGTGCATTCTATCTAATATTTCCATTACTTCTACTTTCTTTCGAACAGAAACTGGAACGTTTTCTCCATTTTTTAGCATCAGGTAACCTCCATCAGCTTTTATAAAAGCGCTAATACATTGTAGGTTGATCAAATGACTCTGATGAACGCGTAAGAATTGATAATTCTTAAGCATATCAGCAAAATATTTTAGTGTTTTGGTTACAAAAACTTTCTGACCATCTTGTAGATAGAAAATAGTGTTATTACTATCAGATTCACAACGCACAATATCATCCAGGCTTACAATGATAATCTTGTCTAAAGTATGAAGAGATATTTTATCAGGTTTTTGTTCTGGAGCAGATAAAGTGTCCTTCAGAATGTTTAGGCGTTCTTTATTAGGCTGAATCTGTTGTTTGGCTTTGCTAATAGCCTGGGCAAGTTCTTCATTAGAATATGGCTTTAATACGTAATCTATAGCAGCAAACTTGAAAGCTCGTATAGCATATTCATCACTAGCAGTAACAAAGATGATTTTGGATTTTAATTCAGGAAATATTTCCAGTACATCAAAACCAGTACCATCACCAAGCATAATATCTAAGAATAAAATATCGGGTTCCTGAGTTCTTAATGCCTTTGCGGCTTCTACTACACTTCTAGCAGTATCAATAATTTTTATTTCGGGGTGGTTAGTTTCCAGGTCACTTTTTAATAATTGAAGTGCGTCTGGCATATCTTCTACAATAATTGCTGTAAGCATAGTTAACTTAATAATCAGTTAGTAATGGTATTTTAAACGAAATTTCAGTTCCTTCAATGGAAGAATCTTCGTGTACTATTTCTTTTATCTGTAAGGCATCTTTTCCCGAAATAGATTCTAATCTTTCTCTGGTAACCGTCAATGCCATGGATTGATGATCCGTTTTTGCCTTCGCTTTTTGGGATTGAAAAATACCCATCCCATTGTCTAATATCTTACAATGTAAGAATTCTTCATTAGTATCAAAAAAGACTTTTAATTTTCCATCTTTATTTCCTTTTAGGATTCCATGTCGTATAGCATTTTCTACAAAAGGTTGTATTAGCATCGGTGGAATAAGTACTTCTTCTGGATCAAATTCTGAATCAATAGAAATAGTATAATCAAATGGTTTTGTGGCCATTAGTTTTTCTACTTCTATATAATGTTTCAAGGTTTTCATTTCCTGATCCAAGGTAATATGATCTTTTCTAGAATTGTATAAAGTTTCTCTTAATAACGTAGCAAAAGTATTAATGGTGCTATTCATTTTTGATGGATTACTAGTTCCCATCGCTTTAATCCCATTTAACACATTAAAGATAAAATGAGGATTCATTTGAAGACGTAAGGCCTTTTGTTCTAATGAAAGGAGGTGGTTTTGCATCTGCAGCTTTTCTCGTTCTTCTTTGTTTTTAAGTTTTACTTTTCTAATGTAAAATAGGGCAATAAGGGTCACTATTAAAAGAAGAATACCTAACATGGTCAGTTGAAACCAAAGTTTTTCATAAATAGGACTGTCTATAAAGATATTGAACGTTATGGGTTGACTTTCTTCCCATCGATAATTTCTAGATTGTGCAGAAAAAGAATGTGCTCCATATGCTAATCCAGCCAGGTTCTGCTTTTTTTCTGATGACCAAGGGCTCCAGGCAGTACTATTTAAACGGTATCGATATTCTATATCATTAGGGTGATCTAAATCGATTGTTTTATAACTAAAGGATAACTCCGTTTGTTCTGGAGTTAATTGTAAAACATAATTGTTTTTAGCCCAATCGTCTGGATTAATGGAATCTAGTGTTTGGTATGCTATTTCAATATTTTCGAAATGAATTTCAGGTTTTATGGGTTCTTTATCTGTTTCTCCTGGTTCATATTTTGTTAGGCCATAGATAGCGCCAAACCATAAATTCCCATCATTATCTTTAGTAATCGCATTAAGACAAGTTTCGATACCTAAAAAACCATCATTGCGACCATAGTGAAAAATATCCTGAATTTGATTGAGTAAATTAATTTCTACACGATCCACACCACGTTCGGTCCCAATCCATAAGTTTTCTTCATTATCAAATATCATTTGATAGATATTGTTGGAGTATAGATTTTTTTCGCCTTTTAATTTTTTAAAAGAAAGTTCTTTTTCACTCAGATCAGCCCACCAAATTCCTTGTCCAGCAGTACCTAAATACATTTTCTTGTCTTTAAAAACAAAGCTGTTTATGGCTACTTTTTGATTTAGGACATTGCCGAGGTGAGTGACTTTATTTCTTTTTATAAATCCAAGACTTCCATTTTCTGTAGCATACCAAATCTTACCTTTTTTATCGGCTGACATATACTTAATTTCTAAGTCTTTGATTCCTCTTCTTTTAGCAAATTTGCGAACAGATTTCACCTTATGTCTTCTATAATCATAAATAAATCTGGTAATTCCAGAGGAGTAGGTGGCAGCCCAAACGGTGTCGTTACTGATGTGTATCGATCTTACCCAGTTAGAGGAAAGTCCTCTTTTTTTATTGATTACATAGTTTTTAATAACTTCTTTAGTAATGGTATCTTTCTTAGCCCTTTTAGATCTTCTTTTGGTAGTAAAAATGCTGTCTTTAAGTTTTATCTCTTTAAGTATAATACCTTTTCCTTCAGTACCAGCCCATATGTTTCCACGGCTATCACTAGTTAACGTTTTAATTTTTAACTCAGATAATTTTTTATCTTGTTTTATTTGATGAATTCCTGCGCTATCAATTTTTATAAGTCCAGCTTCTGAGTTAGAAGCCCAGATTTCATCATCCTTATGATGGACAGCGTATACGCGATTTCCTTTTAAACCTGTATCTTGATTGTAATGTGTGAAGTTGTTCTGAGAATATTTATAAAATCCACCTCCAGAAGTAGCGATCCAAATATTCGATTGACGATCTGTAATACTCTTTCTGATATTAGATACAGCTAGTCCGTTTTTACGATTTATTTTTTTCTTTAATCGATAGTTGGTAGCATCTAAAATGGTAACTCCATCATTACTGGTAGAAAACCATAGTTCATTGTTAATGATCGAAATATCATTAACATTTAGTGTTTCCTGTATCCATTTATTTCCATAGCTTTTGGCATTGGTGTTTAAAACTAGAGTTCCTTGGTTTAAAGCGGAAGCAAATACTTTGGTTTTATGATAAAGAGCAGCGCTAAAATTGTAAGCACTATGACGCACCATAATGCTCGCATCTTTATGAATTTGATTTAGTTTCCAAAGCCCCTTATTAGTTGCGATCCAAAATAGCTTTCCGTCGAATACAATATCATTTACAATACTGGTATTGATTCTAGGATCTAATTGTACTTTTTTCAAGCCATTGCGAGCTGTATATATGTAAATTCCAACATTCGATGCTAGATAGGTTTTATTATGAATTCTAAAAATCTTATTGATCTGAAGTCCTTCAAAATTGTGGAATTGTTTTTTTGTTTTTATCGAAAGTCCTAATCGTGTACCTACGAATAAACTGTCATTAACGAAAAGTAATGAATGAATATAATTCGATAAAAGCCCATCATCTTCATTCCAGGTTTCAAATTCCTCTCCATTAAATCTGCTAAGTCCACCGCCACGAGTTCCTAACCACAGATATCCGATATCATCTTGGATAATATCATGAACTTGTGATTGCGGTAGTCCATCTTCTAAGGTATAGGCTCTTAAGCCATTATTCTGGGCTGTGATTTTATTGGAGCTTCCAATTCCGATATATAATAATAAAAGGAATAGTAGGTATGAAAAGCGATTGGGGCTCATAACTTTTGGTTTGATAACAAATATAATCAAACTTGATTTCTTGTTAACGGTACCCATAAAATACTTATGATAAAAAGGAAAATAAAGTAAAACCGTATACAAGCAGGCAGTTTTTTTGGGAAAAAACAAATTGGAAATAATTGGACGCGCCTGCCGTATACAATGGTTTTAATATGATATTATAACATCTTAATGCTCAATAGAACCATAAAAACAAATAAAATAGCGCAATAAAATAATATGATTGAATAATAGAAATTCGCTGAATTTATATTCAATAAATTAATTACTGGTAATCGCTGTATTTTTTGGAGTAGTAACCTTGTTGTCATTCCAGGTAAAACTTTGTTTTAGATTTACGTATTTTATTTCAGATGTCTCTTTATATAATGTTTCAGTTTCTAATATATTTCCATGGATACCATACTCTTGGCTAGGAAAAGTATATTGAGAATCGGTGTTTGAATTATCGCAATAAACGTTCGTTAGATGTGGTAACTTAATTAGTTCGTTTTTATCATTCACCATAAAATAATAGGAATCTACCTCAGCACAACAGGCTAAATATTCCACTTCCATCTTAATCACCTCAGAGATCCCTTCCAGACCTGGGTTCTCCAAGGTGGTGATAAAGATGTCCTCAAAAAGCTCACTGTCTTTTACTTCGAAAGTAAAAACGTTTTCTGAAATTCCCCCCAAACGAATCAGATTAACAATGCAAGTCAGTTGTTCTGCCCCATTCTCTTTAATTTCAGTAACTGCTTTATACTTTCCTGTTTTCTGAAAACTTTGCGCTTTCATAAACTGAAATCCTAAAATTAGGATGAAAAAAACAATGATCTTTTTCATAACAGTATTATTTTGAGGTTGATTATTTGATACAAATGTATAGGCGTTACACCGTTCAAATTTGCTGGTTTTAGAATTCGTTAGAATCAATTTAGAATTCGTATCGCTAATTACGGTTTTAACATAATGAAGGAATATTCCTTATTGAGAATTCGTTGTATAGTGATTCATATCTAATAGTTATTTTTGCGCTATGATAAATAATTTCGAGAATGAGTTTTTTGGAATAGGAATCCAAAATGGGAAAACGCCAGAGAACTTAGGAGTATTATGGAGAACCGCGCAAAATATGGGCGCTAGTTATATTTTTACTATTGGTAATCGTTATGCTAAGCAAGCTTGTGATACTCATAATGCGGTAAAAGCTATGCCATATTTTCACTATAATACTTTCGAAGATTTTTATAGTCATTTACCAAAAGGTGCTATGCTTGTAGGAGTGGAATTGACGGGAGAAGCAGTTCCACTAGAAACTTTTCATCATCCAAAAAGGTGTGTGTATCTATTAGGAGCAGAAGATCACGGTTTGTCTAAATTAGCAATCGAAAAGTCACATTTTTTAGTAAAATTTTCATCTGAGCTAAGTGTTAATGTTGCTGTAGCTGGAAGTATAGTGATGTATGATAGAGGCATAGATAAGCCAAGGTTTATTAGAGCATCCTCATAAAAGTTCTTGAAGCGCGTCCGAATCGAAATATATCTTTATACCTCAATTTACAACAGTTTAAGAGAACTACTTTTTTTATAGTACATTTATAACTTATTTAGTTCTATGTTCGAAATAATTGAGAAATCTATAGCCCAATTCAGTTCATGGATTTGGGATTGGCCCTTGTTAGTTCTTTTAATTGGCGGAGGAGCTTTTTTTCTTTTGTATTCTCGATTTACTCCTTTTTTATATTTCGGACATGCTATTCAAATATTACGAGGTAAGTATGATAATGAAGAGGCTCCTGGACAATTAAGCCATTTTCAGGCATTATCATCCGCAATAGCCGCTACAGTTGGTATGGGGAATATTAGTGGAGTGGCAGTAGCCTTGGTTATGGGTGGACCTGGAGCAATATTCTGGATGTGGATAAGTGCTGTAATTGGAATGGCGACTAAATTTTATACCTGTACTCTGGCGATTATGTATCGATCGGAAAGTAAAGAAGGTACAACTCTTAGTGGTCCGATGTATGTAATTGTTGAAGGATTAGGGAAAAGTTGGAAACCATTAGCAGTTTTCTTTGCTATTGCTGGATTAATAGGAACATTACCCGCTTTTACTGTTAATCAATTAACACAGACACTGGTAGATGTTCTAGATTGGGAGGATAATACTAAGCTATATATAGGAATTGTTTTAGCGGTTATAGCTTCATTTGTCATTCTTGGAGGAATTAAAAGGATTGGTCTAGTTGCAAGTAAATTAGTGCCTTTTATGGTGGTATTATACTTTATTACTGTATTTACCATATTAATATTACAAATCGATAAGGTACCGGAAATGTTTATGTTGATTTTTTCTGATGCTTTTTCTGGAGAAGCGGCAGCTGGTGGTGCCTTAGGATATTTAATAAAAACAGGTGTAAAAAGAGCCGCTTTTTCTAATGAGGCTGGAATTGGAACTGCTCCGATGATGCATGGAACCGCAAAAACGAACGAGCCCATAAGAGAAGGTTTGGTAGCTATGATTGGACCTGCAATAGACACCCTTTTAGTATGTACCTTAACAGCCTTAGCTATTTTGTCTACTGGTGTTTGGCAGCACTCTGATGACAATGGAATTTCACTTACACTAGCTGCATTTAATTCTGTATTGCCTTATGGGATTGGAGATATTGTGGTAATTACTATGGTACTAGTTTTTGCTTTTTCAACCTTATTTTCGTTTTCGTATTATGGAGTTACTTGTCTAGGTTTTTTAACCAAACCAAAATTCGGAAAGTATTATAATTATATCTATATACTTTCTATTGTTGTTGCTGCGGTCGTAAAAATAGATTTTGCTATTAACCTAATAGATAGCGCATTTGCCTTAATGGCGATTCCCACCGTAATTTCCGGGTTATTGTTATCAAAAAAGGTAAATGACAAGGCAAAAACGTACTTTCAAAAAATCACTTCCAAATAATCTGTAAAACTACTTTTTAAACTAGTATTATTTGATAGGAGAAACTACAGAAAACCAAAGTCTCCTATTTTTCGTATATATTTGTTCTAACCCAAATTTTTGAAAATATGAACAAGTTTACCTATTTATCATCTGTAATATTGATGCTTTTTTTTGTTTCCTGTGAAGAATTGGAAAGACTAACAGTATTTGAGATTGACTACGATTCTGAATTTACAGTGGCTTCAACAACAATTATTGATGTGCCAATAAGTATAGAAACACCTCCGGTACCAACTAATTCGGAATCCGAATTTGAAAGTAATAATACGAGTAGTTCACTAATAGAGAGTATTCAATTAAAAAGACTTAGCCTTATCATAGAAAGTCCGGAAAGTGGAGATTTTAACTTTCTTCAAGAGGTTAGGTTATTTATTGATGCAGAGGGATTAGAAGAAACTGAAATCGCATTTGCCGAAGATTTAGAAAATGAAAACCTAAAGGTGATCGAGTTGGAAACGACCCGAGCAGAGTTAAAAGAGTTCTTAAAAAAAGACTCGTTTACTCTGAGAGCTTCCACCACTACCGATGAAACCATAAATGAAGATCATAAGATAAAAGTCGATTGTGTATTTCGAGTAGATGCAAATATTCTAGGGCTTTAATTATTTAAGATAAACACGAGGAATATCATTTTTAATTTCTCGTGTTTGTATTATAATTTAAGATGCATTTTCAAGCAAACAGTAGTTTTATTCTCTTACAATAAATTCACTTCTTCTATTTTCTTGATGCTCTTCTTCTGTACAAGGAACACCATTTGCACATTTATTTTTAAGTCTTCGTTCACCATACGCTTTTCCTCTAATTCTACGCCAATGTATACCACCATTTCTGATTATGTATCGTACCGTCGCTCGCATACGTTTTACACTAAGTCTTTTGTTATACCAATAGCTTGATCTGCTATCAGTATGCGAACGTACTTCAATTTTTAAATTAGGATTTTGTTGCATAACGGCAATTACTTTTTGTAAGTCAGCAATTGCATCAGGTCTTATTTCATCGTTATCTAGGTCAAAGAAAATCGTATTTAATTGTAAAGGGTCTACTATATCGTCACCGATAGAAACAGGTTCGGATGATGTAGATAGTAGTTTTTCTTTTGTGAAATTGATAGGTACATTGTTAAGAGTTTCATAGGTATTGTCTGATCTAAAAATAATATCATTAGGATTAAGACCATCGATTGCTACTCTTATAATATATTGCTTATCACATTCTACTTCAAAGTTATAACTACCATTATAATCAGATTTGATCTCATTAATCACATTTCCATCTGTATCCAATAAGATAACATCAGCATTTGCAATTGTTTCACCTGTTTTTTCATCAGTAATAATTCCAGTTAAATACTCTTTGCAGGAAGTGATAAGTTCTTCGGTTTGTTTAAAACTATAAATGTCATCATTTCCTTTCCCTCCTTTTCGGTTACTGGCAAAATAACCTGTTCTGTTTTCTTCATCAATAACAAAAGAAAAATCATCTTTTGGACTATTAATAGGTCTCCCTACATTAAATACTTCATAAGAGTTTTCTTCTTTTGGGATAGCAACAAAAACATCTAAACCTCCAAGTCCCACATGACCATCACTGGCAAAATATAATTGTCCACTGTTGCTCACATATGGGAATGTCTCTCTTCCTTCGGTATTAATAGAATCTCCAAGATTTCTAGGCTTCCCATAGCCTCCTCCTGGAAGTATGTCTACGACGAACAAATCAGACTTACCTCGGGTTCCTCTCATATCACTTGCAAAAAACAACTGTTTGTCATCAGGGCTTAGTGCCGGATGCGAAATGGAATAATTATCACTGTTAAAAGGTAGTTCTTCAATATTAGTCCACTTTTCATTAATGAATGTTGCTTTATACAATTTGAGTAACACAACACCTTTTCTGCTTTTTCCTAATTTGTTATTGGTGAAATTGTTTCTGGTAAAATACATAGTATTCCCATCCTTTGTAAAACTAGTAGAAGATTCGTGATATTTAGAGTTTATCTTACCCTTTAGTTTTTTAGATTCCTTTGTTGATATATTATCGTCATTTATTTTTGAGGAGAACAGGTCTAAGAAAGGCATTTTATTCCATTCATGTAGTTTTGAATTTTTACTTCTGGAAGAGGCAAAAACAAGATTTCCTTTATAATCAAAACTTGGAGCATAATCCGAAAATTCAGAATTTATATCTAATGTATAAGTGTCATATTTACCAGATTGCATTTCGATAAAATTTAAGTAATCTCTTTTGTCAACAAAAGATTTGGCTCGTTTATCATTACCAGTTATCGAATTAAATCTTTCCATAACAGTATCCGCTTCATTGTAACGTTCAGCACTTTTTAGACTTTGCGCATAGCGGAACAAATATTCTGGTTTAATTTGATCAGAAAAATTCGAGATCAATTTTTCATACCACTCGATAGATGCTTCGGGTTCTCCTGTAAAATAAAAGGAATCTGCCAATTTTCTGTATAAGTCTGGTGATGAATATCCTTTCTTTGCAACATCGAGATAGATGTCTCTGGCATTAATATAAGCTAATGCTTCAAAATTTTGATCCGCTTTAGAAAGTAACTTTTCTGTGCTTTGAGAAAAACAATTTATTGATATCAAAAATAACGTCATGACAGCATAAATAGATACCGTATGAAACGTCTTGAAATTAATAAAAAATGATATAGAACAATTTCCCAAAATGATCCCAGTATTTTAATGTCAATAATTTATTTTCAGGGGTTTTTGAAAATATACTGGAATTGAATTTACAAAAAATTAACAAGAGTACCTTTAGATTGTATTTCTATATCAGATTTTTCTGTGTTTTATGTATATAAATTTTAATCAATTGAAAAAGATAATAGTTTTTAGGAGTGCGTAGTTTTGTGAAATAATCAACTAACTTTGCATCAAAATTATAAGTATGAGTCATAAAGCTGGTTTTGTAAATATTATAGGAAATCCTAATGTAGGGAAATCAACTTTAATGAATGCATTTGTTGGAGAACGGTTATCCATCATTACTTCAAAAGCGCAAACAACACGGCATAGAATTTTAGGAATCGTAAATGGTGATGATTTTCAGGTAATTTTATCGGATACTCCAGGGATTATCAAGCCTGCTTACGAATTGCAGGAATCTATGATGGGATTTGTAAAATCTGCTTTTGAAGATGCAGATGTTCTTATATATATGGTAGAAATTGGTGAGAAAGAACTTAAGGATGAAGCTTTTTTTAAGAAAATTACAAATGCTAAGATCCCAGTGTTTTTATTATTAAATAAAATCGATCAATCCAACCAGGAACAATTAGAAGAACAAGTAAAGTTTTGGTCAGAAAAAGTTCCAAATGCAGAGTTATATCCAATATCTGCGTTAGAAAATTTTAACGTAAGAGAAGTTTTTGAAAGGATTGTAGAATTACTACCAGACTCACCACCTTTTTATCCTAAAGACCAGCTAACCGATAAACCAGAACGTTTCTTTGTAAATGAAGCTATTCGAGAAAAAATCTTGTTGCATTACAAAAAGGAAATTCCTTATGCTGTAGAAGTGGAAACAGAAGAATTTTTTGAAGACGAAAAAATCATTAGGATTAGATCTGTTATTATGGTCGAAAGAGATTCTCAAAAAGGAATTATTATAGGTCACAAAGGCTCTGCACTTAAAAGAGTTGGAGTAGAAGCTAGAAAGGAATTAGAGAAGTTTTTTGGAAAGCAGATACATATAGAGTTGTACGTAAAAGTGAATAAAAATTGGAGAAATAATCAGCGTCAATTAAAACGTTTTGGTTATAATCAATAATCATAGCACTTCTAAATTCTTCTAAAACTTTGTTTGTAAGATTTTTATAAGTTATCCAACTTAACGATTTACGGTAAAACTGTATTTGAAAGATAAAACCTTGCATTTAAACGTTTTTATAGGTTTTTCTATGATTTTTTAATGCGAATCTTCTAATTTTGTTACATAACAAATATCTAAAGCCCTAAAATATGATATGAAACTTACTTTAACTTCACTCGTTTTTTAATAACGTTTTACTTTTAAAATTTAATAAACAATAGACAATACAGTTCATGCTATAATGAATTTATTGACTCTTTTTGTCTTGTAATTGTTTATGAAATAACCCAAAATAATTAACCATATTGAATCTATTGATTCAAAAGAAAAAACTACACAATGTCAATATTTAATAAAAAGCTTAACTCTTTAAGCCGAAAGATAAGCGCAACAAATGTTGGAGCGACTATCTTTAGCCTAACCATGATCGTCATTTTTATGATGACAACAGGATTTAATTCTGTATTAGATAAAAATAATAGTGCTCCTGCTACCGTATGTAGCAATCCATTAGGAGAAGCATTAGGGTATAACGCGTTTGTTCGATATAATACAACACTCAAAGGAGGTGATACTGAAGGGCCTATAGCATTAGGTGGAAATTTAACAATGGATGGTATCATTACTGTAGCGGCACAAACTGCCGGTAATAATTTTTTTAATGGCGACGATCAGCCTTCATCATTAGTGGTAAACGGAAGAATAATTTATACTTCTGGAGAAGGAATTCATTTAAATCAAGGATATGTGAAAGTTGGGGATCTTAATGGTTCTTCTGTATTTGATTTAGATAGAAATAACGCATCTGTAAATACAAGAGTAACTTCTGGAGATTATGATGCAAAACCTAGAGTACAGGTACAAAGAAAACAAGTAGAGAACTCTGTTAGTAATGGAGGTTTAATAGATTTTGAAGCGGCTTTTAGAGCTTTCGAAACGAGATCATTAGATTATAGTCTGTTAACACCAAATCTTACGGTTAGTAGTGATAATAAAATTTCATTAGCTCCAAATACTGTGAATGTATTAAACCTTACGGGAGCTCAACTGCAAAGTCTTCCGTATTTAACTTTTGAGAATACGCCTAATCAAGATACTCCTTTAATTATTAATGTAGATTCGCCAGGTGATTTTGAATGGAATATTTTGAATATTGCTGGAATAGGAGACCCGCAAGGAGCATTTATTATTTGGAATTTTTATAATAATAATAGTATTACACTAAAAGGAGGTTCTACAATAATCGGAAGTTTGTTTGCACCAAAATCTGATGTAACAAAAGATTCTTCAGGGAATATCAATGGTCAGGTAATTGCTGCTAATTATTATCATATCCAAGGAGAATTGCACCAGCATGTTTTTGATGCTTGTACGGATAACAATATTTGCGAACTTACCGTTGATGCAGGTGAAGATTCTGAATTCTGTGGAGAAGGAGAAGTAACTCTTACTGCTAGAGTTAATGGAGCTTCTGAGTGTGTGGATTGTATTGGGACTTATGGAGTAGAAAATACGAATAACTGTAGAAGAGATCAAGACTACGTGATGTGGTTAACGGATGGGAGCAATCCAAGATGGTTTTCTAATGTAGATCTAGAATGGAATGAGTTAGCAGACGGAACTGCAACGCTTACAGGAACTATTTTTGATCATACCCTTACGCAAACTACATATGAAGTGAACGCAGTTTTATCTGGAAAAACATTTTCTACACCTGCTAATAGTCCTAAAAACCATGAGTGTAATTCAGAGAATACGAATGATTGGGTTTATTATACAGAATTAGCTGGTACAGTAACTAGTACAGATGGATCTTGGTCTATTGATTTATCTAGAAGAGGTCCTTCATTTCAGTTAGGAAATGGAGCAAATGTTACGGAAACGGAACTAGGTAAGTTAGGAGCTTGTGGATGGTTCAATACTACAGATGGTCAATACAATAGAGGAGATTTTAACTTTAACTTAGGCGACTGTGTTACAACAACAAATACAGAAGTAAGTTATTTGTGGTCTACAGGAGAAACTACACCTTCTATTACAGTTAATGAAGGAGGAACATATACTGTTACTGTTAAAGATTGTGAGAATTGTGAAGCTTCTGATGCTGTTGAGGTAATCATTAATGAAGCTCCTACTGTAAATGCAGGAGATGATCAGGAAATTTGTCTTGGAGATGAAGTAACATTAACTGCTACTACAGACAACAACGAAAGTTGTGAAAGCTGTGTAGAATATGGTATTCAGGATACAGAGTATTGTCGTGGAGATCAGAACTATGTGTTGTGGTTAGAAGGAAATAGATTTTTCTCTAACGTAGATCTAGAATGGAATGAACTTGCTGATGGAACTGCAACATTAAAAGGTACTGTTTTTGATTATACGGTAACACAATCTAATTATGAAGTAGACGTGGTATTTACCGGAAAAACTTCGGTAGCACCAGCAAATAGTCCTAAATCACATGTTTGTAATGATGAAAACGAATCAGCATGGGAGTATTATACAGAATTTACTGGAACAATTACTAGTGAAGATGGATCTTGGTCAACTAGCTTAACTAGAAGAGGACCAGCTTTCCAGATGGGTAATGGAGCAAATCAAACAGAAACTGAATTAGGAAAATTTGGAGCTTGTGGTTGGTTCGATACAGATGATAATGAATATCCTGTAGGAGATTTTAATTTTAATTTTGGAGATTGTATTTCCTCAGAAACGAGCAATACAACTTTCTTATGGTCTACAGGAGAAACTACAGCTTCAATTACTGTTTCTCCAGAAGAGGATACTACCTATTCAGTTACTGTTACTAATTGTAATGGTTGTACGGCAACTGATGAAGTAGTGGTAACTGTGAAATCTGCTGTGGTAGATGCAGGAGATGATCAAAATGTATGTTTAGGGGAAGAAGTAACACTTACAGCTACTGGAGAAGGTACATTTGTATGGTCAACAGGAGAGACAACAGAAAGTATTACAGTATCTCCGACAGAAACAACTACATATACTGTTACAGCTACTAGTGGAAGTTGCGAGGCTACAGATTCGGTTACGGTGGTAGTTAATGATCCAGTGATTGTTGATGCTGGTGAAGATCAAGAGATTTGTTTAGGAGAAGAAGTTACTTTAACTGCACAAGCTACAGGTATTGATAATTGTGGTGATTGTATAGAATATGGTATTAAAGATACTGACTATTGCAGAGGAAGACATCATCAGTTTGTTGTTTTCATAAATGATAACGGAACCAGATTATGGTTTAGAAACGTTGATCTTGTTTGGAGTGAAAATGCTGTTGATGGAACTGCAACGTTAAAAGGAGAAGTATTTGAATACAATTCCACGAACACTGCTTTTACAGTAGATGCTACCTTTACTGGATTTACAGATACACCGCCAGCAGGAAGTCCTAAAGCAAGTTCTTGTCAAACAGAAGATGCAACAGGTTGGGTATATTATACAGGAATCAGCGGAACGATTACACAAATTGGAGGTGATTTAAGTTATGATATCTCCAGAAGAGGTGAAGCTTTTCAGGTAGGAAATGGTGCTAACGTATTCGAATATACTCCAGCTGTTTACGGAGGATCTGGATGGTTTAACTTAGAAGGAAACCCAGATTCGTTTGGAGATTTTAATATAAACTTAGGAGATTGCATTTCTCAAGGACAAGGACAAGTACAGTATTTATGGTCTACAGGAGAAACTACACAAAGTATTACCGTTTCACCTGAAGAAGATACTACATATACTGTTACAGTAACTGGATGTACAGAGTGTGTTGGAGAAGATGAGGTAACTGTTACCGTTGATAATGCTACTGCAGATGCTGGAGATGATCAAGTTATTTGTGTTGGAGAAACTGCAACACTAACTGTTGTTGGAGAAGGAGCTATTCTATGGTCCACAGGAGAAACTACAGCAAGTATTGATGTTTCGCCAGATGCTACAACAGAATATACAGTTACGGTAACGAATGGAAACTGTTCTGCTACAGATGAAGTAATAGTTACAGTAAATTCGGCAACTGCAGATGCAGGAGAGGATCAAACAATCACGGTAGGAGAAACCGCTACACTAACAGTTGTGGGAGAAGGAGCTATTCTTTGGTCTACAGGAGAAACTACAGCTAGTATCGAAGTTTCACCACAAGAAACTACAACATACACTGTTACCATAACTAACAATGGATGTGCATCAACTGATGAAGTTACGGTATTTGTAGAAGGTTGTTCACTAGTTGCTGACGCTGGAGAAGATCAGGAAATCTGTTTAGGAGAGGAAGTTGTATTGTCGGTAGAAGGGGAAGGAGATATCTTATGGTCTACTGGAGAAACGACTAGAACTATAACAGTATCACCAGGAAATACAACTACTTATTCTGTAATTGTTACAGATGGAGCTTGTGAATCTATGGATGAAGTTATAGTAGGAGTAACGATATTAGAGGTAAGTGCTGGAAGAGATAGATTTTTATGTGAAGGTTTTGGAGAGGAGGCAACTTTAACAGCTTCTATCGGAGATAGTTATTTATGGTCTAACGGAGAAACAACAAGAACTATTATTGTATCTCCACCAGTTACTACGAATTATACAGTTACAGTGACTACAGGAAACTGTAGCGATTCTGATGAGGTTACCGTATTTGTAGATAACTGTGATGAGAGTATTATAAGTACAAAACTATATCCAACAGTACTACATTCTGGAGAAGATATGACCATAGATATCATGTCTAAGAAAGAACAAAATGTAAGAGTAACTTTCTACAGTATGAATGGTTCAAGAATGACTCCTACAAAAGAGTCAGTAATTACGAATGGTAAAAATTCGTTAGTGTTTAACATGACACAATCAATGGAATCAGGAGTGTATGTAGCGAAGATACACAAAGAAGAAGGTGTTGAATATAAGAAGTTTATTATAGAATAATACTTTCTTCGATATAGCTTAAAATTTGAAAGCGCTCTAAAAAGTAACACTTTTTAGAGCGCTTTTTCTATCTAACAATTTCTTAACTCTAAGAATTCGTAAAATAGACGTAATTTATTATTATGGTAACATTAAGGATATATGCATTATTGAATTTAGCTAGCTAACGCAAATCAAATTAATAATGAAAATCTTTAACAAATCAAGTCTATTTGTAATTGGGGCTTTAGGATTATTTTATTCTTGTAATCTCGATGATTATCAAGGTGGAGGTGGTAATACAGACGACCTTACGTTTAACAAAATTGGAGGATTTATCAACGGAACTGGAGATGAAGGCTTTGCAGAAATTTCTGCTTTTGATCCAGAAACAGCAAAACTGTTCGTAGTTAACCCTAATGATGTGGAACTTTCTGTATGGGATCTTTCTAATCCTTCTAATCCAGTAGCTGGCACAGATATTTCTTTAAACGGAATTCCTAATAGTGTAGCAGTACAAGATGGATTGGTTGCTGTAGCGTTAGAAAATGCAGCAGATAAACAGGCAAATGGTACAGTAGCAACATACGATGCAGATTCACAAACTTTGCTAACAACCTATCAAGCAGGAGCATTACCAGACATGGTAACATTTAGTCCAAATGGCAAATATATTATAGCTGCAAATGAAGGAGAGCCAAACGATGAGTATACCATTGATCCAGAAGGTTCTGTAACGATTATAGAGGTAGCAACAGGTCAAGTGCACCAAGTAACGTTTACTAGGTTTAATGGTGTTTCTATTGGCAATGACTTTAGGGTTTTTGGTCCAAATGCAACATTTGCTCAGGATATAGAACCAGAATATATAGCTGTTTCTGATGATTCTAGAACGGCGTATGTAGCATTACAAGAAAATAATGGGATTGCTGCAATAGACTTAAGAACTAAAACGGTACGTTATATTACTGGTTTGGGAACTAAGGATTATTCATTACCAGAAAACCAGATCGATGCGAGTGATCGAGATGATATTGTTGGAAACTTTCAGAACTGGCCAGTATTAGGGTATTATCACCCAGATGCTATGACATTTGCTAAAATACGAGGAGCGAGATTTTTAATTACTGCAAACGAAGGTGATGCTAGAGATTATGATGGATATTCTGAAGAAGAAAGAGTAAAAGATTTAACACTTGATCCTACTGTATATCCAGATGCTGAGACATTACAATTAGACGAAAATCTTGGACGTTTAAAGACAACTACTGCTAATGGTGATATAGACGGAGATGGTGATGTAGATCAAATCTATGCTTATGGAGGAAGATCTTTTACCATTTGGACTACAACAGGAGCAAAAGTATACGATAGTGGTGATCAGATTGCAAGAACCGTATTTGAATTTGATCCTAGCGCCTTTAATAGTAATGAAGGAGATGGAGTTGATAATAGATCTGATGATAAAGGAGCAGAACCAGAAGCTGTAGAAGTGCTAAAAGTTGACGGAAGTACGTTGTTGTTTGTAGGTTTAGAAAGAACAGGTGGAGTAATGGTGTATGATATTTCTAATCCAGTAAATCCGAGGTTTATCGATTGGTTGCGTGATGCCGCTGATATCTCTCCAGAAGGATTGATTACCGTTAAAGCAGAGGATAGTCCAACAGGTAATGCTTTGGTGATTGTTACACACGAAGTATCTAATTCTGTGGCTATCTACGAGGTGAAATAAAAGCATCCATAAAAATTTTGATGTTTTACAGTAACCAACTTATATAGATTTGTTTATATCTTTGAGGTAAGTAATTATTTCACTGACTGACTATCAATTATGAAAAAGTTCAATAGGTCGATGCGCTGACCGTTGAGCTTTTTCGTTTTTTACACCTATTTCATTACATTTTATTTACTTCATCTTACAGGATCAATAGTTTAGGAAGAATAAAAAGACTAATTTTGCACAAATTTTAGAATTCGAGATAATGAGTAATATAGTGGCAATTGTAGGGCGACCTAATGTAGGAAAATCTACTTTTTTTAATAGACTGATCCAAAGGAGAGAAGCCATCGTAGATGCGGTGAGTGGAGTTACTCGTGATCGTCACTATGGTAAGAGTGATTGGAATGGAAAAGAATTCTCATTGATCGATACAGGTGGTTATGTAGTAGGTAGTGATGATATCTTCGAAGCAGAAATCGATAAGCAAGTAGAACTTGCTATAGATGAAGCTGATGCAATTATCTTCATGGTAGATGTAGAATCTGGTATTACTGGTATGGATGAAGAAGTCGCTAATCTGTTGCGCAAAGTAGATAAGCCCATTTTTGTAGCGGTAAATAAGGTTGATAATGCCAAAAGAGCTGCCGATGCCGTTGAATTCTATAATCTGGGATTAGGAGAATATTATACTATTGCTAGTATTAACGGAAGCGGTACAGGAGAATTATTAGATGCTTTAGTAGACGCTCTGCCAGAACAAGAAGAAGAAGAAGTTTCTGAGCTACCACGTTTTGCTGTAGTAGGAAGACCAAATGCTGGAAAATCGTCTTTTATCAATGCCCTTATCGGCGAAGATCGATATATAGTTACGGATATCGCGGGAACTACAAGAGATGCTATTGATACCAAGTACAATCGTTTTGGTTTTGAATTTAATCTTGTAGATACTGCAGGAATCCGACGTAAATCTAAGGTAAAAGAAGATTTAGAATTTTATTCCGTAATGCGATCGGTAAGAGCGATAGAACATAGTGATGTATGTTTATTGTTAGTAGATGCTACGCGAGGATTTGATTCACAAGTGCAGAATATATTTTGGTTAGCAGAACGCAACCGAAAAGGAATTGTAATTCTGGTAAATAAATGGGATCTGATCGAAAATAAGGAAAGCAATACCCTTAAAGATTTCGAAAAGTATATTCGTAAGCAAATAGAGCCATTTACAGACGTGCCTATTGTGTTTATCTCTGCATTAACCAAGCAACGTATATTTAAAGCCATTGAAACGGCTGTAGAAGTGTATAAAAATCGTTCTAAAAAGATCAAAACGAGTGTTATGAACGATACCATGCTTCCTATTATTGAGCATAATCCACCACCTGCGTATAAAGGAAAGTATGTAAAGATTAAATACTGTATGCAATTACCTACACCCCAACCGCAGTTTGCATTTTTCTGTAATCTACCGCAATATATCAGAGATCCGTACAAACGCTTTATCGAGAATCAACTACGTAAGCAATTTGACTTTCACGGTGTACCTGTTGCAGTATATTTTAGGAAAAAGTAATTTTGGAAGTGAAGAAGTCTACATTGGTTATTTTAGTTCTTGTTGTTATGCTAATTTCTGGTGTAGCATGGTTTCTAAAAAAGGCTTCTCAAGAGGTGTTGACTGCTTTTGGTACAATGAATAGTAGATTGCAAACTAATTCCACTTCTGTAGCAAAAGATAACGATTCTTTATTAACTCTGATAAGAGATGAAGAACATGTGGTAAAAGCTAAAGAAATAGAAGTGTTAGTTGATGATTTTGGAAAGTATTTAGAATCTATCAAAGAAGAGATGTTAGGGATTAAAGATCCAACGAATTATGAAAAAATGGATCAGGCTAACAATATGTTTTTTACAGAAAATGGTCTTTCTGAAAAAGGATTAGAATTCCTAAATACGATCAATCAGTTTAGAGAAGAAATACTTAGTAGGGTTGATGATAATGGATTAAAAACCGATATCTCTGAAAAAATAAACACAAATGATGTGATTGATAGATCAGGAAAAAAACACAATTGGCTAATCTATAATTTTAAAGACTTTCCATTAGTAGCGAGCATAACCAAACTTACCCAAATGCAATCAGATGTTTCCAGTATCGAATCAGATATCTATAGAGCGTATTTAAGAAAACAAAAATAGACTACTAGTCCATTTTCACTTTAACTGTAAGTTCTTCGAAGTTTGCAACTTTGCAGGATCATCATGTATTGAGATTTTGAAGATTGTATAAAAGATAAAACCAATTATGATATATAATGCCCACATATTACATAGGTATTATCCGTTATTGAAGTCTACAACCTAGCGGCAGGAAAGGTATCTATATTTATCATGATAAATTTTAAAAATAGATATTATGCCTGGTAGAACTAACGGAGATCAACCCAATGATGATAAACCTAAAAATATATTTGAACGTGTTAAAAAGGCGTATAAAAAACGACAGGAAAGGAAAGCACGAGAAAGACAACGAAGAGAACGACAGAGAATAGAGGCAGCTAGACGCATTAGCGGATCTAGAGAGAATATAGAATGGCGGCAACAACAACGTAGAGAAGAACGAGAACGTAGGTTAGCAGCACAAATAGAAAGAATAGTATCTAATGTTAGGGTTCTTGATCCACGAGAACCTGTTGTTGAAGCTAGATTAGCAGAACGACAACCAGAAGATCTTAAACCAGGCAAACTCTATAGGAGTAGAGAGAATGGATATGATCCCTATGTAAAAGCTCAATATGTAGAAGAAGTAAATAATACATCACAAAAAGATCTTGATACATCAAATACAAAAGAGATTTCGAAAGAAAAACTTACAAATCTAACCGAACAACCTAAAGAGAAAGCTGAAAAAAGCGAAAAAGCTAAAGCTAGAGAACAAGATAAAAACAATAGAAATAGCCAAGATAGCACCAGAAGTAACAAAAGCAAGAAAAGAAAAAGCCAAGGCAGAAATATATGATGGTAACAAGATAGTGCAGATTTGCAATCCGTTTGATTCCGTACGATGATGTTTCTAAGATACTTGTAGCATCATTACTAATTCATAATCTAAATCTGATAATTTTTAGTTACAAACTTTTAAGAGCCATTGTTAAAAAAGAGATTGCCGACGTAGACAATCTCTTTGTTTCTTATAATTCGCACGGATTACAAATTCGCGTTATCGGGTTGATGCTTTAATTAGAGATTATAATGCTAAAAAAGTATATTCTTAATCCATGAAAAAACCAGCTACAACATCATTGTAACTGGTTCTTAATATTTATAATCCTTCTTTGATCGTTACGCTAAGTCAGGAGACTTTGCGCAGCTGGTCTTTATCTTTTATTATTCCTACCTGCCAATCTTTATCGGCACGAGCCTGGAGGCATCGCGCTAGCTGTTACTTTTTTTTGCTCGCGCTAGATTGGGGAATCACCTCAACCACATATACTAGATAACTTTTTTTGAATTGTTCACCATTTACTTTGATTGACAAATACATCATTATTATTAATTAAAACTGCCAAATAAAACAAAAACCACTCCGAAGAGTGGTTCCTAATTTAAGTTACTAAAATCTTAATTAAAAAAATAAATAAAACTTATTTTTCATCCCCAAAATACGTGATATTGGTTAATGCACCGATATAAATTCCTAAATGTCCTTTGTTCTCTTTAGAAAAAACTCCTTTTATTTTAATTTTCTTGTTAGAACAATCTAAGAGCTTATTTTTTGCAAAAAGTTCATTATTATTATTGTCCAATAAATTCTTTTTATAATCAAAATCAATCCAAATTCTTTGTTTCACACTTGAACTTTTATCATTTGTAATTGCAGCTTCTTCTAAACCATAAAAAAAATAACCGTTTAATTCAATTTTTTTTTCATGATATAAATTAGGGTTTTCCAGAATTTTATCTATTGACACTTTTGTATAATCGTCTTCTTCATATGACGTTGTTTTGTATGTTCCAATACTAGCACAACCATTTAAAAAGACAATTAGAATCAAGAACTTCATTTTCATAAATATTTAATTAATCAAAAGAGACAAATTTTTGTTTTTTGGTATCATATACTCTTCTTATTGAAGGTTTTCTGACATAAGTATTATCGATGCTTGGATTAAATTCAGGAACAGGAGTTATGCGCTTGTATACTTCATTTCTCCCCAATGGAGCTATGTAAGAATTAAAATAACTTGCGGATTTTCCTCCTAATGCATTGCTAAGACCATAATTAACTCCACCAAATCTATAGTTTAATCTCATATCTGTTTCTCCATCTTGAGCTCTTAAATAATTTTCAAATTTAACAGCATTTATTTCACTTGCCGGCAAGCCTCCTAACGCAATGCTCCCCATATCGAAACCTCTATCTGAATCATATGCATGGGCTAACTCATGTCCTAATTTAATATGACTCTTGTTGAACCTAACGCCATCATGACGACCCGCATCATCTTGAGAATAGCTTATACTATTGGTATTTGGGTCAAACGAATTATCTAATGCATTACCTGAATTAGAAATACTATAACCAGCTGAAGACTCTTGTAATTTTCCAATTATTCTACTTCCTTGCTTAGTATCTCCTATTTTATCTAAATCAGCTATCGCTTGTTTTAAAAACCCATTATCTTTTCCATCATATTCTTCCCCTTTGGTAATATTTCCATCTGAATCCTTGGAGTAATGATAGGTTTTTCCATTTTCATATAAAACAGAATATTTATTACCGTCATTATCTTCAATTCCAATGGTTATATAATCTCCATTATAATCTAGATATAGAATAGGATTATTTGCTCCGTATTGATATGGAGAAATAGGCATAAAAGTTTCCGAATACCTATCCATATTCATAAATCTACCTAATGCAGGGTCGAAATTCCTAGCTCCAAAATCTAACCAAGCTAAACCAAGTTCATCTTGTTCTTCCTTTCCATTATAGCTATAAGGATGTTCACGTCCAGTAATCGTACTATTATACCCCTTATGTGTTAACCCAAAGGGATAGTAGTTATTCTCTTCTAAGATTTCGTTTTCAGCTGATCCTAGGATTACATTAATATTTCCATCTTTGTTTTTATCGGAATAGGATAATCGTATATTTCCTAAATGATCCTTATACTGGTATACATAATCGTATTCACCATTTCCGTTTGGTTCTATATATCCTTCCGTATGATTAAAGAATTTAAGCTCTTCTTCTGGTTGTGGGCAACCACTACAAGTAGAAATACTACTTTTTTCATAGATATAATTACCCGCATAGGAGGTGATATTGGATGCGCCATTATTATAAGTCACTCTTTTACTTAATTTAGTACCTAAAGCATCGTAGGTATACGAAATAGAACCAATTAAAACAGGAAATAATCCAGAATTATCGGTAAAACCTATACTAGTGGGCAAGTTTAAATGATTATACGTAATATTAGAAATTTCTTTATTATTATCTTTTGTCATATTTCCATTCTCATCATAAAGATAATCATTTCCAGAAGTATTTTTATCATTAAATCCAGTGGTAATGCCACTGTTATCTGTTACACTAGTTAATTGATTTCCAATTTCATTTTCATTGTAATTGTAAGTTAACTGATCCATTACCCCAAAACTATTGGCATTTTCAGTTAAGTGCCCATTTCTGTTTAAAGCAGTGATATTACCATTTTTGTCATAGGCAATACTACTTAGACTATATCGCCTATCTGTGGTGTTATCTAATCCAGCAGTAATACGATTTAGTGCATCATATTGGTATCCATAGGCTCTTTTGATATTATCATTCACCGTTTTCCAACTGGTTTCACTAATATTTCCATTATAGAGTGGGGTAGCACCTAGATTTTCTGTAGTAGTACTATAGTTAATTGCAAATCCAAAGAGATCTCCATTATTGGTGGTTCCCTCATTAATGTTTTTTAACCATCCACGCACATTATAGGTATAATCTACTTTTTGTAATCCACCACCAACTTCTTTGGATTCCAATTGTCCAAGTGCATCATAGGTATTGGCTACCATATGTTCTTGAGCTTGATTGTTAATGGTTTGTTTTTGATCTAACAATCTTCCCATATGATCGTAGGTAAAAGTATCTACAGTCACAATAGGAGTGTTGCTTGCTTTGGTATGGGTAGTTTTAGTTTCTAATACCTTCCCAGCAAAATCTAATCGGGATTCTATAATATCTACGGTATTCAAATACTCATTAGTACTATGCACATAAATCGGTCTTCCTTTTGCATCATAATAGGTTACCGTAGTTATCCAATCATCTGTACCTAATACACGTACTTTGGTTCCTGTAGGCAATCCTTTTACATCAGAAGTTACTGTTTGACCGAATACCGTTCCTGGATTCGCAACAGAGTGATCAAAGGTATAGTTATCATAATAGTTAATGGTATAGATCAATTTGGTGTCTGGATACGCATTATCTGAATAGTAAATAGTTGTGTTTGCAATACTTGATGCTGAGTTTTGTTTGGTTTCAAATTGTACCAAATCACTATTGTTAAAAGCATTTTGTTGTAGTCCAGCTCTAGTGGTCACAAAGGAATGTTCGTGTAATCCTGTATATGCAACTCTACCAAAGGCATCATATTTAGTAAACAACCATTCTTTATTAGGTCTTTGTATTCCATCTTGTGTCATCACGGGTTGATCCAGTTTGTTGTATATGATATATTCTATATCCTTGCCAGGAATCTTTTTTTCTACCAATCTATTTCTGTAATCATAAATGTATTGGTAACAGAGTTCTGCAAGTTCTATGTTTGATACACCATCTGTTATATCCACTTTTGGTGGAATGACATAGGTAAGATTCCCAAAATCATCATATACATAATAAGTATCATGTTCTATACCATCATTAAAAGTACGTTTTAGGATCACTCTGCCCAGTTTGTCCTTGTATTCTCTGGTCGTATGATCATTAGGGTGTGTTTGTTCTGGTTGCCAGTTTTCATCTTTGGTAGTAGTTACCAAAAGTTCGTTTGGGTCATAATTCCCTTCCTGTACCAAAATAGGAACTTCGGTGTTTCCTTCATGAAAATTCACCCAAAAATAGGCTACTTCATCTGCTAGATTAGTATTCCAATCAAACTTAATGGTATGATCAGTATCTGCTTGGGAATCTGCTTTCCAATCTTTTCCGGGAGCACCTTGTTCTAGTACACGATTTAGTGGAGAAGGTTCGAAGATACTTTCAGAATAGGCATTAAAATTGGTTGTATCATCCTGATCAATTCCTGCAAAATCACTACTGTATTTGTTTTTATAATACGCATTGATATCGGTAATGATATTTACTGGATCATAGGCACCATTGGTGGCACTGACTTTTTCAAAAGGTAAATATTGTTTGTCTTGTCTTCCATATACATCATATGCAATATGAGTTACAATATCTCTTTTATCAGGAGAAGCTTTGATACCGATCTGCTGCTTCGCTCTTCCAAGTCCATCAAAATAGGTAATGCTCTCTATGACATCGCTATTGTTTTTTACCTCATCAAAGCTTGTTTTTTCTTCTTGATACACTCGAGTAAATACATAATTTTCATTGGTATCTAAAGAAGGTAATAGGTATGGATCTTCTGTGATTACAGCAGAGAATGTGGTTCCTGATTGTATCCAAGTCGTTGGTTTAATGATAATGGTTTGTCCAGCCCTTACATTTAGTAAAGCAGGATCACTGGATGAGTTGATGGTTTCATCCTGTACGGTTACAGTATCTGCAACCTGACTATATGCTGAGATGCCTACAAAAAGTAAGGCAACAGTTATGTATGGAAATAGTTTTTTCATCTGTTTCTTAGTTTTTGTAGTTATACTTGTTTTCTGATACGAGATTACCGTCATTATCTTTTACAAATTTCAGTCGGTTAAATTCATCATAATGATAGGTCATGTTGTATCCTCGGGGATCAATCATTTTAATTAATTGTCCTAAAGAATTATAAGCATAACCTGTGATCATCGCGTTGGGATGATCTGCATACAGATCTGGCAGTAAATTTTCTATATCATTTGCTATAGGGATGTCAGCTTGGTCATCAGAAATTGTAGGATTTGCATTTTCAATTTGAGCAATTATCCATCTGTTGTTAGGATGATATATGATTTCTTTATGCAAGTTTTCATTGACCAGAACTTTAGTTGGTTTAGCCAAGTTGTTATAGCTTTGATATTTTATCCTATTGATAAAGGGATTATTTGCTTTGGACTGATATACGTTATAAGGTAATGGTCCAAGGCCATCAAAACTTTTAAAACTAGTAATAACAGTAGATAATTTTTGGGTGTTTTTAAAACGCTCTATCCGAATCGGTATAGAAATTTTATTTTGATCCACCATAGCATCATATCCAGCCTTTTCCTCGTTATTATATATGTCAAGGTCTGGTAGATTGCCTAATTGATAATCTTTTGGATAGTAATAATGGATTGTCAAATTCTCTGTTGCTTCATTGTTTAGCTCCACAGATCTGAGTAGATAATCAATATCAGCGTCATGAGTGTAGTTTTTAGAAGTCTTTATAGATCCGTTAGAATAATAGTTATATACTATTTCTGATGCTAAAAAACCTCCACGCCCATTAATAGTTCTTCCTATGAGCTGTTTAGTAGCGGATTTTGGATCTAGATTACAATCCGCAAGGTTTGCTGGTCTATTAGGATGATTACTTGAAGTACATATTTCTGGTGGAGCAGCTTCGTTAATTACGACATCATTACTACATTCAAAACAAGATAGGTTTCCTGGATATGTTCCTTCATAAACCTGACCATTAGAATTGTTGTAATATACTTTGTATAAGTATTTGTTTTCTTCATTTAACTGAAATACTAAACCAGGAGAAGAAAAAACCGGATAATCCTCATAGGTAAATGCTCTAGACGATCTTAACCTTCTATAAGCATCGAATACATCTATAGTTTTAGGTTTTCCAATTTTGTAATCAGAAAAATAATTGTTTCCTAATCGATCCGGAACGATACCATGACGCCCTGTATGATAGGTAGTAATAGTATATCCATTTTTAGGAACGGATAATAATCTTGGTTGATCAGGGTCAGTTTCTTCAATTAAAATATCACCTTCGTCAGGAGGTGTTCCTATTGGAGGAGTACTTCCGTCATACTGATCTTCTAATACGCGATTGTATTCATATACTTTTTGGTAAACAATATGGTTTTGTGGCGAACCTGCTGCAGTTGCTTTTCTAACTACTGTTTTAGTATCTATAAAACCTTGATTAGCTTTAAAAATTTTGGAGGAGCTATAACTTACTAAAGAAGGTTTATACAATTCTCTACCACTAGAAAATCCATTGCCCAATCCGGTATCATACTGATATTCTTTTGAAGTCAATTTTGTGTCATTATGGTCATAGTTTGCTATAGATTTTAGGCGTAACCCAGGCTTGGTACTAGTAACTACTTCATATTCCTGAGAACGTCTATCAATGACTTCAATACCTACCGAAGTTCCTTCTTGCTTGTTAGCTATGGTAATTTGGTAATATCCAGAAGCAAAATATACATTGTTATCAGTGTAATCTCCTACCGTAGTATTGGGAAACCAACTAAAACTAGGATTTGGTAAAGAGCCACCTCCCCAGCCAATGAAACCATCATATACTACGGTGTTATTTGGTCTTTTAATGATCCAGGCATCATATAACTGACTTCCAGAATTTGTGAATTTAATGTCATATTTACCACTTTCAGGAATATATAACATTTTGGATTGCACTTTAGGAGGTTGTATATACTTATCCCTACAAAGACCTCTACAATCAAAAGTACTAGTGCCGCCAGAAACTATAACCTTTTCTAAAGTAATCGGATCTGCAGCTAAAGTTTTAGAAATTTGATGATTTTCAAAATTGAATATAGAGTATCCTCCTGTTGGATATATCACTTTTTTTAGCACACCTACATTAGATACAGCAGCGTTTGGATTACGATCTGCTCCAGCTATCTGGAGGTTGTTTTCCTCAATCTTTGGGAATAATGTGGTATTGTTTTTACCATTATAATATCCCATATAATCTTGAGCTTTCGAATTTCTTGCAGGAACAGCTGTTGGACTATAATACTCAAAACCAAACTTTTTATTTAACAAGTCATCGGCGTTTTTGAACGCCACAACATCTAGTTTTAATTTAATTTTTAAATGATCCCAATTAGAAACTGTTTGTGGATTGTTAGCTAGCGCAGATGGGCCAAAATAACTATGCTGCAGGTCGACGCTTTGTACAAGATCATTTATGTTTGTCTTATGATTGTATTGATATATATCGATGGCATCAATAACATTTTGTACAGAAGTATAGGTGTTGTTGGTGCGATTTACCTGTCTGTAATCATATCGATCACTTAAATTGATGTCATAAATTTGTCGTCCATTATAAGAAACACTGGTTAGAAAAAGTTGTTTAATACTTATATCAGGTGTAATACTACTGATATTGTCGATTCCATGATTAACCTGATTTGGTTTAATAGTTGTGGAGGCAATTTCATATTCTTGTGCTATAACGATCTCACTGCTATAAGGTTGTTGTTCATACTGAAATGTATAAATGTCTGCTCTATTGGGAGATTCAATTTTTGTTAGTACCCAAGAAGAATTATATATCTGTAATAGGCTATAAGAATTAAAAGAACTGTCATCTCCAATTTTTCTAGTTTGTTCAGCCATTTCAAAATGGTAACGACTGCCATCCTCTCCTGTAATAATCCATCCTTGAATATCCTGATTTGACGAAGAAGGAAATCCTCCAATGAGTTCAACTTGTATTCGCGGATTAGAAATAACTTTGGCTTCCATTCCACCACTAATATCAAATGCAATTACTTCATTAATTCCTAATGCATTCAAAGTAAAATAATCAGGATGTACATCAATACGGCCTTTTTCTATGTCCTTTGTCCATTCATAATGATCTTTTGCAGAAGAGACACTGCCAAACATACCGCCTTGACCATAATAGTTTTGTAAACTAGCTCTTGTATCTGCATCAAAAACAGTTTGACCACTGATACCGTTATCGGGTAATCCATTGACCACTCTGGAAATTCTACCACCTAGATTCAAATTCCATCCTAAACCAGCTCCTGTAGCCACTTGGGATACTTTGATATTCTGATCATAAGATAAACTCATGGGGAGCGACATCTCTGCTCCAGTATGTGTAAATAATGGTAAGGAATATCCTAAATTACCGGTGTAACTGTTTACGGGAACTTGTCCATATTGCATAAAAGCATATGCCTCAGGAGACAGAGGGGTTGGGATTGAACGACTGAGTTCACTTACATAGTCGAATCCAGCATTAGTTTGGTTGTCTTGAGCCCAACAAGAAATTCCTATGATTATTAAAAAAGTGGTAATATATTTTTGTATAAACATTTTTCTTCTTTTTGAGGAATTATTTCTTTTCTAATAGAGATTCAATCTTTGCAAGTCTCGCTTCGAGTTCGCTATTTTTAGCTTTTACTTCTTGTAGTCTTTTAATTTCCTTTTCTTGGTAATCAAGTTTCTTCTCCTGCGCAATTGTATATAAGGTAAGCTCTTCAATTTTCTCTAATAGTTTAGCATTCATTTCACCTAATTGGATACCATTTTGCTCCACTTCAGCAGCAGATGGAATGTTGATGAGGTGTCCTTTTTGGTCAATATGGTTTTCTACTTGTCTTAGAGTAGGTAATTCATAAGCATCTTCAAATACATAGTCTGGCCAACTATTTTGTAAAGCCACTTTTATTTCTTCTGCGATAACTTTTCCCGCTACTGCTAATTTGTATCCTTGGGTATTGGTGGTGCCTATACCTACATTACCCTCGTTGTTGATAATCATTCGGGTAGCAGGAGTAATGGTTTGACCGCTTGAGGTATTCTCCCTATTTGCGTAGAAATAAAGATGTCCCCAGGATGCTTTAACTCCAGCATAACCATAACTATTGGTGTGAGAATATGGAGTGAAAAGTTTATTATGGTCGGTACCACCATTTTGAATCGCTAAGTTGGTTCCAAATACAGCATTCCCTCCACTTGATCCCGAGATGGTAGCACCAAAATTATTTCCTACTACGACTTGGGCGTTTGGAGCAGAAACTCCTAAGCCTAAATTTCCCTTATAGTCCATTAGAAGATCATTTTCTCCAAAATTTAATCGTCCAAATTTAGCAGTAAGTAAAACAGACCCTTCGCCATTAGGCAAAGTTCCTTCGAAAAGTGTACCTCCGGTCCAGGCTGAGCTGTCCAAATGAACATCGAGTAAAGGAATATTTATAGTAAAATTTACTTCCAAATAAGAGCTCGTGCTATCATAGGTAATTCGAGCATCATACCAATGCCCATTATCGGATATAGAAGTTAGATTTAATCCTCCATAATTACTCCATCCCTTAAACCAAGAAATGGTTGCTACTCTTGGAGTAGTAGCGCCACCTTTAGTCATAAGAGTAATTTTATTATAGCCTCTTCCAGCTCCTCCATCTAGTTTAGCAACTCTTTTCCAACCTGGACTGTCAACAGTTACTGTTTTACTTATGTGGGTTTGAGCATTTATTACGAATGTGAAAAGGCACATTAAAAATAACAATGAGTTTTTCATAATTTAAAAATTGATTATATGATGTATTTTCCTTGAAATTCTCTCATTTAGAAAAGAATTATATAAGATAGTTTCAAAACGAAGGGATATGTTACTATAGAAATTATGATTATTTGCTATCCAGAATTTTGTTTAGTTTTTCTTCTAAAATTTTGATTCGATCTTTCTGTTCCTTTAATTCTTTCTCCTGCGCAATCGTATACAAAGTCAATTCTTCGATTTTTTCGAGGAGTTTAGCATTCATTTCCCCTAATTGAATCCCGTTTTGCGCTACTTCTGCAGCAGATGGAATGTTGATCAGATGTCCTTTTTGATCAATATGATTTTCCACTTCTTGTAAAGTTGGCAATGCATATGAATCTTCGAATACAAAGTCTGGCCAACTATTTTGTAAAGCCACTTTTATTTCTTCTGCGACAACTTTTCCCGCTACTGCTAATTTGTATCCCTGGGTATTGGTGGTGCCTATACCAACGTTACCGTAGTTGTTTACATAAAAAGTAGATATCCATTCTCCATTTTGCCAATTTTTATAACCTATATTAAAACTACCTAGGGAATCATCCCCTATTCTTAATTTTACCACAGCATTATCAACGCCAGCATCTTCTCGAAAAATTGCGGTATAATCAGAATTAGATCCTAAATCAGGATCTATTAATACTAATTCTTTAGATTGGATACTACCATTCACGTCTAATTTTCTAGAAGGAGAAGTAGTCCCAATCCCTACATTACCTCCATTAAAATAGGTTATACCATTGGATGCAATTTGAAATTTATTCTGAAAACTAGAATTCCTTCCTATTATATAGCCATGTTCATTTCCATTTAACGAAATTATGTAACTACCTCCCTTTTGCACATTAATAAAACTCTGTCCTGATATAGTTCCATTAACGTCTAATTTTCTGGAAGGAGAATTGGTTCCAATACCTACATTACCATTAGAGGTAAGCGTCATTATATCTGACCATGTAGAAGAATTATGTCTTCCTTGGAAATTTAGTAAAGTTTGACCTCCAGGATCAGTATTAAGAATTCTATGGCCAAAACCAGAACCATAATTAGATGTATACCAGGTTATAGATTTATTTGTGCTGTAATTGGCAGTTAGGTTATCGAAGTTGGTGTTTTGCCCAAAAACATTAATGCTTGATATTAAAATGCACAAAAAGAACAATGAGTTTCTCATAATTTAAAAATTAACTATGTTATGATATTTTTTTAATACTCTTTTTATTCAAGAAAGGCGACAAAAGTAATAGTTGTATATGAATACGATCAGCAAGAAATCAGATTGTTATCAACAAAATTTGATTAAATTCTGTATTAATATTTTTTCGATTTCCCTTACAACTTCTTCCTTTTTATTCAGAGTACTATTAGGTAGTGTCGAAAAGAGAAGAAATGTTACTATAGAAATTACACTTTTTTAGAAAAAAGTTTTGGATGGGTGTTGGATATTGGATTTTTTAGGAGATTATAGTTTTCCCTCTTCCTAATTCGGTCATAAGACTTCTGTCTTCTATTGATGAAAAAAAAGGAAAAAATTATTTAGGCTTTATCAAATGGGAGAAAAACGTATTACAACTGTTCTTTAATCTTTAACAATTGAGCACGTATAGATTCTAATTTTCGGATGATATCAAAGCTATCTAAAGCTTCTTGCTTTTGTTCTTTAAGGTGAGTTTTAGCACCTTCTAAGGTAAAACCTCGTTCTTTTACCAAATGGTAGATAAGCTCTAAATTTTTAATGTCTTCTGGAGTAAACTTTCGATTTCCTTTGGCATTTTTTTTAGGTTTTAAAATATCAAATTCCTTTTCCCAAAAACGGATAAGAGAAGCATTTACATCAAATGCATCAGCTACTTCACCAATACCATAATATAATTTTTTGGGTAAGTCTACGTACATATTTAGTTCTCTTTTTGTTGGGTAAAACTCCCATCTTCTTTAAATACCAAATTGCTTTCTGGAAAATCTTCCTCTGTCAATTTTTTAATTTCTTTTAGAGCTCTTTTTTTGTCATCCATAAACGGATAGATCTCATCAATCTGTTTAGCAGAATGTAATTTGCCTTGGATAAAATTACCTTCCGGATCGATATCGATCTCTGCTATGGGTGCATATCCTTTAATTCCAGTTAAATTAAATCTAGAATAAGTGCAAAAATTTCCTAAACTATAAGCAATAAATTTGTTATTATATACTTCAAAAGCTCTGGAAACGTGCGGTCCATGGCCTAAAATAACGTCTGCTCCTGCATCTATTAATGTATGTGCAAACAGGTATACATTACCGCGATCTTCACCGTAAAAACGTTCTGTTTTTCTAGGTACATGCGTATGATCCGATCCTTCTGCACCACCGTGGAAAGAAACAATTACAATATCTGCTTTTTCCTTCAGTTCCTTTACAATCCTTTTTGCTTTGGTTAAGTTATGAATTTTTACGCAATCTTTGTTTGGGGCAAAGGCACAAAATCCGTACGTGATTCCATTTTTTTCGAAAATAGTAGATTCCTGTGCGAAAATTCCAGCATAGGCAATGTTATGTTTCTCTAAAGTTTTAGCCGTGTTTTTGATACCTATAGCTCCAAAATCACCAATATGGTTATTCGCAACACTCATCACATCAAATCCGCTTTCCTCTAAATATTGACCAAAGAATTCCGGAGAACGAAACGAGTAACATTTAGAAGGGTCAGAACAACGCTTGGCATTTTTACCTTCGTCAGTAAGCGTGCCTTCTAGATTTCCAAAAAGAATATCTGCTTGTTGCAATACTATGTTCACATCATCGAATGGTCCTTTGTCTTTTGGAGGTAGGTAACTTTCGTTAGGAAAATTGGTTCCCATCATGATATCTCCAACAGCCATGAGTTTTATGCTTTTGGGAGCAGACAGTTTTTCCATTTCTAGTTTAAAATCCTCCACAATTGTGGTCATGGAGTCAATGGCTTCTTTTGAAAATTTCTGAGCTTGTATTGTAGTGCTAAAACCAATTAGAATTACAAAAAGAAGTGCTTTGCGCATATAGACTAGTCTAAAGTTTCATTAATAAGAGAAGAAGCTTTTAGCATTTCATTAAATTCCTCAGAAGTTAAACTTCCATAATAGAAGTTACGAGGATTAATACGTTCACCATCTTTAAATATTTCATAATGAAGGTGAGGCGCTACGGATCTACCGGTACTACCTACGTATCCAATAATATCTCCACGTTTTACTTTCTGTCCTTTCTTTACATTGTATTTGCTTAAATGAGCATACAAACTAACATAGTTAAACCCGTGATCTATTCTTATATGTTTTCCGTAACCACTTGAGTTTGCATCTGCACGAGTAACTGTTCCATTTCCAGAAGCATAAATTGGGGTTCCTGTAGCTGCAGAAAAATCCATTCCATAGTGAAACTTTCGGGCTTTGGTAAAAGGGTCACTTCTCCATCCATAACCAGAGGCCATACGTTTTAGATCAGAATTTTCGATCGGTTGAATTGCGGGAATCGTAGCAAGTAATTCTTCTTTCTGTTCTGCTAATTCTTTAATCTCATCTAAAGATATAGATTGAACAGCGATTTGTTTGGTAAGTTTATCTATTTGTTTTTGGCTTTCAATAATCATTTCAGAGTTATCGTAACCTTCATAACCTTTGTATCTATTTACTCCACCGAATCCAGCATTTCGTACTTCTTCAGGAATTGGTGGTGCACCAAAATATAAGCGGTAAATATTATCATCTCTTTCTGCAATTTCAGCAAGAACAGCATGATCTTTTTTCAATTGCTTGTTCATAAGTTCATATTGCAGTTTCATATTGTCTAATTCCCTTTTATATGCTTTCTCTTTAGGAGTTTCTAATTGAGGAATATTTAGGTAGATTACCAGAAGGATGAAGCCTGCTAAAAAAGCACCAAGAATCCCCAAGATGGCAAAACCAAATTTACGACCCTTTTTTTGCTCAATTCTACGATAAGATAGCGTCTCGCTATCGTAGTAATATTTAACCTTTGACATAATCTAAAATATACTATTTTTGCAGGATGTTAGCCAAAAACAGGCTAATTTATACTTTGAGGCTGCAACAAATATAATAAATTGTCGCAAAGTCCAGAAAAAACTGACAATTATCGATGGCGTAGGGAAGTCAGAACTATCGATAACTAACTGATAAGAAATAAAATAGAAGAAAAATGAAATCCCAAGACATCAGAAACCAATTTTTAGCGTTTTTTGAATCCAAAAAACATAGCATAGTGCCTTCTGCACCCATGGTGATCAAAGACGATCCTACACTGATGTTTACCAATGCCGGGATGAACCAGTTTAAAGAATTCTTTTTAGGAAACGGGATACCAAAGAATAATAGAATTGCAGATACCCAAAAATGTTTGCGAGTAAGCGGTAAGCATAACGATTTGGAAGAAGTGGGGATGGATACGTATCACCATACTATGTTTGAAATGTTAGGGAACTGGAGTTTCGGTGATTACTTTAAAAAGGAAGCGATCGAATGGGCATGGGAACTGCTAACTGATGTTTTCGGTATCGATCAAGATATCTTGTATGTGTCAGTTTTTGAAGGAGCAAAAGATGAAAATCTGGAAATGGATCAAGAAGCGTACGATTTGTGGACAAAAATAGTTCCAGAAGATCGTATCATTATGGGGAATAAGAAAGATAATTTCTGGGAGATGGGAGACCAAGGGCCTTGTGGACCGTGTTCGGAGATTCATGTAGATCTAAGATCTGAAGAAGAGAAGGCGAAAATTCCTGGACGTGATTTAGTGAATCAGGATGATCCATTAGTAGTAGAGATTTGGAATCTGGTTTTTATGCAGTTTAATCGTAAAGCTGATGGTTCTTTAGAAAAATTACCAGCACAGCATGTGGATACAGGAATGGGATTTGAGCGTTTGTGTATGGCGTTGCAAGGAGTAAAGTCGAATTATGATACAGATGTATTTACTCCGTTAATTCGAGAAATAGAAACGATTACGAATAGTACGTATGATAAAGATAGTATCCCAACTGAGGATAGTGGTAAGGTAAGTGTTGCTATACGGGTAATTGCAGATCACCTTAGGGCAGTATCTTTTTCGATTGCAGATGGACAGTTACCAAGTAATACAGGTGCTGGATATGTGATTCGTAGAATTCTAAGAAGAGCTATCCGATACGGTTTCACGTTTTTGAATACCAAAGAACCTTTTATCTATAAATTGGTAGATACGCTTAGCAATCAGATGAGTGATGCTTTTCCAGAATTGAAATCTCAGAAAAACTTAATTGTCAATGTAATTAAGGAAGAAGAAAATTCTTTTCTAAGAACCTTGGACCAAGGATTGGTGTTGTTGGATAATGTGATCAAGAATACCAAAGGAAAAGTAGTTTCGGGAGAAAAAGCATTTGAGTTGTATGATACCTATGGTTTTCCAAAAGATTTAACGGCACTTATTTTAAGTGAACAAGGATATGAATATGATGAAGCGAGTTTTGAAGTAGAGTTACAAAAACAAAAAGACCGTTCCAGAGCAGCTTCCGAAGTAAAAGCAGGAGACTGGGAAATCTTATTGCCAGATGCTGAAGAAGAATTTATCGGATACGATCATACTACGGGAGATGCTAAAATCTCTCGTTATCGTAAAGTAAATAGTAAGAAAGATGGAGAACTGTATCAATTAGTACTAGATCAAACTCCATTCTATCCAGAAGGTGGAGGTCAAGTAGGTGATAAAGGATATTTAGAAGTTGCTAATGGAGATGTGGTATATATTGTTGATACTAAAAAAGAGAACAATTTGATTATCCATTTTGCTAAAAGTTTGCCGAAGCATTTAGGAGAAACTTACAAGGCAGTAGTAGATACAAAACAACGCACCAGAACCGCTTCTAATCATACGGCAACACACTTATTACATCAGGCATTGCGCACTGTTTTGGGAACTCATGTAGCTCAGAAAGGTTCGATGGTACATAGTGGGAATTTGAGATTTGATTTCTCTCATTTTTCTAAAGTATCTGCAGATGAGTTACAGCAAGTAGAAGATTTTGTGAATGCTAGAATTAGAGAAGGATTGCCATTAGAAGAAAAACGAAGTATATCTTATGATCAAGCAATTGCAGAAGGTGCAATAGCATTATTCGGAGAGAAATATGGGGATTCAGTAAGAGCAATTCGTTTTGGAGAGTCTATGGAATTATGTGGAGGAATTCACGTGCAAAACACTAGTGATATTTGGCATTTTAAAATTACTTCTGAAAGTGCTGTCGCAGCGGGAATTCGAAGAATAGAGGCGATCACGAGTGATGCTGCTAAAGATTACTTCACAAATCAATCGGAAGCTTTTTCGGAAGTAAAAGCAGTATTGAAAAATGCAAAAGATCCTGTAAAAGCAATTACTGCTTTGCAAGAGGAGAATGCAAGTCTTAAAAAACAAATAGAAGCGCTTCTTAAAGATAAAGCCAAAAACCTAAAAGGAGATCTTAAAGCTGAATTTGAAGAAGTAAATGGAATTCAGTTTTTAAGTAAAAAAGTAGATCTAGATCCAGCAGGAATTAAAGATCTATCCTTTGAATTAGGAGGAGAAGTATCAAATGCATTTATGCTTTTTGGAGCGGATAATAATGGCAAAGCATTATTGTCTTGTTATATCTCTAAAAACTTGGTTGAAGAGAAAGGGCTTAATGCTGGTCAGGTGGTTCGCGAACTTGGAAAATATATCCAAGGTGGTGGCGGTGGTCAACCGTTTTTTGCAACAGCAGGTGGTAAAAATCCAGCAGGTATCGAAGAAGCCTTAGAAAAAGTAAAAGAATATTTAAACTGATAGCTCGTTAAGATGTAGAGTGAAACCTTATTTGCGTCTCTTCGAGATATAACATATATGAACTTACAAACCAACATACCCTTAAAACCTCAGCAACCTAAGATCAACTATGATTCTAATCTAGTGTTACTAGGATCGTGTTTTGCTGAAAATATTGGAGAGAAGTTCTCGTACTTTAAATATAAGTCTTTAGTAAACCCTTTCGGTATACTTTTTCATCCTAAAGCTATTGAGACATTTTTGTGGATGGCTACTCAGCAGGAAAAGTATACCGAAACGGATTTATTTTTTCATAACGAACGATGGCATTGCTTTGATGCGCATTCTAAATTGAGTCACCCAGATCAAAAAACAGTGTTGAATACACTAAATCAAGGGTTGGATCATACGTATAATGATATGCTGTCTGCTACGCATATTTGTATAACTCTAGGAACAGCCTGGGTATATCGACTGCAAGCGTTAGACATGATTGTAGCAAATTGTCATAAAATTCCTCAAAAAGAGTTTTCTAAAGAAATATTGTCCGTTGCCGAAGTAGTGCAATGTTTGCAGAATAGTGTTGGTTTGATCAGAAGTTTTAATCCAGATGTTCAGATAATTTTCACAGTATCTCCTGTTAGACATAGTAAAGACGGTTTTGTAGAAAATAATCGTAGCAAGTCGCATCTTATCGCTGCAATACATCAGATTATTAGCGTTGATCAGAATAGTACTTATTTTCCTTCCTATGAGATTATGATGGATGAACTTAGGGATTATCGATTTTATAAAGAAGATATGATTCATCCTAGTTCACTAGCTATTGATTATATCTGGGAACGTTTTAAGCAAACCTGGATTGATGAAAATGCCCTGCCGACTATGGATAAGGTAAATGAAATACAAAACGGGATAGCACATCGACCTTTTAATCCCGATAGCGACCAACATCATCAGTTTCTTCAGAAATTAGAACAAAAAAAACTACAAATCCAGCAGCAATATTCTTTTATTAAGTTCTAATTTAGGAAACCAGATAATACTTGTAGACTTCCTGCCAATATTCCTGCACCAAGAGAAGTGGTATTGTAAGGATTGTCCCAATTTCTTCGATCTACAGAATAAGATGTAAATGGGTCAAATAAGAATTCATGAGTAAAAGCATTGCTCGTAACCGCAACAAATGGACGAGATCTTGAGATTCCAAAAACTGGGTAATCAGAAATTCTTGAGGCACCAAAAAAAAGTCGATAGTCTACATTATTCTTACTGATTCCTGTTAATTGATAGTTCTTATACACAGAAACGGGAATAGAATCTATAATTAAAGTTTTCTGAACGTTCTTTTTCTTTGTCAATGACGGATTTTGTAGCGATTGCGCAGGTAGTATTTGAATACAAACAAAGCAAACGATGCAGAATAAAAGATTAAAATTTTTCATATTTCAAA
Source organism: uncultured Aquimarina sp. (assembly GCF_947492115.1). Classification (NCBI taxonomy): domain Bacteria; kingdom Pseudomonadati; phylum Bacteroidota; class Flavobacteriia; order Flavobacteriales; family Flavobacteriaceae; genus Aquimarina; species uncultured Aquimarina sp. The sequence continues at coordinate 768,322 of NZ_CANLMM010000003.1, forward strand.
AGGTTAGTAGGGTTTTGAAGAAAAATAGCATCAAAAAATATTCCATAAATATACACTATAAAATGTTAACTTTTTGATTTATTGAAAGACAAAAGGAAGGATAGATATAAGTATAAAAGTCTTTATTGTGAGGTTTTTTTACGTGAGATCGGGTGATGACTACGGTGGTTGCGCCCGATCTTTATCTAATGACTTCTCCTTAATTCCTCTTCTAATAAAACAATTTTAGTTTCTAAATCATGAAGCCTGTCATAAACATCTACAGGTTCAGGCATTTGTTTGGAAGCGAACATGGTAACATACCAAGCTTCCATAATTTCCTCAGAATTTATTGTGTAGGTAGGATAGTTTCCGTTTTTATTGTCAGATTTTAGAATAAGCTTACCTCTTTCTTCAATGCGATTGATTACTCGTTTTAACACAATACCGTCATTCTTACTTACAATTACGTAGATCCTTCCGTCTTTTATATCCTGTAAATCTTCCACATACTTCCCAAAAACCAAATCTCCATCAAAAAAAGTACGCACCATGGAATTTCCTTGTACTTCAAAACATCTAAAGGTTCCATTGGTAAGATGAGGCATATTAAAAGAAGGAAGTGTTTCTATAAATTCAGTATCTCCATATCCATCTAAATAACCAGCACGTGCTTTTATGGGTACGTAAACTACATTTTCGTCTCCTTCTTGATTTACAGCAACAACTTGCGGAATTCCACCATATGTTGAAATTTCTTGTTGTTTTTGTTTTAATATTTGATTGCTTTTACCAAAAAGATACTCAGGATCTATAGAAAATTCTTCAATCATACGTTCTAATAAATCGTACCCGGGTTTGGTTCGTTTTCTAGAGCCGTCAGATTGCAGTCTTCCTGTGGTAATGCTATCTATTGTTGTGCTGGTGACTCCTATGCGTTTGGCAAAAGAATGATTATTTAATCCAAAAAAATCTATTATCTCCCTTATTTTCGTGTCAATTTCTACCATTTTCCCATTCTTTTTGTTAAAAACATATGATGAAAATAAAATTAAACATTTTACGGAATTTTTCTGTATTTTGTTGTAAATTTCTGTAAAATGTTGTATATTTGTACTGTAATTAGTTGCTAAAATACGAAAAAGAATTCATAATCAAACATTTGTATTAATTCTATTGCAACATTTTCAGGTGAAATAGTATAAGACGTCGTGCTAAAATCACTTTAGACGGGTAACTGTTCAAACTTTTGTTTGAATAGGGTGATGTTTTTGTGTCTAATTTTAAAATAAGAGACCTATGCAACGAAGTAAACTGTTATTAGAAAAGCGTAAACAGTTTGTTCATAATTATGTACAAAACAATTCAGAAAAACAAATGAAAGTCATCGTTGAAGAGCTGATAGAACAGCTCTTCATTTCCGAAAAAACAATTTATAATATTTTAAAAGACTAAATATGAGTCAAAACATTAAGAATACACTGTATCGATTTGTTACAATGCGCTCTGCAGAGCTAATTGGAGATGAAGAAAAGAGAATTGGATTTATCAGTTATCCAGAGGCTCAAACAGATGTTGCTGTGGCTTCCGCTTTGATCACAGATGAGAGTGCGGATGTTTCTCGAAACGAATTAACTGCAGTTGCTTCTATATATGTTCCTAAATTTAAAACTGTAGAGGATGTTAAAAAAGCATTTCCAGATTTGGCTGAATTTGCAAAATGGTTAATTACAAATAGAACCAAATTAACAGTCGCAGAAACAGATGACAGAGTAGCTGATGTGGCTGGTGAAACCTTATCAACTATAGCCTTAAAATCGCTTTGGGATGATTTGCACAATAGTATTCTAACAAGTGGCTCTCCATATCTAAGAGATTTGTTACTTTCTATTATTGTAGCGGATTATTTTATCAAACAATCTGTACGATTAGAAAAAACCGATGAAGCTTACAGAAAGATGGCACAATCACGGGTGATCATTGACAAATCTTTATTCGAAAATAATGATGACGAAGGATCTGATCCTCTTCCAACTCCGGTAGTGATGGCAAAGGATTTTCAGAAAGAAATGGATATTGCTACAGCTATCGAGAAAAATGAAGAGTTGAGTTTGATTTTAAAAGAAGTTGAACGTGCAGAAACAGTGTATGTAAGGGAAAATGAAAAGGCTAGAGAAATTTACCAAAGAGATTATGATGGGTTGGTTTCAAAAGCGTATAAGGATGCTACGATTATTGATAAAATTATAGAAGATCCTGGATCGGGAAATAATATCGTAGTTCAGGAATATGAAAATCTAGTACTTCCAGAATATGATTTTTCTATCACTAATGAGTTGGAAGATCCTAAGGTGTTAGCATTATTGGGAGATAAAACTAAAAGTTACATAAATACTTTAGTTTCAGATTTGGCAATAGACTCTTTAGAAGAAGTGAAAGATGTGATCAATGATCAAATCAAGCAAAATGCTGAGGTTATTTCTGAAAACACCTCATCAGGAACCAAACAAGTAAGTGTTTTGGGAGCAACATTACCAGTGTCAGAAATCAATCCTGGACAGGCATTTACGTTTAGTTGCTGTTCTTTGTCGGAATTGGGAAGTAATCGATATTCTATTATCATGACGATTAAAGTTCCAGATACATCCTTAGATGTTACCAGTACTTTGTATCATATGAACTATGCCGATGGAACATCAAATACCAATGGGTTTTTTAGACAAAGAAAATTTAATAATAGTATTTCTTTAAGCCTATATTCTGGAATTGTAATTGATAAACCTGTTAGTAATTTCAAAGGGAATATAACCTTCTCAAATGGTGCGAAATACAAATTCAATATTCCAGATTTCACACCCACTCAATGTGCTACAGGATCATTAATTCTAGTTTCTGGAGGAGATACGGGTACTCCAGAAGAGGAAGCACCAAATGGTTTTGGAATTCAGCGTTTGGGAATTGCAGATTATCGCAAAGTGGAACAAGAAGTTTGTTGCTATGTGCCAGGAGAAGTTTCTCATATCGAGAACATTATGGCCCGTGAGTACAAGGAAAAATCTACTCGAAGATTAAGAAGGCAAGAAGATACAGTGACTGTTGCTACAGAACAAGAATTAGAAACATTAACGGAAACTACTTCCACAGGTCGTTTCGAGATGAATCAAGAGATTGCTTCAGTTCTAGCGCAGGATAGATCATTTGCTGCATCAGCAGGGGTTTCGTATTCTAATGCCGGATTTAATGCTAGTGCTAATGCAAGTTTTGCAAGTAATACCAGTAAAGAAGAATCTGATATTCAGGCGGTAAGTCAAGCAAGAGAAGTGACAGAACGAGCCTTAGATCGCGTAGTTCAAAAAGTGAGAGAAGAGCGAGTTACCAAGGTAATTGAGGAATACGAAGAAAATAGCTCGCATGGTTTCGATAACCGAGAAGGAGATAAGCATATTTCTGGAGTATATCGTTGGGTTGATAAAATTTACAATAATAGAATCCTTAATTATGGGAAGCGTTTAATGTATGAGTTTATGGTGCCTGAACCTGCTGCTTTTCATGATCTGGCTGTTAAACTAAAAGGAGATAGCGATGCAGAGGTATTAGTAAAACCATTAGATCCTAGAACAGCTTCAGGAACAATGAATCTTAAAGATTTTAGGAAGATTACCGATAGTACCTTAGCGCATTGGGCAGGAATTTATAATGTAGAAGTCGATAGTATTGCAAAAGAAATGAATGTTTCTGATTCATTTAGTGTAACTGGAACCAGTTATTTGAGCTCACACAACTATCCTGGTGCAAGTGATTTTAGCCTAAGAATTCCAGAAGGGTACAAAGCTACTAGAGCTTATGTAAATGGAGGTTATGTGTTTGTGCCTAATAGAATAGAGCTAAGTTATGCAACGATTTCTGTAGGTGATAAAAGTTTTAGCCTGTCTGGAAGAGCCTATTGGGATCAGGAAAGAACCTTATATCTAAATGGTGTAGAAAATGAATTAGGAGTTTCTGTAATTGGCTCTGATGTGGGTGGAATTCGCGTGAATGTTGTTGCAAAATGTGTCTTAACAGAAAAAGCTAAGCAACAATGGCAAATGGATTCTTTTGGTAAAATCATCGAGGCATATGAAGCTAAGTTGGCTGAATATGAAGAGAAATTAGCAGAACAAAAGCAATTACAAGAAGAAACCTTCAAGACAAATCCAGGCTTCTATCGTCAAATAGAAAAAACCGTTTTACGCAAGAATTGTATCACATATTTATTGGGTCATGAAAATATGGGACTCAATATGTTTACGGGTAACCAGAATAAGCTAGATGAATATCGTCCAGATCATACGAGTGATCGATTAGATGCGTATGCTGCCAAAGTAAAGTTCTTCGAGCAAGCCTTCGAATGGGATATTATGAGCTATCAATTTTATCCATTTTATTGGGCAAGCAAAAATAATTGGTCTAAGCGATACATTATCGAGAATAACGATCCACTATTCAAGGCATTCTTGCAAAGTGGTATGGCTAGAGTTATTGTAACCGCAAGACCTGGATTCGAAGAAATGGTTAACTGGTATTTAGCAACAGGCCAAATCTGGAATGGTGGACAAGTGCCAACAATTGATGATCCCGAGTTTGTGTCTATCGTAGAAGAATTACGTAACCCAGAAAGTGTAGTTGAAGAAACTTGGGAAACAAGAGTTCCTACCTCGCTTACTGTAATTCAAGCAGGATCTATAGGTCTCAATGTAGAAGGATTACCATGCGATAATGATTGTGCCGATTGGACACAGTTTGACTCTGATCGCAATCCTATCCAGCAAACCGATAATCTTATTGGAGGTAATGAGACTTCACAAGGAGTAGGTACTGATATTATTGGAGAAACAGCGGTTTCATAATCCCAACAATTATAAAGGAATGATGAGTTATAAAACCTGAAAAATGGTTTGCTATTCATCGCATACAAGTGTCCCTATTCTTGGGGATAGGGATGCTGTATGCCCTAAAATAAGTGTTAATACAAAAGAAAGTAATTATGTACGCATACGATTATGGGGTTAGGAATTTTAATAAAAAATATCAACCCTTTCCCAATATAACGGTTTTCAATGATCAAATAGAAGTACTAGACCAGTCCAGTTCATTGTTCTCAGAAGTTCTTATTTATAAACAAGTTACTTTGGATGAGAACAACGATTCTTACGCAAGAATTACGCCTTCAGGAATCGAATATTCAGATCTTTTTATAAAAGAATATTTGCAAAAGTTTGGCCAATTTCAATCAACAGGAGAAACGAGAAATATTGTTGGGTTTTCTGCCCAAAGAGAAATTTTTGAGTTTAAAGGAAATTACTTCGTTTTCAATCCTGAAATTGTGATTTTAGATGAGGTGGTAGTTACTGCTAAAGGAACAGGTAACAAGAAAAAATTCGCACCAGATCTTACGTTGTTGAGTGAGCAATTGCAAGGGTCGGAATTATCAGTGATTTTATTTATTACCAAAGATGGAGCAAAACTAGAACGTGCTTATCAAAAAATAGATCAATTCGGTGCGAATGAGATTGTCATGTTTGTAGAAAAAGACGATGCTTATAACACCTTTGGTTCGGTGATACGAGTAAATTCTGGTGATGAGATTACTGAAAGCACTGAGATACCATTTAATGATATTGCCAAATTAACCAAAACCTTTGAAATCGGAGTTAATTCTTCTGCAATTAAAGAAGTGTTAGAAGATCATGTAAAAGACAAAGACAGTGTTTTTTATCTGATTCGAAATGTATTTCAAAAAGGGATCGAAGTAGTAAACATTCCTGCCAATTTTGCTTTAGAAAAAGTAACAGATGCAATGGATGCTGTTTCCAAAGGTATCGAAGATAATCTTAAGATCGGAAGTAAATACTGGAAAGCATATGATCAAGAAGGAAATCCTGATAAAACTTATAGTCCAATACTTCCAGGTTTTGAATTCATAGAACAATTAGAAACACTGAATGAGAATATAGATTATGATCAGTTATTAAGTGGATTTACTCAAAAGTTAGATGCTTTGGAAAGTCAGTTGCAAACAGGAATTGATAAAATCCCTTTTCAGTTGATTCGTGATTTTGTAAAAGAAAAAGTAAGTGTCCTTTTTGACTTTATTAATGAAGGGAAATCATTTCTAAAAGAAGTGGCTTCACAGGTACTGTCGTTTACCAAAAGCTATTTTATTTTTCTCAATTCTTTTTTAGTAGGACTGATCAATAGTTTGGTTGATGTAATTAAAGGTATTTTTGATCTGATAGGGTTGATCTGCAAGATTGTTATAGGAATCAATAAAGCACAAGAGCAAACTGCCAAAACTCCAGCATCTATGTTTAGCTTATTTGTGGAGCTTTTCGAAAATGCTATGGAGACTACTGCAAAATTATTTACGCTAAAAAATATCAAAGCGTTCTTTAAGTTTATGATTGGGCTTTTTGTGAAATTCCTGACGTCTCCACCATCTATTTCCTCTGATAAATTAGGGTATGGAATAGGATATTTAATCGGGTTTATTGTCGAAGAGGTGGTGTTTGCGATTCTTACTGGAGGTGCAAAAACCGTAGGAACAGCCCTAAAACTGGCTGCTGATTCTTATAAAAGCTTGATTAGAGGTGTATATCGAGCTTCTAAAAAGGCCATCAAATTTACAATCGATGGCATTTTAACTATCATCAGAGAAATACAAAAACAACTGAATGATTTTCCAAAGCTTTTAGATGATTTAGGGAAATGGTTGGATGAGGTTTTGCAAGTGGGGAGGAAATTTTTGGATGAAGCTTATAAAAAACTATTAAGTTTTGAAGAACAAAGACTTCTGAAAAAGATGGGATTCACGCCAACAAAGTTTGATAACGGAATATTAACACTTTGCCCTTTGGGTAAATAATCCCTTTAATAAATGAGAAAATGGTTTAAAAAACTTCTCAGTTGTTGGGAAGTAAAACAAGATGTTAGAGATTCTAAATCGAACTTACGTCAAAATCCACACCTAAAGGTTGTCTACAAAAAGGATACGAGTTTAGTGTTGGGATGTTTTAGTGTACTTACAAAAGGTAAAAAGAAAGTTCTTAATTGGAAAGGTAACGAATTGGTTATCGAAAATAAACCATTTCAGATCAGAAAAGAGCTTAGTAGAATTGAAAAAGAAGCTAAAAAGGCAAATAAGAGTGTTACTAAATACCTTGATGATACAATCAAACTACGAAAAGCTTCTAAATTTGTTTCTGAATACCTTCAATTAAGGAAAAAGTATTTAGCTTTGAGTAAGAGACAATTATATGCTCTTTGGGATGATACAAATATTGTGAGCAGAGAAGTCTTAAGTGAAAAAGAATTGTTTAATTTATATTTTAAATATTTCAATAAATATCTTCGAAGAAGTAAAAAAGGGAATAAACTAAAAAGTAGATTAGAAGGACGAAATTTTGCTGAGTTTGAAATCAAACGTTTTGATGATAATGGAAAATTAGTTGAAAGAACTTTGGAGTTATCACATTCAGGACCTGATAGAATAGATACAGACTTTTTAGACGTTGTAACAGATTCCAAATTTCTTAGAAATGTAGAAGATTTTGAAGGTGTGCGAAGAGGGTTAGATTCAGAAGTTCGTTTTATTTATAATTTTATTCAAGAGCATTTGCCTAAAAAAGGTACTTTTGAGATTACAACAAAAAATATCTTTATTGCTTGTGATAGTTGTAAACGAGAGCTGTTAATGTTGCAAGAGTTAATAAAGGATAGAGGGACAATAAAAGTTGTATCTGTTGATACTATTAAGGGTACTAGAGATTTAAAAAATTATTTAAGAATTAAATAATATGGAAATTAAATATTTAAAGAGTTTTGCGGATCATCCCACATTAGCTGGTTGGACGAATAAGGGGCTTAGTGTAGCTCAAATACAAAAGTTGGAAACTCAGTATTTAAATGGAGTTCAGTTTCCAAGTAGCTATAGAGAGTTTTTGTTTATAGCTGGAGAGCGTACTTATATTGAGGCAGATATATTAGATTGGGATTGGATGATAGAGGAAGCAGAAGAGCGATTTGAGGAAAATAATATTCCTTATTTTGAGAGGCCGATTTGGATTACGGATCAAGTTGACGCGTGTAATCAATTTGGTTTCATTTATTTAGATGAAAATGTTGAAGATCCGATAATTTATAACTGCCGTCCAGGGTATGTGAAATTAGGGGATAAACTCATTGAACCAAGGCCACAAGGGAAATTCAGTAATTATATTAGGACTTGTGTTGAAAGAGCTAAAGTAATCGATGATTCTTTGCGCAAAAGAAAGGAACAAGGACTTCTTTAATAATCGATTTGTTAATATCAAAACCGCTCAATCTGAGCGGTTTTTTTATGATATTTCCCCTTAAAAGATGATAGTTTTTACAAGCTTGTAAAACGATTTTAAATAGTTAATCTATTGATTTACTGGGGTGTTTTTGATGGAAAAGATTAGGGTTTAGAAGGGGTTTTTGATGTTTTTTATCCTATCTTTAAGATTGTTAAAACCAATTTAAAATTAAACACTGCTTCTTAACCAAGGCAGAACTTACACAAACACTCTTAAAACCATGAAGAAAACACTATCGTTTATCTTATGGATCGGTATGATCCTAAGTTATCCTATGTTTGCACAGCAAACTCCAAAAGAACAGGCTATTGAATATATAAACCTTAAAGGAGAAGTAATATTTGATATAACTATTAAAAACCCTTTGCAAATTCAATCTATTAGTCAGGGACTTTCAGTTGTTAATTATGATGAAAGCACTGGAATTCTAAAACTTATGGCTAATCAATCTCAATTTGATCAGTTTTTGCAAAGAAACGTCTCATTCACAGTTAGTAAAGAAGATAATATTGTTGGTTATCAAACCATGACTTCGGATCTTTCCGTAAAAGCTGCAACCTTTCCATTAACAGCCTATCCAACGTACACAGATTATGTAAGTATGATGAATGATTTTGCAACGAATAATCCTACTATTTGTCAGGTGGAAAATATTGGTGCAACTACAGAAGGGGATAAATCAATACTTTTTGTAAAACTTTCGGATAACGTATCGGCTAATGAACAAGAACCTAGAGTGATGTACACATCTTCTATGCATGGTGATGAGATCGCAGGATATCCAATGATGCTTAATCTTATTGATTTTTTGCTAAATACCTATAATGACGCTTCGCATCCAAGACATGCAGAAATTAAACAATTGTTAGATAATAATGAGGTATGGATTAATCCACTAGCCAATCCAGATGGAACGTTTAGAAATAGTGCGAATAATACTTCGGTAGCTAATGCTACCCGAGGGAATGCTAATAATGTAGATCTGAATCGAAACTATCCAGATCCAGATGATGGGCCAAATCCTGATGGGAATAGTCATCAGATAGAAACCCAACATTTTATGAATTTTGCAGCCGATAAACATTTTGTGCTATCTGCAAATTTTCACGGAGGAATTGAATTGATTAATTATCCTTGGGACACCTACGCTGGAGCACATCCAGATCAAGATTATTTTATTCACATCTCCGAGGAATATAGAGATTTTTGCCAGCAAAATAGTCCAAATGGATACTTTGATGCTCTTAACAATGGAATTACAAACGGATATGCTTGGTATGAAGTACAGGGAGGAAGACAAGATTATCAAATTTATTTTCATAAAGGAAGAGAAGTAACGGTAGAACTTTCGAATGCTAAAACTCCTCCCGCAAATCAATTGGTCAATTTTTGGAATTATAATCAAGAAGCACTTATCGGATTTTTGAAACAAGTCAATTATGGAATTCGAGGTGTGGTTACCGATGCAGTAACTAATCAGGCGATTGATGCAAAAATAACAGTAGTTGGAAAAGAGAATTATGAAACCTGGACTCCTACCGAATTACCAGAAGGAGATTATTACAGACCTATCAAAGCTGGAGTATATGACGTGCTTTATGAAGCAGAATGCTATGAGTCCAAAAGCATTACAAATGTGGTGATCGCTGATGATCAGGCAGTCATACAAAATGTGCAGCTAACTCCAATTGGAGCGGTAGCTCCAACAGGATTAACCGCATCTGCAGTACAGTCTAGTAGCGCTAGTTTAAGCTGGACAGGAAGTGCTGGAGCCACCTTTGATCTTAGATATAGGGAAATAGGAACGACAAATTGGACAGTAGTAAATCTATCTACAAATACGACTACACTTAGTGGATTATTATCAGAAACTACTTATGAAGCTCAAGTTCGTAGCATCTGTTCGGGAGCTACTACATCTCCTTATAGCGATGCTATCTCATTTACAACAACGGCAACTCCAGCATGTGCTGGAATTAGCACATTTCCGTATACAGAAGGTTTTGAAACCGATTTGGGTGTTTGGTTAAATGCTAATAATGACGATATAAATTGGACAAGAGATAGTAATGGAACTCCATCCAGTGGAACAGGACCGTCTTCTGCTCAAGAAGGATCTTTTTATTTATTCACCGAAGCTTCAGGGAATGGGAGTGGTTATCCGGGAAAAGTCGCTTTGTTAAAAAGTCCTTGTATTGATTTAGGAAACCTAAGTGGAGCTACCTTGGAGTTTGCGTATCATATGAACGGTACTAATATGGGGTCGTTAGAAGTATTAGTTAGTACAGATGAAGGAGCAAGCTACACATCTCTTTGGTCTAGAAGCGGAAGTCAAGGGAATCAATGGAATCAAGCATCGATAGATTTATCGTCGTATGCCGGATCTGTAATTGAATTTCAGTTTAAGGGGACTACTGGAAATGGATTCAGAAGTGACATAGCAATAGATGATTTTGCGATTATGTCTAGCACACCAGATACGCAAGCACCTTCCATACCAACAAACCTTACAGCATCAAATGTTACAGGAACAACTGTAGATTTATCTTGGAATCCATCTACCGATGACATTGGAGTATCAGTTTACGAAGTGTATCAGGGAACAACACTCTTTGCTAGTTCAACTTCTGTAAACACCACAGTAAGTGGATTAACCCCAAATACTACATATACATTTGTTGTGATTGCTAAAGATGCTGCAGGTAACAGTTCAGCCGAAAGTAACGACCTTACTATTACCACGACAGGAGTTGTAATTACTTATTGCGATAGTCAAGGTAATAACGTAAATGATGAATTTATTGATTACGTAAGTATTGGAGGAATTGATAATATTTCTGGAGCAACAACAGGATACTCTGATTATACAAACCAAACAGGAACAATTGCTTATGGACAAAACACTATTGTTCTTAGCCTAAATTACACTGGTACGGTATATACAGAATACTGGAATGTATGGATAGATTATGATCAGAGTGGAACTTTTGAAAGTTCGGAGAAAATTGTTTCAGAATCTACCAGAAGTGATGCAAATCAATCTTATGATTTCACGGTGCCTTCTAGTGCATTATCAGGAACAACGAGAATGAGAGTGACTTTAAAATATAATGCTACAGCTACTCCTTGCGAAACCTTTACCTATGGAGAGGTAGAGGATTATACCGTAAATATTGGTAGCGCAAAGGTGGTAACAACTATAAACAATACGGATGATTTTGATAATAATGCAAAACTTCGGTTATATCCTAATCCTGTAACGAACGGAATTCTTTTTATTGATGGAGTTAATGATTCAAATACAGAAATAAAAGTTTATAATTACGCAGGTCAAATACTAATAAATTCAAAGTTCAATAACGGAAAAATAGATGTAAGTAATTTATCTAATGGTCTATATTTGTTACAAGTTGGTGATCAGTCTGATAAAAGAATAGAAAGATTTATAGTACAATAGTTTTTCTGTTTTATAAGCAATAAAATATCTTTTTTAGAAGGTCAAAATTCAAAGAGTTTTTCTTTTGAATTTTGATCTTTTTTCATCCCGTAGTTGCAGTAGGTAGTGGGCGAAATTTTTCTCAAAACCTTAATGTATTCGTATATTTGTATACGCTTTTCAAAGCACTGTAAATCATTGATTTTGATGACGATTCAATGATCAGAGTGTATTAACAGTTTACTGTGTAATGTGCAAAAAAAGAACGGGTTTTTGGGTTCCTGCAGGTATTATAATTAAGCCTAAAAACTTCACTCTTTTTAAGTGCAATTAACCAAGTTCTGCGTAATTAAAAAGATTCAAAAAAAAGGCAAACATATCACCAGTTTTCGGAGTGAATTAAGTGTTTTTTTGAACAATATTATTTACGTGGGAGTAATCAATCATTTTTAACATGTGAAATAAGCCATGATTACTATGTAGGTAGTAACCTAGGTGGTTAATGGCAAATTACATCTGATAGTCAAATAAACTAAAAAAACAAAAAACAGATGAATATTTTAGAAATGGCGCTATCTCAGTATGGCGTTACGGAGATTAATGGCTCCAAAGATCATCCACAGATCATTTCCTATTTTAATGAACTTGGCTTTGATGGCGCTCAATTGCATGATGAAACTGCTTGGTGCAGTGCATTTGCTAATTGGGTGGCTAAAAAATCTGGTTATTCCTATTCTGGTAAGCTTACGGCTAGGAGTTGGCTTAATGTTGGACAATCTACAAACACTCCAGGTGTGGGAGATGTTGTAGTCTTATGGAGAGAAAGCCGAACCAGTTGGAAAGGCCATGTTGGTTTTTTTATCAAAGAAACAAAAGGATTTGTATATGTTCTGGGAGGAAATCAAAACAATAAGGTGTGTATTCAGGCATATCCTAAAAATCGAGTTTTAGAGTATAAAAAATTAACAAAAAATGGATAAGATTATTAATATATTATTTTGGCTGCTTGCGATCCTGTCTCCAGTGAATGGAGTGATGATGACAATGGTCTTCCTGATTCTGGTGGATTTTATTACAGGTTCATATGCATCCTATAAAAACAAAGTTCCTATAAGTAGCGAACGAATAAGTAATACGATCTCTAAATTTTTTATCTATAATTTGGTAATTCTAGCATCTTTCTTATTAGAAACTTTTATCGTAGATGAAGTTCCTTTTCTTAAAATAATTGCTGGATTTATAGCCATTACAGAGATAAAATCAATTTTAGAAAACTTCAATAAAATTTATGGGATAGACCTTTTTAAAGCTTTAGTTAGTATGCTAAGATCAGGAGGTATTTCTGAAACCATAAATACCATCTCTAAAGAAGGAAAAAAATAGAGAGATGATCAGAATCACTACACTTTAGATAACACAATCTTAGGTAAGCATTTGCGTATGAGTAATACCTGGCAGGTAGTTGCGTGGACGATTATATGATAAATTTTAGGATTGATACTAGCAAAAGTGTAGTGGTTTTTTTAATGAAATAGAATAATAACTAATAGAAATACATAAAGAATGTCTATAAAAACAAAAGAAGAATTAAAATCATATTTCGAAACTGGGGATATTCCAACAGAACAGCAATATGAAGAATTAATAGATGGTTTTTATCATAAAAATGAGGGAAAACTTGTAAAGAAGATAATAGAAGATAATGATGAAGCTGTTGTAGTTGAATTTACGGATGGAACCGTACTAAATATTTCTAACTCTTGGGATATTGACCAGATAAACGGATTGTTAGAGGCACTAACGAATAAAGTAACTGTTGAGGATGGTAAAGGATTATCTTCTAATGATTTTACAAACGAAGAAAAACAAAAATTAGCATCATTATCTTCAACTGGTGGTAATATCACAGTGGATAGTGTGTTATCTGACGCTTCTGTGAACCCCGTTCGAAATAATGCGATTACAGTTGCATTAAAAAATAAGGTATCTATAAATGAAGGTGAATATAGAGCATTAAAGAATTCTGTTTTGAAACACAATGTTAGAACTTATGCTAACGTAAAAGCAGATGAAATTACTTTTGATACTGATTTTATCGAAGTTGATAAATTGCTTGATACTGATGGTACATCCATAGGGAGTTTTTTCTTTGTAAAAAACGTGTATTCTTCTTCTACAGGAGCATTTGCCTATTTTAAAAATAAAGGTAAAGTTAAAATCAGAGCGAACAAACATCCTCTTTCTTTAATTGTGGATACCACAAAAGAAACTGTTTCCTATAATAATTATAAGGGTTATAGGATGCAATCGTATAGTGGTCCAATTACTAATAAACTTTTGGAAGATGTCTCTCTAAAATTTGAATTGATTTTCATAGAAACAGAAGCGGATCAAATTGAAGTAATGAAAGATCGTATGATAGAAAACATTGATATCGTAAACGGAAATTTACAATTAACGACTGCAACAAACCCTAGAAAGATAGTTGCTCAAATATCTCTTAAAAGTTTGAAAATAGCATTGGATAATGTGGTCTAATTCTGAGTAGTTCATTAATTCAAATAACTCTAAAAATACCAGATTGATGTACTTCAATCTGGTATACCTTTCTAATTTAAAATATATTCGAATGTGGTATAAAATGTCGAGCAATAAAGTGCTGTTGATTATTATTTTAGTCTTGTCTGTATATATTTTGGCTCAAAAACAATGTTCTTCTGATCAAAATATACAATCAGAAAGTACTAAAGTTACTGTTATGACAGATACTGTTTATCAGGTTAAAATAGACACATTTTATTTACAAACCGAGAAATATAAAACAGTGTATATTCCTAAAAAGGTAGCATCTACAAAAATTAATCTAAATGTTAAGGAAAAAGAAGCTTTAACAAAAGAAGAACAAGTTCTTTTTGAGGAAGCTAGAGAATACCGGGATACTTTATTTAAGGATGATCTAGAGATTTATAGTTACAATTTGTTAAAGGGAGAATTACTTTCCAGTAGTTTTTCTTATAAATTAAAAGTCCCTAGAGAAATTAAAATAACAAATACTATAGAGCACCCGAAGGCTTATCGAAGTGGTTTGTATGCTTTTGGAGAAGTAGGTGGTAATCAAAGACAGTTTAATAATATTAGTTTGGGACTTCAATATAACAGGAAAGGAGACTGGTTCATAAGCTATAGATCTAATTTTAGTAGATTATCTAATGTAACCCATCATATAGGAGTAGGGTTTCGAATAAAATAACCGAAGAAGATAAATAATCAGACCAAGGTTTATGATGCTTTGGTCTGATATATGTGTATGATTTTAACTAGCTGATTAAAGCTTTTTTTGTAATAATTTCAATACCACTATCGATTAAATGAGCGATAGAAGGCTTTGCTGTTTTAATATGATCTAGATGTTTTAAAATATGATCCGCAAAATTAGGGTCTCGATCATGAATAAGCTCATATATCTCAATAGGTAATAACCAATCTTCAGAATGATCTTTTTTTATAATCGCAAAAACCGCTTCCAGAGAAAATTTTGTGTTTTCACCATTTCTAACATTTTTTACAGCCTGATATAGAGCGTGTAATTCTTTTTCCTGATCGGTATATGACCTTTTTATGGTATTCATATTGGGATTATGAGTAATCATATCAAAAGAATAATCATCTGCAGGACCCGAAAAAGCAGAAACAATTTCTTTCCCTACAGCTAGGTCAAAAGTTCCCCATTCAGGTCTGAATAAGAACTCATCTTTATATTTGATAGTACATTCTTTAAACTGAATAAGGATAAGTTCTCCTTTGATATTACGCATTCCAGTAACGTTGATTCCAGCTACCGTAATACCACTTTCAAACTCAAATTCAATATGTTCTCCATCATAAAAGTTATAAGCTTTTAAATCTCTTGGAGACATGTTTTCTATCGCTAGATTAATTCCTTTTAGTTTTCCTAATGGGGATCTAAATCCATTTGGGTGTGCATCAATTCCTTGTCCAATTAATTCTTTTTCTCTAAAAGAAAGAGCAGTAGGACCTTCGGTTTCAAAATAAATAACTTCATTGTCTTCATTCTTGATCATTCTAGTAAAAACACCAGAGACTTGTAGACCAGTACTCAACTCTATAGTCCCTAAGTTTTGAGATTCTATTAGTTTTGCAAGTCCTCGATGACCTCCTTTTCGTAAGGCCATTGTATCAGCAAACTCTTCTAATACCTGACATAGATAAGCAAAATCAGGAGTTACAAAAAGCTGAGGTTGAGGTTTCGTAATGTCAAAATCTTGAAACGCAGCATCTGGATGATAAGAAAGTTTTGTTACATTATCAGTCATACACCACTCACTTTCTCCAATAGATGAGAGTAATCCTGCACCATAAATTTTAGGATCTTCCACTGTTCCTATTAAACCATACTCAACCGTCCACCAATGCAGATTTCTTATCAGTGCCATTTCAGAAGGTTCTGATTTTTGGTTTTGTAGTTCGTTTACCCTTTTTTCCGCATTTTCAATCTCTCTAGGATCTGTATCAGGAGATTCTTTTAGTATGGAAAGCGTTCTTACAGCGTCATACATATCGTAGTCTCTCTTTGAAGAAATCGCTTTACAGCCAATTTTTCCAAAACGACGGAGGTATTCTGCATAATCCGGATTAGCGATGATAGGAGCATGTCCTGCTGCTTCATGAATAATATCAGGAGCAGGTGTATATTCTATATTTTCAAGTTGTCGAATGTCAGAAGCAATAACTAATATGTTGTACGCCTGAAATTCCATAAAAGCATTTGGAGGAATAAACCCATCTACAGCTACAGCTGCCCATCCAATTTCTTTAAGAATTCTATTCATACCATACATACTGGGAATTTCATCAATAGAAATTCCAGTCTTTTCTAACCCTTTTAAATATGATTTATGAGCTACTTTGCTTAATGTAGCAATGTTTTTACGCATTACATACCTCCAAACAGCCTGATCTATAGGTGTGTATTCATCATAATTTTGCGGTTTGATGAACTGTTTAAGATGAGGTGGTAGTCTATCAAGTAAAGGATTAGATTCTATTGGTGATGACATGTATAAATCAAATTTTGTGTGCTAATTTTTGGATTCCGAAAAGTACTAGTTTTAAAACTAAGATTAGAATTAATTAACTAATTTTGTTAACGAACAGTAGGGTTTTATTCTAATATTATGTTATAATTATAGATAGTAGTTTAATTTTTGTTCGCTTTGTCCGTTATAAGAAAAAGATTGTCAATCTTATTAAGATTATATACAATGATAAGAAAATTTATATGTGTTAGCGTTTCATTACTTTTTACCGTAGTGGTATTTGGTCAGGTAACTAATGAACTTCCTAAAAGTTCAGAAGTACAATTTAGCAAAACATTAGATAATATAGAGATACCTTCTGTAAAGATGGCTTCTATAGATCTAGAGGCATTAAAGAGAGAAGACGCTATAAATGATCAGGATAAGTCTAAGGTATATCGATTCGGTCATGAGTTTAAAGTAGATCTTGGGATTGCAAATGCAGGAGTATGGACAGAATTGCCAAATGGAGATAGAATATGGAGGATACGAATCATATCGGAAGGTGCAAACACCTTAAATTTTGTGTTTAATTCGTTCAGACTTCCCGAAGGAGGAAAAGTTTTTTTATATAACGAGGATAAATCATTTCACCTAGGAGCCTACACAGATAAAATGAATAATCCAGATGAAACAATAGGAACCTGGCTTGCCGATGGTGATAATATAATAATAGAATATTATGAGCCAAAACCTGTTAGAGGTTTAGGAAAATTAAATATCGGTTCTGTAGTTCATGGCTACAGAAGTAAGAGTAACTTCCAGGCGTTTCAAAAGGGATTGAACACTTCTGGGGATTGTAATCAAGATGTAAATTGCCCTGTAGGATCTGATTTTGATAGTATTAAAGATATTGTAAAAAAAGCTGTGGGTATTATTCTGGTGGGAACAAATGGATTTTGTACAGGTACCTTGATTAATAACACTAGTAGAGATGGAGCACCATATTTTCTTACAGCGAATCATTGTGGTACTGCTAATGCTAATTGGGCGTTTCGATTTAATTGGATAAGTACAAATGCTGTTTGCGCAACCACAGAGGATAGTGTAGATAATGGTTCTTCTAATTATTTTCAAACTACAAGTGGTGCAACACCACTAGCGGTAAATCCAGAATCTGATGTGCAATTAGTAGAGATTACTGGCGGATTGGATCAAGATTGGGATATCGAATGGGCAGGATGGGATCGTACAGGAAATACTCCTGACTTTGTGGTCGGAATTCATCATCCAGATGGTGATATTATGAAAGTATGTCGAGAAGATATAAGTCCAACAATAGCTGATAATGTAAATATTGGAGGGATACCAGATCCCGTAGATACTTGGAGAGTAGATGATTGGGATTTAGGGGTAACAGAAGGAGGTTCTTCGGGTTCTGCGATTTTTGATCCACAAGGTAGAATAGTAGGGCAATTAGCAGGAGGAGGAGCCGCTTGTTCTGGAACAGATGATAATGGAGCACCTGATTTTTATGGACGATTTAGTATTTCTTGGGATTTCGGAACTACAGATGCTACCAGATTATCTAATTGGTTAGATCCAACAAATACGGGTCAAACAGCTCTTAATGCACTGTCACAAGGAAATGATCCTGATCCTGGAGAAGGTGGAGAACCGTCAACAGAGATTGTTCTTTATCCAAATCCTACGGAAGGAATGATTACAATTTCTGAAGAAGAAAGCACTTTTGATTATCTAGTATTTGATATTTTTGGTCAGGTAGTTGCTAGAGGACAAATTACTAATGAAAGAACCATAGACTTATCATCGATAGCTTCAGGAATGTATTTTGTATACATGGAAAACCTTTCCGAAGGAGGTGATTTTACTAAAAAGATTATAGTAGAATAAGAAAAGGATATTTTCCTTAAAGTTTTTTCTTAGCAGAAAGGATAGTTATGCCCTTGTGGTTCGTTAAATTAAGTGTATTGCCTTCTAAGTTTTTGTATTTCTCTTCTGCGAACACTTTAAAAAACTCTTTCTCTACATTAGATGTTTCTTCGCAATAGATTTTAGTACCTATTGGGAAACCAGTATTCAAAGAGTTTTTGTCTGCTATATAATCACAAGTGTAAGAATTACATCCCGAAAAACCAGAAATACTGTTTTTAGAAGTATCAAAAATCATAGTTAGTTTATACTCAGAAACGTCCTTTCCGTAGAGATTGGTAACCATGTAAGTACCATTAAGTTTGGATGTATCTTGGGCTTCTTTATTGTTAGAATTTACAGCATTTACGCTATTACAGTTAGTTAGTAATAGAAAAAAAGTAAACAATAAAGTATAATATTTCATAGGTTTTCGATTTTTATCAAAAAACGGAGTAAAGGATGTCGTATAATTTCTAATATAACAAATTTATTATATTTTTAGTGTTTAATCTGTAATCAAAACATGGAATAAGTTTTTTGTAATGTTTGATTAACAGTCGTAAAACCCCTGCGCCAATGAAACAAGAGAGTAGAAAGCAAGAAATTGTAAATGCTGCGGCAATTCTTTTTAAAGAGAAAGGTTATAGTGCAGTTACTATGAGAGATTTAGCCACTGCTATGGGAATCAAAGCTGCTAGCCTATATAATCATATCCAGTCTAAGCAAGAGATCTTATCCACGATTATAATAGAACTGGCTGAAGAGTTTACTACCGGAATGAATCAAATTGTAAATTCGGATCATAGTGCTATTCAAAAATTAGAAAACATAATAAGTCTTCATATAGATGTTACTTTGCGTAATTCGGATGGATTGGCTTCGCTAAATAATGATTGGATGCATCTGGAAGAAGATAATCTCCTATATTTTGAAAAAATGAGAAATGATTATGAGGAGAATTTTAGACAGATTGTGATTTCAGGGGTAAATACAAATGAAATAAAACCTAATAATATAGAGATCATAGTATTTTCAACTTTATCTACTCTTAGAACACTTTATTTATGGTATCCTAAGCAGAAGAATATAGAAGCAGATATTCTAAAAAAAGATATGATTTCGGTACTGTTAAAAGGCTTGGTTTAAAATTAACAATTAATTAGTTGTGTATAAAACTAACAATTGTTAGTTTTGTTATACTATAACGTTATAGTGTAGCATGTATGAGTGATTTTTACACAGTTAAAATAGCTGAGGTTCAGGAAGAAACAAAAGATTGTACCTCTATTACTTTCGAGATTCCTCAAAAGTTAAAAAACGTCTTTGCTTTCACACAAGGACAATATCTTACGCTAAAAACTAACATTGATGGAGAAGAAATAAGACGTAGTTATTCCTTATGTTCTAGCCCTGTTGAAGATGTTTGGAAGGTAGCGGTTAAAAGAATAACGGGAGGTGTTTTTTCTAATTACGCTTGTGACGTTCTAAAAGCTGGTGATGAATTAGAAGTGCTACCTCCTACAGGTAGTTTTTTTACTCCAGTAGATCATAATAGTGCCAAAAATTATATTGTTTTTGCTGCAGGAAGTGGAATAACTCCTATACTTTCTATTATTAAAACACATCTCGCGCTAGAACCTGATTGTACGTTTAAGCTGTTTTATTTGAACAGAAATGCGAAATCCATTATCTTTAAAGAAGAGATAGAAGCCTTACGAAATAAATATTTTGGTCGATTAGAGATATTTTATTTCCTAACTAAAGAGCATAGAGATATTCCATTGTTAAATGGAAGATTTACTTCTGAAAAGTTAGAGGATTTAACTACAAAAGTTTTTGATGTAAATAACATAGATGACTGCTTTATTTGTGGTCCTGAAGAAATGATATTTCTAATAAGAGACGAGCTGGTAAAGGCAGGAATGTCTAAAGAAAAAATTCATTATGAGCTGTTTTTTACTGGAGGTTCTGAAGAGAATCAGAAAAAGATAGCTGAGGTACTTGATAAAAAAGTTGATGGAACCGAAATAACGATTATCGATGGAGGAAAAGAATTTCACTTTGCCATGGATGATGATTACGATAATATACTAGATGGAGCACTTGCTGCGGGAGCAGATCTTCCTTTTGCTTGTAAAGGAGGTGTTTGTAGTACCTGTAAATGTAAGGTTGTAGAAGGAAGTGTGGAAATGAAAATTAATTATGCTCTCGAAGAAGATGAGGTAGCCAAAGGTTTAGTGCTTTCTTGTCAAGCTGTTCCTACTGCCGAAAAAGTGGTAGTAGATTTTGATGTTTAACATTCTTAATGACTCGCTTCGTTGCTAGGATTTGAGTCATAATAAAAACTATTGTTATGAGTGAAAAAGAAATAAAAAATCTAGAAGAAATCTTTGAACAAAAGATTGCCAGAGATGAAAAGATTGAGCCAAAGGATTGGATGCCGGAAAAATATAGAAAGACTCATATTCGTCAGATATCTCAGCATGCACATTCTGAGATCGTAGGAATGTTACCAGAAGGTAATTGGATTACAAGAGCACCTTCTCTAAGACGAAAAGTAGCATTACTAGCAAAAGTACAAGATGAGGCAGGACATGGGCTATACTTATATAGTGCTTGTGAAACCCTAGGTATTTCTAGAGACGAATTATATGATCAATTACATACAGGAAAAGCTAAATATTCGAGTATCTTCAACTATCCAACAATAACTTGGGCAGATATTGGAGCTATTGGTTGGTTAGTAGATGGTGCGGCTATTATTAATCAGGTACCATTATGCAGTACTTCTTACGGTCCGTATGCAAGAGCTATGATCAGAGTATGTAAAGAAGAAAGTTTCCACCAGAGACAAGGTTTTGAAATTATGATGACTTTAGCTAATGGAACTCCAGAACAGAAAGAAATGGCACAGGACGCTTTAAATCGCTGGTGGTGGCCATCTTTGATGATGTTAGGTCCTACAGATGCCGAGTCAGTGCATACAGCACAATCTATGAAATGGAAGCTAAAACGTAAAACGAACGACGAATTACGTCAGCAGTTTATTGATCAAACAGTGCCGCAAGCTGATTTAATTGGACTTACGGTGCCAGACCCTGATCTAAAATGGAACGAAGAAACTGGCCATTATGATTTTGGAGAAATTGATTGGGAAGAATTTTGGCAAGTTGTTAAAGGACATGGTCCTTGTAATAAAGAGCGTATGAGTGCTAGAGTAAATGCTTGGGAAAAAGGAGAATGGGTAAGAGATGCAGCTATGGCCTATGCAAAGAAGCAAGAAGATAAAAAGCTGAGAGAAGCAATCTAAAATATAAGAAATGAAAAATAATTGGCCACTTTGGGAAGTATTTGTTAGAAGTAAAAATGGCTTAGAACATAGACATTTTGGAAGCCTACACGCTGCAGATGCAGAAATGGCTTTAGAAAATGCCAGAGATGTATACACCAGGAGAAGTGAAGGAGTTAGTATATGGGTTGTGGAGTCAAAGAATATTACAGCTTCAAATCCCGATAATAATGGAGAACTTTTTGAACCCGCGCAGGATAAAATATACAGACACCCAACGTTTTATGATCTACCTGATGAGGTAAAGCATATGTAATTCTTCTAAAAAAGGAAGTTTTTAGGTAAACTAAAAGTTAATTAAAAGATACCCGCTTTGGCGGGACAGTATCATGAAAAACGAAAATTTAGTTCAATATATATATGGTATAGCTGATAATGCCTTGATCTTAGGACAACGCTTATCAGAACTATGCGGTCATGGTCCTAGTTTAGAAACTGATATTGCAGGTACTAATATGGCTCTTGATCTTTTAGGTCAAACACGCAGTTATTATCAATATGTAGCCAGTCTAGTAGGTGAAGGAAAAACGGAAGATGATATAGCTTTTCTAAGAACAGAAAGACAATATAAAAATGTACTGTTAGTGGAACAACCTAATAGACATTTTGGATATGTAATCGCAAGACAATTTCTATTCGATGTTTTTCACCTTTTACTACTTCAGGAATTGCAAAGAAGCGAAGATGAAACCTTAGCAGCAATTGCTAAAAAAGGGATCAAGGAAGTAAGCTATCATAGAAGATTTTCCTCTGATTGGATAAAAAGATTGGGTGATGGAACAGAAGAAAGTCATCAAAAAGTTCAAGAAGCGATTAATGATTTATGGAGATTCACAGACGAATTATTCCATATGACAGAGAATGATATGATAATTGCTGATGAAGGAGTAGGAATAGATGTGAAACAACTAAGAGAAGATTATTATAGGATTGTAAAAGAAGTTCTCGAAGAAGCAACCTTAGCAGTTCCTGAAATAAAATATTTTCAAAAAGGAGGCAAGCAAGGAATTCATAGTGAGCATATGGGGTATTTGTTATCCGATTTGCAATATATGCAGAGAACTTACCCTAACATGAAGTGGTAAGAAATGTTTTTAAGTGCGAAAGAAAACCATTAGATTCTCATCTTTAATATAAAACAAGTATACATTGACTATAGAATTGCAACCTCATATCGATCCAAAACTAATTCCAATTCTGGAAAAAGTTCACGATCCCGAAATTCCCGTATTAGGAATTTTAGATATGGGTGTAGTTCGTTCCGCAATAATGAAGGACAATGTAGCCCAAATTAAGATTACTCCAACATATAGTGGATGTCCAGCGATGGATGTTATTGGTGATGATATTGTAAGCGCATTTGCTAAAGAAAATATTACAGCCAAGGTGCAATTAGTACTTTCGCCAGCTTGGACTACCGATTGGATAACTCCAAACGGAAGGAAAGCATTAGAGGAGTATGGTGTAGCAGCTCCACTAGGAGAAGAAGCTGATAAGGCTGTTTTATTAGAAGGAAAGAGGATTGTGAAATGTACCAATTGTGGTTCTACAAATACGAAAATGATCAGTCAATTTGGTTCTACGGCCTGCAAAGCATTGTTTCAATGCGAAGACTGTCTAGAACCTTTTGATTATTTTAAATGCTTAAAATGAATGTTAGGACTTAGAACTACCATATACAAAGTAAGTGATCTTGAAAAAGCCAAAAAATGGTATACAAAGGCTTTTGAAGTAGCACCTTATTTTGATGAACCTTACTATGTGGGGTTTAATGTTGGTGGATTTGAATTAGGTCTACAACCAGAAGAAGAAACTCCTGCAAAAAAAACTGAAAATGTGCTATCCTATTGGGGAGTTAGTGATGTTGAAAAAGAATTTCAAAGACTTATTGATTTAGGAGCTATATCTCATGAAAAACCAACTAATGTAGGAGGAGAACTCATGGTGGCAACAGTGAAATGTCCTTGGGATAATGTTATCGGAATTATTTATAACCCATACTTTAAAATAGAAACACAATAATCAAAAAAATAATCCTTAAAAATTTTTCTTCTTGAAAAAAATTAGGATACATAGTTTATGAGCTCAATACAAATAAAAATAGAAAACGGAGTTGCCTGGATTACCTTAAACCGTCCAGAAACATTTAATAGTTTTAATAGAGAAATGGCACTTTCACTTCAAAGTACACTAGATGATTGTGAAAGTAATAAGGAGGTAAGAGCTATTGTGTTAACTGGTAATGGAAAAGCATTTTGTGCAGGACAAGATTTAAATGAAGTTACATCTCCAGAACTAAATCCTGGTTTTAGAAAAATCCTAGAAGAACATTACAATCCTATTGTACAACGTATCCGAAAAATTGAAAAGCCTATCATAGCTGGAGTCAATGGAGTTGCTGCGGGAGCGGGAGCAAATATTGCTTTAGCTTGTGATATTGTTATTGCGTCAGAGGCATCAAGTTTTATTCAGGCATTTAGTAAAATAGGGTTGATCCCAGATAGCGCTGGAACATTCTTTTTACCAAGACTTATTGGTTTTCAAAAAGCGTCAGCATTAATGATGCTGGGAGATAAGGTTTCAGCTAACGAAGCAGAATCCTTACGTATGGTTTACAAAGCAGTTCCGATAGAAAGCTTTATGGAAGAAGTTGGGAAAATAGCAAATAAGTTGGCAATGATGCCAACAAAAGCTTTAGGGTTGACAAAAAGATTGCTTAATCAATCTATGGTTAATAATTTAGATCAACAACTCTCATTAGAGTCAGATCTTCAAATAGAAGCTGCTGAGACCGAAGATTATTCGGAAGGTGTTAATGCCTTTATAGAAAAAAGAAAACCTGTTTTTAAAGGAAAGTAAATGATAGTAGGTATTATAGGATCAGGAACAATGGGTAGCGGTATTGCACAAGTGGCAGCCACAGCTGGTAATACTGTAAAAGTATTTGATACTAGAAAAGAAGCACTGGAGAAAAGTAAACTCGCTTTAGAAAAAATATTATCACGTCTTGTAGTAAAGGGAAGAATAAACGAAGCTGATAAAGATCGTATTCAAGGTAATATTCAGTATGTTGATTCCTTAAAAAGCTTAGATAATACCGATTTGGTAATCGAAGCTATTGTAGAGGACTTAGATATTAAACAAAAGGTGTTTTCTGAACTAGAATCATATGTTTCAGAAAACACCATTATTGCTTCGAATACATCTTCTTTATCAATTGCATCTATTGCCGCTTCATTACAAAAGCCAGAAAGATGTATAGGAATTCACTTTTTTAATCCGGCACCATTAATGAAGCTGGTCGAAGTTATTCCAGCAGTACAGACTTCAGGAGGTGTTACTCAAAAAGTTGTAGAAACTATTTCTGACTGGAAAAAGGTAGTTGCATTAGCAAAAGATACTCCTGGATTTATAGTGAATCGAGTAGCTAGACCCTTTTACGGTGAGTCACTGCGAATTTTTGAAGAGGGTTTAGCAGATGTCAGTACCATTGATAAAAGTTTAAAAGAGTTAGGAGGTTTCAGAATGGGCCCCTTCGAATTGATGGATTTTATTGGTAATGATGTCAATTATAAAGTAACCGAAACCGTGTTTACGGCTTTTTATTATGATCCGAGATACAAACCATCTTTTACACAAAAAAGACTGTCCGAAGCAGGATATTTGGGTAGAAAATCGGGAAAAGGATACTACAATTATAATAACGAAGGGAAGATAGATTCACAAAATGTAGTAAGTCCTAAAAGCTCAAGTAAAGTCGAGAAATTATCCAAAGAAGAACTTCCACAATATATTTTCAACCGAGTATTGGTGATGTTAATTAATGAAGCTGCAGATGCATTGTTTTGGAATGTTGCTTCAGCAGAAGATATAGATAATGCTATGACCAAAGGAGTAAATTATCCTAAAGGTTTATTGGCATGGGCAGATCAAAAAGGTATAGACTGGTGTGTAAATAAACTAGATAAGCTCTATAACGAATATCATGAAGATCGATATAGATGTAGTCCAATATTACGAAAAATGTTGAAAGAAAATAAACGGTTTTTCTCATAGGTATGAATGGTGAGGTATTAGGTTATAGGATTATCAATAGAAAATATGGAGTCTAAATATAATTTTAAGTTTGAGAATTTAACGGTCTATAACAAAGCAATGGAATTTGGAGAAGTTGTTAATTCTTTGACTAAGAAATTTCCAAAGGAAGAGCGATTTGAATTGACTTCTCAATTTAAACGTGCAGCTGATTCTATAGGTCTAAATATAGCTGAAGGTGCCTCAGGAAGTGATGCTCAGTTTCATAACCATTTAGGTATTGCTTGGCATAGTGCGCATGAATGTGTTGCTTGTAGTTCTAAAGCAAGAATGAGAACCTACATTACATTCGAAGAAGATGAAGAAAATAGAAGAATGATTACTGAACTTTCAAAAATGATTACCACTTTGAGAAATAGAATTTCAACCAGAATTAAAAATAAAATATGAAATGAGCCATAATAATTGGGTGATACCCATCGAAATGATTAATGGCGAATTCGATCTGACAATTGAAGAAAAAATATAATATAAACAGATGAAAAATCTAAAACCTCTTTCCTCAAACCTAATACCTATTAAAATGCTGAGCATTGATCCGTTTAGTCAATGGTTAGGTATCGAAGTTTTAGAAGTAGAAAAAGGTAGATGTAAAGTAGGAATGACGGTTAGAAAAGAAATGTTGAATAGTATGGGTAAAGCCCACGGAGGCATATCCTATAGTTTAGCAGATACAGCTTTCGGTTTTTCCGCCAATACTCATGGTAAGTACGCTGTCTCTATAGAAACATCTATCAATCATATCGAAGCCTTAGAAGAAGGAGATTACCTAACTGCAGAAGCCGTTACCGATATAGCAAAAACAAAAGTTGGGTTTAATATCGTAGAGGTAAAAAGAGGAGAACAAATTGTAGCGCTTTTTAAAGGAGTCGTTTACAGAACAAATAAAGATTGGGAATAGCTTTTTAACTAACTATTTATTATTAACACAAACAAATGAGAGTATTATTAACAACAGCAGTCCTGTTATTATTTTTTTCCTGCGGGAAAGAAACAAAGTCTGAAAAAGAAACGCTAGAAGGAACAGAACCAGTTACCACTGAAACTTCAGAACAAAGATCCGAAGAGGTAGAAAGTGCTTTGGGAGGGTTGTTTAATGATCAAATTGATATGGAAGTTGATGAATCCGTTTTCGTAATTGATAATGGAACGAATAGAGCAAATGAAGATATGTCGGCAGGTATCATGAAAATGTTAGCGCCACAACCCTATGAAGCGTTTAAAAAGAGAATGATGGAAGAACCCGAAGATCAAAATGGAGTTACTTCTTTAGGAATAGAAGAAGTGGAATTAGGCGGGAGAACTGTTTTAGTCCAAAAGTCAAAAACGTTGGATGATGCTGGAGGAGAAATGATGATGATCATGCATGCTTTTGATGCAGGAGAGAACAAAACGATCATGATTTCTTCCTACTTTATGAAAGAGGAAGAATCCAAATATTTACCGCTAATAGAAAAATCAGTACTATCAGCAAAATTGAAAGAATAAAAAACAATGAAAGAAGCATATATTATAGATGGAGTACGAACTCCGATTGGTAATTACAAAGGAACGTTATCAGCTGTTCGTACGGATGATTTAGGTGCTTTGGTTATTCAAAAACTAGTAGAAAACAATCCTAATATCCCAAAAGAAGCCTATGACGATGTAATTATGGGATGTGCTAATCAAGCTGGAGAGGATAATAGAAACGTCGCAAGAATGTGTTCTTTGTTGGCAGGGCTACCTTTTACCGTTCCCGGAGAAACTGTAAATCGTTTATGTAGTTCTGGATTGTCAGCAATTATTCATGCCAATAGAGCAATTAAAGCAGGAGATGGAGATCTCTTTATCTCTGGAGGAGTAGAAAATATGACTCGTGGTCCTTATGTAATCGCAAAGCCATCTTCGGCCTTTGGTAATGACTCTAAAATGTATGATTCGAGCTTTGGATGGCGATTCGTGAATCAAAAAATGCATGAATTGTATGGTACTGATGGTATGGGTACTACTGCGGAGAACTTGGTGGAGAAATATAACATCTCTCGAGAAGATCAGGATGCATTTGCCTATTGGAGCCAGATGAAAGCTACAAAAGCGAGAGAATCGGGCAGGTTAGCAAAAGAGATTACTACAGTAGAAATTCCACAACGTAAAAAAGATCCAATCCTGTTTTCTGAGGATGAGTTTATAAAGCCAACTACAACAAAAGAGGTGCTTGCAAAACTACGCCCTGCTTTTAAGAAAGAAGGTAGTGTTACTGCTGGTAACTCTTCAGGTCTTAATGACGGAGCAGCAGCAACCATTATTGCTTCAGAGGATGCAGTAAAGCAATATGGGTTGAGTCCTATTGCAAGAATAGTAAGTTCTGCCGTAGTTGGAGTGGAGCCGAGAATTATGGGAATAGGCCCTGTACAAGCATCTAATAAGGCGCTAGAAAAAGCAGGGATTACGATGGATGATATTGATATTATAGAATTAAATGAGGCTTTCGCTTCACAAGCACTGGCTTGTATAAGAGAATGGGGATTAAAAGATGATGATCCTAGAATTAACCCAAACGGAGGATCTATTGCAATAGGTCACCCTCTTGGAGTAACAGGAACTAGAATTGCCTATTCCGCAGCACTCGAATTACAAGAGCAAAATAAACGATTTGCTCTTATTACAATGTGTGTAGGAGTTGGTCAAGGATATGCCTGTGTAATTGAACGAGTGAGTTAGTCGATGAGTGTTGAGTACACTCGCTTCGCTCGCTGTGAGGTTTGAGAATATAAGAAAAATTGTCATTCCTGCGGAGGCAGGAATCTATATAAGATTAAACTTTTTTGTTTCTTTTTTACATTACACAAAAAGGAAATAAAAAAAGAAAATAAAAAGCGAAAGCATGAAAATACTACAAAGCTATATCAATGGAACATGGGCAGAAGGAGAAGGTGATGGTATCATTATGAATGATGCCGTAACCGGAGAAGTAATTGGTCGTTCTACAACTGATGGTTTGGATATACCATCAGTATTACAATACGGCAGAACCAAAGGAGGCGAGGTGTTAAGAAAAATGACCTTTCAGGAGAGAGGAAATATGCTTAAAAAATTAGCATTGTTCTTAACTAAGAGGAAAGAGCAGTTTTACGAGATAAGTTATCGTACCGGAGCAACGCGTATTGATAGTTGGATAGATATAGAAGGAGGATTCGGAAACTTGTTTGCTAATGCATCTCTTAGAAAATTATTTCCTAACCAATCGTATCATGTAGAAGGTGATCCAGTAGATTTATCAAGAGGCGGAAGATTTATGGCACATCATATTTTGGTCCCAAAACGTGGTGTTGCAGTACATATCAATGCATTTAACTTTCCTATTTGGGGAATGTTAGAAAAATGTGCAGTCAATTGGATGGCTGGTATGCCCGCAGTAGTATTACCAGCACCACAGACAGCATATTTAACCGAAGCTGTGGTGCGTGTGATCATTGATTCTGGAATTCTTCCAGAAGGCTCTTTGCAATTACTTAGTGGTATGACTAAAAATATTTTGGATACTGTTGAATCTCAAGATGTAGTGACTTTTACAGGATCAGCACATACAGGTAAATTGTTAAAAGCACATCCTAGGTTAATTGAGGAATCAGTTCCTTTTACAATGGAAGCAGATTCTTTGAATGCTTCAGTATTAGGTAAAGATGCATTACCAGGTACTCCAGAATTTAATCTTTTTATCAAAGAAGTTAGGAAAGAAATGACCGTTAAAACAGGTCAGAAATGTACCGCAATCAGAAGAATTATTGTTCCATCTAGTTTAGTAGAAGATGTTCAAATTGCATTAGGACAACAATTAGATAAGGTTACTATCGGTGATCCAAGGTTGAAAGAAGTAAGAATGGGAGCTTTGGCGAGCAAACAACAAGTAGAAAGTTTCCGTAATAATGTATCCGAAATAGCAAAAACTGCACAAATGGTATATGGTAGTTTAGATACCATAGAAACTGTTGGTGCTGATGCAGAAAAAGGAGCATTTGTTAGTCCAATCTTGATGAGACAAGATGATCCCTTCAAAAATACAGAAGCACATATCATAGAAGCATTTGGACCAGTTTCAACCATCATGCCATATGATACATTGGATGATGCCATCACTCTTGCGCATATGGGTAAAGGATCTTTGGTATCTTCTATTTTTACCTATGATGATCGGATAGCCAAAGAGTTTGTAGTTGGAGCAGCTTCACATCACGGACGTATTTTAGTTGGAAATCGTGAAAACGCTAAGCAAAGTACTGGTCATGGTTCTCCATTGCCAATGTTAACCCATGGTGGTCCAGGTCGAGCTGGTGGTGGTGAAGAGATGGGTGGCATGAGAGGAATTAAACATTATATGCAACGATGTGCCGTACAAGGTACTCCAACAACTCTCACTGAAGTAACCGGGATTTACCAAGCCAACTCAAAATACAAAGAAACAGATAAGCATCCATTTGCATATCACTGGGAAGATATCGAACCAGGAATGTCGTTAAAAACACATAAAAGGACAGTTACGGATACTGATATCATAAATTTTGCTAATCTTACTTGGGATCATTTCTATGCTCATACAGATATCACATCGCTAGAAGGAAGTATTTTCGAAAAAAGAACAGCACACGGATATTTTATATTAGCAGCGGCAGCAGGTCTTTTTGTATATCCTAATAAAGGACCGGTAGCGGCAAATTATGGTTTAGAGGAGTGTAGGTTCCTGAGACCTATCTACCATAATGATACGGTATATGTAAGACTTACTTGTAAGCAAAAGATTGATCGTGATCATAGAGGTAAAGAGTTACCGAGTGGAATCGTAAAGTGGTTCGTAGAGGTATTTGATCAAGAAGATGAATTAGCCGCAATAGCTACAATTTTAACGATGGTACAAAAAAAATCACCATTTGTACAAGTGAATCGTTCAAATATTGAAGGATATTTAGCAAAGCTTACTGAAGATATGAAACCGAAGTGGGGCATCATGACACCACAACATATGATAGAACATCTAGAATATACAGTACGCATTGGAGCTGGTGAAATTCAGGATTTTGAGATCGCTACTCCAGAGGAGTATTTAGAAAAAGTACAAGAGATGGTTTATAATCATAAACCCATGCCAAGAGAACATCAACATCCTTTGATGAAAAAAGGAGACCTAGAAGTTTTAAGACATGAAAACCTTGCTACTGCTAAAACCAAATTGTTAGAAGCATTAGATAATTTGGAAATATTTTTCAAAGAAAATCCAGAAACAGTGACCAAAAATGCAGTTTTTGGAGAGATGAATAAGTTTGAGTGGGATCTACTTAATGTAAAACATTTGAATCATCACTTTGAACAGTTCGGATTATTATAAAATTTAAGAATAAAAAATTGACAGCACCTTACGTACATATAGATATAGAAAATGGGATAGGAACTATAGAGTTCTTTCATCCAGCGCATAATTCATTACCAGGAGATATTCTGGCTAAACTAGCACAAACAATTACTGAAGCTGGTGAAAATGACCAGATAAAAGTAATTATTTTAAAGAGTGGAGGTAATAGAACCTTTTGTGCAGGAGCTAGTTTTAAAGAGTTAATCAATATCAATGATGCAGAGACAGGTAAAATCTTTTTCTCTGGTTTTGCCAATGTGATCAACGCTATGCGTAAATGCCCAAAATTCATTATTGGTCGTATACAGGGTAAAACAGTTGGTGGAGGTGTAGGACTTGCTTCTGCTACAGATTATTGTATGGCTAGTAAATTCGCTTCGATTAAATTAAGTGAATTGAATGTTGGAATAGGTCCATTTGTAGTAGGTCCTGCAGTAGAACGGAAAATAGGATTATCTGCAATGTCTCAAATAGCTATTGACGCAAATTCTTTTTATGAAGCAGAATGGGCTCGTGATAAAGGATTGTTTACCAAAGTTTTTGAAGATACAGAGACCTTAGATGAAGAGGTGAAAGCATTTGCAGCGCATCTATGCACTTACAATCCTGAAGCCATGTCTGAAATGAAAAAAGCGTTTTGGGCAGGCACAGAACAATGGGATACTTTACTGGCAGAAAGAGCAGTGATAAGCGGTAGATTAGTGTTAAGTGATTTTACAAAAGAAACATTAAAAAGATTCAAATAAAAACCTGGTTGTCACACTGAGCTTGTCGAAGTGTAACAATTAGTGAATAGGAAAAGAGTCTTCGACAGGCTCAGACTGACAAAAATAAATATGATTTATAGCTTCAAAGGATATATACCTGTAGTACACGAAAGCAGCTTTGTACATCCACTAGCAGCAGTAACTGGTAATGTGATTATTGGTAAAAACTGTTATATCGGTCCTGGAGCTGCTATTAGAGGAGATTGGGGAGAGATCGTTTTAGAAGATGGAGTAAATGTACAAGAAAATTGTACCGTACATATGTTTCCGGGTAAATCCATTGTGCTTAAGGAAAGTGCACATGTAGGCCATGGAGCGGTAATTCATGGAGCTAATTTAGGACGTAATTGCCTTATAGGTATGAATACAGTAATTATGGATGATGCAGAAATTGGAGATGAGTGTATCGTAGGAGCGATGTCGTTTGTAAAAGCAAAAACAATTGTTCCCAAAAGAAGTCTTATTGTTGGTAATCCGGCAAAAGTTATTAAAGAGGTTACTGATGAAATGATTCATTGGAAAACCAAAGGAACCCAATTATATCAGCAGTTACCGACAGATTGTTTTGAGTCGTTACAAGAAGTAGAGCCCTTAAGAAAAATTCCTAAGGATAGACCAACTCAAGAAGCTTTTTATAAAACACTAGAAGAATTTAAAGAAAAAAGATGAATATAGATCAACTGATACAAGAATTAGAACCATTGCGATTACAGCTTGCAAAACATCCTTTGTATAATCAAATGAAGGAAGTACAGGATGTAAGAGTTTTTATGGAAAGTCATGTTTTTGCAGTTTGGGATTTTATGTCATTGCTAAAAAGTTTGCAAATACATTTGACAACGGTTAATCTTCCTTGGATACCCTCTAGTAATCCAAAAGTGAGAAGATTTATTAATGAAATTGTATTAGGAGAAGAAAGTGATATTGATCGATCGGGTAAATCAGTTAGCCATTTTGAAATGTATCTGGATGCAATGGAAGAAGTGGGAGCAAATACTGATCAGGTAAGTGCTTTGGTTAAGAATATCGCTGCAGGAGAAAATGTCCAAAATGCAATAGATAGCTTACCTATTTCTGAACAAGTAAAAATGTTTATGAAGTTTACATTCGAGGTTATCGCAACCAGTAAACCTCATATTATAGCTGCTGTATTTACATTTGGAAGAGAAGACCTGATTCCTGATATGTTTATCGAAATAGTAAAAGGAATTCAAGATAATTCGGATGTTACTCTGGAAAAATTAGTGTACTATTTAGAAAGACATATAGAATTAGATGGTGACGAACATGGACCACTTAGTTTAGAAATGATAGCGTCTCTTTGCGAAACTAAAGAGCATTGGGAAGAGGCATTATTATATAGCAAAATGGCCCTGGCGAACCGAATAGCACTATGGGATAATATCTCGGAAGTGTTACAAAATAGTACAGTAACATAAGAAATTTTAATTTTAGATTTAAAACTAACAAACATTAGTTAACCAAATGTCGACGATAGAATTGAAAATGCCCAAAATGGGTGAAAGTATTTCCGAAGCAACCATTTTAAATTGGTTAAAAAAGGTTGGAGATCCTGTGGAAGAAGATGAAACTATTCTAGAAGTAGCTACAGATAAAGTAGATTCTGAAGTACCTGCTCCATGTAATGGTGTTATTTCTAAAATTCTTTTTGAACCGAATGAAGTAGTAGCAATAGGAAGCGTTATAGCCATTATAGATGCAGATAGTGAAGTAGTACAAAAAGAAACCAAAAAAGAAGAAAGCTCTATAGAAAGAGTTCAAGAAAAGAAATCAAGTTCGGCTTCTCTCCCTTTGGGAGAGATGTCCACTTCAAGAGGACAGAGAGGGCAATTTAAAGCAATACGTTCTTCTGAAAATGATGGTTTCCTTTCGCCTTTAGTCATTAGTATAGCTAAAAAGGAGAATTTAAGCATAGAAGAAGTTCAAAATATAGCTGGAACAGGAGAAGGAGGACGTATCCGTAAGAGTGATATTATTGGATATTTGAAAAACAGAAAATATCCATTGCCTAGTAGACCTCAACAACCTCAGGTTTCAAAATCAACCTATAAAGCACCGCCAATTTCTTTTGTTGAAGGAAAGGATCGAATTGTTGAGATGGATCGTATGCGTAAGATGATCGCTGATCATATGGTATACTCAAAACATACCTCTCCTCACGTAACCAGTTATATAGAAGTTGATGTGACCAACTTGGTTGAATGGAGAAATAATCATAAAGTAAAGTTTCAGGAAAAGTATGGAGAGAAACTAACCTTTACACCAATTTTTGTTGAAGCAGTTGCAAAAGCCATTCAGGAATATCCTATGATCAATGTTTCAGTTGATGAAAACAAAATCGTTGTGCATAAAGATATTAATATAGGAATGGCAACAGCACTGCCTAGTGGTAATTTGATTGTGCCTGTGGTAAAACAAGCGGATGAAAAAAATCTATTAGGATTAGCAAAACAAGTAAATCACCTTGCCAATAATGCCAGAACTAATAGTTTGAAACCAGAAGAGATTCAAGGTAGTACATTCACCATTTCTAATGTAGGAACATTCGGTAGTTTAATGGGTACACCTATTATTAATCAACCGGAAGTTGCTATTCTGGCTTTAGGAATTATCAAAAAACGTCCAGAAGTTATTACTACAGATAAAGGAGATGAAATTGCCATAAGAAGTATGATGTATTTATCCTTATCATTTGATCACAGGGTAGTAGACGGTTTCTTGGGAGGATCCTTCTTAAGAAAAGTAGGAGATGAGTTAGAAGCTTTTGATAGTAATCGAGAAATATAATATGCGCAAGGGATAGTAGTGGTTACCCCACAGACTTGTATCCTGAGATGTCACACTGAGCTTGTCGAAGTGTTGCCGAAGGAGGCAAGACGAGGAGTATGAACGAATAGCCCGACCCGACTGAAGAAGGGATGCGCCAAAAAAAATATAATTATGGAACAACAAATCAAAATTACAAGAACTTCAGATTCAAGATTAAAAGACGTAGATTTTGATAATATTCCTTTAGGAACAGTTTTTACGGATCATATGTTTATATGTGAATATGAAAATGGAAGCTGGAACAATCCAAGAATAGAACCTTTAAAATTAATTCCTACGCATCCGGCAGCCATGGCATTGCATTATGGGCAAGCTATTTTTGAAGGAATGAAGGCGACAGTGGGAAATGATAATACTCCATTACTATTCAGACCTGAAGAAAATGCAAAACGTTTTAATCATAGTGCTAGACGAATGGGCATGCCTACCATTCCAGAATCTTTATTTGTAGAAGCCGTAGCAAAAATCGTGGGAGTCGAGCATTCTTGGATTCCACCAATGGAAGGTAGCGCACTATATCTAAGACCATTTATGTATGCAGATGAACCCTTTATCGGAATGCGAGCAGCGACAAGTTATAAGTTCATTGTGATTTGCTCTCCTGCAGGACCATTTTTTACCAAAAAAATTAGGTTGTATGCAGAAACTGAATATATCAGAGCTGCCGATGGAGGTACAGGAGAAGCAAAAGCTGCGGGTAATTATGCAGCAGCTATTCTGCCTACTGAGAAAGCAAAAGCCAAAGGATATGATCAGGTATTGTGGCTAGATGCCAATGAACATAAATATGTACAAGAGGTAGGAACCATGAATATCTTCTTTAAAGTAGAAGGTAAGTTTATTACTCCTAGTACAGATGGATCTATCCTAAAGGGAATTACCAGAGATAGTGTGATTACGTTATTAAAAGATAAAGGATTTGAGGTCACAGAAAGACCAATCACAATTGATGAGGTTATTGAGTTTTCAAAACAAGGAAAATTAGAAGAAGCTTTTGGTACTGGAACGGCTGTTGCTATCGCTATGGTCGAAGCAATCGGCTATAATGAAGAGGTAATTACATTACCATCCGAAAATCCAGTAAGTCAGGATATGAAAAAGACCATGGATGAGATCAAAACCCAAAAGCAAGCGGATAATCATGGTTGGATTATTCCTGTACAGATAGAAGAAAAGGTAAGTTAATTTACGAATTATGATTTCAGATTTACGATGGAAAGGCTTAAAAAGTAATCGTATCTCGTAAATCCTACATCAAAAATCTAGATGATATGATAGTATCAACAACGGTAGCAAAGGAAGTTTTACAAAAAGCATTTTCATTATTATGCACCGCCAAGTCTATGGCTGAGTTATATGAAGATAATTTCAAAGTAGTATCAAAGTATGTACACGCTACCTCTCGTGGGCATGAAGCTATTCAAATAGCTGCAGCAATGCAGCTATTGCCACAAGATTATGCATTTCCGTACTACAGAGATGACGCTATGTTATTGGGTATAGGAATGCGTCCGTATGATCTGATGTTGCAATTATTAGCAAAAAAGGAGGATCCTTTCTCTGGTGGTCGTACCTATTATTCGCATCCAAGTTTAAAGGATGCTGATAAACCAAAGATTCCGCATCAATCATCCGCAACGGGAATGCAAGCAATTCCGGCTACTGGTGTAGCGTTAGGAATGCAGTATAAAGAGTTAGTAGATATTCCCCATAACGATTCCAGCAACAGTGAGATATCTGAACAGCCTATGGCTGCACCACTAGTGTTGTGTTCGTTGGGAGATGCTTCGGTTACTGAGGGAGAAATTGCAGAGGCGTTCCAGATGGCAGCATTAAAACAATTACCAATATTATATTTGGTACAAGATAACGGATGGGATATTTCTGCAAATGAAGAAGAAACCAGAGCACAAAGTGCTTATGAATATGCGGCAGGTTTTCATGGATTAGAAGCCATTACTATTGATGGAGCTAATTTTATGGAAAGCTACTTGGCTGTTCAGGAGGTGATTAAAACAATTCGCGAAGAGAGAAGACCTATGTTGGTACATGCCAAGGTTCCGTTATTAAACCATCATACTTCTGGTGTACGGATGGAGTGGTATCGTGATGATTTGGAAGAAGCTCGATCTAGAGATCCATATCCAGTACTTAGGAATCAACTATTAGAAAATGGATTTACAGAAGAAGAAGTTCAAAAAATTGAAGCAGAAGCGCAGACAAATGTAAAAAAGGATTTGGAAGAAGCTATGAAAGCTGAAGATCCAACTCCTGAGGATTTGTTTACTCATGATTTTGCACCAACACCAATTCTTGAAGAATCTGGGGAACGCGCACCTGATGATAAGGATGAGGTGGTGATGGTAGACTGTGCTTTATTCGCAGTAGAAGAATTAATGAAGAAACACAAAGAGTGTTTGTTGTATGGGCAAGATGTAGGAGGAAGATTAGGAGGTGTTTTTAGAGAGGCAGCTACCCTAGCTCAGAAATTTGGAGATGAACGTGTATTTAATACACCTATTCAAGAGGCATTTATTGTAGGATCTACAGTTGGAATGTCTGCAGTTGGTTTAAAACCAATAGTAGAGGTTCAATTCGCAGATTATATTTGGCCAGGATTAAACCAGTTATTTACAGAAGTGAGTCGCTCTTGCTATTTGTCTAATGGTAAATGGCCGGTATCTATGATATTGAGAGTTCCTATAGGGGCGTATGGAAGTGGAGGACCTTATCATTCATCTTCGGTAGAATCCGTAGTAACAAATATTAGAGGATTAAAGATTGCGTATCCTAGTAACGGAGCAGATCTTAAAGGACTAATGAAAGCAGCGTATTATGATCCTAATCCCGTAGTGATTTTTGAACATAAAGGATTGTATTGGTCCAAAGTAAAAGGTACTGATGCTGCAAGAACTATAGAACCAGCAGAAGACTATGTCTTACCATTCGGTAAGGCAAATGTAGTACAACGCATCTGGCCACAAGATGAGAAAGAAACCATAACGATAGTTACCTATGGTATGGGAGTGCATTGGGCGTTGAATGCTTCTAAAGAAATAACAGATGTTGTAGAGATTATTGATTTGAGAACATTGCATCCTTTAGATGAAGAAACTATCATGGAATCTGTAAGAAAAACTAAAAAATGTTTAGTGGTTACAGAAGAGCCTTCAAATAATTCATTTGCCAGAGCACTAGCTGGAAAAATACAGGAAGAGTGTTTTAGATCCTTAGACGCTCCTGTGATGACTATTGGGGCCGAAAATATGCCAGCGATTCCGTTAAATAGTACATTAGAACAGACCATGATTCCTTCAACAGAAAAAGTAAAAAATAAAATATATGAGTTATTGAAGTATTGATACGTACAAAATATAATAGTTTCATCCCTAGTTATTTATATAGCTAGGGGTTTTTTTACTAGTAAAAATAAATAAAAGAAAGAAAAAACCTACAAAACATAATAATATTTGATTATAAATATGTTAAAAAGCATATTTTTTTAGACGAAATACACGATTTTGTTTGGAGAATTAAAAAATGATCGTATCTTTACACCAGAGTTAATGAGTTAGCGCTTTCATTCCCCCCAAGATGAAAGCATTTTAAAAAAGTGAGTTTTAATTTTAGAATAAGCCCCTAAATTAAGATGATTTGTGTGAAGAAAAAGAGCGTGGAGACGCTCTTTTTTGTTTTTATAAGTTTATTTTGTTTTTTTCAATTACTTCTAAGTCTTATCTGATTAAACTAATGCCTTAATAATGCGAGTTTATCAAAGTAATAATGATGTTAAGATTTTTTATTGTAAAGTGTTTACTTTTTTGTTTTGAATGACATCAATACCCTTTCCTACACGGCAACTTTTCCGTGACTATCAGGATATATTAGAATCTTTGATATAATGATAAGGCTTCTTTAGTTCTATATACTAGTAGAGTAGAAAATCATATGTTCATTTACTGTTTTATATTCTTTATCAAATTCTTTTCTATATTTTAATTCCACTGTATTCCAATCAGATGCCCAGCCTTTTACAATATTATTCAGATATACAATTTTGAGCTTATGTTTTCCTTTTTTAAGTGCAATAGAGCTTTCTTCAGGATGTTTTTTTATTATTTTTTGGTAATCAATAACTAATTGATTACCAATCCATATTTGATCTTGCGTACTGGAGAAATAGTATATCCCGTCTTCCGGGATATCAATATATCCTTCTAAAAATACAGCTTTAAAATTTTCTTTATTTACTTCATGTCCCCAATCGAAAGTATTATTCGCTTCTCTAATATTTTTAACAACTGATACTTCTGAAGGGATCTCTTTTTTGATTTCATTTATGTTCAAGAAATGTCCCTTGATCGTTTTTATCTTTAATCCTGGTGATAGATCTACGGATTCTGAAATAGATGGGAGATACGATTGCTTGACAATATCTATAGTTCTTGTTTTACTAATTTTGCCATGCGGTAATATAGAAGCGATTTTTAATGTTGTACTTTTATGAAAAGTAAGAGGAGAAGTATATTCTTCGCTGTTGTACGTTGGATTTGATCCATCTGTGGTGTATACCATTTTCACAGGATGGGTAGTGCTAAATGGCAAAGTCACACTATCTATAAATACTACGTGATCGGATGAAGGTCCTTCTGGTAATGGTATATGGTAATTTATTTCATGATCATCTAGTATTGGGTAAAGACTATTTAATCGGTTCAAGAAATTATTGAAGTTTTTGTTTTTACGAACTGTCCATCCAATTTCTGCAATCGCTATTAATCTAGGATATAGTTGATATTCTGCAATATTATCGTTATCCGTTTGCTCGGCCCACAAATTTCCTTGTAATCCTAAAATATGATGCCTTTTATCTTCTTTTATAGCATCCGGAATTGGATTGTACAAGTATGTTTTTTGTAATGGTGTATGCCCCCCAAAAGCCATGGGTTCAACTTGTTTACTACCTTGATAAAAATTAAGATATACATAATCCAATGGAGTCATTATTACATCATGACCTTGATTTGCCGCCTTTATTCCTCCTTTTTCGCCTTGCCATGACATAATGTTAGTAGTCTCAGTAATTCCTCCTTCAAGTATTTCATCCCAACCAATCATTACTTTATGATGTTTGTGCAATATCTTTTCTACACGTTCCATAAAGTAACTCTGTAGTTCTTCTTCGTCTTTTAACCCTTCTTTTTTCATCAACTTTTGACATAATTCTGATTCTTTCCAGTTGCGTTTGGGAACTTCATCACCTCCTACATGAAAGTACTGATAAGGAAATAATGTTGCCATTTCTGCTATGACATTTTCTATGAAGACATATACATTTTCTTTTCCTGCACATAAGATGTTGTAATCCACACCCCAAATTTCTCTTATTTCAAAAGATTTTTTCTCGCACGCCAATTCTGGATATGCAGCAAGAATTGCTCTGGCATGGCCAGGCATGTCAAATTCAGGAATGACATCTATAAATCGCTCTTGAGCATACGCTACAACTTCTTTTATGTCTTCCTGTGTGTAAAATCCGTGATAGATAGTATTATTATTATCTCCTCTTTTAGCACCAATTTCAGTTAGTTTTGGATATTGTTTTATTTCTATACGCCAACCTTGATCATCTGTTAAATGCCAGTGGAATTTGTTGATTTTTAGGGTTGCTAAGAAGTCTAACTGCTTCTTAATAAATTCTACTGTAAAAAAATGCCTGGATACGTCTAATAAAACACCCCTCCATTTAAAAGCTGGTTCATCCTTAATATCTACCGATGGAATGATAATTTCGATGTCTGATGTATAATCTTCTCTTGATACAGACGGTAGTAATTGTAATAAAGATTGTGTCCCATAAAATAACCCCTTAGCGGTTTTTGCAGTTATTATGATGTGATCTTCAAAGGTTTTTAGCAAATAGCCTTCTTCGTTTATGGATAAAGAAGAATCTATCACTAAATGGATGGAGTTTTCTTTTTTTTCTTCGGATGTATTAAGAAGTAATCCGGTTTTTTCCTGAATCATTTCTATGAAAAAAGTGGCAATTTTCTTTGCTTCTTCTTCTTTTGAAAAGAATGAGGTCTCTTTGTCGATTGTAAAACCTCCTTGTTTTTCCAATAATGACAGAGGCATTGGAGTAATTCTGGGGCTTGTATTAACGGCGATGTTTTGTTCATTTTTTTTGTAACAAGAGATGAATAAAACAAAAATGGATAGTATATATAGAATGGATCTATTCATATGTTAAGATGTTTTTTGCAAAGGATACTCATTAGAAACAATATGGTTAATTAGATTTTTAATAGGTTTTTTGACAAAGCTTTTGACCGAAAAACCCCTTTCCGATATCATTTTATTGATGATGTCTTGGGTAGAGTATGCTATGGAACCAACAAAATGTAAGGGATAATTTTGTAGCTCTTTTGCATAAAGCATTATATAATTGTCTAGGAATACCTTGATTCCATTGTGTAAAATTCTTTCGATAAAAGGATGACCTCGATGCTCGAATAAAAAGATCGCATATGACGCCAAATAAGCATTAGGTCGTTTTAGCTCATATAAATTATACAAGAGTTGCTCTAGATCAGCGCCAAATTTGCTCTTAAAACCTATAGCAAGGCTGGAAGGCATATTCCGGAAATAGAAACTTTTTAGTAATTCTTTCCCAAAATAATTACCGCTGGCTTCATCGGCTAATAGATATCCTAAAGAAGGCGTATGCTGTATTACTTTCTTTCCATCAAAGTAGCAGCAATTAGATCCTGTTCCAAGAATAGCGATGACTGCGGGTGTTTTTGTTGTAGCGTGAACAGCAGCAATCATATCCTCTTCAATTTTTAGTAGTTTTAAGTTTTTAAAAATGGAATAGAAGGATGCTTTAATTTTTTGATTAGATGTATCAGTGCCACAACCAGCTCCGTAAAAGTGTATTTTATCTATTTGATTTCTCTTTTCGAATACCTCAGAAATTTCGAATATTATATTTTCAATTTTACTTTGTGACATGTTTAATGGATTGATTCCAATGGTTGTTTGTGAGGATATATGATTCCCCAGTTGATCAATTAAAGTCCAATCACATTTTGTAGAACCACTATCAGCAATTAGTATCATACTTAATAATTTTATAGTTTGCTTGATAATTGAGATGTAAATGATTTATAGCTTATTTCTAAATCTGAATTTCGTTTTGATCCAAAACTTTTGCCTTGGTTTTCTCTATAAAGTGATCTACATCTAAATCAATGGTTAGCCTTGTTATATTTTTCATCATACACCTTTTAGATTCATAAAAAATGATGTGGTTATATGCACTAAAAATAATGTCTTTTAAAAGCTTCAATAGCTTCATAATCAGCTAACCCAAGTTTATCGTATAATTCTGCAGTATTTTTGTTTCTTTCTTCCGCTCTTAACCAAAATTCTCTAGAATCTTCTCCTTGAAACATTACTTTATCCTTTTGTGATTGGTGAAAAAGAATGGCATTTGTCTTTCTATTTACTTCATCTGGACTTAGAGGTACAGCCATTTCGATATCATGGATATCCCATTCGTGCCAAGCTCCTCGATATAACCACAGCCAACAGTCATTCATAAATTCTTCCTCCTTCAGAATGGATACGGTTTCTAAAATGGCATCAAGACAAAGTTTATGTGTTCCGTGCGGATCTGCCAGGTCTCCTGCAGCATAAATCTGATGTGGTTTTATACCCGTTATAATATCTTTTATGATATTGATATCGACATTGTCGATTGGGTTTTTCTTTACTTTTCCAGTTTCATAAAAAGGAAGATTGAGGAAATGTACTTTATGATCGGGAAGCCCTAAATAACGAGTCGCTCCGTAGGATTCCATTCTTCGAATAAGACCTTTGGTTAATCTAACTTCTGCGGTATCAATATCTCTATTGTTTTTATGTTTTATTGCGTCTATTATTTTTTTGAAAATTGGATCATTTTCAGACAGACATCGTGCTACCTCACCAAATTTTAAAGCTTCCTGATCTGTTACAGCGATATTTCCAGAGGTTTGATAAGCTACATGTACATCATGCCCTTGATCAATAAGTCTGGAAAATGTACCTCCCATAGAAATTACATCATCGTCAGGATGCGGACTAAAGATCAGGACTCTTTTTTTAGCTGGGTTGGCTCTCTCTGGACGTTTGGTGTCATCAGCATTTGGTTTTCCACCAGGCCAGCCAGTGATGGTATTTTGTAAATGATTGAACATTTTGATATTAAGTTCGTATGCGGACCCTTCTAATGTGAGTAGGCTAGACATACCATGGTCATTATAATCTTTATCTGTTAGTTTTAACAATGGTTTCTGTACCTCCTGGCTTAGCCAGGTGACTGCCTTTAGCTTAAGCTTAGGCGTCCAGATACATTGATCTACCAACCATGGTGTTTTTATTCTGGTAAGATCCTCGGCAGCTTCATTATCTAGAATTATGGTTATGTTTTTGTGTTCCTGAAGGAAGGAAGCAGGAATCTGGGATGTTACTTCACCTTCGATCGTTTTTTTAACAACAGATGCTTTTTTATGTCCCCAGGCAAGTAAAAGAATACGCTTAGCTTTCATGATTGTGCTAATTCCCATGGTAATTGCTCTTTTGGGAACATTTTCTAAACCATTAAAGTCTGAAGAGGCATCTCTTCTTGTAATATGATCCAATGTTATAATTCTGGTTCCAGAATTACGATGTGATCCTGGTTCATTAAAACCAATATGCCCAGTTCTGCCAATACCAAGTAGTTGAAAATCCAGTCCACCAAGTTTTTTGATTTTCATCTCATAATCGATACAGTATTGATCGATTTCTTCTACATTAATATTTCCAGAAGGTATATTAATGTTTTCGGGATTTATATCAACGTGATCAAACAGATGTTGATGCATAAAGTGATAATAACTTTGCTGGTTGTCTGTATCCATTGGGTAGTACTCATCCAGATTAAAAGTAATTACATTATTAAAACTGAGTTCTCCCAGTCGATGCAATGTAACGAGTTCTTCATATACTTTTATAGGAGAGGATCCAGTAGCTAAACCTAAAACACAGGGTTTACCTTCCTTTTGTTTTTGTTTTATTAAGTCTGAAATTTC
Organism: uncultured Aquimarina sp.; assembly: GCF_947492115.1. Lineage (NCBI taxonomy): Bacteria > Pseudomonadati > Bacteroidota > Flavobacteriia > Flavobacteriales > Flavobacteriaceae > Aquimarina > uncultured Aquimarina sp. The sequence goes on from NZ_CANLMM010000003.1 coordinate 812,643, forward strand.
TAAAGCTGCCAATTTAGAAGCATATGAAGAATCCTGAAATATTTCATTATGGATTTTTTCAAACTTCGTATCTTCAAATTTGCCGACTTGTCTGAATTTAATTTCTTTAATCATTTTTAGTCTTTAATGGTACCATATTTATTTATGGAGGGTTAATAAGAGTTTCTATGATAATTATTCAATATCCCACCAGATGGGGGTGGTCATTGTATCTGGTCCTTGTCTTTCTATGGCTTCTTTTACGTTTTCTTCGTTTGCAACCAATTCGGTAGTAGAGTATTGCAGTCTTCTAGGGATTCTTCCATTGTTGGGTTCAGAAACAAAAAACATCGAATCATCCGTTAAGGGAGGAATCAATTCTGTCCTTCTAACCAGAGACCAAGCCTCATATCCATTCATTAATAATGCTAACCATCGCTGGTTCCAGACAGCTTCTAGTTGTTCTTCATTAGATCCCGATAAAGTCGCAATAGGTTCGTTCATAATAAAAGTTTCGATGTCGCCAGAATCGACTCCCCAAAATTTCATGCTAGCTCTTATACCTTCTTCATATAAGGCTTGCGGATTTCCTGTATATCCCAGAAGGGCTGCTTCTGCCTGTAAAAAGTACGACTCAGCTGCGGTGAGTATTTGAGTAGGCACTACATTAGTAATATCGGTTGTTGAAGTTCCTATGATTTTTTCAGATGGGATTGCAAGATTATTTCTTGGGATAATTCCTCTCATGGAAATTGCAGTGCCCTCAAAAGTATTATTCGGAGATGGGTCAGCCACTTGAAAGACTCTAGGGTCGTTGTTATTATTTAATAAATTCATATAACGATCGGAGAATACCCACTTAGATCCCAATCCACCAAATCCCCAATATACATCTTCAAAACTTCCATCGAGGAATGATAATATCAATGCAGATTCGGATTTCTTTAATAAAGCTTCATTAGAACTGTCTAGTAATGGATTACTTAGACATTCATTAATCACTGTATCTATAAAAGATTGGTCACCATCTCGCATAAAAGCATCTCTGGATCGTATCGCGATGCGTAATCGTAAAGTATTAGCAAAAGTTTTCCATTTTTGAGGATCACCATTATAGATAAAATCTCCCTCTGCACCAGCAATTATTTCTGATGATGCACCAATCTCATCCATTTGTGTTTTTAGGTCATTTAATAATCCAGTATAAATATCTTTCTGAGAATCATAAGCTGGTTGGGGATTCTCTAAAATTAATTCATCTCCAACAACTTTACTGTAAGGAATATCCCCATAAATGTCTGTCATTTTTTGATAAAACCATGACATCATAATTTTGGTAACAGCCGCACCATTTTTATCTCCTAAATCATTGTAGGTACCCAGCAAGTTTCTAATGTTTAAAGAGACTTTTTGATAAGAAGCATCAAATATAGCATTCGTCCAACCCTGATTATTTTGATAAGCATCGCCCGCAAACCAAGAACCTTCAGCATTATAACTAAACTGATGTGCGAATTGACTTGTATAAATTAGATTACCTCTCCATGTCAGGAAACGAGGTTCTGCAAATTCAAAATACTGTACTCCAGCCATGATCCCTTCTACGGTTGCAGTCTCAGGATTTATAGGATTTGTATTTATTTCTTCGAAATCTTCTGTACAAGAAATTGTGGTAATAATTAGTATAAGAAAACCAACAAATAGTCTTATCGTGTGTTTTGGAGTTTTCATAATTCTTTGTTTATTAATATCATTATTCATTTTTTAAAAAGTAACGTTTACTCTCAGTCCGTGGCTACTTGCAGAGGGAATTCCAAAAAATTCAACACCTCCAAAACTTGTATTAAACCCTGTTTCCGGATCAAAATTATCAGTATGGCTATGCAGTATGGCTAAGTTTCTTCCTACATAGCTTATGGATAGATTAGAAAGATGCAATCCTTTAATACTTTTTTCTGGGAAATTATATCCAAAGGTTAGTTCTCTGAATTTGATAAAGCTCCCATCGTACACCCAATTTTCTCCGATCTGACCAACTCTACCCCAATATATTTGAGGATTTACCCCTCTTTGTGCAACCTCCGGATCTAAAATACCGTCTACAGTTGCGTTTTCAGGAACTATTATTCCTTGTCCTCCAGTAAAAAATTCTCTACCTTGTAATGTCTCGACTGCGGTACCTTGTGTATGTCTTTGTATTTCAGATAACGAGAATACATCGCCACCAAATCTTGCATCAAATAAGAAACCTAAAGAGAATTGTTTATAGGTGAAAGAGTTTCCCCAGTTTACAAAAGCATCCGGAGCCACGTCTCCAATTTGAGATATTTCAGTATTCACCACTGGTAATCCATTCGTATCATATACTATATTTCCGTTATCATCTCTGGTAAAGGTAGTGCCGAATAATCCCTGAGCACTGGAGCCTACTTCTGCAGCTACCTGTACAATATCATTAAATTGTCGTATCAATATGTTTCTGTCTACTCCTTGTGCTAATTCTTCTACTTTATTTTCGTTTGTAGTCACATTTACGGTAGTAGACCAGCTAAAATCTTCGGTCTTTATAATATCAGCATCCAGAGAAAGTTCGAGTCCTTTATTTGTTACTAAACCTGCATTGATAATTTGATTTGCAGCGCCACTTGCAGGAGGAAGCGTCAATCTTAATATTTGATCTTCAGTTCTGATGGTATAATAGGTAGCAGAAAGTCCAATTCTATTGTCCATAAAACGGGCGTCTAGACCAAACTCAAGTGCATTTGATATTTCTGGAACTAAATTAGGATTATTAAGTTCTGGACCAGAACCTGCACCTTCTTCTGCATTTCCGAAAAAGAAAAAACGTTGTCCATTAAAGAGATTTGAAGATACGTTATACGTATTTACCAAAGAAAAAGCGCTGGTAGCATTTCCCGTTTGTGCAAAACTTCCTCTTAATTTTAAATTTGATAATACCCCACTATCTTGTAATGATGGAAAAGCATCGGTTACCACAAAACTTAGACCCACTGATGGATAAAAAAACGAAGCATCATTTATCGGCAATGTGGAACTCCAGTCATTTCTAGCTGTAAATTCCGCAAATAAATAATTATTAAATCCTAAAGTCATAGAACCGAAGACAGAATTTGATGAATTTTTAGCATTGCCTGGAACTACACTAATACTTTCAAAATTATTCAGTGAGAAAAAATTGGGTAGTAAAAAAGTTTCTCCAATAGCTTGTAGTGATTTAAAAGAAACATCAGAATGACTAAAACCTAAGGTGGCCCCTAAATTGAAATTATTGCTTAAATCTGTATTATACTTAAAAATCAAATCATAATTATTGGTTCTTGCAGTGGAATTGGTATCAGAAAAACGGCCATTACCTGCGATGTCAAAAGCTCCGAAAGGATTGAATATCTGCTGATTAGTTGTAATGTGATCCTGAGAAAGTCTCATAATACCCTTTAATCCGGGTAAAATATCTATGTTTAATTCTAGTAGCCCTATATATCGATCAACCTCATCCTCATTTAGCAGCGTATTTGATGTGTAAAAAGGATTTGTGATGAAAGCTCCAGCCCAGTTATTGGGTGTGCCATCTGGTTCTAAAAAATTATCTCTTAGCAAAGCATTAGAAATATTTCTGGGTCTTAGAGAAAGTGCACGTGTAATATTTGTTTGTCCTCCAGTAAGTTCAGGTCGGTTTTGTGCATCTTGGTGGATATAGTCAACTTTTCCCACGATTTTCAACCAGTTAGTAATAGAAGCTCCTGCTTTAATACTAAAGTTTTGACGTTTCAGGTTACTTCCGGGAACGATCGACTCATCATCTAATCTGGAATAACTAAATCTATAGTCAAATTTTTCCGTACCCTGTGAAACCGAAACTGAGTTTAAAAAAGAGAAACCTGTTCTAAAAAAATCTTTAAATTCATTATCATTTGCCGCATAAGGTGCTGTTCCAATACCATCGAAACGTTCTTGTAATGACCCATCCAATCTCGGACCAAAACTACTACCATTGGTAATGTCATATACCAATTGATTTGTAGAGGTATCGAATACACCTTGTCCATATTCATTTTGGAATTTTGGAGATACCAATATAGAACTGGCTGTTACAGCAGAATTTATTTCTACAGTAGGTTTATCAGAACGTCCTTTTTTTGTGGTTATGACTAAAACACCATTTATTCCTCTAAAACCGTAAAGTGCTGTAGCGTTTCCACCTTTTAATAAGGAGATGTTTTCAATATCATTAGGATTTAAATTAGAAAGTGTATTACCATAATCGAGCCCTGAAGCAAAATCTCCTTGACCGCCCTGATTATCATCAATAATAACACCGTCTAATACAATTAGAGGTTGATTATTAGTGCCTAATGAACTGATTCCTCTAACATTAATAGATATGGAGGATCCAACTCCTCCTGAGTTTGAATTAATATTAACACCAGCTAATTTTCCTCGAATTGCGGATCCTACATTAGGATCTGCTGTTTGTACAATGGATTCAGATTTAATTTGCTGTACGGAATATCCTAGTTTTTTTGATTCTTCCCTAATACCAAATGCAGTGATTACCACATCTTCTAGTTGTTCTGTGTCCTGTTCCAAGCGGATATTAATAGAACCGGATGAATCAACTAACTTTTCTATCGTTTTAAATCCGATATATGAGAAAACTAATACGTCACCTACAGAAGCATTAATAGTATACAAACCATCAAAATCGGTCTGTACTCCATTAGAAGTTCCTTTAACAATTACATTTACTCCTGGTAATGGAGTATCGTTAACCATATCTGAAACTTTTCCTGATATACTTTTGTCCTGAGCGGCAACTCCTATTATTAAAAATAAAAATGAAATGAAAGTTAATTTTTTTTGCCTCATGTTTTCCTTTTATTGATTATTTGTGTTGTTCTAAATTAATAGATAGAAGGTTTTCTTTTTTTTTTTTTATCCAAACAGCAGCATTTTGATAATGAACGACATGTAACCGTAGATAACCGTTATTGATATTTTTAGTGATTGAATTTTTTTTTGCTTTTTATCATATTTAATAATACTTTTTCACAGTTTTTTTAATAAAATTAACATAATTCTGTGTCAAAAATTGAAGAAAACGCAATCCACAAAGATGTGGTAGGAAGATCAATTGAAACAAAGTACCATGTCTATTTTTGGATAACGTACTTTCTTTTTAATGTGATCAGATGGGGAAGTTATTTTAATGATTATTGGTATTCATTTAGATCTAACTTAGTTGAGTTTCCATTGCATTTAGTAATTGTTTATTTCAACATATATTATCTCATTCCTAATTATTTATTAAAGAAAAAGTATACAACTTACGTTACTTTTTTGCTTTTTAGTTTGGGGATCCATTATGTGGTAAGATCTACTTTGAATTATTGGTTAATTACGGAAAATATATGGCCAGAAGCTCAAGGTGAGAATGAACCTTTTGGGCTTAATCATATCATAGCGGTAGTACTAGGCGAACTCTACGTTCTTGCTTTGACCTTTTCTATAAAAATTAGTATAGATTTTATTATGGAAAGAAATAAAACAAAACAATTAACGGCATTACAGTATAAAACCGAATTACAATATCTCAAAGCTCAAATTCAACCACACTTTTTTTTTAATACGTTAAACAATTTATATGCGTTAACTATTCAAAAGTCTTCGAAAGCATCTGAGGTAGTTGTTAAACTATCAGAATTTATGCAATATATCATATATGATGCTAGTAAAAGAAAGGTTTCATTGATTCAAGAGATACAATATATTGATAATTATATAGAGTTGGAAAACATAAGATATGGAAGCCAAATTAAGACAGAAATTAATATAAAAGGATGTATCGATGATGTATTAATAACTCCTCTCCTGTTTTTACCTTTTGTCGAAAATGCTTTTAAACATGGTTTTAAAGATACAGGAGAAATGAGTCTGTTGGTTTCTTTTGAAGTTCGCGACGATACCTTGATTTTTATATCTGAGAATAGTTATGATGAAAAAGCCTCTTCAAGGTCAAAGAATGGAATTGGAATTAAAAACGTAGAAAGAAGGTTACAACTTTTATATAATGAAAATTACATGTTACTGATATCAAATGATAATAACCTATATAAGATTACTCTTAAAATCCCTACCTCATGACCATAAAAAGTATCATAATTGATGATGAACATTTAGCAATAAGTATTATTGAAACATATCTCAAAGAATTTAAAAATATTGAAGTTATAGCAGTGTTTAAGAATCCTTTGGAAGCATTACCTCTGTTGGAGGATGGGGGTGTCGATGTGGTGTTTCTAGATATAAATATGCCAAGGATGAATGGTTTGGAATTTTTAAAAACTCTGAAAGACTATCCACAAATTATTATTACTACTGCATATAAAGAGTATGCAATTGAGAGCTATGAATTAGAAGTACTTGACTATTTAGTAAAACCGATACCGTTTAGTAGATTTTTAAAATCAATTAATAAGTTGATGGCGAGATTGATAACACTAGATAAAGGAAAACCTTTCGCTGATTTCGAACAAGCTCCTCATATTTTTTTGAAAGTAGACAAAAAACTAATCAAGATTTTTCTTAAGGATATTCTCTATATAGAAAGTTTAAAAGATTATATAAAGTTGCGTAGTGTAGAAGGAACCTATATTTCCCATAAATCGTTGGCCAGTATAAGCGATGAATTACCATCTGAAAATTTTATTAGAATACATAAATCATATGCTATTGCTATTGATAAAGTAAAATCTGTAGAGGGGAATCTTGTAGAGATCGGAGACAAGAGAATTCCTATCGGGCGTAATTATTCAATTCACGCTAAAAAACAAATACTAAAAAACAAAGGAAATTTATTCAATGGGTAAATGCCAATTACATACAGGTTTTACAAGAAACCTTTTAAAACAAAGATAGAATCATATTTTTTACACGATAGGCATAACCATAATACAGCAAATATAATCACATGAAACTAAGCACACTTGATTACTCAATTATAATAGTTATTTTACTCACTACACTTTTTATAGGGATAATCGTATCAAAAAAAGCAGGAAAAAGCACTTCAGAGTATTTTTTATCAGGTAGAAATATGCCTTGGTGGTTATTAGGGTTCTCTATGGTAGCTACGACTTTCTCTACAGATACTCCAAACTTCGTAACTGATATTGTGAGAAAGGATGGAGTTTCTTCAAACTGGATGTGGTGGGCATTTTTAATTACTGGCCTTCTAACAGTTTTTATATATGCTAAATTGTGGCGAAGATCTAATGTAAGTACAGATATTGAGTTTTATGAATTACGTTACGGAGGAGCGCCCGCAGTTTTTTTAAGGTCATTTAGAGCTTTATATTTAGGTCTTATCTTTAATGTTTTTGCAATGGCAGGAGTTACATTGGCTGCGATTAAGATCGGTAGTATCATGCTCGGTTTAGAACCTTGGGAAACTATCGTGTATGCAGGAATAATCACCGTAGTATTTAGTGCTCTGGGAGGTTTTAAAGGAGTTGTTTACACGGATTTTTTATTGTTTTTTATCGCGATAGCGGGTGCAATAGGAGCAGCGTACTATCTGGTGAATATCCCTGAAGTTGGTGGACTTCAAAGCTTAATAACACATCCAAATGTGTCTGATAAATTATCTCTTTTGCCAGACTTTGATGATAAAGAAGCTCTCATTACATTACTGATTATTCCATTAGCAGTACAATGGTGGAGTTCTTGGTTTCCTGGAGCAGAACCTGGAGGTGGAGGATATATAGCACAAAGAATGTTAGCTGCTAAAAATGAAAATCATGCCATCGGAGCCACATTCTTCTTTAATATTATGCACTATGCATTGCGGCCATGGCCGTGGATATTGGTAGCCTTGGCCTCACTTATTGTGTTTCCTGATATTGCGAGTATCCAAGAAGCTTTTCCAAATGTAACCGAAGATAAATTAGGGCACGACTTAGCATATTCTGCAATGTTGGCAAAATTACCAAGTGGGCTCTTAGGATTGGTTTTTGCTTCATTAATTGCAGCATATATGAGTACTATCTCTACACATCTTAATTGGGGATCTTCTTATATTGTTAATGATTTCTATAAACAACAGATAAAAAAAGATGCATCAGAAAAGGAATTGGTAATGGTTGGTAGAATTTCTACAGTAGTGCTTATGGTTTTAAGTGCACTTTTTGCATTATATCTTAAAAATGCAAAACAACTTTTTGATATTATCATAATGTTTGGAGCAGGAACAGGACTTATATTTATTCTTAGGTGGTTTTGGTGGCGAATCAATTCATGGAGTGAGATCTCGGCAATGATTATTTCTGGAGTTGTTTCATTAATTTTTGCCTCATCAATTGGAGACAGGCTTTTTGGAAATGAAGCAATGATGTCAAGCTGGACAAAGCTTCCAAGTATTGTATTTATAACAACTGTTGTTTGGGTAAGTGTAACGTTATTGACAAAATCCGAAAGTAACAGTGTTCTGTACAATTTTTACAAAAAAATACAACCAGGAGGGCCTGGTTGGAAGAATATTATTAAAAAGGCAAAACAGGATAATATTGATATTGTAAAAAGCACAGACCGATGGAGTGTCCCATCAGGAATTTTAGCACTATTACTAGGATGTTTCTTAGTGTATGGAGTACTTTTTACAACTGGACATATAATTTATGGTAATTTACAGGAATCGCTCGTTTTGGGAACAGGAACCATCATTTCAGGAGTTTTGCTCTTGAGAGTATGGAGAAAAATTGGAAAAGACCTGATAGTCTAATAATATCATAGATTTAGCAAAATATACATAATGAATAGCACTGAAATTTCTCGGTGCTATTTTCTTTTCCGTAGCTAACACAAAGTATTTTTTTTTAAAACAAGGAGCAGAAGGAATTTGATGTCGTAATCTAGATTATTTTCTTAAGATCATCTTAAAATTACGGTCATAGGATTTTTGCTTCACAATATCTACAAAATGATGTCATTGATCCAATTAGTTTTTTGACTTATAGAGTTCTTTATACTTTAAGATCAGTTTAACATTAATTGTTCAAAAACTTTAACACAAATCATCATGAAACTATTAAAACCTTTATTGAAAAGATTTTCTTTTCATTTTGGCCTTTGGAAAGTGCCGTTATTATTAATGTTTTGTATGCTCACAGGTACAAACTGGGGGCAAGTAAATACGGGTGGAACAGCCACTACTGCTAATCATTCAAAGCAGGTGATCGGTTACATTACTAACTGGGATGCTTGGAAAGCAGCTAGTGCAGGAGTCCCCTCTGCCGGAGCATTAACACAATTGAACATTGACTACTCGAAGTATACCATCCTAAACTATTCCTTTTTTGGGGTAGCGGTTGACGGTTCTTTACACAGTGGAGACCTTCGCAATAAGAATATATATCAACCAGGAGTAGTTCAAGAACCTGCAGATCTGTTATATGGCGACCCATACAGTAGTTGGGATTTTCATATTTTATTTGGAGAAATCGAAAATGTAAATTACATAAGTCCTGCCGTAAAAGAGAGAGCAGAAGCAATGGGCTATGTGGTCGAAGTAGGTGGCAGCACATGGTCACATCCCGAATGGGGTCTAAGCGGTATACTACCATTACCGCTCCCAAAAGAAGGAAGTGGAGCCAAGGGACTGTTAGAACTTGCTCACGATAATGGTGTGAAAGTGATGGCTTCTCTCGGTGGATGGAGCATGTGTAAACATTTTCCAGAAATGGCAGCTGATCCTGTAAAAAGAGCTCGCTTTATTGAAGATTGTAAAAAACTGATCAATATGGGCTTTGACGGAATTGATTTAGATTGGGAATATCCTGGACCATTTCCTGGTATGAATTTTACAGGAACAAACGCAGATTATGCAAACTTTGAAAACCTTGTGGAAGAAATCAGAGCTGCCATAGGACCAGATAAACTTATAACAGCTGCGATGGCTGCAGATTATAAAAAATTGCAAGGATTCAATTGGTCCAGACTATCCAATACTATGGATTATTTTAATATGATGACATATGATTTTAATGGAGGTTGGTCTAATATTGCAGGTCATAATGCACCGGTATATCCATATGACGGTGCGGAAGCCCCTGATTTTAATTGGCAAACATTGTTAACGAAAATGAAAGGTATGGGAGTGCCTGTGAATAAAATTAACTTTGGAGCACCTTTTTATGGTAGAGGTGTCATTACAGATGGAGCAGCGGATCTAAATGCTCCTACAGTAAAAAGAAATGTAACTATACAACCTGATGGTCCGGTGAGCACTGCTGCTGATTATACCAATTGGCCTCAAGATGTATATGACGGAACACCTAATTATTTTTTCATTAAGCAAAAGACAGGTGCAGGAAGTGGTTGGACCAAAAAATGGGATAATCAGGCAAAAGTGCCGTATATGGTTAAAGGAAACTTCTTTTTGAGTTACGATGATGAAGAATCAATAACTGAAAAAGCTAAGTTTATTAACGCAAATAATCTAGCAGGAACGATCATTTGGACTGTTTTTGGAGATCTTGAGTTTTCAGGGGCACCACAGTCTTTTGGTACAAAATTAAAAAGGTGGTCGAATGTAAAGTCCCCTTTAGTAAACACCTTAAATGAAGTTTTTGCCAGTGGTGGAATAGGAAATAAACCTCCGGTAGTGAGCGTAACATCTCCTACAGATGGTGCTACTTTCGAAGCTGGAGACGCTGTACAAATTTCAGCAAATGCAAGTGATCCTGATGGTAGTATAGCTAAAGTTCAATTTTATAGAGGAACTACATTATTAGGGGAAGATACAACAGCGCCTTATACATACACTTGGAATAATAGTACAGCAGGAAATTACGAAATAACAGCAAAAGCGTATGATAATGATGGAGCAAGCGCTATAGCCTCGGTAAATATTTCTGTAACGGGTATAGGAGGGAATGAGTTGCCTACCGTTGCTATCACATCACCTACAGAAGGAGCAACTTTTACTGCTGGTTCCACAGTAGCTATCGCTGCAGATGCTTCAGACACAGACGGAACTATAAACCGCGTAGTATTTTATAATGGAGACACCCTACTTGGTGAAGACTCCACTGTACCTTACAACTATAACTGGGCGAATATATCTGAAGGAAGCTACACTATTAAAGTAAAAGCTATTGATAACGATAATGGTGAAGGAACTTCATCAATTTCAATAACTGTTACAGGAGGTGATTCTTGTACTACACCAGCTTATGTTGATGGTCAGGTATACGTAGGAGGCGATAGAGTTTCTTATCAAGGGAATGAGTATGAAGCGAAATGGTGGACGCAGAATAATGATCCTGTGACCAACCGTGAAAATGTATGGAAATTAATAGGTCCTTGCGGAGGTGGACAAAGTGCACCACAAGTATCAATTACCTCTCCAGCGTCAGGGCAATCTTTTATCCAAGGTAATACAGTTACTATCAGTGCGAATGCTTCAGATGCAGATGGAACTGTCTCCAAGGTAGCATTTTATGTGGATGGAAATATGATCGCAGAAGATACATCTGTACCATATACAACTAACTGGACAGCGACTTTAGGAAATCACAGTATTACGGCAATAGCAACTGATAATGATAATCAGTCAACCACTTCAGCAGCTGTTAGTATCATTGTAAATACTGATGGAGATAATGGTTGTGATCGTAGTGGTTTCAAAGTTGTTGGGTATATGCCTACTTGGCAAGGTGATGCCAATGCAATCCAATATGATAAATTAACACATATCAACTATTCTTTCTTATTACCTAATAGCGATGGTAGCTTACGACCGCTTGAGAATGTTTCTAAAATGCAGCAAATCGTTAGTTTAGGACATGCACAAGGAGTGAAAATATTAATTGCTGTAGGAGGTTGGATGGATGGGAATGATTCGGCATTCACAACGTTAGCAGCAAATCCAACTACCAGAGCTGCCTTTATAAATAACTTAGTCGATTTTGTCAATCAATATGATCTAGATGGCGTAGATATGGACTGGGAATATCCACGTGAAGGAAATGAACCTCAAAACTTTGAATTATTGATGCAAGAATTAGGTCAGGCAATGCACAGTCGAGGTAAGTTGCTAACTGCAGCGGTAGTAGTTTCAGGATGGAATGCTGATGGAGTTTTAAACGGAGTTTTTGATGATGTAGACTTCCTAAATATCATGGCGTATGATGGACCTGATCACGGTTCGATGGCCCAAGCTCAGGGTGGATTAGATTACTGGCTTGGACGCGGACTTCCAAAAGAAAAAGCGATATTAGGAGTACCTTTTTATAGTCGTCCTCAGGCACAGAGCTATGCTTCTTTATTAGCACAAGGTGCAGATCCAAATAGTGATTCTTTTCAAGGAAACAACTATAATGGAATTCCTACGATGAAAGCTAAAACACAGATGGCATTAGATCGCGCAGGAGGAATTATGATGTGGGAACTATCACATGACACATCAGATCCTAGCACCTCTTTATTAGCTGCAATTAATCAAGTAGCAGGGAATCCTTGTGAACCGGATAATGCAGCGCCACAAGTAGCTATCACTTCACCTGTATCGGGTGCATCATTCTCGGATGGCATTGATGTTTCCATAACAGCAGATGCTTCAGATGCTGATGGTAATGTGACTAAAGTTGACTTTTACACTGATGGAAGTTTGATTAGTTCGGATACTACTGCACCTTACACTGCAAGTTGGACAGCTACAAATGGAAATCATACGATAACAGCTCGTGCAACAGATAATGACAATGCAGTTACTACATCCACAGCAGTAGCCATTACAGTTACGGGAGGCAGTAACACTCCTCCTACTGTAGCCATAACAAGTCCAGCGGATGGAGCTTCTTTCAATGCAGGCGATAGTGTTACTATATCAGCAAATGCTGCGGATACTGATGGTTCTGTAACAAAAGTTTCCTTTTACCTGGATGGAAATATGATTAGCGAAGATACTTCTGCTCCGTATTCAGTAGATTGGATAGCTATCAGCGGAAACTATGCACTTACTGCTAGAGCAACTGATAATGATGGTGCTGCAACTACTTCTTTAGCAATTAATATAACTGTAACTACGGATAGTGGTGGATGTGATGAAGCACAATATGTAGAAAATGGAGGATATACCGAAGGCAGTATAGTACAAAATGAAGGGAATACCTACAAATGTAGACCATATCCATATTCAGGATGGTGTAACGGAGCTGCTTGGGCATATGCTCCGGGAACTGGTACATATTGGCAAGACGCTTGGACATTAGTTGGCACTTGTGACGATGGAGGTACTGATGGAAATCAAACTCCAACTGTAACAATCACTCAACCTACAAGTGGACAAACATTTACAGATGGTAGTACCATAACGATTAGTGCAAATGCATTAGATACAGATGGTACTATTACGAAAGTAGAATTCTTCAGCAATGGAACCAAAATCGGTGAAGATACGTCGAATCCATATAGCTATAGCTGGAATAATGTTTCATCAGGAAGTTATACACTAACAGCAAAAGCAATTGACAATCAAAATGGCGTAGGAGAGTCTGCTACCGTAAATGTTTCAGTGGGATCAATTAATCCACCTGATGGAGGAGATCTGCCAGACAGAATTTTAGTAGGATACTGGCATAATTTTAATAATGGTTCTTCAACACCAAAACTAAGAGACGTATCTGAAAAGTGGGATGTTATCTGTATCGCTTTTGCAGAACCAAAATTCGGTAGTAGATCTGATATGACATTTACTCCTTATGAGATTTACGGTAGCACTTCAGAATTTATAAATGATGTTAAAGCTGTGCAGGCAAGAGGACAGGAAGTGTTGATTTCTATAGGAGGAGCAAATGCGACTGTAGAGTTAAATAATACTACAGAAAAGAATGAGTTCATTACCTCAATGACTTCAATTATCAATACCTACGGATTTAATGGATTAGATATTGATTTAGAAGGAAGTTCACTTTCTTTAGCAGCAGGAGATACAGATTTCAGAAGTCCAACCACTCCGAAAATTGTTAATTTAATTGATGCAACCAAGCAAGTACGAAATAATATTGGTGCTGATAACTTTGTTCTAAGTATGGCTCCAGAAACATTATATGTGCAAGGAGGATTTAGTGCATATGGTGGAGCCAGTGGTGCTTATTTGCCAGTGATCTACGGATTGCGTAGTGAGATGGATTATATTCACGTACAGCATTATAATACTGGATGTATGTTAGGATTGGATGGTCTTTGTTATTCATCGGCTACTGCTGATTTTCACGTTGCGATGGCAGAGATGCTATTACAAGGCTTCCCGGCTGGAGGAAATCAATTCCCTGCTTTAAGACAAGATCAGGTGGCTATAGGGTTACCGGCTAGTCCAAGTGCAGCAGGAAGCGGATATACAGAACCTACGGAAGTACACAAAGCGTTGGATTATCTAATAAAAGGACAGTCTTTTGGAGGGCGTTACCAACTTCGTAATCCAGCTGGTTATCCCAACTTTAGAGGATTGATGACTTGGTCCATTAACTGGGATATCGTTGCAGGTTTTGGATTTTCTGATCCGCATCGAGCGTATTTAGATGCTTTAGGACAGAGAGCACCAGAGCAGGAGTTATTAGAAAAAGAAAGTTTAAAGACGTTTCCTAATCCTTTTTCTTCTGAAGTTAATATCACCTTCAAATTACATAAAGACAAGCCAATCACAGCAGTTGTGTATAATCAAATTGGTATTAAAGTAGCTGTTTTGAAGGAGAACGAAAGGCTAACTTCTGGAAATCACAATATTCAGTGGGATACCAATGGAATTCCTAATGGAATATATTTCTTAAAACTCTGGATGGGTAAAGAGGTAAGAATAATGAAACTGATGAAACAGTAATATTGTCCCCGATATTTCTTGAAATTTACCTCTCGACTCCAATTTTATATGTCGAGAGGTGAATTTTTCTATTTGTAATATTTTTTGATAGCATTTGCATCATCGAGGAATTTACACAACTACTCTTAAATAATAACCTTATGAAAATTCAATATATAATTTCAAAATATAGAATTTTGGTTCAAATTTTTATTTGGACTACTATCTTCGGATTTAAAATACAAGCTCAGCAAACCCCCGTAGATCAGAACGGACAACTAAAAGTCTGCGGAACGCAATTATGCAATCAATATAATAACCCAATACAGTTACGCGGTATGAGTACTCACGGGATTCAATGGTATGGTTGGGGAAATTGTTTGACAGAAACCTCTTTGGATGTATTAGCATATGATTGGGAAGCCGATATTCTAAGAATCTCCTTATATGTGCAAGAAGGAGGGTATGAAACGGATCCTACAGAATTTACAAATCAAGTATCTAGATTAATAGAAGAAGCTACAGAACGAGGAATGTATGCCTTGGTAGATTGGCATCAATTAAATCCAGGAGATCCTAATCTAAATCTAGATAATGCAAAACGCTTTTTTACTGATATAGCAAATCAACATAAGAATAAGAATAATATAATTTATGATATCTGTAACGAACCAAATGGAACAGGTGTTACCTGGAATCGAATTAAGAACTATGCAGATCAAATAATCCCTGTAATTAGAAGGGTAGATACAGATGCTGTTGTGCTAGTTGGTACGCACGGATGGTCTACTTTTGGAGTTTCTGGAGAAGGAACTCTTCAGGATATTGTTGATAATCCACTAAGTTTTGATAATGTAATGTATACCTTTCACTTTTATGCAAAAAGTCATAGAGATGCTTATTTAAATATGTTAGAACGAGCTTCAGGATTGTTACCGGTTTTTGTAACAGAGTTTGGTAGTCAGGAGTATACAGGAGATGGTCCCAATGATTTTGCGATGACACAGCAGTTTATTGATTTAATGAGGCAAAAGAAAATTAGTTGGACGAGTTGGAATTTTTCAGATGATTTTAGATCAGGAGCCTCTTGGAAATCTGGAACCTGCTCTGGAGGACCGTGGACCACAGGTAGTCTCAAACCAGCAGGAAATTGGATTAGAGACAAGATTAAATTTCCTGCAGATAATTTCCCTGGAGGTGGTGATCAAGGGAGTGAACAATCTCCATATGGAGGTACAGCCTGGAGCATTCCTGGTAAAGTTGAAGCAGAAAATTATGATTTCGGAGGACAAAATGTAGCATTTAACGACGCTTCTATAGCTAATGAAGGAGGGGTTTTTAGAAACGATGCTGTAGATATTGAGCCCTGTTCTGAAGGAGGATTTAATATCGGCTGGACAAAGTCTAATGAATGGTTAGAATATACCGTTGATGTAACCAACACAGGAGATTATGAAGTAGCATTTAGAGTAGCTGCTATTACATCTGGAAAGCAATTTCATCTAGAAATAAATAATGAAAATATCAGCGGAATCGTAACCGTTCCTAATACTGGAGGATGGCAAAATTGGCAAACCGTATCTACACGGGTTTCTCTTAATCAAGGAAAACAAATACTTCGATTGGTGATGGATAGTGATGACCTAAACATCAATCATATGATTTTTAGTAACCAATCAGGAATTCCTAATGAATCTCCTACGTGTATGATAACTTCTCCTTCTAACAATCAAGAGTTTGAAGAAGGCACCTCAATAACCATTAACGCAACAGCATCAGATAGTGATGGGACAATTTCTAAAGTTGAATTTTATAACGGATCAATAAGATTGGGTGAAGATTTAGTGGCTCCATATCAATATGTAATGACAAACGTTCGTAGAGATATTTTATATACGTTAATAGCAAAGGCTTTTGATAATGAAGGCGCTTCTACGAATTCACAATCTATTGATATTATCATAAATACCTCTGGAGGAGGAGATGGAAGTTGTGATATTCCAATCTATGTTGATGGAAATAGCTATCAAACTGGAGATGTCGTTCAAAATTTTGATAAAAAGTATGAGTGTTTAGTGGCTGGCTGGTGTTCTATTGGAGGACCTTATACTCCTGGAGGCATAGCAGACTGGGCGTGGCCTTCTGCATGGAAAGAATTAGGTGAGTGTAATTTTTTAAGGTCTGATAAGTTTAAAGCATCAAGAATAAGTTGTGATATTCCGCTGTATCAGAATGGTGCTACGTATCAAACAGGCGATGAAGTACAAAACTTCGGTAAAAAATATAAGTGTAAAGTTGGGGGTTGGTGTTCCATTGGCGGAGTCTATACTCCTGGAGGTTCTGATGACTGGGCGTGGCCCAGTGCCTGGGAGGAACTAGGTTCTTGTGATGGAGACATAGAAAATCAATTACCTATTGTTACTATCACAAATCCTATAGAAGGCGCTGAGTATCCATCAGGAGATGAGATTAACATTACCGCAGAAGCATTTGATGAAGATGGCAATATCGAAGAAGTTATCTTTTATATGGATGACATAGAAATTGGGTCTGACAGCATATTTCCGTTTGAGATCTCAATTTCTCCCGTAAACGGAGCGCATCAATTATACGCTAGTGCTACCGATGATCTAGGGGGTAGAACTGTATCCAATACTGTTAATATAACAGTGAAGCAAGATACCGGAGATGATGACTGTAATCTTGCCATTTATGTTGAAGGAAATACCTATCAAACAGGCGACGAAGTGCAGTATTTAGGTAATAAATATAAATGTAAAGTAGGTGGTTGGTGTTCTACAGGAGGTGCCTATATTCCAGAAGAAGGTTGGGCTTGGTCATATGCTTGGGAAGCATTAGGACTTTGTACAGGAACCCCCATAAATCAATCACCACAGGTGACCGTTTTAACCCCAGCCATAGTATATGCTGAAACTTTGCCAGTTACCATTCCATTGTATGTAAAAGCAATTGATCCGGATGGAACTATTGAACAAATTATAGTAGAAGTCGACGGAGAGACTTTACCTCTTACATCAGAAGGAAATGATATATATGTTGCAGACTGGTCTTTTTCAGAATACGGAACATATGCGTATCCAGCAAAAGCAGAAGATAATGAAGGAGCGTCTACGAATTTTAATTTCCAAATTACCATTAAAGAAACAGTATCAGGAGGAGATTTTTTAATTTCAAAAGAGGAATATAATGAGTTCTTCCCATATCGATACGGTACCGATTTAGCTACTTATGAAATAGATCCAGCACTGGACTTTTTTACGTATGAATCATTTATCGAAGCCATAGATCGAATGAGTGCTATAGAAGTAACTTTCGAAAGAAGAAAAGGAACCAACTTGTACAGGCTTACGCGTAGAGATAAAGTAACAAATCAATCTAAAATTATACGCACTGATCAGGATTTTGATGCTGATTGGAATCGGTCAAAACCAATTATTACTCAGGTAGTAGACTATGGTATGTTCGCCAGTGAGGGTGATGATACCACAATTAAAAGAGAATTAGCCGCATTCCTTGCAAACATCTCTCAGGAAACCACAGGAGGATGGGCTACCGCTCCTGGTGGTCCATATTCTTGGGGGTTACATTTTAGAGAAGAACAAGGATATGAAGGTACAGGTAATCTTGGATATCGTGATGAGGGTAATATCAATTATCCTGCAGCTCCTGGTAAATCATATCACGGTCGAGGCCCCATTCAACTTAGTTGGAATTACAACTACGGTCAGGTAAGTGAATTTCTATTTGGAGATAAAAATGTATTATTAAATTCTCCAGAACAAGTATTACAAGATGTCGCTCTTGCTTTCCAAACAGCGATATGGTTTTGGATGACTCCACAATATCCCAAACCTTCTGCACATGATGTTATGGTAGGTAACTGGATACCATCCCCCTATGATCAGGAACGAAACAGGAAGCCTGGTTTTGGGATGACGGTTAATATTATAAATGGTGGATTGGAATGTGGAAGTGGTACAGAAATTCCTAAAGTACTTGGTAGGATAGGATTTTATGAACGTTATACGGGCATATTAAATGTAAATAATGATTTAGATACTACAAATGACTGCTCCGAATGTGGCTGTGCTATGATGCAATCGTATCAAGGATTAGAACCAGAACCAGAGGTAGCATCTATAAGAACTAAGCCAATAGAAGATCAAATAGGATCAAAAATTATTATTTTACCAAATCCATTTAAAGATAAGCTTCAGATAACACTACAGTGTAATCAAAGAACTCAGATTACAGTAAGTATAGTGGATTTTAATGGATATCAGATCATTACAATTCCTGTTAAAAAGATCGAAAAGGGAAATCATCAGATCATTGAGGATGTTTCAGAACTACCTTCGGGAATGTATTTTCTTAGGATAGGAATAGGTGCAGAGATGAAAACCTTTAAAATAATAAAAAAATAATTTGAAGACCTCACGGGATATACTAAAATCAAGTCTGACAATATCTCGCGGGGTTTGATTAAAACAATTTAATGTATAAGTTTACAACATTAATAATATCAATGAGTTATATGTGTTAAACGACTAGGTAAACATCAGATTTTTTATCAAAATATTGAAGGCTAAAATAATCTATAAAAGAATTGTGGATATTTCAGAATGGAAATCAGATGTATATTTTATTAAGCTCATCGATTTTCTGGAGTTATCTGAAAATTTGGAGTAAGAAGTCTT
Organism: uncultured Aquimarina sp.; assembly: GCF_947492115.1. Classification (NCBI taxonomy): domain Bacteria; kingdom Pseudomonadati; phylum Bacteroidota; class Flavobacteriia; order Flavobacteriales; family Flavobacteriaceae; genus Aquimarina; species uncultured Aquimarina sp. The sequence continues at coordinate 832,215 of NZ_CANLMM010000003.1, forward strand.
AATAAAATATTGAAGTTTGAATAATTATATATACTTATATCGGGTGTGGTAATTTCTTACGACAAAATACTAACAAAGGATATTAGAATTATTGAGTAGTTAATACGAAAACTAAGCGGGGTTTTAAAGTGGGGTTTTTACTAGATATTGATAGTTTTTTTAAAATATTGATTCCTTAACACCTTGAAATCAAGTAGTTAATAAATTGCACAAAAATTAAGATGATTTGTGTGAAGAAAAAGAGCGTGGAGACGCTCTTTTTTGTTTTTATGTTTTTTTCTATCCCTTCTGTGAGGTGAATATAAATTTTGGATTACTTCACCTTGACAAAAACGCTATTAACATTTGTAATAAAATTACTACAAAACAACATATTTATAATGGTAAAATATGTTAAAAAGCATTTTTTTTAGACAAAATACACAATTTTGTTTGGAGAGTTAAAAAATGATTGTATCTTTACACCAGAGTTAATGAGTTAGCGCTTTCATTTTCCCCAAGGTGAAAGCAATTTTAAAAAAGTGAGTTTTAATTTTAGAATAAGCCCCTAAATTAAGATGATTTGTGTGAAGAAAAAGAGCGTGGAGACGCTCTTTTTTATTTTTATATATTTTCCTGTTCACTTATTCAACTTACATAGTTTTATCAAAAAATAAAAAAGTAGGGTGTTTTTGCTTTTGTATGTTTTAGGAGATGTAAAACATAAACTAAAAAGATATAAAAGTAATTATGAAAAAAATCATTTTATTATTTGCAGCAATTTCAACAGTGCTAATCTCCTGTCAATCCGATGATGATGCAGGTCCGTCTGATACACAGGATAAATTTATTGGTGTTTGGAAGATTATACAAGAATTCGAGGATGGAGTAGAAGTAACCCTGGATGCCTGTGATCTTGAAGATACATTGACTGTAACTGATGATCAGAAATTTAGTGGCACTTCACATGATGAGCAAAATGGCACCTGTACATTGCAGGGAACGTTAACCGGTGGTTGGGAAAATCTTGGTAATAATATCTACAAAATTACACCAGATCTACCAGAAGCAGAAGAGATAGAAGCTACTATTACTTTTTCTGGTAATACTATGACGATCGTAACAAACGATGAAGATGGAGAATTGAAGGAGGTACTAACAAGATCTTAAAATTATTTATATACCGAGAAGACTGCAATAATATGCAGTCTTCTAGTTTATATACTAAAAATCAAAACGTAAAACCAAATCTGGAGTAAAACGAAGAGATTCATTGTCAAAACTTTCTATGAAGAAATTGAAGTTTTCATCAACATTTTCACGATATCCCTGACTAATCACATTTTTTCTATTATATAGATTCCTAATAGATACACCTACCATACCTTTCCAATCTTTATCTCTGTCAAGTTTAAAACGATATAAAGCTGAAATATCTAATCGATGATAATCTTTATACCTACTCGAGTTAATTCCTGTAGGATCGGTAATCGTACCATCCAAATCATTATCATCTCTAAATAATTTGGTAAAAGGTCGTCCTGTGGCGTAATTCCAACCCATTGCAAATTCAAAATTATTTACTGTTAGCGTTTGCGAAAAATTGAATACATGTCGTTGATCAAAATTTCCTGGAAAATAAGAATCCTGAACCAGTGGAAATGAACTGATGGTCTTGCTGTAGGAGTATCCTGTCCAGAATCTGTAATTACGAATCCGTTTCTTAAGGAGTATGTCAACCCCAATTCTCTCTTCTTCGCCATAAAAAACAGCGGTATCATCAGTATCTGGTTGTGTCAAATCAAGTATGATATCACTTAATGAAGAAACATCGTTTATCTTTTTATAATACCCTTCTAGATCAAAATTCCAACCTTTATATGTATACAATCCTCCTAAAGTAAATTGCATGCTCTTTAGAACTCGTATAAAAACATTTTCGACATCCAAATCGGGAGAAGAGTTATTCGATAATATCCAGACATTATCAGAAACCGGTAAAGTGGGAAAAGCTCCTCCAATACTGTTATATGTTAGGTAATTATTGAGTTGTTGATTCTTTAATTCTGCAGAAGTGTTTAACGTAAAATTATCCCATAATTGATAAGATGAAAACATTCTAGGTTCTACAAAAAAAGCATTGGCATTACTTAACTGAGATCCTCTTAGTCCTATATTGATAAAGGTTTTGGGAGTTTTATATTTATACTCTGAATAGATTGTATGATTGGTACCGTTTCCGTTTAAAACGATATTATCGTCTAGAAATGCACTTTCAATAATCTCATATTCTGTCCTGTTATAAGTAAACTGATACCCTAGATTGAGGCTATGTTTCTTTGCTATAGGCAGATGAAGTGCATATTCCCCACCAATATCATTAACTTCATTGTTAATAGCTAAACTTTGTTCATTATCTGTATCAGAGACTAAAGGCCTGTTGATATAACTATAGCGTTGATCGTAAGAGGAAAAGTAGAAGTTAATATTTTGTGATATATCATTACGATACTTTTTATCCCAATTGAGGCTAAATCCCGAATTCCGGATTTTAAGAATGTCTTTAATATTGGTTTGCGTAGTGGTTCCTGGGATTTGTAAATTTTTATTGTTGTCCAAACGATTTTCAGCAAAAATCGCACTTAGCTTTATCGTATTGTATTCATTTGGTTTCCAAAGCATTTTGAAGTTGCTATCGGAAAAAGAAAAATCATCTTCTCTAGAAGTTTCCAAAGGTGTTGGGTCTTCATTAGCATCGGGAATATTCGCTCTAGTATTCTGAAATACTTTCCTTACCAGATTATTATAGGTAATATTTTGATAAATATCGGTGGTAGATCGCCGTCCAGCAAGCATGATTCCCAGTTTGTCAGATAGCGGTAGTTTTAAGTAAACATCTCCGTGGGTAAAATTTAAACCACCACCAACTTGTAGCTTATCAGTAAGATCATTGTCTGATTCAATGACAACAACTCCAGAAATACGATCTCCATAGCGAACACTTGTACCACCTCTGTACACCTGAACATTTTCGGTGATAAAGGGATTAAATGAAGATATTTGATTAAAAAAATGACCACTTTGATACATTTTGATACCATCCCAAAGTACTAGGTTTTGTCCGGGTGTTCCTCCTCTTATATATAACCCTGCAGGATCTTCTGTCGGGCTACTAATGCCTGGTAATAATTGAAGGCTTTGCAATACGTCAGGTTCTACAAGACCTGGTAACACACGCAGTTTTTTAGTTGATATATTTACCGAAGCGTCTTGATTTTTTTGAATTCCTCCAGTTAGATATTCCTTTACTAATACCTGACCTAAACTCTGAATTTCTGGTCGCAAGCTAATAGTATCACAAGATGTTGTAGTTAGTTCTGAAACTTTAATAGTTTTGTTTTGATAACCAAAATATCCTATCGAAATAGAATCCCATGGATGAACTTGTAACTCGAAATTCCCCATGTTGTCCGTAAGGTCAATGGTTTTACTATTTTGAATGATATCTGCTTGTGGTAACTCAAATTTGGAAATAGCATCTATGAGAACTCCGCAGATAGTAATTTTTTTAGTATTTTTTACTAAAATGTAGTCAGTCTCACTTACTTTTTGCAATAGGTAAGGGGTTTGAAGTGCTATAATGTTCTGAAGATTGGTAATGGATAGATGTGTATTCGTAAGCTTCAGTGCTATATCTTCGATAGCTTTTACATCATATGAAAAATTAAACTTTAATTGATCTTCAAAAGTTTCCAGTATAGAAACTAAAGATTGTCTTTCGGTAGTAGTTGGTAAATTTATTTCTTGAGAATAAGAAATAACAGTACAAAAGAGTAGTAGGACTGGAATAAATCTGGATAATTTCACCTATTTCTTAGTGCTATGTTTTAAAATTTTTAAAGATAACTATTATAAACGATTCCCAAAGGAATCATTACTCTGTATGAAAACAAAAGAGATTAAATAATATTTTAAAAAAAATAAAAAAAAAGTAGGGTGTTTTGATTTTCGTATGTTTTAGGAGTCGTAAAACATAAACGTAAAAAGATAAAAACGACCATGAAAAAAATCATTTTATTATTAGCCGTAATCTCTACAATTGTAATTTCTTGTAAATCCGATGATGATGCTGCTGGACCTGTAGATATGCAAGATCCGTTTGTTGGTACTTGGAAAATAACACAAGAATTCGAAAATGGAGTAGAAGTGATGCAAGAAGCTTGTGATTTAGAAGAAACTATAACTGTCAAAAGCGATATGACATATAGTGGAACCTATTATATGATGGGAGCTTCTAGTTGTGAGGTAGGAGGAACTTATTCCGGGACTTGGGAGAATCTTGGAGACAACAAGTACAAAACTACTTTTGATGATACAGAAGGTGAAGGTACTTTAGAAATTGAAGCAACAGTTACATTTTCAGGAAATACTATGACCATTGTAAGGAATGATGAAGATGGAGAATTTAGACAGGTATTAACCAGAGTGTAAATTACAAAAGAGATAAAAAGACAATGACTTATTTATAGTTGTTGTCTTTTTTGATTAAAAATTAAATCTCAAAACAAAATCTGGAGTAAAACGTAAAGATTTATTTTCGAAACCTTGAAGATAAAAGTTGAAATCTTCATCCTGAACATTTCTGAAACCTTGACTAATAGTATTTTTTCGGTTGTAGATGTTTCTCAGTGAAATTCCAATCATTCCATTTGTTTCTTTTGACGTATCAATTTTAAATCTGTAAGTAACAGATGCGTCCAGTCTGTGGTAAGACTTAAATCTACTGGAGTTTATACCTCTGGGGTCGATCACTCCGCCATCGAGATCATTATCATCCCGAATTATTTGTGTAAAAGGTCTGCCGGTTGCGTAATTCCAGCCAAGAGCAAACTCGAAATCCTTTACTTTCAATGTTTGAGAAAAATTGAATGTATGACGTTGATCAAAATTCCCATCAAAATAAGTGCCTTGAATTAGTGGGAAAGAAGATATGGTTTTACTTAAGGAATATCCTGCCCAAAATCTATAGTTCTGAACCCTTTTCTTGATCAATACATCAAAACCTATTCGCTCTTCCTCCCCATAAAATATTAATGAATCATCATCATCAGGCAATGCTAAATCAAGAATTAGATCGGTTAATGAAGATACATCCTTTATTTTTTTATAATATCCCTCTACATCAAAATTCCATCCTTGATAAGTATATAAGCCTCCTAACGTAAATTGCATACTTTTTACCACACGTATAGGAACTTCTTCCAGAAATTCTCCATCGAAATTATTATTAGAAAGAATCCAAATATTATCTGCAACAGGAAGTGATGGAATTGTTCCGAACACACTGTTATATGTATTAAAGTTATTTAATTGTTGGTTTTTTAGCTCTGCAGAGGTATTCAGAGTAAAGTTGTCCAATATTTTATAAGAAGAAAACATACGGGGTTCAAGGAAAAAGGAATTCGTATTACTTAATTGTGATCCTCTTAACCCAATATTTATATATGTTTTAGGAGTTTTATATTTATATTCGGAATATAAGGTATGATTGGTTCCATTTCCATTAATACTAGCACCAAACTCATCTGTTCCAAAATCATCCGATAAAATAGTTGTAGTTTCATATCCCGTTTCATTGTAGGTAAACTGATACCCTAAGTCTATAGATTGTTTTTTAGTAACGGGAAAATGTACTGTATATTCTGCTCCTATATCTTTAACAGTATTATTAATAATTAGGTTTTCCGAAGAATTATTAAATGACCTTACATCAATGTTATTATATCTTTGATCATAAGACGAGAAGTAAAAATTAATATTTTGATAGATGTCAGTTGTATATTTTTTATCCCAATGTAAACTAAGACCAAAGTTTCTAATTTTTAAAACATCTTTTACATCGGCCTCGATATTGGCTGCGGGAACTCTTACGGTTTTATCATTGTCGAGTCTATTTTCTGCAAAGATAGAACTGAGTTTAATCGTATTTTTTTTGTTAGGTTCCCAAAGAAATTTAAAATTACTATCAGAAAAAGAAAAATTATCTGTTCTGGTGCGCCCCTCAGGAGTTTCTTCTTCATCATTGTCAGGAATATTCGATCTGGTATTCTGAAATACTTTTCGAACTAGATTGTTGTAAGCAATATTTTGATAGATATCGGTAGTGGATCTTCTACCTGCAAGCATAAAACCTACTTTTTTTGACAATGGTACTTTAATATATGCATCTACATGAGTAAAATTTAAACCACCTCCAGCTTGAAACTTATCAGTGAGATCATCATCGGATTCTATAGCTACCACTCCAGATATTCTATCACCATACCGAACACTGGTTCCACCTCGATAAACGGTTACGTTTTTAGTAATAAACGGATTAAAAGTAGAGATTTGATTAAAAAAATGACCGTTGTGATACATTTTTATTCCATCCCAAAGCACCAAGTTTTGACCAGGTGTTCCTCCTCTAATATATAGTCCTGCAGGATCCTCTGTAGGACTACTAATTCCAGGTAGTAATTGTAAACTTTGTAATACGTCGGGTTCTACAAGCCCTGGAAGAATTCGAAGTTTTTTAGTAGATATATTAACAGAAGCATCTTGATTTTTTTGAATACCTCCTGTAAGGTATTCTTTAACTAAAACCTGTCCTAAATTTTGAATTTCAGGTTGTAAACGAATAGTATCACAGCTATTAGTAAGATTGGAAACTTTTATAATTTTGTTTTTATATCCAAGGTAAGATATAGAGATGGAGTCCCAAGGATGAAGCTGTAATTCGAAAAAACCTTTGTTATCTGTAAGATCAACAGTTTTATTATATAGAAGTATATCTGCTTGCGGTAGTTCGAATTTAGAAACTGCATCAATAACAACACCACAGACATTTACTATTTTATCATTTTTAACAAGAATAAAATCCGTATCGCTTACTTTTTGAAGCAGATAAGAGGTTTGAGATTCTATTATTTTCTGTAAAGAATCAATGGTAATTAGTTCGCTGTCAACAGATAGTGTTATATCTTTGATAGTATCAGCATCGTAAGAAAAACTGAATTGATACTGATCTTTAAACGCTTCTAAAATTATTCTAAGCGATTGTTTTTCTGAAGAACGTACTACTGTAATTTCTTGAGAATAAATATCAATATGCCAGAAAAAAAATAAAAATAGTATTAGTGATAAAAACCTCACCTGTTTTTTAATTCAATAGTTTTAGAGGATTTAAATATATAATTAATATTCATTGGTTCAAAACAAGTCTTTAATGCGGTATTAAGATCTGTGTGTGTAAAGAAACCAGAAAACAAACGGTTTGTATCTACATCTCCTTTTTCTATAGTAATGTCGTATTGTCTTTCGAGTTCTGCAATAAGTCTGCCTAGCGATACTTGATTAAAAGTACTTTTTTGTTGCATCCATCCAGGCTTAGACTCTTTAATTTCAACCGAATTTAGTGCGCTTTTATCTATAGAAGTAACACCTTTACCAGGAGTTAGTATAGCTTCATTCTTTCCGTTATTTACAGAGACTTTACCTTCATAACATTGTACTTCTATAGTGGTATTTCTAGAATATACATTAAACTCAGTCCCTAATACTTTAATAGCTCCATTTTTAGTTTTTACTGTAAACTGAGATCCTTTGGCAACATCAAAAAATGCTTCCCCATCTAGCGTAATAGACCGATCATTTGTAAAGGAACGGTCATTGTATTCAATAGTAGATTTAGCATTAAGCGTTACTATAGAGTTATCTGGTAATGTCCAGGTTTTTGTTTCTGCAAAATTGGTATTGATCGTTGTAGTATTAAAAAATACGGTTCGTAGACCAATTAACACAAGGAAAACAGCTGCTGCCGCATATAACCAAGGACGTAATTTTATTACTTTAGAACCTTTAGATACGTTCTTTAGATATGTTTGGTTATATTCCTTCTGCTTTTGCAGATTTGCTTCAATATCAAATACAGGACGTTCAAATTTATCAACGCCTTTTAGAATATCCTTATAAGCCAGATATTCTGGAGTATTCTCAAACTCTTTTTTTTCTTTTTCAGAGAGGTCATTAGCCAACCATCTCCCTAAGAAATTATCATCACTTTTATTCATCTAAGAATGTTTTTATATTTTAAATCCTGTTTATAAACAGGTGTCTATTTACATGTCTAAATTTCACTTCTTTACTATATAAGTGGAACTTTAAATTTTCCCTATTTTTTTTCTTAACGTTACCAAGGCTAAATGCATTCTTTTTTCTACTGCTTTTACCGAAATTCCTAGCATTTCAGCAATTTCTTTGTAGGTTTTCTTTTCGATTCTATTCAAAAGAAAAACTTCTCTTTGTCCTTCTTTTAATGCGCTAATTGCTTGGTTTAACTTGTCCATGAATTCCTTTTCTTCCATCTGAAACTCAGGAGACTCATTGGTATATGTTTTTTGTGGTGTCGATTTGTATTTTAAGACGGTTTTTTGATGTATGGCTTCATTTATAGAGGCGTTATTAGCTATCTTATAAAGAAAACTCTTAGCAGCACCAAAAATAATTTTGGAACAATTCATCCATAGTTTGGCAAAACTATCTTGTACTATATCCTGAGCTTTTTCCATATCACCATATTTGTAATAAAGATAATAGCATATCTTTTCTGCATGTTCTCTATATAATTGATCGTATACGCTTTCATCACATACACTTACTTGCTGTTCAGGCATTTTTATTTTGTTTAGTTGGCATAAGTTAATAGATTATTTAATATTCAGGTAGTAAATAGTTATAATAATCAATCTACCTGTTCTAATACTCTACATCTTATTCTAAAGGTTTGTTGGTTTAACGTAAAAAATATTCATTTGCTATTGTGGTCAGATTATAATAGAATGGTTTCGGTTATATATTTTTAATTTCCACTCTGTAATATCTTAAAATTCACAACCCTAAAACAAAATAGAATACATATACCCTACCAAAAAAATGGTTTTATTTAAATATTTTTTAAAATGAAAGAAAAAACTTACAAAATAACATATTTATGATAGTTAAATATGTTAAAAAGCATTTTTTTTAGATAAAATACACAATTTTGTTTGGAGAATTAAAAAATGATTGTATCTTTACACCAGAGTTAATGAGTTAGCGCTTTCATTTTCCCCAAGGTGAAAGCAATTTTAAAAAAGTGAGTTTTAATTTTAGAATAAGCCCCTAAATTAAGATGATTTGTGTGAAGAAAAAGAGCGTGGAGACGCTCTTTTTTGTTTTTGAGATACTATCGAGAATTGAAACCTGAAAAGTATTTGTAAGAAATAACCCTTTTATTATCAAGATTAGCGGTTTTTTTGACGGATGAAAATCTGTTTTTTTTAGATAAAAATCATAGTTTGTTTAGTGAGATTAAAAATATCGAACTTTATTTCTCCGTAATAATTTCAGATGAATTACAAAAAGTCAATTAATATTAGATTAAATCCCTAATAGTTGAAGTTTGTGTAAAGAAAAAGATAATATGGACGTTTGTTTTTTGTATTTGATGTCTTAGTTTGCTGTATTCAAGGTGTTTATGTTTTTTTTTAGTATATTATAAATGTAGGTTTAGGTTAACAGCGGGGTTTCTAAGCGGGGTTTTTAAGCGGGGTTTTCTAAGATTAGTTATCGCTTTATGATCAAATAAATTTATTGTTATATAATCTTATTTAGAGTTTACTAAGCTTGTATTAATACAGACAGTAAATCTTTTACCTATGTTATCCATCCCGATTAAATTATAAGTTTATACCCGAACCCTCAGAGTTCAAACTTTTGATTCAGGATTTGATTGATATTGAAAAGTTTATGAAAGAGTATCCAATTTAAAATATTCTATTAATTTTTAACTTGTAATTCTATCCTTACTAAAGTAGCAGGTTCGAGTCCTGCTCCCGCTACAACAAACCAGATACGAAAGTATCTGGTTTTTTTGTGGATGTAATTCTGAAGTTTACTTCAGGAATTGACATCCATAAAAAGGGATCAAGGATCAAGACTAATTGTTGTGTTCATGCAAATATTCTGGTTAATCTAAATAGGAAGAATTCTATATTTTTAACCTCACTACTGTACCAGAAGTTAAGGTAGTTGTTATTATGAAGCGTTTATAAAGAAGTTTGTAAGTTTATTTTTAAGTTGGTATACGGGTTTGATTTAAATTAAGAAATATTGTATCTCAGTATTTAACATATGATTTGGAGATAAGACCTAAATTAAAAGTATCTTTACAATGATAAAATTCGTAAAGCTTCAATTTAATCTTGTTTTCTCGGACTCAATATTCTTTTTCTGCTCTCTTTTTTTCTCGGCAATAGTGCAAAAAATATTTTTAAGCTAAATGTAAGGATAGCAACATCAGTTTTGACGCTGTTTTCAATGTAGAACAAGTCCTTATAATTGGATACTTCTGCTCGTTTCTCAATATTTTTATGCTTATACATCGTCCTCAAATTATACTTTGAAAGGCTTAAAACAAAAAGCGGGTAATCAAAAATATAATTTTCCCCGAAAGAACAAACTCTAGCTTCTAAAAAAACGCTAAGAAGCAGAGTAAATAATTATATCAAACAAGCATTAAATAGAATATTAAATAATAAATACAAAGTAATGAAAGGAGGAACAGTAAAATTTTCAATAATGCCAAAGGATTTGGCTTTATTAAACTCAAGGATTCTGATGAGGATGTCTTTGTACATCAAAGCGGTATTATAGATCAAATTCGTGAGAACGACAACGTAAAATTTACGATGGAAAGAGGCCAGAAGGGAATGAACACGGTCAATGTTGAATTAATTAAATAACAAGTCAAAGTCAGATAAGATTAAATATGACCATAGAAGTTTCCATCACGGCAGCAAAATTCAGTATGAAGTCCTATCGAGTGGTGTAAAAAGAACACGACATGCTTTCTAAATTAAAGACCATTAACTGAGCATTTTAAACGAGTGTGATGCGCGGTAGAATCATAATGCCAAATCATACACGTACATAGTACTTATGTGGTCAAAGTTCACATTCGCTTAGCTGTAAATAAAAATAGAGTATGTATCTAAAACCTGTTTACTCCTTAAAAATAGTACTCCTATGGACGAGAAAATATATTTATTTTTTTTTCTTAATGTCCATTGTACCGGTGATACTGTATGATGTTGTTGGGTTAAAATGGTTATATCTGCCTTGGCTTCCCATTGGACTTATAGGCACATCTCTCGCATTCATAACCGGATTTAAAAACAATGCTTCTTACGAAAGACTTTGGGAAGCCCGAAAGATATATGGAGGTATTGTAAATACTTCAAGATTATTAGCTACTATGGTCAATGACTTCATTACCAATGAATTTGTCAGAGTAGAGAGAACCGATAAAGAATTTTTTAATATAAAGAAGGTTATTATCATGCGCCATATAGCTTGGATGACTTCTCTTAGGTATGCTCTTAGAATCAAAAAGCCTTGGGAGACCCTTGTGGGTAGTAAGTCAGGTAAAGAGCACATGAAAACGATAGAAGTAAAAGAACACGAGCTGACGCTACAAGAAGAACTTCATGGATATTTAAATGAAGATGAAAAAGAATTTGTGTTGAGCATGACAAATAAACAAGCAGCCTGCCTCAATATGCAATCTAAGCATTTTAAAGAATTAAAATTAGAAGGATTGATTGATGACTTCCGACACATGGAGTTCAACAATATCATTGGTGAACTATTTACCTTACAAGGCAAGGTCGAAAGAATTAAAAACTTTCCATATCCAAGGCAATTTGCGACGCTAAACTTGTTTTTCATATGGATTTTCATGATTCTCCTACCGTTTGGAATGATGCATGAATTTCATGAAATTGGCCTCAATTTAGGCAATCATGAAAATAGATGTTTTATGAATCGCCTAATTGTTGAAAATTTTGTTTGGATGACCGTTCCGATCAGTGTTGTTATATCATGGGTGTTCATGCTTATGGAAAAGGTAGGCGATGTGTCGGAAAACCCTTTTGAAGGAACCAGAAATGACGTCCCGATTACTACAATTTCAAGGGGAATAGAAATTGACATCCGAGAAATAATTGGGGATGATAAAAATGTAATACCAAAACCATATCCAAATTATGGTGATACTGAAATGTAAAGAGGATATTAACAGTCAACCAGGTGTATAACTAACCGCTTTTGATCAACAACGCCCTGGGCATATAAAATTAGGGTATTGTTCTATCCCATAAAACGAACAGTTAAACTACCTTTTAAAGACATTAAGATAATGATACGTACAATGCTATTCTTTATATCTCTTATCTCATTAGCCATATTCCCTTCCCAAGGAACAAGCCAAATAAAAAAATAGAAGGGGTCTTTCTTGGGCGTGTTGAGAATGGTTATTCGTTTTGTTGTAAAACCGTATCTGGATTTGATGAGATATTGGTTTTTAATGAAATTTTGTCTGTTATACTTAAAAAATATCCATTACATACGGATAAACATATTGGAGAAAATTTTATCATCTCGTTTACTAAGGATATAATTATTGAGAAAAAAAAGAGTAGAGAAGTGTCAACCATATTACGCTTACAAAAGCTTGTACCTGGACAATATCTACGAGAATGATATAAAATCCTAATTCCTAACGTATAAATAAATACCTTACATATAAACGTTTATAAATATGAGTACAAAACTATTCATAAAATACATGGTTAGTTTACGATGCAAACTGATGGTCAAAGAAGAGTTAAAAAAACTTGGATTGCATTATTTGGTTTTAGAATTGGGAGTTATTGAGCTCTTAGAAGATATAACCAAAGACCAACGCCTTGAACTGAAGAAAAATCTAAGTAAATCTGGCTTAGAATTGATGGAAAGTAAAAAGAGTATTCTAATTGAAAAAATCAGAAATGTTATTATCGAAATGATTCATTACACAGATGAATTGCCCAAAGTCAATTATTCTGATTATATAAGTGAAAAAGTTGGTTATAATTATACATATTTAGCAAATATATTTTCAGAAGTGAAAGGAATTACCATTCAACAATTCATTATTATCCATAAAATTGAAAGAGTTAAAGAATTGCTTATTTATGATGAACTAAATCTTACCGAGATCTCTTATAGACTACACTATAGCAGTACGGCACACTTATCTAATCAATTTAAAAAAATCACAGGTTTAACGCCTACTTTTTATAAAAAACTGAAAGAAAAACGTAAACAAAATCTGGAAGATTTATAACCAATTATATCCTGTTAACCAGATCTTAAGCATATAAACCAATCTTTTATACAAACTTACAGGATACCACTCTTTCAATTTTGCATCATTTAGATAAACAGATATATTGTTTTGATACTTACATATCACAAAATGTCCTGCATTAAGCTCAATGATAGCTGTTTTACCAGTCACATTTCTTATCCTAATAGGTAAACCCATAGATAAAATTATTTTTTTATTCATAACCATAAAGGTGACCTATTTTTGCTAGAAATATGCATGTTGAAAGTTATTTTTATACTAAATAATCTTTTGCTGTATTGATATTTGAGAATGTGCGATATATGTAATATGTACTTAGTGTAGTATAACACAAAGTATATTCAATTATCCCATTTTTGTAGTAAAATAAAAGCAAAATGGATGATCAAGATATAAACAACATAACAGAGACATTGAAAAATACTAAATGGAGGAGATTGCTCATTGTAGTAGTAATACTCATTGTATTGATAGTATTTAAACCGTGGGCTCAGGTGGGGGCAGGTGAAAGAGGAATTGTTCAGAATTTTGGTGCAGTTCAAGATGTAGTACTAGGAGAAGGGATTCATTTTAAAATACCTATAGCACAAACAGTTACTTTGATAGATGTAAAGATCCAAAAAGCGATGACTGATGCTGCTTCTTCTTCCTCTGATCTTCAAGATGTAGATTTATCAGTGGCATTGAATTATCATATTATACCAGAGAAAGCAAATTTAGTTTACCAAACCATTGGAGTAGAATTTAAAGAGCGTATTATTGATCCAGCCATTCAAGAGGTAATGAAAGCTGTTTCAGCAAGATATACTGCAGAAGAATTAATTACCAAAAGACCGGCGGTCAGTACCGAAATGCAACAGGCGCTCACATCAAGATTGCTTTCGTCAAATATATCGGTTGATGCTTTCTCTATTATCTCTTTCAGCTTTTCTCAAACTTTTACTGATGCTATCGAAGCTAAACAAACTGCAGAACAAAACGCACTAAAGGCAAAGCGGGATTTGGACCGGATAAAAGTAGAAGCAGAACAAACAATCACCGCTGCCAAAGCAGAAGCTGAGGCATTGCGTTTACAAAAAATGAATATTTCACCCGACCTAATCGAACTTAGAAAAATTGAAGCAAACCTTAAGGCTATAGAAAAATGGAATGGAATTTTACCAAAGGTAACAGGTGCCGGGTCAATACCTTTCATCGGAGTAAGTGATGCACCCAAAAAAATATAATAGTTAAAGAATATAACAGAGCCTTTATAATGGTCAATCCTTAAAAAGTTTAATAGAGAAGGTAGTAAAATTTCAAACCTTTAGCATACTACCTATTTTATAAAATACCTTTAAAAGTGTGACATATGTAACCTAGGCCAAAACAGGTGTAACATAGTAAAGTACTTATTAACTGATTTTTGTATCTGTATCCAACTCTTTTTTATACGTGAAGGAGTATTAATAATCTAAAAACAGAAAATCATGTCAAAAGGAAAAGAAGGTAAATCTAAGTCAGGTAAAAAAGCCTCAGCAAAAAGTTTGAAAGAAAAGAGAGCTGCAAAAGCTGCAAAAAGAAAAGAGAAAAGGAACGAGGAATAAATAGTACTGACGTTCGTAGCCTTTGTATTCTAGTTTAACATTAGTCTTCTATAATATCATTTATGAAAAATCAAGAATTAGAAAAATCCTTTACGCATAAATTGGTAGATACCATTGATTACGTGCCTGGATCTGTGGTTATGAAAGTAATTTTAAAGAAAAAAACAGGAATTGTGGCCATATCATCATTTGATAGTGGAGAAGCATTAACTTCTAAAACTTCTCCTTTTGATAATCTTATTCAAATTATAGATGGAGAAGCTGAGATTATTATTAATGAAGAATCAAATATCATTGAAACAGGTCACGCAATTATTATCCCTGCTCATACAAGAAATGTAGTAATGGCTAATAAACGATTTAAAATGATATCGATTATCATTAAGAGTGGTTATGAAGACGTAAGTATCTAAAATTTAAAAACAAAGTATATGGAAAGGCAAGAGAGTAAATTCAAACCTGGCGATACTGTTTATGCCAAAGTAAATCCTGAAGTTAAATTGATTGTACGATTATATTATCGGCGAATATACTATTGCAAATTTGCTGAGGACCCAGAGAAAAAAGAGGTTGTGTTTTTTGAAAGAGAGCTTTTATAATCATATTTATTAAGACAAAAGTTGAACGCTAAAATAACACACAATTAAATGACACAGCGATTAGATATAACAAAAGCTCAAAGCTTTCATTTTAGGATTTTAGAAAGAAGGCAAAGATCGCCTACTTTATTATGGTTCACGGTTTTCCCCAACAGTTTAAGAGGTTGTTCAAAGCTATTTATCATCCTGAAAATCATTACTTAATTCATATCAATCAAAAAACCCACATCAATATAAAAGAAGGCATTAAAATTTTTTTGGCAGATTATTCTAATTCTTATTTCTTGAAAAGTACAACCATAGACATAGGAAAATACAATATGGTTCAATCTCAACTTAATGGGATAGAATATCTCCTAAACCGCTGCCTTAAATGGGATTTTTTTATCAATCTAAGCGATCAGGATTTTCCTTTGAAATCCCAAGATGCCATTCTTGATTTTTTACACAGGAATAGAGAGAAAAACTTCATGAAAATAGTTCATCAAGTTAGAGTGCGTCCTGATACGCTGAACCGCATTGAAAACTATTTTCAAGGCGTTGATATTGGTTTCTCAGGCATACCCTTTAAAAGATCTTATATGAAAAATGTTATTCCATATGTTGGCGAACAATGGATGATCTTAACTAGAGTATGTTGTGAATTTATCTGCCATAGCCATGAAGTTAAAAAATTTGAAGATTTCTATCATAATATCCAAAATGCTGACAAATCATTTTTTCAGACTGTACTGATGAATACGTCATTTAAAGAAATCGTTGTAAACAATGATAAAAGAGCTGTTAAGTGGATACCTGATGGAGATGTAAAGTTGAAACCAAAAACCTTAACAGAATCTGATTTTGAGTTTTTAATGCAAGAAGAAAATTTATTTGCCCGGAAATTTGATGAAAAAGTAGATGAATCTATATTACACCTCTTGGAAGAAGTTTTGACAGCAGATCAAGTAACAAATAATGATAATAGTATAGATTTTGACTTTATTTCAACAACTGATATAGAAATGAAAAAAGTATCTCATTAGATCAGGAAACAATTATAAATCCGCCAGCTTAACTACATAAGCGACTACTTAACGGAAGTAAATAAATAATAAAGATGATAGATAAATTTAAAATACAACCGCTTAGGGACTGGGTATTGATAAAGGTGGATGTAGCACAGGAACAATCTAAGACAGGGATCGTCATCTCTGATACTATTAATAACAATCAAAAATCTCAAAAAAGCAATCATACAGGCAATTGGAAAAGGTAAAAAAGGTAAACCTAAGATGGTAAATGTTGGAGATCTTGTGCTATTCGGAGAGGATTCAGTAACTGAAGTTTGCATAGAGGGTATAATTATGTATATTATTAAGGAATCAAACATCTTTGGTATTATTCGACCAGTCAGTTTAGAAGTTATATAGCAAGATCTAATAAGTTTAGTTTTTTGACTAAAATGATAAGCTATCCGAGAATATGAAGATTAATAAATAAACCTAAAGATAAAAAAGCGTTTTATCGGGATGTTGAAAAACAGTTGATTGAATATCCGATGCTTCTAAAATACCAAAATGAGCGTATTCCTTATTTTTTTCAACCGCCCAGGCAATATTACCATAGTCAAAATGCCAATACTCTTTATGGTCACATACAAAGTCTTCATCTTCGAAAAGTTTCATGAGAAGCTCTCGATTTTTCTTTGCTTTTTTACTAATATCAGGATATTTAGGATAACACTTTTCATTCAAATCAATATGTAATCCATCGTTAGTTCCAAAATCAAGTACGCATTCTGTTTGCAAATCATAAATCAGAGCATCAACAGCTCCTCCGGTTGCATGGGTAGATTGCATTCTGGGAGCAATGAAATTTGACACTATTTCATTAATTTCTTCTGCGGTTTTTTCCGGATGTTTCTTTTTCATGAAATCTGTCTTTTGATCTGATAGTTTTTGTTGGTGTTCAAATGATCTCCACGCTGATCTAATAATTAATTTTTTACCCTGATCGTACAGAAGTTTACTAATTCTCCGTATTTTTTTAGATACTTCTTTTCTAACCAAATAGCGATAGTTTTTTTGCAAGGACTTTTCGAATATTAGATTAAAGTCTGAATCCTGAAGGCTCGTCAATGGCGAGTTATTCTCCTTGACGGTCATCATTGCAGTTTTCTTTTTGTGTAACCTGTCTTTTTCTTCGACTATCAGACAATATTCCCTTACGCTTATTGGAGTAATGATATTTTTAAAAATATAGGATGAATTCATAGCAGTAGCTAATGCTCCATACTTTAACGTAAATGAAACATTGCTACCAACTTCTAATTTCTCTTTTTTGGCATTGATAATAATGTGATCACCACCGGCTCCCAGAATTTCAATATCTAATTTAGGAGTTAACCCTGTCACCATTACATCTTGAACGCCCATGGCTAGTATAGCTCGCGTTATCATACCCTGGTCTTTGAATTTTGGTGTGTTACCAAAGGCATCCAAACCGATTTCACCGTTTGGCACCGATCCTTTGTTTTTCAATTCGATGACTTCAGCTACCAACATAAAAGCGTCTTGATAAAGTTTGGGAATTGGCTTTCTGGTCAAAGGTTCATAACCTAAAAATATAGACTCTCCAAGTCTCAAATTATTGATCCTGCCTACATCTTTTGTAGTAGTAAACCAATTATAATTAGCTGAGTTCCCCCCTGAGATCATAGATAGCGTTATGTTGAACTTCTTCTCAATACTATTAGCAATAGCAGATAGTATATCCATTTTTTCTGCTGTGGGTTTAACTCCCGAAAAACAGGCAAGATTTGTACCTATACCTTCAAGTTTAATACCCTTTAGAGTTAGTACCTTTTTGATTGTATTTTCTAATTGTGATGGTAATATACCTTCCCGTAAATCCCCTAGTTCTACCATAAGTACGATCTTATGGGTCTTACCGTGTAGGATAGCAAATTCTGAAAGTTTTTTTATTACAGATAATTCAGAATTAAGACTCATATCAGTATATAATACTACTGATTCTGTTTGACTGATCATAGGGGTTCTAATCAACAGGAAATTTGCTTTGACTCCTGCAATACGCATTTTTTTGATATTTGATATTCTTGAATCGGCAAGAATTTTAACTCCGCTCTTCACCAAAATATTAGCAATATGAGGATCTGCACAAACTCCTTTAGTAACAGCAATTATGTCTATGCCTTTTGACTGAAAAATAGAGCTTAAAATCTTAGCATTGTGAGCAATTTTGCTAAGATTAATATCTATTCTTGGGATTGACATAGTAGTGGGTTGACACTAATTAGATCAGGAAATATTTCTTGAAGTTTTTCTACCAGCTTACTGCAGTCGTTTTTCAGGACATCAGTAACAGGTAATTGATATTTTTCTTCATAAGCCTTTGTTATATTTTCAACCTCTTGGTCATTCATATCTTCATGATTGATGGTTATTGCAATAACCTTGGATCCAGAGAAGGTTTCTAACATTTTTATTTCGCTCTCAATTGTTGGCATGGGAATTTCTGGAAAATCACACCTGGTGCGTCTTTTTGGTGGATGCTGAAGGATAATAGCCTTTGGCATAGCGCCTCGAAGGATTGCACTTGAAGAGGTAAATGCGGGATGACTAAGGGCTCCTTGACCCTCTACTACGATTATATCAGGTTGTTCTTTAATGGCTTCTAGAATAGCATTTTCTACTTCTCCTGTAGCGAAGCCAGAACTTAGAACATCTACAGCAATACCATATTTGGAACCTTGTAGTATCCCTGTTTGGCCCGTAGTTATGAAGATCGCATTTAAACCTATTTTCTTTAGAGCCGCTACCAACTTAAGTGCAGTGGTTCGCTTGCCAACTGCGCAATCTGTTCCAGATATTTTTATTATTGGTGTTTGAACATTTCTTATCTGTCCTGTAAAGTGCTTAAGATTTTCTTTAGATGGTGGTTTTCTAACATCAAATATGGATACATTGTACTTTTTTGCGAGATTCATGCAAACTTCATCATCAGAAAGAAACTCTGGAAGTCCGTTTACAATATGCATTCCTGTTTTAATTGCAGTGTAAATGACTTGTTTCTCATCCTCACTTAACAGTGGCTTGAGAGGGGCAATTCCGTAGATAAAATATTTTGGGATACTATCTAGTTTTTCAATAGCCTGACTAAAATTTTTGAATATTGGGATTCTATTTTTAACACCATCAAGATATTCTCCTGCGTCAAGGCCTGATTTTGTGCTATCAATAACACCAACAATTTTATACTTGTCAGAATGCCTTACAAGACCATTTGCTACTTTGCCATCCAGTTTGCCAAATTCATTTTCGCAATAGACAATTGCTGATGTTTTCATAATTTGTGTGATTTAAGATAAAAAAGATTTCGGAATGATTTAACTTCCTATCAATGCTCTTGCCGTCAAACCTAGTTCCCATCTATCAGGATCATTTTGAAATCCACAGTAGTAGATTCCATCAATATATCGCTTTACTATCAGCGAAATGCTAGGGTTTATTTTAGTAAATACCGTATCGCCTACTTCATATTTTAGAATTACATTTTTATTTAGTTTCATAATTAATATTAGAAGAGGTTTGTTTTTTACATTTTTTTGTCCCCAGAGAATTAATTAATAAGTAAATAATCTCTGAGGATAAAAAGAATCAGCAAGAAAAATGACGATTTTAAAGAATCTATTCGAATGGCTTTAAGAGTTAGACTAATTATGTGCCATCATTTTATATTAAAATTGATCTATAACATTGATTTGTGTGTTGTTTCGATATTTTCTTATTAAAGAATATTTGTTTTGTAAGGTTTTATTCATCTTTATTAAAAAAGGCAGAGTTTTGAATTTCTGCCTTTTTTTTACCTGAAAATGTTTTGTAGTATATATCAAATACTCCGCATGCATTATCATTTTGGTAATTCTAGGTTGTTCAAGATTATTTTTTGAAAACATTATATTCTCATTTTATAATATTTATTACAAAGATCTTTATAATTAATCGATGCAAGGTTATACAATAAGAATTGAATGTTACATAAATCATAGGTTAAACTCTAACCTATTTAATTAAATATTTAGAATGTAAAGAGAAGAGTGTTTAGATGAAATATTTTATAATAATAAAAATATCTTTAGACTGTCCCGAGAGTTGGGAGTAGCATATAAAAAATACTAAAATATTACCCCTAGTATTTAGGATAATATTTTAGTATTAATGAAAGTAAATAAGAGTGTACTCCTTATGAAGCTATTAATAATGTAGAATGGTTTTTATAAAAGCTTCTAATTCAATTAAATGATCAATAGAATGGTTAGATATTTCAATCTCTCCCGCTACTAATAACCACCTCAATATGAGGTGGTTGTTTTGTTTTTGGAGCTTTTTTTCTAGTTGCAAAAAACTAATTTTTGACAATAGAGCATGGTTTTGGAGCATGGTTTGTGTTACTTTTTAGATCTAAAATTGATCTCATTTTAAATTAGAGTACTGCAGATTTATTCAATTTATTTCTTTAAGCGATAGCCTAAGTGTCTGTAATTCATTTTGTTTTTATCTGGTTGCTCTTAATCTACTAGTAGTATTTTTTGTTCTTAAGTAGAGCATGGTTTTTTGCGACCTCTAGGCAGGAATGTAAATGAGTGCTGTTTTTTTTAAGAGGATGTAGTATTTAAAGCTTCTGCTGCTAAATTTGAAAGTATTAGATAGATTTTTAACATTATTTAATCACCCCAGATTATACTTAACGCTCTATTTTTAAACGTAATGCAGTGTTCAAAAAATTTTTCTTGTACGTCTTCATCTTTTACATACTTGAAAATATCAACTGCCCAGATTTGTTCTGTCTTAAAAATGTCGTCGGTAATATCTTGAAAATACTCTCCCATTACTGTGTTCGGAGATATGTTTTTTTCATAAAGAAGATATTTGTATTTGAAATCATCGCTGCAATGATACCATCTTATTTTTTTAGCTTCAGCATAAATAACCATAATAGAATGATTTCCAATATCGGCAAACCGAAATGCACAGGCTGTTCGACTTACTTTATATTCTTCTTTTAGATGGTCAATTAACCCAATATTAAATTTTTTCCTGTAGATATCTTTATCAAAACGCTTTTCTGGCATAAGAAGATTTGATGCAAAATAATCGGCTTCTCTTTCAATCTTATAAAACTGTTTTTGATTAGTTTTTGATGGATGAGGTTTTAGAAGTCCCTTTTTAAGACCAATTCTATGAGAATCTATAAAATAATGCCCCAGTTCATGCGCCAAAGTAAATCTACCCTTAGGAGAGTGTTGAGAGTTGCCTTGCCGAGTATTTATATGAATGGAAAATTTGTTGTTTCCATATATAGTCATTCCATCAAATGTATTAGCTCCGTAGTCATCATAAAAAACTCCGAGCCCTTCATCCTTGACAATTTCTTCTAAAGGAGTAATCTTGTTAGGATACTCCATTGCAATAGACTCTGCTAACCCTTTTATTGAAGAATTATTGATCATTAGAGGATTTGTTATTATGCTTCCTAAGCATTTTATCTATTATATGTTGCGGAACTTCTCCTTGTCCTTTTCTAGCTGCCATTCTTAAGGTTTCGAAATTTTCTTCTTCAATTTCTTCCTCTTTCCAAGGGAAAATAATTTTAGATCGTTTCAATGAACCATTTATGATCGAATCAACGTCAATACTTTCGTTTTTTAGTTTAAAATCATAGTTTTCATAAAGCTTATCGAATCTTTTTAATTGAATTTCATTTACAGGATATAAAAATCCTGTGGAAGCAAACCAATCATCCAAATGGTCTAATGCTATTTTTTGTATTTTTTTAGGCCTGCTCATTTAGTATTTTTAAATAGTTGTTAATATGCTTGTCTGCAACACCATAATAAGTGTTGATGGACTTTTGTGTAAGAGATAATTTTTCTCTTAATGCAGTTGTGACTTGGCGAGGTACTTTTTTTCCATCCCTTTGATATGCGCGATATGTAAAATAAATTATTCTGTGCTTAAAACTTAGCATTTGCAATGCGGATTCTATGGTGCCAAGTTTTGCTGTAAGTTCTCTGTTTTTTTCAATATTATCAATATTCAAGTATTGAACCAATCCTTTTGCATCTTCTATAATTACAAAATCCTCTTCCTCTGTTGGTTCAGCACATTTATTTTGCTCACCATATTTGACAATTTGTGTGTAAATTATAGGATGCATCCATAGTAAAATGCCTTTGTCTATATCTTTTGATTTTGACTTTTCTGGTTTAAAAGTCGGATACTTCCAAACTCGTGCAAAAGTACAGTGGGCAATTTCTAAAGCCACTACTTCGTTATAATTGAATTTATTACAATAGATTTCAGACTTTGAAATTATATCTTTTTCAAAGCGGAAACAAAATTCCGCAAACGCCTGTTTAGCTTCATCAAGAAATTCATTTTTAAAAGAAATGTACTCCAATAACTCTATACTTGGGAGTAGTTTGAAATTTATCTGTTCTTTCAATTGTCACTTTTCATTCATATACCAAAACGGATATATCTATTCAGGTAAATGAATAGAAAAAGGCTCCATTACCTAATACTTATTTAAAGAACGATAAGGTTGAGGGGATGACACAAAGTAATAATAATATCGTAAAGATAAAAATTATAGCAAAAGATTTAGCTTGGAAAAAGTTCAATAGAACCCTAGAAGGTAAATGACTTGTAGGTGGTAAAAATGAAAAATAGCGATGAGAAATTATAGTAGAGAAAGTATGAAAAATAAGTGGAACTCCACAGCTTTAAATGGAGATTGTATAACCTTTAATCATGTCTTATGAATTCTTTAAACATATCTAAAGAGCAATTAAGTCTGTGTCACAAAGAGACTTGTGTTAAAATTAATGGTAATATGGCTAAAACTATAGTTTTTAGTCTTGCTGCTATTGTTTTAATTAATGGAATTAGCTCTATGTTGGAATCTTCCAATTAGACTTTGATGGAGGCATTTATAAAAACTGTCACCATCAAAATGTGCCAATATGACATTCCTAAACATTTTTAACTAAAAGTTTAATAATTGATTATCAAAAAATAATATTATGAATATGACAGAATTATATAAAAATGAAGTAGCAGAAATCCTTGAAACATTAGGTGAAAATTTAGATATATCAGAGAGTCAATACAAGGAAGCTGTAAAGAGCTATCAAGCGGTGGGGGAATGGCTGTCTTGTGAAAACTCTTCTTTATATCCATACAAACCAAATATTTTACCGCAAGGGTCATTTATGTTAGGAACAATGACTAAGCCTATCAATGATGAGGATGATATCGATATTGATCTAGTTTGTAAAATTCAAAATAAGCCAAGCCACTGGACACAAAAACATTTAAAAGAAGCTATTGGCGATAGACTAAAAGAGCATTCACGTTATGAAAAAATGTTGAAAGAAAAGGGAGGTGGGAGAAGATGCTGGACAATTATTTATGCGGAAGATTCAAATTTTCATATGGATATTCTTCCATCATTAGCGGATGAAAATTTAAATATTATATTGAATGAGAAATTTTTTAGCACGCAGAATCTTGATGCAGATAAACTGGCTATAAGAATAACAGATAAGGAACATATTTTTTATTCCATTATGACTGACCGACTGTTTTGGATAAAAAGTAACCCTTTCGGTTATGCCAAGTGGTTTTTTCAAAAAGCAATAGTAAGTGAAAAAAGAATATTTTCCTTAAGAGAATCTATTGATCCAGTTAGACCTTATCAAAAGAAAAAGTTGCCCTTGCAAAGAGTTGTGCAATTGTTAAAGAGACATAGAGATATTATGTTTTCTTCCGATGATTACAATTCAGAGAACAAACCTATTTCGATTATTATTACAACACTTGCTAGCAGGGCTTATGATAAAAGTGAAAATATTGTAGATGCCTATATAAATGTTATTAACAGAATGCGAGGTTTAATTGAAACCAAGCTGAATGAAAAAACTGGGAAATATGAAAAATGGATTAGTAACCCGGTTAATGAAGAAGAAAATTTTGCTGACAAGTGGGTTGAAGAGCCACAAAAAGAAGAGTATTTCTATGGCTGGTTAGATAAATTGGAAAAAGATATACAAAGTATAAGATATGGAGCTGGAAAAGGGCTTCAAATATTAAATGAATCTTTGTCAAAGCAATATGGTAATAAAGCGGTACAAAAAACATTTGCCATTTATGGTGAAAAAAACAGATTGTTACGAGAAACTGGAGAAAGAAAGATGGCTGTTGGAACAGGAATTTTGGGAAGTACTGGGAAAACTGTTCCAAATCACAATTTTGAAGGAATAGAATAGATATGGGGAGTAAGTACTTTAGATCAAATAACAGGAGGGTTCTCAATGGATTACTTTCTTCACAGCAACTAAAAAAAATAAAAGCTGATTTTGCTGGTGCACAAGTTGTTAAGAATACTTGGGACAATTTTCAGGTGATTATAAAAGTCCAGCCAACAGCAATAAGTGAGGAATATGATTTATCAATAGTATATGAGCAGAACCAATTGGTAAAAGTCTTTGTGGTGAATAAGCAGCTTAAAATTGCAACGAACAGAAAAAAGTTACCTCATGTTTATGATAGTAAAAAGCAACAGCTTTGTTTGTATTCGCCATCTAAAAAGGAATGGGATGGTTTTAAATATATTGTCGACACCATAATACCCTGGGCTAGTGAATGGCTTTATTATTATGAATTGTGGTTGCCCGAAGGCAAGTGGTATGGTGGTGGTCACAATGAGTATCCTAATGAAGAAAATACACAAATAATAAGCGATGAATAAAAAGAAATTTAAAATACTGGCTATTGATGGAGGTGGTATAAAAGGAATTTTTCCAGCCAAATTACTAACACTTTTGGAAGATGATTTAGCTACCAGGACTGATGGTAAAACAAAGGTTTATCAGCATTTTGACTTAATAACAGGAACGTCTACTGGGGGAATTATAGCTTTGGCACTTTCTTTAGGGATTCCAGCAAAAGAGATTTATAATCTTTACTTGGACAATGCAAAAAAAATATTCGGAAATAAGAAGCCATTATTCTTAGGTCATAAAAAGCCTTTTTTACTGGGACAAGTATTTAACTCAGCTCACAATCGAAGTTACCTTGAAAACCTGGTTAGGGAAAAGTTTAAAGATGCAAATAATGGAAAAGAACCTAGACTTAATGATTGTAAGACGGATGTTTGTATACCTATTTATGATTTAGTTAAAGGAAATCCAAGTGTACTTAAAACACCCTATCACCCTTCATTGAATAGAGACTTTCATATTCCAGCTTACCAAGCTGCCATGGCTACATCAGCAGCACCTACATATTTTGACCCTTTCACTGCGGAATATTTAGATTTGAATGGAACTATCCAAGATTTTAGTAACAAAGTTGATGGAGGAGTGATGGCCAATAACCCGACACTGGTAGCATTTATCGAGGCAATTAAAGCTTTTAAAGTAGATATTTCAGACTTAGAAATATTCTCAATAGGAACTGGTTACAGGAGATTCACAGATAACAATACTTTAAAGAAGAAAACTTTTATTACTTCAATTTTGGGAAGAAAAAAAAGGTGGGGTTTGAAATATTGGATGGTTAAGGATAAAAGAAAAAGACTTATTGAGCTTTTTATGCAAAGTCAATCTCAACTAGTAGCTAACTATATAAGTTTATTACACCAAGGCATAGATAAATCTGAAAATGAAACCCCAAATTTTGTTTATGATAGAATAGATGTTTTACTCAATGAAGAGAGCAATATTGAAATGGATGAATTTGATACCAATAGGATTAAGAATTTTGCGGAGTTAGCCTCGGTCGAATATCAAGAACATAGAACCAAAATTTTAACGAACTATTTTTATTAATTCTGATTTAATATTTATAAAGATAGAGTTTTAGATTTCGGAGCATGGTTTAAGAAATTAAACTCGTTTCATTTAATATGATTTTGTTTAAAAAGCTCAAAAATAAACTCAATTATTAACATAACATTTGGAATTATAAGCTTTTCAGTACTGCGTTTTTTCCTTCTAGAAAGAAATATAAACCATGCTCCGTTTTGGAGCATGGTTTTTTAGTACGGAATTGTTGTTAAATGTATCGGTTTGCATGCTCCAAAAAATATAAAAAACTCTGATGCAGAGTGTTGTGGTTTTTTTGATTTGTCCTCATAACCCGAAGGTCGCAGGTTCGAGTCCTGCTCCCGCTACTATTAAAGCCATTTATGGAAATAGTTATTTTTTATATACGAAAACCCAATATTTTAAATAGACACATAATTCTTTTTGTAATATCATAGTTCTAAATTCTACTTAAATTATCTAAATTTTATTTAAAATTAAGCGGGGTTTTGAAGAGGGGTTTTTACTAGATATTGATAGTTATTTTTAAACTTTAATTCTCTAAATGCTTGAAATCAAGTAGTTATATAATTTCACAAAAATTAAGATGATTTGTGTGAAGAAAAAGAGCGTGGAGACGCTCTTTTTTGTTTTTTATAATTTGAAAAATAAATTGATATACCATCGCCATATAAATAAAATGTGCAGATAATACATATCCGCACATTTTTTTAATTACTTATTCGTAGAGAATATATCCTTCAGCTGTCTTAAGACTCCGTCATTTCCAGAAACTGTAATTTCACCAATTTTATCAGCGATTTTCTCTACATACTCCATTTCTTTTAGTTTGTAGAGCATAGTGTTTTCTTCCATAAGTTTTGCTGTATTTAGCAGACTTCTGGTTGATGCAGTTTCTTCGCGTCGAGTAATAGTATTAGCTTGAGCTTTCTTTTGCGCTATCAAAACCTGGTTCATGATTTCTTTCATCTCACCAGTAAGAATGATATCTCTGATACCACAATTCAATACTTTTACACCTAGTTTATTTGCTTGGTTTTTAGTAGATTCTAATATAGCAGTAGCCATATTTTCCTTACGTTCCAGCAATTCATCTAAGGTATAATTTCCTACGAAAGCTCTTAGTGCTAATTGCATCGCGATATATAATTGTCTCGAATAGTCTTTATTATCCAATAATGCTTTTTCTATATCTACCACTTTATACTGGACATCGAAATTAATACGAATAGCAGCTTTATCCTTAGTTAGTAGTTCCTGACCAGCTACTTCCAGTTGTAGTTGCCGTAGATCTACCTTCGCAATTTTAATAGTAGTGTCATTTTTCCAAAAACGATACGTACCACTATCTAATGTTTTGCTATATACATCATCGACTATAAGTACTGCTTTTTCGTAAGCAGCTACTTCAAACGTTCTGATATAGTTTCTTAAAGCATAATTGCTAAACAATGACTTTTCAATTTTTTCAGTGATATAGATTTTGCTAAGATCTACTCTTGTAAATTCATAGGTTAGTAGACCTTTCCACAGTGTATATCTTCCTGCAGGGAATACACTTTTGAAGTTTCCATTTTCATATACTAAAACAATCTCGTTATCTTTTACTTCAATCACATGTAGCATATCTTCCAATGTTTTATCTTTCAATAAGATTTCTAGTGCTACAGGAGCTGTAAATGGCTTGGAAAGATCGTATACAGTAATACGTTCATTCCATCCTAACCAATGTGTTCCTTTCGTAATTACACGATTGTAGTCACCTTTTCTGAAAACCAAGCCTATTGTACCAGCATTGATTCGTACTCGTTTCATTTTCTTAATTTTTGTGTCTGTAACTATACAGACAGATTTAACATTAATTGGATGATAACCCTGTAACGGAGGTATTATCGATTTCAGTTTATTTTATAAAAAACAGTGAAAGCAAATCATCTTTCCAATACGGAAATAATAGGATGCTATATTATTGATAAGTAGTTTTTAGTATCGAAATAGAAGACTAGATATTCTAAAATATATCATCACCTAATATTTGGATTCAAAAAGGTACCCATGTTTAATGGTAACATGGCTAAAATCTCAAAGTACTTTTAAGATTGTTTTTATAGCAAGAGTACTATAAAAACAGATCTGCCATCACGGTTTTTGTCAATCAGTTTTACAAGATGATTAGCTTTTATCCTACATTATGAGTGTAGTGCTCTACCTAACTGAGCTACGAAACCTAAGTTGGTGGTCTCGACGGGATTCGACCCCGTGCAACGTAAAAGGCATTTTCAGTGCCTTGTTCGCTAGATCTCTAATCTAGTGCGTTTACCAATTCCGCCATATCTCTTAGAGATAGTGGGACTCGAACCCACATGAACAAAAAATCTATCGCTCTAACCACTAAGCTACGGGACCATGTTTAATATGATATAGTGGTCCCGGTGGGATTCGAACCCACGACCTATAGAAAGACTATTATTTGGTTAATAGCCAAACCTTCAAATCAAGTTGCATATGAAGCAATCATACAAAAACTGCAATTCTTCATACAGTAGTGTTATACAGAAACACTCAACAAGACCTGATTGATACTGTCATTCCAGCGAAGGCTGGAATCTTATTAATCAATTACGCTTTTCGGCTTTATTTTTATCAAAAGCCCTGCTATTTTCATCCTCACTTCATAGCAGGGCACAACTTCAAACCCCAATTGTTTCCCCCATGTAAAAGGGTTTGTTTTAATTACTATGCAAATGTGTAATGTATTAGCGCAATGTATTTGCGTAGTAATTATTTATTTGTAAAAAATTCGATTCCTATTATTCTTAATAGGATAATCGGTTTCATAAAACAGTGTTGTTGTTATATTATTGATATAATTAATGATCAACTTATTAAGTAAGTTGTTGTTGGTTTGTTTTATGGTAGTTGCTAGTTGTGTTTTCATGATTTTAGATTTTAAAAATGTCTCACGGATTATATAATGTTTCATATTCGCGATCACGTCTGTCAATTTCTCCCAAAGGGCTTCCTTTAAAAGTGGAGATGTTGCGAAATCCATTTTCTTTGGAGATTAAAGAATCTTCCTTTTTAATGGCACCTCTTCTGGTGTTTCCGTAATCACCAGTAAGTTTTTTTGTTGCAGGATCCAGATCACCCCAAAGTTTATCTGGTTTACCATGATCTATTGGTTCTACGAAATAGGTAATACCAGTAATTTTGGATTGAACTATGAATCTGCCTGTGTCTTCAGTTTTGCATAAAAACCTTTGTAATAATTTATTTTTCATAGTTGTAAAATTTAATTGTTAGTGGAACAGACAGGAATCGAACCTGTATCTTCGGATCTTCAATCCGTTGCATTGACCAACTTTGCTACTATTCCTTTTTTGGGTGTACTCCGGGACTCGAACCCTGTTCCTCTCATTCACAGTGAGACGCTTTACCTGATAAGCTAGAGACACCATATATACGATTGTTTGATTTTCAGGATATTGATAATAAATCTTTATATTAGGCTATACATTCGAAAACAACCTAAATGGATAACATTTCAACTATTATATTGGCAGCATCCCTAATCATTATTATGCTGGGGATGGGATTATCTTTAGTTATATCTGATTTCAAAAGGATATTGATCTACCCCAAGGCTATTTTAGTTGGGCTTATAAATCAACTTATTATTTTACCTTTAATAGGTTTTACTTTGGTATCTATACTATCGCTAGAACCAGAAATTGCAATTGGGATTATGATATTAGCTGCTTGTCCGGGTGGAGCAACTTCTAATTTGATCTCTCATTTGGCACATGGTGATACTGCATTATCTGTTACACTTACTGCTTTTAGTAGTTTGATTACTATTATTACCATACCCTTTATTGTCAATTTTTCATTACTTCACTTTTTGTCTGAGAATCAAACAATCCAACTGAATGTTGTAGAAACAATTATTCAAATTTTTGTGATTATCATTATACCAGTTGTAGTAGGGATGATAATCAGAAAATATAATGAGGTTTTCGCGCTTAAAATGGCGAAACCAGTAAGAATTGCTTCAGCTGTTGTATTAGCTTTGGTGATTGTTGGTATTTTGGTAAAAGAAAAAGATAATTTCCTTTCTTATTTACAAGAAGCAGGCTTAGTGGCCTTTTTATTAAATATTCTCACAATGGCTATTGGATATTATTCCGCTAAGCTTTTCAAAGTTCATCATAAAGGTGCTATTTCCATAGGAATTGAGTCTGGTATTCAAAATGGAACTCTTGCGATATCAATTGCCATTGCTATACTACATAATACTTCGTATGCAATTGCTCCAGCTGTCTATAGTTTATTAATGTTCTTTACTGGTGGATTAGCAATTTTTTTAGGAATTAGAGGTAATAAATAAAAATACTTCATATTTACACTAAGAATAGATGTAAACTTAACTTGGACAGTACACTCTCAAAACCTTAAATCTTGGTAGAGAGTGACTGCCAGTTCCACTATTCTAGAGTTATTTCAAAGGCATTGGGAATCGAACCCAAGACTCCCGCGATATGGCCGCGGTACTCTACCACTGAGTTATACCTTAGTTTGATGACCCGAAAGGATTCGAACCTTTACACCAAGAGTCAAAGTCTTGGATGCTACCTTTACATCACAGGTCAGTTTGTAAGCTCAATAGGACTTGAACCTATACTTCAAGGGTCGTAACCTTGGGTGCTTCCATTTACACCATGAGCCTAAATTTGTACTCCACCTTGGATTCGAACCAAGACTGAACCGGGCTTAAACCGGATGCCTCTGCCATTTGGGCTAGCGGAGCGTTTGTACAGGAAGAGAGATTCGAACTCTCAGGATCTTGATTCTAAGTCAAGCGCGTATGCCATTCCGCCATTCCTGCATTAAAATTGTACTCTGTAGGAGAATCGAACTCCTATTTCCTCATAGAAAGTGAGGTGTACTAAACCATTATACGAACAGAGCAGTTTGTCTAGAGAGCAGGACTCGAACCTACAACCTCCCGCTTCCAAGGCGGGTAAACTACCATTGTTATATCTCTAGAATAAAAGCGGAAGAAGTAGGAGTCGAAGCCAAACGAGTCATTAGCTCCTAACAGTTTTATTCACATCAGTTTTATCTGTTTAAGAGTTGATCTGTTCGCCTGCCCGGCTCGGGTCAAGACTGCGGCCACCACCAATTGGCTTGCTCTTCCGTATTTTTATTGTCAATGAGAAATGATTGACAACATTTGTTGAATAAAGTCCAATTCCTTCATTCTTTATTGCAGTACCGACGGGATTCGAACCCGCAACCTTCCGAGAGACAGTCGGATGCACTAGCCGTTGTGCTACGATACTATAAATTCCCTTGGAAAAGAGGGGGTGTTTTAAACGAATTCACATTGAATTTTGCGCGCTCACCAGGATTTGAACCCAGACTAAAGGTGTTGGAGACCTTCGTGCTACCTTTACACTAAAAGCGCATGCATGAGTTAGTGGAAGTAGTAGGACTCGAACCTACAAGCTCCGAAGAGACCAGATTTACAGTCTGGGGAGCCAACCAATTGCTCAATACTTCCAGATATTAGAGACAAGAACAGGATTCGAACCTGTAAAAAACGGAGTTGCAGTCCGTAGCCTTAACCCTTCAGCCATCTTGTCTTTTGCGATACCAGTGACTCGAACTTACATCTCGAGAGTTAACAACACTATAAATAAGTGACCATTACCTTACAGTATCAATGTTGCGGAGGACAAAGGAATTGAACCTTCACTGCAATTATGCAGACCTGTTTAGCAGACAGGCGCAACAAACCAATATTTGCCTATCCTCCATAGCGGAAGAAGTGGGAGTCGAACCCACACGAGTCATTAGCTCCTAACAGTTTTATTCACATCAGTTTTATCTGTGTAAGAGTTAATCTGTTCGCCTGCCCGGCTCGGGTCAAGACTGCGGCCACCGCCAATTGGCTTGCTCTTCCTTATCATTATAGTTGACACAGAGGGACTTGAACCCACATCACCTCGATTAAAAGTCGAGTGCTTTTCCAATTAAGCTACGTGTCAATTTTGGTTTTCAGTATGTCAATGAACTATTAGAATAAAAAAAGGCGCCTGATTCAGGCGCCTCTTATATATCTTATGATGGTATGTCGAATTATGTTCGCATACACTTCTTTTCTATATAATAGACACCACTACTATTCCAATCGGAACAATATCCTCTTTGTTCGCTAAAGAGTTGGATTAAACTATGTTTTAAATTATTCGGTATCATTTCTTAATTTTTATATTCTTGTAAATTAGGCAATCGCTTTGTTGTTTCGTTATGATTACGGTGCAAAGATCAAAACTTTTTTTTAATCTCCAAATATTTTTTCGATTTATTTTATTGATTATCAGTCAGTTATGTTAAAATTTAAGCATAAGAATACCTGTTCGTTTCTCAACGAATTTTGGATTTTTTGGCAACTGTCTGTCTCCCTGATGCTTACTTTCCAAATGCTATTCTTTATGTCTTAATTAAGCTCTATTCATTTTTTCTAAAAAATTTCAATAAAAAAAGCGCCCAATTTCTTGGACGCTTATAGTTCTATATAGTTTTTATCTAAATCACTTCATATATAAGGATTAAAATTAGCTACATAACGTCCGTTTTCGATGGGATAACTCTCCTATCCATCGATAATCACACTGACTAAACAGTGATCTCGGCGTAATATGTGCTTTGTTTTTCATCATTTCTATCACAAATATTATATAATCTTGTGAGATAATCCAAATTTTACTTGCATTTTTCAGACTTATGAGTATTATTTTTTCTGAATTTATTCTCTATATTACCAAAATATATATGAAAATCTATTTATTCTCTTATAAATGACAGTTCAAGATTTTATTAATTGGTTCGGTAACCATCCTAATATAGTATTAGGATATTTTGCGATAGTGATCATAATTTCTCTAATAGGTTTACTCTTTGTAAAACCCTCAAACTTCAAAGCCCCTATTAATTATTTTTATGGGGTTCTTATTTACGCAGTTACCATTCCTGGATTATTAGCATTAATTTTACTTCTTTATAGTTTTTTCTTTCTAAAAACAAATCTACTTCAGTTAGATTTGGTTACGTATTTTGTTCCTTTAATCGGAATGATAGCTAGTTTAATAATCATTAATAAAACGGTAGCCATGTCTCAGATACCAGGTTTTGGTAAATTGTCTGGGCTTTTTATGTTGATCATGATAACCTTTGTGATCACCTACATATTACAAAGAATGTTTTTCGGAGTTTTCTTTGTCGGTAGATTCCAGTATTTAATAGGATTCTTCTTGTTATTATTAATAGGTATTAAAATTGCTTGGGATCGTATTGTAAGATAGCAGATGCTGTAATAACTGTAACGTTTTAGAGTCAAATGATACCAATATAATATAGGGGAAGTAGGAAATACATATTTTAAAACCTTACCGAACACTTATTTTTATAAATTTGTTTAAATTCACTAACCATGCTAAAAAACTTAAAGTCTTTATTTATAGTAGAAGATGAAGCAGAGAATAAGCAGGCTTCAGAACCCAAAGAGAATAATACGGGTACCAATGAAAAAAAATCAGCTCCAGCGGCTTCGACTCCACCGCCGCTTCCAAATAATCCTGTGCCTGTTTCTTCAGAAGGAGCGTTGGATAATAAAATAGTTGAAAAATTATTGCAAGCGATAGAAAAGAATAATCTAGACGGCTTTGACTATTTAGAATATAAGAAATCGCTAAAGGCATTGGAAAAAATGCCAATGGACGAAGCTACAAAGTATCGCTCTGCTTTTGCTACTGCATCTACTATGGGAGTAACGTTAGATAAGCTTTTGCAAACGACTAATTTTTATATTGGTGTTTTAGATAAAGAAAATGAGCAGTTTTTAGGGGCATTTAAAAATCAATTTGATAGTAAGGTGTCTGGTAGAGAACGAGAAATAGCACAGTTCGAATCTATTATTAAAGAGAAGTCAGAACAGATTAAAAAATTGACTGAGGAAATTACGAAGCATCAACAACAGATTAGTGATTTAAAAGCCAAAGTAGAGGAGAGTAATAATAAAATCAATAAAACACAGAACGATTTTAAAGTATCTTACAGTCATCTGAAGAAACAGTTTGAGGAAGATATTGTTAAAATGCAGAAATATTTAAAGTAAATGGACGACAACTCATTAAAACCAAAATCATTTTGGAAAAAACCCGAAGGTAAAACAGGGATGTTATTTATGGGGCTTTTAGGAGCCGGAGGATTATATGGTTTGTATAAAGTGCTGCCCTTTTTGATACAAATTGCAGAAAACACTCTGTATTTAGGGGTGCTTTTAGCTGTTTTGGGAGCTTTAATCTATATGGTATTAGATCCTAAGATGCGAAACCTAATTTTCTATATGTATAAATCTTTTATGCGCTGGATTACAGGTATTTTTATTCAAATAGATCCAATAGGTATTCTAAAAAGTTATATAGATGATTTAAAGAATAATCTTAGAAAGATGAATAAGCAGATCGCTGTGTTAAAAGGACAAATGAAGCGATTACAGCAAATCATCTATGACAATAAGAAAAGTATCAATAGCAATCTAAAACTAGCAAGTGCTGCAAAAGAAAAAGATAAAAAAGGAATTATGATCCTTAAATCTAGAAAAGCAGGACGTTTACAAGAATCTAATCTTAAGCTGGATGGGCTCTACAAAAAAATGGAAGTTCTATATAGAGTTCTTATTAAAATGTATGAGAATTCTGAAATTCTATTAGAAGATATCGAAGATCAAGTAATGGTGAAAGAGCAGGAAAGAAAAGCGATAAGAGCCAGTCATTCTGCAATGAAATCTGCCATGAATATTATTTCTGGTAATAATGATAAAAAAGAAATGTTCGATCGCGCTCTTGAGGTAATTGCCGAAGACGTGAGTATGAAAATAGGTGAGATGGAACGTTTTATGGATATGTCTACTAATTTCATGGATTCTATTGATTTGCAAAATGGAATTTTTGAAGAAGAAGGGCTAGAGCTATTGGAGAAATGGGAAAAAGAAGGTGTTTCTCTAATCTTAGGAAATCAAAAAGATTTATTAGTGCATGATCAACATAGTGTAGATTTAGATGCACCAATTGTAAAAACCAAAACACAAAATAATCAATATTCGGATTTATTCAATTTCGAAGATTAATAGTAATAACTAATCAAATATTATGGCAAGAGCTAAATTAACTCCATTTTCGAAACTTTTAATTGTAGCACTTATCCTTGGAGGGCTATATTTTCTTATAACTAAATTTGTAACCAACAATCCCGATGCTAAAGAACAAATAGAAAAACTCACTTCTAAGGACAAAGAAGGAAAAACAAAAGAGGGATATAAAGATGTAATCAATGTTGGAGTAGTGACTTGGGGTGGATATGCTGGTGGACAGTATTTCAATGAAGGATTCAAAGCGAATACAGATTCTAGGTTCTATAAAGATTATGGATTTAAAGTAAATTTTGAAGTAATCGATGATTTCGATGCTTCTAGAGATGCTTTTAAAAATGGTTCCATAGATTTAATGTGGGCTACGATTGATGCATTCCCAACAGAGGTAGAAGGATTATCTCAATATCAACCTCAAGTAGTGTTTCAGGCAGATTGGAGTAGAGGAGGAGATGCTATTGTGGCAGCGAGAGGCATAAATAAGGTAAGTGACTTAAGAGGAAAGAAAATTGCAGTGGCACCAATGACACCTTCACATTCTTTCTTGATCTGGTTATTAGAAGCTAGTGATATGACTACAAAAGATGTACAATTAGTAGAAGTTCCTAGTGCTATTGATGCGGCAGATTCTTTTAAAAGTAATACAGTAGATGCTGCAGTAGTTTGGAGTCCAGATGATGCGGATTGTGTAGCTAAAGTGGCAGGAGCAAAAGTGTTGGAAAGTACTAAGAATGCTACCCATATTATTGCGGACGTTTTTGTGTCTAAAAAGGAATTTGTAGAAACTCATAAAGAACAACTACAAGATCTGTATGAAGGATGGATGATTGGAGCTTCAGAATTAAATAGTTCAGATAGCAATAAGAGAAAAGCAGCTAAAATTTTAGCAGAAGGATTATCGCAGCCAGAAGATTTCTGCTACGATGCCATTAATAATGTTAGATTAGCTACTCATGGAGATAATAAAGATTTCTTTGGATTAAATCCTAGCTATAGTGGAGTTACTGGAGAAGATCTATACAATAAAATGAAAGTGAAATATAATAATCTTGGTTATAGTACAGCGGGTGCAAAAAGTTGGAGATTGTTATCTACAAAAGATTTAGTAAATAGAACTACACTTTCTGGTAATTCTCATAATGCAGAGCAACAGAAACAGTTTACCGCTGTGGATGAAACATTGGAGAAAAAAGAGTCCTTATCTTCTAAGAAAGTAAGTATTAGTTTTAGAACAGGAGAATTTCAATTAGATGAAAATTCAAAACAATTAATAGACTTACAGTTCACTCCAATTGCAAAGGCATTTGCCAATGCGAGAATTAGAATTGAAGGAAATACAGATAATGTAGGAAATCGTGCATCTAACATTGCTTTATCTAAGAAAAGAGCACAGTCGGTAGCTGATTATCTAGAAAAAGAACATCAAATGCCTCATAACCGATTTATCATTTTAGGAAATGGTCCAGACAAACCAGTTCCTGGTTGTGAGCGTAATCAAAATGCAGATTGTAAATCTAAGAACAGAAGAACAGACTTTGAATTGGTAGTAGACTAATGGCAGGGATCAAAAAACTTTTTGAGCTTAGAGGAAATTTAGCATCCAAAGACAAAGCAATACTAACAGCAATTGGAGCCATAATCCTTATCGGTTTATGGTTCCTCTTAGCTGAATTTCTGTCCACATCTGTAATTACTCAAGATGAATCCATTGATATTTCGAAAATAACGCAGAGTGAGCGAAAATATTACGAAAGTGATTCTTTGTTGGTAGCCAATTATGATGCACTAGAGAAGATGAGTTTAGAAGAATTGACTTCTTTTGGACTTAAGAAAAACAAAGTATATCCTTTACTGCCATCACCCGTAAAGGTAATTAAAGCGTTTCCTGATTTACATAAGAATGATGACGTAGTTGGGAATACATTCTACTCTATAAAACTAAACTTTTTAGGGTATCTAGTAGCTATTTTAGTATCAATACCAATCGGTTTTTTATTAGGATTGATCCCATTGTTTAGAGGATTGTTTAGTCAGATCATAAACTCATATCGATTTATACCACTTACTGCTGTAACTGGTATTTTTATAATGTGGTTGGGATTAGGAAGTGATATGAAGGTATCCTTTTTAGCTTTTGGTATCATTGTCTATTTGATACCTGTCGTCATTCAGCGGATCGATGAGGTACAGAATGTGTATCTCAATACTGTTTTTACGTTAGGGGCTACATCATGGCAAACCATTAGAACCGTATATATGCCATATGTGTTTTCTAAGATCATTGACGATATTCGGGTGTTAACAGCAATATCTTGGACCTATATAACTATCGTAGAAATGTTGAATAAAGGAGGAGGGATTGGAGAATTAATCTGGACTGCGAAACGGCAGAGTAGAATCGATAAAGCTTTTGCGATTCTTATAATCATTGTAGTAATTGGAATTCTACAAGATCGACTTTTTGTGTTGATTGATAAAATATTATTCTCTTTCAAGCATATTAATAAAGGAAATAAACACTAGTATGGCATTACAGTTTACAGATGCTCCTCAGGCACCTAATGTGATTGAACTTAGAGGGATATCCCAATCTTATGATGGAGGGAAAACCAAGATTATAGAAAATTTGGATTTGCTGGTAGAAGATAAGCCTATGCAAGGTCAGTTTACTGTTATACTAGGTATGTCTGGATGTGGTAAGTCTACTTTATTGAGATATATTGCTGGTTTGCAAAAGCCTACCTCTGGAACGGTATTGGTTAATGGGAAACCAGTAAGTAAGGAGAATAGAGTGAGTATGGTGTTTCAACAGTATTCTTCTTTGCCCTGGATGACCGTATTGGATAATGTAGGATTAGGATTGCGTTTTAAAGGAATTTCAAAGAAGGAACGGGACGAAAAAGCGATGGAAATGATCCAGTTAGTTGGCCTGGAAGGTCATCACAGGAAATATGCCCAATATCCGACCCTTTCTGGTGGGCAACTACAACGAGTAGCCATAGCCAGAAGCCTAATGTCTAATCCAGAGATTTTATTAATGGATGAACCCTTTGGAGCATTAGATATTAAAACTCGCTTGCAAATGCAAGATCTATTAATTGGTATTTGGGAAAAGTTTAGTCCTACGATCTTATTTGTTACCCACGATATTCAAGAGGCAGTGTATTTAGCAGATGATATTTATATTATGAAGCATGCACCATCGAATTTTGTAAAGCATATCGATATTGATTTACCTTTTAATAGAACACGCGAAACGAAAAGATTAGCACATTTTGATGAATTGGTTCATGAAGTTGAGGATGCTATGATGCAAATTGATGCAGGTAATTGATTTTGGAATTAAAAAGAAGAAAGCTGTTTTTAAAACAACTTTCTTCTCGAAATGCTTGTTTATTTAATATGATATTTTGAATGTCATATTAACCTGGAAAACCTGTGTTTCCAATGCAAGCACAATCAAACAAATACTCATTTGGTCCACATTCAGGTGGTAATTCGAGGCAATCAGAACCTAACGATCCCCCATGAATTGTGCTTTGGTTTTTCTTTGAAAGAATTGAAACATCCGATAAGTTTAAAATGCTTTTTAACATAATAAAAAATTAAAAATTAAAATGATTCCTGAACATAAGACACTCAGGTTTGTGTCAGAATCTTGTGTAAGATTCCATAGATACCTTTAGTTTTAGGAATATTTGTTATTGTTAAAAAGGTGTAATTTTCTGTTAAATTTCAGAAAAAGGAATGATTAAAAAATTAAAACAACTAAAATGAAAAGTGTAATAGGGATATTTTTGATTACGGTATCATTAGTGATATTTGGAGTTAGAATTTCAAAAAAAATACAGTTTAAACAAAATGTATCAGGATATTTAAAAAGGGCAGCTGATGCAAGTACAATTGAGATTGCAAATGAAGAACTGACTAAGGTAATTACGTATTTAGAAGCTAATAATTTAACAAGTGGATATACTTCAATGATGTGGGAAACTCCAAATGAAGATATTGGATTTTGGTATAAAAACTTAAAAGCAAGTCAAAATGAGTTACAGAATTTAAAATCCGAAAGCGCCTTAGAAAGAACCAATGTACTTATAAAGCTTAGAGAAACTTTGTTGGATACAGGTAAGAAAACAAAGGTGACAATTCCAAAAGGATTAGCGGTTTATCCTGATAATAAGTTATGGGGATTTTTGATAACAACAGCCTTATTTTCATTATTGATCGGTTTTGTACTAATTGCCATAGAAGCCGATAAAAAGGCTAAAAAGAAAGCCGAAGAACAATTAAAAGCATAATTCATTTTTCTTGAAAAAATCTTATGACCAACAGAAAATATCATAAAGCCACAGACCAGTTTTTTGCTAAATTAGATCAAAAACACAAAGCTTCTTTTTTTAAAGGAAAGTCCATTAATCCTCTAAAAATACTAACGATCTCTGAAGCGTTTCCTTCCTTAAAAATAAAAGATGAAGACTTACTACTATTGTATTCTCTAAAGGAATCTATAGATGAATTAGATTTTATCATTACTACTCAGTATATTCATATTGCTGGTGCAACACTTTCTCTAGATAAGGATATTTTTAAGGATGTAAAATTTAGTGCTTTTCCAAAAGAGCACATAGTATTATTAGATTCTTTGATGGAAGATCTTTTGCTTACTAAAAAAGACGAGAAAAAGACACTAGCTGATTTTACAAATAAATTCAAAGATTTTGTTAACCAAAAAGAAGACGTAGCGAAAGATTATGATGTGGATTATGAGTTTCTACAGATCTTAAAAAACGAAGGGGAAAAAATTCAAAATCTTGCTGAGGATCTTAATAATAACAAACGTTTTTCTAATACGATCAATGCTATTGTTCATAAAACTGATGATGCGATAGAGTTTAAAGCAGAACATGTGATTTTGCAGGATATTATTAAGGTATTTAATATGATTTATCCTTTAACGGATAAAGAAAATACTGTTGCCGATGCCAAGGTGAAATTTTTACTTGCATTCATGTTCGAAAAGTTGCAAGGCAATGATATCATAGCTTCACTTTCTATAGAGCGTATCAACAAATTTGTACAGTCAGAGAAGTTTGAAGAGAATATAGAAATCATAAAAACAGCAAGTCTTTTTGATTTAGGAGAAGATTATAAGAACGAATTTTTATTACCCTCC
The DNA here is from genome assembly GCF_947492115.1 of uncultured Aquimarina sp. NCBI lineage: Bacteria > Pseudomonadati > Bacteroidota > Flavobacteriia > Flavobacteriales > Flavobacteriaceae > Aquimarina > uncultured Aquimarina sp. The sequence goes on from NZ_CANLMM010000003.1 coordinate 872,933, forward strand.
TTATTAAAGCGATTGGATAGTCAGCATTTTGCGAATTCAGCCTCTTTTTTATATCGGATTGCTTCGTTAATTGCAAAGGTAGATGATACTATTTCTGAAGAGGAAAAAACCTTGCTAAAGAAGATTAATGATAAGTTGCAACACCCCAAAGAAAAACTAGAAGGCGTAAAGCAAACCGAGATTGATGAAAATGAGACCTTGGATGATGTAATGGATGAGCTCAATGAACTAATAGGATTAGATAATATAAAAACGGCTGTTAAAGAGTTGTCTAATTTCTTGAAAGTGCAAAAGCTGAGAGAAGAAAAAGGGCTTAAAAATGTAAACAATTCGCTACATTCTGTATTTATGGGACCTCCTGGAACAGGAAAGACCACTGTTGCGCGTTTGGTGTCTAAAATCTACCGACACCTAGGATATCTAGAAAAAGGACATCTGGTGGAAACAGACAGAACAGGAATGGTAGCCGGTTACGTAGGTCAAACTGCCCTGAAGGTGGAAGAGGTAATCAAAACTTCACTGGACGGAGTTTTATTTATTGATGAAGCTTATTCTTTAGCCAAGGATAACAAAAAAGACTTTGGTAACGAGGCAGTTGAGGTATTGCTTAAGAAAATGGAAGATCATAGAGATCAACTAGTAGTGATTGTAGCAGGATATCCAGATGAGATGGAAGAATTTATTGAATCGAATCCAGGACTACAATCACGATTTAATCGATATTTCACCTTTGATCACTATAAACCCAAAGAGTTAATAGGTATTTTTGAACTATTCTGTCTCAAAAATGATTTTGTGTTAGCGGAAGAAGCAAAAGAAAAATTGGAATTTATTTTTGATAAACTTTACGAAAAAAGACATAAAAGTTTTGGGAACGCCAGAGTAGCACGTAATTTATTCGAAAAAATTATAGAGTACCAAGCGAATCGCATTGTAGCTATTACGCCACTTACCGAAGAATTGTTAAAGACAATTGTTGAAGAAGATATTCCACCAATTAATCAAACGGTTGATGATTATCTTAGATTTCAAAAAGATGAAGAAGAAGCTTAAATTAGCACGCAATGCATATTGAAAAAGTCTTATCCTATTATCAGGATTGTTACAAACAAGAATTTAGAGATAATGATGTCCTTAATTTCTTAGGAACAAAGGTAGATAAACGGTTTTTCTTAAAAAATAGCACAGGCTTATATAGAGAAGAGGATCCTACGTTTATGAAAATCGATTTTGGCGAGGATTTATATAAGTATCTAGAAATTTACCGAAAAGAGAAAACCTTTGTCGCGTGTAGTTTTTTTATAACAGGTAAACTCACTTTTTTAGGGAGAAAAAGAACAATATGTGCGCCGTTAATAGTAACTCCTGCTACCCTAGAGATTAATAGTGATGCACTCTATCACATCAACTATAATTTTGAAGAAAATAGAGTAAATGAAGCTTTATTAAATGTGTTAAAATCAAACTTTAATCTAGATGATTCCTTTTCTCTAGAGATAAAATCACTAATTAATGATCAGGAACCTTCTAAACAAGATATCCAAGGAATTGCAAAAAAGCTAGAAGAATATATACCTATTCATACCAGCGAATTAGAAATTTTACCAGTACTTTTAGAAGGGCAAAAAATTAGGGAACATTCAAAATCTCTTACTCTACAACTACTCCCAGCTATAGCTTTGGGGATTGTAGAAAAATCAAAATCGAGTCGAGACGTTTTGCATGAGATTGATGAAATCAAAGAAGGTCATTTATTCAATGATACGCTTCGTGGATTTTTCTCCAGAAGGAAAACTGAGATTAACACTGATGCAATATCTAAGGAAGGAGTTTATGTACCTTCTAATTTAAGTAGTTCACAACTTGGGATTATTCAAGCTGTAAAGACCAATGATATAACAGTGGTGATAGGACCTCCAGGTACTGGCAAATCGTACACAATAGCCTCTTTAGCATTGGATCAGGTATATCATAACAAAAGTGTTTTAATATGTTCTAAATCTGATCAGGCGGTGGATGTACTGCAAGAAAAAATAGTACAAGACTTAGGAGTAAAAGGGCTTTCTATACGCGCTGGATCTGGCCGTAGTCATAAAGCGAAATTAAAAAAGAAACTAGAATCAATTAATGTTTTTCAAAAAGGAGGGAAGGATTACTTCATCCCTAAAAAACAAAAAGAGATTGATCATGCCGTAAATAAGATCAAGGAAATTAGTGATGAAATTCGAGATCGAGAGGAGAGAGAAATTAAAAACGCTGAGTTGTTTTTAGATTACAACCCTTCTTTTTTTAAGAGATTAAAACGTAAATATGTTTCTAAGCAAGTCTTAAAAGAATATCCATTTTGGCAGTTAATAGAATTGTTGGAACATTATATTCATCAAAAAAATAAATTAATTAAAGAAATCATTTCTTTAAAATATAGAGATAAGATTTCTGATTTGTTATCAAAGGATCAAACACTATCTAAGTTTTCAAAATTGGTAAAGACCAGAAATATCGAAGAGCGAGAGCGTTTGTTTCAGGAAGTCGATTTTCAATCTGTATTGCAATGTTTGCCGATTTGGATAACAAAATCTACCGATGTTAGCGATGTTTTTCCATTACAAAATGATCTTTTTGATGTAGCGATCATAGATGAAGCTTCCCAGTGTGATATTGCTACGATGATTCCAGTACTAGCTAGAGCAAAGAAGGTAGTAGTTGTTGGAGATCCAAAACAATTAAGACACGTTTCATTTTTGTCTAAACAAGTTATGCAAGATACAGCAAATGCTTATGGTTTGTTGAAAGGCGAAGAAGTGATGAATTACAGAGAAACTAGTTTTCTAGATTATGCTTTGGAGCGACTGCCTTCTCAGAGCAATGTGCATTTTTTAGATGAGCATTACCGAAGTGTTCCAAGCATCATAAGATATAGCAATCAAAAATTTTATTTTGAAAAGCTAAAGGTGATGTCTGACTTACAAATCCATCATAAAACCTCTGCAGTACATTGGGTTTTCTGTGAAGGTGAAAAATTGAAAAACGGAACCAATTTACAAGAGGCAGAACAATTATTAGAAGATATACAAAAAGTTATCGATGAAGAACATCAAGTAGCTATTGGAGTGGCTACAACGATTGGAATTCTTTCACCATTTAGAGATCAGGTAAATTATTTGAAAGATAAAATCGAAGAGCTTGATCTTGCTGCTATCAAAAAACATAAAATTGCTGTAGGTACACCTTTTGAATTTCAGGGAGAAGAACGTGATCAGATGTATATTACCTTCACTATAGATAACCAAACAAGTACTTCGGTGTTCCAATATCTAGATAGAGAAGATGTTTTTAACGTTAGTATAACACGTGCCAAGCAGCAGCAATTTCTATACTATTCTTTCGATCCTAAGAATTTTAAAAACAAACATTTAGTAATCGATTATTTATCGGAAACAAGGATCCAATATCCTCAAAATTCTGTGGAGGAATACATGGATAATTTTGCCGAAGAAGTGTTAGAAGAGCTAATCCAGTTGGGCATTAAACAAGAAGATATTATTGTAAATTATCCTATCGCAGGTTATGTAATGGATATTTTGGTAACACATAAACAACGCACCATTTGTATAGACTTGGTTGGGTATCCAGGAGCATTGGAAAAGACATTTTCAATAGATCAATATAAAACATTATTTAGAACACAAATACCAATTATTACGATACCTTACGTATATTGGTTACATAATAAAAAAGAATGTTTACATCATATTACTAAGAAAGTAAGAATTGCCAAATGATTACCGAGAAAGAAATATCAAAGCAAATCGGAAGAGCAGTAAAATCACCTATCAGAGTTGGAAGTGTTACTGATTTAAAGATTGATGTTAGTTCTTTTTTACATTTTTTTAGACCTTTCTTTTCAGAGCTACAAGACGATGCATATGTAGTTAGAGGAAAACAAATCGCCTTTTTAAAAGAAGTTTTTCCAGAGGATTCCGTATCAATAGAAAAGTTACATAAAGCGTATTTTGAAGGGACCAAAACTTTGGATGCGTTAGCCTATTGGTTACAACAACTTACCGATAACCAACAAAGGGAATTCGAGCAATTATCTACCATTACCAGACAGCGCAATATCTCAAGTTTTTTGATTGAAATTTGGGATGATCAATATTTTGTAGAACGGATCATACAGCAAGGTTTTGAACAAGATGTAGATGATTTTCGTGTTTGGAAACGTGTTTTCAAACAAGCATCCAGATCAGCTGTAGAAAATGAGATGTTTTTTGAGTTGCTGAAGCGAATGGCAAGATTGGTAAAACACATACATCCTGAAGTTCGAAAGATTCAAATCACCAGTCATTTTATGAGAACTATTTCTCATGAAAAAATAAAAGGAGAAAACGCTCCAGAAGGTGTTCATGAAGATGGAGCTCAATATATCATGTCTGCTTTAGTGGTCAATAGACAAAATATAACAGGTGCTGAGAGTCAGATTTACGAAAAGACAATGGCAGAAACCAATGAGCTGATCTTTAAAAAAGTACTACAACCAGGAGAATTTATTTTTCAAGCAGATACGGGAGAAGAATTTACTTTCGGAAATGATCTATGGCATTATGTAACACCTATAGAACCAGAAGATATTTCTAAACCTGGAATCCGTGATATTATCGGATTTGATATCGATATTTTAGAGTAAAGATATTCCTGTTTCTTCTTGTAATTTATGAGAGATGATTTCAATTTGTTTTTTAATGAGTCTAAAGCTGGTATTCTCATATACAGTTTTTAATTCATCTTTCCCAGCATCTTCAAATTGATAAGCAAGTGTTTGAATACAAATTTTTCCTAATGATTGTGATGTGGCACCGTAGTTAGAACCTATGGAAACAGCATAGCATCTTTCTAAAATATTGGATATAAGCTTAATACAGTTTTGATTGTTTCTGTATCCATGTAGTTGTATCAATCCCTTGACTAGATTTATATTCTCTTGGTAAACATGCTCATAAACACCATAGATAATATCTTTTTCGTTATTGTCCTCTTTTTGCCTTAGTGTTACATTTCGTAATCGTAAATAAGCAAATTTTCGGAGTATTGAGTAGCTAAAATCATCGAACTTCTTTTGATGTATCTTTTCTAAACATTCATTAATCTGTATAAAGGATTTTTGATGAATATTTTTGGAGAGAATTTTAAGGATTTTCGAAATATTATGTTGGTATTTCTCACTCATATTAGAGATCAATTTGTTTACATGAACTCCAAACGGATCTGGTAATAACTGAAAAACATATGCCGAAGGGATTAAATTGATTTTACTGTTTTCCAGAATAACTCTATGAATAATACTTTTAGCATCCATATGCTGTTTTATAGAAAGATATTGTATAGATCTAGAGCGTAAGAAAGAATGTAAACTCACATTTAACTCAGGACTTATCTTATAATTAATGGAATGCTTTTTTAGTTGTCTCAATAATGGCCGAAGCGGATAATCGTATACGTAGGTGTCTTTCCATTTATGGAAGAAATAAGTAAAGTCCTGACTGGTAAGACGCATTTTAGAATTTAATAAGTGATATCCAATGGCGTGTTTAAAATCTTGTGGGATTTTATCAACTAATTTGCTCTCAGATTTGGAAGAGGATCTTCTGTTTTTAGAGCGTTCTTTAAAAAGATAATACAATACCTCTTTTTTAATTTCGGGATGAGAACCTAGTAAGGTTTTATGATGCTCCAAAGAGTTGAAAATTACTTTTTCTAGATTGTCATGATTGTAATCAAAAAGCGAAGTAGCATCTTCATAAATATTCGTTAGCATTTCTTCTGCTATAGGAGAGTCTTCATCAGAAAAATCAAGATCTATAATATAGGGGCCGTTCTTTTCTTGGGAGGAAGTTTCAGAACTTAAATGCGCTAATTCTTCCTTAGATATTTCAAATGTTTTTTTGATTCCAAAGAATGATAATATGTTCTTAATGTTTATAGCCAAATCTATTCTTTATGAATTCTAAATCAAACTAATCCCCATTTGTTCTTTAAGTATTTTTGACTCTTTTTCTATTGTTTGCTTTATCTGTTTATAGGTAGTTTCTTGATAGAGATTTTTAATTTTTTGTATTCCGGTTTCTTCATAATGATTTGCTAATGTATAGACACATAGCTTGCCTAATGACTGAGAGGTTTGGCCTAGCCGCACTGCATTAGCATTAGAAAAAGAACGTTCGGTAATTCTAAGAAGATTAGGGATTGCACTTTTTTTGTGTTTGAAATCCGCTAATGAAATGATAATACTTTTGAGAATTGTTATGTTCTCTTTTTTAATGTATTGACAATTATATCTTACTTCTTTTCCTGTGTTATACGTTACTTTTTCAACCCTCAGATTGCTCATTTTAGGTTTGAATAAAGAGGCTTTTTTAATAAAATGCAACATTTGTATTTTATAAGCATTCCTTCCTATAGTATTTAGCTCTTCCTGAATGAGAACTATTAATTTAAAAGGATTGTAAAATTCTTTATTCTCTTCAAAAGTCTTGAATATATGACAATAAGCATCTTGTTCTTTTTGATCACAGTTTCGAATAAATTTGTTGATGTAATCAGCAAAAGGGTCAGAAGCTAATAAAAATGAGGGTTGATTTTCATCATTGTCTTGAGCATATAAATGCAATATACGTTGTATTGTATTCCTAGGAGTTTTGTAATAGTTGTACCACTCATTATGAAACCTTGGGGTTTTTAAAAACTTTTGGAGATACTGATAAAACTCTTTACTTACTGTATCATTTTTTGTTTTTTTTCTCAGTCTAGAAGTTAAAGAAGCAATTGATACATAAGTGGGATATTTTACCCAAAGATTCATGAAGTATTCGAAATCTTTTTCTTTAAAATGCAGATTCGATCTTAGGAGAAGTTGTAATATTTCCTTTAAATACTGAGTTTTTAAGGGAGGCTTAACTATGTTTGGAGTGGTTTCAAACCAAATAATTTCCTTCGTAATCCAATAAGCAAAATCCCGTTTGAAAGATATTTGTTGTTCAGATAGAAATATATATGAATCTAAACTCGTGAACTTCGGAGCCCAATAATTATATCTGTTGATTTTAAATTTATGTTTGGCTTCTTCAAAAATGGTTTTGGATAACTCTTCAAAACTGTATTTAAACAGAGGAGTAGTTATTACATCAATGATTTCTTTTTCATGCTTGTCATTTTCTTGATTTTCATCGACATCATCTGTTATTTTTTCTAGTTCACGTTCCGTAATCTCAAATTTGGATTTTTTGATACCGAATAAAAAAGATAGAATTTTGTCTAAAATCATTAACAAGTAGGTTTTACTAGAAATGGAAAACATTAAGACAACATACAACTGATATGATCTAAAGAAGAACCATAATCGAAACTAAAATCTATGTGTACTAAATCTCCAGCTTTTACTTCTTGAGTATTGGTAGTTTTTAATACTGTAGGAGGCATCAGACTATCAGTTCCTGTAAAATTAGCACCTTCAGTAACTTCTACATAGGATTCTAGGTACAATGCGTTTACGGTTCCCGAAAATAAAACAGGAACAGAAAAACTTAGTTTAACTCCTTGTTTTTTTTCTTTTAATAATTCGATTTCATTTACCAAAAACTGTTGTGTTAAAAACATCGGTTGATGTCTGGTAAAATTAACAGGGTAATGATGTATGTTTTCATCAATTTCCGCTTCGCAAAGTCTAGCAAAGTTTACAATGCGGTTTGGGAATAATTTTCCGCCAGGTTTTAAAAATTCACGCATATGCTGAAAAATCTGTACCTGAAATTCATTAGCACAATAAATACTCATTAATTCGCCGACTACAAAGTCTACTTTTTCTGGTAAATCTACAGTGAGGGCATCAGCATAGATTACTTCTACTTTATCGGCCCAAGGATATTTGGAAATTTCTTCATTGATAAAAGGAATGAGATCTGGATTATTTTCGATCAGATATGCTTTTTTTACATAAGGCATGTATAATTTGGTAAGAGGCAAGGTTCCAACGCCAATTTCACAAACAGTAGCATCTTTAAAATTATCGTTGAGCTGAAAGGCCTTGTGAAAAGCATCTACACGTTGTTTATCTGTTTCCATAATCTTATAGTAGATTTCAGGGAAACCAAAATGAGATTCATCAAATGTCTGCGCTTTTAGTAAGCTATATTTTAGCGCATCATAATTGTCAACTACTTCCTCGAATAATTTGTCTTTCATCGTCGTATTGATTGTTTTGAGTAAATATAGTAATTAAACGAATGGGCGTAATAGATAAAAATAAAAGACCGAAAAAAATAATAAATAGGGGTAGGGTATATTTTATATAGTACGTTTTATACATAGACAACTGATGTAAATGAACTAAAACTACGCTGTAAGATGACCAAAACTATTCAAAAAGTGACCTTTGTTAGCATTTTAGAATCTGTATCATTGATTCTATTTATGTTGATAGGAACAGCAAGTTTTTCTCAGCAATCTAATAACTCGTATATTTTTGGTCACAGTTTAGTAAATCATAGTGCTGATCAGGCTACTCAAAATAGAAGTAATATACCAGATTGGATGTATTTGCTTGCTCAACAAGCAGGGAATCAATATACGGTAGATGGTCAGTTTAATTTTTTACCACTACAACAGTTGCCGCCCATATTTCAATGGGGGTTTATAGATGCGCCTAATACCAGAACCAATGAATCTAACGACGATTTTGGAAGTTGGAATTATGATAACGTAATTGTTACACTAGCTAACTTTATTCAGCAAACCTCCTCACCTTCAGAAAATGCTTTTTGTGATGCACAATATATAGAAGATTGTAATGAAGATCCTAATGCGTTAAGTTCTGTAGAGGCGGTTTTGCGAATTTTAGATTATGCCAGAACAGAAGAAACAGGAATTCATTTCTATATTTATGAAAACTGGCCAGAGTTTAACGGGACATTTCCTCCAAATTCTCAAGCACAGGAAGATCAAGAGTTTGGAGCTTTTTATGATTATACTCGTGAGGATTTTCATGATTGGTGGATTACGCTCCAAGATGAGGTCTTAGCATTAAGACCAGATGCTGAAGTGAAATTAATTCCTACAGGACCAATTTTAGCAGATTTATTTTCTGATCAAGGAATATTATCAGATATTTCGGCAACTACACTCTACGAAGATTCAGCGCCACATGGGTATCCGGTACTGTATTTTCTTGCGGCATTGGTACATTATTCCGTCATTTATGGAGAACAACCACCAGCTAATTTTCAGTTTCCGGATGAGGCATTAACTAGTCCCATTCAAATTCCTGATACAGTAAAAAATAATTATAATACGATAGTAGATTTTATTTGGAACAGTCTTCAGAATTATACATTTGATAATGGAGATAGCAGAGTTTTTTTAGAAAATCAAACCCTATCCATACAAGATATATCAACAAATACTCAAAAACCTATACTATATCCGAATCCCGGAAATGGTGTTTTTAATCTAGAACTTCCACAAACTACAATTTTCCCGGTTGAAGTAAAGATTGTAAATACCATTGGTCAAGTAATTGATGAAATTTCCATAGCTGATCATCAATCGACAAATTTTAATTTAGATAAAAAAGGGACGTTTTTTCTAAAAATTATTGGTGATCAGTATTCGGATATCGTGAAAATAATTGCCAGGTAAATGGTGATAGATAAAAAATCCTGCTAAGCTCATTGAATTAAGTTTGTGTTAGACGCTATTTTATTTGGGAAATAGTTATTTTCAATGAGCTCTAGCAAGATAATAGAATGTTCTATGCGTTTTTAAATTATATTTATTGTATTGATTTTTGATGATTTAACTACATCCCAGGTCGGCTTTCGATGCAGGATCGCTATTTGGAAAGCAGTTTCCAGAGTTTACCTGATCTGGATCATATCTTGATAAATTAGGATCTCTTAAACTATTTTCAATAAACAATACAAGATTATCTATTTCGGTTTTGTTTAGTTTAATATCACCAAATTGAGGAGCTAGATTAGCAGTTGTAGCTTCAGAACTTTGGGGAACACCTGCAATTTTATATTCTATGACCTCTCTAACAGATGTAAAAGTTCCTCCGTGACCATAAAAACCACCATTGTCAACTAGGTTGTATAGTGTAGGAGTTTTAAATTTATATTCGTCTGCTGCTACTTTGGTAAATCCACCTCTTCCTTTTTTTACATTTTCAAACCCAACAGGATCTAAAACAACAGCATCGCTAGAATTATCAAAATCCCCCATTCCGAAGGCATAGAAATTCTTGTCATTTAAAGCAGGTCCTGTATGACATTCATAACATTTTCCTTTCCCAAAAAATGCCTTCGCACCTTTCTTTTCATCATTAGATAACATGCTGTAATTACCTTTAAGCCATTCTTGCCAAGGAGATTGATTGGCTAATACGGTTCTTTCATAAGCCGCAATCGCTAGGGCTGCTGTTTGTGTGGTATACCTTTCAGAAACGGGAAGACTTGGAAAAGCGTCATCAAACATCTGTTGGTATCCAAAACTAGATACAAAATTGCCATCAACTAATAATCGATGTACTCCTTGTCCTTTGATCGCTTGTACTTCCACACCTTCAAATCCTATAAAGTTTTCAGGAATGTTGGTCCAATTAGCTTCTGTACCCAGATTGGTACCTGATCCTCCGAATTGACCATTCCATAGCATGATGTCCTGATACGCTGCATTTAATACTGTCGGAGAGCGGATTGGTTGGATATCCGCATCACTTACGGCAATGCCAGGATTAAAAACACGTGCTTCACCACTAGTACCAAAACCTACACCAGCTTCACCAATACCTTGTCTGATTCCTGCTCCAAAACCAGCTGCTGAATGATGGCAAGAGGCGCATGAATACGTAAATAAGTTAGATGCAGTCGTTGGGTTTCCTCCAGTTGCGGTTTCATGGAAAAGAAGCTTTCCTAAAGCTACTTTTTCATCTGTAATAGGATTTAATGGATCTTGAGGAATACTACTATATTGATCGCTATTTGGAAGAATAAAATAAGCAGCTCCAACGCCTCCAGAAATAGCATCCAATTCGTCTAGTATTTGTTTATCTAAACCAGTAGCAGTGTTGGAGTTTTTTGAAAATAAATTTTGATCTTCATTCGAGTTTAATGGAATGTACTCGTCTTGCTCACATGCCAATAGAGTGGAAATAAGGGCAAAAAAAAGTATTTTTTTCATAAGTTAAATTTAATAGTAGGTAATAATGTTAATAATAAAGTATTAAGGAACTTTATACACGAGTCCTACGGAAAATCCAGAGGCTCGATCATAATTCTTTCCACTCATATTGGTAGTGTATCCTGTAGAAACTCCAATACTCTGTTTATATACAGGGACATAGAGGTCAAAATAAAAGTTAGTGTAATCAACTTCAGTTTCTGGTAGTGCGGCCGCACCACCTGCTTCAGCAAACTCAGGAGTACCGATATCAAGACCGTCCAAAGAATTTTGAGTTCCTATTTTTGCATGAGCGTAAAACCATTTATTATAATATCCCAGTTTCGCACTAAAAAGAGTGGCATTTGGGATTTCAAAATCACCATTGTTACGCAAGCTGTAAGCTGCTTGCAATTCTACAAACAGATTTCTGGAAGCATTGATTTGTACAAACCCACACCCATCAATGGCAGTAGCTCCGTTTCCTAATGATAGAATTCCAGCTTCTTCATATCCTCCTACGGGAACGGATACACCAGCGGCGCCGCCGATAGCAATTTTCGATACGTTGTTAATTTGAGCATCTAAAACTCGGGCTTTAAAAAACATACTTAAGTCTTGTACTCCGCTTACCTGATCCGTTTGCGAAACAGGATCTAAAACGCCGGTTTCATTTTGCATAGAGATGTAAGGAAGGGTGACTGTGGTTGAAAGCCAATCTAGGATTCCATATTCTCCATAGACACTAACTACAGAAGAGCTGATTTCTCCCATATTCATTGGGGTCGTTTCCGTTTGTGTATTTCCCATAAAAAAATTGTCATAGCTTTTGTACGAATATGATGAAGCTACTGTAAACTCGTTCTTTTGTGGAAAAAAACCATTGATGATTGTTTGTGCTGTTAATGAAGAAAAAGAAGTTAAGCAGAGTATAAATAGTGAGATTTTAAGGGTAATATTTTTATTCATAATAGAGGGTAATTTAGTTTTAAAAGTATATCAATTTAGTATTGATAACTACTCATGGTTTTTTGCTAAAGCTTACAAGCATAGCGTAAGGTTAGTTCATGATAGTTCTGGCAAAATATTTTTGAGGCAATTTTGGCTAATTATTACTAGTTATAGGGGTTTTCTCGTGATTTTTGTTCAAATTCCAATCGTAGGTAACATATTTTTTCTTCATGTTTTTGTCGATGGTAATTGTAGAATATTCGTTTATAAAATCGATAACATCCACATTGTTACTGATAAAATCATCTTCATACCATTCGAATAATTGAGAAATTCTAACTGTCTGAGAGTTAATCTGATTTCTCTGAGGGTCGTTGATGAACTCTCTTGTTCTTTCATCAAGTGCGTACTCAATATTCTCACTAGTATATGCTCTGTTCCATAGTCTTGGAGAGGACATGGATCCACAGTTTAGTAAAAAGTGAATTCTAGGATCTCCGAATTTTCTTAAGATCTTATGTTCGATATCATCTAAACTATAACGAACATTATTCGATTTGAAAACTTTTCTTTTCCAAGGATCTTCTAATTGATTGATGGATGTGATAGGATATTCATCAATAATCATTTTCATCACCGTTGCATTATATACATTTAGCCAATAAGCTAATTTTTCTTCTTTACTCCAGTGATTTTCGGGAGAAACATTTTGTAGGTATCTAAAATACTTATAAAATACTATGACATCATTTGTAACTCCATCGTAGTCTACTAAACCATCTTCTGTAACATTAAGAACTAGGATTTGGTCCCAAGGAGAATGGTCTACAGTTTCCTGGGAATTGATTTGGAACGATACTAAATAAAATAAAATTAGTAATAGGGATTTTGGGATCTTCATTTTGTTAGTTTTTTTGGGGTTATTTACATTTTTTTCAACGTTAGGAAGGACTAAATTAACAAAAAAACGGACGTAATACATTCATGTAACTTTGTACTAGAAATGATAATAATATAATTCTTACATAAGTTGAAATTAACTTGTAACTTCTTTACTGTTAAACCTTTTAGTGATTTACGGTCAAGATTAATTTCTGAATAGTGTTTTGTTCTTTCACAAAATTGGGTTCAGATATGCAAAAATGACTTTAAAATTTAAGTGAACTATTATGATCAAAATTCCCGTTAATATTGATGCTAGAATTGAATTTAAGGATGCCTAAAAAGGAAGATTATTTAGAATTTTTCATGACGATTTTTTAAGTGTAGAATTGCTTATATTTAATAAAATACAAGTAAAAAAACATCATTTTTGAAGTGAAAAAGAAGAAAAATGATGAAAATTAGTGAACCTTACAAAAAAACACCACTTTAACATAAAATTAACATTTTGTTACGGTTTTCAAGTATCAAAATATTCTTTTTTATCGTTTGGAGAATGGCTTTGTAAGCGATGATAATAAGGGAAAACATCAAGATAAATGTATCTTGATGTTGTGAAGAGTGTTTTTTTGAATTATGAAAATATTATGATGTATCGCATCTTTTTTGTAAGAATTGATTTCTAGAATGTTATCTGTTTATCATTTTTTCTTTAACTAGAGACCATTGTAAAATTTTTGCAATATTTTTCGCATCATCAACACCTCTATGATGGGTTCCTTCTAAGGGAATATCAAGAATACCTAAAGCTCCTTTCATACCAACTTTTTTTCGTAACCCTCTGGTTTTTTGAAAAAGGTCCTTTACATTTATGTGGTTTTGCGATAAAGGGTATTCGATATCACGAAATTTACATTGCTTTTTCATCATATTTAGATCGTATAGCCCATAGCTAGCCCATGTAAATTGATGTCCTTGGTACTCGGTCCTTACAATTTCACATGCTTCGGCAAAAGAAATACCTTCTCGATCCAGTAAATCCTGAGTAATTGTTGTTAGTTCCGTGCAAAACGGACTTACTTCTGATCTTTCTGGTTTTACCAGGATTCCTCGATTTTTGGTAACCCCTCCAGTTTGCGTATCTAGTAAGCAAATACCAATTTCTATTATTTCATTGGTTTGTCCTGGAGGTATCTTACCGTTCCAGCAGGTTGCTTCTAGATCTATAATTATTATTGTGTTTTTGTTTTCCATTTTATTTATTTTTTACCTCACAAATCCCAAAGACCTGTGAGGTTGTAGTTATTTAATTTTTTGGAATTGTTACCAATTCTTCTCTATCTAAAGGATCGATTCCTTTATCTAGTAGTTTGATTGCGGATTGAACTGCCCAACACTTATCACTAGAGTGTATATTAGAGTACAATCCTAATAAATAGGTAGGTTCTACAATCTTCCAACCTTTTACAGTACGATGAGGAATCTCAGATTTCACGAAAAAATCAATGGTAATTCGTATAGATTTTTCATTTTCAGCGATTACCGTTTTTTCGTAGCGTCTAAAGTTCTCATCACTGGGTAAATGATCATAGCGCGTCCATACTTTTTGAAATCCATTCTCCAATAATATACACATGACACTAGCTACATCTTTCGGATCAATAAAGAGGTCAATATCTTTATGATCATGTGCATGTTTATATTCTGTATGACCTTCTGGAGAGAGAAAATGCCAGGCCCAACCACCTGATAGAATTACTAAATCTTTTAAAGTTTTTAAGGCTTCCAAAGCATATTCAATTCTATAGGATGGCCATACTTCTCCATATCTTTTTTTATTATGCGGTGCTCCCATGGTTTTTTGTTTTTTTGTCATCCTAGTACAGACTGGGATCCATTTTTGTATGATAAAACAATTCACTAAACGGATTCCAGCCTACATTTCGACATGCTCAATGTAACAGGCTGAAATGACATGTTTGTATAATTAGTTACTTTTCTTCTTCGACTTTTTAGAAGAATTCTTAGTTTTTTTACCTTTTTTCTTGTTGTTACTTTTCTTCTTTTTCTTAGGCATTTTATCTTTAATCCTTTTTTCGTCACCTTCTACATCACTGATAAAGTAGTTGTTATATGCATATATCTTGGCAGTTTTTAATACTTTAAGAGCTGCTTTGTACTCTTGTTTTTGCTCTAAAAGAATTCCTTTTTTTAGATACAATACTGCTTTATCGGTTCCTTTAATGGTTAAAGCAAAGTCGATTAACTTTTCAGCTTCATCATAATCTTCGTTCCAAAGTAATACATTGATATATTTTGGATACACATCTAGCGCATACATATCTGCTGCTAATGCTTGTTGATAATATTCCTTTGCTTCTTCGTAATTTCTTAGATTCTCTGCATAGATCTGACCCATTAGACATAATGCAATTGGATTTTTATCATCGTATGATAGTGCATAGTTCAAAGATTCTACAGCTTCTTCCAGATTGTATGGATAAGCATCTAATGCCTGAAATAAATATTTGTCTAGTAAATTGCTCATGACTTTAGTATTTTAATTCGTTGCGCAAATCGTTTTTTAATTGTTGACGATTTGAGGCATACGATTGTTTTTTCTTTATTTTCTTAAAATCAGTTCCTTTAAACTTTCTAACAGGATTACCACGTGCTACATTCAAATGATTTTCCCATTGATCGCATAACGACTTTTGTATGTTTTGGAGTTGACTTTGGTATACTTTTTCTTTTAATCTTTCGATTGCTATTTTTTTATTTTGATGTTGTGATCTGCTGTCCATTACCACTACTTGATCTCCTGTTGGGTGATAGGTAGCTCTTACGGCAGAATTCACCTTGTTTACATTTTGGCCGCCAGGACCTGAACTGCGCATGGTTTGAAAAGAGATTTCTTGTGCTTTAATACTTAGCTGTTCTACCTGTTTGATCTCGTACATTCCTATAAACCAGTTTTTACGTTTATGATATTTTCGGAACGTTGAGGTTCCTATCCATTGAATAGTGCCCAACCATGTAGAAAGAAAAGTATCAATTTCTTTTCCTTTTAATTGCACTGTTGCCGATTGTACAGTACCATTTTGACTTCCTTTTTCTCTATGTAGTACTACATACTCGTATGCATTAGCTTTTATTTCTTCTAAAAAAAGTTTCAATACTTGTGCAACTACCCAGCAACATTCTGAAGGTCCTCTTCCAGCCGTTATTTGAATTATTTTAGTTTTCATTGTTTTTGTTTCTTAGCATATAGCTGCTAGCAATTAGCTTTTGAAAAATTAAAAGCTAATTGCTGATAGCTTATGGCTTTTTTACTTATCCATTCGTACAATTTTTGGAGTAAAGGTTCCTACAACTTCTACAAGCTCTTGCTGGTTTGCCATTACTTTGGTAATATCCTTGTACGCCATTGGAGCTTCATCAATTCCTCCACCAATTAGGGTAACATCATTTGCTTTTAGCTCTTTTTTGATGTCACTTTTAGTAAATTTCTCTTTACACTTTCTTCTGGAATGTAATCTTCCAGCTCCATGAGAAGCAGACTGCAAGCTCTCTTGATTTCCAAGTCCACGAACTATAAACCCTGGTGCCACCATAGATCCAGGAATGATTCCTAACTCACCTTTGGCTGCTGGAGTAGCTCCTTTTCGATGTACAATACATTCTTCACCGTTTACCTCTTGCTTCCAGGCAAAGTTGTGATGATTCTCAATTTTGGTTACTGGTCTTGCTCCCAATAATTTTCCAATTCTGGCATGAATATTATCATGGCATGCTTGCGCATAGTCTCCTGCAAGGTTCATTGCTAGCCAATATTCTTGTCCATCATGCGTATCCAAATCCAACCATGCTAATTGCTGCACATGTTTTGGTAATGGACATTGCTTGGTAGCTAAATAGGTATAGTGCTTTGCAATATTGGCTCCTAGTCCTCTGGAACCGCTATGTGATAACACACCTATATAAGAACCGATTGCTAATCCCCATTCATTATTAGGATCTAAGATATCTACTGCTCCAAATTCTACAAAGTGATTTCCTCCGCCAGAAGTCCCCAGTTGTTTATACGCTTTGTCTTTTAATCTTTTTACTAACGGAATATCTTTAAATTCTGATCGCTCAAAGATCTCGTGATCATGCTTTACTTTATGGGTTTCATACATTCCGAATTTTGTGTGCTCGGAAAGTATGTTTTCTAGCTGATGCTTTTTTCCTTTTAGATAAGAAGTTGCTATTGGATAAATAGTTAAACACATTCTACATCCAATGTCTACTCCAACTCCATACGGAATCACTGCATTTTTGGTGGCTAACACACCACCAATAGGTAAACCATAACCACTATGTGCATCTGGCATCAATGCTCCAGCAACCGAAACTGGTAACTTTAGTGCATCAAATAATTGATATTTTGCTTGATCCTCGATTTCATTCTCACCATAGATCTGGAATGGAGCTCTTGTGGTTTTCAATGCGTGTTTTTTTACTTCAACAGGTTTTAGCAAACTCTCTGCAATTTTACCCCAAATCCCGTCACCTTGATATGCTTCTGGATTTAGTAATACTTTTTTTGCTTCTTGTAATATTTGTTCTTTTTTTACTCTTTTTTGATATCGATTAATCTGACCCAAGGTCACATTAATACTATTGTTTTTTGGAAAGCCTAATTTGATTAAGTCTTTTCCGCTTAATTTCTTTCCCATGATATTTCTTCGTTTATAATGTCCTGGATATTATATTTTTTAAGATCTCTTAGTTTGCTATTTGTTTGTAGCTTTTCTTTTCTAAGTTTTGGTGTTTGCCAATGATCTTTCCAGTTATATTGTTTTTGTACTTCTTCGAAGTATCCATGTTTTAACAACTTCTGTTCTAACAAAGCGTCTTCACTTTCTAGTTTTGGGTCAATCCGTTTGCTATGGGTTACATAAGCTCTTGTAAATTTGATCTTATAGCTGCCTTTGGGGAGATTTACATAAAATCGAAGCCTTACTTTTTTTTCCTTTGTATAATATCGAAACGGTACACACATTCGCTGTGCGCCATCACTAAGCTTATTAAAGGATCTTCTGCTAATGGTTGGTAAATCTTTATGGATTAAATACCTCGATATTTCCTCGTACCATTTACTTTCAGCTTCTTCTTTTGTTCTTCCCCAAAAGGATTTTAATAGCTTTTCGTGCAGTTCAATGATATATTCTTGGTTTTTATATTTTTCGACCTGTTTGGTAATGACTGATTCTTTGAACCATCCATGTCTTATAGGTTTCTCTAATTTTATATATCCAAGATTTCGTTGTGCTGCCCAAATTTTGCGTTGTTTCCTTTGGATGCTTCGAACTTCTTTTTGCCTTTGGCCTTTTATATGTGCCGGTCTCATTAAACATATTGTTTCGTTTGTAATAGTTTTACAAATGATTCCAGCTTATCTTCTGATACCTGAAATTCTAACTGTTTTGGTTATAAAATTTCATATGAATTATTTTTAAAAGTTTGTTCTTAATGTTTTATGTTCGGAACATTTCAATGACATTCTTATAAAACTTGAGTACGCTTGGTGAAGCAACCCAGATTAGAAAGTCTAGTAAAAAAGAAGTTTTATAAAAATAAAAGTCCGAAACTTTTGTTGGCTTCGGACTTTATAAGAAACTGTTGTATGCAGTTTATGAGTTATAGAAGTCCCGAAGCATATGCATAAAAGAACCTTGTTCTCTTAGTGCATCTGTGTGTAAATCTCTAAAGGTCATAATACTTCGGTTATTAATAGTTATTAATTTTTTGTCTTTACACTTCGACTCCCGATAGCTATCGGGACAGTGTGACATTTGTTATTGCTTTAGTGCGGTGCAAATATGAAATCTATTTTTTACTTACGCAAATAAAATTTCAATTTAATTAATTGATTTTTAGGGATTTATAGTTGTTTTTAAGCAAAGAAAATCCTGTCTGTCTTTCGACAAATATCTAATCAGCTGAGAATCTTTTTACTATCGTTCAAATAACTTTGTATCTGATTGCAATTTTTTTTTAGAATAAAAACATAAAAAAAGCGTCCAATTTGTTTTGGACGCTTAAAAGAAATATAATTATTCTAGTTTTTTATCTATGCTTTCGATTCGAAAACGACTTTACAGCGTCCTTTTTTATGTATTGAAAATGGATTCATAGATGTTAAACTTGATTTTTTGGTTCTTACTTTGGTTGCAAATATGAGATTATTTGTACTAAACTTCCAAATTTTGGTACTAATTCGTTTTTATTTTAAATAGTTGATATCAAGTTTTTACAAAATTCATCGCAACCATTTGGATACAATTTCATCTATAGAATAACATAAATCCTTACTCATGCAACGTATCTTACTTCTATTACTAATCGCAACTGCAATTTTGAGTTGTTCTAACGATGATGATAACAATGTAATTCCTACTAACTGTGATATGATAACCTTGATCAGTGCTACGGAATTTGCAAATGGCCCTTCCGATCCGGTTTCGATTAATAGTGTATCTATTACAGGCAATTGTTTGAAAATCAACTTTGGCGCTTCTGGTTGTGATGGAGATACTTGGCAACTGAATTTAATAGATTCTGGTATTGTTTTAGAATCTGATCCACCACAAAGAAATCTAAGATTGTCTTTAAGAAATGAAGAAGCTTGTTTAGCTTTTATTACACAAGAGTTAGATTTTGATATTTCCAATCTGCAAGTGGAAGGGAATCAATTGATATTGAATGTTGCTAATTTTGATGAAAGCATTTCTTACGAATATTAGAGTGAAGAAAGACATTATTCGAAGTGGTCTGTCTATGACAGATTGTGCTGAAGATTAGTAAAATTGTATAATCAAGCGTTGGTGATAGTGATGCTATAAGAACTACGATGTATGTGTTCTCTTTCTAAGTGCTGAATACCTTCTTTTTCGATAATGTTTTGATTCGTAGAAATTACATCTGCATATCCTAACCAAGGTTCGATACATACATAGGGAGCTTTGGGTTTTGCCCAGATACCAAGATCTGGAAAATCTTTAAAATCCATAGAAAGTATAGCTCCTTTTTCTTTATGAATAAGCGTAGCTTTATTTACTTGAATATCCTTAAAAATCAGCGCATCCTTATCAAAAATAGTATCGGTAAGCCAGATTTTATGGTCTTTAATTACCAATATCGTTTCATCGCTAATCAATCCATCAGAAGTAAGTACAAAGCAATCTGTATTCTTAGTTTGTTCTAATTCGATAAAGTAATCCTCGTAGTTTTCTGAATGATTCATAGGGCAGTTAAATGCTGGATGACCACCAATAGAAAAGTACATAGTTTTTGTGTCTGTATTTTCTATGGTATGCGAAACGATCAATTGATTCTCTGCAAGTTCATAACTAATAGTAAATGTAAATTGAAAAGGATATTTTACTAAAGTTTCTTCTGATGAGGATAGTGTGAATGATACTTTAGTTTCCGAGTTTTGAATTCCCTCAATTGCTGTATTATATCTAATAAAACCATGCTTAGGCAATCTGTATTGTTGATCTTGATAATGATAGGTTCCATTCTTTAATCCACCTACAATTGGGAACAAGACTGGAGCTTGACTGGCCCAAATACTTGGATCTCCTTGCCATAGGTATTCTTTGTTATCTTTTTTCGTAATGATACTAGAGAGTTCTGCTCCAACAGAATTGATTCTAACGGTTAGCTGATCATTTTGAATGGTAAAAATCATACAATAGTTTTAAGCTGGCACTTGGTTTTTACAAAGGTAAGTAAACCAACTTCTATAAATTACTTGTCTATAAAAAAGGTTCTAAGAATCCAATAAGTTTCGTTCCTTTGGCATTCCATCGGATACCATGACCACTAGCAACTCGAATTTCATATACGTATTCATGCTGATAATGGTAAAAGATATTCCACCAGGTTTTATTTTCGATGATCTCCAGAATTCTTTGTTTTACTTGTTCTTCTTTTTGAGCAGGATTTCCTTTCATCGTTCCCCAGAAATTGTCATCAGATCTCCCGATATGTTTTTCCCAAGCTCTGGTAGCTATACAGATTTGATGATTAAAAGGAGTAAAACAACTAGCTAATAATGTTTCTTTTACTGGTGGAATTGCCTTTTCATTTTGTAATGTGGCTGAGGTGCATCGTTGACCAATTAGTAATAAAAGATGCTCGAAAGGTGTGTTTTCAATAGTTATCGCCCAATCTTTTGGATTGGTGTCTTTTTCCGAAAGAATCGTTTTAAAATTTTCAAATGCTTTGGATAGTGGAGGAGTGGTTTCTTCTTCGAAATGGGGAAGTGGTAATGTGTCAGGCACACCAAACTTGTGCCACTTCTGAAGTGTATTTGCGAAAACCTGTAAATGTTCTTCTTCTAAAAAAGCAGCATACTTTTCTTTCCAGAATTCTGAAAGAAACGGTATGCTGTTTTGGATGGATTGGTAGATGTTCATTTCATTTGTTTTTTCTTTTTTGCATTGCCAAAAAAAGAAACAAAAAAGTCTAGGCTTACAAAAGCTTGTTTAAATTTATTGCTCAACACCTAAATTTTAGAAACTCGCTACGCTCAGACAGTCTAAAATTTTACGGTATTTTCACTTCAAATTTTACAACAAGCTTTTGATAGGCCGTTATAAACTCTTTTTAAACTAAGCTCTTTTTCGCCATCGTTTTTTTCGATAGCTTTTCCAATTGCGCTCAGGAATGGTGCAATTGATAGTTTCATATCCATGAGGGAAACATCTGGAACAGCCAGATTCTTCTCCTACTTTTATTCTAGAAATTTTAATTCCCGATACTTTTTTGGGAAAATCAATTATTCCGTAATCGTTTAGTCCGTATGCTTTTTTAAAGCGGTTGAACTTTTTCATTGGTATTAAGTTTAAAAATTAAAAACTCAATACAGTGTTCCTTTTCTTGTTGCCATTTTTTATGTGTTGTTTGTCAAACTGATTTCTATGACAAAACCAAATTGTTTTTATAAGCAGTTTGGTTTTTTATTATAGCAAAGATTCTATGAATAATT
>NZ_CANLMM010000004.1:0-569195 GCF_947492115.1 uncultured Aquimarina sp.
CATCAGTTACTCCATTTCCAGAATATGTTCCTCCACTCGGAGTTCCACCACCTAATCCTGTTTGTATTCCAGCATCTGCACATAGATCAGCTGGAGCTGTAAAGGATACTGTTGGCAGATCGAAGACTTCTATAGTATCAGAAGCAGTATCGGTACATCCATTTGCATTGGTAAAACTATAGGTAATATTTTGATTTCCTGTACCTGCGGTAGTAGGATTAAAGGAATAAGTAGTTCCATTGCCATCATCAGTTACTCCATTTCCAGAATACGTTCCTCCACTCGGAGTTCCACCACCTAATCCTGTTTGTATTCCAGCATCTACACATAGATCAGCAGGAGCTGTAAAGGATACTATTGGTAATTCAAATACTTCTATAGTATCACTTGCACTAGAACTACAGGTGCCCGAACTGGTATATGTTATTGTATGGGTTCCTGTTCCTGCGGTAGTAGGATTAAAAGAATAAGTAGTTCCATTGCCATCATCAGTTACACCGTTCCCAGAATACGTTCCTCCACTTGGACTGCCGTCACCTAATCCTGTTTGTATTCCAGCATCGATACATAGATCTGCAGGAGCATTAAAAGTAACGACATCGTCTGGAGTAACAACCACGTTAGTATTTCCACAAGCACCTGGTACAACGCATAAACCACCTTCACCTCTTACAAAATAAGTAGTATTTGCAGCGGATGGTGTAACTACAAAAGTTGATGAGGTGGTTGTTCCTATTTCAGTTCCTCCACAAGATCCTGTATAAATATGCCATTCTGTAGCATCATTAAGATTTCCGTTGATTGTTAAAGTGGTGGATTCGCCATTACAAATTGTTGTAGGACTATGGGTTACCATTGGTACATCTGGATCGGTGCAAGGAATAGCAGTAAGATTTACATTAAATAACAGATCAGTTCCCACTTGCGCACTTCCATTTTGATAACGTTGTCCACCAATATAGTCTAAAGCATCATCGTTGTCATAAATTAGATTAATTTCACTAGAAACATCAAAGGTGTAGGATTGTCCTGCGATTAATATTATGTTTAAGGTTGAAAAATCAAATTCAGTAAACGTTATAGGATTTCCGGATGGACTGGTTGATTGGTTGCTAAGTGTTCCTAAGATTGTTCCAGAGTATCCTTCTCCGCTTCTTAGGGTAACCGTGACCAGTGTGCTAAAAGTCGCTACCACTCTAATATTATCAAGAATTCCATTGCAAGTAGGAGTGAAGCTTTGTCCAGAATTACCCGTTGTGGCACCGATAAGTGTCTGGTCTTCATTTTCTATAGTACACTGGCTATGAGCGTTATGTAATATAATCAATAATAAAAAAAAGAATGTGTTTTTTTTCACTTTAAAAATATTTAGGGCATACCTCTTTTAGAGTTGTCAACACCTTGTTTAAAAGTTATTAACAATATAAATTAAGAGCTTTATTCTTTAAAAGTACTTACTGTTATGACTCTGAGGTTTTTAAATGTTTACGGTGTAAATATAGATAATTATTTTTTGTTGATAACTTTGGGTTGTTTAAGCTTCTTTTAGCAAAGTGATTTTTGACATGAAAAAGTTACTTTTAATGTGTCTTAAATTACTTTTTTAAAGCCTCTAAATTTTTAGTTAGAAATAGCTAAGTTTTCTATTTTTGCGACATGCCTTATTTCCTAATTATAGCGTTGCAAGTTTTTTGTATTTATCATGTAATTAAAAATAGACGTGAGTACTATTGGTACTTTTTGATTTTGTTTCTTCCAGTAATTGGTAGCCTCATCTATTTGGTAACTCAAGTATTTAATAAAAGAGATCTTGATAAAGTGCAAAATGAAATTGTAAGTGTCATTAATCCAACAAAAAAAGTTAATGACCATAGAAGGCAAGTAGAGTTTGCTGACACCTTTCAAAATCGAATAAATCTGGCTGATGCTCTATATGAAATAGGTGATTATAAATCTGGTATCGGAGAATATGAAATAGCTTTAAAAGGGAATTATACATCAGATCCTGGAGTAGTTAAAAAGCTATTAGAAGGGTATTATCAAACAAATGAATACCAAAAAGTTATTTTTTGTGCAGAACATATCTCAAAACGATCGGATTTTAAAGGTTCCAGAAGTCAGTTTTTATATGGTTTGGCGCTGGAAGAAGAGGGGAAATCTGAAGAAGCAGAGAAAAACCTGAAACCAATAGATCAACGCTATTCTAATTATGAAGAACGTTATACACTAGCTAAATTCTTTTTAGAAAAAGGAAAAGATGCAGAGGCAAAAGAAATCTTATCTGAAATTATTTTAGAATCTCAACATATGTCAAAACCCAATCGTAATAGATATCGAGGCGTGGTAAATGACGTTAAAAAACTATTGACATCCTTATCCTAGAGTAAATATTTGATCACCTTTTTATTTAATTTAAGTAACTAATAATACCTATAATTCTGATTGGATTCGCATTAACCCTTTATATTCCCTTTGCATTTCGCAAAAACTTTCTATTTTTACAGAAATCAAAGTCCCCCGAGAATCTTGAAAATCAAACCTATTCAAATATCCCTATTCTTAATACTCATATTGGGTGGATTATTTGGACTAATGTTTTTAAGTCAAAAAGGAGGGATCCAAAAAGAACAGATTCAGGAAGATGGATTTTCTTATGAAGGTCTATCTTTAAAATATCCTACTTATAAGACTTTTTTAGCTTTAGAAAAAGATTCCTCGCTCACTAAAGAAGATATACTAAAAGTAACTGAGATTGTTACTCCTGTAGCCGACGAAGGGGATTTAGAAGAAAGTACTTCTCCTGATATGGTTGCTAAAAAGGATAGTATTCAACGTCCTGATTTTTCTAAAATAGATACTACTCAGATTGAACGGATACGTTATCCTGCTAGCAATCCTGATTTTGCTAAAGAATTGCAAGCTAAGCTTTCTTCCCGATCTTGTCGAATTATTCATTATGGAGATTCGCAAATTGAGGGGGATAGGATTACAGGATATATTAGAAATAGATTGCAAGGGATGTATGGTGGTAGCGGACCAGGATTTATTCCTGTGAAACCTGTTTATAATCAAATTGCAGCGATCGTAAAACCAAGTGAGAATTGGTTCAGGTATGCCAGATTTGATCCCACGCAAGAAAAGTTTAAGCATAGAAAGTATGGTGCTTATATGTCGGTTTCGAGATTTACAAAACATCTTAAAACGCCTCCAGATAGCACTGCATTGGATTCTATGCCAATTATAAAAGCATCTGTTGTAATTGGTAAATCTAAGAAAGCTTATGCTAAATTTAGAAGGTTTACGAATATTGGATTACATTATGGAAACTGTAACTATCCAATAAAAATTTCCGTATACAACAACGATAAGCTAATTCAACAAGATAGTTTAAAAGCAGATGGTAAGTATCATAAATATAAAATCAAAACCAATACTACTCCAAGTAATTTAAAAATAGAATTGGAAGGTAAGATAAGTGCAGATTTTTATGGACTTACATTGGACGGAGGCTCAAAAGTGCAAATGGATAATGTGGCTATGCGAGGTTCTTCGGGAACCATTTTTTCTAGTACAAATGCTTCTGCATATGGACAAATGGCAAGAAACTTAAACCCCAAAATCATAATTATGCAGTATGGAGGGAATACAATGCCATATCTTAAAGATTCTATAAAAGTGGATAGCTATGCAAAATCTATGGTAAATCAGATTAATTGGTTAAGACGTAGGACAAAGAATGCAAGTTTTATATTTATTGGGCCTACAGATATGTGCCTTCCTGTTAATGGTAAAATGGAAACTTATCCATTGTTACCTTATCTGAATGAAAAACTCATACAAACTTGTTCGGAGAATAATGTTGCTTATTGGAGTATGTACGATGCAATGGGAGGAAAGGGATCCATGCCTTTTTGGGTAGAAGAGAAGTTAACTGCGAATGATTACATGCATTTTACATGGAAAGGAACTAAAATTATTTCAGAATTATTTTTTACCGCTTTATATCTAGATCTTAAAGAAGAACTGAATGATGAAACATAAAATAGTATGTTTTTATGTGTTTTTGTGTAGTTCCTTAGTCTGGGGACAAGATTACACTTTGGACACCATTCAGAATAAATATTCATTTATCAATTGGAAAGCCAATCAGATTAAGTTTGTAGAAAATGCTCCTTCGTTTGCGAAGCTATTTCGAAAACTTGATACCATTGCCAAAGGAAAAGAAGAAAATGTTCATATTTTTCATATTGGAGGCTCTCATATTCAAGCAGATATTTATTCCAATAGATTAAGGACGTATTTACAGCATATGAGCCCTACTGCCAAAGGACAAAGGGGTTTTATTTTTCCATATAAAATAGCGCGTACGAACAATCCAAGTAACTATAATGTAGAGTATGACGGAAACTGGACTGGATACCGTTGTTCCATCAAAAAAGATAGTGTTGCTTGGGGAATGTCTGGTGTAACAGCAGTTTTCAAAGACTCTGTTGCTAATATTAAAATAAAGGCGAATCACAGAGGGTATGATGCGCAACAATATGATTTTAATAGGATTCGAATCTTTTATGATAACTGGAGTGAAGATTATGAAATTCGATTTAAAGAAGAAGGTTTAATAGCAGACACAAAAGTAAACAAAGAAGCTCATTTTGTAGAATACGTATTGACACAAACGTTAGAAGAATTAGAGTTTTGTGTACAAAGAATAGGAAATCCAGAAAACCCAGAGTTTTTAATGATGGGAATGGAGCTTATGAATGATAATCCTGGAGTACAGTACACTACAATTGGAGTTAATGGTGCTAGTTTTAGCTATTATGATCGCTGTAAGTTCTTTAATGATCAGTTGATGTTGTATACTCCTGATTTATTTATCGTTTCGGTCGGGACCAATGATGCGTATCATCCTGATTTTGATCCAGAAGAGTATACCATGTATTACGAGAATCTTATTTTGAACGTACAAAAAGCCAATCCTGATTGTGCTATTTTGTTAACTGTACCTAATGATTCTTATTACAAAAGGAAATATCCAAATCCTAGAACAAGGGTAATGCAAAAAATTATCTATAAATTGGCCGAGAAACATAAAATGGCCGTTTGGGATTTTTATGAAATAATGGGAGGATTTAATTCTTCCAGAGATTGGTATCAGCATAAACTGATGCCAAAAGACAGAATACATTTTACACAATTGGGATATAGAATTAAAGCAGATTTATTATTACAGGCTATTACGAATTCATGGGAAAAAGAATTACAGTTAGCTCCTAATTCTGTTTTGAATCAAATTATTAATGAATAGATTAATAGACATTTTTTCTTTTTCGGAGGATTTTCCTTTGATATTTACACAAGCAGATTTCTGGATTTTCTTTGCAGTGATCTATTTCCTGTATGCAATTATTTACAGTAAAAAGAATTTACGAAGTGCTTATTTGTTCGCGATTAGCTTACTTTTTTATTACAAAACCAGTGGTTTGTTTATTGGTATTTTGCTTTTTAGTACTGTAAATGATTTCTTTTTAGGGAAGGCTATATATCATAGTAAATCAATTATAGTAAAAAAACTACTGGTTGCATTTAGTGTAATTATTAATCTTAGTACGCTATGTTATTTTAAGTATGCATATTTCTTTACAGAATCCTATAATACTCTTTTTAATACAGATTATGAGGTAATTAATTATTTAGCGCAATTTGCTAATTCATGGGCGAATGCAGATTATTTTACCGTAGATGCTATCATTTTACCAGTAGGAATCTCTTTTTACACCTTTCAAACGATTAGTTACAGTGTAGACATATACAGAAAGCAAATAGAACCTTTGAAATCGATCATTGATTTTGGGTTTTTTGTAAGTTTCTTCCCTCAGTTAGTAGCCGGACCAATCGTTAGAGCTGCAGATTTTGTTCCTCAAATCAGAAAGGAAATTTCAATTACCAAAGAAGAATTTGGTAATGCAACTTTTATGATCCTAAAAGGATTGATTAAAAAGATGTTGTTTGCAGATTTCATCGCTATGAATTTTATGGATCGGGTGTTTGATGTGCCGGATATGTTTTCTGGATTTACAAATATCATGGCAATGATCGGATATTCTTTGCAGATTTATGGAGATTTTTCCGGTTACACAGATATTGCTATCGGATTGGCTCTACTTATGGGGTATAAATTGCCCGTTAATTTTAATTCTCCTTATAAAGCTATTCATTGTGGGGATTTTTGGAGGCGCTGGCATATATCCTTATCAAGTTGGTTAAAAGACTATTTATATATTCCTATAGGAGGAAATCGTAATGGAAGTATTTTTTCTTACGTTTTTATCATTGTATTTACCTTTTTGGGAGCTTTTGCATTTGCGGATTTTGGTGTTGCTATCATTTCCACAGCCTTCATAGGTTTTTTATTAATCATAACGGTGTTTTCTTCTAAAGTAGCATGGCATTTTAATAGGAATGTAAATATCATGATTACAATGTTGGTTGGAGGCCTTTGGCATGGTGCTTCTTGGAAATTTGTTATTTGGGGAGGTCTTAACGGTATTGGGATTGTAACCTATAAATATTGGCGTAAAATTAGCCCTTATGAGAATTCTACAGCTTGGTATGCGTTATTGTGGAGAATTGCATTAACATTCGCATTTATAACTTTTACTAGAATTTACTTTAGAGGAAATAGTATGGATCATATAGATCGTTTCTATCAGGCAGTAATGACCAATATGGATTGGGGGAACGCTCTAACGGTATTATGGGAGTATAGATTGGTTTTTATCGTAATGCTCATAGGATATATTACCCATTGGTTACCCTATAAAACAAAAGATTGGATATTAGAACAGTTTATAAAAAGTAATATTGTTATCAAAGGTCTTATAGCTACAATAGTAGCAATTATATGTTATCAAACTTATGCAGCCGATTTTCAACCATTTATTTATTTTCAGTTCTAATCTTAATTTTAAGATACGATTTAAAAGTTGTCATAAAAGAACTTTATTTCCATCAGTATAAAATTATGTAAGCGTGTTTCATCATATTCATCCATATGAGCCATTTTTCCCTGAAGGTGCTACTAAATTGATAGTAGGGACATTGCCGCCACCGAGATTTACAACAGGAGAATTAAATGAAAGAGATGTTGATTTCTGTTATGGAAGTAGCAATGGATTGTTATGGCCTGTACTAGATAAGATTTTTGATCTAAATTTAAAATTTGAAACGACTCATGAAGCTGCAGAACAGCGCAGAAACTTTTTGAGTTCAAGAGGAATAGGGGTTTGCGATATTGTGGGTAGTTGTGTTCGTGAAAAAGTAGATGCTTCAGATTTAGGAATGAAAAATCCAAAACTGAGAGATATTGTGTCTTATTTAAAACAATATCCCAAAATAGAGATGCTGATATTTACTGGAGGTAATAGTAAAAATGGACCGGAATATTTTTTTAGAAAACATTTGAAAGATTATAATCTTAGATTGGAAGTAGTATCTAACGAAGTTCCCAGAATTCATCAGTTTCAGTTAGACAATCGTTTTATAAAAACAGTTTCATTAACAGCTCCTTCAGGTACTGCAAATCGGGCTATTGGTAGTCTACAACTTTATAAAGATTTAAAAAGTAAAGACCCAAAATTTAATACTATTGATTTTAGGGTAATGCAATATCGTGAGTTCTTTTAGATATTGAGAGTATTATTTTTGATAGCGATAATGACCAATAATAGTATAATCAAATAAACAATCAGCTAGTACTTGTCCACCCCCAATGTTATGTACGATGAGATAACGTTTTTGGTCACTGGATTTTTTATCTACAACCAAGCCGATATGCGTGAGTCCGCCACCTAAACTCCAACAAACGATATCTCCGGGAAGGTAATCCTCGGGCTTATTGGAAATGGATTTTACGGTACCAAATCTGGAAAAAAACTTCATAAGATTAGGAACTCTTCTGTGATCTATGTTTTTATCGGTTTTAGATAATCCCCAGTTTTTAGGATAGCTGCTAAAATTTGATTTCATATCCTCGTGTACCTCTTTTTGCAAGTCGATTCCTAGTTTGCGATAAGCTCTTATAACTACATCGGTGCATACGCCTTTATCACTAGGTACGTCACCATTAGGATAGGAAATGGAGAAATAAGAAGGGTCGTACGTAACCTTTTGTTCTGTTAATGTTAAGGTAGCATCAGATAACTTTTTGTAAAAATCTTCTTGGCCGGTTATAATATTACATAACGTACAAGTGATTAAGAATAGAATAAGTTTATGCATGAAATATTATTTTGACTTTATTAACGTTATTAATGTTTTATTATTAAGAAAAATCTTGCATTATAAAAGATTAATTCTTTTTTTTGAGGCCAGATTAAAAATAAATGAATTGTTTCAAAATACAAACAAGTATTTATTTTCGTCCCCCTAGTCTGCATCTGAAATAATACCTCTTAGCGAAGGTGACTAAAAGTAGTTACTAGGATATTTCGTTATGAGAATTCATCATTTATTTGTTTTTATATTTCTGCTAGCAGGCTATTCCTATGGCCAACAGCTTGACATAGATTTTTCTAGAAATGGTTTGTTAGTATTTAAAGAACTTGGATCAGAATCATCTCATATCATTGATTTCGATGTTGTTGCCGAAAGCAAGATTAATGTCTTATACGAGGCAGACTCCAAAAAGCATTTGGTACGTTTATATAAAAACGGTAAGAAGGATACTGATTTTTCAGCTAGAACAGGTAGTTTTAATAATGAGTATACAATACCTGTAGCAATTGATTCTAAAGAAGACGGAAGTGTATTGGTGCTATCTAATTTTTGGAATGGACATAGCTGGATGGTTTCCGTAAATGAATTTTATGAAGATGGTATGATGAATATTGGTTTCGGTAGTAGCGGATTCTACAAAAAGAATATTATGGATAATTTTGATGATAATTATGGTCAATATATCCATGCTTCTTCTACAGACGAAATAATCGTTGTGGCCAAGGTGCAGCATTTTAACGTTAATAGTGCTGCTAAAAAAGAAAAGATTGGGATTCTTAAGCTTTCGGGTGTTGGAGAGACACTATCAGCTGGCTTATATGACGATCATGATTTTACACTCAATTGTTCTGCAATGGATAATGATCAGTTGTTATTAGCGTATTCTGAATCTATAGATGGAGGACAAGAGCAAGCTACCTATTTGGCAAGTTTGGATAGTGATCAGATGGCTTATAATAAGTTGGATTGTATTACTATAGAAGAGAATTATCAATCCTTTGATCAGATTATATTGTGTAATGAAAAGCTATACACCTCTCAAATGGAAGATGATTCTGAAGGTGTTTATCATATTCGTAAATATGATGTTGATGGTACACCTGATACCTCATTTTATGACAGTGGAAAAATGAGCTATAGTGCTGATATTTATAACACTAATTTTGTTGTAAATAAAAAAGGGGAAGTGTTTATTATTTCTACAAGTTTGGATAATGAACTTGAAATACTGATCAAAAAATTATTAGATACCGGTGAAGTAGATCCTAGCTATGGTATAAATGGTGAAACTTCGATTTATCTTAAGTATCCTATTCTCGATTTAGGAAAGATGCATTTAGATAATAAAGATGAATTGTATATCTCTGGTTCTATGCGAATCGATGGAGGCTCTTATGGTTTTATATCAAAACTCAAACTTAATATTCAGCAATTAAAAAGAGAAAAATTAGAAAAATTCTTAGACAACTTATTCAAAAAAGAATAGTAAAATTATTTAGATAGCTCTTCTAATCGTTCTCTTTCTGTTTTACTTAGTTTATCAATACCTTGATCATTTATTTTTTCTAATAAATCGTTGAGCTCCTTTTCCTTTTCAACTTTACTAACGTTATATCGATCATCTACATCTAATAAGCCTTCTGGTTTTTTCTGAATATCTTTTTTAAATTCTAAAAACCCTGGTTTGAACCATTTAATGAATATGAAAATCAAAATAATTGCGATTATTAGTGGTATAGATATAAAACTCATCAGTTATGATGTTGTTATAAAAGTTCTTGGATTTGTCTCAATGTATTTAGAATTAAAAATATAGAAAAATATAGTATGTTATAAGTTTTGTACCATATTATCGTATTTGCTTAATAAAATCTTCCACCGCATCAGCGCCATTTTGGGTTAGATGTTTAATAAAAGCAGATCCAATAATGGCACCTTTTGCTGTTTTAGTAGCTTGTAAAAAGGTTTCGTTATTACTAATTCCAAATCCTACTATTTGCGGATTTTTTAATTGAAGCCCTTCTATTCTTTCAAAATATTCTTGTTGTACATTACCAAAAGTGTTTTTTGCACCTGTAGTACTTGCAGAACTTACCATATAAATAAACCCATTAGAAACACTATCTATAAAACGAATACGTTCTTCAGAAGTTTGTGGAGTAATAAGAAATACATTGATTAATCCATATTTTTCAAAGATTTCTTGATATTGTTCATGGTACTCAGCAACAGGTAAATCTGGAATGATTAAACCATCAATTCCTATTTCCTGGCATTTTGCGCAGAATGCCTCTACACCATATTGCATCATTGGATTAAAATATCCCATGATGATTAACGGAATGGAAACAGTTTCTCGAATATCTTCTAACTGTTCGAAAAGTAATTTGGTGGTCATTCCATTTTTTAAAGCAGCTGTAGAGCTTTCTTGGATGGTTGGACCGTCTGCTAAAGGATCACTAAACGGCAATCCAATTTCAATCATATCTACACCACTTTTTTCTAAATCTTGAATGATTTTTTTTGTGTCATGTAACGATGGGTATCCTGCAGTAAAGTATATAGATAATAGCTTTTTGTCTTGTGCTAAAGCTGTGTTTATTCTGTTCATGTTTTTTAATATTGAGTATTTAGTATAAAGTGTTGAGTAAAAATGACTTTGATATTAAATACAAGCTGTTAATTTTCTTAGATGGTTTATCTTTATTTTGTCATCCCAGCGTAGGCTGGGATCTATTCTGTATATTTAATTATACCAATCGGAAGCCAAATCATTTCAAGAAAGATTGTCTTCTTCTATAAGATTAATTTTCCATTGTCTTTTCCAAGTTTTTAATCTTTTTTCTCTTATAATAGCGTTATTTACATACTGATGAGTTTCAAAGTAAACCGATGTATTCAGATTATACTTTTTTGTAAAGCCGTCAATCAATTTGTTTTTATGCTCAAAAACTCTTCTTTCAAGATTGTTAGTCATCCCTATATAAAGTGTTCCGTTTTTCTTGTTTGAAAGAATATATACAGCATATTGATGTTCTGGTTTTAGCATTTTGTTTTATTATGGATTCCAGCCTACGCTGGAATGATAATTTCTTAATTTTCTTATATAGTTATATTATTTTATTGAGTATTAAACTATAAAATATGGAAGAAACGAAGTATTCCAGACATTAGAATTTTCACACTAACGACTAAATACTCATTGCTAATTTTACAATTTAAAATAATCGATATACGTATTTAGATCTTTATCACCTCTTCCGGATAAACTAATCACTACAATATCGTCTGGTTTGAATTTTTTATCATTAAAAATTGCTAAGGCATGTGATGTCTCGATAGCTGGAATGATTCCTTCCAACTGAGATAATTCTAAACCAGCGGTCATTGCATCATCATCAGTTACCGAAAAGAACTCTCCACGTCCTGATTTGTACAAATGAGAATGTAACGGTCCAACACCTGGATAATCCAATCCTGCAGAAATAGAATAAGGTTCGGTGATTTGTCCATCAGGAGTTTGCATCAATAAGGTTTTACACCCATGAATAATCCCTTCTTTACCTAACTGCGAAGTTGCAGCACTTTCACCACTGTTCACTCCTTTTCCGGCGGCTTCTACCGCTATGATACCAACACTAGGTTCGTCTAGGAAATGATAGTAGGTTCCAGCAGCATTACTTCCTCCACCGATACAGGCTACAACATAATCCGGATTTTCTCTACCTTCTTTTTCTTTTAATTGCCATTTGATTTCTTCAGAAATAATAGATTGAAAACGAGTTACCATATCAGGGTAAGGATGAGGTCCAATAGCAGAACCAATAATATAATGTGTATCTACTGGATTATTAATCCAATCTCTAATAGCTTCATTAGTAGCGTCTTTTAAGGTTTTACTTCCAGATTTTGCTGGTCGTACTTCTGCACCTAACATTTTCATACGTGCTACATTCGGAGCTTGACGTTTGATGTCAATTTCTCCCATATATACGATACACTCAATTCCCATTAACGCACAAACGGTTGCTGTAGCCACACCATGTTGTCCCGCTCCTGTTTCTGCAATGATTCTGTTTTTACCTAATTTTTTGGCGACAAGGATCTGACCAATCGTATTATTTACTTTATGCGCTCCTGTGTGATTCAAATCTTCGCGTTTAAGGTACACTTTGGTATTATGTTTTTCCGAAAGTCGTTTCGCATAATACAAAGGTGATGGTCTACCCACATAATCGCGTAATAGCTGATCAAACTCTTCTTTAAAAGAAGGTTCGTTCATAATGTCTAAATACGTAGATCGTAATTCTTCTACATTTGGATATAGCATTTCTGGGATGTATGCTCCACCAAAATCTCCGTAATATCCTTTTTCATTTACTTGATAGCTCATTTTATTTTTGTTTTTATGTTTTGGGCGTGACCTTCGCTCTTCTCAGGTCGGGCTATCCGTTGCAATTCCTCGTTTTATTTTTCCCTGTTTATACTTCGACAAGCTCAGTATGACAATCAGAGCAAAACAAATCTCCGGGATTTACACTGCTATCCCTCACGCATTCTATTTAATTCTTCTTTAAAAATCTTTAATTCCTCAATATTTTTTAATCCTGGTGCTGTTTCAAATTTACTATTTACATCAATGGCATAAATAGGTAAATCTGTTTTTAGAATTTCTTTTACTTTTTCAATCTCATCTAATCCAATACCACCACTTAAAATAAAAGGTGTTTCGGATGGGTAGTTGTTTAAAACACTCCAATCAAATGTGTATCCATTGCCTCCTTTTTCTTTTCCTTTGGTGTCAAAAAGAAAATAATCTACAATACCTTCATAAGGTTCTAGTATTTCAAAATCAAATTGATCTTTGATTGAGAAAACTTTCCATATTTCAATAGATTCAGTACTTTCTGTTTCAGAAAAACACTCCAACTCAGATTGTAAATCTCTACAATATTGCGAAGATTCGTTTCCGTGCAATTGAATTACCTTAAAATTGTGTTTTTTTACTTTCTCAATTACAAAATCTATGGAAGCATCTACAAAAACTCCTGTTTTTTTTATTTCATCAGGTAACTTTGGAATGTCTCCATCAAAATTTCTGGGTGATTTTTCATAGAAAATAAAGCCCAAATAGTCCGGCTGTAATTCAGCGACTGCTTGCATATTTTCCTGATATTTCATTCCACAGACTTTTAGCTTCATGATTGCAATGCTTTTAAGAATTCTATAGCACTCTGACCTGGATTTTCTGTTTTCATAAAGTTTTCACCAATTAGAAAACCTTTGTAATCATATTGCTGTAAATCTTTGATAGCTTCGATACTACTAATACCACTTTCTGAAACTTTTACAAAGTCATCAGGAATATGTTTGCTAAGTTCTTTGCTTACATCCGTACTAACTTCAAAAGTTTTAAGGTTACGATTATTAACCCCAAGCATATCTAGAGAAGGCATGATAGATTTTTCTAATTCTTCTAAATTATGCACTTCTAATAATACATCTAGTGATAATTTTTTAGCAAATTCAGAAAGTGATTTTATTTCATCTCTCGATAGTACTGCAGCGATTAATAAGATAACATCTGCGCCATATGCTTTGGCTTCTAGTAACTGATATTCATCAATAATAAATTCTTTACGTAATAAAGGCATCGATGCGGACGCTCTTGCAAGTACTAAATCATCCAAAGATCCTCCAAAATATTTTCCATCCGTAAGTACTGACATTCCACACACACCAGCGGTTTCATATCCAATAGCTACGTCTTGTACACTAACCTTTTGATTAATGACGGCTTTTGAAGGCGATCTACGTTTATGTTCTGCAATAATTCCAGTATCACTGTTGAGTAGAGCCTCAGCAAGCGAGTTTCCTTGTCTATTAAATAATACTGAATTTTCTAGTTGTTGAACTGGTATGATACTTTTTCTAAGTTCAACTTCTTTGTATTTATCGGCAACTATTTTGTCTAGTATGTTCATTGTGTTGTTGATAGTTGATCGTTTTTGGTTAATAGTTTTTTGTTGACGGTTGACAGTTAATTGTTACTGGTTAATAGTTATCGATTGATAGTTCATTTATTTTTTAAAGTTTCATAATAGTTAATAAAACCATTTAATAATTTTTTGCAACTTATGATTTGATCCAATATTTCCTGATGTGATTTTTCAGTACAATACTCTTGATCTAATGCAAGATATAACTGTGTTTCTAATTCATATAATGATCCTCTTGAAATATGAAAAAAATGAATACTATCTTTTGGAGTTTTTCTTCCACAACCTTCTGCTATATTTGAAGGTATCGAAATTGCACATCTTCTCATTTGATTAGTTAGACCATAAGTCTCATCTTTTGGGAATAGTTTGGTCATTTTATAAATAGTATTCACTAATAGTCTAGTTTCTTTCCACACTTTTAATTCTGTATATTCCATTTATAAACTATCAACTATTAACCAATAACTAACAACTTAACTCCTGTACTTTTTTTAAGGCTGTTAATCCTTTTCCTGATAGCAACGATTCTTTTGCTTTTTCGAAGCCTTCTTTAGGTTGTAATCCTTCCACAGTGGCGATTGCCATACCCGCATTGGCACAAACTACATCATTCTGTGCTTGGGTACCCTTACCACTCAGGATATTCATGAAAATAGTAGCAGATTCTTCTACGGAATCACCACCAACAATATCTTCCATTTGTAAAGCTTGTACCCCGAAATCTTCTGGAGTAAGCATTCCTTCGGTATTATTAGATATGGTTTTAGTACTTCCAGTAAGTGAAATTTCGTCATATCCATCTAATGCATGAATAATGGTAAAGTTTTTATCGGTATTTTGATATAGATATCCGTACATTCTTGCCAGTTCAAGGTTAAAAACTCCAACGATTTGATTTTTTGGAAATGCTGGATTTACCATTGGTCCTAACATATTAAAGAACGTTTTTACTCCCAATTCTCTTCGTATCGGAGCTACATTCTTCATGGCGGGATGAAATAGGGGAGCGTGTAGTACACAAATTCCAGCTTCATCGATACTTCTTTTCAAAAAGTCTTTGTCATTACTAAACTTAATTCCTAGATGTTCCATCACATTGGAGCTACCACATTTTGAAGAAACTCCATAATTACCATGTTTAGTTACTTTTATTCCAGCTCCTGCAGAAACAAAAGAGGAGAGTGTAGAAATGTTAAAAGTATCTTTTCCATCTCCTCCAGTACCACATAAATCTATAGGATTATATTCGCTAAGATCTACTGCGATACATAGTTCTAATAGTGCATCTCTAAAACCTTCTAATTCTTCAACAGTAATGCTACGCATCATATACACAGTAAGGAAAGATGCAATTTGACTTTGATTATAAGCTCCTTGAGAGATATTCACAAGTACTTGTTTTGCCTCTTCTTTAGAGATTGTTTCGTGATTGATTAATCTATTTAGTAATGCTTTCATTGTGTGTTTTGATTTTGTACTTCTTTTTGTGTGTGTCAGATACTAATTATTAATCCAATTTTCTAACATCTTTTTTCCATCGGGAGTAAGCACTGATTCTGGATGAAATTGAACACCTCTAACGTCTAATTCTTTATGTCGGATAGACATAATTTGCCCATTCTCGTCAAACGAAGTAGCTTCTAGGCAAGAAGGTAGGTCTTCATCTGATACCACCCAAGAATGATATCTACCAACATCAAAAGAGTCATTGAGTCCTTCAAAAATCACTTCGTCAGATACAGTAAGTTTTACTTTTGTAGCAACGCCATGATATACATCATCGAGATTAATAAGACTTCCTCCAAAAACTTCTCCAATTGCTTGTTGCCCGAGACATACTCCAAAAATACTTTTGGAATCCGCGTAGGTTTTAATGATGTCCTTTAGCAACCCAGCTTCATCTGGAATACCAGGACCTGGAGAAAGTAATATTTTATCATAAGCAGCTACTTCCTCGATATGTAGTTGGTCATTTCGTTTTACTATCACCTCGCAACCTAGATCCTCTAAATAATGAACTAGGTTATACACGAATGAATCGTAGTTATCTATTACTAATACTTTTTTCATTTTTTTAGTTAGAGTTTGTAAGCTCTTTATATTTCTTCAGCAAGTTTTAATGCTTTGGTTAATGCTCCTAGTTTATTATATACTTCTTGTAGTTCGTTTTCTTCATTGGATTCGTTTACCAATCCCGCACCCGCTTGCCAATGCAGTGTATGATTTTTACTCAAAAATGTACGAATCATAATAGCATGATTAAAGTTTCCGGAGAAATCCATGAATCCAATAGCGCCTCCGTAAAAGTCTCTGTTCACGGTTTCATATTTTTCGATGAGTTGCATTGCCATATGTTTTGGTGCGCCACTTAAAGTCCCAGCAGGAAAGGTATCTGCAACTACTTGCATTGTTGTGGTGTCTTTGTGTTTTTTACCAGTAACTTTACTAACTAAATGGATCACATGAGAGTAAAATTGTACTTCTCTATAGGTCTCTACTGTAACCTCACTACCGTTACGGCTTAAATCATTTCGTGCTAAATCTACCAGCATTACATGTTCAGCATTTTCCTTTTCGTCAGCAGAAAGTTTTTTTGCTAGTTCAGCATCTTGCTCGTCATTACCGGTTCGTTTAAATGTTCCTGCAATAGGATGTATCTCGGCAATTTCGTCTTTTACTACTAATTGAGCTTCTGGAGAGCTTCCGAAAATTTTAAAATCACCATAATCAAAGTAGAATAGGTACGGAGATGGGTTGATACTTCGTAATGCACGATATACATTAAATTCATCTCCTTTGAATTTTTGAGAAAAACGTTTAGACAATACTAATTGAAAAACATCTCCTCGTTGACAATGTTTTTTAGCTAGGGCTACATG
Source organism: uncultured Aquimarina sp. (assembly GCF_947492115.1). Classification (NCBI taxonomy): domain Bacteria; kingdom Pseudomonadati; phylum Bacteroidota; class Flavobacteriia; order Flavobacteriales; family Flavobacteriaceae; genus Aquimarina; species uncultured Aquimarina sp. The sequence continues at coordinate 17,159 of NZ_CANLMM010000004.1, forward strand.
TTCCTTATATTGCTCATCATCCAGATTAGAGGTGGTTTCATCAACAGTACTAAAGTTGTAGGAAGCGAAGTTTTTTACATTTAAAAGAGATTCTATTTCTGCAATATTACTTTCTGATTCATAACAATGTGCAAAGATGTAGGCTTCATTATTAAAATGATTGATGGCAATGATATTTTGATAAACGGTGTATTGCATATCTGGTATATCTAAAGCACCTTCTTTTTTGGTAATACTGATATTCTCAAAATAGCGAACGGCATCATAAGCGATATAACCGAATAATCCATTATTAATGAATTTAAAATCGCTTTTAGAGGTTTTGAATTGCTGTCCAAAATTTTCAATAACCAAAGGAATGTTTGTCTCTTCTGTAATAGCGGTTTCTATGTGAGTTTTATCGGGGAAAGACTGATAGATGGTCTCATTTTCTATTTTGATGTTAGCAATTGGATTGCAACAGATATAGGAAAAACTGTTTTCATTTCCTCTATAATCACTACTTTCCAAAAGCAAACTATTAGGAAATCGATCTCTGATTTTTAGATAAACGCTTACCGGTGTAATGGTATCAGCCAGAATTTGTTTGAAATGTGTGGTTAATGTATAACTCATTTTAAATTTTGATATTTATATTTTAGAATACCCTTTGATTATGCCAATAAAAAAAGGCTTGTCGTGATTTGACAAGCCTTTGATATGTTTACTTAACTATATGACAGGAGCTATCTCACGACGTTTTCGTTATAAGACAACCACCACCAAGTATTTGTTAAGATTAAATTCATTTTTTATTTAATTGGCTCAAATATATAAATTAATTACAATTCAAAAAATAAAAAATTACATTTTTAAGTTTACTGCTAATTCGAACTCATCGTTAATAGCCTTATCGCCTAGGTTGTCGAAGAAACTACCAGATCCATATTTAATATCGTATTTAGTTCTATCAATGCTAAGAGTAGTACTTGCGGAGCTTCCCTTTACGGCAAGATCGAAGGTTATTGGGTTGGTTTTCCCCTTGATCGTAAGGTCACCAGCTATTTTATAGCCATTTGCTATTTTTGTTGCTTTTTTGATAACTAATTTGGCTGTCGCGTAATTGTTTACTCCAAAAAAGTCATCAGAACTTAAATGACCTTCGAGTTTTTCTTTTCCTTTTCCAGCTTCAAGATCTGTTACTTGAATTGATGTCATGTCTACGGCAAATTCTCCTCCAGTTAACTCCTTGTTAGTGAAAGTCAAGAATCCGCTAGAAAAATTAAGTGTTCCTGTATGTTGACCAGTGATCTTTTTTCCTGTCCATTCTATAGTGCTTTCAGCAACATTGATCTTTTTTTGTTGCGCAATTGAAGATGCTGTAATGAATACAATAGATGCGAAAATTACTAATTTAAGCTTGGTTTTCATGATTTTGAAATATTAGTGATTATTAAATTGTGATTACTTGTTTAACTTCTTAGTTTGTTTAATAATGTATTAAAGGTAATTAATTCTTGCTCTGTAAGATTAGAGGTAATCTTTTGTTCTAATCCTTCTACTGCAATACTAGTTTGATCTAAAAAACCAATACCAAGAGGTGTAATAGTGATCTCTACCTTTCTTCTGTTTGATGGGCAGATAGTTCTATTTACGTAACCTTTAGATATTAATTTGTCAACCAGTCTGGTTGTGTTACTCATTTTACTTACCATGCGTTCTTGAATTGTCGATAGATTAGATGGCTTTCCTTTTTGTCCTTTTAGGATTCGTAAAACATTAAATTGTTGGATAGAGATATCAAAAGGTTTTAAAACTGCATGAATCTGATCATTAATAATACTATTTGTGTAAAATAAATTGATCACTGCTTTTTTTGATAGTGGTAAAGATGCATTAGTTTTTATGATATCTTCAATATTCATTTGTGTATACAATTGTTGTTTATACAAATGTATAGATTTTGCCTTTTAAGAAAATTAAAAGAGATACTAATTCTTTGTTAAAATTATTATGGATACAATGGTAAACACTATTATTGTCAAATTAACCTAAGTTCTAGAATCCTAAAATTATCTATATGAATTATTTAAACCTTGTTAATTTCCTTTTAGGTAATAACACGTTTTAATATTTTAGTATAATGCGAAAATTGGTCTTATATATAGGATTAGCGATATTGTTATCGAATTGTAAAGGAGAACAACAGATAGCTATTGAAGCTTCTAATGTTTTTTCTGACAAAGGGGTGGAGATACCTGTGTACGATTTTGAAAACTTCGAACATCTTCTGAATATTGATGATGGGAAAACACGTGTCATTAATTTTTGGGCAACGTGGTGTAAACCTTGTGTAGCAGAGCTTCCTTATTTCGAGCTTATTAATAGTAGATATCCAAATAAAGAGGTAGAAGTAATACTAGTAAGTTTAGACTTACCGAATCATGTAGAGTCTAAGCTGATTCCTTTCGTTAAAAAACAACGCATACAAAGTAAAATAGTATTATTGGATGATCCAGATGCTAATAACTGGATTCCTAAAGTAAATGAAAATTGGTCAGGTTCTATCCCTGCAACCATAATATATAAAGGAAATACTTCAAATTTTTATGAACGCTCTTTTACGTATGACGAATTAGAGAGAGAACTTAAAAAAATATTATGATAATATTTTTGGGCTTGGATATCAGAAAAACTTAATAACGCAAACAAAATGAAAACTTTAAAAATTTTAGTGGTAGTAGTCCTAGTAATTGCAGTAAGTGCATTTGCTATTGATAAAGTTAATGTAAATGAAGCTGATAAAGGCTATGCAATAGGTGATACTGCTACGGATTTTAAATTGAAAAATATTGATGATAAGATGGTTTCTTTAGAGGATTATAAAGACGCCAAAGGGTTTATCGTTATTTTTACGTGTAACCATTGTCCTTATTCTGTTGCATACGAAGATAGAATTATCGAATTGGATAAGAAATTCAAGACAAAAGGATATCCCGTTATCGCTATCAATCCTAATAATCCTAAAGCTTATCCAACGGATAGTTTTGACGAAATGAAGGTTCGCGCAAAAGAAAAAGGATTTACATTCCCTTACTTATTTGACGATGGTCAAAAGATCTATCCACAATATGGAGCAACTAAAACACCTCACGTTTATATCTTAGAAAAAACAGGAACTGGCAATTTAGTGCGTTATATTGGTGCGATTGATAATAATTATAAAGATGCTGCTGCTGCAGATAAAAAGTATGTAGAAGATGCAGTAAATGCCTTGTTAAAAGGAAAAAAAATTGCCATAGAGACTACCAAAGCAATCGGTTGTAGCATTAAAGCTTAATTAAAGAAAAGCGGATATAATTGCGATTAATATTCTCGTAGAATTCATCCTTGTGACTTATATTTGTAAGGAATTACTAATCTTTACGTACAATTAAATAAACGAAACTATACAATGGCCGAAGATATAACTCAAGATCAATGGGAAGATCTAATTGCTAAAGACGATAATGCAGTAATTTTGGATGTTAGAACCGAAGAAGAAGTAGAAGATGGTTTTATTCCAAATATGCTGAATATAGACATAAGAAAAGGGCAAGGTTTTCTGGATGAGATCGAAAAATTAGACAAATCAAAAAATTATTATGTCTACTGTAGATCTGGAGGTCGTAGCGCTCAGGCCTGTACGCTGATGAATCAAATGGGATTCGAAACTACATATAACTTGCTTGGCGGATTTATGAATTGGGATGGTGAAGTTGCTGAATAAAAATCACTCATACGTATGAAAATTAAAACAATAGCCATCGCGATGATCTTTTCTGTGTTATTTATCAACTGTAAAGATCAGAATAAAGATACGGCAATAGTAGAGCTTATTACCGTAGAGGAAATGGATTCCTTGTTAGAAATGGAGAAAGTACAGCTGGTGGATGTAAGAACTCCTCAAGAATATGCTGATGGACATATCGAAGGTGCTATTAATATTGATTTTACGGATGAGAATTTTGAAACTTTATTATCCGAAGTTGATAAAACTAAACCTGTGGCTGTCTATTGTGGTCGTGGAGGTAGAAGCGGTAAATGTTCTGCTTATATGAAAAAGGCAGGATTTACCAAGATCTATGATCTCGATGGTGGTATTACCGAATGGAAATATAAAGGAAAACCTGTTACAAAATAACAAATAAAAAAGGTTGCTAATTTTAGCAACCTTTTTTATTAAAGATCAGATTATTGAACAGCCTTTGCGACGTCTATTTTTCCGTATCCGTATCGATTGCTTCTATCAGGATAATATTCTCCTGCTTTTTGCATTTTTTCCAGAACTTCCTGCCTACTTAGATCTGGATTTTTTGCCCAAACTAAAGCTGCGATTCCTGCAGTAGTAGCTGTAGCGATAGAAGATCCTCCAACTACATTTCTTACATCAGAGCTAAATCCTAAAACAGGCATAGTTCTATTAGAATCTGCATCTCTTTGCATAGCTACTGTAAAATCTATCTTTTTTCCATCATGACAAATCGAACATCTTTTTCCGTTTTCTTTTATTCCCGTTACAGCAACGGTCTCTTTCATACTCGCTGGAAAAATAACAGCATACCAGTTAGTAAAAGTTGTTGATGTTCCTCCTGCAGCCACAATCATTTTATCCTTTGAATAAGCATATTTTACAGCATCTTTTATGTTTCTTACGGTCCAAACCCAGCCAATGGACATGGAAATAATTTTAACATCTGGCATATCTGCTAGTTCTTTTAGTGCTTTGCTAACCGCTTTTCTTTCTTTTCTACTTTCCAGAAGTACATCACCGGTTCCTCGGTATACAACAAGATCACAGTTATAAGCCACTCCTACAGGCATAGCGTCATCGTTTCGCGGAGATGCAATAGCAGCCGACATTGCTGTTCCATGTCCACAATCATCAAAGACAGAATCATCAAATGTTCCGAATTGTTTAACTGTTCGCCCGTTAGAAAATCCATCATTAAAATCACTTCCCAAGAATTTTTGTGATTGCGAAATTCCTGAATCGATTACTCCTACCGTAATTCCGCGTCCAGTACTATATTCCCAAGCTTCAGGAATGTTATGAATGTCGAATGTCCATGGCACCCATGAATTAGGAGCGATAACACGATAGTCTTCTGGGTTAACTATTCTTCCTTCAAAAGCACATCCAAAGTTTTTTTCTTCAGGATCTGGTAAGAAATAGTCGTATTCACTCGGTTCTACATAACGAATATGGGATGCTTTTTTAATATTTTCAAGAGTCTCTTTTTTTGTAATTAGGACTTCAATATAGTTCAAGATTTCATCATCATGTTTTAGGGATTTGGAAGTTTCTTGCTCCTCTGTCTCATCTATGATTTCTAAAATTTTTGATTTTATATTAATGAGTCTGGTAGAACGGTTGTTAGAAAAGCTTTCACCCTCATTTCCGTAACCAATATTTAAATACCCTCCACTGTGTACTAAGGCACTCCACAAAATGTCAGTTGGGGTTTTGGTCCAATCGAGATCCCCATTTTTCTTGAGTTGATCAGAAATATAATTATTTATTTCTTCTATAGAATGTAATTTTTGATTAGAGTTATTTTCTGGAATTTCTGTAATGTCGTCTTTTGAACATGATAAGAATACAATAACCACAGAGATTATTAAAGTTATTTTTTTCATTAGTATGAAGTTTATGAGTTTGCATTTGTGTGGTTATCTGTGGTGGTGGAGTTGGTTTTTAATTTTGTTAGGTCACCTCCTTTCTTTTTTTATAAAGCCTAACCAATGGTTGCGATATGGTTAGGCTTGGTAGTCTGTAAATGAATTGTTATTGTTTTATAAAATTGATGGTGTTTGAAATCCTGGAATTAGATATTTTTATAAAATAGTGTCCAGCAGATATATCAGAGATTTCGGTATCAATATTTAGATTCACAACTCCAGTATTTGAACTTTTATAAGTAATAGTTTTTATTTTTTTGCCAGTTAAATCATAGATTTTGATTACTGATTTTTCATTTTTTACAGAAGGAAATTGTAGTGTTGTACCATTTCCATCAGTAGGATTTGGATATAAAGTTATTTTATTGTTATCTAGTTTTGTGTCATCTAAAAGGTTCGGATTCTGTCGAGAAAGAGAGCTGATGGTTACGTCTAGATTTCCTGGTAATGACCAATTGCCTGCGCCATCGCGAACCAAACTTTTTATTTTTCCGTTTCTTCTTCTAATATCTTTTGTTACTGAAGATCCTGCTGTAATGGTTTGTGTATTATCAACTCTAAATTTGTACACCTTTAGATCATCAAACTCCATACTAGTTTTGTTGGTTCTAAGAGATATAGAACTCCCATTTTTAATAGGTGATGTGTCTGTCCAACGTAATAATGATTTATTATTTTTAAAGACTTCTATAACTCCAAATGCTGGACTGTAGGTGATCTTATAGTTTGCCCAATTATTATCTAAAGTTACATCTCCAATGGCTCTAAAGTTTAGTTGATTGTTGATAGTTTCATAAATTCTTACTCTATTATCCTCACCACTAAACCATATTAGGTAGGAGTTTCCTCTTTGGGTTTGTGTAACATCATCAGCCATAATGTGAATTCCAAATTTTCTTGGACCACTGGTAGAAATAGTTTTAGCAGAGAATTCGTATAAATATGGTAAGCCTGAGTTTTGTGATAAGAAGGTGTTTAATTTCGTATTGTCTGAAGTGGTGTTGGATTGGCGTAGATGTCCATCATTAATATCCCAATTTCCAGCTCCTATTGTATATCCAGAGTACAACACATTAAAATTATCATTAAAAAATCCATTACCGCGATTAGCATACCAGTTATCGCCATATTTTTCGAGAGCTTGATAAAATTTTCTGGTTACTGCTATATTATCGTTATCGTTAAAATTTGCTGTAAAATCACCGGATTGTGTGTTACCTCCAGAAGCACTAATCGAAGTAGTTGGCGCTTCGGTATCCGTCTCGTCACCATTATCACCTCCGCTATCTCCGGAGCAATTTCCTAAACTATTTAGAAGAGCAGTCACATATGCATCAGCAAATCGATCTCTCCATGTATCATTCAATAATTTGTTTTTATCCGAAGAATCTACAAAACCAATCTCATTTAGAATTCCTATCGCGTTGTTTTTGTTTAGCACCCCCAAAGTATAGCCTAAATAGGGACGATCTTCTGAAGATCTTCGGTCAAACCATTGTCCTTTGGAGACCATTTGATCTTGAACTTCTCTAGAAAAACGACTATTACTAGCGTTTGGTGTGTTACTTGATTTTGACCAAAAGGTTTCAGTTCCGGTTCCCCCACCACCATTACAGTGAATACTGATAAAACGATCAGCGTTCCAACTGTTTGCCATAACTCTTCGTTGTGATACGGAAACCCACCCGTTTCTAGTGGATCTGGTCATTCGAACTGTCCAATTGCCACAGCTGTTCTGTAATTTAGTGCGTAATTTCAGTCCGACTGCTAACGCGGTGGCATGTTCGGTTTCCGTTCTTCCATCTGGATCAGCGCCTGTTGAAGTATATCCATGACCAGGATCTATAACGACTACCTGAGACTGTGTTTCGGGAGAAAAAAGGATAATAATTATGAATAGAAATATAGTCTTTAAAATATATGATTTGTTTTTCATGAGCTTAGTTTTTAATAATAAGGTCTGCAGTAAAAATTCTTCCAGTTTTTTCATCAGAAAAAGCAATTCTTTTTCCATCTGGTGATACATCTCCCCATGTGGCAACAATATCATCAGTAGCAATGGTTAAATTTGTTTTGATAGAAGAGTCTTTTGAAATGTGATATAAATCAGAAGCTGAAATCACATGTCCATCATTACTTTTATCTTCAAATGTGATAATTCCGCTGCTGTCACTAAGCCAAGATGTTGCTATACCAACTCCTAAGAGTTTTCTTTTCTCGTTACCATAAATTGAATATATATAGATATTTGGACCTTCATGTACAGCTACAAATTTTTGATTTGGAGAAACTACAGGATGATAGAACTGACCATTTTCTTTCGTTATTACCCATGGTTTTCCATTCAATCCTTCTTTGGCTTCCAGTTTTAATGTTTCGGAGTTGATATATACCATTAAGTTTTTGCCTGATCTTGCTTGCATGGATGGATTGGTATTATCTGGATGCACATCATTCAGAATTGTTTCTTTGTTCGTTTCTAAGTGCAAGCTTTTTATTTTTAAGTTTTTTGAGAAGCTTCCTTCTTGTTTTTCTCTGAATACAACACTTCGTCCATCAGGAGACCAATTGGCAAGATATCCAATGCCTTTCCCTTTTTTTATCCTGTTCAGACTATTGTTGTTGGTTAGGTCGATGATGTAAAGAGAGGTGTAATACTGATTGGTTATTAGTAGTTTTTGTCCGTCTGGAGACCAGATTGGAGTACTGTATCTTCCTTCTGGAGATATTGCAGTAATATTACTTAACTGTGATTGAGCGTTGATAGTAAATCCTACCTGTAATAGATAGAAAATTACCATCATTATCATATGATTTGTTTTCATTTTAAAAATTTTGTTTTTTATAAAATTGACAGGATTTGAAATTCAAGTATTCTTATGGTTAGATTAAAATACTTTTGTCAGTTTTTGGAGTTTGATTCAATATTTTATTCAGTGATCTTTACTCTTTTAAACTTGGTTTTTTGAGACCATATTCAAGAGTTATTTACATAAATTGTTTGTTAGTTTTCATAATGATGATAGTGTTTAAGTTTGTGTTCTAGAGATAGTTTTGTAAGAAAAAGGACTCAGACTCGTTGTTAACCAGATGAGTAGAGCCCTTTTTACACACTTACAAAAAACTTACCTTTTGACTACCGAGATTGTTTTATGTGACCTATCGTCCTTTACTCGTATGAAGTAATGTCCATTTGTTAATGGAATAAAGTAACTACTTAGGTCAATTTCTCGGTTTTCAGTTTCTTCAATGTTTTTTCTAGCAGATGTTATAACTCGCCCAGTAATATCTATAATGGAAATAGAAATAGGAGAATTGTATGATGATAGATTGGTCAACTTAATATCATTACCATTGGTAGGATTTGGATATACCTGAATGTTGCTTTCTAAATACGTATCATCTTTAATGAGAGAATTTTGTTTAGTCAGTGAACTAATGGTTACATCTAAATTACCAGGTTGAGACCAATTTCCAGCAGCATCTCTAACCAAGCTTTTGATTTTACCATTTTGTCGTCTAATATCTTTTGTGATTCCAGAACCAGCAGTAATCAATGTACTTGCATCGGCTCTAAATTTATACACCTTTAAGTCATCAAATTCCATGATGGTCTTATTTGTTCTTAGAGAAATGGTACTACCGTTTTTAATTGGAGAAGTATCTGTCCATTTAAGTATGGATTTGTTATTTTTAAATACTTCGATGACTCCAAATGCTGGACTATAGGTTATCTTATAATTTGCCCATTTGTTGTCTAATGCAACATCATCAATCGCTCTGAAATTAAGTTGATCATTTACGGTTTCATAAATTCTAACTTTATTATCTTCTCCACTAAACCATATCAAATAAGAATTTCCTCGTTGGCTTTGGTCTGGATTGTCTGCCATGATATGAATACCGAATTTTCTTGGTCCGGAAGTTGATATGGTTTTTGCAGAGAATTCATATAAGTAGGGGAGTCCAGAGTTCTGTGATAAAAATGTATTTAATTTTGTGTTGTCAGAAGCGGTATTAGATTGACGTAAATGTCCATTATTAATACTCCAGTTCCCTTCTCCGTAGGTATAGCCAGAGTATAATACATTAAAATTGTCATTAAAAAATCCATTACCACGATTAGCGTACCAATTAGTGCCATATTGTTCTAATGCCTGATAAAATCTTCTTGTAACAGCAACATTATCAGAATCATTATAATTAGCTGTAAAATCTCCTGATTGTGTATTACCTCCAGAAACACTAATTGAAGTAGTTGGAGCTTGAGTATCCGCTTGTGATCCGAAAGAATTTTGAGATCGATAAATAAAATTTTGTCTGGGTTGCCCTGCATCTGCAAAAGATCCAGGAGTAGAAGCATTTCCTCCAGCAGCTCTCCATTCAAAATGGATATGATCACCAGTGGATCCGCCAGTGGTTCCTTCTAAAGCAATTACTTGTCCTTTCTGTACGGATTGTCCTTGGCTTACCAGCAGTGTTTTGTTATGCGCATAGTAGGTTCGTGTTCCATCGCTATGCCTTATAATTACCAATCTTCCATAACCACTTGATAGGCTACCACTAATTCCTGAGAAAGAAACTACTCCAGCTGCAGAAGCTCTTACATTATCATCGCTAGATAAAGATGTTGCGAAATCTATGGCATGATATCCATGATGTCCACCAGGTGTAAAAAAACCACACTCTCCTACAGGGTTATGAGAACCTGTCGGTCCAGGAGTTCCATGTCTAGATACACAATTCTCCTCTCCAAAATCCCAAGGTAAATAATAAGATAATGCAGATTTGTTATTATTTTGTTGCTTGCCTGTTTTTACCTTGCTTTTCCAGCCTACTATATCAATATGCTTTCCTTTGCTTTTAAGGATAACTTCATTCTTTTTTGTTTGGATGTTATACTCATAAACAATATCAGATACACCATGTAGATAATCCGGTTTGGACGATGTCGTAGATCCAGAGAATATGAATGTATTTCTATTGGATGCAAGCAATGGAGTTCTAGTGTATGCAAAAGGGATATGGATCTCTTGAGATTCATTAGTTTTTATATCATAAATAAAAATACCTTCATGTTCTTCTGCAGCATCCAAATACATTGCTTCCACAAATATTTTATTTGGATCATTAGTCCATGCAATCGGTTTGAAAGCCTTTTCCTGTCTATTTTTATTCACTTTGCTCAATAGAGTGGTTTGAATATTGGTTTTTAGATTAACTTTATGTAGTCGAAATGCACCTCCAATTTGTTCCCGTTCCATATATATCCATAGGTTTGGATTAAATGGACTTTGTAATCCTTGAAAAAAATCATAATCAGGAGTTATCTGAAATTTAGAGTTGATAGCATCGTGTCGGTAGATTATATGATCAATCTGAGTTGTTTGGAATAATTGATTAATACTGAGTCTTAGAGCGCTAATTTTCTCATTTTGTTTCTTACTATAAATCTGGTTGTCTTGTTTTAGAATAAGTTCTTGAGCATGTGATAGTGATATCAGCCACAGTAAAACCAAGAAGGTTTTTAGTGTAGTGTTTTTCATTGTATTTAGAGTAGTTAGTTTTCGAATGGAAAATTAGAAACTCTTCTATTTAAAAAAATGGGTACAAGTGCTCATTTTTATGATTGAAACATAATCCTAATAAAAAATTAATGATATATATCCTTTAGCCTCATGGTATATTTAAAAAGCGCATTACTACCGGTTATTTGTAACTTTTTACAAATATTCTGGCGATGATTTTTAATGGTCTTTTCACTTTTAAATAAGTCTAAAGCAATTTCCTTGTTGGTTTTACCAAGTGCTACTTGATTGAGTATTTTGACTTCAGTTTTTGATAATTGCTGATAAGATTTATCAGATACACTCGGAATCGGATTTCCTTCTTCTTTCCACCAGGATTCTCTAAATAATTTGCTTACATATGGTTTATTTTGAATAGCTCTACCAGCACATTTAGTAATGTTTTGTACTGTTTCTGCTTTGTATAGAATCCATTTAATTTCCAAAGTTTTAAGTTCTTTAATTAACCAGTCTTCTAAGGTAAAAGCCATAATAATAATTCTAGTCTTCCTAGAGTGTAATCGGGTATATTTGGCCAGTTCGATTCCAGATTTATTAGAGTTTAAAGTAGCATCTATGACGATAAAATCGGGTTGATTATTGACAATAACTTTTCTGGTGTTTTCTAAGTCTGATATATCTTCATATAGCTTAAATTTCATGTCTTTTGGGGCTTCTAACATGGCTTTGATGCCCAATCTTTTGAGTGGGTCATCATATGCCACAACAACGCTAAATTCTTGCATAGCTTTGATGGGTTTAGGGTGTGACATCAACAATAGACATGGTTCGGTTTCATCTATTGTCGAAAAAAATAATAAATACTACTAGAGAGCTACTACAAAAGCTAATTGGGCGAATGTTTTTGCTGGTACGTAAAAGACATATTTTTTATTAAAAGAAAATTTTGGGTGTGGTTGGCACTTTTCATTTGGGTTACGTTTGTGTGTGACTTTATAAAGTTAAATCTTATTTTGTTTTGAAATTCACTTTGATATCACTTTTCGATATAACGTTATCTTTTTTAGCTAAATACCTTTTGGGAATAAAAAGTGAAAATTACAAATCCTATCCTAAATGATAGAAGCTGAAAAAGTGATTATCCTAGTGTTTTGGTAGGTTTTATAGGGAAGCGTGTTTTTGTCATTTATTTAAAAATAAGTAGGTTTTAACTTACCTATTTTTCAAAACTTGTTTGATGTAGAAAAAAGGTTTTGGGTTCGTTTTGATTACTTTGTACTAGTAAATTTTAATTCTAAATTCCTAAAATCAAACTTTTTTAATAAAAATAGTTTGATTTTTTAAGTTTCACACATGAGATTACTAAGAATTATACAATTCATAATGCTAGCCAAAGTAATTTTTAACTGTATCGTTATAATATATCCTAAAGTTGTCTTAAGATAAGTGCTTTTTATCATTTATTTAACCTAATAATTATTTGAAAATGAGTAAATTAAAAATAAAAAAGATGAAAAAAATACTACTTGTTTTAATTGTAATGTTCGGTATAAATACCATGTATTCCAAGCCTTCTGTGGATATAACAACACCTATAGATTTTTCTAATGATAAAACTCCTGCTATAATGCTCAAAGCTACAGCGGCAGATCAGTATATATCTATCGTTTCGGATATAAAAGAACCAATGGTTATTAAAATTATGGATGCATCTGGTTTTATAAGGATCGAAAAAAAGCTTCATCTGGATAGAGATATTGATATTTCTTTATTGTTAGAAGGTCTTTATGTCATGAAAGTTTCTGTTGGAAATCGAATAGAACTCAAACGATTTTATAAAGGTAAAGATGGTGTAGATATTAGGTGAAGTTACAGTTTAGTCAACGATAAAAGGAATTTAAAAAATAAAAACTCCCAAAACAGTAATGATTTGGGAGTTTTTTGTGGAGTCGGAGGGATTCGAACCCTCGTCCAAACAAGTAATACAACAGCTTTCTACACGCTTAGTCCTTGTTTAGTTTTCGTCGATAAGAAAGACCAAAGACCGCCAACCTATCGCTTATTCTTACTTAAATTTCGAAATTATATCAAGACACTATAATTTCTAGGTTTACTTTTACGATACCTCAAAACCAATCGCCGTAAACCAAGGCTCTTGAGAGGTATCCTGCTTGTTCGCCTAGCGAACCGAGGCACTATCTTACTATAATTCAGATTATGCAGCTAGGGCGTAGTTATTCTCGCCGTTTAAAAAAGATGAAACATGATATTTACGAGCTATATTCCAGCGCTCGACGTGCTTACCACTCTATTAATCTCGCTGTCAAAACCAGTCGACCCCGATAATTTATATAATGCATTCATTTAAAGTTAAATTGATCCAATAAACTTCATTTGAATACCAAAATGGTTGGCAAAGATAATCATATTTGTCATATCTTAGCCGCGCTTTTACATAAACAAATTACATACCAAAGCTATATGACTACATTTGGAATCATCAGAGAACGAAAAAACCCGCCAGATCGTCGCGTAGTCTTCTCTCCGCAAGGTCTTAATGACACAATGGGCAAGTTTCCAGAAGCTTCTTTTAAAGTAGAAAGTTCTGATATTAGAATCTTTTCTGATGAAGCGTATAGATCAGCTGGTTTTGATGTTACAGAGGATATCAGTGATTGCGAAGTATTGTTAGGTGTAAAAGAAGTTCCCATTGATGCGTTGATCCCTAATAGAAAGTATTTCTTCTTTTCTCATACCATAAAAAAGCAACCCTATAATCGTAAATTATTAAAAGCAATTCTGGATAAGAACATAGAACTGTATGATCATGAGGTAGTAGTGAATCAAGGAGGATGGAGATTAATTGGTTTTGGTAGATATGCTGGAATTGTTGGTGCTTATAATGGGTTTAGGGCTTTTGGGTTGAAAAATGAAAGTTTTACTCTTCCCAAAGCTGAAACATTACGAGATCAAAAAGCACTTGAAGAAGAACTGTCTAAGATCAAGTTACCAAATATTAAAATTGTATTGACCGGAAAAGGAAAAGTTGGAGGTGGAGCGAAAGAAATTTTGGATGCGATGAACATCAAAGAAGTTTCTGCAGAAGAATATATAGCAAATGATTTTGAAGAACCAGTTTATACACAAATAGATGTCTTGGATTACAATAAAAGAAAAGACGGAATAGTAATCAGTAAGCAAGATTTTTATGATCATCCACAGGAGTACGTAAGTGATTTTATGAAGTTTGCCAAGGTTAGTGATATATACATGGCGGGTCATTTCTTTGGAGATGGAGCTCCTTTTATCTATACTAGAGAAGATGCAAAATCAAAAGATTTTAATATAAAAGTAGTAGCAGATATTTCTTGTGATATTGATGGACCAGTAGCAACTACTATAAGATCCTCTACAATCGCAGATCCAATTTATGGATATCATGCGCAAAGAGAAGAAGAAATCGATTTTAAAGATCCTGAAGCTATTGTGGTAATGGCAGTAGATAATTTACCTTGTGAGTTACCAAAAGATGCTAGTGAAGGATTTGGAAACATGTTTTTAGCACATGTAATCCCAGCCTTTTTTAATGATGATAAGGATGGTGTTTTAGAACGAGCGCGTATGACGCAGGATGGTAAATTAACACCTAGATACCAATATTTGCAAGAATACGTAGACGGTAAAGAATAAATAAATCTTAAATAAAAAACAATGACAACTCAAGAACTTGTAGGTCAAATCTGGAAAAAGAAATCGTTTCTATGTATTGGTCTTGATGTGGACCTTAATAAAATACCTTCATATCTGTTGGAGACAGAAGATCCAATTTTTGAGTTTAATAAGAAGATTATAGACGCCACACATCATTTGGCAGTAGCATATAAGCCAAATACCGCTTTTTATGAGGCTTATGGGTTAAAAGGTTGGAAATCTTTAGAAAAAACGATTCAATATCTTAATACGAATCATCCCGAGATTTTTACGATTGCAGATGCAAAACGAGGAGATATTGGAAATACAAGTGCTATGTATGCCAAAGCGTTTTTTGAAGACTTGGCTTTTGACTCTGTTACCGTTGCTCCGTATATGGGAAAGGATTCAATAGAACCGTTTTTGTCGTTTAAAGGAAAGCATACCATTATGCTGGCATTAACGTCTAATCAAGGAGCATTTGATTTTCAGACAAAAACCATAGGAGGAATTGAATTGTATAAAAAAGTACTGGAAACTTCTAAAGAATGGCAAAATTCTAAGAACTTGATGTATGTGGTTGGAGCAACCAAAGCCGAGTTTATCGGAGAAATAAGAAAAATTGTTCCTGATAGTTTTTTATTAGTACCTGGTGTAGGGGCACAAGGAGGAAATTTGCAAGATGTGTGTAAATATGGAATTAATGATCAGATTGGATTATTAATTAATTCATCGAGAGGTATTATTTACGCTTCTAAAGAGTCAGATTTTGATGTAGTTGCGGCAGAAAAAGCAAAAGAACTACAACAGCAAATGGAAGAAATACTAAAGGCTCAATCTTAAAAAAGGAAATTAAACCTAAATTCAATTTCCTTTTCTAATTACATTTTAAAATCGATTAACGTCTATTGGCTTTAAACACTTGTTTTGCATAACCGATAAGTCCGTATGCAATGAAAAATACAAAAAATGCTAAGCAACAATAGATGATAATGTTGAGTATTATTGAATTCATAGCCCCAAATATTTAAATTAAAACTCTTTCTTACAATTTACTTATTTTTTGTAGGAATTCCTAATTTAAAAACCTGTTAGTTAAATGTTTGTGATTTTTTTAAGACAGTGTTTTATGGGAAATGGCTAAGTAGATAACCATGATTTATAAAGATCAATTACATAGGAATATCGAACTGTTAAATACACCCAAAAGAATAATTTCTTTGGTTCCTTCGCAAACCGAACTATTGGTAGCATTAGGATTAGAGGACTGTATAGTAGGTGTTACAAAGTTCTGTGTACATCCAATACATATTAGAAAAGACAAATCTGTAGTAGGAGGTACGAAAAATATTCATTTGGATAAAATTGAAGAATTAAATCCTGACATTATTCTTTGTAATAAAGAAGAAAACACTAAGGAGATTGTTGAATCGTTAGAAACAAAACATCCAGTTCATGTATCCGATATTAGTACTATGGATGAAGCAATAGAACTCATTTATCAATACGGGGATATCTTTAATACTCAAGAAGAAGCTAAGCATTTAGTTTCTAAGATTCTTGAAGAGCAAAAGGATTTTTTAGAATTTATCAAGTACAAAAAGCAGAAAAAAGTTGCTTATTTTATTTGGAGAAAACCTTGGATGGTAGCTGGAAAAGGAACATTTATTCATCATTTACTGGAGTTGAATGGATTTGTTAATGTCTATGGGAACGAAGAAAGATATCCTGAAATATCAGAAGAGGAATTAACATCTATAGAAAATATTGATTTGATTTTGTTATCATCAGAACCTTTTCCTTTTTCTGAAAATCATAAACAAGAAGTAGAAAAAATGATACCAGGTGCCAAAGTTGTATTGGTAGATGGAGAATATTTTTCGTGGTATGGATCAAGACTTGCTTTAGCTTTTAAGTATTTTAAAAGCCTGCATTGATCAATAATTCTTGAACAATCTATTAAATACTGTTAATACTCTGCAAATAGTGACTAATAAGTACTTATCTTTACATCTTCAGTTAGTATATGCTAAATTATTCTATATATCGCCATAATACGAATCCTAAATGGGTAACTTTTGTTCATGGAGCAGGTGGAAGTTCTTCTATATGGTATAAACAAGTTAGAGAATTTAGAAAGCATTATAATGTACTCCTTTTGGATCTAAGAGGTCATGGTAATTCTAAACCTGCAATTAAAGATGCTTTTAATTCTAAATATACTTTTGATTCTATAACAGATGATATTGTAGAGGTGATCGATAAAGAGGAAATTAAATCATCGCATTTTATTGGAATTTCTTTAGGGACTATATTAATTAGAAATCTTGCCGAAAAACATCCTGATCGTGTAGAAAGTATGATTATGGGTGGAGCAATTATGAAACTCAACTTGAGGTCGCAGGTATTAATGAAGCTTGGGATTGTATTTAAATCGGTAGTGCCTTATATGTTTTTATATAAGTTTTTTGCTTTTATCATAATGCCTAAAAAGAATCATAAAGAATCAAGAGTTCTTTTCGTAAATGAGGCTAAAAAGCTATATCAGAAAGAATTTGTTCGTTGGTTTAGATTAACTTCAGAAATCAATCCTTTACTAAGATTCTTTAGATCTAAAGACATTAAAATACCTACCTTATATGTAATGGGAGAAGAAGACTATTTATTTCTGCCATCGATAAAGAAAGTTGTTTCTATGCACCAATTTTCGAATCTTTTTGTAGTAAAAGATTCTGGTCATGTAGTAAATGTAGAACAACCAGAGGTTTTTAATGAAGAATCCTTAGCCTTCTTACATCAATTCAGTAAATAGGAGACAAGTAATTAGGATTGCTGATGATCTAATTTTTTGATTTCCATCAAAAGCTTATTTGCTTCCTCATTTAAGTTATCACTCTTTTCTTTATCTTTTAAGGCAATGATATAAGAGCTTTTCATTAAACGACAATAGCGTTTTTGTAGTTTTTCGAGATCAGATTTATCCTTAGACCAATAAAACATTTTTCTTTCTTTTACTTTTTATGCAAAAGTATTAGCTCTCAGTAAAAATGATTCTTAAGACTAAGTTAAGTTTATTTAATGCTATACTAAAAAAAGGATCGGGCAAACTAAATTGCACGATCCTTTATTGGCTAATTCAAATTAATTATACTAATACCCTTCATTTTGCTCTAAATCAGGATTGATATTTCGTTCTCTTTGAGGTATAGGTAATACTAATCTATTGTCATCAAAAGGTAGCTCTCCAACTGAAATCTCCAACCTTTTAAAATCATGTAATTTGTGCCCCTCAAAAGATAATTCGCGTAATCTTTCTAAAATAATATCGACATATTCGATATCTGTGAAAGGAAATGCATTAGATCTATTTCTTACAACATTCACATCGTTTAGCGGACTATCACCAATAGCTGTATTAAGAATAAAATTAGACTCAGCTCTGATTAAATATATCTCCGGTAATCTGATAAATGGTATATTTGAATTTCCAAATATCCATTTAAAAGAAGCTATTCCCGATCCTGTTTCCGAGTCTATGTAAAAATAGTTCGCTCTAGCGTCATTAGCATCGTCAAATATTCCAAAAAATGCATCTTCTATGGAGATGTCTGGATTTCCTGGTCTTCCTCCAAATCTATCAGTGGCCCAAAATGTATTCATACTGTTCGTGCCATCAGAATCGGTTACTTGCCAGGCAAAAATGTCTTCAGTAGAATTATCATCATTATTATACGCATCATCAAGAGTTTCTGTAAGGGTATATATTCCAGATTGAATTACTTCATTGGATAGATCCCTAGCTTGCTCATAATTGCCAATTTGTAAATATATTCTGGCTAATAATGATTTGGCTGCGTTAGCAGAAGCAAAGACACCGTTGGTTTGCGGTAACAATGCAATAGCATCCTCTAGATCGTTTATAATAAAATCATATACTTGTCCTATAGTATTTCTAGTTGGGTACGTAATATCGTCTAGCTGTATAACAGGTGTTCTAACAATGGGAACTCCAAGTTCACCATCATTTATACGATTGTTGTTGTGCTTAGAGAAGAAACGTAGTAAATCAAAATAGGTAACCGCTCTTAAGAATTTAGCTTGACCTTCAACAGAATTTTTTCTATCCAGATTTTCGAATATATCTAAATTGTCTAAAACAATATTTACTTGATTACTGATATCGTATCCATTTAACCATAAAGCTGCAACAAAAGTATTATTGGTATTTATGGTTTTATTATTAAACTCACTAGGATCAGAAAAAGTACCGTTCCATCCTAACTCTTGATCATTAGCAAGTAGTTCTGCTATGGTATATAATTGACCTCCATAACTTGCACCTTGTCCTGCTTGTGCGTATGCTCCAATTAATATGTTTGTTACCTTTTCTGGAGTATCAAAAGCGTTTTCTGTAGTTAGCGACTGTTCAGGGTCTGTATCTAATCTGTTTTCACAACTGATTTGGGTTAGTATAACAGTTATGGTTAATAATGTTTTTATATATGTTTTCATTTCTTTCTTAACTTTTTGGTTATGATATATAGGTTTTAATAGCGGTATTAAAATTCTATATTTAAACCTAATGTGTATGTTTTTGCTGGTGGAGCAGAGTAGAAGGAGATACCAGTTCTTACTCCAGAATTTCCATTAAAATCTGCAGTCGACTCTGGATCATATCCATCATAGTCAGTAATAGTAAATAAATTTAAACCACTAAAATAGAATCTTACTTTTTCTAAATAGAACCTTTTAGAAAAGGTAGGATTGATCGTATATCCAAGTGTAATATTTCTAAGTCGAATGAAGTCAGCCTCCTGAAGATAACGAGTAGAATCAGCTTGCCCATTGTCTTGATTTAATCTTGCTTGTGGAACATCGGTAATGTCACCTGGGTTTTGCCATCTGTTTAACTGATCGACAGTTTGGTTATCGAAAAATTTACCATTACCAGAAGAGAATTTACCTGCTTGATCAAAAATTGAAGCTCCGAATTCTCCTTGGAATGTAAATTGAAAATCAAATCCATTCACTTTTAGATTATTGGTAAATCCAACTTGATATTCAGGAAAAGGGTTTCCAGTAACTATCCTATTTGCGTTTGACAGATTATTCGTAGTTGATTTATCTAACGAACCATCAGCATTTAATGTATTTGTGTAAAATAATGCATCTCCATTAGCAGGATCTACACCAGCGTACTCATACAGATAGAATGAAGATAAAGTTTCTCCTTTTCTAATAATATTTACTCCATCTATAATGTCTCCACTAGGAAGATCAGTAACTTCATTTGTATTTTTAGTAAAGAGTGTACCTATACTCCATATTACAGATGGTTTTGAAATAATTCTTGCATTCAAGCTTACTTCAAACCCTTCATTTACGATCTCACCAATATTTCTTACAACTGAAGTGAAACCTGAAGTACCTGGTAATGGCTGATTAAATAATAAATCATTTGTGGTTTTGTTATAATAATCGAACTCTCCTGAAATGACATTATTAAACAGGCCAAAATCAGCTCCTAAGTCATACTGAGTAGTTTTTTCCCATCGTAATTCATTATCTCCTATTTGAATTGGAGATACACCAAGTCTTTCATCATAGGTAGTAACTCCATAGAGATCTTTACTTGCGAAATCTCCGATTTCTGCATTTCCAGTTATACCCCAACTTCCTCTTAATTTAAAATTACTTAGCAAATAAGAATTGCTTAAAAATCGTTCGTTACTAACTATCCAAGCAGCAGAAGCAGCAGGGAACCATCCGAACTGAGAATCTTGGCCAAATCTTGAAGAACCGTCTCTACGAATACTTAAGTTTATAAGATATTTTTCTGCAATAGAAAAACGGGATCTTGCAAAATAAGATAGAAAGTTATATTTGGTTTTATTAGATCCTCCGTTTGTTATTAACACTGCATTATCTAAGGTTTGTAAATCATCTGATGGGAAACCTTGTCCTATCGTGAATTGACTTTTACGATTGGTTTCCTCGAAACTACCTCCAAGTGTAGCAGAAAAATCCACTGCCTCACCAAGATTACGTTTATAGGTTAGATAATTGGTTAAAATATATCTTTCGGTAATAGCATTACTAACAGTACCAACACCTCCTGCTGAAGCAAATTCTGTCAAACTTCCAGAGAATCTTTCTGCATTCTGATTATTAGAATCGTAACCAACTTCAGATTTAAATCTCAAATAATCATTAATGTAGAAATCACCGTATATATTTGCCGTAGTTCTCCAAATGTCGGTAACAAATCTTCCTGTTTGTTCCTGTCCTAAGAAATTTTGAAATAAAGTTGAGTTTCCATCTACGTTCGCTGTACCATCTTCTAATAAAGCGGGTGTAAGAGGAGATTGCGCTATAGATTGAAGAGGTGAAATAAAAGCATTGTCATTGGAAAGACGATCAATCGTTACCTTAGAGATATTTATATTCGCTCCAATTTTTGATTTTTTAGTAACGTCTGAATCTACTTTAGCTCTTAAAGTATAGCGGTCTAATTCATTCCCAAGTATAATACCTTCTGTTTTGTTGTATGAAGTAGAAACATAGTAAGTTAGATTTTTACTTCCGCCAGAAGCGGATAAATCTATATCTTGAGTGATACCCTCTACTAATGCAAGATTTTGCCAATCGGTATCCACTTGATTATTTCTCCAATCTCTCCCTAGAGATAGTTGATCAAATCGACTTTCAATTTCGCTTAATGAAAGTCCGCTATTTAATGCGGCTTCGGTGTAGAAATCAACATATTGTTCGGCGTTTAAATACTCTCTTTTGTTGGTAGCAAAGTTCCATCCAGAAGCAGTGTTCAATGTAACTTTGGTCTTTTCTGCTTTACCTTTTTTAGTAGTGATAATGATCACACCATTAGTTCCTCTAGCCCCATATATGGCCGCTGCAGATGCATCCTTAAGGAAGTCTATGGAATCAATGTCATTAGGATTAAGTCCTATTAATGGGTTGATAGGAGAGTTGTTTATAGACTCATCATCATTAATTAATGGTACTCCGTCTAAAACATATAATGGTTCTTGAGATGCGCCCACTGTAGAGACACCTCTTACCCTTACTTTTATACCAGATTCAACTCTTCCTGAAAGTTGAGTTATTTGAACACCAGTAACTTTACTGGTCATCAAAGATTGAATACTTGGAGTGTTAATATCACCTATTCCTTCAGCTTGTATGCTTGCAACACTCGTGGTAATTTGTTTTTTGGAGGAACTTCCGTATCCTATTACTACTACTTGGTCTAATCCTTCAACATTATCTTTAAGCGCAACATTGATTACTAAAGATGAGGCGATTATAACTTCTTGTGTTTCGAAACCTAAATAAGAAAAGATAAGTGTATCACCTATGTTAGCTTCGATAGAATAATTACCATCAAAATCGGTTTGTACCCCATTATCAGTGTTCTTAACTAAAATATTTGTTCCTGGAAGTGGAATTCCAGAGGGATCCGTAACCATTCCGGTTACTGTTTT
This sequence comes from uncultured Aquimarina sp., assembly GCF_947492115.1. Classification (NCBI taxonomy): domain Bacteria; kingdom Pseudomonadati; phylum Bacteroidota; class Flavobacteriia; order Flavobacteriales; family Flavobacteriaceae; genus Aquimarina; species uncultured Aquimarina sp. The sequence continues at coordinate 39,579 of NZ_CANLMM010000004.1, forward strand.
CTCTTGGGCCTGAATAAGTCCAGAGCATACGAAAATAGCTATAGCTATGCTAAGCTTGATTAAGTTTTTCATTGAGGGCTTTTTTAAAATCGGACGCGAAATTAAATGAATCTCTCGATAAAAAAAGTCCTACAATATAATTACCTCCTTGAAACAGATGGTTGGGTTTTGAGAATAATTGAACCCCTTCTCTTGAAGGGGTTCCGTATTCTTATAAAAAAATCTTATTGATTGTTATTAAATCTATAAATTAAATAAAAAGCTGAATTTTTGTGAAAAATTTGAAAAATCGTTGAAAACCATACAAGATTAGATGAAGTGTATAAAGTGTAGGGTTATTCCTTCTGAGCTTTTATTTACCGTCCTGAAGCGCAAAAACTTTTCTAAGTAAATCGGTAGTTCTAGAACTTAATTTGGTTCTTATTTCACCTTCTTCCACAGCAATCATGGTATAAACACCATTTAATGCCTCACCTGTAACGTAATCTGTAAGATCAGGGTTTACTTTGTTCGTAAAAGGAATACTGTTATACTTATTAATAATATTAGACCAAACTCTATCTGCTCCTACTTTGGAAAGTGAATTTTTTATAACAGGGTTAAATTTTGAGTATAAAGCAGTCTTTGTAGTTCCCTTAAGATATTGTGTCGCAGCATCCTGATTACCAAGTAAAATTTGTTTAGCATCATTAAATGTAATTTGCTTTACTGCATTTACAAAAATAGGAGTCGCTTCTTTTACCGCATCTTCAGCAGCTCTATTTAATACTTTTAAACCTTCATCAGCTAAATTATCTAATCCAATATCTCGCAATGATTTATCTACTTTTTTAAGTTCATCAGGTAATACAATTTTTACCAATTCATTTCTAAAAAAACCATCTTTTTGCGTAAGTTTTGTTACTTGTTTGTCGATCCCTTTATCTAATGCTTGCCGTAGACCATTTCCAATATCAACATTACTAAGACCGATACCACCAGTAGTTTCTTGCGGAAGGCTTTCTATAACTTGCTGCAGTTCTGCACAACTGGTGAGTTGAAATATAACGAGTATTAGCAAAAATCTTTTCATCTTTTTTGTGTTTAAGTATTTGTAATCTAGGAAGAGTTTCTTTCGTGGACAATTTACATGTCACAATCATTTCTTAATTTATTGTTAGATTTGAGTAGATATTCTTCTCTATGAATTCAAAGTTAATTTTTTTCGCTCTATCTCTTTTCATTATTTCTTGTAAAAATGAAGAAGATTCGACAAAAGGAACATCTTCGCGATATAATGACGCACTACAATATATCACCGTATTAGGAATCGCACAGGATGGAGGATATCCTCATATTAATAATACCAATGAATTTGAGACTGTGGCTTCTGGTAAAATTAAAAAGGAGTTAGTGGTTTCTTTAGGAATAGTAGATGAAAAAGCGAAGAAAAAGTTTTTGATAGAGGCAACTCCTGATCTGCCAGAACAATTGGCAATGTTAGATGCACATTTTCTGGATCAAGATCCTATTATAAATGGTGTATTTCTCACGCATGCGCATATCGGACATTATACAGGTCTTATGTATTTCGGTAGAGAAGCAATGGGAGCAAAAGATATTAATGTTTTTGCTATGCCTAAAATGAAATCTTTTTTAGAATCAAATGGACCTTGGTCTCAACTGGTAGCATTAGATAATATAAGGATACAGACTTTGAATGATAAAGAACCTTTGAGGATAACAAATGAGATTAATGTTACTCCATTTACAGTACCTCATAGAGATGAATTTTCTAAAACGGTAGGGTATAAAATATCTGGCCCAACCAAGACGGCATTATTTATTCCAGATATTAATAAATGGTCTCTTTGGGAAAATAATATTGTGGATGAGGTAAAAAAGGTAGACTATGCGTTTTTGGATGCTACTTTTTTTAATGATGGAGAAATTCCTAGACCTATGTCCGAAGTTCCTCATCCGTTTATTCAAGAAACCATAGAGTTGTTCAATAATGAAAGTAAAGAAATGAAGTCAAAAATTATATTCATCCATTTTAATCACTCTAACCCTTTAATAAATCCAGAAAATAAGGATAGAAAAAAGTTAGAAGAAGAAGGGTATAATTTTGCTAGTACAGGAGATGTATTCGGTTTATGAGAAAATGACTGTTTTGTTATTATAGACCAACACTTTTCTTTCTATATGATGTTTGATGGCCCGCGATAGAACTATTTTTTCAAGATCTCTACCTTTTAGAATAAAATCCTGAACGTTATGGATGTGTGATACACGAACTACTTCCTGCTCGATAATAGGGCCTTCATCCAGATCTGAAGTTACATAATGGCTAGTAGCACCAATAATTTTTACACCACGTTCATAAGCAGAATGATATGGTTTGGCTCCGGGAAAAGCTGGTAAAAAAGAATGGTGGATATTAATAATTCTATTTGTAAATTGATTTACAAAGTTTTCTGAAAGTATTTGCATATATCTCGCTAAGACAATGAAATCTACTTTATGTTCTTGAAGTAGTGCTAATTGTTCCGCTTCAGCTTCGGCTTTGTTTGTTTTAGTAACAGGAATATGTTTAAATGGAATTTTAAAACTATCGGCAATTGGTTTTAGATCAAGATGATTACTGATGATGATAGGTATTTTTGCTTTAAGCTCTCCAGAAGCATGCCTACTCAAAATATCATACAAGCAGTGATCATATTTAGAGACAAAAAGAGCCATTTTAGGCTTTTTTTCTGCGTTGTACATTTCCCAATGCATATTATAATTATCCGCAACCACCTTATTAAAGGATTCTTTGAATAATGCTAACTTTTCTTCATCTTGATCAAATTCACATTCTAACCTCATGAAAAACTCACCTAACTCTCTATCTACATGTTGCTCTATGTAGACAGTGTTTCCTTTTTTTGCTAAGATAAAATTGGTGACTGTGGCAATGATTCCTTTTTTGTCTAAACAGTGAATAAGAAGTGTGGTCTTTTTCATTTGGTCTTAATGTGGTGGGTTGGTTTAAGTTTAATTAAGATATAAACATACTATTTAGTATATAAAATTTGTAATAATCTCCTACAAATTTGAAATAAGTAAAACCTTTTTAGATATTTTAAAATATATTTCTGTTTTTTCTGAAGTATTGGTAATAAAAAAGGCTGATTCTATAAATCAGCCTTTTTAAGCTATTAAGATATAGAAGTTTATTTTATGTCTTCTACTACATTGTTAATCAAAGTTCTTAAATGATCTTTATGAGCTTTTGATAACTTATTTCCAGATCCATTAGAAATCATTGATCTAATTCTCTTCAAGTTATATAAAGCCATAGACTTAGAGGCATATGTATACTTTGGACCTTTTGCGGTGTTGGATGCAATAATATTAATAAGCCTTTTTGTGTATTCTAACTGAAGGTTTTGTCTAAATGTATTAATGGATCCTGCAGCATCAGCTTGGAAAATAGCGTTATTTAAGTCCGTCATAAACTCAGATAAGATATACTTATTACCGTATAATTCTGAATCTGTTATACGTTGTAAGGTATTTGGGTGTAGAATATGATCTAAAACTCTTTTCTGAAGACCTAGTGTAAGATCATGAATTTTAGGATCTTCTGGGCCACCGAAAAAGTTATATCCTCTTCGCTGCATTGCAATATAATTGTAAAGATCATTAGGAACACTATAAGCATCAGGAGCAAAGACATATTTTTTAAGTGCATTCATGGCTCTTTTCTGATCTTCATAACTAACAGGAGTAAATGGCTTGGCATTTGGATCTTGACCAACCATACTTCTATCAACATATACACCTCCAATAAATCTCGAAATAACATTTCCAGCACTAGCATATTGGCCTTTAAGGATGTAGTATGCCTGACGTAATTCCTGATAGGAAGCTCCTTTTCTGCTAAACTTCAGTTTAATTTTATTCATCATTTCATTCACTAATTCTATTCGGTTGATAGAATAAGTAATTTGATCGTTAGACATATCTCCAATCATTACTCTCGGATCAATAGCCTTACCTGGAGAACGCATATCATCAGCATCATTACCAAAAATTAGTTCAGGTTTATTAGATTGGTTCGCAATTTTTTCTAATTCATTCTGAGATGTTACTGGAGTATATCCAAATTGAATCGCCCAATCATCATATGGTCCTACAGTTGTTGAGAAATAAGCTCCTTGTTTTGCAGGATCATTGGTAACATTTATTGCAGTATAGTCCATTACTGATCCAGTAAGACATTTTCCTTTTATGAATTCTGGATTACTAAGTTCTTCTGGAGAAAATAGTTGACTAGCTTTCATGTTATGATTGAGACCCAAAGTATGTCCTACTTCATGCATGATAAGCTCTTTCATTGCTTCCTTCTTCATACCTTCCATTTCATTTTCGCTAGCACCAAAAGCGGTTAGTGCAGCCTGACCAAATAATGAATTTTCCTGCATTACATGTCCGTAAGAACAATACATATGTTTATTCTTTGCCATGGTCGGATAATTTTCTTCTTCTGTATAACTGTTAGCAGATAAGTTAAAAAGACGATCATACATAACGCGATTCGTATGATATACATATTCTAGCATAATATCTGCTCCTAATATTTCACCAGTTCTTGGATTTACGAAACTAGGTCCGTAACCTCCGAAAGGAGGTCTTGGAGAAGAAGTCCATCTAAGTACATTGTATCTAATGTCTCCAGCGTCCCAATCTGCATCGTCTGGTTGTACTTTAACGACCATAGCATTTTTAAAACCAGCCTTTTCAAAGGAATGGTTCCATTCTAAAACAGCTTCTTTAATCGTTTCTCTAAACTCAATAGGAGTCGTGTTTTCTATCCACCAAGTGATAGGTGTTACAGGTTCTGAAAGTGCAAGGTTAGGGTCTTTTTTTACAAGGTTCCAACGATGTATAAGATCTCTATACGGCGTCGCACTTGCAGAGGTCATATCAGTTACTTGTGTAAAGAAATACCCTATTCTTGGATCATCAAATCGTGGTTGATAATCATTTTCTGGCATCGCTATTAAGCTATGCTCTACCTTGATGGTTACATTTCTACCGTCAGTCACTGCAGCAGACCCTCCATTGAGTACATTCGGCTTAGAATATACATAATGAGTGTTAATATTTAAATTCTCTGGGTAGTTTTTAATTGTTTTGATTTTGGTTTTTTCCTTACTAAGAGAACCTACTTTAAATGAGAAAGGAGATTGTCCCGGAAAATTAGGCATTTTAATCTGCTCAAAAGTTTCTTTAAGGAAAAGGTTGTCCGATTTTATAAGATAAAAACCTTTTTCATCATCCTGCGCTTCAATTTTTAAACTAGCCATAATTCCTTCACTAATATTAGCGTTGGAGGCTTTTGATAAAGCACTGCTCTCATCAAAATAGAAAGACGCATTTTGAGTTACAAATTCAATCTTATTAAAATGTTTTTCAATTTTAAAAACTTTATTATTCATGTAGGACCCTCTAAAAGCACCTGCTTCTAAAACTCCATCAGAAATCTGACTGAAATAAATGAATTCTTTTCCAATCTGATCTTTTTTGATCAGCATTTGGGTACTCCCGTCGATGGTATCTCTATACACGGTAAACAAACCTTCGATTTTTTTACTCTTTTTGGTAAGATCTTCAATCGATTTTTCTTTAGAATCCTTTTTAGGAGTATCAACTTGTTCAGTATCTCCTTTTTTTGATTTTTTCTTTTTCTTACGTTGTGCATCTGCATTTTGGATCCCCAATCCTAATGCGAAAGCGAGCGATAAGATGATTAATTTGTTTTTTGATGATGAAATTTTCATTTTAAAAAAGTATTTGTTCAATAATCGGGGAAGATATCACTTTCTCTATATAGTTTGAAATTCTTTAACAATAGTGTTAACATTTTATTAATGAGTTTTACCATCAATTAAAATAAGTTTTTGTCGTAATCCATAAAAATAAATAGATGTAACTTTGAATGAAAATTAATGAAACGACAAATAGGGTTAAATAAATTATATAATTCTAAAAAAATATTCGTTTTCAATGCGTATTTCGTAAATTAGCAGCGCTAAAAATCCTTTTTATTATCAATGGAACAAATTGCACCTTATAAACCAAAGAATAAAGTTAGAATTGTAACTGCAGCATCTCTTTTTGATGGTCATGATGCCGCTATAAATATTATGCGTAGAATTATTCAATCCACAGGAGTGGAAGTAATTCATTTAGGTCATGATAGAAGTGTAGAGGAAGTAGTAAATTGTGCAATTCAGGAAGACGCTAATGCGATTGCGATGACTTCTTATCAAGGAGGTCATAATGAATACTTTAAATATATGTATGATTTGCTAAAAGAAAAAGGAGCATCTCATATCAAAATATTTGGAGGAGGAGGAGGAGTGATCCTACCAGAAGAAATTAAGGATTTGATGGAGTATGGTATTACTCGAATCTATTCTCCAGATGATGGTCGTGAGTTAGGATTGCAAGGTATGATTAATGATTTGGTACAGCAATCTGATTTTCCTATTGGAGATAGTCTTAATGGAGAAGCAGAGCATCTTGTAGATAAAGAAATTGGAGCTATTGCTCGTGTAATTTCTTCTGCAGAAAATTTTCCTGAGATCGCGAAAGAGACTTTAGATCAAATACACGAGAAAAATAAAACATCCAAAACCCCAGTTCTTGGTATTACTGGAACTGGTGGAGCAGGAAAATCTTCTCTGGTGGATGAGCTAGTTCGTCGTTTTTTAATTGATTTTCCGAATAAAACCATTGGACTTATTTCTGTAGATCCTTCGAAAAGAAAAACCGGTGGAGCTTTATTAGGAGATCGAATTCGTATGAACGCAATTAACTCTCCAAGAGTATATATGCGTTCATTAGCCACACGACAATCCAATCTTGCATTATCAAAATATGTAGCAGAAGCTATTGAAGTTTTAAAAGCTGCTGAGTTTGATTTGATCATATTAGAAACCTCAGGGATTGGACAATCTGATACCGAAATTCTAGAGCATAGTGATACTTCTTTATACGTAATGACGCCAGAGTTCGGAGCTGCTACGCAGTTAGAAAAAATCGACATGCTTGATTTTGCAGATTTGGTAGCTATTAACAAGTTTGATAAAAGAGGTTCTTTAGATGCATTAAGAGACGTAAAAAAACAATATATGCGTAATCATCAGTTGTGGGATGTTCCACAAGATGATTTACCAGTATACGGAACTATTGCCTCTCAGTTCAATGATCCTGGAATGAATACCTTATACAAGGCAATCATGGATAAGGTAGTGGAGAAAACTGGTGCAGATCTACAATCGGATTTTCATATTTCTAAGGAAATGTCCGAAAAGATTTTTGTTATTCCGCCAAGTAGAACACGTTACCTGTCTGAGATTTCAGAAAATAATAGAGCCTATGACAAAACGGTAAGCACTCAGGTAGAAGTAGCGCAAAAATTATACGGTATTTATAAGACGATTTGTAGTGTTGTCAATCTAGATTTTATAGACCTGTCCAAAAATGGAATTGATGATGAGATATTAAGAAAGGCAAAAAAGGAGGATAATGAAGATTTCTTAAAATTATTATTGGCAGAGTTTGATAGAGTAAAACTAAATCTTGACCCTCATAATTGGGAGACCATTATTGGTTGGGCAGCCAAAGTTCAAAAATATAAAGATCCTATTTATACTTTTAAAGTTAGAGATAAGGAAATAAAGATCGAAACACATACAGAATCCCTATCGCATAGTCAGATTCCAAAGGTGGCTTTGCCAAAGTATCAAGCTTGGGGAGATATTCTAAAATGGTGTTTGCAAGAAAACGTTCCAGGAGAATTTCCTTTTGCTTCTGGTTTATATCCTTTTAAACGTACTGGAGAAGATCCAACACGTATGTTTGCAGGAGAAGGAGGACCAGAACGAACCAATAGACGTTTTCATTATGTGAGTTTGGGAATGCCAGCAAAACGTTTGTCAACTGCTTTTGACTCTGTAACGCTTTACGGAAACGATCCTGATCATAGACCTGATATTTATGGTAAGATTGGTAATGCCGGAGTTTCTATCTGTTGCTTGGATGATGCTAAGAAACTATATTCTGGTTTTGATCTTACGCATGCGATGACATCTGTAAGTATGACGATTAATGGACCAGCTCCAATGTTGTTAGGATTCTTTATGAATGCCGCAATTGATCAGAATTGTGAAAAATATATCAAAGAAAATAGTCTTGAAGCTGAGGTAGAAGCAAAGATTAAAAAAATATACAAGGACAAAGGCGTAGAAAGACCTGCTTACCAAGGTGATCTTCCGGAAGGAAATGATGGATTAGGACTAATGTTATTAGGTGTTACCGGAGATCAGGTGTTACCTGCAGATGTCTATCAAGACATTAAAGCAACTACCTTAAATACGGTTCGTGGTACCGTACAGGCGGATATTTTGAAAGAAGATCAAGCACAAAATACGTGTATTTTTTCTACAGAATTTGCTTTGCGACTAATGGGAGATGTACAGGAATATTTTATCGACAAACAAGTACGTAACTTCTATTCTGTTTCTATATCTGGATATCACATTGCAGAAGCAGGAGCCAATCCAATTACACAATTAGCTTTAACATTAGCGAATGGATTTACGTATGTGGAATACTATCTAAGTAGAGGAATGGATATCAATAAATTTGGACCAAATTTATCTTTCTTTTTCTCTAATGGAATTGATCCAGAGTATGCTGTTATTGGAAGAGTAGCCCGTAAGATTTGGGCAAAAGCACTGAAGCATAAATACGGAGCTAATTCTAGAGCACAGATGCTTAAATATCATATCCAAACTTCTGGACGCTCATTGCATGCTCAGGAAATTGATTTTAATGATATTCGTACTACGTTGCAGGCACTATATGCCATTTATGATAATTGTAACTCATTGCATACCAATGCATATGATGAGGCTATCACAACACCTACAGAGGAATCGGTACGAAGAGCCATGGCCATACAGCTGATCATCAATAAAGAATTAGGGCTAGCTAAGAATGAAAATCCGATTCAAGGATCTTTTATTATCGAAGAGCTAACAGATTTGGTAGAAGAAGCTGTGCTTACAGAATTCGATAGAATAACCGAAAGAGGTGGTGTTTTAGGAGCCATGGAAACCATGTATCAGCGCAGTAAGATACAAGAAGAAAGCTTGTATTATGAAACTTTAAAACATACAGGAGAATTCCCAATTATCGGTGTGAATACCTTTTTAAGTTCTAAAGGTTCTCCTACGGTAACTCCAGGAGAAGTAATCAGAGCTACAGAAGAAGAAAAACAGTATCAAATTACAATGCTTAATGAATTACATAAAGGTAATACAGATGATACTGCAGAATTATTGAGAGATTTACAACATAAAGCTGTGAATAATCAAAACATATTTGAAGCGCTTATGGAGGTTTGTAAGAAATGTTCTTTAGGTCAAATTACTTCTGCTCTATTTGAAGTGGGAGGTCAGTATCGAAGAAATATGTAAGCAGACTCTTGCTTTTGCTTTCGCAAAATCATTGAGGTCGCTTACCCCAAACTTGTTTTGGGATCTGCACAAGATAAAATAAGTTAAAATCCCGTTTTATAACGGGATTTTTCTTTTCTTATAGTTTTTTATCTTTAGAGAAACACAACTCATCATGAAAAAAATACTTCTGATATTCTTTATTTGTAGTAGCACTTTTGGGCAACAAAAATCGTTAAAAGCATTAGTTGGTGGAACATTAATAGATGGTTTTGGAGCTACTCCAATTAAAAATAGTGTCATTCTTATCGAAGGAGATAAGATTAAAGAAATAGGTACGATAGCAACTTTAAAAGTGCCAAAAGGAGCAGAAGTCATTTCTACTGAAGGAATGTCTGTTTTACCTGGATTGTGGGATATGCATGTACATACAATGATTAATGGTCATGCGGATTATACCTATTGGGACAAAACGTATCCACCATTATTAGAAGATGTAATTATGCCAGCATCTGCTGAGCAATTATTAATGGCAGGCGTAACAAGCGCCAGAGATTTGGGAGGCCCACTAAAAGAAAGTTTATCCGTTAGGGATCGCATAAATAAAGGAGAGATTCCAGGAGCAACACTTTATGTCTCTGGACCATTTATACAAAAAAAGCCGTATCCAGGAACGGAAGCATTTCGATGGGGAATTAATGGAGTTGAGGATGCCAAAAAGAAAATTAAAAAACTAGCAGATGCTGGTGTGGATTGTATTAAGTTAATTGATCAGGATCAAATGACAAGCGCAGAAGTCAAAGCAGTCATAGATACAGCTCATAAGTATAAATTGAAAGTAGTAGCGCATGGACATCGTCCTGATGAAATAAAAACCGGACTTAAAATGGGTGCAGATTGTTTCGAACATACAGGTTTGTCATCAGCGCCTAGATATCCGGATGATGTTATGAATGCTATAAGAGAGCGTACAGCACAAATGAATTTGGGACCGCTCTTTTGGTGTCCTACAGTAGAAGGATTATACAATTATGAATATGCACGAGATCACGGAGAACACTTAGATAATGATTCATGGCACAGAGGGTTACACGATACTATAATTGCAGATATAAAAAGTAGCTTTAAACATAAAGATCGCCTACCTTATTTTCAATTAACACCATTAAGAAAGCCTACCCTAGAAACCAAAATTAAACAATTAATGGATGCGGGTGTGGTATTAATGATTGGAACTGATAGTGGAATTCCTATGAAATTTCATAGCCAATCTACTTGGAACGAATTAGATGTGTGGGTAAACGAATTTGGAATTGATCCCATGTATGCTATTAAAGCAGCTACCTATTGGCCATCTGTTTGGATGGGAGTTTCGGACAAGGTAGGAACGATTACCGAAGGAAAGTATGCTGATATCATTGCTGTAAAAGGAGATGTGTTAAGACATGTAAGTTTGCTTCAGGATGTAGATGTGATTATAAAACATGGAAAAAGATATAAGTAATGTTTAGATGGATCATATTAATGCCGTTGCTATTGGTAAACGCAAATTGCTTTGCACAAAACTATGAAACCGGAAAAGTTATAGATTCTGTTTTGGTTTCAGGAAAAACACAAGAAACGTTTACGCTGTATTTGCCGAATTCATTTGATGCAACCAAAGAATCTCCGATTGTTTTTATTTTTGATCCAGGAGCAGAAGGAAAAAGAGGTATTCAACCTTTTATTGAAGCTGCAGAAAACTATGGATATATCTTGGTTTGTTCTAATCATACCAGAAACGGCCCGTATGATAGAAATTTTGATATTACCAATCGTTTGTTTGATTTCGTGTTTGCCAATTTTAAGATCAAACAAAATGAAATATACTTATCAGGATTTTCCGGAGGTTCCCGTTTGGCTTCTGCTATTGCTGTATTAACCAATCAAATTGCTGGCGTAGTGGGATGTGGTGCAGGGTTTTCATTAGAGTCTTCACATTTACCTAGTACTCAAAATTTTTCGTATGCCGGTGTTTGTGGAGATCGCGATATGAACTATCAGGAAATGATACGAGCAAAAGGATATTTATTACAGTTAAATTTCTCTAACACATTAATTACCTACGATGGGAATCATAGTTGGACCCCTTCAAAACAAATTCTCAGGGCTTTTGATTGGTTAGAAATTCAGGCACATTTAAAAGGAATAAAGAAAAAAGAAGCTCCCGAAATTTATAAAAGCTATCAAAAGATATACGGAGAGGCTCAGGAATTCGAAAAAAAAGGAGATTTATTATATGCTATTGAAAATTATGAACGAGCGCTGATTACCTTTAACTCATTTTACAATTTAGATAGCGTTTCGAACAAACTAAAAGCAATTCATAAAAGTAAAGCGTACAAAAATAAACTTAAATCAGTATCCAAAGCATTTAATAAGGAAACTACCTTAACGAAAAAGTTTACGACACGTCTTTTTGAGGATTATAAAAATCCAAATAACATAGAATTCTCTTGGTGGGAAAAAGAATTAGGGAAACTAAAAAAGTTAGATGAGGATGATGATCCCGAAATGAAAAAAATGTTGGAGAGATTGAGATTTCAGATTTTTGCAGTTGCGTATTCTATGAATAATCCAAATTTATACCAATCTAATACGAAGCAAAAGGAGTTAGCGGATAAAATCAGAGGATTGATTTATCCAAAAAAGTGAGGATTAGAAATTATAAAGTCATCATCCAATGATGCTGTAACTTTTTGAATTTCTTTACTTCTTTTCTTAAAAGTCGAACAAAGTCTTTTCCATTACTATGAGAACGTTCCAGTCGTTCACAGTTTTTGTATAGTTTGTTTGTTAGGTTTTCTAAAAGGTTAGCATGTTTTAGACGATCATCCTGGAAAACTTGATTTTCAACATCTATAATTCTAGGAACCAAAGAATCAGAATCTTTTACGATATCACCAGTAAAGTAAATAAACGGATTTTCATTACCGTTTTTTTCTAAGGGAGCTAAATCATAAGCCAAATATTTAGAAACACTTTTAGATAGTATAAGTATTTCCAAAGCTTTTTGGTATAGAATTATATTTTTGGGGCGTCTCTCCATTCCACTATCAAAATTAAGTGTATTTACAAGGATATTGCTTTTTAGTTTAAAGTATAATGGTTATTTTGCTTTAAAAATTAAAGTTTTTCATTTAGAAAAGTTAAAATCATAATGGACGATACAAATTGGAAAATTCTACAGCTATTACAAGAGAATGCTAGATTGTCAAATGCAGAGATCGGAAGAAATGTAGGACTAAGCTCTCCTGCAGTTGCAGAGCGAATAAAAAAAATGGAAGACTTAGGAATTATAGAAGGATATACTACCAAAGTTTCCTATGCTAAAACTGGTTATCAATTAAAAGCAATTATAACAATCAGAGCCTTTATGGGACGCCTTAAACCTTTTTTGTCAAAGATATCAGAATTCAAAGAAGTCCTTAATTGTTATAGAATAACTGGTAATGAAAATATCATTATGGAAGTAGTGTTGGAAGATCAGGTTCATCTTCAAGGGTTTATTGATAGATTGATTACATATGGTGAAGCCAAAACACATATTATTCTATCAAATGTGGTTGAAAACAATCCTATTCTGAACAGAAAGGAGGATAAATAGATTAAATCTTATCTTTAAGACGTTATGTATGTCACTTTAGAATATTATGTTACAGCCATTGTATGTTTGATTACAGCTTTTGTAATTCAAAGAATTTATCAAAAAGAAAAGTTCAAAAATCAATCTTCTATTTCTATTATTGGTATTAAATGGTTCGGTTTGGCAATATTCCTTTGGGGTTTTGGAGCCCTGATTAACATATTACTAATAGAAGTATCTTATATAAGTCCAACACACAAACTTGTCATTTATGTAGGAGTTCTAATTTCATTAGCAAATTCATTAAGTATTCTACTTTCATTACCATCCATAGAGCATCACAAGAAACGCAATATAGTGGTTCGATTAGTTCAGCGTTTTTCCGAAAAAGAATTTGTCACTTTGTTTAGTGGAATATTAATAATGATTGCCTTTGTATTTATAGTAACTTCTTATAGTAATACAGAGATTAGTAATAATTTTATTTGGCTTATCGATATTCCTATTTCTTTAATTGTTGCTTTTGCATTGTTAAATGAGCTTAATAAAGCTTTCGCAAATCGTAATATGAAGTTTATGGTAGTACCGTGCTTTTTACTTTTCGTTTTGATTGTAATAGCGGTTACGCAAAGAATCATTCCTCAGGATAAAGCATTAGAACTTCTAGACCAGAAATTTTGGAGTTTGCTAGGAGTTATAACAGGATTGTCATTTAAGTTTCTATTTATATTACTATTTTCTATTTTATTATACAGTTGGAAGTTTCTTTCTGAAAAAGAATTAAAGCAAAATGAAGTAGAGTTACTTAATAAAGAAAAAGAGATTTTACTAAAAGAACAGCAGAAGTTGGTATTGGCTAATGAAAGTCATTTAGATACTATTGCAAGATTACAAGAACGTATAAAGGAGAGTGAACTTAAAATAAATTCTTTAAAGGAATCAACAAAAATTACGTTGTCTGATCGACAAAAAGAGGTTTTAGGAAACTTGGGTGTATGTGGCGAAAGTAAATCTTATACCGAAATTGCGGAAGCTATGAATATTAGTTTGGATGGTTTTCAAACCCATATTTATCAGATTAAAAAAGTGCTCAAAATTAGTGGGGCAGATGGGAAAGAACAACTTATTGCTTTTGCCAAAGCAAACCAACTTTTACAATATGCCAGTTTAGATAATGATACTAGTGATTAAGTATGTGCTTAAGTACTTATAATAGCTAATTTGATCAATGCGTAATCTTTTCTCATAGATAGTTTTATTCAATCTTCGTCCGAAATCAAAAAATCGGTCAGATGAAAAAAATTATAACGGGATGTCTTTGTTTTCTAGGATACGTAAAGGGAACAGCGCAAGAAATACAGTCTTTTGATCAAAAGATTAATTCAGGATTTAAAAATATGACAGATTGGTTTGTGGATGCAATTTTTGCTGAAATTCCAATCACATCGCAGGTAGGTATTCCTTGGGTTTTAGTTGTGCTTTTACTGGGTGCTTCATATTTTACCATTTACTTTAAGGGAATCAACTTTAGAAGTTTTTGGACTTCTATTCATATTATAAGAGGAAAATATGATGCACTTGAAGATTCAGAAACATTACAAGTCTCGGAATCTGTTCAAACAACAAATGGAGATCAACCAGATACAGCAAGGGTAGAAGGAGAAATTGGAGAGGTAAGTCATTTTCAAGCATTAACAGCTGCTTTATCAGCTACCGTAGGATTAGGTAATATTGCAGGTGTAGCTATTGCATTATCAATCGGTGGAGCAGGAGCTACTTTTTGGATGATATTAGTTGGTTTTTTAGGAATGGCATCTAAGTTTGTAGAATGTACGTTAGGAGTAGCTTATAGGGAAGTTACAGAAGATGGTACTGTTTATGGTGGTCCAATGTATTATCTAAGTAAAGGTCTTAGAGAAAAAGGATTTTCTAAATTAGGAAAGATACTAGCAGTAATATTTGCAATTATGTGCGTTGGTGGTTCTTTTGGTGGAGGAAATATGTTTCAAGCCAATCAAGCTTTCAAGTTATTCGAACATGTAACCGGAGGAGAAAACAGTTTCTTTTATGGAAAAGGATGGCTTTTCGGTTTAATCATGGCAATCTTAGTGGCCATTGTAATTATAGGAGGAATTAAGAAAATTGCCAGAGTAACAGACAAGATTGTACCTGCAATGGTTATAGTCTATGTACTCGCTGTTATTACAATAATAGTAATCAATTATCAAATAGTTCCAGAAGCTTTCATATCTATTATTGATGGTGCTTTTAGTGCAAAAGGGATAACTGGTGGAATGGTTGGAGTTATGATACAAGGATTTAGACGAGCTGCTTTTTCTAATGAAGCAGGTATTGGATCCGCATCCATTGCTCATGCGGCGGTGAAAACAAAATATGCGGCAAGCGAAGGATTAGTAGCTTTACTAGAACCATTTATCGATACAGTCGTGATTTGTACAATGACTGCATTGGTTTTAATTATAACTGGTCAAATTAATGTTGGAGCCGAAATATCTGATGAGCAAGGTGTTCTACTAACTGCAAATGCGTTGGAAAGTGGCATTTCATGGTTTCCTTATTTGCTAAGTTTTGCAGTCATACTCTTCGCTTTTTCATCAATGATTTCTTGGTCGTATTATGGTTATCAAGCTTGGTCCTATTTATTTGGAAGAAAAAAATATGTGGCTTATATCTACAAAACTATATTTTGTATTTGTGTAATTATTGGTTCTGCGGCTAGTCTAACCGCTGTAACCGATTTTTCGGATGCCATGATTTTTTCGATGTTAGTACCTAATATAATAGGATTATTTATGCTAACTCCAAAAGTAGCAACTGAATTAAAGAAGTATAAAAATGCAATTGCTAATAGTAATTAATTAGGTCAATATTTTCTAAATTTTGGCACAAGGTTTGATGTATTATAAGTGTGTAAAATTTATCAAAATCTTGTGTGAGGATATTGGTTCTTAGAACCAAAGAGAGTACGGGAAAAGGATAGGAAAAACGCTCGAGCAAAACTCTGAGCGTTTTTTTATTTAATTTTTCTATTTTAGATATTTCAAAAACCTAACTATGGAAAAACTACAGGAATATTTTGAAATAGCAATTGATAAAGTTGTTTTTTTTGCTCCCAAAATTATTGCGGCTGCTTTAGTGTTTTGGATCGGTTTTAAACTTATTAAAAAACTACTTAAGTTATTAGACAAAACACTGGAGAAGACAGGAATTTCGGATACTATGCGTCCTTTTTTGTTGTCTATTATCTCGGTAATCTTAAAAATAGCTGTTGTTTTTGCTATTGTCACCATTTTAGGAGTAGATCTGTCAGGATTATTAGCGATTCTGGCTGCAGTTGGATTTGCAATCGGAATGTCTTTACAGGGTAGTTTAGGAAATTTTGCTTCCGGAATATTAATTATGTTCTTAAAACCTTATGAGGCGGGAGATTGGATACAGGTAGGAGACTCATTTGGAAAAGTGCAAGAAATAGGTATTTTTAGCACTATTGTAGTAACACCAGGAGATAAAGTTTTAATTATTCCAAATGCTAAAATAACAGACGATGTAGTTGCTAACTATTCTAAAAGGGGAGTTGTACGATTAGAGATTACTGTGACCATGCCTTATAACGAAGATTTTTCTAAGGTAAAAAGAGTAATAGAAAATGCACTTGATCCGATTGATAAAATTTTGGATACCCCTAAAACCGAAATAGGAATAGAAAACTTTGATTCTCATAATATTCTAATTGCTGTACGGCCTTATGTAAAGCCCGATGATTTCTGGGAGGTAACCTTTATTACGCATCAAGAAATTAAGAAGGCTTTTAGTGAACATAATATCCAAGTTGCTTACTCAGAAGGAGTGGAGTTAGGAAAGATTGGAGCATAAAGTGTTATTCTTTTGATAAAGAAAAATATACATCAGGGAATGGCATTTTTTTTGTGGCCAATGTAATAGCATAAATTTTCTAACATGAAATGTATTTCTACCAAAATTTGGTCACTTTTTATATTTATTTGTATTGTAACATCTGCGTCCAGTCAGAATACCTTAAGACTTAAAAAGGGTGCGGTCACCGACTCATTATTAGTGCCTGAAACAGAAGGAGTATATAGTATATATGTACCAAAATCTTTTGATCTTAAAAAATCATGGCCTATCCTATTTGGTTTTGATAGTACCGAAAATATGAGTAATCTAACGCATTTGTTTAAAAATGCAGCGGAAGAATTTGGATATGTAGTAGTAGTATCCAACTATGGTAACAAAGAAAGTGTAAGCGATAAATCGACTTATATGCCCTTACTTATAAAACATATTATTTCACTTTTTCCGATTAAAAATAAAAGAATGTATGTTTTTGGAGTAGGAAAAGATGCTCCTCTTAATACTTCGATACCTTTGTTTTATAAGCAGTTTAATGGTGTATTGGCTATTAATGACAGTTATGACTATGATCAAAAATTGCATAGGAATAAAAATTTCTCATATTTCGGAATAGTTAGTGATGAAAATTTTAGGTATCAGGATTTCTTGTATGCTGATCAGTATCTAAAGAGACGTGGACTTACTACTGTCTTATATGAGTACAGAGGAGATAGTAATTTACCTTCCGAAAATATAATTAATAAAGTTTTTCCCTTTTTTACATTAGACGCTATGGCCAAAGGAAATATTCCTAATGATTCATTGTGGATATCTTCTAATTATAAAAAAGATAAAGAGAACGTGCAGCTACTTAAGAAGAAAGGTAAATATTTGGATGCATATGATGAGTTAATCAAAATGAGAAAGTTATATAGCTCATTTTTGGATGTGGACGAATTGAAAAGAGAACAAAAAGAGCTTAAAAAAATAAGAGCATTTAAGAATGAAAGAAGGAAAAGAAATGAATATCGAAATAGAGAATTGCTTTTAAAACAGTCGTTCATAATATCTTTAAATGAAGATGCTGCCTCAAACCAATATGATAACCTTGGTTGGTGGCAATACAAAATGGAGGAATTAGAAAAACTTTCTAGTAATAATGAACCGTATGCCAAGGCAATGAAAGAACGAATACTAAATTTTTTGATTCATGTAATAGCTAATTACAAAAATGAATTGTCAGACACTAAAAAGGAGATTGATAAAAAAATATTCTTAAATATATTAAGTACTATAATTAATAGAAAGGATTTTAAGTCTTACAAAAATATAATTTCTCTGAGCGCTAGAGATGAGGATAATCAAACTGCATTATTCTATTTAGAAAAAATGCTGGAACAGGGATATAAAGAAATGGACAGTTTATATGCTATAGAAGGAACTTTAGCTCTTAGAATTTCTAAAGAGTACAATATGATTGTTAAAAAGTACTTAGGTTCCTCCAAATTCTATTCGTATTAGTGCTTAAAATATTGTAAAAAGTGCATTTCGTCGTACTTAATAAACATTTAATCGTATTTTTGTTAATAACTTTTTAGATAATTACGGTTTTGAAGTAGAAAAACATTTATCTTTATAATACGTAAAATATTAAAGATGTGTATGATACAAATTAACATATCAAGAAATATGACGATATGGATTTGAAATATTAATTTGGAATACACATTGGGATGAATTAAGTGTGAGGACATTAGTCTAAAGACCCCAAATCTAAAAACTAAAGAGAGTACATAATTTGACCCATAAGAGAAAGCGATCTATTTTAGATCGCTTTTGTTTTATAACTATTCTGTCTTAAGCAAAAAAAGGAAGTAAAAGAAGAAATATCCCTGTTTTAAATAAATGGGGAGATATTAAAAATCTTTAAAACCATGTGTTTTTGTGTATTTCATCGAATATTTATGTTTTTTATCGTTGAAAATTTTGTATTAACAATTTTTTTACAATATATTTACATAAGCTTAAAAACATAACGGTGTATGGCCAGAATTAACATTTTTAAGCTGTATGACGATACAGGTTTGAAATATTAGTTTGGAATACATCAGGGTATATTAAGTGTGAGGACATTAGTCTGAAAGACCCCAAATCTTGAAGCTAAAGAGAGTACGTAATTAGCCCTAAAATTGATGAAAGCGTTTCCCTAGGGAAGCGCTTTTATATTTTCTATTACACTTTTTAGCTTACTTAGAAATAACTAAATGAGGGATTTTTTCTAAATCCCAATCGATTACCAATCCTTTGGCTAATGATTTTGCTATTTCCGCACCGTATAAATGTTCGGACAAATACAAGGCAGCTTCAAAACTTTTGGCACCACCAGCAGAAGTTATATATTTTCCATCATGTACAAATAGAATATCTTTTCTGATATCCAGATCAGGAAACATATTTTTCATTTTATCAATATCACTTGGGAAGGTAGTTGAAACTTTATCTTTTAATAATCCAGCTTTGGCTAGTACAAAAGCACCGTCACAGTGGGACGTCATGTATATGGCTGTTTTATCTATTTTTTTTACAAAGTTGATCATAGTAGTATCCTGTAGATCTGTATCGAGATGATGTTCTGCACTGGGAATTACTAATATATCAATCCTTGGAATAGAATCTCGCATATAATTGTAATCTGGAATAATTTTTACACCTTCAAAAGTGGTTATAGGTTTATCGGTATTAGCAACCGTAAACACATTCATTTGTTTGATGTTTTCTCGGTACTGCGTATGCTGGAAAATATCAAAAGGAGCAGTAAATTCCGTGTTGTAGGTGCCATCCATAATTAAAAAACCTACATTATATCTGTTAGCTACTAATTTTGGAAATGTTTTTTGTTTTAGTGCAGTTTCCTTGGGTTCTTTCATATCCAATGTAGATTGTTCGGGTCTGTCCGTTTTACAACTGAATAATATGATAATTAACAAGATATGAATTAAGTACTTCATAGGAATAAATTATATTTTATGTATTCTTTAATGATATTGTGGTTTAAAAATATTGAATCTACTGGTTTTATTGGTAATTAAGTTTTTTCATGCAGTCCTGTTTTTTCTTTTCCAATTTTATATTTCACAATAAACAATAAAAACGTTCCTAAAGCGGCAATACTACCCATAAATAACCATGCATTATTATAACCAAAATTATTAATGAATTGCATTCCTGTATTATGTCCCAATATATGTGCTAAAGAAAATGACATGCTATAGAAGCCCATATAATCTCCTTGTTTCCCTTTTTTAGAACGGTCAAGAGCAAAAGCGTTACCAAAAGGAAATGAAATCATCTCACCGACAGTAGCTATGATCATACCAATAATAACAATCCCAGCCCAAGGAGTGATCACTAATAACAGGAAACTTATACCTGTTAGAATAAATCCATGAATTACATTTTTTATTTTGGATAATGAGGTAGATTCTAAATAAGCTATTAAGGGCATTTCGAAAATGAAAATTAGAATTCCATTCATGGCAAGTATCAGACCTATACTTTTTTCTGATAAAAAATGAACTTCTTTATAGTATAAAGGTATGGTAGAAAAATATTGAACAAAAATAAACCCAAACAATGTTAGTGCTATTAGAAATAGCATATAAATTCCATCACTTGCTGCGGGAGTAGGGTTGTCTACAACAATTTCTTTATCAATTACTTTGGCTTTTTTAGGATGTAAAGTTTTGATCATAATAAGTCCTGCGATGATACAGGTAATTCCATCTACCCAAAACAGTCCTGAATATCCTAAGGTAACTATTAAAAACCCTCCAAGAGCTGGAGCCATAGAAAATCCAAGGTTTATCGCAAGTCTTATAAATGTTAATGATCGAGTTTTGTTTTCTGGTTTACTATATGCACTAAGCGCTACGAAAAATGCAGGTCTCGCGGCATCTGCAACCGTAATTAAAATAAAAAAACTAATACAAATACTCAAAAAGCTTGAGAAATACTGCACAACAAAGAAAGAAATACCAGTCAGCAGCAGAGATCCTAAAATTACTTTGTAATAACCAATTCGATCACTTAATTTCCCTCCAATCCAGGCACCTAATAGAGAACCTAAACCATAACAACTCATAACCCATCCAATCTCTTGTAGTGTAAAACATAAATCATCAGAAAGGTATAAAGACAAAAATGGGATGACCATAGCTCCCATTCTATTGATCAGTGTTATCAAGGCTAACCACCAGACTTCTTTGGATAATCCAGAGAAGGTATCTATATAATTTAGGAACAGTTTTTTCAAAATATGGTTAGTTGGTTTGTTTAGAACCCGTAAAAGTAGCTTTTTGTCGAAAAACTGGATACAATTTTAGAGAATATTAACTTGTTTATTGTGAATGCTTTGTACTTTTGCAAAAAATAAGGGGACAGTGTACAGATTATCTTTTTTACTAATGCTATGCTTTAGCCATTTAGTGGCTCAAGATTCTACAGCAATAAAAAAAATACTAGCTTTTCAAGAGGGGTTAAATAAGAAGTTCGCTTCAGAAGAAAAATCGCCATTAACACCAAAGGATTTTAAAACATTTAAGGCATTAGAGTTCTTCAAAATTGATACAAACTACAGCATAAAAGCAAAGTTTGTAAGGACACCCTATGAAACTCCTTTTATTATGAAGACTACAACGAATAGAGAACCAATTTATGTGAAATATGGTGAAGCTCAATTTGTTTTAGAAGACAAAAAGCAAAAGCTTAATATTTATCAAAATCAAGGATTAAAAACACAACCTGAGTACGAAAATTATCTTTTTTTACCTTTTACAGATTTAACGAATGGTGATAGTTCGTATGATGGAGGACGTTTTATAGATCTTACTATTCCAGAAGGTGATATAATTATAATCGATTTTAATACAGCATATAATCCTTATTGTGCTTACAGCGCTAGATATTCTTGCCCTATTCCTCCAGAAGAAAATCATTTAGATCTAGAAATTCCAGTTGGAGTCAAAAAGTATAGTGCCGTCGAAGAGAATAAGTAGGTTAATGAAAAGTTAAATTAAAAAAAGAGTAGTAACATAATTTTGTTTTAAGGCACTTAATAAGGTATTTATTAACTTTAAAACCTAAATTATGAATAATAGTATTTTACTGTTTTTAGCAGTCTCACTTTTTTTAGTTAGTTGTAAAAATGATGACTCTTTAGATAATGACAAAACTATTTTTTTGAATGAAGATTACGTAGCGACTGAGTTTGCTTTTCCTAATCAATCGGGAAAGGTAATTTCTTATGATAGAGGAGATGGGACAATATTTTCATTTGAAAAAATAGAAGGAATTAATGTGTTTGAGGGAGATATTGTTCTTAACGATACTCAAATTAAACTTATGCAGAACATTAACAGTTCTGATTTTAGTTCTAAATCTGCTCCAGGAACTCTTGCTGGAAGATGGAATAACAGTGTAGTAAATTATACTATCGAAATACCAAATAGGAGAGCTGATATAGAATGGGCAATTGATCAAATTCAAAATAGAACCAATTTAGTTTTTAATGAGAGGAGAGAAGGTGATTATATAGCATTTGTTTTTGGAGAAGGATGTTCTTCTAAACTAGGAAAACAAGGGGGAAGACAAAACATAACATTATCAAATGGGTGTTCTAGAGGGAATATTATTCATGAAATATTACATGCCTTAGGGATATGGCATGAACAATCCCGACCGGATAGAGATAGCTCATTAAGACTAAATTATGGAAACATACAAAATGGTAGGAGAAGTCAATTTGATGTGAAACCGGCACTAAATTATGGAGCTTTTGATTTTAATTCTATAATGCTTTATGGTCCTTGTTTTTTTGCAAACGCTTGTTTTCCTAATGGAGATTGTAATTGCAACCCAAATGAAGCTACAATTACCAGGAGAGATGGAACTTTTTACAATATAAATAGGAATAATTTGTCTCAAACAGATATCGAGGTGTTAAGGGATATGTATCCTGTTGCAATTAGATCAGTTGGTAATTCAGGTTCTTATGATGTGGGAGCAAATGATAGAGGTGATTTATGCTACGCAAGAAGAAATGGTAGGTTTTTAGAAATTTATAGGAACGGAGTTTTACAAAACAGATATAGAAATACTCTGAGACCTTCTGTAGATATTTCTCGAGATGGTGAAATTTTAACTACATTAGAATCATTTATTTTTGGAACTGGAAAATTCTCACGATATACAAAGTTGGATATTGCTGAAGGTGGAGGAAACGTTTATTGTATTGCAACTAATACTCGAACGACCTCAGTTTTTAGAAGAATAAGAAATAATGTATGGGCTAAAGAACCTGTTTCAGGTTCAAGAATAAGTGTGGATAGTCAAGGTATTCCATGGATCATAAACTCCAATTCAATAGTTACTATTGTTAATGGGCAGTATACTGCAGTAGCTTCAATTGATAATATGAATTTTAAGAAATTTGTAGATATTGGTTGTTCTGGAGACAATGTTTTTGTGTCAACTATAGCTAGAAATAATACTTTTAATCATGTTTTTAGATATAGTCGAACAGCTAATTTATTGGTTAAACAACCTGGCACTGGTGGTAATATTGACACAGATATGGATGGTGCAATTTTGAAACCTTAATGACTTAATATTTATCGAATAAAAAAGCACTCTGATATTAGAGTGCTTTTTGCATAAACAAACAATATATTAAACTATAATATATTAAAACTTATAGATTGCTCCGAGAACAAAAGAAGAAAGGCTTTTTGTTGCGTCTCCATCATTGTCAGTGAAGAAATCTTCAGATGTAGAATCTAATCTTAATTCAGGCTTAAGAGTTAGGTCTCCAATATCATAACTTCCTGTAAGCGTAGCAGCAATAACGCTACCATCACCTTCTCCATCTAAACCTACTACATCAACTAAACCACCGTTAAATACTGAAAAATATTCACCTCTTAATCCAATGCTGAAATTATCAGTAGCTTTTACTTGTGGATATAAAGCAACTCCGTAGAATCCTGATGCATCAGCATCTCCTTGATCTTCCGTAGTTAAATAAGTGGTATTAACTCCTAAATAAAATTTCTCAGAAAGATCCCATCCTGTTGTTAGATCAACTTGAAAAGTAGGACCTACTAATCCTGGTTCGCCTTCGTTTCCATATCTAAAGTTAAGATATGCACTTCCGTTATCTACAGCATAACCTACTTGTGCTCCAAAAATGTATGTGTCAAAAGGGTTATTTTCTGTAAAATCCGTAGGGTTCATAATGGCTACCATCGCAGACCACTTGTCGCTTAAAGCAAAATCGGCTTTTAACCCAGTGTGAGAGAATGGACCATAAGAGAACATGTAGGAAGTAGAGTAGTTGAAATTTCCAGTTGGAGAAATTACTTCATACCCAAGAAAAGTATTAAAGTTACCAAAAGTAAGTTTGAATTTTTTAGTTACGTTCCAGTATGCATATAATTGGTTAATAACGTTCGCAGTGGCATCCCCGACTCTGTTTCCACCAGCATCAAAAAAACCAGAGGCAAAAGTCGCATCTGTTCCTCTAGGACCAAAAACAAGATCTGCTACAAATCCTACTTTCTCACCTTCATAACCCACGATTAAATTAGCCATACCTAATGCAAATCCAGATTGATTAGCAAAAGAAGTCGCAGGTGCTGTAGAATTGTCGTTTTGTGCCCCAAAATTATATCTGAAATATCCATCTACAGATCCATTAACAGAAAAATTATCGAACCATTTTTTTTCTTCTTCCTGCGCGATTGCAGAAAAACTAATAAGCGCTAGAGAAAAAAGACATACTTTTTTAAAAAGTGTTGTTACGGTTTTTGTTTTCATAATAAACATTAATTGGTATTAATTTGTTTTTAATTGGAGCTGTAAAACTATGTTAAAACAAATTTATCCCAATAAAAAAAGGGGTATCCATCCCTATTTTTACGTTTTTACTATTTTATGCCCCTAAAAAATTAGACATTATCGTTTGTAGGTCGATTTTTTAAGAATTTGAAAGTGTAGTTTTTTGTAAAGATGTTAAATAAGTAAATAATCTTCACTAATTGTTAAATTAAGTTATATAAAAGTTAATGAGGATATAATAAAAAAAGAGCTTATCAAGTTCTGATAAGCTCTTTTTATTAGTCAGGATTTTCTTAATTCAAAGCTTGATTACCATGCTCGCCAGTTCGAATTCTGTAGGTATTTTGTATTTCCGAAATGAATACCTTTCCATCTCCGATTTCTCCGGTTTTTGCAGCATCAATTATTGTCTGTATTGTCTTTTCTGCAAATTCATCTGAGACAACTACCGATAGATATCTTCTTTGGATATCAGAAGTACTATAGCTAATACCTCTATATAAATGCCCTTTTTTTTCATTACCAACACCCGTAACATCCCAATAAGTAAAAAAGTTTACCTCTATATCATGCAAGGCATCTCTTACTTCTTTAAATCTTGATTTACGAATGATTGCTTCTATTTTTTTCATTGGTTATAATGGTGTTGGTTATTATTTAAAAATGATACTTTAAATTTATATTATTGATAGAATTGTAGTTGTTATTTTACGATCCACATACCTAAAAATACTAAAAGAAACCCTATCACAAAAGAACCAAGCGTATACACTGCGAAATTCACAAAGTCTCCGGATCGTAGAAGCATATGATTTTCATATGCAAAAGTGGAAAATGTTGTAAACCCTCCACAGAAACCAGTGGCAATTAATAGAACAGTATTTTGTGATAATACATTGTTCTTTAGAGCAAGCCCAAGTATAATACCGATTAGAAAACTACCTAATATATTAGCTGTAAAAGTCCCATAGGGTATTCCGTTAGTTTCATTATTTAGGTATTTACTAATAAGAAACCTGGCTACACTACCAGTACCTCCTCCTATAAACACGAGCAGTATCTGTTTCATTTATATAATATTAGACTTTTCCTTTACTGTTTTGTCAAAAGGGTTTATAGAACAGGAATATATATTTCCGTTATCCATTCCGCCGGATTAGGTTGTAAATCTGGACCTGATCTGTAAACTTCAAAAGCCGGAGATTCAGTTGATGGAACTAAACCGCTTTTCTGTACATACTGGTTGGCAGCTTCCCATGCTTCTTTTAAATTCTTATAATCTCCTTTTAAAGTAGCTTTTACAACCTTTTGGCGTGGGAGTGACCCACATAAGATATTACTATCAGCCGGCGTAATTACTTCTTCTCTTACCGGAACTCCTGAAGAATAAATAGCAGTTCCTAAGGCTTCATTATATTCATTAAATACAGTAAGAGGCATTCCTGTTTGCGGTAAATTATTCTGTCGCACATATGCCAAAACCGAAGATAACATCTGTGCTGATTTTTCTGGAATTTCAGCTATCGAAGATGCTGTTGCGTTATACATATAAAAACCGCCTCTGTGTTCTGTTATACCATCAACATTAATAGAATATTCTTCCATTTTTTTCTGAGTGTAGGTATCTAGTTTTTCTAAGCCTTTTTTATACATAGGTCTTAAACTTTCGGATACCGTACTATCTCTAGTCATCCAAAATAGCTTTTCCATAAAACCTTGTTCTCCTTTTATTCCCCAAGTCACTTTGGTTTTTTTGTTTTCCAATTTTTCAAATTTCCAATAAACATCATTGGTAATTTGATCAACCACAGGTAGTACCATTGTTAACTTTTGATCTATACTAGAAAAAGGAGCTGATTTTACAGTTTTCATCCCTCCATCTTCTTGCGATTCGCTTTTCCAACTATAAGAAGCTCCTACACCACTAGTTTGATTGGAATATTCAATAATTAGATCATCAGAATCAGTCATCCAAGGATTCCACTGTTCCCATGTTTTGAAGTCATTAACCGTGTCAAAAAGTAATTCATTAGGAGAATTAATTACTTTACTTTCTTCTAATTGAAATTTGCCATCTATCATTGCTACGTAAGCCCCACCACCAACAACAACAATAAGAAGAAGAAAAAATAAATATTTTATGATTTTCATGTTAGTTAGTTTAGAAAAT
This sequence comes from uncultured Aquimarina sp., assembly GCF_947492115.1. NCBI lineage: Bacteria > Pseudomonadati > Bacteroidota > Flavobacteriia > Flavobacteriales > Flavobacteriaceae > Aquimarina > uncultured Aquimarina sp. The sequence goes on from NZ_CANLMM010000004.1 coordinate 66,637, forward strand.
TTGAGTAGCTAAGATAATCAATTTTTAAAATGGTTTTTAGTGTGTAGGTTTTCAGGGTGTTATGCTTTTTTATTGTCTAAATGAAGTATAGAAATGTTCTTTGTAGGTGACTTAAAAATGTGATTTTTTTTATTTCGTTACATTTGCTGGAAACAATAAACATAAACAAATGATAATTAAACGTATAATGTATTTTATGCTAATTAGCTTATTGCTAATTGGATGTAAAAATGATCCAAGCATTCAGGATCAGATCAATCAACAAGAAGCCGAACAAACTTCCGAGCAAGAAGCTGAAGAGGAGAAGTTCGATTATGTTGTTGAGCAATTTGCCGACCTTAAGATTTTAAGATATCAGATCCCTGGATGGGAGAATCTTACATTAAAGGAACAGAAATTAGTATACTATCTTACACAAGCAGGATTGAGTGGTAGAGATATTATGTGGGATCAAAACTATCGTCATAATTTAAAGATTCGTAAGGCACTTGAAAATGTATATACTTCTTATAATGGAGATAAAACTAGCAAAGATTGGATCTCTTTCGAAACATATTTAAAAAGAGTTTGGTTTTCTAATGGTATCCACCATCACTATAGTAATGATAAAATAAAACCTGAGTTTAGTAAGGAATATTTAACTACTCTTCTGGAAGCAACAAAAACAGAGTTGAGTGAGGATGCGCTTACAGTTATTTTTGATGATAGTGATGCTAAAAAAGTGAATCAGGCAAAAGGTATAGATAACGTAGCATTATCTGCTGTTAATTTTTATGGTCCAGGTGTTACTAATGAGGATGTTACTTCTTTTTATGGAAAAATGAAATCGCCTGATCCTAAAAAGCCTCTGTCTTATGGTTTAAATTCTCAATTGGTAAAAGAAAATGGAGAATTAAAAGAAAGGGTTTATAAATCTGGTGGTTTGTATGGTGCAGCAATTGATGAAATTATCAAGTGGTTAGAAAAAGCAAAAGAAGTAGCAGAAAATCAGGCACAAGGTGATGCGCTTGGATTACTAATCGAGTATTACAAGACTGGAGATTTACAAATCTGGGATGATTATAATGTAGCTTGGACAGCAGCTACTGAAGGAAATATCGACTACATCAATAGTTTTATAGAAGTGTATAATGATCCTCTTGGATATAGAGGGTCTTATGAAACTATTGTTCAGATAAAGGATTTCGATATGTCAAAAAAAATGGCAGTTTTATCTGAGAATGCACAATGGTTTGAGGATAATTCTCCATTGATGGAAGAACATAAAAAAGACAGTGTTGTTGGTGTAACTTATAAGGTGGTTACAGTAGCAGGAGAAGCTGGAGATGCGTCACCAAGTACTCCAATTGGAGTGAATCTTCCGAATGCCAATTGGATTAGAGCTGCAGTTGGATCTAAATCTGTTTCCTTAGGAAATATAATTAATGCCTATAACAATGCTGGAGGATCAGGACGTCTTAAAGAGTTTGTGCATGATGATGAAGAATATGAGTTAGAAGAAAAATACGGACAATTAGCAGATAAATTACATACTGCTTTACATGAGGTGGTAGGGCATGCATCTGGTCAATTAAACCCTGGTGTTGGAGAAACTAAGGAAACTCTGAAAAACTATGCTTCAACTATGGAAGAAGGAAGAGCAGATTTAGTAGGACTATATTATCTAATGGATCCTAAACTACAAGAGCTGGGATTAGTCGAAGACTGGGAAAAAGTTGGAAAAGCAGCATATGATGGCTATATCCGTAATGGACTTATGACGCAATTAATACGTCTTAATTTGGGTGATGATGTAGAAGAAGCACATATGCGTAACCGTCAATGGGTAAGTGCTTGGGCTTATGAGCAAGGAACTAAGGACAATGTTATAGAAAAAGTAAGTAAAGACGGGAAAACATATTATAATATTAATGATTATGCTAAGCTGCGTGAAATTTTTGGACGTTTGCTTCGTGAAACACAACGTATTAAGTCTGAGGGTGATTTCAAAGCTGCCGAGGAGTTAGTAGAAGGTTACGGAGTAAAAGTTGATCAAGCAATTCATGCAGAAGTTCTAAAAAGAAATGAGCAATTTACATCCGCTCCTTACAGTGGTTTTGTAAATCCTGTTTTAGTACCTCAAATGGATGAAAATGGAGAAATTACTAAAATAAATGTTACACAGCCTAAGGATTTTGTAACACAAATGTTAGAATATAGTAAGTCATTTGGATTCTTACCAGAAGTAAATTAGTAAAAAACATTTGGTATAAAATAAAACGCCTTCTGATCAGAATCAGAAGGCGTTTTTTAATGCTACATTTTAAGAAGCAATATCAAGTACTCCAATTTTAGATAATTGTTTTGTTACTAAAACTTTACTTTCATTATCAAGGTTACAGTCAATTTTATGAATAGGTAAAGGATGATCTTCGGCAATCAATCTATCCAGAAATGGTTCACATTGTATAGGCATGGATAATTTGAGATCATAGAATTTCACATTAATTTTAGTATCTAGAGATGTTATTCTAAATTTATTTTTTTCACGGATTTTAATGGTTGAATTTTCATTAATCTGATCAATGTTTATCATTTGATTCAATTGTCCTTGCGCAATGGCTTTTTGTCTACTGTAGAAATCATCTAAAATCTCTTCGTCATGTTGTAGATTTTCTATTAGAGCTGTAACAACCTGTTTTATTTCTTCAAGCTCTTTACTTTTTTCTTTCTCATCTGTCAAATGAAATTTCGTGAATTTTCTTAACGGTAGGTTGTTTTTAGATTTTTCTATAAGAACCTCTGCCAGATGTTCTGCCCATGTTTTGCCATCAATTCCGGTAGTAATATGCCCAGAATTTTCATCGGTACAATAAGCATCGTGAACAATACCTCTTGGGATGTATAATACATCACCCTTTTCAAGAGTAAATTCATCGATTACTTTACCAGGAACAAACGTTTCCTTATCAAAAGGAGTTGTTTTATCTGCCAACGGAACTGGCTCATCATAAATACGCCAATGTTTAGAGCCTTCAAATTGAAAAATAAATACATCATGCGTATCATAATGAGTAGAAAAACCTTGTGACTTTTTTGGTGTTAGGTAAACATTGGTTTGAATACGATGTTTAAAAAAAGTTTCTAACTCATTGGTCAGTTTTCGCAAACTATAAATTTTATTTTGTAATCCAGACATTACTAAGGTACTTCCATTTTCAAAAGCGTTAGAAAATTTTAGGGGATCTATAATATCGGATCCCTTAATTGTGTATTCTTTAGGATCTGGTTTTTCAGTTTTAGAATGATCAGCTAATCGGAAATCAGGATGATGATTAGTTAATGAAAATAATATAGTGTCAAGATCATTTACTGATAACAAATCATCAAAAAAGCGTTTGCTTCTATTCTTAATAATTAGATGTTTTTTTTCGTAATAATCTTTAAAGAAAACATCGGGTGTGATAGGATATAATATTTCTTGTAAATTCATTGTATTGGCTTTTATGGATAAGTAATTAACTAGTGTTTAAATATTCATTGTAAAATGAAAAGAGCAGGAGTGAAGTGGAATCATACAAATGAGTAATAATATCTGAATTATTTTGATCAGCAATTTCCTACGCTTTCTATTTATCAATATAACTCTAGAGATTGTAGATTTTATCATAACATTGTGTTTAGTCTTATGATAAAATTACATTGGAATATGAAATGAAAAAATACCCAATTAAGGGTATTTTATAGTGGCATAACTCTAAGAGTTGAATGATTAAATTAATCAGAATCAACACAATTAACTCCTGCAGCAACTGCATCACCACTATTACTATCTGTACATACAGCACTGTCCGAGGTACAAGATGTTGCTACGGCGAGTGATGATACTACGAGAGCTGAGTAAAATGTCCTTCTAAAATTGTAGCTTTTAGAAGCATTTTCGATTTCGAAATCAGAAAGTTTCAATTTAGTCATAATAACATATTTTAAAGTTTGGGTTGAAATTAAAAACCAAGAACTCATCAAAAAATACCCAGTTAGAGGTATTTTCTGGAGATGTTGGTTATAAATACCCCAACAAATCAGTTTTTAGTATAGCTTAGCGTATTGGAGTTTCCACTGCTGATGGTTCCATTAAATGTATTTACAGTACTACCATTGTCTCTAACTGTAATTGTATAAGAAGTAGTACTTCCGCTAAAAATATTTACGTAGAACTGATAAGTTCCAGAAGGACCGCCATTAGCCCATGTAATGTTTTCTGAATTTCCACCGGCACAGTTTCCGGTGCAGTCTACATCTAAAGCTCCACCCGAATTTGATTGTGGATTGTTAAAAGATAATGTTTCGCCGTTAGGGTCTCTTACATAAAGATCTAGATCGGAACTCCCTGACCAGGTAAGATTAAATCTAGGACTTCCATCCTGACCAGCAAGTCCGCCGCAATCCGATGCATCTACCAAACCTTGACAAGATGGTTCATCGCAATTTCCGCAGAGCATAGCTACATCCCTAATATTTGCTCGAGAAATATTTCCGGCGGATGTTTGGGCAAATTCATAACATTTGATATCATGACATACTTGCGAAAGATCGGCACAAATTCCTTGATTAATTAAAAAATCAAAGTTTCCTGTACCTGCTGTAGCTCCATTAGTATTGATTGGAACAAAATAAATAGGACCCGTGGTTCCAAAACGCATACCTACAGCATTGACATTGCCATTGGGAGCGTTAAAAGAAATTGCATTTGTCATAGATTGCCCAGAAGCAATGGGAACGATACTAGAGGATCCAGTTCCTATGGTAATAGATTCATCAATTCCAACAGTGCTAGGATCAACGGTAAATGATCCGGCAGGTAATATCAAATTGTCATTCATTAGGTTAGCAATTTGAGCAGGATCAGAAATACCAGAATTTCCGGAATCTCCGTTGTCTTCGCTACAGCTGTAGCAAAATAGTATTCCAATAAGTGTAAGTGCATAAAAATTTTTCATTTGAAAAGGTGTTTTTTGTTTATACCAAAACTACCTTTCGAACAAACACAAAAAAATACCCGTAATAGGGTATTTTGATGTTGTCGCTACTTCGTTTTTTATCGTTAATCATTCTTTGCGAAATTTATTTCGGCTTTATAACCAAACTGAATATTAAAAAAGTTAGCACTAGCATTCAGGTCCCTTCGACCTTCTTCATATTTCATTCTTAAAAAAAATGCGTTATCACTTTGTGGTACAAAAAAGTATACTTCAGAATGAATACTAAAAGTATCGAAATTGACAATATTGTTTTCCACTATATTGTTATTCTGATATCTGTTGAAATATATAGAAGCGTTTATTCCAAAATTAGAAAACCGTTCAACTTGCAATTCTGTGCCGTATCCCAACCCTAAAGTGGTAGTGTTTTCTAAGTCTTCTGAGTTTTCTTCAGAAGTTTCAGTGAGTCTAAGACTTCCTTTCGCTTTCGCTAGAATTTTATAAGGAAATTTTTTACCTAACCGGACCTCATAAATATCTATTTCAGTTTCTGCAGTTAAAAATGATTTTTGTATAAGATCTAAGGAATTTATGACAGGAAGATTAACTTCTCTATCATCATTGTCGAATCTAGAATAGCTAACTCCTGCTTTAAATTTTTTAAATAAATAGTGAAAGCGTCCAAGATTAAATGGGTTGAGAAAAAATGTGCTATTGCCTTCGAAGCTTACAATACCATTAGACGATTCATCTATTAACCCTAAAAAATCTGTATAAACCCTAAAATCTATGATGGATTTTAAATTATTATTTATAAAAATTTTATGTTGTGTGGAGTCTTTGTGAGAAGAAAGATTGATTAATTCATTTTCTATGATGTATCGTTTGCCGTTTTGATAATCATAAGTGATAAAGTCTATGAGTTTTATGTATACGCCTTCCTTTTTATTACTCCAAAGTTTAGTTTTGTTTTTATAAGAATTAAAGCTATAGATATTAGTTGGGGATTTGTTATAAAAAAACAAAGTTTGATCGTTTGTAGGGAAAACTTTGATATTGAACATTTCACCATCTTTAATTTCGATAATGACTTTTTTAATATCTATAGTTTCTGAATTTATTTCAGATGTTACTGAGACATCAGATTGATATAATTCGATTCCTGTTGTATCCACTAATTTGAAAATTCCGAAGTACTCATTTTTCTCAATATTGTAATTGTTTTTTAATAGTTCTATGAATTCAGATGAACTTTTGTTTTGATCTGCTAGTTGTGATATTTCTTCTTCGGCGCTCTGTGCTATCGTAATGAAATTATAGCATAATATTGCGATGGTTACAATGTATTTTGTTCTCATGATTTGAAATAATTAGGAGTTAATGATTCCTAAAATTATTCCGAAATATCACGGGAAAAAATACCCATAAAAGGGTATTTTGTTCAGTTTTCAATAGGTCTTAGACCTTAGAAATCATATTTTTTCTCGATAGCATAGCGTAATAATTCTCCTTTTCCTTTGAGTCCAAGTTTACGGATGATATTTTTTCGGTGCGTTTCTACAGTGGATACAGAATTAAAACGAATAGCAGCGATTTCGGATGAGGTTTTTCCCTGTCCGATTAGTGTAAGGATTTCTCGTTCGCTTTTAGATAGTACTTGTTTTTTTACCTGTTGAGTAGTGTCTTCTGAGAAAAAAGAAGGGTCTATAGATGCATCATAATAGGTGTTTCCTTTAGTCACTTCATATATGGCAGTAAGTACTTCTTCTAAAGGGGAATTTTTTAATAAATATCCAGAAGCGCCTGCTGTTACCATTTGTCTTACGGCATCTTCTTGATCAAACATGGAGAAGGCTATAATTTTGGTGTGCGGTAATTCTTTTTTGATGATTTTAGTTGCGGCAATACCATCCACTTTCGGCATCCGAATATCCATTAGTACGACTTTAGGTTGTTTTCTTCTTACAATGGATAATAATTCTTCGCCATCATTAGCCATACCAACAATACTGATTCCTTCTTCATATTTTAATAATAAATCAATACCATCTATTAATGATTGGTGATCTTCTGCAATAGCTACTGTGATCATATGGGTATGTTTATGATGATGTTTGTTCCTTTTCCTATAGTGGAGTCAATTTCGAAAGTTCCTTCCAGATGTTCAATACGTTTCTCGATACTTTTTAATCCCATTCCATCTTTTTCTGGTAACACTTTGGCATTGAATCCTTTTCCGTTATCCTCCACGATAATATTTAATAAAGAATCATGGTTGGTAAGAGAAATATTAATTTCTGTGGCATTGGCATGCTTAATGGTATTGGTAATCAATTCCTGAATCATTCTAAAAATTGAAATTTCCAAGGCATTATCTAAGCGTTCCTCTAATCCATAATCTTGTACTTCTATTTGCAGCTGATCTCCATTGGAAGCTTTTGCGGCTAACTTTTTAATTGCCGGAAGCAATCCCTGATTTGCCATAACTCCACTATTTTTTTCATGAGCAATAGTTCGTACTTTTTGATATGCTTCGTCTAGCAAATTATTGGTTTTACTGTAAAGTTCTTCTACATTTTCTATATTAGGATTGTTTCTATTGTTTTTTAAATGATCGAAATGAAGTTTTACTGTGGCAAGTGTACTTCCTAAATTATCGTGTAAATCATTCGCTAAGCGCTGCCGTTCTTTTTCTTGTCCAGAAATCATGGCATCGATAGTCGTTAGTTCTTGTTCTTTAAGTAGTTTTTCGGTTTTTTGAATTTCGATTTCTCGCTGTTGTTCAGCGATTCGTTGTTTGCGTTTGGTGTTACGATATACAAGAATTGCAATAATACTTCCCAAAAAAAGAGAACCGCCTAATCCAATTGCTATGTTCTGGTTGTTTTGTCTCTTATTATTTAATTCAATCTTATCAATTTTTAATTTATCGGTTTGATTTTGAACGGTTAGAATTGAAGATTCAAGAGTATTATTTTTATAACCTAATTCATATTCAATCTTTAGAGATTCATTTAAGAATTGGTATGCCGAATCAAACTTTTTTTCTTTCGCTAATATTCTAGAGAATAATCGATAATCATAAAAGGAATCCTTTAACCTTTGTCTACAACCATTAGGGTTTCTAATGATTTCTTTCGCCGTATCAATTTTATTCATTTTCATATTGACGTCTGCTATTTGCCAATTTGCTGAACATTCTAAGTTTTTTAAAAAATCTTTTTGTTTTGATAAGCTTATCGTCTTATTAAAAAAATAAATTGATTTTGAATAATCCTTATTAATTTTATTAAATATTCCCTTTTCAAAATAATAAATAGGTCGGAAGTTATGATTTTTAGGTAAGACTTTGAATATAGAGTCTAATTGGTAAAACGATTGGTTATATAAGTCATGAATCGATAATTTGGCATCACCCTTTGAAAAAAAAGTAAGTCTGTATAGAATAATTAATACTTCATCAGTTAAATCGGTTTTAAGCTCAATAAACTCTTCTAAATACGGAAGATATTGCTTTCCACCTATAAAGATTTCTCTCTTAAACAACTCTAAAATGGCTATCAATGCTACTTTCTTTAGTTCTGTGCTATTAAAAGCCTTACTGATCTTTAGGGCTTTAGAGAAATTTATATAGGCTTTTAAACTGGATTGTTTTTCTTGAAGAGTGTTGTTATAACCAATCAATAAATGTTTAATAAATCTTGTTTCTAAAGCTTCATTTTTGGTTATGATCACATTCTTTTTATGAATTTCTTTTTTAGATATAGTAGATAAAAGTAAATTAAGCGATGGGCCGTACGGCTCATCACTTAACTCTTGAGCTATGTTTCTTGCTACATTGTAATTATGATTTTTTAATTGCTCAAAAAAGCTATCTAATTTTTTATTTGAATAAGCATAAAAATTTGGGATTAAGCAAAAAATAAAAATTAAATAGTTAATATTTTTCATTACTCAGAAAATATGATTTTATGATTATATTCTCTACATCTTGGTCCTGGGTCTTTTATAATAACTCCTCTTCTATCTGAATCCATATCATAATCGTATTTAGCTACTAGATGATGGCCATCTTTGTAGAAAAATTCTGAGTCAAAAATTGTCCCATCTTTATTGCTTGATTCGCTGTATAAAGTATCTTCGGTTCTTTTATTAAGAACTCTTTTAAAATATTGTTTGTTCTTCTTTGTGATGTCAACATCTGTTTTATTCACAATAAATAAGGGTTGAAGAATTCTTTCACCTCTTATTATAGAGTTTTCCTTTGGTAAATCTATTTTTGTAGAGTCAGTTGAGATCCAATCAAAAGTTTTTTTAGGGTTAACTAATCCTTTCATATAGACTTGGATTTTTAAGGTTTTTGATCCTCTTTTTTTTACTACAACGGTATCAATTCCAACAGATATGGTGGGTTTGTAATTTATAGTTTTAAATTCAATGTTTTTAATGCTAAAATATTTTTCTCCGAGGTCGGATTGCTGTGCGTTGATTTTTGCAAAAATTCCATAATTGGTTCCGTAATTTTGACTGGAAGCAATCGATTGCCACCTATCATCCACTTCATTAATAATAAATGAAGAGCTAAATGTTAAAGCTTGATGAGGTTGGATAGTGTCATTTTCTAGACTCTCATATTGTATTACTTTAGAAGTAGGTAATTTAGTCATTTTTTTGCAGGAGAAACAGCTTATTATTATTAGGAGTAAAAATGTTGTTTGAGATAGGTGTTTCATGTTCTTGTCTTGTTTTATTATTAAGTTTAATCTAATTCACAGCTAGCAGGGATATGATTTTTACTTTTGTATAATAATAGAAAATCATCCCATTTACTTTGCTTTACAATTGATAAATGTCTTTGATTATTAACGATATACCTTTTGTTAATTACTTTTTTTCTTGGGAAATAAAATGAAATTCCATTAGATCCATATGTAGGAATATTAGAATTAGAATATTCATCAAGGCTATATGTTTCTAGAACTAGTTCATCTTGAATGACCTTTTTAGTTTCATGAATTTTTTCGATCAAAATGGGATAATTGTTTATTAAATAGGTGTCTTTTGCGAGATAATCAAGAAATGTAAATATATCAATAAAGCCTTCACATTCTCCAGGACTGTATGCTTTACATTTTGTCCTAACCTTTTTTATTATTAGACTAAGAGGCTCATTATCTTTTTTGATCTCTTGAATTAATAAATTAGAGATTTCATTTAAAGAAGCAATTAATTTATCGGTTTTTCCAAGATCTAAAGAGGATATTGTTTTGTTTTCAGTTGATTCAAAGTTTTTAATCAGCTTAACAGAAAGTATTTCAGGATCAATGTCCGGATTATTAATAAAATTTTTAAATATTTTATGATAATTCCATCCACTTCCATCAATGGTTTCTTGACTGGCAATCATATATTTTGATAATGTCTTTACGGAAAAAGCTACTTCCAAACTGCCTAAAGCACAAGCATCAAAACCGATAATATCAATTTTGTGATTTTGTAGATCTTTTAAGTCTTCTAAAGATAAAACACTTTCAGTTTTTTTATCCAGTATTATTGGGTTCAAAATATTAGTTCGAATAATATCTTTACTAAATTCAGAAAATTTTTTTATTCTAGTCTTGTTTGTTTCTAGTAAAGAGTCTATTAATGTAAGCTTTCTCTTTTGTAGATTAAGTGAGTCAAGACTAATAGTTGTTTTTTTTAAAATTTTTCGAAAGTGTCTTATTTCGCGGGATGTAGATGAAATGTTATTATTAAATCCAAAGTGTTTTGAGTACTCGTCATAATACTTGTCAATTTCGATTAAAAAAGGATTGTCAATTTGAAGGTTCTTGGGAAGTTTAGTGTTAAGGCTTCGAGATTTTTTACCTATTCTCTTTAATTGCCTTTTTAATAATTTTGAATAATATTTTCTTTTTTTTATTGTCGACTCAATTTTTGAATTATAAAGTTCTTCAACTTTAAGATTTTTCTTTGTTAATTGATGTTCATATTGATTGTAAAATTTATTCAATAAGATGCTATCCTTTAACGATTTTTTTAAAGGAAGTTTCCATACATTACCATGATCCCAAAAAATTAAAAAATACTTTTCTGCCGGATATTTTTCTTTACCCCATTTAATAAATTCGTAAAATGCTGTTTTTGATGCCATACTTGACTCCGTTAACTTTTCTACTGCATTTTCAGGGAAAGGTTTCATGTTCTTTTCAATCTTAAACCTCAAAGCATCATATCTTGTGTCGTTTGGATGTTCATAATAATTGTCATCATAATAATCACTCCTCCCCATTTGCATAATGATATTGAGATTGCTATTACTTCCTATTTTAGCCATTTCTTCGAAATCATCAAGTGCATATGAAGCTAAATCACTATAATCTGGATTTAAGTATATCAATACTGTCCATTTAGATAACTCTATGCTAAAACTACTATGAATAATGAAGAGTAAGAATAGTAGATTACAATATGCTTGTCTCATTTTTAGTTATTTAGTCATTCCAAATCTCTTTAAACCCCACAGTTATTCCCATACCCAATACCCGGTATTTTTCTAAAATTTTTTAGAAAAATACCAAAAAGGATTTACTAGTGATCAAATGATCCTAGATGATAAAAATTACTATTTAATTGAAAACTAGGGGTATAGTTTGTTATTCTGGTCTTAAATACGTTTTTAACGCAAAAAGCAGCAAAATAAAGATAATAAAACCGATGAGAATAAAAATACTGCCTTTGTAATATTTGCGATGTAGTTGTAAGTCTTTTCGATAGCTAATAATCATCAAAACAATAAAAGCAACTACAAAACATCCTGCAAAAATCAACTGACCAGTACTAAACATAAATTGTTATTTTTACCGCAAAGATAACTTATAGAAGAATCATTTGAAATACACCCTAACAAAATTTTGACACAAAGCAGATGATTAATGGTAGGTTCTAAATAACTTCTAAAACAACAGTATAAATACATGAAAGATAAAATTGCCGCTGTACAAGAATTTCATACAGCATTTGAAATTGGATATAAAAACGAACCTATTGCAGATTTAGGAGAAGCGAAAAATACGCTTCGTTTTAATTTAATGAAGGAAGAGAATGAAGAATATTTTGAGGCGGCTCAAAATAACGATTTGGTAGAAGTGGCAGATGCGTTGGGCGATATGTTGTATATTTTATGTGGTACGATTATAGAACACGGTATGCAGCACAAAATAGAAGAGGTCTTTGAGGAGATTCAACGTAGTAACATGAGTAAATTAGGAGAAGATGGGAAACCTATCTATCGAGAAGATGGTAAAGTACTCAAAGGGCCTAATTATTTTAAACCAAATATTAAAGAGATTTTAGATAGATAAAAACTAAATCAAAAAATGCCTTAGAAATTCATCTAAGGCATTTTCTTAATATCTAAATTCGTAATTCTTTAATTGTAATTTACTGATTACACCTTTGCTCTCCATCCAAATGGATCTTCAGCTTGGTTATACTGAATATCCATTAATGCTTTCTTGAAATAAGAAGCATATGAGTTTTCTTGTTTTTCTAGTTCGTAATGTTCTCCTTTATAACCAAAAGCTTTTACGGGGCTTACAACAGCAGCAGTACCAGCACCAAATATTTCTTTTAAGCTTCCATTTTTAAAAGCTTCTACGATTTCACTAACTTTTATAGGTCTTACATCTACATTATATCCTTGTTTTTCTGCTAATGCAATCAAACTTTTACGAGTAATCCCATCAAGAATTCTATCACTCGTTGGAGCTGTTAATAAGGTGTCGTTTATTCTAAAGAATACATTCATAGTACCTGCTTCTTCTACATATTCATGTGTATTAGAATCTGTCCAGATAATTTGCTGATATCCTTGTTCTTTAGCTAATTTAGTTGGGTAGAACTGTCCAGCATAATTTCCAGCTGCTTTGGCATATCCGAATCCTCCATTTGCAGAACGGCTAAATTTCTCAGCTACTAAAACACTTACATCTCCACTGTAATAAGATTGAGCTGGAGAACAAATGATCATAAATCGATATTCATCAGCTTCCGAAGCAGAAACACTAGGTTGTGTAGCAATCACAAACGGGCGAATATATAACGAGTTCCCAAAACCTGGTTGTATCCACTCGTTATCTAAACGTAATAAAGTATGTAATCCATCAAAAAAGTATTCCTCAGGAAATTCTGGCATTGCTAATCGTTCTGCAGACTTGTTAATTCTTTTAAAATTTTCATCTGGTCTAAACAAAAAAGTATCTCCATTATCGTCCTTATAAGCTTTCATTCCTTCGAAAACAGCTTGTCCGTAATGAAATACACGCGCAGAAGGATCTAGTGTTAGGGGTCCGTATGGGACTATTTTTGGTGTTTGCCACTCGCCGTTGACATAATCGCAAATAAACATGTGATCTGTAAAAACTTTACCAAAAGCTAAGTTTTTAAAATCTACTTGTCCAATTTTTGATTCTTGTACTTTGGTGATTTCAATCTCCTGCGGAACTGCATTTCTCATCCGATAATTATTTATAAGGTTGTGAAAGTTTGATAAAAAACTACTATTAGTATACATTATGATAAGTCCGAAACTTATGATGATTCTTACAGTAGTTCAAATTTTAAACAAAAATACCCTTTTCTTATAAATTAAGAATTTTAAAAATGTTTAATTTTGCTAAACATTATTAATAATAACACATTATGAAAAAAATCGCACTATTTTTTGCAGGATTATCATGTTTAGTAGCTTGTAATTCGGTTCAAAACGAAAAAGAATCTTTTGCAATGCAGGATATAAAAATAAGCGAGTACAATACTTTTGGAGGAGAAGTTTCTTCTAATACTGTTTTATATAAAAACGCAATAACCAAAAAATATGAGAACCTTAAAGAAGGTGATACTATTGATATTGCTTTTTCGAGTACCGTAAATGATGTGTGTAAAGCAAAAGGATGCTGGATGAAAGTAGCCTTAACCAATGATCAGGAAACTATGGTGAAGTTTAAAGACTATGGTTTTTTTGTACCGAAAGATATAGAAAATGATACCATCATTGTACAAGGAAGAGCATATGTTTCGGAAACTTCGGTAGAAGAATTAAAACATTTAGCATCCGATGCCGGAAAATCCGAAGCCGAAATTGCTGCAATAACTAGTCCTAAAAAGACCTATTCTTTTATGGCAGATGGCGTTTTGGTAAAACAATAATGGAGAAAAAACTCAAGAGAGAGATTATTAAAACTTCAGATGGCTCAACGACCATCCACTTTCCAGAATTGGATGAACACTATCATTCTAAACATGGTGCTATTAGTGAAGCAAAACATGTGTTTATAAAGAGTGGATTTGATCATCTTCTGGCTTCTAGGCAGTTTTCTGAATTGAAAATTCTGGAAATAGGTTTTGGAACTGGACTTAATGCGTTTATTACATATTTAGAGGCATTAAAGAAAGGACAACAAATTCAGTATACAGGAGTGGAGGCGTATCCAGTATTGGAAGAAGAAATACAACTCCTTAATTATGTGAATGAACTTAACGCTGAAGATTACCAGGCTATTTTTGATAGTTTGCATCAATCATCTTGGGAAAAGATGAACTCAATTTCTGATTCTTTTTTTCTAATAAAACGTCAACAGCTATTCGAAGATATTGAAGATAAAGATGCTTTTGACTTGATTTATTTTGATGCATTTGGGGCAAGAGTACAGCCTGATTTGTGGGATGTAACCATTTTCAAGAAAATGTATAAAGCCTTATTGCCTAATGGAATACTAGTGACTTATGCTGCAAAAGGAAGTGTAAGAAGAGCAATGCAAGAAGTTGGTTTTACTGTAGAACGACTTCCAGGTCCTCCAGGTAAAAGAGAAATGCTAAGAGCTTCAAAAATTTTATAAATACCAAGTTTTTCATAGAAATAAGAAGGTTTTAACTACTTTGTTAAACCTATAATAAAGGGATAGGTTTTGTTAAAATCACATACTATTTTGCAATTCATAATAGTAGTAATGAGTCTTTTTTGAAGATATCTGTCTTGTGTCGTAAACGACATCTTTGATCTTATTGATTTCAAAGTGACTAAAATTAATATAATAAACATTAAGAAACTTAAAAATTACTTCGCCCTAGAGAATATTTAAAATTCTTAAAAAGAGAACAGATTGATAAGAGATGTTCTTCATTTTATAATGAATAGTTTATAAAATAATTACTAAAATTTAAACGTGTGAAAGTTTTAATTACGGGTGCTACTGGACTGGTTGGTCAGGAAATTGTAAAGTTATGTCATCAATCAAATATGGATGTACATTACCTAACAACAAGTAAAAGTAAACTTACATCTCAGCATAATTATAAAGGATATTATTGGAATCCGAGTGCAGGAGAAATAGATCTTGATTGTTTTAAAGATGTCGAGGTAATTATACATTTAGTTGGTGCTACAGTGGCTAAGCGCTGGACAAAAAGCTATAAGCAAGAAATACTAGATAGCCGTACCGTCACTACTTCTTTACTTATTGATTCTTTACAAAAGATAAAGCATTCTGTTCGTCAAATTGTATCGGCAAGTGCTATTGGCATCTATCCGGATTCTTTTCAGAATTATTATATGGAGGATTCTGAAGAAGTGGATACAGGTTTTTTAGGAGAGGTAGTACAAAAATGGGAATCTGCAGTTTTGGATTTTGAAACCTTGGATGTCGAAGTAACGTTGCTAAGAATCGGACTTGTGCTATCATCTAAAGGAGGTGCTTTTCCGAAGATAGTAAAACCAATTAAACAAGGAATAGGAGCTGTTTTCGGAAACGGAAAACAATGGCAAAGCTGGATACACGTGGAAGACTTAGCCCGATTGTTTCTATATGCTGTAGAAGAAGAAATATATGGATTGTACAATGCTGTGGCTCCGAATCCAGTTTCCAATCATAAGTTAACACACACTATTGCCAATAGATTGGACAAGAAAATAGTATTACCAGGTATTCCACGTTTTGTAATGAAACTTGTTCTAGGAGAAATGCATGTATTGCTATTTGGAAGCCAGCGAGTATGCTGTGATAAAATAATGAAGACTGGTTTTAGTTTTACGTATGATAATATTACGCACGCCGTAGAAGATTTAATCTAAATATTAATTTCAAGAAGTCTTTTTACACAGCTTCTGACTTTTTTTATTTAAGGGAAATAGCAGATAAAAAATAAAGGCTAACATAAACTAAATGTTAGCCTTTATTTTATTATCATGTTGGAATGTCCAATATTAAGCTTTGTTTGCTTTTAAGCTTACTTTTAATTCTATATCATCTAAGATAAACTTGTCTCCTAGGTTTTCGAAAACAGATTTAGAACCGTAATTTACACCCCAATCAGTACGATTAATAGTAAATACTTCACTGTTTAAGGTCATTGTGTCTCCTTCTACAGTAGTGGTTGCTGGAAAAGAAATATTTTTCTTAATACCTTTAATAGTTAAATTTCCTTCGATCATAGATTTACCATCTTTTTCAGTGATACCAGTAACTTCAAAAGAAGCATTAGGGAATTTAGCTACATTAAAAAAGTGATCTTCTTTTCCTTCACCTTCACCTTTAAGGTGACCTTCTAATCCAGCTTTTTGCTTTCCTTCTAAATCAGTTACATTGATAGAAGTCATATCGATTACAAAAGAACCACTTTGAATTTTTCCATCCTGTGTTTTTACTTTTCCTTTTGCGATACTAATGGTACCGGTATGATTTTCGGTAGGTTTTTTTCCCACCCAATCAATAGTACTAGCGGCGTTATCTACGACAAAAGTGATAGCTTCTGCTGGAGCTTCTTTTACTTCTTCAGCAGCAGTAGCTTCAGTTTCATTTTTTTTCTCTCCTTTACAAGACATTGCAGAAACAATAATTGCAGCAATTGCAAGTAGATTCACTAATTTAGTTTTCATAATAATGTTAGTTTATAGTTTTAAACATCAAAATTATTTTTTTCGAAAATGAATACTCTTAAATATATACTAAAATATTCCTGTGACATTATGACATTAATTCAAAAATGGCAGTACTTTTGCATCTTCAGAAAATAAACTTATAAAAGGTACTAGTTACATGAGTAAGAAAAATAAAAATACAGAAGAGGTAAAAGATCAGGTAGAAGAGGTACTTGACACAACAATAGAGGAAACTGAAGTGGAAGAAGTAGAAGAAAAAGATGTAGAAACTCAATTAAAAGAGGATCTTGAAAAAGAAAAAGATAAATTTTTAAGACTTTTTGCTGAGTTTGAAAATTATAAAAAACGTACTTCCAAAGAGCGAGTGGAGTTATTTAAAACTGCTGGTCAGGATATAATGCAATCGATGTTGCCAGTACTTGATGATTTTGATCGTGCCATGAAGGAAATTGAAAAGTCTGAAGACAAAGATCTTTTAAAAGGTGTCGAGTTAATACATAATAAATTAAAGGAAACCTTAAAAGGTAAAGGACTAACAGAGGTAGAAGTAGCTGCTGGAGATGCTTTTAATGCGGATGATCATGAGGCAATTACACAAATTCCTGCTCCAAGTGATGAGCTCAAAGGAAAAATTGTAGATGTTATAGAAAAAGGATATAAGTTAGGAGATAAGGTAATTCGTTTTCCTAAGGTGGTAACCGGACAATAATAGAGAGATGAAAGAAGATTTTTATGATATTTTAGGTATTAGTAAGAATGCTACGGAAGCTGAGATAAAGAAGGCATACCGTAAAAAAGCTATAGAATATCATCCGGATAAAAACCCTGGAGATGCTACGGCAGAAGAAAAATTCAAGAAAGCTGCCGAGGCGTATGAAGTTTTAAGTGATCCTGATAAGAAAGCGCGATATGATCAATTCGGACACCAAGCTTTTGAAGGCGGAGGTGGCTTCGGAGGTGGCGGAATGAATATGGATGATATATTCAGTCAGTTCGGAGATATTTTCGGTGGCGGAGGTTTTGGCGGCTTCGGTGGTTTCGGTGGTGGCGGCGGAAGACAACGCCGAGTAAAAGGAAGTAATCTTCGTATTAGAGTTAAACTTACTTTAGAAGAAATTGCCAATGGTGTAGAGAAAAAGATCAAGGTAAAACGAAAAATTCAAGCACCAGGAGTTACCTATAAAACTTGTTCTACATGTAATGGTAGCGGTCAAGTTACAAGAATTACCAATACGATATTAGGTAGAATGCAAACTTCTACTACCTGTTCTACTTGTGGTGGATCTGGACAGATTATAGACCACAGGCCTGCAGATGCAGATGGTCAAGGTCTTAAAGTATCTGAAGAAACTGTGAGTATTAAAATTCCTGCTGGAGTGGAAGATGGAATGCAGCTTAAGGTGTCAGGTAAAGGAAATGAAGCTCCAGGAAATGGTATCGCCGGAGATTTATTAGTAGCAATCGAAGAACTGGAACATCCACAATTACAACGTGAAGGTGATAATCTTCACTACGATCTTTACATCAGTTTTTCAGAAGCTGCCCTAGGAGCGTCTAGAGAAATTGATACAGTTTCAGGAAAAGTTCGTATTAAAATCGAAGAAGGAGTGCAGAGTGGTAAAATATTACGTCTTAGAGGAAAAGGTATTCCAAGTATAAATGGCTATGGAAAAGGTGATCTCTTAGTACATGTAAATGTATGGACTCCTAAGACCCTTAATAAAGAACAAAGAGAGTTTTTCGAAAAAATGGCACAGGATGATCACTTTAAACCAAGTCCTGATAGTAAAGACAAGTCATTTTTCGAAAAAGTTAAAGATATGTTTTCTTAAAAAGGAAATTCAAAAAAATAAGAGAAGAATCATTTCGATATGCTAATTTTTGTTTAATAAAAATTTGTATATTTGAGACATCACTAGCGCATTTAGTGATAATTTTTCTTTTTCATAGCAATTTTTTTCCCATCCTTAATACTTGTATTTAGGGTGGGTTTTGTTTTTAGATGAAAGAAGCATCATGATTTTACCTTTTATAAGCCATGATTAGATTGCATTAAACAATATGTAGGTGTATAATTGGTTTATGTAGGAGATTTATTTCATTTCATCAATATTTTGACTTAATTAGCATAGTTTTTTAATTCTTTTACACAAATCAAATTATTTATATGTCTAATCTTTTAGAGGTACAAGAAGCATCAAAACGATTTGGAGATTTTATAGCTCTTAATAACGTTTCTGTTACCGTACCTAAAGGAAGTATTTTTGGTTTGCTAGGACCTAATGGAGCTGGTAAAACCACACTTATTAGAATCATCAATCAAATAACACTTCCGGATACAGGAAAGGTGTTTTTAGATGGAGACCCTTTGCAATCTCATCATATTAAAGATATTGGGTAT
The DNA here is from genome assembly GCF_947492115.1 of uncultured Aquimarina sp. Taxonomy (NCBI): domain Bacteria; kingdom Pseudomonadati; phylum Bacteroidota; class Flavobacteriia; order Flavobacteriales; family Flavobacteriaceae; genus Aquimarina; species uncultured Aquimarina sp. Next base: position 85,937 of record NZ_CANLMM010000004.1, read on the forward strand.
CTGCCAGAAGAACGAGGATTGTATAAATCAATGAAAGTTGGAGAGCAAGCACTATATCTTGCTCAATTAAAAGGATTAAGTAAAAAGGAAGCAAAAGAACGATTAAAGTATTGGTTCGATAAATTTGATATTTCTCATTGGTGGAATAAGAAAATACAGGAATTGTCTAAAGGAATGGCGCAGAAAGTACAGTTTATAGTAACTGTCTTGCACAGACCAAAACTATTAATTTTTGACGAACCGTTTAGTGGATTTGATCCTATAAATGCAAACGTAATTAAAGATGAGATTCTTCAACTACGGGATGAAGGAGCAACGGTGATTTTTTCTACCCATAGAATGGAAAGTGTCGAAGAATTATGTGATCATATTGCTTTGATTCACAAGTCTAACAAAATATTAGAAGGTAAAGTTTCAGATATTAAGAAAGCGTATAAATCAAATACTTTTGAAGTTGGGTTGTTATCGGATAATATGTTGGAGTTAGAAAAAACTTTACAGAACAAGTTTAATACTGAACTTGCTAATTTCAAAGCTATAGATGAACAATTAAAACTTAAAATTTCATTGGATAAACAAGTTGCACCGAATGAACTTTTAAGTTTTTTAACAGAAAGAGCCCAAGTAGTTAGATTTAATGAGGTAATACCAAGCGTAAACGAAATATTCATTAAAACCATCACAGAAAATGAGTAGTAATTTACAGTTGATTATTAAAAGAGAATTTATATCTCGAGTTAGAAATAGAACCTTTGTAGTAATGACCTTTTTAAGTCCATTGATTGTTGTGGGAATGGTCGGACTAATTGGATGGTTAACAACGTTAAATAGTGATGAAGTAAAAGAGGTTGTAATAGTAGATGAAACCAAGTTGTTTATAGATGATTTTGAAAATACAAAAGAGGTAACTTATTTGGATTATAGCAGTTTTGATCTTGATGTAGCTAAAGATTCGGTGATATCTAAAAAACTGTATGGTCTTCTATATATTCCAAACAAGACTTCTAATGATGATTTGGCCAAGTCTATTCAGTTCTATGCTGAGGAGTCTCCTAATTTTTCTGTTTTAAATAAGATAGAAAGAATCATTTCCAATAAACTAACGGAACAAAATTATAAGAATGAAGGTCTTAACTTGGCGGTTATAGAGAGATCGAAAGCAAAAATAAATATACAGATAGAAAACTTTTCTGGAGAGAAGACTTCTAAAATGTCTAATTATGTAAAAATGGCTTTTGGAGGTTTGGCAGGGTATTTATTAATGATGTTCATTATCATTTATGGAAATATGGTAATGAGATCTGTGATAGAGGAGAAAACAAATAGGATTATAGAAATAATCATATCTTCTGTAAAGCCTATGCAATTAATGCTAGGTAAAATTTTAGGAACTTCTTTTGCCGGAATATTACAATTTTTGATTTGGGTATTATTAGGTGGGATATTATTAATAGTAGCGACTTCATTATTCGGAATTGATCCTCAACCAGCAGGAGTTGATCCTTCGGTAGCGTTAGAAGCAAGTAATCAAGAAGAGATTCAGTTATTAATTCAAGATATTTTAAAACTACCTCTAGCTACCTTAGTCTTGTCATTCTTTATATACTTTGTAGGAGGGTATTTCCTATATAGTTCTATATATGCAGCAATCGGAGCAGCGGTAGATAGTGAAACTGATTCTCAGCAATTTATGTTGCCAATCATATTGCCGCTTATGTTGGGTATTTATGTCGGCTTTTTTGCGGTTATAGAAAATCCTCATGGAACAGTTTCAACGGTTTTTTCTATGATTCCATTAACTTCTCCGATAGTTATGTTAATGCGAATTCCTTTTGGAGTTCCTTGGTGGCAAATACTAGTGTCCATCTCGTTATTAATTGGAAGTATTATTTTTATGGTATGGTTTGCTGGTAAAATATATAGAATAGGTATTTTGATGTATGGTAAAAAACCAAGCTATAAGGAGTTATTTAAATGGTTGAAGTATTAGTATGATACAAGAGGAAATAACAGATCAAGTTAAAGAAGTAATTCAGGAAGATGTTTGGGGAAACATCAAGAAGTTTCTGGATTATGAAATCATTCATATTGGTCCAGATGACCATTCAATTATACTTACAGTAGGTCTGTTACTCTTTGTAATCTTGATCCTTGTTGTTACTACAGTATCATTAAGACTTATTCGGAAAATTGTTACCAGGAAACTGAGAAAAGAAGATAAATTAAAATTTGAATCGGTTTTTTCGTTTTCCAAGTATTTTATTTATGTCATTGTTATTCTGATCACTCTAGATAGTATTGGTTTAAACATTACGGCTATTTTTGCAGCTTCGGCAGCGTTACTAGTAGGAGTTGGTTTAGCATTGCAAACATTAATTCAGGATGTAATATCGGGTATTTTTATTCTGATTGATCAAACAGTTCACGTCGGTGATATTATTGAATTAGAAGGTAAAGTAGGGAGAGTAGAAGATATCAAACTACGAACTACAAGGGCAGTAACCATAGATAACAAGGTGCTGATTATTCCGAATCACAAGTATCTTACGTCTACATTATATAATTGGACACAAAATGGTAAAATCACTAGAGAATCGGTAGATATTGGAGTCGCTTATGGAAGCGATGTCAATTTGGTAAAAGAATTACTGCTAAAAATCGCAGTCGAAAATGATAAGATTTTGCAATATCCAGAACCACTAGTTTTATTTACTAACTTCGGAGATAGCTCTTTAAATTTTAAGCTTATTTTTACAATGAATGATAGTTTTCAGGCTGCCGTTCCTAAAAGTGAAATAAGATTCGAAATTGATCGTTTGTTTAGAGAAAACAATATAAGTATTCCATTCCCACAACGAGAAGTAACGATCTTAAACCCTAGCAAAGAGTAATATAAAGTTTTATGAGGTAAAAAATGAATTATAAAAGACTACTTGTGCCCTTTATTTTGATCTGTTGTGCTATTCAAATAGTGCAATCACAAGATACAAATCTGGCTAGAGTAGAATATGCATACATACCTCAGTCCAAAAGTGATAATAGTTACAATAGTCTAAGGGTTTCAGGGAATTACCCTATTCAAATGAATGAAAAAGGTACGTACTTAGTACTGGCCTTTCAGTATCGATTGAATAATCTACAACTTAAGGACGATATTATTGTAGATACTCAAGGTCTACAGGAGTTTCATACATTTGGATTTGAGCTAGGATATACCTTTAAAATGAAGAATGATTGGAGATTTGGAGCAAAATTAGGAACCCGAATTTCTTCTAATTTAGAAGCTTCGGGTGTCGATAGTGACGATTTTAGATATGTAGGTTCTGTCTATTTTGTGAAGAGCTATGGAGATAAAAAAGCAATAAATTCTTCTAGATTGGTGCTTGGTCTTAGGTACGCCTCTCCGGCGAGCATTAATTTTCCATTACCAATCATTAACTATTCAAAACGTTTTCATCCTAATTGGTCCTATTCGTTAGGTACGCCTAAGACAAGTATTAAATATTTTTTTAATGATAAGAATACGTTACAGGCATTTATAGGTTTGGATCGTTTTTATGGTAACATACAGAATAACAGAGCGTTTATAGATGAAAATGGAGATGCAAAACTTGCGGAAAATGCTTCGATGTTACTTATAAATAGTGCTTTGGGTTATGAGTATTATTTTACGGAACATTTATTGTTGTTTGCATATGGTGGATATACATTAAGTAACGAAATCCGCCTTAGAGATAAAAATCAAGAAAATGTATTAGTTCTCAATGATAGAAATACGTTCTATATGCGAGGAGGAATTAAATTAAAATTATAATGGCGAAAATATTAGTTATAGAAGACGAAGCTGCAATCAGAAGAGTACTTGTGAAAATATTATCTGAAGAAAATGATAAATATGAAGTTTTTGAGGCAGAAGATGGATTAGCAGGTATTGATATGATCAAAAGTGATGATTATGATTTGGTATTATGTGATATCAAAATGCCTAAAATGGATGGAGTAGAGGTATTGGAAGCTGCAAAAAAAATAAAACCAGAAGTACCAATGGTAATGATTTCTGGTCATGGAGATTTGGACACAGCGGTGAATACTATGCGTTTAGGAGCTTTCGATTATATTTCTAAACCGCCAGATTTAAATAGACTACTTAACACAGTTCGTAACGCATTGGATAGAAAGGAACTGGTAGTAGAAAATAAAATGCTTAAGAAAAAGGTGTCTAAGAATTATGAAATGATAGGAGAATCTCCTGCTATTACAGACATCAAAAATATGATCGAAAAAGTCGCTGCTACCGATGCTAGAGTGTTGATTACAGGCCCAAATGGAACTGGTAAAGAACTCGTAGCACATTGGATACATCAAAAAAGTGATCGTTCTAAAGGACAAATGATCGAAGTTAATTGTGCGGCAATTCCTGGTGAACTTATCGAGAGTGAATTATTTGGTCATGTAAAAGGTGCATTTACTTCGGCTAATAAAGATAGAGCTGGTAAATTTGAAGCAGCAAATGGAGGTACCATCTTTTTAGATGAAATTGGTGATATGAGCCTTTCTGCACAAGCAAAAGTATTGAGAGCTTTACAAGAAAATAAAATTCAGCGTGTAGGTAGTGATAAAGACATTAAAGTAGATGTAAGAGTAGTTGCTGCAACTAATAAGGACCTGAAAAAAGAAATTGCAGATAACAAGTTTAGAGAAGATCTCTACCATCGTTTGGCTGTTATCCTTGTGAAAGTTCCTGCACTAAATGATAGAAGAGAAGATATTCCGCTTTTGGTAGATTACTTTACCAAGAAGATAGCAGGTGAACAAGGTTCTCCGGTAAAAACATTTTCGGATAAAGCTATTAAGCAATTACAACAATATGATTGGACGGGTAATATAAGAGAGCTAAGAAATGTTGTTGAACGACTTATTATTTTAGGAGGAAACGAAGTAAGTGAGGAAGATGTTAAACTTTTTGCTGCAAAGTAAGGAGAATCATTATCTTGCGACTTATCTCTAATATATTTGCCCCTAATGAAGAGAGTTCTTTTTATCATTTTACTATTTGCTAGCTTTTTATCAAATGCGCAATACGAACCCAGTGCCATTAATTATGGTTTGGTTGCTATCAAAAGTTTCGGTTCTGTAGAAGAGGTCGGATTGGGAGCCCGTTTGGAATATGCTCCTAATTGCTTTACCACTTATATGGGAGAATATAATAGATTGTTTTCTATTGGTGCTAGTGATGAGGTAGAAGGGTATAATGAATTGGCAATTGGAGTAAATTTGATTCTGTTTAATTGGTACCCAACCACAATAACAGCAGGTTTCGGCTATATTGGTAATGATTCTAGTATTTTCGAAGAAATTGAAGATGATGCGTTAATAGCATTTAGAAGTGGAGATTTTAATCATGGAGCTCAGATAAAGCTTAGAGCTTTGCACCAAATATCAATTCCGGTACATATTTTTGCAGAATTAAACATTAAAAGTCTCGGCAGAAGATACGATACATTTCTTATCGGATTTAGCTATGATTTCGATGCCAGATAACCTGCGTTTAGTTTGACGTTAAATTATCAATTGGAGGCACTTCTTATCTATCTATTCTAGTACTTACGACTTTTCTTTTTTCAACAATCCAAAACTTTAGTATCTTACAAAAGATAATACAAATCATACTATGAATACGATCAATCACGAAGATTTTAAAGTTTCTCAATCAATAGAATTGTCTAACGTTCCTACTACATTTGATCTTGGAGCGGATAAAAAGAAAATAGAAAAAGAATTAGAAGAGGTTCGGAAAAAGTTAGGGGACTTTCAAGATACCATTTATGCACATGATAAATATGCCATCCTAATATGTTTACAAGGGATGGATACTGCTGGTAAAGACAGTCTTATTCGCGAAGTTTTTAAAGATTTTAATACCAGAGGTATTGTAGTTCATAGTTTTAAAGTCCCTACAGAACTGGAACTAGGTCATGATTATTTATGGAGGCATTATATAGCCTTGCCACAACGAGGTAAGTTTTCAGTCTTTAATAGGACGCACTACGAGAATGTATTGGTAACCCGAGTACATCCAGAATATATTATGAGTGAAAAACTTCCAAATGTTAACTCGGTAGATGATATTGATGATGCATTTTGGGAAAAGAGATTTGAGCAAATTAGAAACTTTGAAAAGCATATTGCCGAAAATGGCACCTTGATTTATAAATTTTATTTACACTTGTCAAAGGACGAACAAAAAAATAGATTACTTAGAAGGCTAGAAAAGAAGGAAAAAAACTGGAAGTTTTCTGCTGGAGATCTTAAAGAAAGAAAACTTTGGGATCAATATCAGTCTTGCTATCAAGATGCAATTAATAAAACATCTCTTCCACATGCTCCTTGGTATATAATTCCTGCAGATGATAAACCAACTGCGCGATATATTGTAGCAAAAACATTGTACGATACCCTTACGAAGTTTGAAGATATTAAAGAACCAGAATTGGACGATGAAACAAAATCCAATTTATCATTATATAAAGAACAGTTAGAAAACGAATAGTTGATCATTTAGAAAGTTAAATAATTTATATAAAATACCTCAGTGAAAAAGATAGTCCTTATACTTTGCGCATTTTTTTTCTATATGTCCTACGGACAAGAGAAAGTTAATAAAGAAGATTCCATAACCATTAAAAATTTTTATAACTCATCATTATTAAAAGGTAAGAGTTATTCTTGGCTGGATTATTTGTCTAATCAAATTGGCCCAAGATTATCAGGATCTTTAAATGCACAGAAAGCGGTGGAATGGACAGAAGCTGAACTAAAAGAAATAGGCTTAGATAAGGTATGGCTGCAGTCCGTAATGGTTCCAAAATGGACAAGAGGTGTTACCGAGTTTGCTTATATCGAAACACAACCAGGTCAGACTACTAATGTACCTATTTGTGCTCTGGGAGGTTCTGTACCAACTCCAATAGGAGGTGTGAAAGCAGAAATTGTGGAAGTACAAGGGTTAGAAGATCTTCGAAAATTAGGGACTGATAAAATAGAAGGAAAAATCGTTTTCTATAATCGTCCGATGCAGGCAGATTTAATCAATACTTTTGAAGCCTATGGAGGATGTGTTGATCAGAGATATTCTGGAGCTGCTGAAGCTGCTAAATTTGGAGCGGTCGGAGTAATTGTTCGTTCTTTAAATCTAAGATTAGATGATTTTCCTCATACAGGAACGATGAGTTACGGTAATTTAACGGACTTAGAGAAAATACCGGCTGCTGCTATAAGTACAAATGGTGCTGAATTATTGCATTCAATGTTAACACTAAATCCAAAAATCAAGTTTTTGTTTAATATGAACTGTAGAACATGGAAGGATGTTGAATCTTTTAATGTAATTGGAGAAATTACCGGAAGTGAATTTCCAAATGAATATATGGTTGTAGGTGGTCATTTGGATTCATGGGATTTAGGAGATGGTTCACATGATGATGGTGCTGGTGTGGTGCAATCTATGGAAGTATTACGTTTATTCAAAGAAACAGGATATAAACCCAAGAGATCTATTAGAGTAGTTTTATTTATGAACGAAGAAAATGGATTACGAGGAGGTAAAAAATATGCTAAGGTAGCAGAGACTAAAGGAGAAAATCATGTTTTTGCGCTGGAAAGTGATGCTGGAGGTTTTACTCCCAGAGGTTTTTCATTTGATTGTAATATGGATAATTATACTCAGATTCAAAGTTGGAAACCACTTTTTGAACCTTATTTGATACATTATTTTGCAAAAGGTGGAAGTGGAGCAGATATTGGACCATTAAAGAAGGATGGAATTGTTTTAGCTGGCTTACGTCCGGATTCCCAAAGATACTTCGATTATCATCATGCTAAAAATGATACGTTTGATGCCATAAACAAAAGAGAATTAGAACTTGGAGCTGCTACCATGGCAAGTCTAGTTTATCTATTCGATAAATACGGAGTAAAATAAATAATAAATGTTTTGGCTTAACTTACCTTTAATTCTCAGTGTTTTAAAGCGTAATTGACTTGTACTTTTTTATTCTTTAAAAAATAAGAGAAGATTTTAGTAATGTTACCGATTGGCTAGGGGATTCATTTCTAATAATATTCTAATTCATTTAAGTAGCATCCTATCTTTATGATCAATTTGCTATCATAATATTCCTGTAGCGTATAATTCTGTGTTAGTATGTTTTTGTTCAATAAAACACATGTAGAAAGGGGAATATTTCAATTAATTGGACGTAATAATGTGAAAATCTTATGTTTTTGATCTAACCATTTTTTCAAAATTCCAATATACTGTAAGTTATTTCTTGTTTAAAAAATTAACGATTTTAAGAAGATTTTTATAGGAAAACACGTGTAAAATTGTTTTTTTGTTAAATAGGTTTATGGTTTTACCATTGAGATAGTTATTTTTTTTTATAAAAAATTGATTTTTTAAAAATTATTTTTGCCTAAATTTCTTAGTATCTTCTTAACAAAGTGTTTTTTTTCTTTTTTTTTTTAGTTAAGAATCAAATAGCTCATATTTCTTTTTTCCCCTAAAACCGTATGCTATAGAACTGTCTATGAATACTGTCTATGTTTATATGAAGACGTGTTAAGAGGTAGTAAAGGTATCAATGCTCGTACTTTTACATCAGACTTGTTATAACTTTGAGTATCGTTATGATGGTAATCGGATGTTAATAATAAAAAAACGAAAACCAAATCTGATAAAATAAAACATCGATAAACGGAATGATTTAAAATAACACACATTGTGTCATATATTTTCCCTAAAAAATCAATGATACAATTTTAATGACATTGAACTTAAACTAAACTAACTATGCACAAACTCACAACCAAAGAGATACTATTATCTCAAGCGCTATTGTATCTAATAGGATACTTCTGATCTCAAAAACGAAGCGTACATTCTATAGCTGAATTCTCAGAATGATTTTAGACTAATCGGATATTAAGAACCTATAATATTCAGGTAGAATAATTTTAAATTTTAAAATTGGTTAACCAATTCTATCGAGTATTACATTAAAACCAACAAATTCTTTCTAAACCATATCAATTACTAATTAGTCCCAAAAGAAAATTGATTTCACAGCTAGTTTTGTCGTTTCGGTAATGGTAACAAAAAACTTAAAACCTAATCTAAAAACACAATTCTTAAAACTACACTTACAATGAAAAATTTAATTAAAATGGGCACAGTATTCCTATTGTGTTTATTTTGCACACACTTATCCGCACAATTTAATTACGGAGAAGCATTGCAAAAATCTTTGCTTTTTTATGAAACCCAACAATCTGGGGTCTTACCTGACTGGAATAGAATAAGTTGGAGGTCTGATTCTGGAATCAATGATGGAGCAGATGTAGGACTCGATCTAACTGGAGGATGGAATGATGCAGGAGATCATGTAAAATTTGGTTTCCCAATGGCATTTTCAGTCACTGCACTTAACTGGGGGTTTCTAGAATATAAAGATGGGTACGATGCTGCTAATCAAACTGAGCATTTCAAAAGAAACATTAAATGGGTTACAGATTACTTTATTAAATGTCATCCTTCTCCTAATGTATTTTATGCCCAAGTAGCGGATAGTAAATCACAGGACCATAATTTTTGGATGCCAGCCGAGATGGTTGATGTGCATCCTATGTATGGACAACGAAAATCATACGCATTAACAACGGCTAATCCTGGTACAGAAGTAGCTTGCGAGACTGCAGCAGCCTTGGCATCTGCAAGTATTATATTTAAGGATAGTGATCCAGCATATAGTGCGACCTTATTAAGTCATGCAATTGAGTTATATGAGTTTGGAGATACTTATAGAGGATTATATACTTCAGAAGGAAATATCCCGGCAGTGGGGACTTATACATCTGGAAACTTTCAGGATGAATTAACTTGGGGTGCACTTTGGTTATATAAAGCAACTGGAGACCAGAAATATCTGGATAAAGCAGAAGCAGAATATACACAGCCAGATTTTTTATGGAGTTTGGTTTGGGAAGACAAGTCATATGGTAATATGGTTTTATTATCCATTATTACTGGAAAAGACATTTACAAAACGGATGCCGAGCGTCATTTAGATTGGTGGCAAGAAGGTAATGGAGGAGTAAACTATTCTCCGGGAGGTCAGGCTCACTTAACACAGTGGGGATCTTTACGTCATGCCATGAATGCTTCGTTAACAGCATTAATATACAGTGATAATGTAAATACTCCAAAAAGCAGCCAATACAAAAACTTTGCGATTAATCAGGTGAATTATGCATTGGGGGATAATCCTAATAATAGAAGTCTGGTAACAGGTTTCGGTGTAAACCCTCCAACAAAACCGCATCACAGAGGACAGCATTCGAGCTGGTCAAGAAGTAGTGCTAATCCTGTTGAGTCTCGACATACAATGTACGGTGCATTAATGGGAGGACCTGCTAAACCAGATGACTTTTTCGAAGAAGATAGAGATGATTTTCAGGCTAATGAAGTAGCAACTGATTACAATGCTTGTTATCAGGGAGTTTTAGCAAGAATGGTTATGGAATTTGGTGGATCACCATTACCTAATTTTCCACAACCGGAAACTCCAGGATTAGAGTTTGCAAACGAAGTTAAACTCAATAACGATCAAGCAAAATTTACAGAGGTTGCAATCTGGCTTAACAACCGTTCTGGATGGCCAGCAAGAGTTCCGAATACTCTTAAAGCTCGCTACTTCGTAGATATTTCAGAAGGTATCGCAGCTGGATATGCTGCTAGTGATTATGAACTAACGGCTAGAGGAGCTGGAGGAACAACAATTAACGGTCTACAAGAATGGGATGCTGCAAGTAATATTTACTATGCAGAAATAGAGGTGGATCAAGATCAGATGCCATTCCCAGGAGGTCAGGGAGAGTATAGAAGCGAAATACAATTAAGAATTTCTCTTCCTACTAGTGCACCAGAAAGTGCATGGGATGCGTCCAATGATTTTTCGTATCAAGGACTAAATAATACTTTAAAAATTTCTGATAACGTACCAATCTATGCAGATGGAGTATTGGTTGGAGGAAAAGAACCAAATGGTGGAGAAATACCAACTGCTTCTTTTACTGCTACTCCAGAATCCGGAACTGCACCGTTAGAGGTTTCGTTTGATGCTTCTTCTTCTTCGGATCCTAACGGAGATGCGTTAACATACAACTGGGATTTCGGAAATGGACAGACTTCATCAGTAGTAGATCCACTTATTACTTATACAGCAATAGGTTCATATTTAGTGACATTAACCGTTAGTGATGGACAAAATACATCTTCGGAATTTACTAGAACCATTACTGTATTAGATGGTAATATTGCTCCTGTAGCAGATTTTACAGCTACACCAACATCTGGTGTTGCACCTGTATCTGTTAATTTTGATGCATCTGCATCTACAGATGAGAACGGAGATTCACTAACCTATATATGGGATTTTGGAGATGGAGAATCTGGAGCTGGTGTAACCATTACACATGAATATGCAGCCATTGGAGAGTATGAAGCGAAACTAACTGTTAGTGATGGAAGTAAAGAAGATAGTAAAACAATTACCATAACTGTTACAGACGGCAGTCCGATTGCTTCTTTTACAGTAAGCACAGATTCGGGAATTGCTCCTCTAGATGTTACTTTTGATGCTTCAGGATCCGTAGACCCAACAGGTGGTAGCTTAGCATATAGTTGGGATTTAGGTAATGGACAGACCGCTTCTACAGTAAGCACGTCTACTACTTACACACAAATAGGTCAGGTTACAGTGACGCTCACAGTAACAAATGCAGCAGGAGACACAGATGTTGCTACGCAAACGATTAATGTTACTGATGGAAGTACGAGTTGTGCTTTTGATACGCCAATTGCAACACCACTACAAAATATTAATGATAGATATAACAATGTATTTGTCTTAGGTGAAGGTGGTCCAAGTTTAAGTAATTTTAGGGAGTTCTCTATCAATTGGGACTTGCAGAATAATGGATTGTATGAATTCGCAATGAATACAACAGATGGACAACCAAATTGGTATATCGATCTTAGAGACAATCTTACTCAGACCTTTAATTCGGCTAGTCCTGATGCTGTTCTTGCAGGTACTGGAATCCCAGGTTTTGATGGTGCTTATTGGGTGACAATTGACGAAGGAAGTTTTGTAATGGTTTCTAAAACTGCAGGATATACAATTTACTTTACAAACTCTGATGTAGAACCACAATGTGGTACCGTTACTCCAATTGTAGTTGACGGAGGAACAATTACAGGAGGACCATTTACATTTACCGTTGGAGATGGTATTGCGGATAATGTATCTGGAATAACTTTAGCTGGAGCTGAAGGAACCAATAGTACTTGGGTAATCACCGATGATCTAAACAATATTTTAGGATTACCAGCAACATTAGCAGATGTAGAAGGAGTAGATTTTGATGGTGCTGGTACAGGAGTTTGTTTAATATGGCATTTAAGTTTCGAAGACGGATTACAAGGAGCAGCTGTGGGTAATAATGCAGCGGATCTTGTAGGTGATTTTGACCTTTCGAATTCAATTACCGTAACTAGAAATCCAGTGGCTACGCCAGTTGTTGATGGAGGAACAATTACTGGAGGACCATTTACTTTTACAGTTGGTGATGGTATCGCGGATAATGTATCTGGAATAACTTTAGCTGGAGCTGAAGGAACGAATAGTACTTGGCTAATCACCGATGATCTAAACAATATTTTAGGATTACCACCAACATTAGCAGATGTTGAAGGAGTAGATTTTGATGGAGCTGGTACAGGAGTTTGCTTAATTTGGCATTTAAGTTTCGAAGACGGATTACAAGGAGCAGCTGTGGGTAATAATGCAGCGGATCTTGTAGGTGATTTTGATCTTTCGAATTCAATTACTGTCACTAGAAATCCAGCTTCAAATGGAAATGATTGTTCTTTCGAAACACCAATTTCTACAGCTTTACCAAGTATTGATAACAGATATTCTCATGTTCATGTACTAGGAACAGGAGGTCCAAGCTTAAGCAATTTTAGAGAATTCTCAATTAATTGGGATTTACAAAATACAGGATTGTATGTATTTGCTATGAACACAAATGATGGGCAACCAAATTGGTATGTAGATCTTAGAGGTAATTTGACTTATAACTTTAGCGCTGCAAATCCTGAAGCAAGCTTAGCAGGAACAGGAATTGCTGGATTGGATGGAGACTATTGGGTTACTATTAATGAAACTGATTTTGTAATGGTTTCTAAAACAGGAGGATTTACGATATACTTTAGTAATTCTGCTATCGCTCCAGATTGTGACAATAGTGGAGGTAATACTGACCCTGTTGCAGATATTTCAGCAACTCCTATTTCGGGTGATGCACCATTGCTAGTAACTTTTGATGCTTCGGTTTCTTCTGATGCAGATGGAGATGCATTAAGCTATACATGGGATTTTGGTGATGGAAATACAGCCAATGGAGTAACAGTTGAAAATACATTTACTGCTATTGGAACGTATTCAGTAACCTTGGTAGTAGATGATGGAAATGGAGGAACGGACCAAGCTGTTATTACCATTAATGTTACGGATGGTGATATTATCATTACTCCTCCTTCAGATAATGCGTATATCAACAGATTTATAGAGTTACGAAATGAGTTCTATGATCCGGCTAACGGATACTTTAGTGCAGATGGTTCTCCACATCATTCTATAGAAACATTAATTGTGGAGGCACCAGATTATGGTCATGAATCTACAAGTGAATTGTATTCCTATTGGCTATGGTTAGAGGTTATGAACGGAAGAATAACAAAAGATTGGGCACCATTAAGTAACGTATGGGACAAGATAGAACAGTTTATTATTCCTACAACAGCCGACCAACCAACTAATGTAGCTTATAACCCTTCTTCTCCAGCAGCATTTGCAGCAGAATTCCCATTGCCAAGTGATTATCCAGCTCCGTTAGAGTTTAACGCGCCTGTAGGAGTTGATCCTGTTTCTGCAGATTTAACAGCAACCTATGGACCAGATGTATACCAAATGCATTGGTTATTGGATAATGATAATTTTTATGGATATGGTAATCGAGGAGATGGAGTAAGTACACCATCTTATATAAATACATTCCAAAGAGGAGAGCAAGAATCTGTATATGAAACAATACCACATCCGTCTTGGGAGTCATTCGATTGGGGTGGATCAGATGGTTTCTTACCATTATTTGTAGAAGATCAGAATTATGCGCAACAATGGAGATATACAAGTGCTCCAGATGCAGATGCTAGAGCAGTACAAGCAATGTTTTGGGCACAATTATATGCCAAAGAACAAGGAGCTAGTTTAGGAAGCTTAGATTTAGATAAAGCTACCAAAATGGGAGATTATTTGAGAATAGCCATGTTTGATAAATATTTTAAGCCCTTAGGAGTACAAAGTGCTTCTAGTGGAGCGGGGTCTGGATATGACAGTGCACATTACTTAATGTCGTGGTACATGTCTTGGGGTGGTTCGGCAGATCCTGCTTCGCAGTGGGCATTTAGAATAAGTTCTAGTCATTGCCATTTTGGATATCAAAATCCAATGGCTGCGTACGCATTGACGCAAGTGAATGAACTAAAACCTCAATCTCAAAATGGAGAAAGAGACTGGAATGAAAGTTTAACTAGACAAATGGAGTTCTATACTTGGTTACAGTCTAAAGAAGGAGCTATCGCTGGTGGAGCTACTAACAGCTGGAACGGTGATTATAGTGCGTATCCTTCAGGTAAATCTACATTCTACGGAATGGCGTACGACAAAGATCCGGTATATCATGATCCAGGAAGTGGAACTTGGTTCGGATGGCAAGCTTGGTCTATGGAAAGAGTAGCTGAGTATTACTATATTACCAATGATCCAATGGCCAAAAACTTAATGGATAAATGGGTAGCATGGGTAAAAAGCGAAGTAAAACTTATCGGTACGGATGATTTCGAAATTCCGGCTACACTAGAGTGGACTGGAGAGCCTGATACTTGGGACGCTGATAGTCCAGGAAGTAACAATAATTTAAGTGTTACCGTTACGGATTATGGAAAAGATCTGGGAGTTGCAGCTTCTATGGCTAAGGCATTAATTTATTATGCTGCAGCTACTCAGAAACATGCTACTTTTGACACAGACGCTAGAGACCTTGCTAAAGAAGTACTTGATAGAATGTGGAATACCTATAGAGATGATAAAGGAGTATCTTCTCCTGAAGATAGAGGTGATTTCGCAAGAATCTTCGAGCAAGAAGTATATGTTCCAAATGGTTTTACAGGAACGATGCCTAATGGCGATGTGATCGAACCAGGTGTTTCATTCTTGGATATAAGATCTGATTATAAAAATGATCCTGAATTTGATAGACTTCAAACAGCTTATAATGCTGGAGAAGAATATACACAACGTTACCATAGAAGTTGGGCTCAGATAGAAGTTGCTTTGGCTAATGCTGAGTTTGGATTCTTCTTTTCAGATCAAGAACCAGGAACTAAGGCTCCAGAAGAAGTGCTTAAAGTAACAGCGACTCCAAATCCAGCCTCAGAGTTTATCAATATCACAACTAATTTTGATATGAAAAATACGAGAGTTAGAATAATTGATATTGCTGGAAACGTGGTAAGAACAGAATCGCTAGTGAATAAACAAAAGTCTACTAGACTTTCAGTAAATGAATTACCTACTGGAATGTATATCTTAGAAATTTATGATATCATTTCAGGAGATAAATTCAGAGATAAAATTATTAAAAATTAAAGTCCAAAACGAGAGAGGTAGTATATGCCTCTCTCTACTTTTTTTGCCCTTATAAAAGAAGAAGATATAGTGATAGCTATTTATTTTAATCAATTTGATGAAGAAATTGGTTATCACTATATCTTCACTTCTAAAATCTAAATACATAATCAATAAAGATATTTTAGAATATTAAAATTTACTGATAAAATCAGCCACTTAACTTTTATCAATAGTAAAATAAGATGTTACGAATAAGTATCACTCCGTGTTCTAAAAAACTCTAGATGATCAAGTTTCATCTTAGATCAAAAACAATAAAAAAACTAACTACAAATGAGACAATTTATAAACTATACCATAGCACTGCTATTGCTTTTGGGCAATGTGTCAGGTGTCTATGCACAACAACAAAACTGGCTTTCGGTTTCTGGGAATAAATTATTTGATTCCACAGGAAAGGAAGTAAGACTTACTGGGGTAAATTGGTTCGGTTTTGAAACACAAACCTATTTTCCACATGGAATTTGGAGTCGTGATATGAAAAGCGTACTCCAGCAAATCAAAGATTTAGGATTCAATACTATTAGAGTACCCTGGTCTAATGAAATGCTAAACCCAAGTTCTACGATTAGCATCAATTCTTATGGAACTGATGCCTATACTGGAATTTCTCCTATGAATGAGGAAGAATCACAAATCACCAAACCAATAGAACTCATGGATATTTTGGTGCAATGGTGTCAGGATAATGATATTAAAATTGTATTAGATAATCATTCCAGAGCAGCAGATGGATACTTAATAGAAGATCTTTGGTATACCAATGAATATTCAGAACAAAGATGGATCAATGATTGGCTATTCATGGCTGAACGTTATAAAAACTATTCGGCTGTGGTGGGTATGGATTTAAATAATGAGCCTCATGGATCTTCTTGGGGTAATAGCAATCCAGCTACCGATTGGAATAAAGCTGCAGAACGATGTGGAAATGCGATTTTGGAAGTAAATCCTAATGTGTTAATCATTGTAGAAGGCGTTGGTGAGTTTGAAGGAAATTCCTATTGGTGGGGAGGACAATTAATGGGAGCAAGACAATATCCTGTACAATTATCAAACCCTTCGAAATTGATGTATTCTGCTCATGAATATGGACCAGAAGTGGCACCTCAAGATTGGTTTGAAGCAGCTTCATTTCCTCAAAATATGCCACCAATATGGACGGAAAATTTTCATTATTTATACGAAGAAGAAACATCTCCATTATTTATTGGAGAGTTTGGAATTAAAGATCAAGATGCCTTCGGAGGGGTAGCTTTTACCTGGTTTACAGAATGGGTTGATTTTATGGGAAGTATATATTCATGGACTTTTTGGACGATGAACCCAAATTCTGGAGATACGGGTGGAATATTACAAGATGATTGGACTAGTGTAAATGAATGGAAAATGGATGTGCTTCGACCACACTTCGCACCATTTATTCCAAATGTTATTGGGGGCACAGGTAATTTACCACCTTCTGCTAGTTTTACAAATGATCTTAGTTCTGGTAATGCACCATTAACAGTACAATTTGATGCTTCTCAATCTTCAGATCCCGATGGTGATACACTATCGTATTCTTGGAATTTTGGGGATGGAACCACAGCTACTGGTGTTAGCATTTCACATGTTTTTGACACACCTGGCAGCTATCAGGTAAGTTTAACAGTTAGTGATGGTTCTTTGAATGATACAACTAGTAAAACTATAACTGTAAATGATGATACTACTCCAGTAATTACAGCAAGTATTTCGGTAGATAGTAATTCTGGAATAGCTCCTGCGACAATTACTTTTGATGGATCAGGTTCTACTTCATCAGATGGAAGCAGTTTATCATACAACTGGGATTTTGGTGATGGTACTTCTGGTACAGGGTCTATTGTAAGTCATGATTACACAACAGCAGGGGATTACATTGCTATCTTAACAGTAACAAACACTGATGGAATTTCGGATACGGATCAATTAACGATAACCATAACAGGATCAGGTAATGGAGGCGATTGTACATTTGGTGCTCCATTAGCAAATCCTCTGCCAACCATTGCTAATAATTCTTATTCTAATATTTACGTATTAGGATCTGGAGGTCCAGACTTAAGCAATGTGACTAATTTTACAATCAACTGGGATCTACAAAATAATGGATTATGGCAATTCTCTATGAATACCAATAATGGAGTTCCAAGTTGGTGGAATGATCTTAAAAACAATGTAACTAGTCAAAATTTTAATTCAGCACAGCCAAGTATAACACTTTCTGGAACTGGATTTGCAAATCTTGATGGGGCGTATTACGCAACACAAGATGGTCAAAATTTTGCTCTAGTAGCTCAGGATAAAACCTACACCATTTATTTTAGTAATAGTGATACGGCACCTAATTGTACAGATCAATTAAGAAAACCTGAAGAGAATACTAGTATTGAAATCAAAGCTTATCCAAATCCTGTCTCTGATAAGTTAATGATATCATCAAACAGTATTCTTAAAACCAATCAGGTAGATATTGTTGATGTAACAGGTAAAGTGCTGAAAAAAGTTTCTTTAAACAAAGACATGAATGCGAATTTTATTGAAGTAGATCTAGTGGATTTAAAATCAGGGATTTACTTTTTGAAAATCAGAAACCAAAAAGAAACAATCACAAAACAGATTATAAAACAATAATAAAATCATCAAAGGAAAGAGATTATTACCTTCCTTAACTCTTTAGTCTCTTTCCTTTTTTATAGCATTCAAAAACAGCTTTTTTAAATAAAAAGTACAACAAAACAATTCAAAAAACTCACAACTTATTATGGGACCAACACCAAAAAATAAGTGTGGATGGCTCGCGTATTTTAAAAATGTACGTAAGACGCTTTTTTACACAATAGGAGTTCTCATTTTATCTGGTCTGGTAGCACTATCTTCATTCAATATGATGTATGATGGTACTGCCGGTCCGGAAATGACAACACAAACCTGGCCTGCAGGAACTTTTCTGGCCAACTTTCCGGAAGGGGATAGAATTAATACCTACCACCGCAATTATTTAATGATTAATGGCCAAGCTGGAACAGGAGTTTGGGACATCTCTAATCCTACGGCTCCAAAAAGAGTTCAATTTAGTGATGCAGCAAATAATGGACATCGGTGGTGGAAACTAGATGGCGATCTTTTTTATAGAGAATATTCTGTGCCAGAAGTAGAAGGTACTGGCTATAAATATCTGGATCTTTCTGATATGTTAGATCGTAAGCCTGTTACTTCTTCGGATATTTTATATACCGTAGAAGATGGACAGTCTAACTATGATAATTTAGAAACATTTCCGCATACAATTAATGGCAGTCGAGTATTCGACATGAGATCAGGAGTGCAGGTAGATGATATACCTGTTTCGGTCTCACTACCAGATGTAGTAGTGCGTGTAGGGAATTATGTCTTTTACGCTCCTCAAACTGGTGATATTAGTGTTTTCGATTTTGGAAATCCTGATGATATTAAGTTTTTAGGATCTTTTGGTGGAGATATTCCGCATGAACAATATAGTACCGGAATTCAGCTTTGGAGAAACTATCTAGTTTTTATGAGTGGGAACCAAGGTCCTGATGCATTAGTAGGTTTTGATATTAGTGATCCTACAAATGTAAAAAGAGGATTTAGCTTGCATTCTGATCAGATTACTTTAGGGAGATACATGATTTTTCAGGATGAATATGGTTTTTCTGGAAGATTTGACAGAGGAGTGAAGTTCAATTTTGAAACAATGGAAATTGAACAAGAGTTTATACCTCCTTCTAGTGATGAAACGCTACAGTTTATAGACAATCAATGGATGCCAATCGGGCATATTTTGGTAGCTAGTGGAGATGATAAGACATCGATTTTCGCCCATCAAGACGGATTAGATACTAAAGCCCCTTCTGTTGGATATCATTTTCCAGTAGCGGGAGCAATTAATCAACCTATTACCACAACTATTGGTTTTGTAATTAACGAAACTCTAAATGATCTTACCCTTAATGATCAAACAATTCAGGTAAGTCCGTTAGGTGGTCAGCCGATTAAAGGAGATATAACAACTACCTCTTATCAAGTTATTAATTATGCCCCAAAAGAAAAGTTATTACCTAATACTACGTATGAAGTAAAGTTTGTAGAAGACGGAATAAAAGATGCTGTTGGTAATGGAATGGAAGAATACACATTTTATTTTACTACAGGAGGAGATTCTTCTAACCAATCTCCAGAAGTTACTAATATAGAATTGAATATTCCATCACCAATAATTGTGGGTACTAATTTAGAGTTTACCGTAAATGCCACAGATCCTGACGGTAATTCATTGAACTACCGATGGGATTTTGGTGATGGTTCTCCAAAAACAGATTGGATTGGTAATACTTCGAATCACATTTTTACCGAAGCAGGAAACTACACTGTTCAGGTACAGGTTTCTGATAATAATGGTGGATTTGCAGTAGCATCTCAGTCAATAGTGGTGACTAATAATATAGCTGACAGTGGACCAAAGCAATCAAGTCCAATTATAGTGGATGAGGATAATAGAATTGTATGGTCTGTCAACCCAGATAATAATTCAGTTACACTTATAAATGCTGATAATTTTTCCATTATCGACGAAGTTACTGTAGGAGAAGATCCAGTAAATATAGCATTGGATACTAATGATAATGCTTGGATCACCTGTAGAGATTCGGATGAACTCTATATTCTAAATAATCAAGGTATTCTTATAAAGAAAATAGCTTTAGATAGAGGATCTAGACCTTACGGTATTGTATTTACTCCAGATGGCACTCGTGGTTTTGTTTCTGCTTTTGGATCAGGAGAATTGATAGAGGTTAGCGCTGCCACAAATACTCTTACATCTTCAATTGCTATAGGAAATACGCCAAGAGCACTTGCTATAACAGGTGATGGTAAAAAGCTATTAGTAACAAGATTTATATCACCAGATCAGGAAGGTCAAATATGGGAAGTAGATCTATCTACTTTTACTCTTCAAAATACCATTGGGTTAGCATTGGATGATTTTACAGTGGATAACGGTAATGAAGGTAGAGGATTGCCTAATTATATTGCTGGAATCAGTATTCATCCAGATAACAATACAGCTTGGTCTGTAGCAAAAAAAGATAATACATTACGAGGTTTGGCTAGAGATGGAAAAACATTAACTTTTGATAATGTGGTACGAACTGCAATATCACCTCTAAATCTAACAACCGGAACCGAGATCCTTCAGAATAGGCTAGATATTGATAATCATGGTCAGCCTTCTTCGGCATTGTTTAGTCCTACAGGAAATTATCTTTTTATCACGATGCAAGGTAATAACCGAATCGTAGTTATTGATCCTAAAACTGGTTTAGAACTAAATAAAAAAGATGTAGGTAAAGCACCTCAGGGAATGGTGTTTGATCAAACTACGAATCGATTATTTGTGAAGAACTTTATGGATCGGACGGTTACTGTATTTGATGCAGATCAAATGGTTACACAAGGAACAACACTCTTAGAAGAAATAGCAACAATACATACGGTTACTCAAGAATCATTAAGTGCTGAGGTTCTTAAAGGAAAACAGATATTCTATGATGCCGCTGATATTAGAATGGGAACAGATGGTTATGTAAGTTGTGCTAGTTGTCATATTGATGGAACCCAAGATGGAAGAATCTGGGATTTTACAGATCGTGGAGAAGGGCTTCGTAACACTATTTCTTTAGTTGGTCGAGCAGGAACTGGTCATGGAAGAGTACATTGGAGTGCCAACTTTGATGAGATTCAAGATTTTGAGAATGATATTCGTTTTCATTTCAAAGGACAAGGATTTATCGATAATGCTACTTTTAATGAAGGTACTACAGCATTAACTTTAGGAAGTCCAAAAGCTGGTAAATCTCCTGATTTAGATGCTTTAGCAGCGTATATTGAATCTTTGAATCAATTTGACCCAAGTCCATACCGAAATCAAGATGGTTCCTTGACCGCCGATGCAGTAGCTGGAAAATCAATTTTCGCAGATCTGCAATGTATGTCATGTCATGGTGGAGATAATTTTACAGATAGTCCATCCGGAAAATTACACGATGTAGGGACTATTATTCCTACAAGCGGGAATCGTTTAGAAAAATCATTGCTAGGGATAGACGTTCCAACGTTAAAAGATGTTTGGGCTACTGCGCCATATCTTCATGATGGGTCTGCTCCAACAATTAGAGATGTACTAACGACCTATAATCCAAATGACGCACACGGAGCGGTATCTACATTGAGTGCTAGTGAAATTGATCAACTAGAAGCATATATCAAGCAGATAGATGGTTCAGAGTCCGCGATAGCAGGAACTCAACTATTAGAAATATCTTCTCCAGTTGATGGAGCTCAAATTGATACTTCGGATGCTGTAAGACTAGCTGTAAATACCAATATTACGGATGTTTCTAAAATCGAATATTATATAGATGATGATTTAATAGGAAGTGTAGCAACCTCGCCTTATGAAATGGATTGGAACCCTGTGATTTGGAAAACGTATAGAATAACAGCAAAGGTTTTCTATAATGCGGGCAAAACAGCTTCGATTACACCAGAAATTGAAGTAAACTACAAGAATACGATCAAAGTGATGTTTGTAGTAGGAGATAAGGATAATCTTTCTAATGAAGATCAACGTATAAAATCCAGATTGGAACAAAAGTTAGGATTTGCAATTACGTTATTCTCTGATGAAGAAGCTACCAGTCCTCAATCTGCTAATCCTTTTGATTTAGTATTAATTTCCTCTTCCGTAGATCCTAGAGAACTAGGGAATGATCTGGAAGGTGCACGTGTGCCATTAATGACATGGAATCCTTTTATGTATGGAAAACTAAGAATGACTTCAGGATCATTAAATTCTGGTTTTGGAATTACTTCTGAAGGATTTTCTAAGGTTACCATTGCAGATACAGATCATCCAATGGCAGCTGGTGCTGATGCTCAAACCGCTTTATATGGAATCACTCAGAGTTTACCATTCGGGAACCCATCTGATGAAGCTATTATTGTGGCAAAAGCAGGAACGCAACCAATTTTGTTTGGATACGAAGCCAGCATTTCAATTCCATCCAGAAGAACAGCCTTTCCATTAAGAGATCAGTTTATGCATTTACTAACCGAGCAAGGGCTTAAAATGTTTGATGCTGCGGTTATCTGGACATTACATGGTGGTGATGCTACTACTCCAATTGGACCATTGCCAGATATCTTCTTTACATCTCTAGTAGATGGGCAAATGGTGAATGCTCCAATAACCATCAATTTTGAAACAGAAGGTTGGGAATTACCTTCACAGCAATATAAACTTCGATTTAAAATAGATGGTCAGGACAGAGGATTGATTGATGCCGAAGGTCCTCATACAGATGGAACAGCTTTATCGGAAGGTCCTCATGAATTAACCTTGCAAATGGAACGTAGTGATAACTCAGTTACAGATCTGGGAGAAACAATTACGGTAATTGTCACCAAAGATCAGTTACCTCAAGACCCTACGGTTATGATACAATCTCCTTCTAATGGTGGATTGGTAGGTCCGGATTTTGAAATAGAGTTTACCACATTCCTATGGGATATTACTCCAAATAGTCAGCATATTAAATATTTTATTGATAATGTAGAACAAGGTTCCTTGTATACAGTTGCACCAATTGCGGTTTCAAATCTTACTGAAGGAGAACATACAATAAAACTAGTAAGAGCTGCTGCGGATGGAGAAATAGTTGGAGATCCTACGGAGATTACGATTACTGTAGATGAAAGATTTGGAGATTTACCAGATACAGATTTCAGTGTGGAATATCGTGATAATAGTTCAGGAGTTGCTACTGTAGAATTAAAACCAGTATTCCAAATTGTAAATGAATCTAATCAAAGTGTTTCGTTAGATGATTTCAAAATAAGATATTGGTTTACTCCAGAACATGATATTCCGATGAACTTTAATATTGACTATTCACAACCTACCGGTGTTAATGGTACTTTTGGAGTTCAGGATGGTGAGCATTATGTAGAAGTAGGTTTCTCTTCATCATCAGGTAATATAAATGCAAATGGTAAGTCTGGACAGATACAAACCAGATTACATCATGCAGGATTCCAAACACATAATCAGAGTAATGATTTCTCCTACGATGGTTCTAAAACTTCGTTAAAACCACATGTACTCGTAACATTGTACTATCAAGGAGTATTAGTTTGGGGATTAGAACCAATTTCGGGAGACAATACCAATAGAAGCCCGAATGCATTGATAACGAACAATGTTAGTTCTGGAGAAGCTCCGTTAGCTATTAGTTTTGATGCCAGTAATTCTACTGATCCAGATGGTGATGTGCTTACTTACAATTGGGATTTCGGAAATGGTGATACAGCTACAGGAGTAACTACTTCATATACATATCAACAGGTTGGAACCTATCAAGTGGTACTTACAGTAGATGATGGCAATGGAAAGACAGATACCGATACTCAGACAATAGAAGTACAAAGTACCTTACCTGGATTGGAAGCTAATTTTACGGCTACGCCAGTTTCTGGAGATGTTCCGTTACTAGTCAGTTTTGATGCTTCAAGTTCTGTTTTCCCTTCAGGATCTAGCATTGATTATTTATGGGATTTTGGAGATGGCAATACTAGTAATTTAGAAACCCCTTCGCATACTTATACTTTAGCTGGATCTTATGCTGCTACTTTAACCATTAGTGATGGAGTACAATCAGATACATCGATACCAACGACAATTACTGTTTTGGAAGGAAATGTAGCTCCTGAGGCAAGTTTTGATACTTCTGTAACTACAGGAATAGCTCCATTGATCGTAGCTATGGATGCATCAGCATCTTCAGATGCAAATGGAGATGCTTTAGAATATGTATGGGATTTTGGCGATGGTACTACGGGAAATGGTGAAACTGTAAATCATACATATACTATAGAAGGGGTATATACAATTACATTGACGGTGAGTGATGGTTCTTTGTCAGATAGCGTAGCACAAACTATTACCATTACCCAACCATCATCTGGTAATGATTGTAGTTTTGGAGCACCAATGAGTACCGCATTACCAACCTTAGCTAATATTTCCTATGATAAAGTTTATGTGCTAGGTCAGAATGGTCCAGATTTGAGTAACGTAAACAATTTTACAGTCAATTGGGATTTACAAAATAATGGATTATGGCAACTTTCTATGAGCACAAATAATGGAAATCCAGGATGGTGGATAGATTTGAAAGCTGCTATTACCAGCCAAACATTTGGGCAAGTGGGGCCTGATATTGTTTTGTCTGGAACTGGAATATCAAATTTTGATGGTGCTTATCTGGTAACCATGGATGGAGATAATTTTGTTCTGGTCTCTAAAAGTGGAGAATATACCATTTATTTTACGAATCAGAGCGACATTCCCGACTGTCAAAATAAAGAAAATGATCCTTCATTGTCAGAACAATCTTTAAGTGTAACTGCTTTTCCAAATCCGGTAACAGATTATCTAATATTAGATAGTAATTACAGTTTTAAAGATGCCTTCATTCGTGTGGTTGATATTAGTGGAAAAACAATATCATCTAGATATGTTCAAGACAATATAAAAGAAATGAAACTTGATATGACTTCAGTTCAGTCAGGTATGTATTTTATTCAGATTCAAGTAGACAGAAAAACAATAATTAAACAGATTGCCAAATAAATGTGAAACTGTTGGGTGTCAAATTCTTCATAGGCATCCAACAGTTATCTAAAACATCAGATTAAAGAAGTAAAAGTGATCGTTGATCCAGGACTAAAAAGGGGAATGTCTTGTGATTAAGTGATGCTGTGTTGATAGTTGGAGTACAAAAGATACAATTCAAAAAACAACAAATTTAAAAACTCAACTAATCTATTTTAAGATGAAAACTAACATTAGCACAATAACATTTCTATGCTTACTATTTTTTGGTATGGAATCGTTTTCGCAAAGAATGCCATCATCAGACTTTGTCTACACGGATGGTGAGAAATTTATGCTAGACGGAAGACCCTATTATTTTTCTGGGGCCAATGTATATGACTTTTTTACTTATGGTTCTTCTAGCGGTGATATCGAAACGCAATTTATGGACAAAGATCGCATTGATGAACATATGCGAAGGTTATATGAAAATGGAGTGAGAGTAGTACGACTATGGGGTTTTAGCCACGAGGATTGGCATGGATTCGAACCTCAAAAAGGAGTCTACAGTGAAGGACAATTTTCACTATTTGATTATGTGATCAAATCTGCAGAAGCAAATGGTATTAAACTGATCGTGGCTTTAGAAAATTACTGGAATGATTACGGAGGCATCAAAGATCGACTCAAATGGGAAGGTATCGAGGTAGAAGGAGCTGGAACGCATGATCAAGGACAGTTCTTTACAAATGCCTCTGCTATTCAAGGGTATAAGGATTATGTAGAATATTTTCTTACTCGTGTTAATCACTATGACGGTGTAGAATATAGAAATGATCCTACAATTCTCGCTTGGGAGTTGATGAATGAACCAAGATATCAAGGATTTGGAGATGATGTAACTTCTGATGTATTAAGAGCTTGGGTAGATGATATGGGAGCTTTTATCAAAGCTATTGACTCCAATCATTTATTAAGTACTGGTTTAGAAGCACATGGAACTCGATATGGATTTGGTGGAGATGAAGGAAATGATTTTATCAAAATTCATCAATCGCCCTATATAGATTTTGCTTCTGCACATCCCTACATTAGAGAAAGTTGGTCTAATTTTACATTAGAAGAAACCTTAAAACTAGTCTGTGATTGGGCTGATGAATCTCATCAAATTCTAAAGAAACCATTATACATCGGAGAATTTAATGTTGAAATTCAAGAGCGATACGAATGGTGGGAAGAAATGTATGGATTCATTGAACAAAAAAAGATTGGTGCTAGTGCGTTTTGGTGGTTTCCAGATAACAATACACCAAGGGATAAATTCGGAGTTTTTGAAGGAGATGTAGAAGTGGCTATTTATAAAGAGCATTCCCTAAAAATGGAAGCAATGTCTGGAGGAGAAGCTATTTATTTATCATTAATGTCTCCAAAATCTGGTGATAAATACGTTTCAGGAAGTACGGTTCATATAGAAGCCAACTTATTAAATGAAAGTAATAATGTTCTTAAGGTAGAATTTTTTAGTAATGGAGAATTAGTAGGTGAGGATACTACAGCTCCTTATGAATTAGATGTAACTGGATTGCCAGATGGAAATTATCAAATTACATCTGTAGCTACAGGAATTAACGGTATTACCAAAACATCAACTCCGAGAAACATTCAAATTGGTGGAGATGGCATTCTAACATTGGAGTATAAGGATGCTTCAGAAGGAGCAGTTACCAATATTATCAAACCACATTTTAGAATTTTTAATAATTCTTCAGAAGATGTTGCATACGCTGATCTAAGTATTCGCTATTGGTTTGAAACAGAAACGGATTTACCGCTGAATTTCTTTGTGGATTATGCAATGATCGGTAGTAATAATGTAAAGGGACAAATCGTAAATACCGAAGGGAATAATCATTATTTGGAGATTACTTTTGATCCAGCAGCAGGTATGCTAGGAAGAAGTGATGGTTCTGGTAGAATGGAACCCAAAATAGCCAATAGTAATTGGTCAGATACGGATCAATCTAATGATTACTCGTATGACGGAACCAAAAAAGAGTTTGCGCCTTGGGATCAAGTAGCATTATATCTCAATGGAAAGTTAGTTAGCGGGATCGAACCTGGCGGAAGTAATGCTCCCGTAGCAAGAGTAATGGCAACACCAGTTTCAGGTTTTGTACCATTGTTAGTAGATTTTGATGCCTCAGCTTCTAGTGATCCTAATGGTGACACACTATCGTATGCTTGGGATTTTGGAAATGGAGATACTGCGGTTGGAGTGACTACATCTTATGAATTTACACAAATAGGAGATCAATTAGTAACACTTACCGTAACTGATCCCGATGGAAACTCTAATAGTACTGCAATAACAATAGAAGTACAAGATGCTAATCAGGCTCCTATAGCTCAATTTACATCAGATGTTGATCTTGGAATTGCCCCATTATTGGTAAGTTTTGATGCGTCTGGGTCTTCCGATTCTGATAATGATGTATTAACGTATTCATGGGATTTTGGAAATGGTGATACAGCTACTGGAATTACTACCGATTATGAATTTATAAATCCAGGAGTCTATGAAGTCAAGCTTACCGTAAGTGATGGGAAATTAGAGGATATGATTACTAAATCAATAACCGTTTCTGATGGAAGTCTTATTGTTGACTTTACAGCGGATAATCAATCAGGGTCTGCTCCTTTGGTAGTAAGTTTCGACGCATCAGCATCTTCTGACCCATTAGGGAATCCACTTTCATACACTTGGGATTTTGGAGACGGTACTACTGGAAATGGAGTTAGTATTACACATACATTTGATAGCATTGGAACATACCTAGTTTCATTAACGATCGATAATGGTGTTGGACAAACAGCTACAAAATCGCTAGAAATTTCTGTTACTGATGCACCTAGTGGTGGTTTAGTACTAGAATATATTGATGGAGGGAGAGGAAATGCAACGGATAATATGATCAATCCACATCTCAGAATAGTAAATAATGGAGGCCAATCGGTATCTTATGAAGAGCTGAGCATTAGATATTGGTTTACTTCAGAAGATAATAATGATCTTAATTTTTGGTGTGATTGGGCACAACTAGGAACTAATCTTGTGAATGGTACTTTTGGTCAGGATAGAGGTATGGATTATTTAGAAATTACTTTTGATATCGGTGCTGGAGTATTAGATCCTTCTCAAAATTCAGGACCTATTCAAACTCGTTTTGCCAAAGCAAACTGGAGTGCCTTTAATGAATCAGATGATTATTCATATCAATCTGCTGGAACAGCGTACGAATCAAATCAAAATATAACCCTATATAGCAATAATAACTTGGTTTGGGGTGTAGAACCATCCTCTTCTTTGGTGGCATCAAGAATTTTTGATGAGATTAAGGTATTTCCAAATCCAACAAAGGATCTTGTCAACCTTTCAGGTCTTGAATCTCTTAAAAATCCAGAATATAAGCTGACTGATTTTGTTGGAAACGTCATCAAAACAGAAAAACTAAAAGAGCAACAAAAGCAAGTGTCTATCTCATTTCAAGGATTGCATCAAGGAGTTTATATTCTTGAAATAAAAGATACAGAAAGCAATCAAACCATTCTAAAGAAAATTTTTGTAAACAGATAACTCAGATATCAGGTATTTCAGGAAAGAATGATAAAGAATAGGGACAATTAAAAGCTTCCTAAGATTGTTTTCTCTTGTCATAATTTTTCCTGAAATACTTAACGAATTCTTTAATAAACAATACGATTACTAAAACTATAACGTCGGAAAGCTAGAGTAGAGCTAACTTTCGGGCAACTAAACTCAACTAACAGTCATGAAAAATTTTAAAACTCTCTTAAGGAGGTATGTTTTGGTGTTTTTAATCGCCATCGTATCTTCTGTAAATGCTAAAAACATTTACGTATCGAAAAACGGGAATGATTCTAATCCCGGAACACAAGCCAAACCCTATAAAACTATTTCAAAAGCATCTTCAGTTGCGCAACCAGGCGATGTTATTGTTATTGGAGGGGGTACCTATGAAGAAGTCATAAGACCAGCAAGATCAGGGCAAGCGGGTCAACCGATTACATATACTTCAAAACAAGGAGAAAAGGTGATCATCAGTGCAATGCAGGCGCTTAGCGGTTGGCAAAAAGACAATGGAGCTATTTACAAAACCAAAATAAATTGGGATTTGGGACAAGAAAACTTTGTTCTAAATGGTAATACAGCAATGGATTTAGCTAGATGGCCTAATAATACAGATGGAGATCCTTTTACATTAAATTCTCGTAGAAATGATGGAGGTAGTGGAAGCAATGTCGTTAACGGAGCTTTTTTAACCTCTTCACAAATTCCTAATATTAATTGGTCAGGAGGATCTGTTTTCTTTTATGGGGATAAACCTGGATCAGGGTGGATCGCTTGGAAAGCATTTATTAATAGTAGTTCTTCAGGAAGGGTGAATTTTACACTTGATAAAAATCCTGCTTGGATTAGAACGTTTCATGCTCCAGCTGATAAAGGAGATTTCTATTTAGAAGGAGTAAAAGGAGCTTTAGATTATCAAAACGAATGGTGGTTTAATAAGCAAACAAAGGAACTATTTGTGCAAATGCCAGGTGGGCGAGCACCAGTTAATGGAGTTGTACAAATGAGAAGAAGAACAACAACCGTAGATCTAAGTGGTAGAAGTTTTATTCATATCAGAAACCTCGCTGTTTTTGGAGGATCGATTAATATGCCTAGAAATTCAAACAATAATGTGATTTATGGTGTTTCTTCTTTCTATGGGAATCATACACAAGGAGTTCAAAAAGGTTTTTCCGCCAATAAACAAAGCGTTTTGATGGAGGGAAATAATAATACTATAGAGCGTTGTGAGATAGCTTTTGGAGCTGCCAATGGTATTAAGGTAAGTGGTGATAAAAATAGAATTCTTAATTCTAGAATTCATGATTTTAATTATATCGGATCTTATGATGCACCTATAAATGCTAGAGGTGGAAAAAATACACTTTTCAAAGGAAACACAATTTTTAGAGCCGGAAGAGATGGTATTCAATTCTTTAATAATAGAAGTGAGTTTGCCTATAATGATGTATACAGATCAAACTTAATTAATGATGATTGTGCTTTACTGTACACGGTGGGTGGACCGCATTATGGAGAGATTCATCATAATTGGTTTCATGATAGTGAAGGTAGAGGGAAATTAAGAAAAGCTGCAGCCATATATTTAGATAATGATGCAGAAGCATTTTCAGTACATCATAATGTAGTATGGAATGTAGAGTGGACTGGAGTCCAGATTAATTGGAATGGTAAAGACATAGATATTTTTAATAATACTTTAGTTAAGACAGAAGGAGGAGCAATGGGAGCTTGGCATAAGCCAGGAACAGCATTTTCAAATGTAAAAGTTTGGAATAATATTGCCGATGTTAGAACTGAAGATGACCCTTCTACACAGGAAGACGAAGGTACTTTTGAAAGAGATGCGGATAAACAAAATAATGTAATTACTAAATTAGGATATACGAACTACAACGGAAATGATTTTACGTTAAGGTCAAACTCTCCAGCCGTAAATGCTGGTAGAAGAATATCTGGTATAACAGATGGTTTTGTTGGATCTGCACCAGATGCCGGGGCATATGAATATGGAGGAACAAAATGGGTTCCTGGAATCAACTGGAATGCAGATTTAGGTCCTACAGGAAATGGATGCTATGGGCTACCAGGAGAAGATTGTAATGTTAGTACTACTCCAGATGAGGTTACTTTTGTAAATCCAGCAACGACTATTCAACCACAAACTTCCTACGATTTTAAAGTGAATTATAGTGCTTCCACGAATAGAGAAATTGTGGTAGAATTTTGGTCATCAACTGGCTGGTTAGGTCAGCAGATGGTTACGGTGAATGCAGGTACAGGCACAGCAAATGTTACCGTTGATTTAGCCTCTGCACCAAGTCCAGGTACCGGATATATCTACAAGGCACATATAAGACCAGTAGGAACTACTTGGCAAGAAGCTATCAATAGAGATCAGGTAGAAAATGTAACTGTTGCGAACCAAACATTTGCAGATAAGGTTTCCTTTAATAATGCACCAACTACTATTGTACAAGCTACTTCATATTCATTTGATATTAATTATGAAGCTTCTACTACCAGAGATATCATCGTAGAGTTCTGGTCATCTACAGGTTGGATTGCACAACAAAATGAGCAAGTTGCCAAAGGTTCAGGTACAAAAACAATTACTGTTAATCTACCTAGTTTACCTGCAGCAGGAAGCGGATATGTTTATAAAGTTCATATCAGGCCATTAAATTCATCTTGGCAAGATGCTATCGCTAGAGATCAGGTAAATAATGTTACGGTAAATGCTCGTTTTACTCAGTTAATTTCAAATGGTATTTATCATATAGAATCTCCTCAGAATAATGAAAGATTATTAGCTCGTGCCTTAGAAAGCCATAGTGCCAGAATGCATAAGCCAGCAAATTTTGATGATCAGAAATGGGATATTAAGCATGTGAGTGATAATTCATATACCATTAGAAACGTGGGGACTAATAGATATTTAGAAGTTCCTTATGCTCGTTGCGAAAATGGAACTAATGTTGCCACATGGACCGATGATGTAGATTCACATAAAAAATGGAAAATCGTTACGAATGGCAACGGTATTTATGGGATAAAACCAATGCATTGTTTGTCGAGAGGTTTGGATAGATCCGGAGGAGCAGTTGGAGCAAACGCTATTATCTGGAATTATAGTAGTACCAATGCAAATCAAAAGTGGAAGATTTTATCTGTTGGAAACAGACAGGATCCTACATCAGATGATTCATTATTAGCAGTATATCCAAATCCATCCAAAGAATCGATTGCTATTTTAGGAGTTGAGGCTAATGATATTGTCACTATTTATGATATCACCGGTAAAACAATTAAGAAAGCGAAACTAACTTCTGTAGATGAATTGATATCTATTTCAGACATGGAATCTGGAGTTTATATCTTATCTGTTTTCGGAAAAAGTAAAATACAATTTGTAAAAGAGTAAATAAGCTAATTAAATTAATTTATAATAATCAAACCATGAAAATTAAATTTTTAATTGGCTTTCTCTGGGTAGTTTTTACCCAGAGTTTACTTGCCAAAGACTATTATGTCGCAACTAACGGGAATGATAGTAATAATGGTTCTTTAGGTAGTCCTTTCAAAACTTTTGCTAAAGCAGTTTCAGTAATGAAAGCTGGTGACGTTTGTATTATCAAAGGAGGAGTGTATACAGAGCCTTTAGTAATTAATAAAAAAGGAACACCAAATAATTATATCACCTTTAAAGCTGCAGATGGAGAAAATGTAAAAATCAAGGCAACAAAGTTTATAAATGGATGGCAATTACATGCAGGTAATATTTATAAAGCTTCTGTTAACATGACCATTGAAGAAAGGTTTAGGAATGTGTACCATAATCAACAATATATGGATTTGGCTCGATGGCCAAATAATGTTGATAATAATAGATTTACGGTAGATTGTAAGTTTGTTGATAATGGAGGTAGTAATTATTTCAGTGTTTCAGGGGTACCAAACTTCGATTGGACAGGCGGATTAGTGTATTATATAGGAGGACATTCTGGTACAAGTTGGACGAGAAGAATTACTCGTAGTACCGGAAATAGAATTGAACATGCAGGAGTGAATATTAATAAATGGCCATTCAATCCTCATAACCCGACAATTGTAAGAAATGGACATAGAGGACAATTGTATCTGTTTAATAAGTTAGAAGCCTTAGATTATGCCAGAGAATGGTATTATGATACTTCTACTAAAACGCTTTATTTTCAGCCAGCTAATGGTAAAAAACCTGCTAATAATACTGTAGAGTATGCTACTCGTAAATTTATTGCTGAAATAAAAGGAGATTATGTGAAAATTCAAGGTATTGAGTTCTTTGGTGGAAGTGTAAAGATCAATGGACGTTCTAATATCTTTGAGAATAATAAAGTAATCCATGGTAGCGAAGGTTTTGACAACATAAATAGTACGAGTGCAGGAGTAGGTGAATCCTCAATTGAAGTGTTGGGACCAAATACCATTATAAGAAATTGTACTGTTAATCATAGTTCTGCAAATGGAATTTCGGTTCAGAGTTGGGCAAATGCTCATAATTCTATTATCGAGAAAAATACGATTTCTAATATCGATTATTTAGGAATTCATGCAACACCAATTAGAACGAGAGCAAATAATGTAAAAGTCTTAAAGAATAAAATAACCAATTCAGGACGAGATGGAATGTATGTTAGTGGAGATAATTGCGAAGTTGCTTATAACGATGTATCGAGAGCGCAGTTAATTAATGCTGATTCAGGAGTTTTTTATACGGTTGGTGACGATAGACGAAAAGGAACAGAAATCCATCATAATTGGTTTCATGATTCAAAACCACCTTCATATGCTGGAAATAAAGCTGCAGGGATTTACCTAGACAATAATAGTAAAGGATATGTTGTCCATCATAATGTAGTATGGAATGTATCTTGGACTGGTTATCAGGTAAACTGGAATAATGAACATTTAGACTTTTTTCATAACACTATCTGGAATGCAGGAGAAGCAATGGGTTCATGGGTAAATGGTTATCCACAAAGTAATAATAGAGTTTATAATAATTATTCGAATAAAGAAGGATGGCATGAAGCGCCAGGATTTGATTACAAGAATAATATTATAAATGCTACTTCTCCATTTGAGAATGCAAATGGTCTAAATTTTATGCCAAAATCTAATGGATCTGTAGTAAATAGTGGAAGAGTAATTGCAGGATTCGAAAAAGCTTATAAAGGTTCTGCACCAGATATTGGAGCTTACGAACGAGGAGGAACGAGATGGACCGCAGGAATTGATGCAATAGAAGATACAGGAGAAGGAGATGTAGCTAATGATCAAATAGCATTTATCAATCCTTCCACTACAATTGCTTCTCAAACTTCCTATGATTTTGAAGTGCAATACAATGCAGATACCAATAGAGATATCGTGGTTCAATTTTGGTCTGCTACCGAATGGTTAGGTCAGAAAAGAGTTACCGTGGGTAGTGGTTCTGATAGTATAACTATAACGGTCGATTTACCAATAGCACCAATCCCAGGTTCTGGATATGTTTATAAAGCAGATATTAGACCTGTAGGAGCTAGTTGGCAAGAGGCAATTGATACAGATCAGATTAATAATGTGATTGTGCAAGGCCAAATATTTGAAGATAAAATATCTTTTAGTAATTCTCCGAATAGTATGGTACAAGCCACTTCTTATACTTTAGATGTAAACTATGCGGCTTCTTCTAATAGAGAAATTGTAATGTCTTTTTGGTCAGCTACAGGATGGATTGCAGCGCAAGAGGAAGTAGTAGCAGCTGGAAATGGATCTAAAGCAATTACAATCGATCTTCCGAATATGCCACAACCTGGCCCAGGATATTTATTTAAGGTTCATATTAGACCTGTAGGAACCGGTTGGCAAGATGCATTAGCTGCTGACCAGACAAATGATATTACGATTACTAAGCTTTTTACGCAGTTAATCCCAAATGGTATTTACCATATTGAATCTCCTCAGAATAATGAAAGATTATTAGCTCGTGCCTTAGAAAGCCATAGTGCCAGAATGCATAAGCCAGCAAATTTTGATGATCAGAAATGGGAGATTAAACATGTGAGTAATAACTCATATACCATTAGAAATGTAGGAACTAATAGATATCTAGAAGTTCCTTATGCTCGTTGTGAAAATGGAAGTAATGTTGCCACCTGGATCAATGATTTGGATTCTCATAAGAAATGGAAAATTGTTACCAATGGAAATGATATTTATGGGATAAAACCAATGCATTGTTTATCGAGAGGTTTGGATAGAGCCGGAGGAGCAGTTGGAGCAAATGCTATTATTTGGAATTACAGTAGTACCAATGCAAATCAAAAGTGGGAAATTCTATCGGTAGGAAACAGACAAGATCCTACATCAGATAATTCATTATTAACAGTATATCCAAATCCATCCAAAGAATCAATTGCTATCCTAGGAGTTGAGGCTAATGATATTGTTACCATTTATGATATCACTGGTAAAACAATTAAGAGAGCGAAACTAACTTCTGTAGATGAATTGATATCAATTTCAGACATGGAATCTGGAGTCTATATATTATCTGTCTTTGGAAAAAGTAAAACACAATTTGTAAAAGAGTAAGAAACTCTGAGAACTATCTAATTAAAAGAAAACACTCCTTATACGTTTATCAATAATTTGGTAAACGTATAAGGTGATGTTCGCGAACTAAACTGATTGATATTTTAGATCAAAATTTTTAGGGGAAATTATCTATATCCAGAGCAAAAAAAATCTTGATATAGTCCTAAATTATATAATGGTCTCAAAATATCCAACGAATTCTTTTTGAATCCTAGCGATTAATAAAATAGAAAAACAACTTTTAAATGTAGTTTATACATTTAAAAACCAAAAACTACTCAAAAACCATGAAAACTAACCAAAAACTTCAATTCATATTGCAAAAATATGTTTTGATATTATTCTTAACGCTAGCGTCATCGTTATGTGCTAAGAATATTTATGTTGCCAAGAATGGGAACGATAATAATCCCGGAACCCAAACTAAACCATATAAGACGATTGCAAAAGCTTCTTCGGTTGCTCAAGCAGGAGATGTGGTGATCATTGGAGGAGGAACGTATGAAGAATTGTTACAACCTGCACGATCTGGAACGGCAGGAAATCCAATAATATACAGATCCAAGACAGGAGAAAAGGTAATCATAACAGCAATGCAAGCTGTTAATAATTGGACGAAAGACCAAGGAAAGATCTATAAGGCACAAGTGTCTTGGGATTTAGGACAAGATAACATGGCGCTACATAAGGGTCAACTGATGGATCTTGCTAGATGGCCCAACAATGTAACCCAAAACCTATTCGAGCGTGATTATTTACCTGCTTGTAATAGAGGTGCCGCAGGTGGTGGAAAAACTTGGTTAAATTATAATGGAAGTCAATCCAATGGGCATGCTACAAGTATTCCTCATGCTGGTAAATGGGAAAATGGAGGTTCGATTCACTTTTATGGTGGAGCAGGATTTTTAGCCTGGACAGATTATGTTACCAATTCCTCTTCTAGTAGAGTGGATTTTAAATTACAAAGAGCACAAAACTGGATTCAATTAAGACATAATCCTGGATATACTGGACACGGTATCAAAAAAGGAGAGTTTTTTCTTCAAGGGATAAAAGAGGCTTTGGATTATAAAAATGAGTGGTTTTATGATAAAAAAAATAAAACACTTTATGTTCAAATTGAAGGTGGAGGAGCACCAGCAAACAATTCTATTCGTTTTAGAAGAAGAACACAAACTATAAATCTAAATAAAAATTACATTCACATTGAAGGAATAGCTGTTTTTGGCGGTTCCATTGATATTAGTGGTAATAATAATAAGTTGTACGCGGTTTCAAGTTTTTATGGTAATCATACTTTAGGTGTTATCAATGGGTTTGACTCAAGACGACAAAGTGTTCTGATCACAGGTAATAGAAACCTTATCGAAAAATGCGAAATTGCTTGGGGAGCAGGAAACGGAGTTTATGATAAAGGGGATGATAATAGACTCTTGAATTCTTATGTTCATGATTTTAATTATTTAGGAAACTATGATTGTGTGCTTAATACTCGTGGAGCAAAACGAGGAAAATATAGAAACAATACCCTAACTAGAGCAGGTAAAGATGTAATTCAAGCATATGTTGATGGTGGAGAGTTTGCATATAATGATATTAGTCTTAATAACTTTATAGCAGATGATGGAGGATTACTTTATACAACCAATGCAAGAGCTGCTAAATCATCTATTCATCATAATACTTTTCATGACTCTAAAGCTCGAACTGGTAGATTTAAAGGAGCAGGAATTTATTTGGATAATGATTCTAAAAATTGGGATGTCCACCATAATGTTGTATGGAACACTAAATGGACCAATATACAGATTAATTGGGATGGTACAAACCTCAATATTTTCAATAACACCTTTGCTAAAGGTTCTGCAACCATGGGAGCATGGCACAAACCAGGCACTCAATTCAGTAATGTAAAAGTTTGGAATAACATTACAGATAAAGAAGCCACAGATCAAGATGGAAATCAAGAAACTGAAAGTACTTGGGAGCCTCAGTCCGATAAGCAGAATAACTTAGTAAGCAGAAATTCTTTTAAAAACTATAATAATAATGATTATACTTTAAAATCAGGAGCTCAAGCAATTGATTACGGAAGAGTAATTAGTGGATATACAGATGGTTATCAAGGAAACAAGCCTGATGTAGGAGCTTATGAATTTGGTGTACCACCATTTAGAACAGGAATCAACTGGAATTCAGATTTAGGTCCTACAGGAAATGGATGCTATGGGCTACCAGGAGAAGATTGTAATGTTAGTACTACTCCTGATGAGGTTACTTTTGTAAATCCAGCAACAACTATTCAACCACAAACTTCCTACGATTTTAAAGTGAATTATAGTGCTTCCACGAATAGAGAAATTGTGGTAGAATTTTGGTCATCAACTGGCTGGTTAGGTCAGCAGATGGTTACAGTGAATGCAGGTACAGGCACGGCAAATGTTACCGTTGATTTAGCCTCTGCACCAACTCCAGGTACTGGATATATCTACAAAGCACATATAAGACCAGTAGGAACTACTTGGCAAGAAGCTATCAATAGAGATCAGGTAGAAAATGTAACCGTTGCGAACCAAACATTTGCAGATAAGGTTTCTTTTAGTAATGCACCAACTACTATTGCACAGGCTACTTCATATTCATTTGATATTAATTATGAAGCTTCTACTACCAGAGATATCATCGTAGAGTTTTGGTCATCTACAGGTTGGATTGCACAGCAAAATGAGCAAGTTGCCAAAGGTTCAGGTACAAAAACAATTACTGTTAATCTACCTAGTTTACCTGCACCTGGAAGTGGATACGTTTATAAAGTTCATATTAGACCATTAAATTCATCTTGGCAAGATGCTATTGCTAGAGATCAGATAAATAATGTAACAGTAAATGCTCGTTTTACTCAGTTGATTCCAAATGGTATTTATCATATAGAATCTCCTCAGAATAATGAAAGATTATTAGCTCGTGCCTTAGAAAGTCATATTGCCAGAATGCATAAACCAGCAAATTTTGATGATCAGAAATGGGAGATCAAGCATGTGAGTGATAATTCATATACCATTAGAAACGTGGGGACTAACAGATATTTAGAAGTTCCTTATGCTCGTTGCGAAAATGGAACCAATGTTGCCACATGGACCGATGATGTAGATTCACATAAGAAATGGAAAATTGTTACCAATGGTAATGATATTTATGGGATAAAACCAATGCATTGTTTGTCGAGAGGTTTGGATAGAGCCGGAGGAGCAGTTGGAGCAAACGCTATTATCTGGAATTATAATAGTACCAATGCAAACCAAAAATGGAAAATTCTCTCTATCGGAAACAGACAGGATCCGACAACAGATAATTCATTATTAGCGGTATATCCAAATCCATCCAAAGAATCGATTGCTATTCTAGGAGTTGAGGCTAATGATATTGTTACCATTTATGATATCACTGGTAAAACAATTAAGAAAGCGACACTTACTTCTGTAGATGAATTGATATCCATTTCAGACATGGAATCTGGAGTTTATATCTTATCTGTCTTTGGAAAGAGTAAAACACAATTTGTAAAAGAATAGATCAACTAAAATAATTTCAGAACCTATAATAGTGGGTGAAATGAATCCTTCTAAATGCCCCTTTTTAAATTCTTAAAATATTTTGTAAACAATAAACAAATAAGTTAAATAAAAGTTAAAAAACTAATTCAATTTAGTAGGATTATGATACTCAAGCACTCATTTTAGGTAAAAATAGAATAGAATAACACAAGGATTAACTATCGAATTCTAGACAAAAGTTAACGAATTCTATTCGCGAAATATCGTTTAATAAATTCTTAAAAAAAACAGAAATTTTTGGCCCTTTAACTCAAGAACTTTTTAAAACGTTTAATACGTGTTAAAAGCTGTTAACTGGATGGTTATGTGGATTTTAGCATTGGAATTTAACGCAATAAAATCCGTTCTTTGAGGTCTTACATAAACTCATACATATTTAAAAACTACACACGCAAAAAACAATTTAAAATTATGAAATTAACCAAGTTTAATGCTTTCTTAGCATTGTTATTCTTAGGATTTTTAGTCCAAGGACAAACCCCAGAAGGAGAATTAAAACGGTGGCATAAAGTCACCTTGACATTTAACGGACCTAATACGTCCGAAACAGCAAGTCCCAATCCATTTTCAGATTATCGTTTGGATGTAACATTTACACATCAAGGCAGTAATGCCAGTTATACAGTACCAGGATATTTTGCAGCTTGTGGTAATGCAGAAAATAATGGTTGTAATTCAGGAAATAAGTGGAGAGTACATTTTGCTCCTGATAGAACAGGTACATGGAATTGGTCAGCTTCCTTTAAATCTGGTTCTAATGTAGCTATTAATGGAGGAGGTTCTAATGCAGGATTTATGAATGGAGATACTGGATCTTTTAATGTAGCAGAATCAAACAAGTCTGGAAGAGACTTTAGAAGTAAAGATCTTGGAAGACTAAAATACATTGGAGAACATTACTTAAAGCATGTTGGATCAAATCCAGGTAGCCCTAACGGACCTTGGTTCGTAAAGGCAGGAGCAGATTCACCGGAAAATGCGTTCAATTATGTTGATTTTGATGCTACACCAAGTTATAACAACAACCTTAATAAAATAGGAAATAAAACTTGGCAACCACACCAAAGAGATTATGTAGCCGCTGATGCTTCTGCATATACTTGGGGAAATGGTAAAGGAACCGAAATCTTAGGTATGATCAATTACCTTTCTAGCGAAGGAGCTAATGTTGTTTCTTTCCTAACCTGGAATACTTCAGGTGATGGTGGAGCAGTTTTTCCTCATGTACTAAAAGTTTCTGAGCAAGAGTACGGAAATACTTCCAGAGCACAGCAGTGGAATAAAGTACACCACGATAGATTTGATGTATCTAAAATGGCTCAGTGGGAAAAAGTGATGGAGTATGCCGATAAAAAAGGAGTATATCTGCACTTTAAAACCATGGAGACAGAAAATGATAATAAAATGGATGGTGATAATTTCGGTAGAGAAAGAAAATTATACTATCGAGAATTAATTGCTAGATTTAGCCATCATTTGGCATTAAACTGGAACTTAACAGAAGAAACAACGTTAAAAGATCAAGTTGCAAAAGCGACTGCTACCTATATCAAGAATATTGATCCGTATGATCACAATATTGTGATTCATACATATCCAAATCAGCAAGATCAACGATATAATCCATTATTAGGAAACAACTCTGATTTAACAGGAGCTTCTATTCAGACAGGGAAGAACAATGTTCATAATGACGTAAGAAGATGGCTTGAAAAATCCAGAAACTCTGGTAAGAAATGGGTGGTTGCAAATGATGAGCAAGGACCAGCATCTACGGGAGTTAGAATTTCTGACAAAGAAGTAAGACATAGAATCCTTTGGGCTACTTTAATGGCAGGAGGAACAGGAGTAGAATATTATAGCGGTTATACCAATGATGATGGTGAT
The DNA here is from genome assembly GCF_947492115.1 of uncultured Aquimarina sp. Classification (NCBI taxonomy): domain Bacteria; kingdom Pseudomonadati; phylum Bacteroidota; class Flavobacteriia; order Flavobacteriales; family Flavobacteriaceae; genus Aquimarina; species uncultured Aquimarina sp. Next base: position 127,292 of record NZ_CANLMM010000004.1, read on the forward strand.
ATTAATGGTAATGACCATAGAAAAAGAGGTAATAAATATAAAGAAGGAGGTTACGCTCTTAATTTCTTTAATCGTTACCTACAATCTAATATGGTAAATATGGTAAGTTCTGATGGAGTAACATCAGATAGTAATGATTACGTATTTGCTAAGGCAGGAAGTGTATATGCGGTTTATAGACCTGATGGTGGATCTACAGGATTAAATTTACCAGGAGGTAATAATAAATATGATGTACAATGGTACAACCCACGTTCTGGTGGGAATTTATCCGCTAAACAAACACTAGGAAACAATTTAGTTGCTCCAGATAATAATGACTGGGTAGCATTAGTAACCAGTAAAGATGGTGATAATAATGGAGGAGGAAATTGTGGTACAATTTCTATGCAAGCAATTACAGATTTCCCTACACTTTCGGTTGCTGGTTTTTCACCTGCCTATAAAGATAATGCCCGAAATGCTTTAGCAATTAATGCTGCACAATACAAAGATAAGTTTGCTGCTGCAGAAGCAACTTTTAATGGAGAATCAGGAACTTATGATATCAATTTAGCTACACTTACAGAAATTGATGGAGAATCAACATACAGAGTTTCTGTTAATGGAACACGTATTGGTGAATTTGTAAACCCAACAACCAGCACGGATTATACTGCATCAGGTACAACTTTTACAGGTATTCAGGTTACTAAAGGTGATAAAATTAGAGTAGAATTTAACTCTCATACCAATGGTACCATACCAGAAGGTAATAGTACTGCATATTCTAGAGGAAGATGGACAGCTTTAAACTTCACTTGTACCGACAACGGAGGTGATGGAGGCGACGGCGGAGACGGCGGTGGCGATGGAGATAACTGTATCCCAACGGAACAAAATGGAATTGTAGCCGTAGAAGCGGAGAAGTTTGAAAGCCAAACTAAAGTAGCTGATAGAAAATGGTATGTATTAGATGGTAGTGGAGCTTCAACTCCTACACCAGACCCAGATCCGGATCACTCTAATGGAGCTAGTGGAGGCGGATACTTAGAAATCTTACCAGATACGCGAGTAACTCATAGTGATCCATTAGTAAATGGAGTAAGTTTTTCTAATACTCCTGGACAAGTAGCGATCATCGATTACAAAGTTAAGTTTACAAGTGCAGGAAGATATTTTGTGTGGGTTAGAGCACATTCTACTGGATCCGAAGATAATGGAATTCATGTAGGATTAAATGGAAACTGGCCATCATCAGGTGCCAGAATGCAATGGTGTGCTGGTAAAAACCAATGGACTTGGGAAAGCAAGCAAAGAACCAATGCAAATCACTGTGGAGAAGCACAAAAGATCTATTTAGACATTCCTTCTGCAGGAGTGCATACAATCTCTTTCTCTATGAGAGAAGATGGTTTCGAAATGGATAAATTTGTGTTATCAAAAGCATATAATAAGCCGTCAGGTGCAGGACCAGAGGTATTCTATACAGATTGTCAGGATCAAAATACAGCTCCTCAAGTTTCTGTCACGTCTCCTGCCAATGGAGCAAGCTACGATATAGGTCAAACAATTCCATTAGTGGCCAATGCTTCTGATAGTGATGGATCTATTGCAAAAGTTGAGTTTTATATCAATAACAACTTAACAGCTACAGAGCAAGTTGCGCCTTATGAAACATCAACAACCATCAATACTGCTGGTAGTTATACAATTACTGCAAAAGCTACTGATAATGATGGAGCAACAAAGACGTCTTCTCCAGTAACTATTACTGTTAAAGATGATTCTACTCCACCAACTAATGCAATCGATATTCCTGGTTCTTTTGAAGCAGAAGATTTCGAATTAAAATCAGGAAGTGTACGAATAGAAAATACTCCAAATAGTACTGGTAAAAACCTAGGGTTTATTAATAATGGAGATTTCGTATCATACAACGTGAATGTGGATACAACTAGCGAATACACTCTTGATTTCTATGCTTCTAGTAAAGGAACAGGTGGTACTGTGGATATTCTTGAAGCAGGAACAGTTGTAGGATCTGTATCAATACCAGTTAATGGGCAATGGCACGATTACAAGAAGTATTCTACTTCAGTGTCTCTTTCTTCGGGAGAAAAAGAATTGAGATTCGTATTCAAAGGAGGAGCAGGATATCTGTTTAATGTAGATAAAGTGGTTGCGACAAAAATACAACCAGTAGAGCAAACCGTAACGCTTACTCCAATACATGATGCATACATGCAAGGATCAACAAGATTCAATAACGATATGGTTCGTGTAGAATCAAATAAGAGAACAGGATATTTAATGTTTGACCTTTCTTCTATCAACGGAACCATTACCAAAGCAGATCTTAAGTTCACTGTATATTCTGATCCTGGAAATGGAAACATTAGTATAACTAAAGGAAACAGCAATAACTGGACAGAAGGTAATTTGTCAAATTCAAACAAGCCTGGAAAAGGAACTCAGTTAGGATCTCTAAATGCTAATTTCCCAGAAGGTAGCACAAAGACGATTCCACTAAAAACTGGACAGATATCAGGAAATAGACTTTCGTTGATTATTGATGCGCTTTCTGGAAATGATTTTGCTTTTGCATCTAAAGAAAATGGATCTGTATCGAAACCTCAGTTAGTAATTACATATACTACAAATAGAGATGATGGACAGGTAGAAGATGATATTACATTATATCCAAATCCAGTTGTAGATGTAATCAATATTTCTGGTTCTACTGCAGGAAAGACAATCAAAGTATTTAATACCGTAGGTGTTCTTGTAAAAGAAGTAGCATTAACGGATGGTCAAAATACTGTTGATATGAGCAACTTGTCATCTGGATATTACATCATAAATATCTTAGAAGCAGGTAAAACGAATAAGATTCTTTCTGCTAAGAAAGTATTAAAACGTTAATCAAATTCTTTCATCTTTTATTAGATCAAAATAGAATTAAAGAGAATAATAGGGAAATAGGCGGTCATTTTGGGACCGCCTTTTCCTCTAATGTATTATCAGTATAAATGGTAAAAGGTTTTAAATTTTTTACCTCAAAACATTTAGATATTCTCTTGTTATGCAATCTGAACAAGATTGAGTTTTGATCTAAAAATAAAACGATTTTAATCATGGAAAAAAATAACAAATCAATCATATTCTTATTGTTATGTATGCTAACAGTAAGTGTTTTTGCGCAACCAACACCTCCAAATGGAAAGAAATGGGAAAAAATAGACATCATGTCTGATGAATTTAATGGTTCTTCATTAAATACTAATAAATGGGCAATAAATAGTCCTCAATGGGAAGGTAGAAAACCGGCCAGATTTGAAACATCTTCAGTTTCTGTTGGTAGTGGGAATCTTAAGATTTCTGCTTCTAAAAAGACCAATCCATTCAACGGTTGGACTCATAATGGAGGTCTTGTTAGATCCTTAACAAAAAATACATACGGATATTACGAAACCCGAATGAAAGGTAATAAAACCTTTATGTCATCTACCTTTTGGCTTATTAATCAACGAAATGAAGGTAGTGGATGTAATCTTCGTGTAACAGAGTTAGATATTACAGAGACGGTTGGTGTTAATTCTAATGGAGCCAATTGGGTGAATAATATGATCACCAATATGAATTCCAATACACATAGTAGAAATACCAATTGTAATAATACACCTGTTGGACAGCAAGGAAACAAAGCTCCATTAGGAGAAGCTTCTTGGAAGAATTATCATACTTATGGAGTTTGGTGGAAAAGCAAAAGTGAGATTTTATTTTATCTAGATGGTCAGTTTGTTGGGCAAATAAAGCCACCAGCAGATTTTAATCTTCCAATGTATTTACGCATGGTAGTTGAGACTTACGATTGGAATCCACCAAAAAATGGTCAGGATGGAATGAATGATTCTCTAGAAAATCGTACTACCTACTATGATTGGGTACGTTCTTATCGATTAGTAGACGATACAAATCCTAATACTCCTCCAACAGTTAATGTTACGGCACCAACAAATGGAGCAAGTTATCAGGTGGGTCAAACGATACCTCTAAAAGCGAATGCATCCGATAGTGATGGATCTATCTCCAAAGTGGAATTTTTTATAAATAATGGTTTAACAGCGACAGAGCAGGTTGCTCCCTATGAAACAACAACTGTTATTAATACAGCAGGAAGTTACACTATAACAGCAAAAGCCACGGATAATGATGGTGCTGTAAAAACTTCTCAGCCAATTACAATTACTGTTAAAGATGATTCCACTCCACCAACTGATGCAATTGCGATACCAGGTTCTTTTGAAGTGGAAGATTTTGAAGCTAAATCAGGTAGCGTAAGAATAGAAAATACTCCAGGTACTAATTCTGGTAAGAATTTAGGATACATAAGGAATAATGATTTTACGACCTATAAAGTAAAAGTAAATGGAACTAGCCAATATACTGTAGATGTTTATGCTTCTAGTCAAGGAACTGGTGGTAAAGTTGATATTTTAGAATCGGGGAATTTAGTAGGTTCGGTAAATATCCCGGTTAATGGACAATGGCATGACTATAAGAAATATTCCACAACAGTTTCTCTTTCTTCAGGTGAAAAAACCTTAAGATTATCGTTTAAGGGAGGTGCTGGTTATTTGTATAATATCGATAAAGTTGTAACTACAAAAATTCAACCTGTTGAGCAAACGATAACACTAAGTCCGATACATGATGCGTATATGCAAGGATCTACTCGATATAATAATAGTATGGTTCGCATAGAATCAAATAAGAGAACCGGATTCCTAATGTTTGATCTTTCTTCCATTAACGGAACAATTACAAAGGCTGACCTAAAATTCACCATATTTTCTGACCCAGGAAATGGTAACATTGCAATCAATAAAGGAAATAGTAACAACTGGACTGAAGCTAATTTATCCAATTCAAATAAGCCAGGAAAAGGAACACAATTAGGTTCATTAAACGCTAATTTCCAAATTGGAGCTACGAAAACAGTACCTCTAAAGACTGCTCAAATTTCAGGGAATAGACTTTCGTTAATCGTGAGTGCACTTTCAGGAAATGATTTTGCATTTGCTTCCAAAGAGAATGGATCTGTTAGCAAACCACAATTAGTAATTACATATACTGTCAACCGTGATAATAATGATGCAAATGAAATTGTATCACTATATCCAAATCCTGTAATCAATAGCATTAATTTTTCTCAAGAAATGACAGGAAAGACGATTAAGGTCTTTAATGTTCAAGGATTATTAGTAAAAGAGAAATTAATGAAAGAAGGAGAGAATTTTATGGACGTGAGTAGTTTGTCATCTGGATATTATATCGTTAATATTTTAGAAGCAGGAAAGACAAATAAGAATATCAAGTCTATAAAAATAATTAAACAATAGTTTAGGTAACCAAAAACAAATATTGAATAACTATCAATAGAGTTCTAACACAAACTCAGCCAGGAGAAACTGTCTTTTTCATTAAAGGCAGTTTCTCTTCTTAATTTTAGAATAACATAAAAAATGTTCTTGTAGGATTTTTTTTCAAAAACTAAAAAAGATCTTATCACTCTCTTAACAAATCAAAAAAAATATAATATAAAGGCTAAAAAAGGAGTTAATAATGACTTATCAAACCACACAAATTATATAAACACAAATCATTCAAAACATGAAAAAAAACTTACTAAGCTTATTGGTAATCTTTTTGGGATTACAAGGAACACAAGTCGTCGCGCAATTTAATTACGGAGAAGCATTACAGAAATCAATTTTATTTTATGAATCCCAACAATCTGGAGTATTGCCTGATTGGAATAGGGTAAGTTGGAGAAGTGATGCTGGAGTAAATGATGGTCAAGATGTAGGATTAGATCTTACTGGTGGATGGTTCGATGCTGGAGATCATATAAAATTTGGATTTCCTATGGCATTTTCAGTTACTGCATTAAACTGGGGGTTTTTAGAATACAAAGATGGATATGACGCGGTAAATCAAACAGAACATTTTAAAAGAAATATTAAGTGGGTAACCGATTACTTTATTAAATGTCACCCAACAAAATTTGAGTTTTATGCTCAGGTTTCTAAAAAAGGACAGGATCATAGTTTCTGGATGCCAGCAGAAATGATAGATGTTCATCCACAATATGGACAAAGAGAATCCTTTAAACTAGATACGAGTCATCCAGGAACGGAAGTAGTTTGTGAAACAGCTGCTGCATTAGCTTCTGCTAGTATAATTTTTAAAGACAGTGATCCAACCTACAGTGCTACATTGTTACAGCACGCCAAAGATTTATATGAATTTGGTGAAACATATAAAGGTAAATATACCGAAGAAGGTGGTATTCCTGCTGTAGGAACCTATTCTTCTGGCGGATACGAAGATGAATTAACTTGGGGAGCACTTTGGTTGTATAAAGCAACAGGAGATAATACATACCTGCAAAAAGCAGAAGCTACCTATGGAGAACCTGATTATCTATGGAGTCTTGTATGGGACGATAAAAGATATGGTAATATGGTATTGTTAGCAGAACTTACGGGTAAGCAACAATATATTGATAATACAGAAAGACATTTACAATTTTGGATTGATAATGGTAATGGAATCACGTATTCTCCAGGAGGTCAGGCGCATTTAACGCAATGGGGATCACTACGTCACTCTATGAATGCAGCATTAACAGCTTTGATCTTTGTGAATAATGTAAGTACTCCTAATAATCAAGACTATTATGACTTTGCTGTAAGTCAGGTAAAGTATGCTTTGGGAGATAATCCAAACAACCGAAGTTTAGTAACTGGATTTGGAGTAAATCCACCAACTAAGCCACACCATAGAGGTCAACATTCTAGTTGGACTCGAAGCGAGTCTATCCCAGAGGAATCTAGACACACTTTGTGGGGTGCATTAATGGGAGGACCTGGAAACCCTGATGATGTATTTGTTGAGAATCGTTCAGATTTTCAGGCAAATGAGGTAGCTTGTGATTACAATGCTTGTTACCAGGGTGTATTAGCAAAAATGGTCATGGATTTCGGAGGATCAGAATTACCAAATTTCCCAACAGAAGAAGACTCTGGAGTAGAGTTTTTAAATGAAACTAAAATCAATAGCGAATCTGGGAGGTTTACAGAATTAGCAATTTGGTTAAATAATAGATCGGCTTGGCCAGCTCGAGTTCCAGGAAGTCTAACAGCTAGATATTTTATCGATATCACGGAAGGAATTAATGCGGGATACGCTCCAGAGGATTATGAAATCACAGGAAGAGGAAATGGTGGAGCAACAGGTGGATTGCAAGCTTGGGATCCAGATAACAATATTTATTATGTAGAGGTTGCGATCGATAGTGACCAAATGCCTTTCCCAGGTGGTCAAGGAGAACATAGAAAAGAAATTCAGGTAAGAGTATCGGTGCCTAATAATGCTGCGGAAAGCTCTTGGGATCCTACCAACGATTTTTCTTATGATGGTCTAAGTAGTACACTAATAGAATCTGAGAGAGTACCAATTTATGCAGATGGAGTTTTGGCTTGGGGTATCGAACCGTCGAGATCATTATCCGTAGATGAACTTGAAACATTAGGATTTCAATTATATCCTAATCCAGTAAAGAATGAGCTGTATCTTTCTGGAGATTTATCTAAAATTCAAAATTCGACAATTGTTATTTCTGGAATTACTGGTGCCACAGTAAAGTCTGTGAAAGTGTCTGATGTTACTGCAAATCAAATTTCAATACCAACATTGGATTTGTCTTCGGGAATGTACTTTATCAGTTTAACAAGCACTAACGGAAGTACAGTCACTTCTAAATTTATGAAGAACTAATTTGTAAAACTACAACAGTTTGATAAAGAAAAAGGTGCTTGAGAAAGCACCTTTTTTTTGTGCTTAAAGTTCCGTTAATCATACAATATTCCAAAAAGGAATCTCCTTATCTTTGACAACTTTAAATTGTATTCATGTTGCAACAATACACAAAAGAGTTTAACTATAACCTTCGGTTAGCAGCTCCAGTTATGTTAGGTATGCTTGGACATACTTTTGTGGGATTGATAGATAATATCATGGTAGGTCAATTAGGTACTGCGGAATTGGCAGCTGTATCTTTAGGTAATAGTTTTATGTTTATAGCAATGTCTCTTGGAATAGGATTTTCCACTGCTATTACTCCGTTAATTGCCGAGGCTGATGGTGAGAACAATTTTGCAAGTGGAAAGCTCGCCTTTAAGCATGGACTATTTTTATGTACTACTCTTGGAATTATCCTGTTTTTAGGAATTCTTGTTGCCAAACCCTTAATGTATTACATGGAACAACCTGTAGAGGTTGTAGAATTGGCGATTCCCTATTTAGATTTAGTAGCAGTTTCATTAATACCCTTAATTATTTTTCAGGCATTCAAACAATTTTCTGATGGATTATCCATGACCAAGTATCCGATGTATGCTACATTAATCGCCAATATTGTAAATGTATTTTTAAACTACTTATTAATATTTGGAAAATTTGGTTTACCGCAAATGGGTATCGTTGGTGCAGCCATAGGGACTTTGGTCTCCAGATTGATAATGGTTGTTTTTTTATGGTTCTTTTTAAAAAGAAGAGAAAAATCTAAAGCTTATGTTACTAATATTAAGCTCTTTGTTCTTCAAAGTAATATGCTCAAAAAGATACTTACGTTAGGGTTTCCTTCTGCGTTACAGATGTTTTTTGAAGTGGGAATTTTTACATCCGCGATTTGGATTTCTGGGATATTAGGTAAAAATCCACAAGCAGCAAATCAGATAGCACTAAACCTGTCTGCTATGACTTTTATGGTCGCTATGGGACTAAGTGTCGCAGCCATGGTACGAGTAGGTAATCAAAAAGGACTGCAACAATATAGAGAGTTAAGAAGAATTGCTTTTTCGATCTTTCTACTCACATTTTTTATCGAGATTATTTTTGCCTTGTGTTTTATTATTTTTAATAATATGCTACCAGAAATTTACTTGGATGTAGATGATATGGAAAACCTTGTGGATAATACAGAAGTAATGACTATTGCCGCAAAGCTTTTATTGATTGCTGCTTTGTTTCAAATATCTGATGGAATCCAAGTAGCAGTACTAGGAGCATTGAGAGGATTACAAGATGTAACAATACCAACAGCTATTACATTTTTTGCTTATTGGGTGATTGGTTTTCCAGTTAGTTTTTATCTTGGGTTGTATACAGAATATAAAAGTGTAGGAATTTGGATTGGCCTATTGGCAGGTCTAACAACATCGGCTTTATTACTTTATGCTCGTTTTCATTATTTGAGTAAAGATTTGGTAATTAAAAAGGATAATTCATAGCAGTTTTGGAATCTTTTTTGTCACTTACAATATAGATAGTTTTGGTTCGTTTCTTTTTTTGGACTAGTTTTTGTTACTTGTCAAAGTATATTTCATATTAAGAAATATTTAACTATATTTCGAATATATCTAAACCTGAAAAGAAAAGAGATGAACAGCCCAAAATCTAACCTTTACCTTTTATTGATTACCATTGCTATGATTAGTGTTACTTCTAATGCAATAGCCCAAAATTTAATTCCTAATCCAAGTTTTGAAGAAACCAATCCTTCAGTAAAAAAGATGAAGCACGCCATGAGAAACTTTGGTATTCTTTCAGATTGGAAAACCTTAACAAATACACCAGATGCGCATCATCCGGCAGTTAGCGAAATGAAATTTACTCACAAAGCTCCTGGTTTTCTTGATCAGTTTGGTCCTCAGGAGCCAAGATCAGGTGAGGGTAAAGTAGGTTTATATATAACTAGTAATAATACTAAAGAATCTATAGTAACTAAATTAAAAAGTCCTTTAAAAGCTGGTAAATATTATTATTTTCATATGTATGTTTCCTTGGGAGAAGGTGATATCACTAATTCTTGTACATCATCTATTGGATCTTATTTTACTGCTAGAATGCCAAGATTTACAGAAACATCAGAATATAAGCTACATATAGAGTCCTCGGAGATGATTTGTGATACACAAAATTGGACAAAGGTATGTGGAGTATATAAAGCAAAAGGAACTGAAAAATATATCTCAATTGGATATTTTTCCGACAATCCAAATGGGAAATCATTAAGATCTGGAAGTACATTCAGTGATGCATATTATTACATTGATGATGTGGAGCTAAGAGAGATGCAAGATGTACGAGGAGTTAATGTAGATGCTATTTGTGATATGGCATTAGATTTCTCCGATATCGAATATCTAATCGGAGAGAGTGAAGTATATGAGGAAATCAAAGCTGCTTTAGATTCGTACTTACAGTATTTAAAAGTATTCAAGTTTAATAGCATAAAAATAGTAGGTCATGCCAATGATTCGGAAATTGAATTCGAAAATGAGATCCTATCATCTGCTCGTGCAGGTTTTGTAAAAGACTATTTAATAGCCAATGGCATCGATGAGACTTTAATAACTTATGAGGGTGTTAGTAATTCCCAGCCTAGAGAAGAAGAAGGAGTTGATAATAATGAGTTGGGATCCAATGCTAGAGTACAAATTATTATCGAATAATAGGCATTAGAAAGATATTTAAAAAGAGGTAAATTCTAATTTATAGATTTACCTCTTTTTGTTTTTGTTACTTTATCTGTAAACTTTGTAGCTTTGCTGAATATAATTTAAGTGTATATGAGTCTTCCAAAATTCTTATTAGGTGATAATACCGATTATCCTGATGCCATCTTTGTAATCCATACGGAGTTTCCAAGGTTTGTGATCAATTTAGAAAACGATGAGGTCGAATGGTTCGAAGAATTTGATAAAAGCGATGAGAAAGAACTTGAGAGCGAAGCTGAGAATTTATTCCAGGCTGCTAATGATTTTTATGATCGTGAGATCGAACGATACGAAGAATAGGATTATAAAATCATATATTTATCAAATAAATAACCAACTGTTCCTATGGATGAAATCATACAACTAGATAAAGATCTTTTTTTATATCTGAACAACTTAGGCACGCCGCTTTGGGATGGATTTTGGTTATTTATGACCGAAAAAATAAATCAAGCCCCTTTGGTTTTGATATTGCTATATTTCTTTTATAAATATTTTGGTCTTCGTGGAACTATTATTACACTAGTTGTAGTTGCAGCTTTAATTACCGTATCGGACCAATTATCTAACTTGTTTAAAAATGTGATCTTTATGAGACCAAGACCATGTCAAATAGAAGGTGTTGGTGAGTTTACAAGGTTTATTGCTGAAAGATGTGGGAGACATGGGTATTTTTCGGCACATGCTTCTACAACGATGGGAATTGCATTTTTTACTGGATTAGCATTACAGAAAAGGCTTAAATACATCTTTCCTTTTATGGTGCTTTGGTCTGTTATAGTAAGCTATAGTAGGATTTATATTGGAGTACACTATCCTGGTGATATTATAACAGGAATGGCTATAGGTATTCTACTAGGACTTGGAGCATATAAACTACATACATTTTTAGTAGCAAAATACGGTACCCAATAACACGCCTATTTTATAATTATTTTTTGAGGCTTTTTATTTTCGATAGACAAAAAGTATAAGCCAGATTGTAATGAAGAAGTGTTTATAGAATTAGCGTTTCCTTCTTTTATTTTTTTACCATTACTATCAGAAAGTACCCAAGGTCTAGAATTATTAGTGAAATATAATATTTCAGAAGCAGGATTTGGATAAAAAGAAAGTTTGGTTGTCTCAAGGTCATCTACAGATAGTGCTTCTGTGCATTCTGATGGAGTAGAAAATTGTTGTCCAGTATTATAATCTACGTTTAAGTCTATCGGAATATTTTCAAAGGTTAATTCTTCTCCTAAAACAGAGGTGATTCTTAAATTCATGGGAGAAGCAATACCATCCGTTTCAATAAAGAAATTGAATAACTCACGGTTTACCGATTTCCAGGTATTATCAGGTAATTGATATTCCATTTTGGAGATAGCATGCCTAATATCTCTAAATTGTATTGCTGTCCAATATATACTGGAACCTTCCTTAAAATTAACTTTTATAGATTCGTTATTCGCAATATTGCAAGGCACAAATTTCCACGATATTTGTACTCTTCCATCTACAATGTCTGCTATCATACCAAAAGCCTGTTCTGTCATATCCACATCGCCTTCAGCACATTCTGGGCATCGGTCTACAACTTTTAGTTGTACGCTGCCTTTTGCTCCAGTTACTTCGATGCAAGCTCCACATGCATTACTGCTGTCGTAGTCAATTGTATTTAGTGCGCAATGCATATAATCTCCTGTTGCTACAGGCAAAGAACAATTTCCAAAAATACCTCCATCAACACCATCGTAGTAAGTACCTTCTCCTGTATGAACTGTATCATTACAGTTTTGTGCATTTAAGTTGAACATACAGATAAATGCAAGGTTATATATGAGTGTTACGTAGGTTTTCATAAGTAAAGTTTTAAGTTGGTATATTTATGTATGTATCATTACGCAGAAAAACAGGTATTAGTATATTTCACCACAATTTTTACCGATTAAATAATATCACATATTAATTTTAGTCGATTTTAGACTTTCTAAAATCTATAAAGAACAATAGGATCATTATAACCATTAATAACGAAAAAGGGAGCGAAGTAATAATTAGTAGCTTTTGCATTGCGGTCAAGACGTTAATGTCTTCTTTGGCATTTCCTAATAGTATGATGCCAATAGCAAATATAGTAAGTACAATACTCCATAATAAACGATGTTTTTTAGAAGGATTTTGTTTGCCCTGATCAGTAAACATGCTGAGTACAAAGACTGCTGAGTCTAAGGATGTAACTAAAAAACTAATAAGTAGCAGTATAACAGTTGTATTGATAAATCCTTGAAAAGGATAATTTTCAAAAAAAACAAAAATAGAACTAAATACATTGTCAAACTCTCCCTGATAGAAATCAAGATTGTCTACTATTTGAAATGCAGATTCACCAAATACGGTAAACCAGAAGAAAGTTCCTAATGACGGTACAAGCAAAACACCTATGATTAATTCTCGTAGTGTTCTTCCTCTAGAAATTCTGGCAATAAAAATACCAGTAAAAGGAGCCCAAGCAAGCCAAAAGGCCCAATAATAATAGGTCCAATCTGTTAGGAAGCTTTCTCCAGGATCATAAACTCCATATGCAATACTTAAGGGAATGAAATCAACTATATAATGGAAAAGCGAATAACAGAATTGAGAGAGAATCGATACGATATCGCTCTGAGTAAAAACAAAAACCAACAAAGCAAAAGTAATATAGATATTCCAAGTGGAAATCACCTTTATTCCTCTGTTTACGCCCTTAAAAACCGATATGAATGCCAAACCAGAAATTATGATTAGTAAGAGGATTGTAATTTTAGAATCAAAATTTGTCTGTAATAAATGATCAAGTCCTCCTTTTATTTGAGTGGTTCCTAATCCAATCGCCGCTACTAGTCCAAATACGGTCGTTAATATTGCAAGAATATCAATCCCCTTAAACACCAAGTTTTGAGTGTTTTTGGAAACGATGATGCTTTCTAATGAACTAAAAGCGCTACTAGACAGTACTTTTTTGGATCTCACAAAAAGATAATATCCAATAACAATCGCAAAAACTGCATAAAACGCCCATGCCGTAAAACCCCATTGATAAAAGGTATACTCTAACGCTATGGTTTCTAACGTATTGTTAGTGTAAATAGGAGCATAGCATCTCATAAATACAGGTTCCTGAACCGCTCTTAATAATATCCCAGATCCCATTCCCGCACTATATAACATGGATATCCAAGCAAGTCTAGAAAATTGTGGTCTGTCTTGCTCCTGCCCTAAACGACGTTTGCCCCATCGTGAGATTGCTAACACTAGTAAGAGTAAAACTGTTCCTAGCCCTAACCATAAATAAAAACCACCAAACCATTTTCTTATGAAAATCGAAGTAGTTTCAATTTGTGTATAGACTTCCTCAGTGAATATGTAAAGAAAGAAGGAAAAAAATAAAAGAATGCCTAATGAGATTTTTAATAAACTACTCGAAGTATACTTAGACATCAGAAGTAATATTAGTGTTACTTTTTTAAATTATTTTTCTAAATGTACAGGTTTTAATTTTTATAAATTGAAAGTTTGAGGAAAACACCCCATTTTTTTGAAGATTATTTGCAAAGATTTTAATTTTTTTATTTTAACTTGTAATAGTCATTTACACATTAATATAGTGAGAGAAATTCATGTGAAATACTTAGCTGACAGTTGTTTAAGTTTTTTGATATGAAATAGGATAAGATATTCAGTAGTACCATAACCAACTAATTCTTATAGACTATGAAAAGAGTAATTGTTGACTACAAAAAGCTAAATAAAGATATTGTAAATCTTTTAGTAGAAAAGTTTCCGGATGGCTATTCAGATAAAGATATAATATCTTTCAAAAACCATCATAATGATACCATAGAAGCGGTAGAAGTAAAAACCATTGACACTATTTATTTAGTGAAAATTAGTGAGCGTTTAGCAGGAGTTATGCAAGATTATGAGGAAAATACTTCCGATTCTGAAATTCCAACATCAGTGACAAAAGAACAAGTAGGAGAGGTAGATCTTGATGATTAACTTATCTAGTTCTAAGGATTTTATGAGTATTAGGAGTTTTTATGCTTGTTCAATAAATATTTGGCCGCAGTAAAAGGAGTAATCTGGTGCTTTTGTATAGCATCCAACTGATCAGATAAAGCCTTTTTAATTTCTGGGTGATTATAAAAAGAACTTTTTAGTTGCTCTTCAATAGTTTGCAGTAGCCAAAACTTATTTTGTTCGGTTCGATTTTTTTCGAAATATCCATTACTAGCAGAAATTTCTAAATAGTTTAGAACTAACTCCCAAACTTCTTCTATGCCGTTTTTTGTTAATGCACTACAAGTAAGTACATGAGGAGTCCAGGCATTTTCTCCAATGGGATAGAGGTGTAAAGCTTTTTTAAATTGATTTTTGGCCTCTCTGGCGCGTTTTACATTATCTCCATCAGCCTTGTTAATAACAATAGCATCAGCCATTTCGATAATACCTCGTTTGATGCCTTGCAATTCATCTCCAGCTCCTGCAAGTTTTAATAATAAAAAGAAATCAACCATACTATGCACGGCTGTTTCGCTTTGCCCAACCCCAACCGTCTCAATAATAATCACATCATATCCAGCAGCTTCGCATAAAATAATGGATTCTCGTGTTTTCTGAGCTACACCACCTAATGAATTTCCAGAAGGAGAGGGTCTTATAAACGCTTCTTTGGATCTGACCAAAGATTCCATTCTTGTTTTATCTCCTAAAATACTGCCACCAGAAATAGTACTGCTTGGATCCACAGCTAATACAGCTACTTTCTTACCTTTTTCAATAAGAACATTCCCTAGTGCTTCTATAAATGTGCTTTTTCCAACTCCTGGAACTCCTGTAATACCAATTCTAATTGATTTATTGGAATGTGGAAGACATTTTTCAATCAGTTCTTGCGTTTTTGCACTATGCTTTTGTTGGGTGCTTTCTACTAAGGTAATACCTTTACTAAGAGCAGCAGTGTTTTGTGTAATGATCCCTTCAAAAATATCGGAAATTGAAATCTCTTTTTGTTGTAGTTTTCTAAATCGATCAATGGCACTTTTATTAGTGCTATGGGGTAGTTTCGAAGACTTATCACGATGTTCCATTTGATCTCAATTAAAAAGCGGCAAAGTAACAAATGTATGAATTCATTTCAGTTAATTGTAGTATTTCTAAAGTAATCTAAAGATATGCAATTACTCAGATTTTATAGGTATAGCTATACTAGTTTGATCCCAAGCCAAAAACATAATAGTAAAGTTGTTTGCTTCCTGAAAATAAATAGAAAATTGCTCTACTATATTTAGTAAATGTTGTATTGGCACCTCTATAGTCAATACATCTTCTTCTGGATTTCTTGCTGGTTCTCCATTGATTAGATCCACTCCCCATTTGTATTGATCTTTATTAAAAATAACTTTCCAAGATTCTTTTCCTGGTATTGTCCATAGGGTATAGGTTCCTGCTTCTAATTCAGAACCATCTACAAGTATGTTTTTATCCGTAGTAAAAGTAGTGGCTTCATTCGCGCCCGTTCTCCAAACTTGATCAAATGGTACTAGATCTCCAAAAATTACCCTTCCCTTTTTGAAGGGGCGGTTATAGAATACAGTAAAAGTATTATCCTTACTAATGTGTGTGATGGTATCTTCTGGACTGTGCTTTTTGGTATTGAGTTTAAGAATAAACACAATGATTACAGAGAGACTGATAATTCCAATTAATAAAATGAATGATCTTTTCTGAAATATAGACATACACTTTTTTAATTTTAAAGATACCTCTTTTTATATATGCAAATACATATATTTCTTACTTTTGATTCCTTACTTCATATATATGGTAGAAAAATCCTATAAAAAATTTACTGAAGATATTGAGTTTACCAATGATACTTATGTAATTGTTGGTTCTGGTGTTGGTGGGTTAACAACTGCAGTTTTTTTGGCAAAAGCAGGTAAGAAAGTTGTGGTATTAGAACAGCATTATACACCAGGTGGTTTTACTCATACCTTCAAAAGAAGAAAAGGATTAGTTTGGGATGTAGGTGTTCACTATGTTGGGAATATGGAAGAAAATTCTGGATTGCGTAGGATATTTAATTATTTATCCGACAACAAACTGGAATGGGATGCCATGGGAGATCCGTATGATGTTGCATATATAGGAGATCGTAAGTTTGAATTTGTTGCTGGGAAGGAAAATTTCAGAAAAAGATTTCATGAATATTTTCCAAATGATAAGTCGGCAATTGATAAATATCTGCAATTGTTAGAGAAGTCTACTAAAAAAAATCTTTTATATTTTGCGCAAAAAGCTTTCCCTAGTCTATTAAGTATTAGTCTAGGTCCTTTGTTTAGAAGAATTCAACGTCCGATTTCTAGTAAAACTACCTATGAAGTACTCAGTAGTATAACAGATAATCAAGAATTAATTGCGGCCTTATGTGCACAATGTGGTAACTATGGATTGTCGCCAAAGGAAAGTAGTTTTGCTTCGCATTGTATTGTGATAAATCATTTTATGGAAGGAGGTTATTATCCAAGAGGAGGTGCTAATAGAATTCATGAGACCATTATAGAAAATTTAGAATCTTTAGGGGTTCCTGTGTATATTAAAGCCAATGTAGAAAAGATCATTACAAAAGGAAAAGCAGTAAAAGGACTATTGATTAATGGAAAAGAGTATCCTTGTAAAAAAGTAATAAGTAACGCAGGTGCTCGTAATACTTTTTTACATTTATTAGATCCATCAGCAATTAATAAAAAGCACATCCATTTTAAAAACGTACAAGCTTCTACCTGTCATTTATGTTTATATGTAGGATTGAACAAAAGTGATCTTGATCTGAAGCTTCCTAAATATAACATATGGTGGTATGAAAATAAGGATACTGATCAGATTCTAAATGATAAAAATAATCTTTCTAACGATAAATTATCCTTTGCTTATATCTCATTCCCTTCCGCAAAAGATAGTGCCTGGTCAAAAGAGCATCCAGATCAAGCAACTATTCAGTTGATTGGACGCGCATGGTATCCGGATTTTAAGAGCTATGAAGATAAGCCCTGGCTAAATCGTGGTGATGCATATGATCAGATTAAAGAAGATTTTAAAGATAAAGGATTACGATTGTTATTTGAGTTATTTCCACAATTAGAACAACATATTATTCATGCAGAGGTTTCGACTCCAGTTTCGACCCGAAAGTTTAGTAACTATAAAGAAGGAGAGATTTATGGAGTTACACATGCTCCAGAACGGTATAAGACAAAAGTTTTAAGACCTCGAACTCATATTAATGGATTGTATCTAACTGGGCAAGATATCACATTGGTAGGTGTAGGTGGTGCAATGGGAAGTGGAATTCTAACGTCTACTACTATTATAAAGTGGAATATGAGTAAACAATTTAAAGAGATAGCGGCGAAGTACTAGATACTATATTCCTTTCATTACCTTCATAAAATTCATAGCGTTTACTGCATATGCATTTCTTTGACTAACCAAAAGATCTAGAACTGACTTCGGTAGCGGTTTTGATTCTAAAAAATTATCAATCTGCTTAATTATTGCATTGGTATGATCAACATTACTCTTCATAAGATTCATCACACTTTCTAATTCATTTGAGTTTGTGTAGTTGTAATTAATAGAGTTATACATTTTTTTGATGATTTGTGATTAAAATGATGTTGTTGTTAGAGTAGTCTTTGATTTCTTTAAAAACTTACTAGAATTTTATTTTTTTATTAATGTTTTGAAAATCAGTCCTTTTGATTTTTTTCGTTTTTTTATCTTTAATTTTGCAACATATTAATCAGTGATCTCGTCTTTAGAAGAGAATAGTAATTAGAACAGTTTTAAAGAAGTAATCACTAACCAAAATTCAAGTAAGTTTGTTACAGAGCGAGCTAATAGAACAGTGTAGAGCTAACAACCGTAAAGCGCAGATGAAGCTTTATAATAAATACTGTGATGGTATGTATTATGTTGCTTTACGATTTCTTAAAGATCCTTTCGAGGCAGAAGAAGCTATGCAGGAGTCTTTTATAAAGGCCTTTATGAAATTACATCAGTTTACAGGTGATGTAACCTTTGGTGCGTGGCTAAAAAGAATAGTGATTAACAAAAGTATTGATATGCTGAAGGCGAAAAAAATGAATATGGTTGCTATCAATGAACAAGTGATGTCTACAGTAGAAGAACAGGATGATTGGTCTGTTTCTGATGGAACTACTGTAGAGGAAGTGAAAAACGCAATTGAAAGATTGCCAGAAAAATATAAGTATGCCGTAATGCTATTTTTAATAGAGGGATACGATCATAAAGAGATAAGTGAGATATTAGATATTACCCCAGTTGCTTCTAGAACTTTAGTGCATAGAGGAAAGAAGCAACTTCAGGATCAACTAAAACATTTAAGAGATGGGACAGGATATTAGAGAATTGCTTAAGCAAGATAATCGGATTCCTTCTGAACGTTTAACAGAAGGTCATCAGGATCGTTTTTTAGCTAGATTAGAAGAAGAACTTCCTAAAAAAGCAAGAAAGTTTAACTATGGTTGGTTAAGAATTGCTGCAAGCGTAGTTGT
This sequence comes from uncultured Aquimarina sp., assembly GCF_947492115.1. NCBI lineage: Bacteria > Pseudomonadati > Bacteroidota > Flavobacteriia > Flavobacteriales > Flavobacteriaceae > Aquimarina > uncultured Aquimarina sp. The sequence continues at coordinate 146,502 of NZ_CANLMM010000004.1, forward strand.
GATCTTATCAGTCTCGATGCTAGCGTTCAATGAGTTTGGAAAAAACGGAGGTAATAATACTCAGATTGTAAATGCTGATAATTCGGAAGTAAAAAATGCCACCGTGGTTTTGAGCAAGCAGACATCGTCATTAGCCGAGATGTTCCCTGAGTATGAAAAAACAGAGAATTATTTACTAACAGGAATAAAATTTCAATTATCTCAAATTAATGTAGATGATACTAATAGAGACTTAGTAGAAAGTTTTATGAAAAGATTAGAAAAATTAAATACGGAGTATCTGGATCTTAATAAGGAATTGATAGAAGTAGGTCCTAACGTACAAAGTGCCGAGGCAATGATAGAAAATTTGACACTTAGATTATCTCTCTTAAATAGACTAAAAGACAAACTAAAAGAATTAGAAAAAATTGAGAATGAAAATTACATTGATATACAAGCTTAATATTGTTGCACTTAGCGTAACATGTTTTTCTGGTGTGTTTGCTCAGGAAAGACTACAAAAGCTTAGTGAAAAGTTTGTAGTAAATGAGGATGTTACTATCCAATTAAATACTAGCCATACAGAAATTGTTTTCGAAGGCTGGAATAAAAACTCTGTTGAAGTCGAGGCATACATTGAAGGAGATGATATTAATGATACCAATAAAGAACGTTTTCTTCAAAACTGGAAGATAGAAGCTTTAGGTAATAGTAGAGAGATTAAGATTAATTCATTGACAGGGAACTTCTGGTCAGGAAATATATCTTCCAATAATAACACTGCAGACCAACCAGAGTTTAGTAGGTTGGAACCAGTAATTTCAGATATGTTAAAACCTATTCTGAAAAACATAGAAAACAATCCAATGCCTAGCGCTCTTTCTGAAAACTTAGCAAGTATGAATTTCGATACGAACAAGTTTAAAGAAAATGAAGAGAAATATATTCAGCAATGGGGAGATCAAATAAAAGAAAAGTTTGGAGATAATTATGAGAGTGTTGTCAAAGATTGGACAAATGAACTAAACAAAAACGCACAACAGATTCAACCGAATTCCAACTTGAATTCTCAAGATTGGGCAGGAGAAGAGTTTGCCAGAAGAATGCAAGCATGGGCTTCTCAATTCTCTGGAGATTTAGAAATTACACAACGTAATGGCTCAAATGTAACCGTGTATAGATATAGTTCTAGAATGAATAATTCTTCGGGGACAGTACATAGAATAGTAAAGGTTAAAATGCCTAAAGCAGCATTATTGAAACTGAATATCAGACATGGAAATGTGCAATTGGCTGAAAAGACAACGAACATGATAGCTTCATTATCTCATACCAGTTTACAAGGAGATATAATAGATGGAGATCGAACCTTTATTAGAACATCTTATTCTCCTATAGCTATCAAACAATGGAATAATGGAAGATTAGCGGTAAACTATGTGAAGAATTGTAGAATTCAAAAAGCCAAAAATCTTAGAGTTAATGCAGATTCGAGTAATTTATTTATTCAGGAGTTAGAAGATAACGCTGCCATATCTGGTAGTTTTGGAGCAATTACAATTGCGAACCTTTCAGAATCTTTTTCAACTTTGGATCTAGCAGTTGAGAACAGTGACTTTAAATTAAAATTACCTGAAGCTGCCTTTAATATTGCATATAGCGGAGTGCAAAGTAGAATTTCATTGCCCAAAACAATGGAAGTAAATGCGCGAAGAAATTTTGGGAATGTATTTGTAAATGGGTTTAATAAGACGAGAGATACCGATAAAGTAATCACTATTAATTCTAAATATAGCGATATCATACTACAATAATTTTATTATAATGTGTTAATTGTTTAAAAGCTCTGCTAATATAAATTGGCAGGGCTTTTTTAATTAGGCATAAATTATCAACCATAAAAACTACAGGAATCTGTTGTTTGATAATTTTTAAAGGGAAGAAATCTGTTAATAAACGATAATAAACAAGCGTTGATCGTTAAAAAATAGTATAATCTGTTCGATTATTCTAAATAATTGGTTATCAAAATACAGCAATTCAGTATGTGTAAATTTACTTAATGTAATGTTAAATTAATTTACACTAAGATTGAATTATTAATAATTTTTTAAGAAATCTATAACAATAAAGATATGTGTAATCGTCTTTTTAACTATATAATATGTATTTAATCTATGATTCTTACAGATTGAAAATATTTAAATAATTGATTTTCAATTATTTAAATATTAAAACTTACATAAAAATGCAGTTTTGTGTCATTGATCGAAAATCGAAATCATTTGATCTAAAAGTTGCTCAAATTTTTCGATTAACGGTAATTAAACGATATTATTGTATGGTAATCACGTAAAAAGTTTACCGTTAAATTTCCAGACAATGAGGGCTTTTGTAATTATTTTATCATTCTTTTTCTTTAGTAATGTAAACGCGTCTAACGAAGATAGTTTACAAATTACTAAGGATGGATTTATTGTAGTTGTAGTAGATTTTAAAGAAGGAGATAAAATAAAGTTGTTTGAAGTTGAAACTGGAGATCATATTTTGTCTAAAACAAGAGGTCAGGTTGATTTAAGTTTATTGCCTTTAGGAAAGTACTTATTAGAAAATAATGAAGGAAAATCTGTTGTGATTGAAAGAACAGACGAAGAAATTGTTATAGAAGAACTTGGTACTGAATATATGGTTGAAAGAGATAGTGAACGAATGGCTGCGACCGAAATTACAGTAGAGGAGGAATTAGAAGATATCTATTATCGCTCTGAAGTAAATCCTTTAGCAGTTTCACGAGAAGGTGATGTGTTTACTGTTTTGGATTTTGTAGAAGGAGATACCATCAAATTATTTGAGATGGTTGATAAAATTCATGTATTAACAAAAACAACTAAAAAGGTTGATTTAACTCAATTATCAGTTGGAAAATATATTTTAGAAAACGATAGAGGTCAGTCTATCATCATTGAGAAATATGATATGGAGATGGATTATACCGATATCGTAGCTTATAATTAAGATTTACTTTATTTATATAGAATAAGTAGAATTTGGGGAAGACCTATCAGAAATGATAGGTCTTTATAATTTATGATTATTTTAATTTTCTTTTTTATCTAGGTTTTTTGTCATCGTAAAACCAGTGAACAATCCTACACCTGCCATAAAGAATATCGTACCAGGATATGCAACTTCTCCATGAACTCCCAAAGCGTAATGTAAAATACCAGCAATAAAGATTCCTGATCCTATACCCATTAATAATAATGAAAAATTAAGAATAAAGACTTTCCAAACAGGAGTTACTCTTTTTTCTTTACTGCTATAGAAAATAGAAGCATCGGCTCCTTTTTCGATTAATGACATGCGTTCTTTGTTTCTAGCAGCTATAAATAAATAGAAAATACCAAAAATACATCCAAATATAGATAGTGGTATTAGTGCTTCAATAAAACTCATAATTTTTAGATTTAATAAATTTAACTTAACTGTTCGTTTTTCACTATGACGGTACTTCCTAAACTATGGTTACAAAAAAATAAGAAAAAAATATTTTGTATATTTTTTGTAACCGAAAAAGATTCTTATTCGTCTTATGAATAAATGAACCATCAATCAGATCAATATTATATCAAACAAGTATTAGAAGGAGATGCAAATTCCTATGGAATACTGGTGCAACGTTATCAAAGTTTGGTATATACAGTGGTGTATAGAATGGTTAAGAATAAAGAAGAGGCAGAAGAAATAGCGCAAGATACTTTCGTGAAAGCTTACAAATCATTAGTTAATTATCGTGGAGAATCAAAGTTTTCTACTTGGCTTTATACTATAGCATATCGAAAAAGCCTTGATGCGATTAAGGTAAAAAAACGGTTTGTATCTACAGAGTTAATCGAAGAGATTAGCGAAGGAGAAATAGGAATGGTGAATGACGCATTAAATTATTTGCAAATCAAAGAAAAGAAGAAAATAATAGCCGATAGCATTCTTAAACTGCCAGAAGAGGAGGCTGCGATTGTAACGTTATACTATTTTGAAGAAAAAAGTGTAAAAGAAATAAAAGAAATTGTAGGCTTAACCGAAGAAAATATTAAAATAAAACTGTATCGAAGTAGAAAAAAGTTATATTCGATACTTAGATATTATGTTTCACCAGAAATGAATACTAGAAATGGAAGAGCAATATAATGACATAGGAAGATTAGTAAAGGAAGCTGGAAACGAATCTCCATCCATGGATTTTTTGCAAAATGTAATGCAAGAAGTAAAAACTATTCCAGTACATGAACCTTTGGTGTATCAACCGCTAATTTCCAAAAAAGCTTGGATGTACATCGGCATAATAGTATTCAGTATGTTGGCAATTATTCTGTATTTTTCTGAAGGAAATTCTCTTTTGGATAATATAAGTGGGTCTTTAATAAGTTTACCTAAAATAGAAAATCCATTTTCAGGCTTCAAATTCCATAACACTACAATGTACGGAATCATTTTCCTAGCTATTTTATTGGCTATACAAATCACCGTAATCAAAAGAAGAATGGATAAATCGTATTCTGTTTAGGATTTTTTAGTGTTGCAAACCAAAAATATTTTTTAAAAATCAATACATTCTTTATTTTACCTACGCTTTAGTTAGCTTAAAGTATGAAAAGAAGAATATGTATTATTGGCGCAGGTCCTAGCGGAATAACAGCGCTAAAAAATTTAAAGGACAAAGATCTTGAGGTTGTAGTATATGATCGCAATCTGGATGTGGGTGGTAATTGGATCTTTTCTGAGAATATAAGTCATTCTAGTGTTTTCGAGACTACTCATATCATTAGCTCTAAGACCTTATCACAATACGAAGATTTTACTTTTGATGATTTTGATGCCACAGTAGCGGATTATCCCTCACATGATGAATTAAGAAGATATTTTCAGGCGTATGCCAAACATTTTAATTTGTATCCTTTTATAGAATTTGAAACTGAAGTAAAGCATTGTAAAAGAATAAATGAAACGCAATGGAATATTTCGATTGTTCAAAACGGAAAAGAGCGATTAGAAAAGTTTACAGATTTAGTAGTTTGTAACGGGCATCATTCTGTTCCTAGAATTCCAGATTATCCAGGAAAGTTTTCTGGTGATTTTATCCATTCTCATGCTTATAAAAAGGCTACTCCTTTTACAAACAAAAGAGTTCTTGTTATTGGCGGTGGTAATTCGGCCTGCGATGTAGCAGTAGAAACAAGTAGAGTAAGTAAAACTACTGCTATTAGCTGGCGAAGAGGTTATCGTATTATTCCTAAGTTCTTTTTTGGGTTGCCTTCAGACGTTGTGGGAGCAAGGTCAGCTTGGCTTCCAGTTAGGATCAGAAGTTGGTTTAATGATATCTTGCTCAAAATAATGCTTGGTAGTAATAAATTGTATGGGCTACAAGAAGTTAAAACTAAATTCGGAGAAACACATCCAACAATTAATGATGAGCTTTTATATAAATTAAGACATGGAAAAGTGCATCCAAAAGTAGATATTGATAGGATAGATGGGCAAACAGTATCTTTTAAAGATGGAACTAAAGAAGATTTTGATACTATTATTTCTTGTACAGGATATATATTAAAGCATCCGTTTTTTGATTCTTCATTTATTGATTATAGTTCAGGAGCTGTTCCCTTATATCTAAAGATGTTTCATGAAACGTATCATAATTTGTTTTTTGTAGGAATGTTTCAACCTTTAGGGTGTATCTGGCCTGGATCAGAATTACAAAGTAAATTACTAGCTAACTATTTAACAGGAACATGGAAAATGCCTTCGAATATCAGTAAGCTATGTAAAAAAGAAATTACACATCCACATTACAGACAAATTGATACTCCCAGGCATACCATAACAGTCGATTATCACAAGTTTAGGAAAGCATTGCTAAAACAATTACCTAAAAATTGGATTCATAAAACACCAAAAACACAAAAAACTAATCATGATTGAAACTTCATTTTCTAAATTTATAAACACACTTTCACAAAATTTCATTCCAGTAGTTAATACGAAGTTTTCCAAAAAAGACTATGCTGCGATAGATTTATCATTAGACAATCCATCTCTAAAGGTAATAGACGTTTCTTCTTCTAATGCATTCGATATATATATAAATGAATATTTAAAGACACGCAATGCATTAGTTGCTTTTGGTGGGTATAATGAAAAAAGAGGGATTTATAACAGGAGCGAACATTTTAATCAACAAGATCCTGAAACCGAAAGAAATATTCATTTGGGATTAGATGTTTGGTGTGATGCTGGTACAGATGTGTTAGCTCCTTTAGAAGGAAAGGTTCACAGTTTTAAGAATAATCAAAACTTTGGTGACTATGGTCCAACGATTATTTTAGAGCATACGATTCAATCTATTACCTTTTATACGTTGTATGGTCACTTAAGTGAAAAATCGATAGAAGAGCTCACTATCGGTCAAAGTTTTAAACAAGGAGAAGTGATTGCACAATTGGGATCTGCAGAAGTTAATGGTGACTATGCCCCTCATTTACATTTTCAAATTATAAAAGATATTCAGGATAAGAAGGGTGATTATCCAGGCGTATCTAATAAAATAGATCTAGACTTCTATCTAGAGAATTGTCCTGACCCTAATTTGTTATTAAAGATCTAAGACTTCTAGATAAAGATAATTCACAGTTTTGATTTCGATTTGGCCAATAAACTACCTGAAAAGTATGTGAATGCTTTGTTAATTATTTTTTCATTTTTTTAAATCTATGATGATTTGTAGGAAGAAATTTGTGTTTTTAAACGATTAAACAATGTCGTTAAACAGCTTTATTTTGTTTTTTTATTTTTAAAATATTGAAAATCAGTTATTTGTATTTTTTTTAACAATATTTTTGTATTTGAACGAAAATTCGAGCTATTTGATCTAAAAGTCTGATTTCTAGTTGGTGGCACAGATATTTTGAACTATACTTGTATGGTAAAGCCGTAATAACTTAACTTTAAAGCCCCCAAATAAAATGAAAGTTACAGCCCTAATATTCAGTCTATTTTTATCACTAACGATTTTTGCAAACGAAGATAATAAGCTTACTGTTCAGCAGGATGGTATGACGATCGAAGTTCTTAATTTCGAAGACGGAGACAAGCTTAAATTATTTGAATTAGAGTCTGGTGATCATATTTTATCTAAATCATACTCTTTTATTGATTTAAGTCAATTACCAATAGGATCTTATGTGTTAGAGAATAACGAAGGAAAGTCTGTAATCATTGACCGTCAGGAAGAAGAACTTATTATAGATGGAGCAGTTGTTTCTATAGAAGAAGATTTTGTAGTGGAGGCTGATAGTGAATTAGTGGCTGAAGAGGATGTAAATGTAGAAGAGGAATTTATCAATACATATGTAAATAAGAATGACAACTTATTAGCTATTGAAAGAAATGGTGATGTTATTGAAGTGATAGATTTTGAAGATGGGGATAAATTAAAGTTATTCGAAGTAAAAGATACGGTACACGTATTGTCAAAAACTACTAACGTAATCGATTTAAGTCAATTACCTGTAGGATTATATGTTTTAGAAAATAGTAAAGGAGCTTCTGTAATCGTTGAAAAGTTTATAGAAAGTCAAAATACACTTACAGATTTGTAAAAATCTGTAAAAGTGGGGGGAAACAGGATCTAGGATCCATTAATTAAAGCGGATTGATTTTCAGTCCGCTTTGATTTTTTATAAAGGTTTTTAGCTTGTTATTCGTTTATTATTTCTTTTAAGATGTAGGAGTCTTCTTCTCCATGTGTAAACACCCCAGTTATTTGTTCTTGATTGTTAATATGGTTTAATAACTCTGAACATAAATCCCCGCAGTTTATTGAAATATTGGAGTTGGTTAAATAAAAGTTGTTTTCCTGATCTACTTCTACCCAATTGAAAAAAGTATCTATATTAGAATTAAGAGTCATTTGAATTTTAAATTCTGTTTCCATAGAAGCAGGTGTTTTAGACAAAACCTTAAGTAAGTCCATTCGTATACTAGAACCATCCTGAGGAGGATCTGATATATGTGTTTTACTGACCATTAATTCGTGTGTGAAGCCTAATTCATACTCAAAGCCTCTAATTCCTTGATAGCTGTTTTGAAATTCTTCTTCTCCTATCTGATCTCCTTCTTGAATTAAGTTAATCACCCCAAGATCTCCAAAAAAGCTAACAAAACCAGTATCCATATAATGATGTACCTTAATCTTGGTGATTTCAGTATACTCATCGTCATTATTGCAAGAAATTGTAATTACTGATAGTACAAGTAAGGAAAATAGTTTTTTCATGATTGATTGTTTGTTATAAGATTCAAAATTGCCCAGATGGTTGCGGAATGATCTACTATAAATATTTCCAAAACATAAAAAAAATACATAGAATTATGATGTATTGTTTTTTTATGTATATTTGAACTATGTATTCAAAAGAACTTTTAAAAGGAACATTGTCGGTAATCATTCTTAATCTTTTATCAGAAAAAGGAAGAATGTACGGGTATGAGATTTTTCAACAGGTAAAGGAAAGGTCTGATGGTAAAATATTGTTGAAAGATGGGTCTTTGTATCCAGCACTTCAAAAAATGCGAAAAGATGGTCTATTGTCTTGTGAGGAAGAATATGTGGGTAAAAGAGTACGAAAGTATTACTTGTTAACCACTAAAGGAGAAGAAGAAAAAGTGAACTATCTCGAGGAGTTAAAGGACTTTATGGAGACCCTGAATAAGGTAATTTTTCCAAAACTAGATGTCATATGAGATTAGATGAAGAGCAGGAAAAAAGAATCGAAGAATTTGTAGACAAGCAAGACTTTAGGTTGGTATCTCTCAGAGATGATATTCTTGATCATCTATGCTGTGTAGTAGAGAGTGATCTTAGAGCAGGAAAAACATTCGATCAGTCATTAAAGGATGCAGTGTTTGATCTGGCACCGAATGGATTGATTGATTTAGAAAAGAAAACATTTTTTTTATTAAACTCAAAACGAATTATTATGATGAAAAAACTGATGTATTTAATTGGATTTATTGGATCACTGATGTTAACAACAGGGATCGTATTTAAACTACTATGGTACCCAGGTGCTAACATGTTATTGATGACAGGTTTTTTAGTATTGTTATTAATTTTTGTTCCTATGGTAACTATAGATAAGTATAAAGTAACAATCGCAAAAAATCTATCAGAACGATTAAAAATCATTCTTGGTTGCGTTTCAGCCGTTGTCGTTGGTTTGGCGGGTCTATTTAAAGTAATGCATTGGATGGGAGCAGAGGTGTTATTACTGGCAGGAGGACTTATTTTTGCAGTGGGATACCTTCCGTTTTTATTTTTTACGATGTATAAAAAATCTTTGGCTTAGAAATTAGCTTCAAAAAAAAACTCCTTTAGATATCATTTCTAAGGGAGTTTTTTTCTTTATTGTTTAATACTTACTTATTCATTCACAAGTACCCATTCTCCTTTTTCGATTAATGGGATTGCTTGTTTGTATTTTACGGTCTTATTTTCTCCACTCATCACGTGTTTGATAGTAACTTTATCATTACGTCCTATTTTTGGTTGGTCGCGAGTGATAGTTTCTGTTACTTGTGGACGTTGTTGAGTTTGTCCTGCTGCTCTATTTTGCGCAGCACGTTCATCCATATTAGGAATTTCTTCTTTAGAAGTTTCTAATTTTTCCTTTTTACGTACCTGTCGAGCTTCAGAAATATCTTGTGTATTACCAGTTGGTAATTCTCCTTTGAATAAGAATGAAATCACATCTTTATTTACATCTTCAATCATCGCCTTAAACAACTCAAAAGCTTCGAACTTGTAGATTAACAAAGGATCTTTTTGTTCGTGTACTGCCAACTGAACACTTTGTTTTAATTCATCCATCTTACGAAGATGTGTTTTCCAAGCATCATCGATAATGGCTAAAGTAATATTCTTTTCAAAGTCTGTTATTAGTTGTTTTCCTTCACTTTCATATGCTTTTTCTAGATTGGTAGCAACGTTTAGACTTTTAACGCCATCTGTAAAAGGAACTAAAATACGTTCATAATTGCTTGATGGGTCTTCATATACTTGTTTGATCACTGGATAAGCTGCTTCCGCATTACGCTTCATCTTATCCTGATAGTGTTCATAAGCTGCTTTGTAAACTTCTCCAGCAATCTTCTGGGTATCCATTTTTTCAAATTCGTTAGCACTTATAGGGCTACTCATAGAAAAATAACGTATCAGTTCAAATTCAAAGTTCTTATAATCTTGAGCATTCTTGTTAGATTCTGTAATCACCTCTGCAGTATCATAAATCATATTGGCAAGATCTACTCTTAAGCGCTCTCCAAATAAGGCGTGGTAACGTCGTTTGTATACTACTTCACGCTGAGCGTTCATTACATCATCATATTCTAATAATCTCTTACGTACACCAAAGTTATTTTCCTCTACTTTTTTCTGTGCTCTCTCAATAGATTTAGAAATCATAGAATGTTGGATTACTTCACCTTCTTTTAATCCCATTCTATCCATCATCTTTGCGATACGTTCAGAACCGAATAAACGCATTAGATTGTCCTCTAGAGACACATAAAACTGAGAGCTTCCTGGATCTCCCTGACGACCAGCACGACCACGTAACTGTCTGTCTACTCGTCTAGAGTCATGGCGTTCCGTACCAATAATTGCTAAACCTCCAGCAGCTTTTACATCGTCAGTTAATTTAATATCCGTTCCACGACCAGCCATATTTGTAGCGATAGTAACTACTCCAGGATTTCCTGCTTCTGCAACAATGTCAGCTTCTTTTTTGTGAAGTTTCGCATTTAATACATTGTGGGGTACTTTACGAATTGTAAGCATTCTACCTAGTAATTCAGAAATTTCTACAGAAGTAGTACCAATTAACACTGGCCTTCCTGCTTTTGCTAACTCAGTAACTTCATCAATCACTGCGTTATATTTCTCACGTTTTGTTTTATATACTAAGTCTTCTTTGTCTTTTCTTGCAATTGGTCGGTTTGTTGGAATTTCTACTACATCAAGTTTGTAGATTTCCCAAAGTTCTCCTGCTTCTGTAACAGCCGTTCCCGTCATACCAGATAGCTTACCATACATTCTAAAGTAGTTCTGTAAAGTAACTGTAGCAAAAGTTTGTGTAGCATCTTCAATTTTTACATTTTCTTTGGCTTCTATTGCCTGATGTAATCCATCGCTATATCGACGACCATCCATGATACGACCAGTCTGCTCATCTACGATTTTTACTTTGTTATCCATAACCACATATTCTACATCTTTTTCGAATAATGAATATGCTTTTAATAATTGCCGTAAAGTATGAATACGCTCGCTTTTTACGCTGTAGTCTCTAAACAGATCTTCTTTCTTTTCAGCTTCCTCTTCTTTAGAGAGACCAAGGTTTTCTATTTTAGCGATTTCCATTCCGATCTGCGGAAGTACGAAGAAATCTGGATCATCCTTACCAGAAAGATATTCAACACCTTTATCGGTAAGATCTATTTGGTTGTTTTTTTCCTCAATCACGTAGTATAAATCCGCATCAATTTTGTGCATCTCGCGATTGTTGTCTTGCATATAGAAATTCTCAGTTTTTTGAAGTAGCATTTTTACTCCTTCTTCACTTAAGAATTTGATTAAAGCTTTGTTTTTAGGAATCCCTCTATAAACTTGTAAAAGTTTAAAACCACCATCTTTTGTGTTACCTTCCTTGATTAACTTTTTAGCTTCGGCTAGAACAGACGTTAAATATTTTTGTTGTACAGAAACAATATCTGCGATTTTTGGTTTTAGTTCGTTAAATTCGTGAATATCTCCTTTTGGAATAGGTCCAGAAATAATTAAAGGAGTACGAGCATCATCGATTAATACAGAATCTACCTCATCAATAATAGCATAATTATGTGGTCTTTGTACTAAATCTTCTGGTGCGTGAGACATGTTATCTCTTAGGTAATCAAAACCAAACTCATTATTTGTTCCGTAAGTAATATCAGCATTGTAAGCAGCTCTTCGTTCTGCAGAATTTGGTCTGTGATTATCAATACAGTCTACAGTTAATCCATGAAATTGAAAAATCGGTGCCATCCATTCACTATCACGTCGTGCTAGGTAATCATTTACCGTTACTAAGTGTACACCATTACCAGACAATGCATTTAAGTATACTGGTAAGGTAGCTACTAACGTTTTACCTTCTCCAGTTTGCATTTCTGCGACTTTTCCTTCATGTAAAGCGATACCACCAATTAACTGCACATCATAGTGAATCATATCCCATTTCACTTCTTTACCGGCAGCATCCCAACTAGTAGACCAGATAGCTTGATCTCCGTCTAAGGTGACATGATCTCTAGTTCCTGATAGTTCTCTGTCGTATGCAGTTGCTTCAACGGTTATCGTTTCATTTTCTGCGAATCTTTTAGCAGTTTCTTTAACCACAGCAAATGCCTCTGGCAAAATGGTATTCAATGCTTTTTCAGTAGCTTCGTAAGCATCTTTCTTTAGTTTATCAATCTCTCCATAAATATCTTCTTTTCTATCGATATCTTCTGTAGCATCCGCTTCTTCTTTTAGAGAGTCTATTTTAGTATTGATATCCGCACGTGCATCGTTAATAAACTTTTTGAACTCTACAGTTTTTTCGCGTAGTTCATTGTCGGAAAGAGAAGCTATGCCTGCTGCTGCTTTTTTTATTAATTCAACTTTTGGTTGAATTTCTTTTATATCTTTTTTGGATTTATCTCCAACGAATACTTTTAATACAGAATCTAAAACTCCCATGATTGATTTATGGTTATGTGTTTATTTTGAGATATACAATAAGATTCAATTTGTTACATAATCTAATAGTATTTTAGATACTATTTCGGTTTGTTGAATTTGTGGTAATCTCTGTGCCTTACAGGCAATATTATACAATGCTTCACTGGGCTTTGGTAAGCCTAGAGAAGGGCGTAATTTACGCAAAAAAAAAGCCTCTTGCGAGACTTTTAGTACTATTTAAATATTTTTTTAATATTCATCCTCATTCCAAAGATAATCTTCGTCGGTAGGATAATCTGGCCATATCTCTTCTATAGAATCATACGAATCTCCTTCATCTTCAATTGATTGTAGGTTTTCCACAACCTCCAGCGGTGCTCCCGTACGAATTGCATAGTCAATTAACTCATCTTTGGTTGCTGGCCAAGGTGCATCACTTAAATAAGATGCTAATTCTAAAGTCCAATACATATGCTGCTGGTATTAATTTTTTTGCAAAAATAATTTTTTAGTTTAAAAAGTCAAGTAAAAAATTAATTATTTAAACAATAATTATAAGAACGTGATTTTTTGGGTATTACCCTTAATTTATTTTTAAAGCTGTAGAGCATTTAAGAATCTTTTTGAGGAATCCATTTTATCTCTTCTGCTTGTAAATCGTGTGACAACTTTCGTGCCAGTACAAATAGATAGTCAGATAGTCGGTTTAAGTATTGTAAAGTAGTCTCTTCAAAAGGTGATATTTCATATAAAGCAGTTGCTAAACGCTCAGCTCTTCTACATACACAGCGTGCAATGTGACAGAATGACACGGTTTGGTGTCCTCCAGGTAAAACAAAATGTGTCATTGGCGGTAAAGATTCATTCATACGATCCATTTCTGTTTCTAAAAGCGTAATGTCTTCAGAAGAAATAGTAGGGATATTTAGTCTTTTCTTTCCGCTCTTTAAAATAGCTTTTTCGGGATCGGTAGCTAAAACAGCTCCTACGGTAAATAACCTATCCTGAATTTTTACCAATATATTTTTACTAAGTTCATCAATTTTCTGATCTCTGATAAGTCCTATATGAGAATTTAGTTCATCTACAGTGCCATAACTGTCAATACGAATATGATGTTTTGGAACTCTAGTACCACCAAAAAGCGCTGTAGTACCTTTATCTCCTGTCTTTGTGTATATTTTCATTTGTTTTTTCTTGATTTTCCTCTTTATAATTCGAAATATCTCGCTTAGCTTTTTTGATATTCAGTTAAACAAATATTGCTCCAATACCTACTGCGATCCAAAACCATGGAAAACTCATTTCTTTTTCTTCTTAAAATAATTTTTCCTAAAATCTCTACCGTCTCGTTGGTATAATTTTCTTTTGTTTCTGGCAGAATTCCAGCGAACAACGAAAAATAATACTGCAATTCCAATAACAAGCAATACCAATTGGGTTTCTTCGGAAAGTGATTCAAGCATGGTTTGATGTTTTGTGGTAAAAGTAATGAATAGCGATGAGTATTTTAGTATTGGAATTTATAAGTGTTAGGGTAATTCAATGCTGAGCTGTTAATATAATATCGTAATAAAATTTAAGATATATTCTATATAGTATAGAAATAAACAAACTCAAAGACTATTTTATTACATTTGTATCGCTATGGAGTTTTCATCAAAATTATTGGAGAACGCAGTTTATGAAATGTCTCAGTTGCCAGGAATTGGTAAAAGAACTGCATTACGATTAGTTTTACATCTTTTAAGGCAACCTAATAATCAAACACAACAATTGGTAAAAGCATTGGGTACTTTAAGGGAAGATGTAAAGTTTTGTAAAAACTGTCATAGTATAAGTGATATTGAGATATGCGATATCTGTAGCAATCCTAATAGGAGACAAGATATCGTTTGTGTGGTGGAAGATATTAGAGATGTTATGGCAATAGAAAATACTGGACAATATAGAGGGGTATATCACGTTTTAGGAGGAAAAATTAGTCCAATGGATGGGATTGGTCCTCAGGATCTAAAAATTCATACTTTAATCGAAAAGGTTAAAAACGAACAGGTCAATGAATTGATTTTTGCACTTAGTGCGACTATGGAAGGGGATACTACGAATTTTTACATTTATAAACAATTAGAGGGTGTGGAAGTTAAAATTGCTACGATTGCTCGGGGAATTGGTGTAAATGATGAACTAGAATATGCAGATGAGGTTACGTTAGGAAGAAGTATCATAAATCGAATTCCTTTCGAAAATGCTTTGAAAAGTTCTTGAAAAATATTACCTAATTAAAAAACTATCCCCTGAAACTATCAGTCGTCATTCTTAACTACAACGTACGTTATTTTTTGGAGCTCTGCATTCTTAGTGTACAGGAGGCTACAAAAAATTTAGATGCTGAAATTATTGTTATAGATAATAACTCTCCAGATAATAGTTGTGAAATTATAAAAGAACGTTTTCCAGATATTATACTTTTAGAAAACAAAGAAAATGTAGGCTTTGCTAAAGCAAATAATCAAGGCGCTGCGCTAGCAAAGGGAGAATATTTATGTATTCTTAATCCAGATACGGTAGTTGCTGAAGATACATTTTCTAATATTCTTTCAATGTCAGAGAAACTGTTTCATATGGGAATGGTGGGGCCCAGGTTACTTGATGGTAATGGTAGTTTTTTACCAGAGAGTAAACGTAATGTGCCTTCCCCTTTGACGTCGTTTAAACACCTGTTTGGAATTAAGTTTGGTAAGGTTAAAAATTATTATGCTAATCATATTTCTGAAACGGATATTGGTGATGTAGATATACTCGTAGGAGCATTTATCTTTGTTAAGAAAAGTGTCTATGAATCTGTATATGGCTTTGATGAGGATTATTTTATGTATGGAGAGGATATTGATCTTTCCTATAAAATTAGAAGAAAGGGATTAGAAAATTATTATTTAGGTTCGATCCCTGTGATTCATTACAAAGGTGAAAGTACAGATCGAAATGCAGAATATATAAGACATTTTTACGGAGCGATGAGATTATTTTATCGAAAACACTTCAAGAGTAATTGGCTGTTGGATACGATGGTTTCAGTTGGGATTAGGCTTACTTCGATAGTGGAATCTTTTAAAAATTATCATAGAGAAAATAAAATAACCGAAGGCTATTATTTGGTATCTGAAAATAATGAGATAAGAGTGCGACTTATAAACGCTTTGCAAAAAGAAGTGCAATTTACTTCTTTGGAATCCGCTCGTGATTTGGGATATAGTAATAACGAACTTATCTTTGACAATGATTTTGTAAGCTTTGGAGAGATTATTGAAGAAATGCAGCAATTAAAGAATTTGAATATAACCTTTAAGATCATTCCCAAAGGATGTGATTTTATGTTAGGAAGTGATTTTAGTGATGGAAAAGGAGAGGTAATCACTTTTTAAATAAATTTTAATAAAGAAAAAATAATCTAAGAGCTTTAATTTTATTAATTTCGCAAAAAATATAACTAATAAATACCTTTGATTAAGAATATGGCAAAATTTGAGCTTAAACTTCCGAAGATGGGTGAAAGTGTTGCAGAAGCAACGATAACAACTTGGTTAAAAGAGGTTGGTGATACTATCGAAATGGACGATGCAGTATTGGAGATTGCAACGGATAAAGTGGATAGTGAAGTGCCTTGTGAAGTAGAAGGAGTATTGGTTGAAAAACTTTTCGAAGTTGATGATGTAGTAAAAGTTGGTCAAACAATTGCCATTATAGAGACAGAGGGAGAAGGTAGTGTTGATGTGTCTCCAGCAGAAACTCCTCAAGAAGTCGCAGCTCCAGAAGCAGCGGCAGCGGTTATAGAAAATGATATTGCTGAAGTTAAAGAAGCAGTTACCACAAATACAACAACAGACTATTCCGAAAGTTCAAAGTTTTATTCGCCATTGGTAAAAAATATAGCTTCTGCAGAAGGTATTTCGGTGGCAGAATTAGAAAGTATTTCGGGAACTGGTAAAGATGGTAGGGTAACGAAGAATGATATTTTACAATATGTTGAAGATCGAAAAGCTGGAAAAACAACTCCTGTAGTTGCAGCACCTAAAACTGAAGTTGCCAAAGAAGTTGCTCCAGCTCCAAAGAAAGAAACTCCAAAAGCAACTCCAGTGGTGGCTAGTGGAGATGATGAAATTATCGAGATGACCAGAATGGGTAAATTGATTTCTCATCATATGGTAGCATCTGTACAAACTTCAGCGCATGTACAGTCGTTTATAGAAGCTGATGTTACAAATATTTGGAATTGGAGAAATAAAGTAAAAGGTGACTTTATGAAGAGGGAAGGAGAAAAACTAACGTTTACTCCTATATTTATGGAAGCCGTTGCTAAGGCAATTCGGGATTTCCCATTAATTAATATTTCAGTTTCAGGAGATTCTATTATCAAAAAGAAGAATATTAATTTAGGAATGGCGGCTGCCTTACCAGATGGAAATCTTATCGTACCAGTTATTAAAAATGCAGATCAGTTGAATCTGGTAGGGATGACCAAAGCTGTAAACGACTTAGCGAATCGTGCAAGAAACAATGCATTAAAGCCAGATGATATTCAAGATGGGACTTATACAGTAACCAACGTAGGTACTTTTGGTAGTATTATGGGAACTCCGATTATTAATCAACCTCAAGTAGCTATTTTAGCATTAGGAGCAATTCGAAAAGTGCCTGCAGTAATTGAAACACCTGATGGAGATTTTATTGGTATCCGTTATAAAATGTTTTTATCTCACTCATATGATCATAGAGTAGTAAACGGAGCATTAGGAGGGCAGTTTGTACAAAGAGTTAAAGACTATTTAGAAGCTTTTGATGCAAATAGAGAGTTTTAGAGTAGAAGCATTTTTAGAAGAATGTAAAAAAACCACATCATTTATAGATGTGGTTTTTTATTGTCAATAATTCATATTCTCTTTTATATTTGCCATAAAACATCAAAAAACGATAAATAATGAAACGTACTATTTTATTTACATTTATTCTCATAGTAAACATATTAAAAGCCCAAACGGTATATACAGATGTGTACGATGGTGATTTTCCAATATCGATAGTGTTGGTAGATAATATATTATATGTAGGAGAATTTAATACAGGAGAGGTTTCTAGAATAGATCTTACCGATAGCGATCCTGTTCCAGAAACAGTAGCTACTGGTTGGACAGTAGCACAAGGTCCGTGGAAAATGATATATGATGAACAGAATAATGATATTTATGCTGGTAGTTTTTCCGAAGTCAGAAAAATAGATCTTGATGCATCAATACCAATGGTATCGGAAACCTTTTCTGCTACTGGTATTTCAGATGGCTTAACATTAAATAATAATATGCTATACAAAGCCACCAATGGATCTCTTCATACTATCGACTTAAACTTGGGACCAACTAGTTATACTTCTATTTACACAGATGCAACCAGTAATATGGGAGATCTAACGTTTTATAATAACGAGTTATATTATGCTAGTGATACAGATGGTTCTGGAGTGAGAAATGCTATATACAAAATAGATTTATCCGCCTCTAATTTGAGTCAGGAATTAGTAGTGGATACTGATTTTTCTGACGGGACAATTCAGAAGATGCATGTGGTTGATGATTTTATGTATGCTTCTGTAGAAGCTGCAGGAGGTCATTTGCTTATAAGATTGAATTTAAAAGATGCAGTGCTTCCTATTTCTAATTTTACTACAGTTTTATCAGGTTATCCAGCCGCTATGTTAGGGATCGTTAATTTAGATGATACATTTTATGGGACTTTAGGAAATCAAAGAATTGTTACTTTTCAGGATCAAACTCTAAGTATAAGTGATTTTTCAGTTCAAAACTCTGTGCAGATATATCCAAATCCAGTAAAAGATAATTTGTATGTAGATAACTTGTATTCCAAAAATCAAAAGATTGAAATATATGATGTGCAAGGAAAAAGAATATTGAATACGTCTTATTTAGTTTCGGAAGGTGTTAATGTAAGTTCTATTCCAAAAGGGCTGTATTTTGCGAAAATAAAATCTAATGCAAAAGAAGAAACAGTAAAATTTATTAAAAATTAACCTTATTGTAATTGTAGAAATTATTTTGGTTTAATTAAAGAGTTGACTAATCCTGAAAAACCATGCTGAAAGAAGTGTGGTTTTTTTTATTTCACTGAAAACGGTGTGGTACTACAATTGGATTTTGTTCAAATTTGTTTTCCTAATAGTAGAGATAATAATCGTGATGAGAAACAGCATTCTGAGGAAAGTAAATCAACCCATGTTTCTGGTATTAACACTTATGCTCAGTGCTAATATACTTTTGGGGCAAGAGACGTTGCTTATAGAAGGCAAAGATATCTGGGTTCGTGAGAAACCTAAAACAGGCAAAGTTGTCATGAAACTAAATGAAGGAGATGTTTGTGTGGTTCTACAAAAATCAGATGCACAAGTAATCAGAGGTAGGAGAGATTTTTGGTATTACATAGATTTTAATGGTAAAAAAGGATGGGTTTTCGGTTCGCAAACCTCGATAAAACAAAAAGCTTCTTTACACAATTTTCAGCCTTTTTTAAAATACTTTTTAGAGATCTCTTTTTTTAATAAGGATATAAATATTCTTATTAGAGATAAATCATCTAAAGTGACTCAGTTTGTAAAAAAAGAAATAGGTGTACATCGACTTTTTAATCCAGGTTCAACCTGCGTATTGGATAGCTTTGAATCTTATATACCTGTATTTCTTCCGATAGATCCTCTTACATTATTCAAAAATCAATCGCCTAAAGATGGTTTTTGTGATGATAATAAAGACGAAGATGGAGTGTATTACAGTAAAATAGATGAATTCCCTTACTTTTACGATATGGAAAAAGATACTGCTGGACAAATTGATATTCCTGAAAAATATCATGAAAGTGAAAAAATTAAGGTAGATATTTTAAAACACAAAAACATTATCAAAACTATGTATTTTATTACGGCAGATGATAAATGGAGTCTTGTTTTAATTGATGATTGCGACTGTTCGGCTTAGGGTTGTTTTTCTATATCATATGCAGATAAGATAATTATTTTCCAGAATAGATAGGTGTTGTTATGTTATTTAATGAGTAATGTGTAACAAAAGCGCTATAAAATGCACTAATTATTTAGAAAGTAGTTTTTAACGCTAAATTTTATAGTATGGATATTAATGAAGCAGTGAGGTTTTTTAAGAATCTTATAACTGAAACAGAAGATACATCTGAAGTGAAAATATATAAGAAGTTTGTAAATGTATTGTTGCAATTAGCATCTAGAGATCTTTCTGATGAACAATTAAATGGCATACACAATGCCCTAGAAGATATAGTTGTCGAAGTTAAAAGAGAAGAAAGAAAACAATATTTTAAAAAGAAACTTTCTGAGTTTATCCAATATGTTAAAGAACAACTCTCATTGATTTCCAGTGAACATTATATGACGATTTGTATGAGTATAGGAATGTCATTAGGAATGAGTTTGGGGATGGTTTTTGGACTCGTTTTTGGATCTGATAAATCAAACGGTTTGATTTTTGGGATGAGCTTTGGTATGCCACTAGGAATGTCTATTGGTTTAGCAATAGGTGCTGCTATGGATCAAAAAGCAAAAAAAGAGGGCAAAGTGCTGAGTGTTAAGTGTGATTAAAAAGTTTGCCTATATAACTGATGTGCACTTAGATGAGCAGTTTCCTAAAACTGTGGGTGTAGATGCCAGAAAAAACTGGGAAAAAGTCCTTAAGGATATATCCAAAAGAGGTATTACACAAATTGTCATAGGTGGAGATATAGGAGAAAGAGATTCTTTATCTTGGTTTTTTAAACTGTTAGAACCATATGATTGGTTCATTTCGTTGGGAAATCATGATAGCTTTTCTACGATATTCCCTTATTGGAAAGAACAACAAGTTGTTGGGATTGACACTCCTTTTTATAATATAGAAACAGATTTCTTTAAATGTATATTCTTAGATTCGAGTAAAGAAATAGTAGATCAGGAACAGCTAGATCGGTTTCGAAAAGAATCAATTACCTCAAAAAAGATCTTATTATTTGTTCATCATCCTATTCTATCTGTTCCTACATTTACGGATAAAAAATTTTTTCTCGAAGGAAGAGAAAAAATTCTATCGGTATTGCATCAAATTCCTAATGAGGTTTTTATCTTTTCTGGTCACTATCATATGGAAGATGATCGTTTCTACAAGAATGTTCGTCAATATATCACACCAGCAGTATCTTATCAGGTAGAAAAAGATCCTGATATTGTAAAAATTCATAATAATTCATTTGGGTATAGAATCATTGAATTGCAGCATGATCAATTATTTACTGAGGTAATTACCTTTAAGGTTTAGAGTTTCAAACGCATTCAAAAAAGTGTTGGTTTTCTTATTCTTAAAAATTAATTCTTTAACCTCTAAATAAGAAAAATCGATCTTTCATTTTTTCAATCTCTGAATTCTTATTTGTGATAATATAATCAATAGCCTCTTTCGTAAAATGTTGGCCTTTTTCCGTTAAGGAAACAATGTCATTTTTAATCGTAATCATATTGTTTTTTAGCGCTAAATCTAAAACTGATTTTGATCGTACTTTTTGCCAGTTAATATGATCATTAAGATGTTTCACATGTCTTTCGTTTTCATCGTCAATATGGTTTCCTAGATGTAACAGAAAAGTTAGTAAAGAGACTTCAATTCGTTGTTGTCGCTGCCGATATAGGACAGAGAAATATCCTCGATTTGGAGCGAATAGGTAAACCATTAAAAATAAGATACCAAGTATAGTAGTCATAGAACCAGAAATAGAAGCATCTAAACCATGTGCTAACCAATACCCAGAAATTGCTGCGGTTATACCAAAAATACAGGCTAGCAATATCATTTTTTTTAAGTCATTTGTAAGTAGGTATGCTGTTGCGGCAGGAGCAATCATAAACGCTATTACCAAAATCGCTCCGACAGCATCAAAAGCTCCAACTGTAGTTATGGATGCTACAGTCATTAATCCATAATGCATGACCACAGGAGATAATCCAAGGGCTGCAGCTAGTCCAGCATCAAATGTGCTCACTTTTAATTCTTTGAAAAAAGCAAAAAGTAAGAGGACAGTGCTGAAGAGGATGGTGCCAATAATCCAGAGAGATTTAGGTCCCATATCCATTCCCTGAATAATTAGTCTATCAAAAGGGGCAAAGGCAAGTTCACCCAAAAGAACAGCATCTATATCTAAATGCACGTCGTTTGCATTTTGTGCTATCATGATCACTCCGATACTAAATAATGCCGGAAAAACTAAGCCAATGGCTGTATCTTCTTTAACTAAACCTGTCTTTTGAATAAATTCCACTAAAACTACTGTGAGAACGCCACTTAATGCAGCCAAAAATATTAGTAAAGGAGAAGATAAATCGTGAGTGATAAAAAAACCGATAACAATACCAGGTAATATAGAATGGCTTATTGCATCTGTAATCAATGCCATTTTACGTAAAACTAAAAATGTTCCAGGAATTGCACAGGCAATAGCAACCAAACAAGCAATTAACTGTATTTCGATCTGGGCGCTACTCATCGCTCATTGGTGTTATTTGGTTATAAAGATTAGCGGCAGTTTCATACCCAGAGGTTGTTAGAGACCACATATTTCCTTCAATTTTCACAAGGTTTTTGTTCTCAAGTTTTTGTAATGATCTTTTAGTAAATCCCTGAAAGTTATTCAATATTTTAATCGCATGAGGATGTGATATGTCTTCATGGTCTTTTGCGATATTATACATGAAAGATAAGGTTTTGTGTAATTCCAGATCATTTCTGTTTTTTCTAAATCGGATTTCTCTAAATAAAAGACCTCTTCCAGGAGAAAATATAAATGAAACTAATACAAATACTGCTGCTACAAGCACTATTACAGGTCCTGTGGATAAGTTATTATGACTAGCGCTTATTGCTGTCCCGATTACACCTGATGAGGCTCCAAAAATGGCGGCAAGAATTACCATAATCGAGAGGCTATTGGTCCATTGTCTGGCGGCAGCGGCTGGAGCTAGAATCATTGCGCTCATGAGCACTACACCTACGGTTTGTAATCCTAAAACAATTGCAACTACGATAAAGGTAGTAATTAAAATATCCAGAAATTTAATGTCAAAACCTAATGTTTTGGTATAATCTGGATCAAAAAGAGATAATTTAAGTTCTTTCCAGAAAAGCAATAGAACAACAAGGCAAATCCCTGTAATTAAAGACATTATCCATACATCATTTGCTAACAATGTAGCAGCTTGACCAAAAAGATAGTTTTCTAATCCTGCTTGATTAGCATTAGGTAACTTTTGTATAAAAGTAAGTAACAACATTCCAAAACCGAAAAAGAGAGAAAGAATTAATCCCAAGGCAGTGTCGGATTTTAGATGCGTTTTTTTGATAATACCTCGAATCCAAAAACTACCAATTAATCCACTGATTAAGGCGCCGATCAAAAATGCATTACTATTTTTAGTTCCTACAATTAAGAATGCTAAAGCTATACCTGGTAAAGCAGCATGTGAAATGGCATCTCCTAATAAGCTTTGTTTTCGCAACACAGCAAAACTTCCAAGCATTCCGCAAATTGCTCCTAAAACTGCAGTGCCTAAAGTAATCGTTCTTAAGGTGTAGTCTGTAAAAACAAGTTCTATATATTCTAAAATATCCATTTTATGTACTCATTGCTTCAAACAAATTAGGTGTTACTGCTGTACGCTAACCTTGTAATTAATTCCATAGGTTTTTGTAAGGTTGTCGTCGTTAAAAATATCTTTGACAGGTCCAGTAGCTATTTTCTTTACATTTAAAAAAGTCACCCAGTCAAAATATTCCGGAACGGTTTGTAAATCATGATGAACTACAATTACTGTTTTTCCTGCTTTTCTTAGTTCTTTAAGAATATTTATAATTGCTTTTTCTGTTGTGGCGTCAACTCCTTGAAAAGGTTCATCCATAAAATAAATCGAGGCATTCTGAACAAGTGCTCTAGCTAAAAATATGCGTTGTTGCTGTCCTCCAGAAAGTTGGCTAATCTGTCTACTTTTAAAAGCTAACATCCCTACTTTTTCCAGTGCTTCTAGGGCTGCTTTTTTTTGCTTCTGCCCAGGTCTTTTTATCCATCCTAAACTTCCATAAGTACCCATCATTACTACATCTAAAGCAGTTGTAGGAAAATCCCAATCAACACTTCCTTTTTGCGGGACATATGCAACTAAGGATCGTTGTTTTTGATAGGGTTTGTCGTATATTTTTACACTTCCTGCAATAGGTTTTATAATATCTAAAACAGATTTTATTAATGTGGATTTTCCTGCACCGTTGGGGCCTACAATAGCCATAAGAACTCCTTCAGGTATTGCCAAGTCAATATCCCATAAAACAGGTTTATAATTATAGGCTACTGTTAGGTCATCTATTTGTACGGCAATTTTTTCTTCCATTATTTCAAGGCATTTACAATGGTATTTACATTGTGTTCAAACATTCCTATATAGGTTCCTTCTTTCGTGCCGGCTGTTCCTAAGGCATCGGAGTATAAGGTTCCGCCAATAGATACTTCATGATCTTTGGATGTTACCGCTGCTTGTAATGCTTCAATAGTTCTCTTAGGAACAGAGCTTTCAACAAAAATAGCTTTCACTTTATTCTCAATGATAAAATTTGCTAATCTTTGGACATCCTGAACTCCTGCTTCTGTAGC
This sequence comes from uncultured Aquimarina sp., assembly GCF_947492115.1. Taxonomy (NCBI): domain Bacteria; kingdom Pseudomonadati; phylum Bacteroidota; class Flavobacteriia; order Flavobacteriales; family Flavobacteriaceae; genus Aquimarina; species uncultured Aquimarina sp. The sequence continues at coordinate 171,058 of NZ_CANLMM010000004.1, forward strand.
TGTAGATAAGCCTTGTAATCCTACTACATTAAATTTATACTCCTTTCCGAAATAACTAAAAGCATCATGAGCTGTAACCAGTATCCTTTTTTCTTCTGGTAAAGAATCAACGGTGTTTTTGATATTCTCAGCTAATTGATCTAGTTGTTTTAAATAAGCCTTTCCGTTAGTCTCAAAAGTTTCAGCATTTTTTGGGTCTAATTCTTTCAATTTTTGAATAGCAAAAGAAGTAACTTGTTTCCAGCGATCTATACTAAACCAAATATGCGGATCATAGTTGGACGCAAAATAATCAGACCCTATCAAAGTGTTTTTATCTAAAATTTCTCCTAAGGCAATAGTTTTGGTGTTTTGATTACCCATTTTTTCAAATACCTCTACTAGTTTTCCTTCAAGATGTAAACCATTGTAAAATATAGCATCAGCATTAACTAATTTATTTACATCACCTTCGCTCGCTTTATACAAGTGTGGATCTACTCCAGATCCCATAAGTCCTTCTACAGAGATTACATCTTTTCCAATATTTTTTACTAGATCCGTAATCATGGTAGTCGTAGTCACTACTTGTAGTGTTGAATTGTTTTTTTTATTCTCTTTTTTACAAGAAAAAGTAGTGAATATTAGGATAAGAAGAACTGCAATATGTTTTGTCATTTTTCTAATTTTGAGTTGTTATCAATGCAAGACATTTGATAGCTAATAAATACTAAGTTTAAAAAGAAAAAACTTTCCTATCAAGAAAAGGAATGGGCTAGTAGCTCCTTTAATTGTATTAGGTTTAGTATTTTTGTTTAATTATATACGCAAAACTAAAAAAGTTAGTCATGACTAACAAAGCAAATTTGAATAATTTAACAAAAAGCGAAGAGGATTACTTAAAAGCTCTTTTTCAGTTGTTAATAGAAGATAATTCAGAAAAGGTAGGTAATAATCAATTAGCGGAATATCTTAAGGTTTCACCTGCTTCTACTAATAATATGATTAAAAAGTTAAAAACTAAGAATTATGTTGTTAGTGAAAAATATGGAAAACTAGAGCTTACTGATGAAGGGCGCGCAATCGCAGTTAGGTTAATACGAAAGCATAGACTATGGGAAACCTTTTTGTATAATTATCTTAATTTTAGTTGGGATGAGGTACATGAAGTAGCTGAGCAATTAGAGCATATAAAATCATACAAGCTAATAGACGAGCTCGATCGTTTTATGGATTTCCCGGAGAAGGACCCCCATGGAGAGTTAATTCCGAATGCAAAAGGGGAGTATAAGGTTATTCCAAAAATAACCTTATCATCATTAATAGAAGGAGATGTTTGTCAACTTGTTGCTGTAAATGATGGTTCGGTAAATTTCTTGCGATTTGTTTCAGAAATTGGATTAGCGCTAAGTAGCGAAATAAAAGTTCTTGAAGTACGAGAATTCGATAAATCTATTCGTATTCAGTTTAATGATACAATAGAAACGGTAACACGTAAATTTGCGGATAATGTTTTTGTAAAGGTCGTCTAATGCAATAATAAATGTTAAAAAAACAAGACTGCTATAGATTATAATTTATACCTATTATCTTTGAAGTACACAATCAATTTATGGAGCTTAAATTAAAGAAACCGATCTGTTTTTTTGATCTGGAAACGACCGGTATAAACATATCTAAAGATCGAATTGTCGAAATTTCTATCCTCAAAGTTTTTCCTAATGGTAATAAGGAGAGTAAAACTTGGTTAGTGAATCCTGAAATGCCAATTCCTCCTGAAACTACAGAAGTTCATGGGATTACAGATGAGAAAGTAGCTAATGAACCTACCTTTAAACAGTTAGCGAGTAAGGTTAGTGATATGATAAAAGGTTGTGATCTAGGAGGTTTTAACTCTAATCGTTTTGATATTCCTTTGTTGGCAGAAGAGTTACTACGAGCAGATGTAGATTTTGATATGAAAAATACTGTTGCCGTCGATGTGCAAACTATTTTTCATAAAATGGAAAAACGAACTTTAGAAGCAGCTTATAAGTTTTACTGTGATAAGGAGTTAAAGGATGCACACTCTGCTGAAGCTGATACGAATGCTACTTATGAGGTTTTAAAAGCACAATTAGATAGGTATCCCGAATTAGAAAATGATACAAAGTTTTTAGCAGAATTCAGTGCTAGAAAACAATTTGCAGATTTTGCAGGTTTTATCGCATATGACAAAGAAGGAAGAGAAATATTCTCTTTTGGAAAGCACAAAGGTAAATTGGTAGAAAAAGTAATGGAAGATGAGCCTGGTTATTTTGGATGGTTGCAAAATGCTGATTTTCCATTGTATACAAAGAAAGTGCTTACCGCTGTACGACTACGTAAACTAAATAATAGTCTTAAATTATAATAACCAAATCAATTTATGAAGCTTATTTGTATAGGTCGTAATTATACAGACCATATTGAGGAGTTGGAAAATGAAAAACCAACAGATCCTGTAGTTTTTTTGAAACCAGACACCTCTATTCTTTTAAAAAAACAACCTTTTTTTATTCCAGATTTCTCAAATGATATTCATCATGAAGTAGAAGTCCTTGTAAAGATTAAGAAGTTAGGAAAGTATATCGACAAGAAGTTTGCGCATAAATATTATGATGAAATAAGTCTGGGAATTGATTTTACTGCCAGAGATTTGCAGAGTCAACTAAAGGCGAAAGGATTGCCTTGGGAAAAAGCAAAAGCTTTTGATGGGGCAGCAGTTATTGGGCAATGGGTATCTAAAGAAAATTTTTCTGATGTAGACAATATTAATTTCCGTCTAGAGAAAAATGATACAATTGTTCAAGATGGTAATACTAAATTAATGCTTTGGAAAATTGATGAGTTGATAGCATATGTATCTCAATTTTTTACTTTGAAGATTGGAGATATCATTTTTACAGGTACTCCAGCAGGAGTAGGATCCGTGAAAACCAATGATAATTTAACCGGTTTTATCGAGGATCAAGAAATGTTTTCCATAAAAGTGAAGTAATTTCAGGATTACTTGTAAGTTACAATGCAGCTTGTAATTTTTTGGGACTTAGATACTCAAAATATCGCTTTCGTATCTTAAACGTTTCATCTAAAAATATAATAGCAGGTAAGGAAAAAGTAGTATTTTTTCTAGAAGCCAAAAGAGTAGGAATTTCATGAATGGCATTTCTCTGTGTTAGATTGTTTTTATTTGTAAATGTAGCTCCGTCAAATGCAATAGTGTCTGTACTTTCTGCATTCATTTTTACGGCATAATATTCTTCATTTATTTTCTGAATTATTTCAGGCTTTGTAAATGAAACTCTATCCATTTTTTTGCAGTATGAACACCAATCCGTATAGAAGTTGATAAGCACTTTTTTAGGTCTTGTATTTAAAGAATCATCTAGTTGTTCAAAGGTAATCCAATTAATTGTCTCTTTTTCTTGAGCTATTGTTTCATAGTTCATTAGGATCATAAATAAAAAAGTAAGTACGATGCTAAGTCTCATAATTAGTGAAGTTTTCCAAATTTAATTCCGATAAAAAATGTTCTAGGGTTTCCTGGGCCGTAGATATAATCTGAATCCCTTAATGGTCCGATGTCAAAATCATCTTGATAGCTGTTGAATATATTTTTTACTCCTCCACTAAAAGTCAACTGAAAATTTTCAGAAACATCAGTATGATACTCAGCTTTTAAGTTCATATCTAAAAATGAATCTGTATCAACCAAGTTTAAAAATCCAGATTCACTAACAACTCTAGGTACAGTCATTTTCCCGGTATACGTTCCAGTAATATCCATGTTAAATTTTTTGCTCGGAATCCAAGAAGCGTTAAGATAACCATATGAGTTAGGGTTTCTTACAAATTCATCTACCGCTACATCTGTTTCTCCTGTAACAGAACCATCTGTTTCAAAAAGAATTTGATCTTCATCATATGCTGACTTCTGAATGGTTCCTCCGAATTGAAATTGCCATTTTTTTGATGGAGATATCCCTATTTCAAAATTTGTTCCAAATACTTTTGCTCCAGTCCCATTTCTTACTTCTTCTAGTATAGATCCGTTTTCTAATACAGCACCAGTACTTACTAGTGTAAAGGGGTCTCTAAGATCTGTAAAGAACCCTTCTAGTAGAAAGTCCGTTTGGATTTTATTGAAATTTTTAGAGTAGTTTAAAGAAGCAGTAAAAGCATTTGAAAATTCTGTATCCAAATCCTCTGATAGTATCACGAACTGCGGTTCTCCTCCAACAGATGAAATGTGTAGGTCTTCATTAAAAGCCTGAGGTGCTCTAAATCCGCGAGCATAACCGCCTCTAAATTTTAAAGAATTAAGGATGCTGTAAGATATGGTTATACGAGGGCTAAGCACAGTTCTATCGATAGACACGTTTCTAGAAATTCCACCGATATTATAATTACCATCCACATCTACATGATCTAATCTTGTGCCGATCAAAGCGGTTAACTTGTCGTTAGGTTTCCATTCGTATTGAGCGTAAGAACCTATCGTATGAACCTGTTGATCGATCAATCGGTTATATCCGGTAATGATATCTTCAGTATCGCTTATGTTGTATTCTACACCTGCTGTAATAATATCATTGTTTTTCAAATTTTGAGTAAACTGAACACCGGTAAGCAAGGCAATATCTTTTGTTGTTCCATACGAGTTCAATGCAAGAATACTGTCCTGCCTTGTTCTAGAGCCTCCTAATCCGCCATAGTAACTGTCTCTTTCTGTGTATTGACCAGAGCTGTAAATAGAAAAGTTGTTTGTTTCTTTTTTGTTTTGCACCTCATAAGTAATACCGCCAATAAATGTATTGTGATCTAGTTCTTCTGTGATATCTGTAAAATGAGGCGCAAGATCAAGCCGATCACCACCACGTCTATATTCTTGAATAGTTGTTAGATCTAGTGAAATCTTACTTCTTTCATTTGTTTTTAGAAAAGTTTTTAGGCCAAATGTGGTGTTTTGAAGCGTGGTTAATTCTGTAAAACCATCTCCATTTGCATCAAATTCTTCTCGATCTCTATAGAGTCCGAAAACCGTAATCCCAGACATTAAATCATCACTTACTAGAGAAGAGTTAAAATTTAGAGTACGATCTGGAGTATCACCGTTTATTAGTCCTAAATAGGTTCCAACTTCCCAAGTGTTCAGTATAGGATCTTTGGTGATGATATTAATAGTTCCAGCAATGGCATTTGAGCCATATAATGCGGATCCTCCACTTCTAATTACTTCAATACGATCGACAATATTGGTTGGTATTTGTTCTAGTCCATAAACACTATTTAATGCGCTAAATACCGCTCTACTGTTAATAAGTACTTGTGTGTAGCTACCATCTAAACCATTTAGTCTTACTTGAGTAAAACCACAGTTTTGACAATTGTTTTCTACACGTACTCCTGGAGAGAAATTTAATCCTTCTGATATAGATATAGATTGAGTGGCTTCTAGAAGTTTTGGACTCAATACATTCACAACTACAGGAGCTTTCTGTTTATTAACTCGATTCCTAGTAGCGCTTACTACGACTTGATCAAGATTTAATCGATCCTCGATAAGTGAGATTGTTTTGGATTGATTATTGGAATCTATAGTGATAGTTTCTGACGACGTTTGGAATCCAAGTAAGCTAGTGGTTATAGAATAATTTCCAAAAGGTATTTGTTTTATTTCGAAAAGACCATTCTCATCAGAATAAACTACGGTATTAAATGAAGAACCAGATATTTCAATTGTAGCATATGGAATAGGAGTTTTGTCATTAACAACTACTCCTTTTAAGCTTCCTGTTTGACTTAGGATTAATGAGGTTTTTAGTAGGATTAAAAGAAATAAAAAGGGTTTCATTTTTTTGATTAATGCGATTTTTATTAGATTTAGCAAATATATAAAGTTAGTTATGACTAACAAATTGTTTTAACTAATTATAAAGATTGTTTTAGTTTAGGGTAAAATGTTGTTTTTCATATCTAGATAAAGTATATTATTTGGGTGTAAAGGGGAAATGATTCTTTATGGTTTGTGATTTGATTTCAGAATAATCAATGAAATATTTTACTTTAAAGAATGGAGATATTATCTTTACAAGAACACGAGTTGATTTTAAAGGGCAACAAAGCTATATATGATTAACTGATTTTAAGAAAACACGATAATTATAATCAATAAGATTTAAATACATGAGCAAAGGTTACAGCTTAGAAAGTGTAAATGAGTTATCTGGTGGAGATGATGAATTTATAACAGTATTAGTGCAAACATTTTTAGAGGAAATACCACCAGATTTGGAAGGTATGGGACAAGCAGTTAAAGATAATGATCCGAAAACTGCATATCAATTTGCACATAAGATGAAACCTAACCTTCAATTATTCGGGATTGATCTTCTAAAAGAAATAAAACAGGTAGAGGCTTGGTCTAAGTCTGGTATGGAAAAATCTGAAATTGAGACTATTTTAAATCATATCGTTACTACGGTGAATAATGCGATTAATGATCTGAAAGCTGATTTTCAATAACTATGCTTGCAGAAATAATAACTATTGGCGATGAAATCCTCATAGGCCAAGTAATAGATTCCAATTCAGCTTTTATTGGTAAAGAATTAAATAAAATTGGAATTGATGTATATCAAATTACTTCAATTCAAGATGATAAGCAACATATTCTTAATGCTTTTGAAGCTGCTAAAAATAGAGTAGATGTTGTTTTAATTACAGGTGGTTTAGGGCCTACCAAAGATGATATCACAAAACATACTATTTGCGAGTACTTTGGTGATAAGCTAGTTCAAGATGATAAAGTGCTTCTTCATATTGAAGAGCTTTTTGCTAAGTATATCAATACTCCGGTAACTGATATTAATAGAATGCAAGCACTTGTTCCGAGTACTTCAACTGTACTGATGAATAGTTATGGAACGGCGCCAGGAATGTGGTTGGAAAAGGATGATACAGTATTTGTATCCATGCCAGGAGTTCCTTTTGAGATGAAAAATCTTATGAAGGATCATGTGTTGCCTAAACTTCAGGAGAAATTCGATAGGCCTTTTATTCTGCATAAAACAGTCCTTACTTATGGTATGGGTGAAAGTGCTATAGCAAAAAAGATAGAGCAATGGGAGGATGATTTACCTTCTTTTATAAAGTTAGCATACCTTCCTAATCTAGGCAGAGTACGACTACGTCTTTCTGCTCGTGGGGTTGATGAACAAGTATTATCAAATGCTATAGAAGAGAATATTAAGAGCTTACATAAGTTAATCGGTGATATTATTGTAGGGTATGAAAGTGAAGATTCTATTGAAAGTCTGATTGGTAAAAAACTGGTTGCAAAAGGTAAATACCTTGCGGTAGCAGAAAGTTGTACGGGTGGTAGAATTGCTCAATCGTTAACAGCTGGTGCTGGTGCTTCAGCTTTTTTTAAAGGCGCAGCCGTAACGTACGCTACACATTCGAAATCTGATATTTTGGGAGTTAGTCAGACTTTAATCGATAAGTATACTGTTACCAGTAATCAAGTTGCTGAAGCAATGGCAATAGGTGTTAAAAATAAATTTAAAGCCGATTACAGTATTGCCACAACCGGAAATGCTGGTCCTGCCAAAGGAGATGGTGATGTCGAAGTTGGTACTGTTTTTATTGCTATTTCTACGCCAGATAAAACTTTTTCAGAAAAATTTGTATTCAGTAATCTAAGAGAACGAACGATTGGCAAAGCTGTAAATAAGGCTTTGGAATTAATGTTGAAGGAATTAGATTAGAGTTATCTATTCAAAACTTCTTTTTTACTCCAGAGTATTGCATCCTCTAGATTTCGGAAATTGTAAAAAGGTTTTTTTGCAAAATGCTTCTCGATTTCTGTAGATATTTCATTCACCTCATTGTAGATTACTACACCATATCCTCTAAAATTTTCCATGTAGGTAAACGGGCAATCTAAATAATCAGTAGGAATAATAGAGTGCGAATGAATTCTGTTAGATATATAGGTAAACGGTTTCCCATCACCATAATGCTTTTGTATAATTGGCATTAAATCCTGAAGCTTACTTAGGGTAATAGTAACCCCTTCGTTAATTTCTGCAATGATGTATTTTTCATAGAAGTAATATGTTCCTAATGTGTGGTTGAATTTTTCTATTAAAAGATCTTTGGATTGAGTTCTCATGACTTTATTTTCTTGTTAGTCATACATCTGTCGAAAGATCTTGTGTTTAATTACTTGTTAGTCAGTATTTTGTGATGTCTTTAAGGATTTCAAACCTTATAGTTGTTTTACATTGTGATAACTTTAAGGAGGATGATCAGATGGTATTCTTGCCTACATATAGCAAAAGAAAATACTTTAGTATTGCTTAATTACTATCAATTAATGGTTGGATGAGTGTTTCTTTCCATTGCAATGCATCATTTAGGTTGTCAAAGATGGCTGTCTCATTATCAAGGAAAGATTGCTCTAATGTTGCTATTTTGGTGTTGATGGAATTATATGTTACGACACCGTACCCAATAAAATTAGGAAAGAGTTTGGAAGATTTAAAATGACCAGTAGGCACAAAGGAAAAAGAATTCTTTCTATTAGATATGTATACAAAAGGAATCGTAGTTCCGTAATAGGATTGTAATAGATCAAATAGAGCTGAACAATTTTCAAAAGTTAGTGTTACTCCTTCTTTTATTTCTGAAATGATATGGTTTTTATAAAAATAAAATATACCAATATCAAGTTCATGCTTATGAATAAGCTTTCTGTTAAAATCGTAAGTCATGTTCTAGGGTGTAGTTTCCAATTACACAAGAAAGATACTTTATTGTTAATAAATATACAATTTATTTAAAGAATTAATAATTTTGAATAGCTCTTGATGTAGATTTACTAAATAAGAAGATGCTGGGGAAAAATTATCTTTTAGCTATAAGTTGATCGCTCCAATGTACCGCATCTTCTAAATTGTCAAAAACTTTAGTGGGCACCTCAAGAAAGGATTGTTCTAGAGTTGCAATTTTTGTGTTAATAGCGTCGTAGGTTACTACCGCATATCCTTTTACATATGGTAGATGTTTTTTAGCTTCAAAATGAACTGTGGGCTGCAGAGAGTATGAATGTATTCTATTAGCGATATAGACAAAAGGATTATCGAATGAGTAATATTTTTTTGTGAATTCATCAGATATCTTTAAAACAATATCTAATTCAATTTTAGCGCCTTGATCAATTTCTGATACCATAAAGTTATCGTAGTAGTAAAATACTCCAACTCCGTTGACTATGTGTTTTTGTAGCAGTCTATCTTTTAGTGAGTCGTGCATGATGATTTAAATCATATTAATGACTAAAGATACAATACAAGATGATAAAAACTTATTTTTAATTGATTGTGTTTTGTATTTCTAATCATGAAACAAAAAAAAAGCGGATCCTAAGATCCGCTTGTTTACTACTCAATTACCCCATATCAAGTAGTTAGTTACAGTTATGAAAACTAACTGGTGTAAAAGTAATAGCTATTGGCGATTTACTATATACGTAAAAACCCCCGTTTTTAATTTTGAGTATTGAAGGTGATACAAATTAAAAGGTGATGAACTCTAAAAATAGTATTAAATTTGAGCTCTTTTTAAGAGTTTACGGAGCGATGAGAATGAAATTTAAAAAAAGAGAAAAAAAACATAATAGTATTATTGGTGGTTCGGTAAATAATTCGTTAATTTGCACCCTGTTTTGAAATAATACCAAAATTACGAAGAGATGTCAAGAGTTTGCGAGCTTACAGGTAAAAAAGCAATGGTGGGAAATAACGTTTCTCACGCTATGAATAAAACAAAACGTAAATTCAACGCGAATTTAATTAAAAAGCGTTTTTATATTCCTGAAGAAGATAGATGGGTAACACTTAAAGTGTCTACTTCAGCTTTGAAAAATATAAATAAGAACGGTATTGCTGCTGTTTTAAAAGAAGCAAGAGCTAAAGGTTTCTTAACAAAATAAATCAGCTTTTAAAAAAATATTACAATGGCAAAGAAAGGTAATAGAGTTCAGGTAATCTTAGAATGTACAGAGCATAAAGCTTCTGGTCAGCCAGGTACTTCAAGGTATATTACAACAAAAAATAAAAAGAACACTCCTGATAGAATGGAAATAAAGAAATTTAATCCAATTCTTAAGAGAATGACTGTTCATAAAGAAATAAAATAATAACATGGCAAAGAAATCAGTAGCATCGTTACAGACAGGATCTAAGAGATTAACCAAAGCTATTAAGATGGTTAAATCTCCAAAAACAGGAGCTTATACTTTTGTAGAGTCAATTATGGCACCTGATGCAGTAAATGACTTTTTCAAGAAAAAGTAATTTGTAAGAAAATATTTTAAAAAGAAGCCGTTTCAATTTTATTGGAATGGCTCTTTCTTTTTATATTTATAGAAGTTTGTGGTATAGTTATATTTTTAAATTTATAGTATTCTGAATACAACACATGAGTTTGTTTAAAAAAATATTCTCTTCAGAGAAAAAAGAAACCCTAGATAAAGGGTTAGAAAAATCTAAAACTAGTTTTTTTTCTAAATTAAGTAAAGCTGTAGCTGGGAAGTCTAAAGTAGATGATGATGTCTTAGATAATTTGGAAGAAGTTTTGGTTACTAGTGATGTTGGTGTAAAAACGACTATTAAAGTAATCGAAAGAATTGAAAACAGAGTTGCTAAGGATAAATATTTAGGAACAGAAGAATTAAATAAAATTCTTAGAGAAGAAATTGCAGGCTTACTTTCCGAAACTAATTCGGGAGAAGCATCGGATTTTGAAATCCCAGAAGTTAAAAAGCCATATGTGTTAATGGTGGTAGGAGTTAATGGTGTGGGAAAAACCACTACCATTGGTAAACTTGCGTATCAGTTTAATAAAAAAGGATTAAAAGTAGTTTTAGGTGCTGCTGATACCTTTAGAGCTGCGGCCATCGATCAGTTGCAGGTATGGGCGGATCGAGTAAATGTTCCAATTGTAAAGCAAGATATGGGGAGTGATCCTGCGTCTGTTGCATTTGATACATTGCAGTCTGGAGTAAATCAGGATGCAGATGTTATTATTATTGATACAGCAGGGCGATTGCATAATAAAATAAACCTGATGAACGAGCTAACCAAAGTAAAGCGTGTGATGCAAAAGGTGGTAGGAGACGCGCCGCATGACGTATTACTGGTTTTAGATGGTTCTACAGGGCAAAATGCTTTTGAACAGGCAAAACAATTTACCGCTGCAACCGAAGTTACTTCATTGGCTGTTACTAAACTAGACGGTACTGCTAAGGGTGGTGTAGTGATCGGTATTAGTGATCAGTTTCAGATCCCTGTAAAATATATTGGAGTAGGAGAAGGAATAGAAGATCTACAAGTATTTAATAAATATGAATTTGTAGATTCTTTCTTTAAGTAATTTTGCATGACCAAAAGAGTTAGTTTTTTTAGACTATTCCAGTTCTTACTACTTTTTTTGTGGATTAGTATTGTAAGTGCACAAAAGACGGAAGCAAAACTTTATTTTAAAGATGGTTCGGAACAAATTGGTTTTGCAAAATTCAAGGGTAAGGATAAAGTAAAATTTAAGGAGACTAAAAAAGATAAACCGATCATTTATAATTGGGAAGATCTCACTAAAATTACACTAACCAAACCTGGAAGTGGAAGATATCATTTTTATTATAAAAAAATTAAAGGAACTGAAACCTTTAAACCCTTGCAGTTAGTAAGTGATGGAGAGATTAAGCTTTATCGAATTGTTACTAAAGGATACGATATAAAGTATAGTAACGGGACAAATTCAGGAGTCTTTGGTAATGACAATGGCATACCGCAAACTACTCGTACAGAAATAGAGGATTTTTATATTTCTAAAACAGATGAAGATGTTATTGATATGTCTTATGGATCAGAGTTTTCTAAAAACTTCAAAGAAACATCCATTTCCTTTTTTGCTGATTGCAAAGATATTGTTACGAAAATAGAGGATGGTATCTACACAATAAATGATATTAGAGATATTGTGTTTTATTATAATTTCAAATGTAATTAAACTTACTTTATTATTTAATTATTGATTTTTTAGGAATAAAATTAGTTAGTTGTATTGAATAGAAGGGTTATTGTGTAACAATATCCCTTTTTGTTATTTTGAGAAGATATTTCCGTTAACACACAAACTCGTGATGTATTGCTGGTTTTACAGGATAAAATGCTTTTGAACAAGCAAAACAGTTTACAGCTGCAACCTAAGTTACTTCATTAGCGATTACTAAATTAGATGGCACCGCCAAAGGTGGTGTAGTAATCGGTATTAGTGATCAGTTTCAAATCCTTGTAAAATATATTGGAGTAGGAGAAGGAATAGAAGATCTTCAGGTATTTAACAAATATGAATTTGTAGATTCCTTCTTTAAGTAATATTTTAAAAAACTAGTAGAGCTAGCTTTTTAAAACATCCATTATAATTAGGGTGTTTAATTGGCGAAAATTTGGATATATATCAGGTTTATAAAAAAAGGAGTATTCTTTCGAAAAACTCCTTTTTTACCAAAATAAAGATATAATTAACCTCTACTAAAATAGATTTAATGTGTTCCTACGTATGAAAAAAATGTTCTATTCGTAGAGGTTTCTTTTTAATTGAAAATACAATCTGTATATTCAATATTTACTTTTTTTAATACATCTCTTATAAAACTTGATTATATAGCCAGTTTAGATGAGATGATTACTAATACTATGCAATAAGCAATGATAAAACCTCCACAGATGAGTATTTTATGCTTTTCTATTAATTTTAATTTAGACATAGATATTGGATTTATAATACGGTTTTAATTAGTTAAGAGTATGGTATAGAGGCTGTGGACGTTATAGTTTTTTATTCATCGCCATTGTCAGTCTCGATACAAAACTCGGTATACATTGCCCAGCTGTTTCCTGGGAAATTGTTTCCTTCTGCCCATGCAGTTTCTTCTCCACAATAGTTATCGTCGTCGTTAGAATCTGATGATTTTGATTCGTTGTTAATGATAGTATCTTCATCATCATTATCATTATCGTCCTCATCATTGTCGTCGCACTCGCCACAGTCAACTTCGGCATGTGCCGCTAAACAAAAACATTCTCCAATGTCTGATAACGGTATTGTGTAAGTAAACTCATTTACACCTTCTCCATGTTCTGTCTTGTATGGGAACTTTCCAATTTTTGGATTACCTTTATTTGTTGTTGGTAGGTCTTCGCAGTTCCCTACATATAGATGAGTTGCTTTTAATGTCCAACTACCTTGACTATTCTTAGAAACGTTGCTAGTAATACTTTCTTCCTCAGTTTCTTCTTCATTATCATCATTTCCACAGTTAGTACTGTAGGTGACAAATACGTTTACCCCATCTGATGTAACAGAAATTGTTCCTGCTACATGATGTTGTCCAGCCATTAAATTAGTCGTAAAAGGAAGTATTTCGCCATCATTGGATACTGTAAGCATTTTAATATTGTCACCTGTTGTGATCTGGTTAGTATCCGCAGAAGTAAAACTTTCATTTTCGCAACTTGCTGCTGCTAGTGTAAGTATTACAAAAGAACTTATAGGTAATATTGAGTTAAGTAAAATTTTTAGTGAGTTTTTCATGATCGGATTAATTATTTTAGGGTTTAAGTTTTTTTAGATTTGTTGAAAGAATAATTCGTCTTTGCTAATTCCTTCGCCTTCGCGCTCATCAAGCATTATTCTTTTTTCCTGGATTTTTTTAACGTTCCAACTGTTATTGAGTTTGTTTAATGGAGCTTCCGTACCAAAATCTAAGGTAGTATTAAGTCCTCCATCCACTCTAGTTCGCACCGACCAAGTACCTTCTGTGGTTACATTGTTTGTGTCATCTCCGTCGTTATCTTCTAAAGTTACTAGTACAGTACCATCTTCAGAAAAATCAAAAATGTAATCACGGTAATTATTTGTTTCATTACTTTGGTTATCCTTATATTTTTGAACTTCTAAAAGTTCACTGGTAATTACGTCAATAAACCTTTCCTCTCCTAAATCATTTTCATCACAGTCATCAATAGCTTCTTCAATTGCTTCTTCTAACTCGTCTAGATTGTTTATTGTTATTTCTGTGTTATCAGAAAGAATCACAGTAATAGGAAAACTAATATTTACGATGTCATCCTCATCTAGGTCTTTAATGAAATCATGTAATTCCTCATCATTAGTAAAGGTAATTGTTTCCAATACCTCACTATTTTCGTTAAAAACAGATACGGATAAGGGGTACTGAAAATCTATACATTCGATATCATCATCATCTTCTTCTTGGTCTTCTTCACAAGCTTCTATTAGTGCATCTAACTGATCTTGATTTTCTACAATAGTTTCAGAAAAGTCACTAGCAATAAGAGTGATAGGAAATATGAATTCTAAGGTATCCATGTCATCAGAAGATTGATCAAAAATTGCTTCAATTTCTTCAAAGTCATCTTCAGTATTCAGTGTCAATTCAGTTCCGTTAACAACCACAGTTACTGGTAATGAGATATCAAAACAACTAGAACCGTCTAGGATGTTGTCTCCAGAGCCGTCGTTCATTGCCGTTTTTAGGATTAGGTCTGCAATTTTAGAGTTCGCAGTTAATGTTTGCTCCTGTGGAGCACCAATTTCTTCATTAAGTTCTGTTCTACAAGATGTAGTGATAAAAAATACAGAAGTTGTGAGTGAAAGTAATAAAAGTCTGATTTGTGTTTTCATGTTAGTTTGGGTTTAAAAGAATTACTCCTTTTATATTCTAGAACAACTAACTTTTAAAAACTCCTTTATTTTTTTTGTTTTTTTTACTTTTACTTCCAAATCATCTTTAAAAATGCCACAAAAACTAAATGAAGATGTCTGTGATGAAAAGATGTTTTCTATGATTTATAGGAAATATAAGCAAGACATATATAATTTTCTTTATTATAGATATGGTGAGAGTTTAGGACCTAAAGATACTATGCAAGAAGTGTTTGTTAAGTTATTGTCTCATTGTAAGGAAGTAACTCCAGAAAAAGCTCGAGGCTTTTTGTTTAAAGTGGCAAAAAATATGATGTTAAATGCAATAAAGCATCAGAAAGTGGTTTTAAAACATCAGGAGGTGAAACCTAAAGACTATACTAATGAATCCCCAGAATTTATTTTAGAACAGCAACAATTCCTAAAAAGATACCAAAATGCTTTAAGTAGATTAACCGAAGATCAGCGAACCGCTTTTTTATTAAATAAGGTAGAAGGAAAAAAACACGCTGAGATTGCAGAGATGTTGGGGATCACTAGAAAGGCAGCAGAAAATAGGATTTATGCGGCTTACAACAAATTGAAAAGCGAATTAGAGGGGTTTAAATAAAAAAAAATAGATTTTTAAAAAGGAGTTTTTAAAAGTTAGTTGTTATCTATATGTAAGAAGATATGAAAACAAATAAAGAACATTTAGTACGAAAGTGGTTAGCAGACGAACTTACGGAAGCTGAACTGGAGACCTTCAAAAAAATGGATGATTACGCAATGCATTCCAAAATAATTGAAGGGGCACAGTATTTTAAAGCACCTGATGTTTCTAAAGAAGCTAATATGGAGGAATTGTATTCTAGTAAGGGAAACAATGAGAATACTACTTCTAGAAAATCTTTTGATTACAAAATGTTGTTTAAAATCGCAGCAACAATTACGATAGTGTTGGGTGTTTCTTACTTTTTCTTTCTTAACAATGATCAAACTTTTTCCACATTAGCCAGTGAAAAGCATTCGCTAGCACTTCCGGATAATTCTGAAGTAGTCCTGAATGCTAAATCGGAAATTGTTTTTAACAAAAATGAATGGAAAGATAAAAGAGAAGTGCATTTAAAAGGAGAAGCTTTTTTCAAAGTAAAGAAAGGTTCTGCTTTTGATGTAGTAACGGAAAAAGGCAAGATTACTGTTCTGGGAACCCAGTTTAGTGTAAAAAACAGAGCTAACTTTTTTGAAGTGATCTGTTATGAAGGTCTTGTGAATGTAAAACATGCAAAAGACTCCCGAAACCTACCAGCGGGGAGTACTTTGCGTATTGTAGATGGAATAACAACTTTTGAAACTGTTGATTTTAATCGTCCCCAATGGTTAAACAATGTTAGCAGTTTTAAAAGTGTTCCATTCTACCAGGTAATTAAAGAGTTTGAGAGGCAGTATGATGTTACTGTCAATGCTGAAAATATTGATACAAAACGCTTTTTTACTGGAGGTTTTGTTCATAATAATATGCAAGATGGTTTAAAATCTATAACTTTACCTTTAGATTTGAACTATACTATTGATACCAACAAGAACATCACTTTACGTAAAAAAGAAGAGTAGTATTGTATTACTTTTATTAGTATGCAGTATTTTATTTTTGGTTCCAGCAAATGCTCAAAATGAGCAAAAAAACAATCAAAAACCTTTATTAGAAGTTTTAGAAAAACTAGAAACACAGTTTTCTTACCAGTTTACTTATGCCGACGATACGATAAAGGATATCTTTGTCAATGATACCCCAGAAAACCTTTTGTTAGAGGAAATATTAGCGTCTTTGCAACAACAAACCGGATTAACTTTTACGGTGATTAATGACAATTTTATTGTGATTAATAAAAGAACGGAAAGTTTATTCGTCTGTGGGTATATAAAAGATTATATGACTAAAGAACCTTTGGTTGGAGCTACAGTAAGAACAGAAAAGTTAGGAGTTGTTACCGATCAAAATGGATTTTTTAGGTTAGAAGTTGGAAGCGAGGAAGAAGTTGTAATCGAGCACCTAGGATTTCAGATAATTAATAAAGTTTTTAATCTTGAAAAAAATGATGAATGCGCTACGGTATTTTTGATTCCTAAAACCGAAACGCTAGGTGAAATTACAATAAAAAATTATTTGGTTAAAGGTATTGATAAAACGGATCAAGGTGTTTTTCGTATTGATTACGATAAGTTTGGTATTCTGCCGGGTTTGATAGAAACGGATGTGTTACAGACCATTCAGGCGTTACCTGGAATTCAAAGCACTGATGAAACGGTATCTAATATCAATATTAGAGGAGGAACTAATGATCAAAACCTTATTCTTTGGGATGGAATTAAAATGTATCAATCAGGTCATTTTTTTGGACTGATCTCAATTTTTAATCCTTCTATTACCAATAACGCGACAGTTATTAAAAATGGAAGTGCAGCAACATTGCAAGATGGTGTATCTGGAACTATTTTAATCAATACAGATGATACAATCAACAAAGAATTTAAAACTACAATAGGTTTAAATCTTATCAACGCTGATATTTTTACGGATATTCCAATAGGTAAAAAGTCGTCACTACAACTCTCCGCCAGAAAAGCATTAAACGATTTTATTGAAACTCCTACCTATGAAAAATATTTTGAAAGGATTTCGCAAGATAGTGAGATAGGTAGGGTTAATGAAACCGATATCGGATTTGATTTTTATGATGTAAATCTGAGGTGGAATTGGCAAATATCAAACAAAGATAAAATTAGATTAAATTTTTTGGGAATTTCTAATGAGTTAGTTTTTACAGAAAATGATGTCCTTAATGAAGTAGATATTTCGAGACAAAGTAGTTTGATACAGAATAGTTTCGCAGGAGGACTTTGGTATCAAAGAAATTGGAATCCGAACTTTGATACTACCCTACAAGTTTATGAAACAGATTATCAATTAGAAGCAGTGAATGTAAACATTCCTAACCAGCAAAGATTTTTACAAGAGAATATAGTCTCAGAAACTGGTGCTAAAATAATCGCCAATTACAGGTTTAGAAATAATATTAAATGGCAAAATGGATATCAATTTATAGAAACAGGTGTTTCTAATCTAAATGATGTAGATGATCCTATATTCAGGCGAAATCAAATTAGAGTTATCCGTAATCATAGTGTTTTCTCACAAGCTGAATATCAGGCATCCGAACTTAAAAATTCTTTGATGTTAGGAGTTAGGTATACATATAATGAAAAATTTAAGAAACATTTTGTTGAGCCTAGAATTAGCTATAATCAAAGAATTTTTGATTATTTCAATTTAGAGATTCTGGGAGAATTTAAACATCAAAATACTTCTCAAATTATTAATTTTCAGAATGATTTTTTAGGAATTGAAAAAAGACGTTGGATTCTTTCAAATGATGATGACATCCCTGTAGTTACTAGTAAACAGGCATCGTTAGGTGTAAGCTATAATCAAAAAGGGTGGTTAGTGAGTTCAGAAGCTTACTATAAGCTGGTAGAAGGAATCACAGCTAGAAGTCAAGGATTTCAGAATCAATACGAGTTTACTCAAGCAACAGGCGATTATACGGTAACTGGCTTAGATATTTTAGTCAATAAAAGATTTCACAATCTAAGTTCTTGGTTAGGTTACTCGTTCGTTGATAATAATTACACTTTTCCAGATTTTCAAGAAAATAAATTTCCTAATAATATTGATATAACTCATTCCATAACTTTTGGAGTAGCTTACACGTATAAAGATCTTAAAATATCATCAGGCCTTAATTGGCATTCAGGTTTGCCAACTACAATACCTGTTTTTGCAAATGAAATAGTGGATGATGAAATTAATTATAATCCAGCAAATAGTGATAGATTACCAGCATATATGAGATTTGATATATCTGCTACCTATGACTTTAAATTATCACAAAAAGTAGATTGTCATGCTGGTATTTCCGTTTGGAATTTCTCCGACATTAATAATACTATCAGTTCTTATTATACTATTAATGAAGGGAATGTTCAGGAGGTTATGAACTCAGCACTAGGAATCACGCCCAATGCTACTTTTAGAGCATCTTTCTAAAGTTCTGTTACAAAATAGTTAAAAGGGACATTGTTATAGATTACAATGTCCCTTTTTGTTATTTTGAGAGGATATTTCCGTAAACACACAAACTCATGATGTATAGAATAATAAGTCTTCTTATCACAATTTCTCTTTTTTCTTCTTGTAAAAAAGAAACTAATCTAGAAGTAATTACTAAACAACCTAGGGTAACATGGCAACCTTATGATGAATCTGAAGATATAAAGGCAACGCTTGATTTAGAACAGTCACGTATGCATCTAAAACTGGTTAACTCCAAAGTTTTAGATAAAAACCAGATTTGGAGGCCGTTAGAATCGGAATTGGATTATTTTTCTGAAGAAGATTATAATGCTTTAAAACCTCTTATTTTAGAGAAGGATATTCCTTCTTTACAAACAAGTATAAAACAAGGAAAGCTTACTTATGAGAAATTAGTACTTTTTTACTTGTACCGAATTAGAAAATATGAAATTGATAATCAGCTTTCTCTCAATGGTATTATTGCACTTAATCCTTTGGTCGTTGAGCAAGCAAGAGAATTAGATAAAACGGATACATCTAATATAGATATTCACTCTGTTTATGGTATGCCAATTTTGCTGAAGGATAATATCAATGCCAGAGGTATGCCTACAACAGCAGGTGCTGTTGCTTTACAAAACAATAATGCTGAAAACGCTTTTATCGCTAATCGTTTGTTAGAAAAAAAAGCTTTGTTACTGGGTAAGGCAAATCTAAGTGAGTGGGCGTATTTTTTCTGTTCTGGTTGTCCAGTAGGATATAGTGCAATTGGCGGGCAAACAATGAATCCATATGGAAGAATGATTTTTGAATCAGGTGGTTCCAGTTCGGGAAGTGGGGTTACAGTTGCGGCTAATTTTTGTGTAGCAGCTATTGGAACAGAGACTAGTGGTTCTATATTATCGCCATCGAGTCAAAACTCGGTAGTAGGATTAAAGCCTACGATTGGAGTTTTTAGTAGAAGTGGAATTGTGCCTATTTCCAGTACATTAGATACTCCAGGTCCAATGACAAAATCAGTGATTGATAATGTGATTTTATACAATGCACTCGTAGGTAAGGATACTACAGATAGTGCTTCTATTAAGGCAAAAACAGTTTCCTTGCCAAAAATTACAAATACCAACTTAGCAGGAAAAAAGTTTGGTGTTTTGAAATCCTATCTTACAGATTCCCTCTATACTAAAGCAGTAGAGAAAATTAAAAATTCAGGAGCAGAAATAGTGGAGTTAGAACCTGAGAATACACCACTTCCTGGTTTCTTGACGATTTTAAATATCGACATGAAAAACGATCTACCACAATATATAGCTAAGTATGCAAGCGATAATATTGCGACGAAAACTATCGAAGATATTGTTGCATTTAATTTACAAGACTCATTGATAAGAATGCCATATGGTCAAGCATTGTTAGAGGGAATTGTGAGTGATAGTACTACAACGAAAGAGTTGAAAACGATCAAGGAGAATTTACAAAGTGTTTCTAGAAGTTATTTCGATACACATATAGATACTCATAATTTGGATGCGATTTTATCTATAAATAATTATCATGCAGGATATGCTGCTGTGGCCAAATATCCTGCTATAACGGTTCCGATGGGATATACTGATAAAGGAGAACCTAAGAGTTTAACTTTTATTGCAAAGTCATTTTCTGAACATAAACTGTTAGCATTGGCATTTGCGTATGAACAAATTTCCAAAGAACGTCGAGCTCCAATAAAGTACAATTAATTCATTAGTTTATTAATTTTAATCCATAAATCATTATCAAAACTAGAAGGGCCTAGTAGTGCTTCTCCTGTATCATCTCCCATACGAACAATTACAAGATTCTGACTAGGTACTACATATAGTTTTTGATCGTCTTTTCCTAAACCAGCAAAAAGATCATCTGGAGCATCTGGCATAAGCTCTCCCGGAAATTCGGTTTCGAATGAAGGTGCACGAAAACTAGATTTTCCGTTGAGCCACCATAGGTATCCGTACGAAGGGTTAAGATTTTGTGAGCTATTTGTCATTTCCGTAAAATAAGCTAGATCTGTAAGAATAGGAGTGTTTTCCCAAGTTCCTTTATTTAAGTTTAATAGGCCAAAACGAGCCATGCTTCTGGCCGTACTGTAATAAACATTAGCATACCCAAGACTCAGCCATGTGCCGTTCATTCCTATATTGTTTTTGATTTTAGTATCAAAATAGTCCGTGTATTCCATTCCTGTAGCGCCTGTAATAATATCCGATAATAGTGTATAAGCAGCATTATGATAGTACCAAAAGGATCCAGCTTCATTTAGATATGTTAAACAGTTAGGATCGGTACAATTTTGATTGGCTACATTATAGTCTAAACCAGTAGTCATGGTTAGGTGGTTCTTTACAGTGATATTATTTTCTTGATCAGATGTAATTGTTGCCCATTGATCACCCAAGTAGGTATTAGACGATTGTTCTATGTTTAATAATCCTTCTTGCTGTGCTAATCCTATCATAAACGAAGTCAGGGTTTTTCCAGCTGAGTACCAAGGGTTATTATCTGTAGCTGTGGCACCATTAAAATACTGTTCTATTACTATCTTACCATCTTTTAGAATAATAAAAGCCTTTGTGTTTTTTTCTTCAAGGAAATTGTAAAGATCTGTTTCAGCATCGGAATTCCAGCCAAGATCTGATATGGATACCGTTTCCCATTCTTCAAAATCAATAGGTGGGAAATATAAAGAAACTTGATCTGGATTAGGATCTGGATTTTCAATGGACATTTCTTCCGAATCACTTGAACAAGAAAAAATACAAGAAAATACCAGAAAAAGGATAGGGGATATCTTTTTCTTCATAGCGTATTTTGGTTATATATGTAGATTTAGACGCTACAATATACAAAAGGTTTAAATTATTTATTGTTTTCAGAAGAGAGTTGTCGCAATTATATACTAAACTTTAGTTATTCATTGTATCTTTGCACACCTTTAATAGAACCGGTTAGATTGATTCAAACGATATGAGAACAAAGACTTTAAAGAAGAATAAGATCAATGTAGTGACATTAGGTTGTAGTAAGAATGTGTATGATAGCGAAGTTCTTATGGGACAACTTAAGGCAAATAACAAAGAAGTTGTTCATGAAGAAGAAGGAAACGTAGTGGTCATCAATACATGTGGTTTTATTGCTAATGCAAAAGAGGAATCTGTAAACACTATTTTAGAGTATGTACAGAAAAAAGATCAAGGTATTGTTGATAAAGTTTTTGTTACCGGTTGTTTATCAGAAAGATATAAACCTGATTTAGAAGAAGAGATTCCTGATGTAGATCAATATTTTGGCACTACTGAACTTCCTGGCTTATTAAAAGCCTTGGGAGCGGATTATAAGCATGAATTAATTGGAGAGAGATTAACAACAACGCCTAAAAATTATGCTTATTTAAAAATAGCAGAAGGATGTGATCGTCCTTGTTCTTTTTGTGCAATTCCTTTAATGAGAGGTAAGCACAAATCCACTCCTATAGAGGAATTAGTAACCGAAGCAGAAAAACTTGCGGCCGATGGTGTAAAAGAACTAGTCCTAATAGCACAAGATCTTACGTATTATGGGTTGGATCTTTATAAAGAAAGGAAGTTAGCAGATTTACTACGGGCTTTAGTCAACGTAGATGGTATAGAATGGATTCGCTTACATTATGCATTTCCTACAGGTTTTCCAATGGAAGTTTTGGAAGTAATGAGAGAAGAACCTAAAATATGTAATTATATTGATATTCCGCTACAGCACATTGCAGATCCAATTCTGAAATCTATGCGAAGAGGTACTACCAAAGCGAAAACAACTAAATTACTTAAAGAGTTTAGAGCAGCGGTACCTGATATGGCTATCAGAACGACTTTAATCGTAGGATATCCAGGAGAAACACAAGAAGATTTCGAAACGTTGCGAGATTGGGTAAAAGAAATGCGTTTTGAACGACTAGGTTGTTTTACGTATTCTCATGAAGAAAATACCCATGCATATAACTTGGAAGATGATGTTCCTGAAGAGGTGAAAATGGATCGTGCTAATGAAATTATGGAGATTCAATCTCAAATTTCTTGGGAGCTTAATCAGGAAAAAATAGGACAAGAGTTTAAAGTAGTTATCGATAGAAAAGAAGGGAAGTATTTTGTTGGTAGAACAGAATTTGATTCTCCAGATGTAGATAACGAAGTATTAATAGATGCTTCTAAGTTTTATTTAAAAACAGGGGAATATACGACTGTTAAGATATATGATGCTGAGGATTTTGATTTGTATGGAGAAGTGGTAGTTTAGTCATTTTCTATCGGTTTGTAGTCTCCATCAAATATAACTTTCCACGTCTTACCTTTATCTTTACTTTGACTCCATATTTGTCGAACCGTTTTGTCGTCATTTTGTTGCCAAGTTATTTTATTAGATAGGGTGTTATTTTTTTGTAAGTTGATTGTGTTTTCTAAAATCATCTTACCATCGTTTAGATTTCCAGTAATATGGAGTGTTAGCCCAGAATTATCTACCCAAAATTGTTCCCATTGATCCGTTCTAGGGTTATATTTATTTAAACTGGTTCCCTTAAACTTGGATGTTGTAGCATGATAGGTTTCTTTGATAACCTTGTTATCAATAATTGCTTCTATTTTACTTTTTCCAACTATTGTGTCAGTGTTATGCTTGTATACATTCCATTCTCCAATCCAAAAATTGAACTCAGCATACTTATGATCAATACTCTTCTGAGAAGAAATTAGCGAAAATGATAATAGGAAGAATATAGAAACTATTTGTTTTAACATTCCCAAGAGCTTTTGAAGAGTGTCACTTAAAGATAAAAAAAATCGAGGATAATTTCTATCCTCGATTTTGTTGCGTAAATGCTCTTTAATATTTTCTTGGCTAATTCAAATCTAAAGAGAACTTTATGTCTTTATTTTATTAAGGGACAAAGTTTTATAGTAAACGCTTTATTTTTAATTTAATTTTATTTCGAGCGCAAAAGTATTTAAAAAAGAAACATAAATTGTTGAATTTCAGCTTAGAGGAAGAGTTTCAGTGTTCGTAACAAAAAATTAAAGTCGATTTTTTGCAATCTATTGATTATCAGTGGTAAGATATCCGCAATAAAGTGTTGAAAATGTTGATATTGGTGTATTGTTTTTGGTTTTTTGTTAGAATAAGTTCAATACAGCTTTTACTTTAAAAAAATGCATAATTAACAATTTGATAATATTCGAACCTCATTTTTATATGATCATTACTTCTTTTCTAATTCCATGTTGAATTTATCATTTGCCTAAAATGGCTTAGCTAAGAATAGAACCCCTTTGTCTTATAAACAAAATAAGGCTTACAACTAAATGTAAACCTCGTTTCGAATTAATGTATAATCATCACAAGATTATATAGTTTCGAATAGTTCTTGTATTGGTTTTCGAACTTTCTTACTATGTTGGGTCATATCTTCTTCAGAACGATATCCTATGGTGGCAATTACGGCAGCAGATAACCCTTTCTCCGATAGATTTAGAATATTATCATATCCTTCTGGACTAAAACCTTCCATAGGACAAGCATCGATTTTTAACTCTGCACAAGCTACCAATAAATTACCAAGACCTATATAAGTTTGCTTAGCTGTCCAAGCTTTCATTATCTCATCAGGTAATTCGGTGATTTTCGATTTCATAAAGTCTCCATAACCTTTTAGATCCTCTAGATTTAAATTCTGGATGTCTGCTTTTAGTTTTAAATAATCATCGATTACTTGGTTATCTACATTTGTATAATTACAAAAAACAATAAGTTGAGAAGCGTCTACAATTTGTGATTGTCCCCAAGATTCTGGTTGTAATTTTTTTCGAACTTCTGGATCTTCAATGATCAATACCTTATAAGCTTGTAGTCCGTAAGAGGAGGCAGCTAAAGAAATTGCTTTTTTGATATTTTCTAAGTCTGATTTTGAAACTTTTTTTTCGGGATCAAACTTTTTCGTGGCATATCGCCATTCTAGATTTTGTATTAGTTGCATAACTTTATAATTTAGTGTGTGATTGGTACTTCCATTACTAATATTTTAGAAGCACTTTTAGATTCAATTTTAATTTCATTTGTATCCCATATACCTAATCCATCTCTTTTTTCTAACTCCTGTTTTCCTACGGTAATATTACCTTCAAGAACAAAAATATAAACTCCATTTTTGTTATTTTTCAATGTGTAATTTTCGATATGCTGTTCTTTAAATTGACCAATATGGAACCAAGCATTTTGATGTATCCATACACCATCATCATCATCGTTAGGAGACAAGATTTGGTATAAATTGTCTTTTAAATCCTCATCATTTAGGGTAATTTGGTCGTATCTCGGAGTTACATTTCTTTGGTTAGGGGTAATCCAAATTTGTAAAAATTTCACTTCTTTATCGGAGTTCTTATTGTACTCACTATGAAATACTCCTGTTCCGGCACTCATGACTTGTATATCTCCTTTTTTGATAACGGTAGTATTTCCCATGCTGTCTTTATGCTCTAAAGCTCCTTCTAAAGGAATAGATATGATCTCCATATTATCGTGTGGATGTTTTCCAAACCCCATTCCGGCAGATACAATATCATCATTAAGAACTCTTAAAGCTCCAAAGCTCATCCTTTCTGGATTGTAGTAGTTTCCAAAACTAAAAGAATGATGAGAGTTTAACCACCCTAAATTAGCTGTTCCTCTTGTTTCTGATTTATGCATGATCGTTTTCATAATATATCCTTTCATTTTATATTCTACACAAATTTCATCTTTTAAGGATGTAATTAGAATATGAGAATACGTAAGAACCTTGTAAAAATCCGATCTTATCTATTCTTCCTAAAAGTTGTAGGAGAATGACCTGTGCACTTTTTAAAGAAATTACTAAAATTAGCGGGTTCGGTGAATCCCAATCCATAACCGATTTCCTTTGCGGAGTTTTCTGAAAAAGTCAAAAGCCGTTTTGCCTCAATAATAATTCTAGATTGTAAATATTCTTTGGCGGTTTTTCCGATTAGTGATTTTATAGTTCTGTTAAGATGATCTGGAGTTACGTGTAATGCTTCTGCGTATTGCTGTACTTTATGCCACGAAGCAAACTGTTTTTCTACTAATTCTTTATACGATGTTAAAATTAGTGATCCTGTTTGTAATTGCTGTGGGTCTTTTGGATGGGTACTACAAATATTGTTGCTATAGATTAAGAATAACTTTATCCATGCACCGATTGCAGCTAACCTAAATTTAGACTCAGAATTAAAGGTTTCAAAAATTTCTTGAGTATACCGGTTTAACTGTTCAAATTGGATTTTATTTAATGAAAGGGGCGGAGTGTATCCATAATCCTGGAATAAATTAATGTCTTCTATGAATCGATAATCAATATTATTTTTTATCATGAATTGCCTCGAAAAAGTAATCACCCAGCCAAATGATTTTTCAAGCTCAATCATTTGATGAACTTGTCCCGGACTCAAGAAAAATGCTTGATTATTTTCTAACAAAAATTCATTAAAATCAATAACATGGGTTCCTTTTGCTTTAAAAACTAATAGGATAATATAAAAATCATGTCTGTGGGGAGCATCAACTAAACCATTTTTATGATCATAAATATCCTCCATTTTCTTTATGTCAAAGGTTATTTGATCATTTTGGGTGTCGTTTAGCTGGTATGTTTTAATTGAATTCAATTTTTCAAATAGAAATTACCGTTTAATATACAGGTTTTACTTTTCTTTTTGTTTAGGTTTATGTGTTATTTAAGATAATTATTCTGTCTAAGAATTCTTTTATTTGATATCTATAAAATAAAAAAGGGAAAGCTATAATGCTTTCCCTGCTGAAGTAATTGTACTTCTATATTTTGGTTAATTCTATTATAAAAGAGAACCTTTTAATTATTGGTTTCCAACAGTAATTTCTTCTCCGTCTTGCTCTCCGTCAGTTGTTTCTTCCGTGTCAGTTGTAGTATCTTCGTTAAATACTGCGTCTTCGAATGATTCGTTTTCACAAGCAACAAAAATTGAAGCTAATACTAATAAAAATGCGATTTTTTTCATGTCTGTTTTGTTTAAATTTATTTTGAGGATATTTTATTTTAGTTTCCTAAACCGTATGTATTGTCTTCATGAACATCGATGATCTCGACATCTTCATCTTCAGATACTTCTATTTCAGTATCTACATTGAATACTTCGTCTTCTACGGATGAGCTTTCACATGATGTTATTGCTAAAGCTATCATAACTAGAAATGGGAATTTTTTAATCATTTTAATAAAAGTTTTTTATGTTTTGTGATATGTTGTTATCTGCTTTTTTAAAAACCGGGGCAAATGTATTCAAAAATCTAATCCGAAATCATAAAATTATCTTAACAGCCCTTTATTCATGGGGATTTCGGTAAAATTCCAGTGTCTAGTTTCTAATAAAAATGAATATAATTTTAAAATTCATCATCAGTTTGAAACGAAATGGTGAATTATGTTCAGTTTTTTGATGTTTCTATTAAGAATCAGGTAAAAATGAAAAACTCCAGCAATTAACAATTTGATAATATAAGACCCTTAAAATACGTTAATATTGAATAATTATTATTAAAATAGGTTAATAAGTGATAATTATTTAAAATATATGAATTTTTTCAGAACTCTACTTAGATAATTTATTCCCTTATTATCGAGTCGTTAATTAAGAGTTTGATAAAATACTTTAATCGTAGATAGGAATATATTGGATTTTATATCTTATTCATTCATGAAAACGTCAATCATTAAACTTTTTTACTTAAAAATTGACTTTTAACACATTGATTTGACCAGGTAGAAAGAGTAATATTAACTTAAGAATCAGATTGAAGTTTTATTTTAACGTTTACTTGGCCTTTTCTAAAATAATAATCATTTCGGCTGCAATACCAGCATTAAATGGATGAATACTAGATTTTAATAAACTTAAGGTATCGTAGTAGCCACCATAAACTTTCATCTTAGCGTTTACATTAGCGCCTTTGTTTATTAAAAAGTCAGTAATCATCGGGAGGTTTTTTGGTGCTTTCTGCCTCCACATTTCTACACCGTTACTAGCGGTATAGTGTAGCAAAGTTGCCTGATGTCCATAATTAGATCTTTTAGATATTATATGTGGATGAGCATGTATT
The DNA here is from genome assembly GCF_947492115.1 of uncultured Aquimarina sp. NCBI lineage: Bacteria > Pseudomonadati > Bacteroidota > Flavobacteriia > Flavobacteriales > Flavobacteriaceae > Aquimarina > uncultured Aquimarina sp. The sequence goes on from NZ_CANLMM010000004.1 coordinate 199,163, forward strand.
GTGCGCTTTAAAGCATCAAAATCTCCATTGATGAGTTGGTTTACTGCTTTTTCAAAAACTACATCGTAACGGATATTTGATTGTGAAACTGTTTTCCAGTTTTGAAAACCATATTCATTAGCAATGGTTGATCTACAATCATCAATGGTGAAATTGATTGTTTTTAATTCCTCTATTGATATGCCTAAATATTTAGGATGATAATTGTTTATTTCTGTATAAATAATATTTTCTTGAGCTATAATACCTTCTAACATTCGATCTGCCATTTTGGACAAATGCCTTTTGATCAATGCATATTTATTGAATTCTAAAAGAAGCGTACCATAAAAAGATTCAATATTCATTATTTATATAGTTATACTATAGTTATCTCATTAAGATATTTTATTTAAGCTCTTACTGTACTATCTGATTTTGTTGGTACTTTACCTTTTTTGGTTATTATCTTAATCTTTTACTTTTTTATTTTTTTCATTCAACAGTATAGGCGTTCCATATCCAAGTTCTTCTAATTTCTTTAGCTGTGTTTTTGCATCTCCAACAACTAAGTATATCATTTTATTAGGATCAAGATATTGATTAGCTAATGATTTAATCTGATCTACTGTCATTTCATTTACAATATCTTCTCGTTTAGTTATATAGTCTTTAGCATATCCTAAAGTACTTATATTAGTAAGCATATTTAATTTGGCACCTAGGGTTTCGAATGCTCTTGCATTACTTTTTATAAGTGAGCTTTTTGTTATTTCCAGATCATTTTCATTGTAATCTTTACCATAGTTTTCTAAAATCTCTTTTACCAAACTACTAGATTCATAGGTAACATTAGAACGTACTCCACTAGAAATTGAAAAAGATCCGGGAATTGTAGTTCCAGAAAATCGAGATCCTATTCCATAGGTATACCCTTTTCCTTCTCTTAATTGTTGTGTAAGTTGAGACGCGAATCCACCGCCACCAAGTCGGTAGTTCATAATTGTAGCAGGATAAAAATCTTTATCTGTGGCAGCCATTGCCGGATATCCAAAACGTATCATGGATTGTTTAGCTCCTGGCACATCATAAAAGTAAACGCGAGACCTTTCTGGAGCAGTTGGAGTATTTAGCTCTGGAAATACCACTTCTTTAACATCCCAGTTTTTATTCAATTCTGATAACGAAGCGCTTACTTGATCTTTAGAAATATCTCCCGCTAGATGAATTTTTGTAACCGATGGAGAAATATTGGAATTGTAATAACTTTTTAGATCTTCTACTGTAATTTCTTTAATTGTCTTTTCTGATCCTAAATTATTATAGGAGAGAATATGATCTTTACCATAGATTAGTTTTGCAAATTCATTAGTAGCGATACTTCTCGGACTTGCTTTTTGCTGTTGCAATTGGCTGCTGATGTCTTGTTTTATGAGTTCAAATTCTTTTTTATCCCATCTCGGTTCGAGAATAATCTCCTGAACTAATTTTATGGTTTTATCGTAGTTTTTAGATAAAGTACTACCGCTAATACTAATATTTTGATCAGTAGCATACATATTTATTATCGCTCCAAGACTTTCTATTTCATTTTCTAATTGTTCAGTGGTTTTGTTTTTAGTTCCTTTCATCATTAATCGAGCAAGCATGTTCGAAACACCTACTTTATCTGCTTGTTCTAGTAATAAACCACCTTTAATATCTATTCTAAACTGAACCAAAGGAACTTCATCGTTTTGAATTCCATATACTTTGAGTCCAGAGTTCAGATTATCTTCCCAAACTTCAGGAATTGTTACTTTAGGTGTTTCTCCATAAGGTGGTTCCTGAGATCGATCAAAACTAGACGGAGTCTTTTCGTAAGTAGCTGCTATGCTAGCATCAAAATTTTCTTCTGCTCCTTCTACTATTTTTTCTTCCACTATTTCTGCAAGTGTAGAGTTTGTAAGAATTAGGTCAGTTTGTCCAATAGGAACAAAACTTGTTGCTACAAAGTGTTTTCCTTTTATATATTGGTTATATACTCGCATTACATCATCGGTAGTAACAGCAAGTATGTTTTTTACATCCTGATTTATAAATCCAGGATCTCCTGCAAAAATTTCATATTGTGCTAGTTGAAACCCTTTTCCTAACACACTAGATAAACCATTGTAAAAGTTGGTCTCTTGTCCAGCTTTAATTCGATCTAAATCTTTCTGTGAGATTCCTTCTGCTTCAAATTTTGTGAAAGCTTCTTGTACAGCCTTGTCGATATCATTCAAGTTTACTTTTTCGAACCCTCGTATTTGTAATCTAAATTCACCAGCCAATTCCGAACCAAAATGAAACATAGTGACATTCGGAGCCAATTGCTTGTCATCGATTATTATCTCATTAAAAGGTGCTTTCTTTCCTTCGGATAAATAGCTTGATAACACTTGTAATGCATAAGAATCTGGATGATATTGATGTACTGCAGGCCAAGTCATTGTTAATTGAGGAAGTCTAGCAAAATTATCCTCGTAATATAGTTTTTTAGTTTCTGAAAGTGTTACAGGTTGTTTTTTTAAGGGAGTAATGTCTTCTCCACGTTTAATCTCATCAAAATATTTGTGAACCCATTCTTTTGCTTGGGCTGTATCAAAATCTCCGGCTATAGTAAGGGTTACATTATTAGGAACATACCACTTGTTATAGAAGTCTTTCACATCTTGTAAAGTTGCATTTTGAAGATCTTCTAACGAACCAATTACTTGCCAGTTATATGGATGTCCTTTTGGGAAAAGGTTTTTACCTATGACATAGGAAACATGTCCGTAAGGACGATTGTCAATGCTTTGTCGTTTTTCATTTTTTACAACTTGTTTTTCTTTGGCTAGCACAGGATCAGTAACGGTATTGATAAAGAACCCTAATTTATCTGCTTCTGCCCAGATCATTTTTTCTAGCGCATCTTTCGGAACTGTTTGGAAATAATTTGTTCTATCCCTACTGGTAGATCCATTAGCTCCAGAACCTCCAATTCTTGCACTCATTTTGTCCAATCCTCCTTTTCCAAGGTTTTCTGACTCTAGAAATAACAAGTGTTCAAACAAGTGTGCGAAACCTGTTCTTCCTTCTATTTCTCTAGCTGAACCAACGTGTGCTGTTAACGCTACTGCAACTACGGGATCAGAACGATCAACATGAAAGATAACCTGTAATCCATTATCCAAAGTAAATTTCTCGAAATCTACTTTAAATTCTTTTGTTTCTTTAGCAACCTTATCTTCGGTAACAGGAGTGTCTTTTTTGCAAGAAACGATAAGGGTTGTACATATAAAAACCCATAATAAAGATTTAGTTGTTTTCATAATTGATGAATTTACGCTTGTTTATTTTTTTTTGGAGTTGAATCATTTAAAATAATAAGCTTTTGCCATATTTTTCTACTCAATCCAGTCGTTAAAATTTCTATTTCATTTGCAGCATGTACTACTGTTTCTTCTGGAAGACTCTGTGAGTACAAAGCTGCTACTTTTCCTACTAATGCTGTCGCTTCTGAGCAATAGTCTAAATACCTCTGTAGCTCAAACCTTGTTAAAGTCCTTTTTGGAGAATTCTCAGTGGAGGTATTATCGCTATCGGTTAGGTTAGGATCTTTAGTGAGTTGATGCATATCGATAACATGAGCAATTCCTCTTAATTCATTGAGTGCTTTTAACGCTCTTTTGGTTTTTAACTTAGATTCTAAGGAAATCAAAAAGAAAATTGCCGCTCCTATCAAAATAATATCATTAAATATAGCTTCAGATAAGGAAACAATATTACCTAAAGTCGTGTTTTGAATTTCCCAATTAATATAGGTAACGCTATATACCAATCCACCTAATCCTACAAGAATAACCAGATATGCAAAAATTCTTAAGGATATATTTGGTTTAGAGATCCATTCTATATTCTGTTTACTATCTAGTGCTACGTGTAAAAAGTTGTGGCATACTTTTTCTAAACCTGAATTAGGAAATCTATCACGAATACGTTTTTCTAATAATGAAATAGTATCGATGATTTTTTCGGGTTGTAATTGCACATTTTTTTCCATTTATTTAATTAGGTAGGAAGCCTTTTTATAATAAACTTTATCTGTCCTCTATGATTAGATTCATGTTCACATACATGAAACCATTTTGCATAATTATTAGTTGGTTGATTACTAAAAAAAGATTCGGATTTCATGATCCATGTATCATCTCTTTTTGCAAATTCTTTTTTGGTGACCTCTCTTATTTCTTTAAGCGTTTGGAGATAATAATTAATAGGATTTCCTTTAATTATTTCTCTTCCTTTTTTACCTAAACCACTTGCGATATCCCATTCTTTTTTAATGTCCTCATCCCATTTACCCCAAGGAATTTCATCAAAAGTATTAAGTTGATAGTATCTTTCTGTAGCTGCTAGATGTAATAACATAGCACCAATAGAATTAGATTGTTCATCTATTTGAAAATCTAATTGTTCTATGGTAAGATCTTTTACGGTTCTGATAACCCAAGCTCTCATCATGGTCATAGTAGATAATAGAGTGCCAATCTGAGGAGAGTACCCTTTCTGAGGACCAACTAAGTAGATGTTATCAGTGGCGTCCGGAAGAACTGCTTCATTTGTAAAACTCATCAATGGAGTAGTAGCAATACCTGCTGCCAATATTGATGATCCTTTAATGAATTTTCTTCTAGTTGTAGTCTTTGATTCTTTCATCATCTTTCAGTTTTTTATGAGTCTCAATTAAAAATACTAATTTTAATTTCCGCTGACTGGAAATCCACGATCCCTCATTAGCGCTTCTATGTTAGCTTCTCTACCACGAAATAGCTTATAAGCTTCTGCAGGATCCATAGCGTTACGAGGAGCAAAAAGATATTTTACCAGTTTAGCTGCCAGATCTTTATCATAAAAGCCATCAGGAGCTTCTGCAAATGCCTCAGCGGCATCGGCTGTGAGAACATCTGCCCACATATATCCATAATAGGCTGTAGCATATCCTTCTCCAGAAAATACATGTCCAAAATGAGGAGTACGATGACGCATTACCAGTTCTTTAGGCATTTTTAGTTCGGATAAAGTTTCTTTTTCGAACGCATCTACATCAATATTAGTTGGGTCAGCTAAGTGAAATTTCATATCCATCAAAGCGGAAGCTAGATATTCGGTAGTGGCAAAACCTTGATTAAAGGTAGCTGCTTTTTTAACTTTTTCAACTAGTTCTTTTGGCATAGGCTCGCCAGTCTTAAAATGCACTAAATATGTATTGATAACTTTATCTGTAGCTAACCAACGCTCCAATAATTGTGACTGAAATTCTGTGTAATCACGCACACCACCGTTTAATGTAGGATATCTCACTTCAGAAGAGAAAAAGTGTAGTGCATGACCGAACTCATGAAAAAATGTTTCTGCATCGTCCCAAGAAACTAAGACAGGTTCTCCAGGAGCAGGTTTAACAAAATTAGAGTTATTAGAGGCTAAAACAGTTTTTTTACCATCAAAGGTGGTATGACTTCTATAAGTTGTAGCCCAAGCTCCAGAACGTTTTCCTGTTCTTGCAAAAGGGTCTAAATACCACAGGCCAATATGCTCTCCAGAGGATTTATCGTTTACCTCCCAAACATGCACATCTTCATGGAAAACAGGAACGCTTCCTTCAGCAACTGGAGTGAACTTGTAATTGAATAATTCTCCTGCCACAAAGAACATCGCTTCCCTGAGTTTGTCTAATTGTAGATATTGTTTTACTTCATCAGAATCAAGATCATATTTTTGCTTTCTTACTTTTTCTGCATAATATCTATAGTCCCAAGGTTCTATGGTAATATCATCTTTATTGTTATTAGCAATGGCTTGCATGTCTGATACTTCTTCTTTTACGCGTGCAATGGCAGCCGGCCATACCTCGTTCATTAGCTTCATTGCATTTTCGGGGTTTTTTGCCATACGGTTTTGTAATCTCCAATCTGCATAGTTATCATACCCTAACAATCCAACACGCTCTTTTCGAAGCTGTAATATTTTTGCAATATTCTCATTGTTATCTTTTTCATCTCCATTATCACCACGAGAATAATAATTTTTCCAAACCTGCTCTCGTAACTTTCTTTCGGTAGAATATTTTAGAAAAGGATCCATTGAAGATCTGGTATTCGTAACCGCATACATGTTTTGCTTTCCTCTATCATTAGCAGCTTTTTCATAAGCTTTAATTAAGGGGTCGGATAATCCTCCTAATTGATCTTTGGATAGGTAGGTTACATAACCTTCTTCGTCTGCTAAAATGTTATTAGAAAAGTTGGTGTATAACTCTGATAATTCTTTGTTAATGGCAGCGTACCTTTTCTTTTTTTCTTCATCCAATTCAGCTCCATTCATAGCAAATTGCTCATAAATTAATTGTACTACTCTTTGTTGATCGTCTTCTAATGGTTCCTTTTGTGAATTATCGTATACTGATTTTATTCGTTGGAATAATATCTTGTTTTGTGAGATTTTAGATCGAAAATCTGATAATTTTGGAGCCATTTCCTTCTGAATTTCTCTAAATTCAGGAGAGGATAGATTACTACTTAAAATACCATAGTAAGTAAAAACTCTATTAAGTTCTTTGCCAGACTTTTCGAATGGTACGATTGTATTCTCAAAAGTTGGACTTTCTTGGTTTGCAGTGATAGCATCAATATCTGACAGATTTAGTTTTATTCCTTTTTCTAAAGCTGGTTTGATATCTGAAATTTTCATTTTGTCAAAGGCGGGAACTCCTCCATAAGGTCCTGTCCATTCTTTTAATAAAGTATTTTCTGTATCAGTAGTTTCAGGTTGTAAATTTTCCACACTTTCTTTCTTTTTATTACAACTAGTTGTTATGATCAGGGAACAGATCAATAACTTAAATATTTTTGCGATGTGTTGAGCATTCATAAATTGAATATATTGAGTAAGTCGTTTATGCTAAATTCTAAACTTATTATTGTTAGTTAGGAATATAGCATTTACAAAAAATAGTTTTCCATTTTGCCAAAAGGATCTAAACAAAGGATTGTCTACTAAATAAACAATACTTCCGCTTCCCATTCTAGCCTCTCCAAAAACTAATGAATTTTTAAGTCCTTTTAATGCATCTTTCCCAGAAAACCCAGAAACACTTGTAGGCTCTTGCATATAGGCAACATTATATCCGTTTTGGAGAAATTTATAAGAACTACTTCCTAACTTAAGACTGAAATAAGTGTCGCTATATCCAAACGCTAATGGGTGCGATGGATCAACTTTGGTTTTATAGATACTTCCTGTTATAAAGTTTTTTACGCTTTCTCGCTCACGTTTATCATAAGGAATTAGATTTCCTAAAGAATCTTTTTTCTTTTCTTTTGGTTTATTGTGCTTAAGATCAAATCCGTCTTTATTTGCAAAAGCACTCACTGCATTGGCAATTGCAATTACTTTTCCTCCACTTCTAATCCAACTTTTTAGTTTGTTTAGAGCGCTTTCATCTAAATAACCACCGTAATAGCCATTAGGTAGTATTAGCACATCATATTTGCTTAAATCTACTCTTTTAAAATAATCAGTATCAATAGAGGTAATGGGATATTGAAGCTGTTTTTCAAAGAAATGCCAAATCTCACCATAACTTAATGATGAGGTGTAATTTCCTTTTAATACAGCTATACGTTGATTGTTAATTAGTTTTACATCTGGTGATCCAAAGTCTACTCCATTATTAGCAAAGCTGGTTGCTGCAGCGTGTAACTTTCTATTATGTTTGCTAGCAATATCTATCACCGTCTTGTCATAATCTTTTGTTTTACGATTATCACTTTTAGTAATGATAAGACTTCCTTTTTTAAATTGTACACCATTGTTAGTGAAGTCTTTCTCACTGAATCTAACTTTTATCTTATTTCTTAATAGTTCTGCTAGGAAAGCAGCATCGTCCATACTATTCCATTTAGAAATATATCCAGCACCAGAGGTATTAGCAGTATTATTAGCCTTCACAGAAGATTTTGTTGCATTTGCTGGTATTAATGAAGTAGAAGCGATAGCTTCTAAACCATAAGCATGCGGGATGCTCCAAGCGGTAATATCATAAGTAAGAGGATCATTTAACTTTGCATCTGGCTCAAATAATACTTTTACCATTTTACCTTTTGGTTGATCCGTACTTACGACCAAAGCACCTTTTGCATCTATACTACCTTGTTTATTTTCTCTAAAATTAAAACCAGATATTTTCGCACTATTTGTATACCCATATTTGATCTCATGTTTGTCCAATAACTCAGTTAAAGCCTTGATCTTATCGGCAGTTCCATTCAATACATAACTTTTATATTTAAGTGCGGCATTATTAAAGAATTTTTTAAATTCAGTGTTTAATTTCTCCGCATTTTTGGAAGATATTTCTACCGTAGATAATCCAGTAGTAGTATGATGTAGTGCACGATCTTTTAAAGTAAGAACATATCCTTCATCGGTTTGGATCCCTAAACCGGCACGACCATGCCCAGCTTGCTCGTAAGTCATTCCTATTGCTCCCATAAAAGTAGGATAGGTATCACCATAACTAGGATATAATAGGTCAAAACGTTCCCTTGTAAAAAACAACCAACCTTCTGCATCAAAATATTTCGCATGATTTTTTCCTATCTGAGTCTGGAAATCACGCTGCCATGGAGTTATGATCTCATGGAACGGTTCTGCTGCTGGAGCAAAATAATAAGGTTCATTAATTCCTTGTTCATGGAAATCTACATGAACATGAGGCATCCATTTGTTATAAGCAGTTAGTCTGCTGTAAGATTCTACCTGTGTAGCCCATGCCCAATCTCTATTCAAATCAAAAAGATAGTGATTTGGTCTTCCGCCTGGCCAAGGTTCATTATGTTCAGTAGCATTTTGATCCGTATTATATGGTGTTGCTTTTACTTGATTGTACCAATTAGCATATCGATCTCTACCATCTGGATTTACACAAGGATCTATAATAACCACTGTATTTTGTAGCCAATCTTTTTTTGTGGTTATTAATTCATAAATAGTTGTCATAGCAGCTTCTGTGCTTGAAGCTTCATTTCCATGTACATTATAACTCAACCAAACTATCGCAACTTTTGGCGTACTATTACCACTAACAATTCCAGTATTTTTAAGATGGTCTAATCTTATGTTTTCTATGTTTGATTGATTCTCTTTGCTAGTTACGATAGCATAGGTTAGAGGTCTTCTCTCATTAGTCTTTCCATACTTATGATAAGTAACCAAATCAGAGTTGTCAGCAACATGCTTGAAATAATTAATAACCTCTGCATGACGTGTAAATTGACTTCCAATTTCATAACCAAGAAATTGCGCTGGCGATTGAAGTGTGTTTTGAGCATATGCCCAAGAAGAAACAATAAATAGTAGTGTGAAGAGTGTTTTTTTCATTGATGAGTTTTTAATTTTGGTAAAATACCGCCTTAAATTTAGGATATATATTGTATTAACTAAAATTTAGTATTTAAGATATCCTTATTCTTAATATTTCTGTTTTCAAAAGTAATGTGTTCTGGTAAATTCTGCTTTTACTATTAAAAAAAATATAAAATAATCCATGCAATAACAATCTCTTGTATATTTATCGATCAAAAAAGAACACCCTATGCCAAGTGACTGTATTCCGTTTAGAAAAACAAATTACTTTTCTTCATTTATTTGTGATTACTTAGACGAAAAAGCCGAGCTAAAAGAGTTTTATCATAGATTTCCTAAATTAGAAAGTTTCGAGGCGCAGATTTTAGAAAAACAACAGTCATTTTCTGATCAAAATCGTTCTGTTTTACAACAATCTTTAATTGCTCAATATGAAGACTTTAAAGTGACTTCGAGTACTAAAGAGAATTTAGATAAGCTATCTAATCACAATACATTTACAGTTACTACTGGACATCAATTAAACCTGTTTACAGGTCCTTTATATTTCTTATATAAAATAGTTTCTACAATTAATCTATCGATTACTTTAAAAGAAAGATATCCTAATTATGACTTCGTGCCAGTATATTGGATGGCCACTGAAGATCATGATTTTGATGAGATTAATTATTTTAATTTCAAAGGAAAAAAGATTCAATGGAATCGACCAGACGGAGGAGCTGTTGGAGTTTTTGAAACTGAAGGTTTGGATAAAGTTTTTGAAATATTTTCGGCCGAATTAGGATCTGGCCGGAATGCAGAAAAGTTGAGGTCTTTATTTCAGGAAGCATATTTAAATCATCATAATTTGGCGGATGCAACTAGATATTTGGCAAATGAATTATTTGGAGAATATGGATTAGTTATTGTAGATGGAGATGATAAAGAATTGAAACGATTATTTATTCCTTTTGTGCAAAAAGAACTAGAAGAACAAGTTTCTTACAAAAATGTTTTACCAAAAGCTGAAAAGTTAGCTGCAAAAGGATATAAAATACAGGTAAACCCACGCGAAATTAATTTGTTTTACCTCTCTGAAGGTATTCGAGAAAGAGTTATTGAAAAGGAAGGGAGTTATTATGTAAATGATACTGATATCGTTTGGAGTAAGAATGAAATATTACAAAAGCTTCGGGATACTCCAGAACAGTTTAGTCCCAATGTGATGATGCGACCACTGTATCAAGAAGTTATTTTACCAAACTTATGTTATATAGGTGGTGGCGGAGAACTAGCATATTGGTTAGAGCTCAAGGATTATTTTGATAATGTTCAGATTCCATTCCCGATGTTATTGTTGCGTAATTCTGTATTAATGCAAACAGCAAAACAATCTGCGAAAATTGAAAAATTAGCTGTAACCACCACAGAATTATTTTTAAAACAACATGAGCTCATTAATAGAAAAGTACGACAGATATCTAATATAGATATCAATTTTGATCCGCAACGTAATCATTTAAAAGAGCAGTTTAAAGCAATGTATGAGTTAGCAGAGCAAACGGATGTTACCTTCAAGAATGCTGTAAAAGCGCAAGAAGTAAAACAACTTAAGGGATTGGATATGTTAGAAAAGAGATTGCTAAAAGCTCAGCGATTAAAGTTAAAAGACCATGTAGGTAGATTAACTAATATTCAAAATGAATTATTTCCTAACCAGAGTTTGCAAGAACGTACTACAAATTTTTCTGAAATGTATTTAGAATATGGAGAGGAACTAATTCCAATGTTATTGAAATATTTAGATCCTTTAAAAGGAGAGTTTGCAGTGATAACAAATTAGGTTGCTTATCATATTCTTATTTAAAATTGGGAACTAAACTTTCTCCTAGCTCTTCTATTACATCACTCGCAGGCCTAGATCCGTATTTTAGATTAATAATTACATGATTAACTCCAGAGGATTCTAAAGTTTTTAGATGTTCTATAGCGTAAGATATTCCTGATTGGAATCCCAAATGAATTCCCTTTGGAGTTGCTTCAGGATCTTCTAATAAATCAATATATAGAGATTGCATATAAGGTTTCCAAGGTTGTTCGTTTTTTTCTAAAGCGTTTAACCAATCAGACATAGTACGTTGTAAGAAAGCAAAATCTCTCGGATAGTATAGCCAACCATCTGCATTTTTTGCAATCCAATCTAGAGACTGTCCGGAATGACCGGTTACCAGCATTGGAGTCGTATACTCTGATTTTGGAAGTAAGTCAATTCTGCCATCAATTACACCATAATATCTAGATTGATGTAATGGGAAATCATTTTGTAATGCTTTTATATATTGAAAACTATCACGAAAAAGTTCGCTCTTTTCATGTAGTTTATAGTTGAATGCTGGATATTCTATAGGACGATCTCCTGATGCAGCCCCAATAATAATTCTTCTTTTAGATAGGTGTTGTAAACTTTGGATGGATTTTGCTGTATGAATTGGATGTCGCAAGGGAAGAATTATACTTCCTGTAGCGAGCATAATATCTTTAGTTTGATTCATCATGTGAGTCATATAGATCCAAGGATCATATAATTGTCCTGCATCACCAAAAGAAGGATCATGAAATGGAACATCACGGAACCATAGCGCTTTAAAACCAAGTTCTTCAGCTCTTTTTGCAAGTTTTTCTTGGTTTTCCATTTTTGCTATTGCTCCCTGATACGATTCTAGTGGAAATACGAGTCCTAAACTTAACTTATTTTTGGAAGCTATTTTTTGTAATGACTTCATATTTCTATGATAAAATTGAATTGGTAATTGCTATTAATTCTTTGATTTTATTGGAGTCATATGCATCAGGATGCGCTTGCGAGAAAATACCTTTATCATTATCAAAATATTTACCAGAACTATTGCTGTGCTCATCAGAAATAGCTAGACTACATAAGATATTTACACCTTTCTCTGGAGGAGCCCAATGGGTTCCATATGCTTCCTGAACCATACGAGTATTAAGTAATGAACCTGGATTTACCGCGATGATATTAATATCACTGTATTCCTTGGCAAGATGGAAACTCCACATAGTCAATGCAAGCTTACTTTCTGCATAAGCTTCTTGTTCCGATAATGCTAGAGAATTGGATAGCGCTTCAAGTTGAACGGATGATTGCGCGGCAGAACTAAGATTGATGATTCTTGGCGAAGTACCTTTTTGTAAAAGTGGAATTAGTTTTTTGGTAAGGAGAAAAGGAGCAAGGTAATTTACTACAAATCTAATGTCTATGCCATTTTCATTATGTGATATTTTACTTTTAAAAACCCCAGCATTATTTATCAATACATCAATATGTGATACTTCTTTCTCAATTTCAAGCACCATTTTTTCTACACTATCTAAATTGGAAAGATCTGCTAAAAACCCATTTGTATTTTTATTACCTGTACTTTCTTGAATTTCTAGAATTGTATTTTCTAGTTTTTGTTTGTTTCTGCCATGTACAAAAACGCTATGTCCTTGTTTGGCTAGTTCGATAGCTGTTAATTTTCCAATTCCGTCTGTACTACCTGTGATAAATATGGTTTTCATAAGAATGATTTATTTTGAAATTTGCTTTGCAAGACCTTCTTTGTGTTTTACATATATGTTAGACTCCTATAACTTTAATACTTCCATTGGTTTTTATATAAAGAAGTACCTCTTGGTTGTTTTTGTTGTTAAGAGTATGAATGGCTTTATCCGTTGATCCAAAGTAACTTCCAGTGTCCAGAACTTTTGTTTCATTACTGCTGGGCATTACGTAATTCAGTTCTCCCTTAATAAGTACCGAATGCAAAACAGAACCATTACTTTCTATTTGTCCATTAAAGTTTTCGGGTAGTTTTATAAAAATACCTCTCATATGATCTTCGGATTTACGATCCCATAAAAAGCTAATTTTTGCATTACTAGAAGAAGAGATCCAATCAGATTGATGATGATCTAACCAAACTATATTCGTAATATCAATATTTATAGGCCGTTCACCACTGTCAAAGGCTTCTTCTATTGGTTTTACAAGGTAAGGTCCCTTATCAATTTCTACCAAAGCGATATTCTCAGTTCCTTTTGCAGAAGTAATATGAGCTTCTCCCTTAGGTTGTGTCCAGAAACTACCAGTTTTCATCCACATATTTTCTGCCTTAGGGTCGTCGTTATGTATACTCCCTTTAATAACTACTGCTCTATACGTAGCGTTATGAATATGCGGAGGAGATGAAAAACCATCTACGAATTTAGCAAGAAATCCAGTAGGTACTTCCTCTTTTCGATCGCCCCAAATAGTTCCTGCCTGAGGACTTTGATCACCACGAGCTGGATTTAACTTTTCCCAGATAATTTCTGAACTTAAAAGAACTTTATTAATGTGTTTGGTAATATTCTTAGGCTTTGATTCAATCTTTGTAGTCTCCTCCATGGAATTATTTTCCTGCTTACAGGATACCGATAATAATATTATTGAGGAAATAAAAAATAAAATTGATTTCTTATGAAACTTCCGAAAAAAGAAATGTGAATAGATCATTTTAATATGAATTTAAATTATTATTTCTTGGAAAAAGCTATGAGTTTACTAGATGAAAAAAAGAAGTTTAAAAAAACCTTGTTTTTATGAGTAATAAAACACATACCTTCTATTTATTAAAGATAAAACCAGGTGCTTTTTTATCAGTGCGGTTATGTGAAAAACATTAACTCTATTGCTTTAATCAAGCTTGTTTTCAAGAAAATACTTCTTAAGTATAGCATGTATTATCTAATTAAAGTCATTTCATGTAGGGTAAAATCTTCTACCGCTCCATCAGTGGCTTCCATGTATGAAGCTAGATGAGAATTATTCATATGTTGCTGCCATAATTCTCTGCTTTCCCAGTTCTCATAAAACAGAAATAAGTTTTCATTTTCATTATCCTGATGTAAGTCGTAGTTGATACAACCTTTTTCTGCTCGGGTAATATCTATAAGTTTTAGTAATTCAGTTTTTACTAAATCTCTTTTCTCTTCCTTTGCAAGAATTTTTGCAACAATGGTAAGTTTTTGTGTTGTCATCTTTTTTTATTTAAATCGTTTTTATACTAAGCTAAATCATCTTTTGCTTCTATGAGAAAATGATGGCTTATAGCACCAGATGTTCTGGCTTCTAGATGAGGAGCATACTCAGGATCTTTCATAAAGTTAGTAGCTGCTTCTTTAGAAGGCCATTCTAAAATGATCCTAAGTGCTGCATTTTGTGCTTGTCCCTCTATTTGTTCGTGGGAAGTTGTTCTTGCTAAATATTTTCCACCATGTTTTTTTACAATATCTCCAGACACGGAAACATAATCAGAAACCCATTCATTATTGGTTGGTGTTACATCTAGTACAGAATAATATGCCATGATTTTATTTTTTATGTTAGTTTAATAGGGTGATGATTTCCTCTTCTGGTAATCTAGATTTTGGAGTTTTGTTCGGAATGTTAAAGTCTGACTCATCGCGATAACCTAAAGCTACCACTGCTACCGAAGTAAACCCTTTTTTACGTAAATCGAATTCTTCGTCCAATGCTTTTAGGTCTACACCTTCCATAGGAAGAGCATCTATACCTAGCGTTGCTGCTCCAAGTAAAAAATTACCGATATTTAGATATACTTGTTTTTCTAGCCAATGCTGAAAATCTTTCACATCGTAGCGATGAATATCAGCAAAAATATTTCTAGCGTTGTATACATTTTGTTTAATCTCATCATTCGGAAATCGTTTATTTTGATCTTCTTGCTTCAATAGGTGCTGCATATATTCTTCATCAGCACTAGTTTTAGAACAAAATAGAACAACGTGGGAAGCCTTTAAGATTTTTGGTTCATTAAAATGAAAAAAGCCTTGTGCTCCTTTAGCAATTCTGCTTTTTCCTTCTTCCGTATTGGCAATTACAAAATGCCAAGGTTGAATATTGGTACTAGATGGACTATATCTTAGTAGCGCTTTTAATTGTTCAAAATTATCATCAGAAATTTTTTTGTTTGGGTCAAAACTCTTAGTTGAGTACCTCCAATTAAGTATTTTCTTTATATCCATTTTATTACTATAAAAATTATAGTAGCAAAACTAACTATAGTTTAATACCTTTGCAATAACGGTCAAAAATGATAGTATAAGAAAATGAAAGAATCTGCACCAAAAATGTTAAAATTTAAGGGTAAAGAGTATCCTTGTTGTGCCAGCTTAACTATGGGGATCATAGGAGGAAAGTGGAAAACAGTAATATTGTTTCATTTGCTCGATGGTACGCTTAGATATAGTGAGTTACGAAAGGAGATGCCAACAGTTACGGAGCGTACTTTAAGTCTTCAGTTAAAAGCACTAGAAGAAGACGGGTTAATTCATAGAAAAGTATATACTTCTAAACCTCCATTGAAGGTAGAATATTCCTTAACAGATTTTGGTAAAACTTTAACACCATTAATTCAATCGATAGCTAATTGGGGAGATTTCGTTTTAGAAAATTATGCTGATTAGAAACTTTTATCTAAGAACTTAGATCTTTTGAGAAATATATTCGTCTGTGTCCCTCGGGAAAGTTATTAATTTCTCCTATTGGCTGGTACCCATTTTTTAGGTAAAAACCTTCAGCTTGGAAGTCAAAAGTATCCACCATAGCGGTTTTTACACCTTTTGTTTTAGCGAGATGTTCTACATGGGCTAGTAATCGAGATCCAATTCCATTTTTTCTATAAGATTCTTTTACCCATAGTATTTTAATTTCTAATCCATTCCAGTATCCAATACCTCCTAAAATTCCACCTATTTCTTCTCCGTCTGAATTTGTAGTTACAAACTCCAAAGGAGTCCAAATCTCTGAAAGAGCAGCTACTTTGCTAAGATTATATGAATTAAGTCCATCAACTATGGTTTTTATATTTTCTTTATTACAGGGGTTGATGGTAAATTCTGCTATCATTTCCTTTTTTCTAAGAAATCGTGCGCAATGTAATAAGTTTAATAGATAAACTTAATTTTATATTATAAGTTTAGAATCATGTCAATTAGAACATTATTGCTTGGAATTTCCAGTTTTTTACGTAATCGATACCGTGCTTTTCGAACACCTTCTTGTGTTATATTTAGAATGGTGGCAATTTCTTTAGAGGATAGGTTCATTTTAAGCAGGGCCATAAGACGTAATTCATTGGTGGTAACATTAGGGTACTGGTTTTTAATTTTGCTGTAGAAATCTTTATGAATTTGTTCAAAATGCTTTTTGAAGTGATCCCAATGATGATCATCTTTAAAATCGAAGTTTATAATCTGAAGTACTTTTTGATAATTGTATTGTGCATTTTGATCTTCAGCAAATCTCATTACTTCTACCTCTTCTTTTAAGTGTTCTAAAACTTTATTCTTTTTTACAAGACGAAGAGAGTTGGTGGTTAGCTCCTTGTTCTTAGTATCTAATTCTTTGTTTAACAATGCTTTTTCGAGACAACTAAGTTTAAATTTTTTTCTAAAAAAGAATACGAAAATTCCAAGTGTTAAGACTCCAATTCCAAGACTCAAGGTCAATAATAGATTTTTGGATTTTGCATATTCATTTTCTTTCTCTAATTCATGAATTTTAAGTTCCTTTTTGTTTGTTTGAAATTGAGTTTCTAGTACTCTAGCTTGCGCCTTTTTTTCTATGGAATCTAACGAGTCCTTAATTTTTGATAGGTTTTTGTAGTATTGATAAGCAGCTACACTATTGTTCGATTTTTCTGCTAATAATGCTAGCGTTTTATTTGCTTCTTTTTCAGCGTTGAGGTCTAAAGCTATCTTTGCAGATCGTAGTGATTTTTCTGCATAATAATTGGCAGAGTCTAGTTGATTTAGTTCTAATAATGATTTCGCAATATAATTTTGAGTGCTTGCTTTTTGAATATGATCCCCTTTATTGCTGAAGTTTTGTAATGCTCGTTTTAGGTGTAGAAGTCCTTTGTTGTAGCGTTTCATATGGTAATAAGTGTTACCAATATCCGATTCTATTAACGCAATCGTTTTTGGACTTTCTATTCTAAATGATAAAGATTTTTGGAGGTAACTTAATGCTTTAGTATGATTACCCAAGCCATTATAACTAATTCCTATATTTCTTAGAGTTGCACTTAAATGGGTTTTGTTTCCAGTTTCTCTTATAACAGGTAGTGATTCCTCTAAGTATTTCAATGCTTTATCGTACTCTTCTTGTTTTATTAATATATTGCTAATCTTAAAGTAGGTACGGGCGACACCTGACTTATTTTTTAATTTTTCATATAGTTGATTTGCTTTTATATAATATTCTAACGCTTTCTTTTGGTATTTCATGAGACTGTATGAAACCCCTGTATTTTCAATGGATTTTATATAAGAGATAGAATCATTTAATGATATGAATATGTTGCCAGCTGCGTTGAAGCTTTCAATAGCATCATAGTATTGATTTAAATGATTATGAACTACACCAATTTGGTGAAATGCAGAAGCTTGCCCCCAAGAATGCCCTATTTCTTGGTTGATTTTCAAGGCTTTCTCAAAATGAACTAATGCAGAATCATATTCTTTTTGATAATAATATACTACCCCAAGACAGTTGTAAGAACCAGCCATCCCTCGCGGTTTGTTAATATTTTGAGCTATTTTTAAAGCTGCTCTAATTTGTTTTTTAGCTAAAAATGAATTCGAAGTAGCGTATTGTATTCCAATATCATTAAAGGCTTTGATTAAAGTGGTGTCGGGAGTGTTTTTATTCTTTGTTATTCGATATAGGCTATCTACTATTTTTTGATTTTGTGCTGAAGCATTAGTATAAACTAATATCACTAAACAGAGTATGCTTCTTGCATCAAAAAACTTCATTATCTAGGGTATGGAGGTTAAAAGAGGGGCAAAAATAATTTATTGTTCAAAAACTTGATGGTCGTTAACACATAGGTAATGTAATCTTAAAATTAAGATTCTTATTGAACACAGCTGTTGGCTTTTAGCTTAATTTGATATGATTAAAAAAGTAGATAGAAAAGAGTGCCTGGTAAATAGAATACTAGTGTTGTGCATAACAGTTTTTCATAGTGGTTTGTTTTGAGGTCTTACTTTTTAATACATATGTGTTATATCATTTATAAACGCAAAACCTTAATTAGATTAGGGGTAATATTACGGATTAAATAATTTTAATTAGATAATAACGTTATGATAACAAACTCCAATCGTCATGAAATTATATACTCTTTTTACAGCCTTATTGTTGATATTAACTATGAACCTTTTTGCTCAGGAAAAGGTATTAGTGTTTACTAAAACTAATGGTTTTACACATCCCTCAATTGGTGCTGGAATTACAATGATTCGAGATCTAGGAAATGATAATGGTTTGTGGATAACTGATGATACTGATGATGCAAATGCTTTTACAGATGCTAATCTGTCTCAATATGCAGCCGTTATTTGGTGCAATACGAGTGGTAATAATTTATTGAATGCTTCTCAACGGGAAGCTTTTGAAAATTTTATAGCCTCCGGTGGTGGTTTCCTGGGGATTCATGCGGCTACTGATACATACAGAGATCGAAGCTGGCCTTTTTATAATGAGCTCGTTGGTGGTATTGTACAATCCGGCCCTAATCATACCAGTAATAATTTTAATGCAGATATGACTATTGTAAATTCCCATCCATCTGTAGATTTTATTGGAAACGTTGGTGATATTTGGAATAAATCGGAGGAATATTATTACTGGAAGAATAATGGAGGGCAGCTGTTTAATGGTAATATAGATGTATTAATGGTTGAATCTACAGGTTCTAATGATTATGATGAGGCGAGACCCATTTCCTGGTATAAAGAATATGCAGGAGGAAGGTCTTTTTATACAGCTTTAGGGCACAATTCGAGTGATTATACAAACAACACAAATTTTATAAAGCATGTAGAGGAAGGTATTAAATATGTTATTGGCAATACGTTAAGTGTTGGTAATCCAGAGCAAAAAATACCCCTTCAGATTGCCCCAAACCCAGTTCAAGACGTTATGCGACTTTCTACTTCAGGAATGCTTAGTTCTAAATCATTAATGATTTATAATGTAAATGGAAAGCTTGTTTATAAAAGTGAAATTCCTGCAGAAGTTCCCTATACAGATATTAACCTCGAAAAATTAGCTAGCGGTTTATATATAGGAAGTCTCATATCTAATAATGAACAAAGCACTTTTAAATTTGTAAAAAGGAATTAGAATATCATCTAAATAAATTAATTCCAGACCTCATTCTGTAACCATGGAATACTGGTTTTCAGGATGTCTTTGTATTCACAGGCTTTGATGTGAGTATTCCCTTCTGCCTCTACAAAGGTGATATTGCACCCAAGTGCCTTTGCCTCTGTTATTCTTTTTCGAACCTTTTTGATAGGGAAGAATTTATCCTCAGTTCCTTGAATTACATATATAGGAATCTCTAATTTCTCTTCTACTTTGCAGTTCGATCCCATTAAAATCATTGCCGAAAAGATATCTTTGTAATCGTTGGCATACTGCCAGCCAGCGATGGCACCATTACTATATCCTACCAGTACTATTTTGTTTGGATCAATAGGCCAATTTTCTTTAGCCAAATCTATAAAATCCAAGATTCTTTTTTCCAGGTAATCCAATGTCCAGGTACGCCAAGCACCAGAAGGACTAAAAACAAAACCTCCTGCATCTTGCAAACCAGGAGTTACAAGGCAATTACTAAATTTTGTGTAGTTTTTACTGCCTACACCTCCATGGAGAACAATAAATAAAGGTACTTTTTCTCCTTCTTGAATTTCTGGAATTGTTAAATCATATTTCCATTCGGATTCTTTGTCGTTTACTTTTATAGTGCTAATAAGATTACCGGGTGATAAAGGGATTGCTTTAAAGGAAGTTGCATCGATACTACTAACGTAATTTGCTTTTCCTCTAGTATCCAGCCCACTTTTGCATGATGTGCAGTTAATAAAAACAATACAACAAAAAATGCAGTATAAGATTGAAGATTTCATAGTTTTTCTATAAATATACTAACTATGTCGTTATTTTTTTAATCAATTAACGAGGTCTTTATAAAATAATACAGGAAGTTGAAAATTATATCAAATAGGATTTCGGAGGTTGTAATTTAATTTTATTTTTGCCTATGCAAAATAACGTACTCATTTTAGATTTCGGATCACAGTATACTCAACTAATTGCTAGAAGAGTTAGAGAACTAAATATTTATTGTGAAATCCACCCGTATAATAAATTACCAGAAAATTTATCAGATTTTAAAGCAGTAGTCCTTTCAGGATCTCCCTTTTCTGTAAGAGGAGAAGATGCTCCACATCCCGATTTATCGGAGATAAGAGGAAAAAAACCTTTATTAGCAGTGTGCTATGGAGCTCAGTACTTAGCTCACTTTAGTGGAGGAGAAGTAGCACCTTCTAATACACGAGAATATGGAAGAGCTAACTTGTCATTCATTAAGGATGGAGAGGAATTTTTTAACGGAATTTCAGTAGGGTCGCAAGTATGGATGAGTCATAGTGATACTATAAAATCATTACCTACAGGGGCTGTTTTGTTAGCGAGTACAGGAGATGTAGCTAATGCAGCTTATAAAATTGAAAATGAAGAAACTTATGCTATTCAGTTCCATCCAGAAGTATATCATTCTACTGATGGTAAACAGTTATTAGATAATTTTCTGATAGGGATTGCAAAAATTCAACCAGATTGGACACCCAACTCGTTCGTAGATACAACAGTAAACGAATTAAAAGAGAAATTAGGGGATGATAAGGTAGTTCTCGGATTAAGTGGTGGAGTAGACTCTACGGTTGCTGCTGTATTATTGCATAAAGCTATCGGAAGTAATCTTCACTGTATTTTTGTAAATAACGGTCTACTTCGTAAAAATGAGTTTGCGTCTGTATTGCAACAATACGAAGGAATGGGGCTTAATGTAAAAGGAGTAGATGCTTCGGCACGTTTTTTGGAAGCTCTAGCAGGTGAAAGTGATCCAGAAGGAAAACGAAAAATAATAGGAAGAGTTTTTATTGAAGTATTTGATGATGAAGCAAACCAGATAGAAGATGCTAAGTGGTTGGCACAAGGGACGATTTACCCAGATGTTATAGAGTCTGTATCTGTAAATGGAGGACCATCAGCAACGATCAAATCTCATCATAATGTTGGAGGATTGCCAGATTTTATGAAACTAAAAGTTGTAGAGCCTCTAAAAATGTTGTTTAAAGATGAAGTAAGAAGAGTGGGAGGTTCTATGGGACTTGATCCAGAACTCCTAGGACGACATCCATTTCCTGGACCTGGATTAGCAATTAGAATATTAGGAGACATAACTCCAGAAAAAGTTAGTATTTTGCAAGAAGTAGATGCTATTTTTATAAATGGTTTAAAAGAAAACGGACTTTATGATAAAGTTTGGCAAGCTGGAGCAATTTTATTGCCAGTACAGAGTGTTGGAGTAATGGGAGATGAAAGAACATATGAAAAATGTGTGGCACTTAGAGCCGTAGAAAGTACAGATGGTATGACTGCAGATTGGGTTAATTTGCCCTATGAGTTTTTGCAAAAAACCTCAAATGAGATAATAAATAAGGTAAAAGGCGTTAATAGAGTAGTATATGATATTAGCTCTAAACCGCCAGCGACTATCGAGTGGGAGTAATATAATAGATCCTTTGGGGATTAGGTTCATTAAAAATAAATCGAATGAAAAAAGTATTGTTGTTCTTTTTTATGATTTTTATAACCACTGTTGGTTTTTCTCAACAGTATAAAAGTCACAAAGTTGTTCAAGGAGAAAATGTATATAGAATTGCAAAAAGATATAATACAACTCCAGAAGCAATTTATAAGATAAACCCAACTGCAAAAGAGGGTATTAAAGAAGGACAAATTCTAGCAATTCCAGTTGTTGACGATCAGGAATATCAGATTCATATTGTTGGGGAAGGAGATACAGTATTTAATTTATCCCAAAAATATAACACAACTCAAGAAGCTATTTATAATTTGAATCCAGATGCAGTAAACGGGATTAATCTAGGTCAAATTCTAAGAGTTGCTGTTTTAAAGAAAAAAGAGGATACCGAAACTTCAACTGAAGTAAGTGATCCTGTTTTAGATAGCATACAACCTTTAGAAGAGATAAAACAAATAATTAGATTTAAAACTCATAAGGTTAGAAGAAAAGAAACCTTATTTGGGATTGCTCAGAAATACGATATTACTATAGATGATATTAAAAAGCATAATAAGCGATTGTATTCAGAGCAAATTCGTAAAAGAGATAAACTAAGAATTCCTGTGTTTGCAGAACAAACTACGGTTTCTAGAGAAATTCCAAAAGATAGTTTAGGTTCTAGAGTTTCTACTACTACTAAATATATTGTTAAGCCCAAAGATACACGATATAGTATAGCAAGAAGACATGGTATTACCGTTGGTGAGCTAAATCAGCTAAATCCCGAAATGGATCCAAATTTTCCTATTGGAATGGAAATTTTAGTTCCTACTACGATATTTGTACCTTTAGGAGAGGTTATCGACGAGGATAAATTTGAATTGTATGAAGTAAAGCCTAAAGAAGGATTTTATAGTGTTCTAAGACGAGCACAAATTTCTTCGGATTCTCTGTTTAGTTTAAATCCTTATGCAAGGGATGGTCTAAAAATAGGAATGGTTTTAACATTACCTAAAAAAGATACTGCAGATTCATTAGCGATAGATTTTCCAGAGAAAAAAATTGTTCCATTGGAGAATATGTTGTCTAACTTTAAGGCTAAAAAGATTGCTATAATGCTACCTTTTGGACTGGATACCTTAGATCTGGAAGCAAGACAACAGACGGAGGATTTCTTGAAAACCAGAGATGCTAGAGGAACCAGAGTTGCCTTGGACTTTTATAAAGGGGTACAAATGGCCATAGATTCTGCTAAAACGAAAGGTCTAAGTATTGATGCAACAGTGTATGATACGCAAAGAAATAAGAATACTGTGCATATCAAACGATTGATTGATCAAAATAACTTCGATGAATTAGATGTTGTAATAGGACCATTATATCAAGCAAATGTAGAAGCGGTAGCTGCTGAGTTAAAAAAGTATGAAACACCTGTTATCTCTCCTATTTCTAATAGAGAATCAAAATTATACAGTAATTTCTTTCAAACTATTCCGACAGATGTAATGCTTCAGGATAAAATGATAAATTATGTAGCCAAAGATTCTACTGATAAAAATATTGTTATTATCGTGCAGCAAGGAAAGAAGAAAGGAGAACCAATGAAGCCTAAGCATCAAGAAATCAAGGACAAATTAGTAGCCAAGTTTCCAGATGCAAAAATAGCTAGAATAGAGGAAGGTAATTATGTGTATGAAGTGCATCTAAATAAAGCATTAGCTAAAAATAAACCAAATTGGGTTTTTATTGAATCTGATGATGTAGCTATGATTAGTAATGTTACAACTTTATTAAATGCAAAAGTAGAAAGTCATAAGGTTACATTATTCACAACAGATAAAAATAATGCTTTTGATGATGATAGTGTAAAGAATGAATATTTATCAAATTTACATTTACATTATCCTTCTATTGATAAGGAATATGATAATTACGATGAGACATCAATGACTCCTTTCGTAGCTAGGTATAAGAAAGAATTCGGAACTATTCCTAGTAAATATACTGTACGCGGTTTTGATATTACGTATGATATTTTGATGCGATTGGGATCTGCGGATGATTTATATCACGCAGCTACTTTTGAAGGAACTACGGAGTATGTTGAAAATAAATTTAATTATGCGAAAAAGCTTTTAGGAGGCTATTATAATAAGGCTTCTTACATCATTAAATTTGATGATGAATTAAAATTAACGGTTATCGAATAAAAATTATTTGATCAATAATTAATTTTCTAGAGGTTTTTAGAATCATTTTTTTTATTTTTAGATGCTATTTACAAAGTATTGTTAAAACGTAGATGATACTTTGCACCTAAACTTTGATTAAACTTACAGTTAATTTTAGTCGTGGTACGGAAATTGATATAGTGATTATGGCAATTTTGATAAATCAAAGTTTACACAAAATTTAGATAAATTGTTTCAATTGGGATAGATATAAGATTTTATATCTGAAAACAAATAAGAATCTATTTAAACATACATATGCAATACTTAGCCCCGTATTGTATTTTTGGGTGTTTTTGTGGAAAAATAACAACTTTAGCCGGGCATAATTATTGCAATTATGGGTAAATTTTTTACTATTCTCTTAGTTTTATTTTTTGCTAGTCATGGATATGTAGAGCGTTTTTCTTATGCGGAAAAAAGTAAGTTGGAATGGTCGGATTTTAGGGGAGAACCTAAAATGAACAGTAGTTTTGATGCTAGTGTAAATACCGGAATAACTTATCAATGGTCTATAAGTAAGGATTATGGGAAGATTGAATTAAAATATGAAGTGGACAGTTTCTGTTATCCATCATTATCATGGGTAAAGAGAGGGCAGTTAACTAAATACTTACTAGAGCATGAACAACTGCATTTTGATATTTCGGAGTTGCATGCCAGAATTATGCGCAAAAAATTAAAGGAATATAAGCCTGGAAAGAATGTTCGTAAAGATTTAAATAAAATGTACAAAAGAGTCGAGCGTATGAGGATTAATATGCAAGAACTCTATGATATCGAAACCGAACATTCTAAAAATAAAGTGAATCAAGAAAAATGGGAAAAGAAGGTTAAAAACCTAATGTGGTATTATAGAGCTTATTCTAAATAAATACCCTATGTTATCTCTTTAATGAATTCTCAAACTCAAAAAGACTTTTTAATTAAACTGGCGCATACCAAAATGCCTTTTGGTAAATATAAAGATCGATATCTCATTGATTTGCCAGAATACTACATCGTTTGGTATCATAATAAAGGATTCCCTAAAGGAACACTGGGAGCGCAAATGCAAACAGTTTATGAATTGAAGCTAAATGGACTCGAATACCTAGTCAGAAACATTCAAAAAATGTGATCTGAAATTTGATTTCATCTGATTAAACATTCGTTAAAGTTAAATACACTTCTTTTTAAGCTGAATAAATTTAATTTTTAAGTTGTAATTTACCTTAAAAATATAATTATGATTCTTAAACAAAAGCATCAGGGTTTTGCTTTTTTAATAGTGTGTTTTTTTGCTCAATGTGCTATACTTTATGGGCAAAAATCTATTACTTGGGTAAACAAAAAAAATGTTACCGTAAAAAATAAGTATATCTCTAAATTCGAAGGAGGTTTATTGTGGGATGCTGGAGCTACCTCTAATAAGGTATTAGGATTAAATAGTGATGGATGGATGACTGCTGTGCTACAGAAACCTAAACAATCTAAAATTATTGGTTTAACCAAGGTTACTAAAATAGCTAATTGGGAAAAAGTAACGTACGGTATAAGATTTAAATCTGGAAAAGCAATTATTGTCGAAGGAGATAAAGTTGTCCTTGAAACAGGTAGAAAATGTAAAAAGGGTGATATTGTCAAAATAGAAAAAGTAGGTGCAACTATCAGTTATAAAATAAATGATGAGTTGTTATATACATCTAAGAAAGATGTTTCTCATAATCTAAGAGTTAAAGTAGCATTCTTTTCTTCAGGAGTTGGTTTTTTAAACGCTAAAGCTAAAAACTTTATATCTAGAAAAGCTGCTTCTACCCAAAAATCACCAAAGAAATTAGAACCTGGAGAAGTTTTAATGACCACTTATATGGGGGCTTTTGGAACTACTATAGAAATTAAAGGTGTTAATCTAACTACAATTGAAGCAGTCAATGCAGAAAGTGATAAGGAGAATAAGGTGATTTCTCTAGTTCTCGAAAAAATGACTCAAGAAGATTTTGATATCATCTGTGAAAAATTGAAATGGATAAAAATATTGAGTATATCGCGCTCAGAAAAGAGTAAAGTGAAAAGTCTAAATGCATTGGGAAAATTAACCAATATAGAGGATGTTTATTTTATTAATGGTAGTCCTAAACTTCCTAAGATTGATTTGGCAATATTTAATAAATCAGTTCAGTTGAAAAAACTATCAGCTATAAGGTTTACACGGTTTGATAATTATGAATTATTAAAAAATCTTCCTAATCTAGAAGCCTTAGAATTAATTCAGGCTGATTTAGAAAGTATCGAGTTTTTAAAAGACCTTACGGATCTGAAAGAACTTGCTATATCTGGATATTATGACACATTCGATAATCTGGAACCTGTAGGTTATCTTAAGAAACTAGAAAAGTTTAATATTCGTGATAACGAAAAAATCAATAATCTAGATCCCTTGCTTAAGTGTACAAATCTAAAAGAGATTGAAGTGAGTCGATTTTGTCCTAGAAGCGAAATAGAAAAGTTAAAAAAAGCATTCCCGAATATTAAAGGAAAAATTTTTGGATCTTCCGAGAAGTTTTAATTTCTACAGTAAACTCACAAATAAAAAAGGGACATATTTCTAAAAATACGTCCCTTTCTTTTGTTCTATAAAATAATCTAAGTTTATGAAGCTGATTCTGTTACCTTTTCAAAAATATCAACATCAACTTGGTTTCTAGTTAAATCTTCAAAAGTCTCTCGCTTACGAATCAAATGTGCTTTGTTATTATGCCAAAGTACTTCTGCAGGTCTAAAACGAGAATTATAATTACTAGCCATAGAGAAGCAATAAGCTCCTGCGTTTTTAAAGGCAATAACATCTCCTTCGGTAATTTCTGGAATTCTCCTATTTGTTGCAAACGTATCTGTCTCACAGATGTAACCTACTACAGAGTAAAAACGCTCCCTTCCATCAGGGTTTGAGATATTTATGATTTCGTGATAAGAGTTATAAAACATCGGTCTGATTAAGTGATTAAAACCGCTATCAATACCTGCAAAAACTGTTGAGGTTGTCTGCTTTACAACATTTACTTCAGCAAGAAAATAACCAGACTCACTTACCAGGAATTTACCAGGCTCAAAACCTAGTATTAATTCTTTTCCATATTCCTTACAGAAAGAATTAAAACGTTTGGTTAGTTTCTTACCAAACTCTTCTATATTAGTTTCGATATCACCTTCTTTGTAAGGCACTTTAAAACCACTTCCAAAATCTATAAAATCCAGATTTTTAAAGTGCTTAGCAGTTTCAAATAAGATCTCGCTAGCATAAAGAAAAACGTCAATATCTAAAATATCACTACCCGTATGCATGTGGATACCGTTAATATTCATGCCAGTATTCTCTACAATTCTTAGGATATGAGGAATTTGATGTATCGAAATTCCAAATTTACTATCGATATGACCAACAGAAATTTTACTATTCCCACCTGCCATTACATGTGGATTAATACGAATGCAAACAGGTACATCTGGATGTTTCGTTCCGAATTGTTCTAAAATGGATAAGTTATCGATGTTAATCTGAACTCCCATCGAAGAAACTTGTTCAATTTCCTCTAAAGACACTCCGTTTGGAGTAAATATGATGTTAGCAGGAGCTACACCAGCTGCAAGTCCAAGTTTTACTTCTTGAATTGATACTGTGTCTAATCCAGCGCCTAATGAATTCATTAACTTTAGTATCGCAATATTAGATAACGCTTTGACTGCATAGTTAAGTTTCAAATGTTTCACCTGTTTAAAAGCATTAGTAAGACGCTCATACTGTGAAACAATTTTTTCGGAGTCATACACATATACTGGACTCCCAAACTCTTTTGCGATTGCTAATAAATTTGTGTTTTCCATTTTACTTTAATTTGGCTTACGAAATTACCATTTTTACTAGAGATTATCTCTAGGCGGCGCGTAATTAGTATAAAATTATGTAAACCTAAAAAAAAACGATGCTAAATAACGAATTTTCGATTTTTGAACAGATATTATACACAAGCTAGTTGTTTATTTAGTATTTTTAAAAGAAAAAATGCTAGCACTCTTTCCTTTACAATTAGTCGTATATCCAGGAGAGCGTTTACCACTTCATATCTTCGAACAACGATATCAACAATTGATTGCAGATTGCGAAGAAGATGGAATTTCTTTTGGTGTACCCACTTTTATAGATAAAAAACTAGAATATGGTACTGAAGTAACATTACAAAAGGTAGAAAAAAGATACCCGAATGGAGCAAGTGATGTTGTTTGTACTGGTACAAGAGTTTTTAGGATTAAAAGTTTTTACCCTCAATTACCGGGTAAGTTATATGCTGGTGGTGAGGTAGAGTATATGGAGGATAATGAAAACGGAGTAGAAGAGTTACAAGAAGAATTATTAAAGAATATTGCAATCTTATATATAGAACTTACCATAGAAAAACCTCCAATTTTTAATATTCCATTTGTAAGTTATCAAGTAGCTCATAAAGTCGGTTTGGCGCTACATCAAGAATATCATTTATTAAAGCTCAGAAGCGAGTTTGAACGCCTTAATTATTTAATAGGGCATCTTAAAGTTACAATTCCTGTTGTTAGAGAAATGAATAGAGCCAAAGAAGTCATTAAAATGAATGGGCATTTTAAGAATTTTGATCCATTGGATTTTGATGATTTTAAACTTTAAAGAAATCTAAATTCGTTTTCGAAGAATTTTCGAGATAACATAATACCAGTTTCTATATAACTATTTTTACTAGAAAAGATTGGCACAGTATCTTCACTTTTCCTATTTTTGGGACTCCTATAGAAAAGGTAAAAAATAAGACTATGAACTTACACGAATATCAGGGTAAAGAGATATTAAGTAGCTTTGGAGTGCGTATCCAGCGTGGTATTGTTGCACAAAATGCTAAAGAAGCAGTAGCTGCTGCAAAACAATTAACTGCTGAAACAGGTACTGGTTGGCACGTAATAAAAGCTCAAGTACACGCTGGAGGTAGAGGAAAAGGTGGAGGTGTAAAACTTGCTAAAAATCTTCAGGAAGTAGAAGAAATAGCAGGTCAAATCATCGGAATGAACTTAATTACACCGCAAACTTCTGCAGAAGGAAAAAAAGTACATCAAGTATTGATTGCAGAAGATGTGTATTATCCAGGTGATAGTGAACCAGATGAGTTTTACATGTCTGTATTACTAAATCGTACTACAGGAAGAAATATGATTATGTATTCTACCGAAGGTGGAATGGATATCGAAACTGTTGCAGAAAAAACTCCTCATTTAATATTTACAGAAGAAATAGATCCTGCTGTTGGATTATTGCCATTTCAGGCTAGACGTGTAGCTTTTAATCTTGGATTAAGTGGTGCTGCGTTTAAGGAAATGACAAAATTTGTGATGGCTTTGTATACTGCTTATGTAAAATCAGATTCTTCATTATTCGAAATTAATCCAGTATTAAAGACGAGTGATGATAAAATCATGGCGGTAGACGCAAAAGTTACTATCGATGATAATGCTTTATATCGTCACAAGAACTACGTAGACATGCGTGACATCCGCGAAGAGAATCCAATAGAAGTAGAAGCTAACGAAGTTGGTCTAAACTACGTGGATCTAGACGGTAATGTAGGTTGTATGGTAAATGGTGCAGGACTTGCAATGGCTACTATGGATTTGATCAAGCAAGCTGGTGGAGAACCTGCTAATTTCTTAGACGTTGGAGGTACAGCAGATGCCAAGCGTGTAGAAGAAGCTTTTAGAATTATTCTTAAAGATCCTAATGTAAAAGCAATATTGATCAATATCTTTGGAGGAATTGTTCGTTGTGATAGAGTAGCACAAGGTGTAGTAGACGCTTATAAAAATATGGGTGACGGAATCAATGTTCCAATTATTGTTCGTTTACAAGGAACCAATGCAGATATCGCAAAAGAATTAATAGATAATAGTGGATTGGATGTACAGAGTGCTGTATTATTCCAAGAAGCAGCTGATAAAGTTCAGGCTGTATTAGCATAAATATTATACTAAATAGTTTACAATAAAAAGAAGCGATCCAATGCATTGGATCGCTTCTTTTTACTTTACAGAAACCTATGAATGATGACATAAGAAATATTGTAGCTAAACTAGATATGAAACCTCATCCTGAAGGAGGATTTTATAAAGAAACATATCGTAGTGATGGAGTAATTCCAAAAAATGCTTTAGAAGATAAATTTTCTGGAGCTCGTAACTATTGTACAGGGATTTATTTCTTATTAACATCAGAGAATTTTTCCGCTTTTCACCGTATACAACAAGATGAAATGTGGCATTTTTACGGAGGTAGTTCTCTATACGTACATGTTATTGATGCTAACGGATTATATACATGTCATGCTGTGGGAATGAATCTTGATGAAGGAGAGAAGCCTCAGTTAGTAGTTCCAGCAGGTTGTTGGTTTGCGTCTAGTGTGAAAGAAAATAATCATTATTCTTTTGTGGGTTGTACGGTTTCGCCAGGATTTGATTTCGAAGATTTTGAATTGGCCGAAAGAAACAAATTAATACAAGAATTTCCAGCTCATAAAGAAACTATTACCAGGTATACTAGAGCTTAAACTTTGTTCTATCAATTTACTTAAATTAATGGTAAAGGAATATAAAAACTATTGAAAGGCATTTTAATTATGTACTTTTAATAATTAATTTAAAAACAAAATAGACTTTTAATACTTGTATGATTATAGAAAACCATAAGTTAAGTGTTTTAAAGTCTTAAAAATATCAGAATAAAAGATATGATACCAGAAATAGAGAAATCATTAAATGATCAAGTGCGTTATGAGGCTACCGCTTCTGCTCAATATCTGTCTATGGCATGTTGGGCAGATGTAAATGGATATAATGGCATTGCGGACTTCTTTTATACGCAATCAGAAGAAGAGCGAGTACATATGACAAAATTGGTAAAGTTTATTAATGAGAGAAATGGACAAGCTGTAATTCCCGCTATAGAAAAACCAAGAGATGATTTTAAATCATTAAGAGAGTTATTCGAAATTTTTCTTGAAAGTGAAGAGTTTGTGACCGCGCAAATTAATAATGTTATCTTTCAATGCTTAGAGCATAAGGACTATAACGTACATAATTTTATGCAATGGTATGTGGCAGAACAATTAGAGGAAGAAGCTATAGCAAGAACTCTTCTAGATAAATTAAAAATTATAGGAGAAGATAAGTCTGGACATTATTTGTTCGATAGAGATATCAATACTTTTCAAATTGGTGATAAGCAAGAAGAGTAGTAATATTACTGATTGTTAATAACTTAATAAACAAAAATTAAAGATTCTTTTCCTAAGAGTCTTTTTTTTATATTTTTGTACTTTATTTAGATTCAATAAAAATTAGTAAGTAGTGCAAAGTTCAGGAATTCCATCTTTATATTCGCCATGTGCCTCATTGAATTGTGAAGTAAGTTGTGGTGGTAAGAAGAAAAAATGTTGTAAGAAATATAAGAAGAAAGGAAAGACAAATTGTAAAAGGTGTCCTAAGCTATAACAGATAGTAATACGGAACAATAATCGCTACAAATACAAAAACACATTAGTATTAATAAGCACGCTATTTGCGTGTTTTTTTGTATTATGAATTTTAAAAAGAAAGTTGTTCTTTTCATTATTTCTAGGAGGCGTATTTCTTTAATCTTTAAGAATCGTTAAAAATTGAATTTAAAGGAATAGTTCTTAGTAATCTTTTTTAGATTTGTATAGCTCCCAATCTATAGAACTTAATACTATATTTAATAAAGATATTCATGATCAAGTATTTAGTTTTATTAGGTTTGTTTTTTTCGATATCAATAAACGGACAAGAAAGTCAGTTTAGTAAATTGATCGAAAGTTTTTCAGAACCTCAAAAGAATATTCCCCAAGATTTAGCTTTACAATATTTCGATTTCAAACCTACAGAGAGAGCAAGTAATCTCTTAACTGGAAATGTGGTTGTGCATACAAAATCATATATTATTGTATCTACAGTTTTAAAATGTAATATAGGAACCAATTGTGAACAATCATCTTTAACATCATTTACTCCAGAAGGAAAGCGTATAGCTACCATTGCTTATGAAAGAGCTGTTGCTGACTGTTCTTTCAATGACGCTAGAACTTCTGTTTTTGTATCAGATGACTTATTAGTATTTAAAGAAACAAGAGAAAAGTTGGATTGTATCGGAGATGGAAAACAAGTTGGTCTCAAAGAGTGGTTAGAGTTTCAACCTATAAAAAAAGATGGTAGCTTTTCAAAGCCTTATACAGACATTAAGGCAATTGAAAGAGAGAATTACATATTTTCGCATCGCATATTTAAAAAAGAAGAGCTTGATTTTAAAACAGAAGAAGAATTAGCGATTATTAAAAACGAGATTTTTGCATCTCATGGATACATGTTTACCAAGAAGAAATGGCAAGACTATTTTGAGTCTAAATCTTGGTATATGCCTACAAATAAAGACGCAGCTGATAAACTTACCGACATAGAAAAAAGTAATGTAGCACTTATTTTAAGTATTAAACAATGAGGATTACAGGTATTATTGTATGCTTATTAATGTCTGTTATATGTTATGGTCAGACCAAAACCATTCATGTATTTGTAGCTTTGTGTGATAATGCTAATCAGGGTATTGTGCCAGTTCCAGAACGTATAGGAAATGGACAGGACCCTAAAAATAATTTATATTGGGGAGCGGGTTATGGTGTTAAGACTTTTTTTAAAGTAAAAACCAAGGATTGGACATTAATTAGAAAAATAACAGCTAAGGATGCTAATATTTTAGAAAGATTATTATTCAAGCATGCTACAAAAGATGTCTATTTATTAGCGGATGCCTATGATGGTGCGAAAATAAAAACTACTATAGAAGATTTTCTAAAATCATCAAACGGCCAATCACCATTAGAAATAGAAGAGAATAGTCGTACCTTACATTTTGGAGGAAATGCTGATCTTTTAGCATATGTAGGTCACGATGGCTTAATGGATTTTGATGTTTCAATCGATTATGAAGATTCATCTAGTACTAGCAAAAAAGATGTAATCATCCTTGCCTGTTTTAGCAAGGCTTATTTTTCTCCTGAGATTAAAAAGGCAAAAGCAAATCCTATTTTGTGGACTACTCATTTAATGGCTCCCGAAGCATATACTCTAAAAGCTGCTATCGATGGATGGATTCTCAATGAATCTGGTAAGCAAATAGATGAACGAGCAGCGCAATCCTATCATAAATATCAGAAATGTGGTATACGAGGAGCGAGAAATTTGTTTACCACTGGTTTTTGATTTTGTATTCCACTAGAAACCATTTTTTTAGATTCCCTTTTTTCAGGGAGTAATTGGATCCTATTTTACTATATTTTTGATTAAAACCGAATAGTAGATGGATCATGTTTTTATGATTCCTCTTTTTTTTACCTATATTTCTATAATGAATATTGTTATTCAATACTCATTTTATATCTAAACAACAATGGCTGATAATCAAAAGTATATAAATGAATTGCTTCAGAAGCTAGCGATACTGTCCAGAAAGCAGGAAGAATTTCGAAGAGAAATACTGAATCTTAAACAGGAAATTCTAGATCTTAAAAATGCTGAAGATCGAGCAAAACAAATAGCTACATCCGATAGCAAAAACTTAAGTCAAGTACAACCGTTAGAAAGTCGACCTCAAAATATTTCTGAAAGTATAAAGGAAAAAAAGTCAGCACCTTTATCAGCACCACAACCTAAAAGTGTACTAAATCCGATTAGTAAACCTAAAGAAAAATCAAATTGGGAAAAATTTGTGGGAGAAAATCTCATTAGTAAGATCGGAGTTATTATTCTTATCATAGGTGTGGCTATAGGAGGCAAATATTCTATAGAGAATGATCTTATCAGTCCGCTTACACGAATTATATTAGGGTATTGTACAGGTATAGCTTTGATCGCTATTGGAATGAAACTCAAAAGAAAGTATGAAAACTTTAGTGCTGTTTTAGTAAGTGGTGCTATGACAATACTGTATTTCATAACGTTTTTGGCTTATAGTCTATATGATCTTATTCCACAATTGTTTGCGTTTGCCCTAATGGTATTATTCACAATTTTTACAGTATTCTCAGCTATACAATATAACAGACAAGTAATCGCCCATATTGGTTTGGTTGGTGCCTATGCAGTACCTTTTTTGCTAAGTGATGGATCAGGAAGGGTTGCCATTCTATTTAGTTATGTGACTATTATCAATATTGGAATCTTAATACTTTCTTTTAAAAAATATTGGAAGTCTCTTTATTATTCTTCCTTTTTACTTACTTGGTTGATATATTTTAGCTGGTATGCAGTGAAGTATGAAACCAGCATTCATTTCGCATTAGCGTTTACATTCTTATTCGTATTTTTTATCATCTTCTATCTCATATTCCTTTTGTATAAATTGAATAGAAAAGAAAAATTCGGTACTACAGATGTATTACTACAATTGGCTAACGCCTTTATTTTTTATGGAATAGGTTGTTCCATACTGAGTGATCATGAGGTTGGTAAAGAGTTATTAGGATTGTTTACGATTGGAAATGCGCTTATACATTTTGTAGTGAGTGTGATGATCTACAGATTAAAATTAGCAGATCGAAATCTGTTTTATTTTGTTTCTGGTTTAGTATTGGTTTTCATTAGTATCGCTTTTCCTGTACAGTTAGATGGAAATTGGGTGACTTTATTATGGGCAACTGAAGCGGTATTGCTTTTCTGGATAGGTAGAACTAAAAAAGTGCCGGTTTATGAAAAATTAGCATATCCTGTTATTGCTCTTACTTTTTTTAGTTTGTTACAAGATTGGTGGAGGTATTATGCAGAATATTCATACGATAATACTGAAATTATAACTACACCTATTTTTAATATTTCTGTACTTACATCTTTATTGTGTGCAGCTTCTTTTGGGTACATACTTTTTCTGCATCGCAATGATTCATATCCTTTTCCATGGTTAAAATATAAAACTTGGTATCAGTTGATTTCTCTATGGGTTTCTGCAATGTTTTTATTTGTTGTGTATATGACATTTTTCCTAGAGATTATAGATTATTACGAGACTTTAGCATACGATAAACAAGATTTCATGGGAGTTTGGCTTATAAACTATACGCTAGCTTTTCTTTCTATCATATCATTTCTAAATATCACAAAGCTTAAAAACATGATCTTTGGTTACATTAATATTGCGCTTAACTTGTTTGCACTATTAATGTTTCTTACTTCTGGATTATACCTGCTTAGTGAACTAAGGGATGTTTATCTGGATCCATCATTGCTGGAATCTGGAGAAGCGAGTTCGTTTAATATAGGAATTCGTTATATCTCATTAGTTTTCTGTGCCATACTAATGTGGGCTTTATATACATACGCTAGACAACGGTTCTTAAATACGTCATTGATAGTTTTGATAGATGTTGTTCTACAAATCACGATCATTTGGATTTTGAGTAGCGAACTAATTCATTGGTTAGATATAGCTGGATATACATCTTCTGATAAGTTAGGATTAAGTATACTTTGGGGGATATACTCTTTATTCCTTATAGTTATGGGGTTCTGGAAGAAAATAAAGCATATGCGTGTAATGGCATTTATATTATTCGGAATCACTCTTGTTAAACTATTCTTATACGATATCGCACATCTAAATACGATTTCTAAAACGATTGTCTTTGTATCCTTAGGGATTCTGTTGTTGATCATTTCTTTCTTATACAATAAATACAAACATATAATTACTGATGAGGTTAAAGATTAGTTTAGTTCTAGGTATATTAGTTTTCTCCTGTGTTCAGCTTTATGCGCAGATAGGTAAGTATAACTATAAACGAGAGTTGTTAGGAGTTTCTGAGGA
This sequence comes from uncultured Aquimarina sp., assembly GCF_947492115.1. NCBI lineage: Bacteria > Pseudomonadati > Bacteroidota > Flavobacteriia > Flavobacteriales > Flavobacteriaceae > Aquimarina > uncultured Aquimarina sp. The sequence continues at coordinate 235,441 of NZ_CANLMM010000004.1, forward strand.
TTGGCATTCCGTTATGATACAAGATGAAATGTATGCTAATCTTTCTTCGAACCTTTCTGATATTAGAATTTATGGTATTACCGCTTCAAAAGATACTATTGAAGCTCCTTATATCTTGAAGAAGAATGAACCTAAAACTATTCATAAGAAAGTTGATTTTGAAATATTAAATACGGCTACAACTGTCAATGGAACTTTTGTTACTTATAAAGTGCCATTAGATCAGATGATTAACCAGATACATTTAGATTTTGATCAAACTAATTTTGATACAAGATTATCGGTTGAAGGAAGTCAAGATTTAAAGTCTTGGTTTACTATAGTAGATGATTATCGTGTTTTATCAATAAATAATGAATTAACTTCTTATAGTTTTACCACTGTAAAGTTCTCGAATTCAAAATACCAATACTATAGGATATTGGTTAAAGGAGATGATTTTCCTAAAATTGCCGGTGCTCAGATAAATTTTAAAGAAACAAAGACGGGTGATTACAATGTGTACAGAAATAAGTCTTTAGAAATAAAAGAGGAGAAAGAAAATAAAACAACGGTAATTGATATTGCGCTAGACACTCCAGTACCTGTAAATAAGGTGAAAATAAAAGTGAATAATACTTTTGACTACTACAGACCTGTTAGACTGGAATATATTTCTGATAGCACAAAAATTGAAAATGGTTGGAGATATCGTTACGGCAAGTTAACTTCTGGAGTAATTAACTCCATAGAAGAAAACGAATTTGATTTTAGAAGTGAGATTGGACAGCGATTACGAATTACAATCAGTAATTATGATAATCAACCTTTGGATATTCAAGCTGTCGAGATATTGGGAGTAAGTCATGAATTAATTGCTAGATTTACTACTCCAGCAACATACTATCTTACTTATGGAAATAAATCTTCCAATATACCATCCTATGATCTCAAGTATATGACCGAAAAAATTCCTATTGATTTAAAAAGTTTAGGCTTAGGTGAAGAAAAAAGTATTCCAAAAATATCTGAAAAGAAGGTGGAGCCTCTCTTTACAAATAAGGCTTGGCTTTGGGGAATTATGTTGGTAATTATTCTCATATTAGGTAGTTTCACACTAATGATGATGAAAAAGAAGTAAAGGATTTTAGTAGCGGTTCAGGGAAGTTTTCAAAAAAATATATTTTTTTTTTGAAAAAAATGTCCAAATACTTCTAATCATTTCGTCATAGCACCATATAAACCATAAATAAATAAAATTATGAAACAATTTGTGTTCCTTTTTAAAGGTGGAGATGAAGTTTGGGATTCCAAAACTGAAGAAGAACAAAATGCCCATATGGGCGAATGGATGGAGTGGATCGGAAAAATTTCCGAACAAGAAAAATATGTTGGAGGAGAGCGTTTATATCCTGCAGTAAAAACCATTCATCCAGGAGGTACAAAAGTAACTGATAGATTTCTTGTGGAAGCCAAAGAAATAATAGGAGGTTATATTGTAGTAAAGGCTGCATCGATGGAAGAAGCAACCGAAATGGCAAAAGGTTGTCCTGGGTTACAATGGGAATCCTCGGTAGAAGTAAGAGAAGTTTGGCCAGACGAAGCTTAAAAGAGATCAGATATGAAATGAGCCATAGCATTTTGGGAACACCCAGTAAAATCAACATTAGCGAATTCCATTAGACAATTGAAGAAAAATAAAACAAGAACAGATGAAAGAGTTTTTAATGCTTATAAGAGGAGGTCAGGAAGGATATCAATCTGCATCACCTAATGAGATGCAAAAAAATATGGAGCACTGGCAAAAATGGATGGCTGGACTTGCTAGAGAAGAAAGATTAGTAGGTGGGCAACCTTTAGTCAACGAAGGAAATACTTTAACAGGTAGTAAAAAAGCATTTACTGATCGCCCATTTGCCGAAGGAAAGGAATTGGTAGGTGGATATCTATTAATTAAAGCCGAATCCCTTGCCGAAGCTACAGAAATCGCAAAAGGATGTCCAAGTTTTGAGTATGATTGTAGTGTCGAAGTGCGCGAAATAGCTCCAGTTGGATAATATTCGTTGTTTTTTGAAATCGAAAGAAAACATACATGATACTTTAAACCATCTTTTCAGACAGGAGTCTGGAAAGATGGTTGCTGTTTTAGTAAAGATTTTTGGTATAGAGAATTTGGAAATTGCAGAAGATGTTGTGCAAGATGCCTTGGTAAGTGCTCTAGAGACTTGGAAGTTTAGAGGAATACCAGACAATCCAAAAGCTTGGTTATATAGGACTGCCCGAAATAAGGCTATTGATATTATTAGAAGAAAAAAGCATAGTAAAACTATTGATTTTTCTGATCCAGAAAGAAAGCTATTGACCTCGGAATATACTATAAGTAGTACGATGGATAATTTTTGGAAAGAGGAATATATAAAAGATGATTTCTTAGCAATGATGTATGCTTGTTGTCACCCAGATATTTCTCCAGAAAATCAAATCACGTTTATATTAAAATCTCTTTGCGGATTTAGTACTAAAGAAGTTGCAAAATCTTTTCTTACATCAGAAGATACCATTTCTAAGAGAATATATCGCACAAAAGAGCATTTTAGGAAACATCAAATACGTCCTGAGATTCCTTCATCCGAAGAGATTAACTCTAAAACCACAGTGGTGTTAAATACGATTTATCTAATATTTAATGAAGGGTATAATTCTACGCATCATGATCAATTAATCAGAAAAGATATCATCTCTCAGGCCCTATGGTTATGTAAGTCTTTGCTGGATACTGAACTCACACAATTACCCGAAGTTTATGCTTTAATGGCATTAATGCTTTTTCATACAGCACGATTAGATAGCCGACTTAGTGATCAAGGAGAATTGATTTTACTTTCTGATCAAGATAGAACCATATGGAATGAAGAATTAATTGCGCAAGGAAGCCGATATTTAAATAAATCTGCTTTTGGGGAATCTTTATCTACCTATCATTTAGAAGCAGCAATTGCTTATAAGCATTGTATAGCTGAGAGCTATGAAACTACGGACTGGAAAGAAATATTAAAGTATTACGATCTTTTATTAAAGATTAAGAACGATCCAATTGTTTCTCTTAATCGATGCTTGGTTATCTTAGAATTGTATGGAGCAGAAGAAGCGCTAAATGCCATAAAATCCATTAAAGATCAGAAATTATTGGAAAAATATTACCTCTACCATGCAACTCTGGGAGATATTTATCAACAGTTGATACAACCAAATATTGCAGTCAAATATTATCAAAATGCAATGAAACTCACCCAATCTGCACCAGAAAAACAACTATTAAAGAGCAAAATAGGTAAAATGTTGAACTAAATATTTCTATGAAAAATTATTGGCAATCTTTCATAGATTCATAATAACTTCTATATTCTTCATAGGTAATTTTTTTTCTTCCTTTTTCTAGAGTAATTGTATTTTGATTCGAAAAGTCAGAGTAGGGTAGTACTTTTTTCGGAAATCCGTCAATTACTATTTCAAAATAGCTGTTGTCCGAAATTTTACTAGTATTTATTTCTATAGTAAACTTTCCTTCGTAATCAGTAAATGCGTAAGCGCAAGAAGAGTCTGATATTTGTAGTTTTACTACGGCAATGGGTACTATAGATCCATCAGGTTTCTCAATCGTTCCTTCAATTTTTTGAAGTCCTCCAGAAACAGTAGGAGTGTCAGGAGCTTGCGACAAAACTTGTGGTTGTTCTTCTGTTCTCGTGTTAGCCGCAAGATCTTCAATTGTCCAATTATCTAATTTTTTACCTTTCTTATATTCTCCTTTTACAATAACACCAGAAGCATCCTGTCTCCAATAATCTCCATGTTTTTTGCCGTTTTTATAATTGATCTTCTCTTTAGATCCTCCTTTTGAGACATTCCATAAACCTTCTTTTAAGCCTTTTTCGTAATATCCTTCTTCTGTAAAAGTGAAACCATTATCAGAATTATAATAATATCCATTTCTTACATTATCCTCATAATTTTCTATAGTAGACAGATCTAAAGTTCCTTTTTTTCTAAATATTAAAAAATGAACCCATTCTCCATGTTTCTTTCCTTTTTGATATTCGATTTTATGGATACCTATTAGTTTTTTGTCTTTAAATTCTCTTACGTAATATTTACCGTGAAGTTCGTTTTCCTCTTCAGGGTTTAATAAGTCATCATATTCTTTTTTTGTTAACTCGATATATCCACCTTCTACAGGTGTTTGAGCATTCATACCAGAATGAAATATTCCTGATAGTATGAGTAAGATTAGAATTTTTTTCATGATTAGTGCGTTCAATTATGTGATTTTCCCGTGATCACTAAAGTTAATTTTTTTTGTTGTTATTTCAAATAACCCTTTACATAAAGAAGGGCTCATGCTACTTAAAGATCAAAAACAATACCAATTTGTTACCTTTTATGCATAAAAAAGCCTATCATACTAGATAGGCTTTTTAAATAATTATGCAATTTTTCCAATTTGTTTGCTTTCCCTTATTTCTATATGAGATAAGAAATGTTATCTTCTTATGGCATAGCCACAAGAGGAAGGCAATTCTTTAATAAAATTCATCATAATTTTAAAACTAAATCTAAAGTGCGTGTGTAAAAATCTCATAGTCCTTTCTTTTATTATTAAACGCTCGATCATCTAGATACCCTACCTTTTCTTAAAATAATTGCGTATATAAATAGCCTAATAGAGAAGCGAATTATATAGAAGCTATGACAATTAGATTTAATAGGAGATACCTGTTTAAGAGGGTTTCAAGATTTTTTTTATTAGTACTGATATTTTTTTCGGACTAGGTGTAACAATTAGAAGAGAATTGCATCAAAGAGAAAATTAAAAAAGAAAATCATGAGAAATTTTAAAATCACTTTAGTTCTATGTATGTTAGTTCATATCACATTTAGTCAGGCTCCAGCAATAACGGTGCAAGTATCTGGTTCAGGAGCACCTGTACTATATTTACCAGGTTTTACAAATCCTGGATCTATTTGGGAGGAAACAGTGTTCAATCTAAAAGGCACTCATGAACATCATTTGATATCTTACGCAGGATTTGATGGAAACGCTCCTATCGAGATGCCTTGGTACCTTACTATTAAGAAAGAGTTAGTTGATTACATAGAGAAAAAACAGTTAAAAAATGTAATTATTATAGGTCATAGTATGGGAGGTAATTTGGCAATTGATATCGCCGCAGCTATTCCAAATGATATAAAAAGTTTAATCCTGGTAGATTCTATTCCTTGTATGAGAGAATTGATGATGCCAGGCGTTTCAGTGGATCAAATCCAATATGATAGTCCGTATAATAACCAAATGCTAAGCATGAATGAAGATCAGTTTAAGCAAACTGCTACGATGATGGCCCAGAATATGACCAATAAAAAAGATAAAGTTGATGTTTTATTAAATTGGATACTGAAAGCCGACCGAAAAACATACGTATATGGGTATACTGATCTTTTAAAACTGGATTTACGAACGGTGCTAGATAAAGTAACTGCTGAAACATTGATTATTGGGGCAGCTTTCCCAACAATTGAAGTAGCAGAGTCGAACTACAACAAGCAATACGCTACTTTGTCTAATAAAAAAATAGAAATGATAGCAGATAGTAAACACTTTATTATGTTTGATCAGCCAGAAGTATTCTATCAAAAGGTAAATGCATTTTTAGGTAATGAGTAAAAAGCAGCAACTTTTCGAAGATATATACAAAGATTCTTATCCTATGATTTTGCAAATGTGTTTAGGGTACATGAAAGGGGATATGGATTTGGCTAAGGATCTTTCGCAAGAAGTATGTATCAATATTTGGAACTCTTTAGATGATTTTAGAGGAAAGTCTTCCTATAGAACCTGGATATATCGAATTACAGTAAATACCTGTTTACAACATATACGAAAAGAAAAGAAGTCTAAGAAAGTGGCAATTGATCAAATGTTACATGCAATTCCTGCAGAGCCTCATGAAATTGATCCAACCAAAAGCAAGAGTTTATATATAGCTATTGGGAAATTAGTAGAAATAGATCGTTTACTCATTATGATGGTACTGGATGGTCAGGATTATGATAGTATATCAGAAATAATGGGAATCCAACCAACAAACGTTCGAGTAAAGATCCATAGAATTAAAAAAAGATTGAAAAAAATATTAGAACATGGAGAATGAATTTGAAGCCTTGCAGAATCAATGGCAAAAAGATAAAAATAGTATCGAAAATGATGCTAAGGAAAATAGTATAGAAGAAGTATTATCAATAATTCGAAAAAAGAAGACTTGGAGTACAAAATTTCATTATGGGAATATTGTGGTACTTTCCATTGTATTGTTAGGGATTACAGCATTTTTCTATTTTGTAGCTCCTGTAGAAAAGGTGCTTAGTAGAATAGGGGTAAGTTTGATGATAGGTGGACTATTGATAAGAATAATTATTGAATTTATCAGTGTATCCAAATCCAAAAAAATAAACATGTTAGATCATGCATTACATGCTACAGAGGATACTATAGCGTTCTATAAGTTTAGGAGACAAATTCATGGACCTGTAACGATAGTTATCGTAGCGTTGTATACGATTGGTTTTTATATGATTAGTCCAGAGTTTAGTTTGTACTTCGAAAAATGGCAAATGATTTTGATCGACGGTTCATATATAGTTGGAGCTGTTATTTTGATAATTACAATCCGAAAAAACATTAAAAAAGAGATAAGGATATTATCAGAGATCGTTGGTTTAAAAAAGAAAATGATAGATGGAGCTGCTACATCATAAATATTGTTAATTGAGAATGTAAATTAAGCGACCATCCATGTGATCAGCAACTTTTCCATAGGCGATTAAAGATGCTCCCAAGGTCCAACGTTTGGATTTTCCAATACTGTACCAAAAGGAGTATCGCTGATATAGCCAGTTGCCTTGTATGTTTTTTGGACGTGTCAAGTAAAAACCAAAAGATTGTAAAAAGTAAAAGCTACCAATAGAAAATTGATGTCCTGCAGTAATGGCAGAAGAAAAAGCAGAATCATCAATTCCTCTTTGTTTAGCGATTTCTCGATCAGAAAAGTCATACCAAAGCTCTACTCCAGCATTGAGTCCGTTAATGCCTGATAAAGGTTTTAGAATTCCGCCAGTTAATCCGATTAAAAGATGATTAGAAGCCTCAGCTTCTCTATCGGAAGATCTAAGACTTGCAAACGAACCTATATAGTAATCTAAGGAGGTTTCATAAGATCGCAATGATTCGGATTTTCTTTTTAAAGGAGTGTCATTAATAATTCTATCAATTCCAATAGAAAAGGTGGGGAAATTCATTCCTTTATTAGGTTGTTTTTGTCCTCCATTAGAAATATGATTATAGTTAGCTGATAGGTTGATCGCATATTTATTATTAATATGATAATTAAGGTTAAGTGATAAAGCAAGAAAAAAACTCAAGTTTGTACTAAATAGTACATTGTCAGGATTTGTTTCTTCATCAAAAATGGTATCAAGATAGGTAGCTCCAACCGACCCTCTTAACGAAAAACGTAAAGATCCTTTATAGGTGAAATAGGGTTCTACAAAATAAATAAGGTTGTAAGAACTGCCAAGAATATCAGGATTGTTATAATTAAAATAAGCAAAAGAAAAACCAGATCTGCCATAACAAAAGCAAGTTTTCCATGCTTTGTCACTAGTCTTTAACCAACTATATTCTAATTGAATTCCATATGGGTTGGTTTGTGAAATTGGTTTTAATTCAGGAGAATGAGCAATGATAAAACCATAATGCGATTTTAAACCATAAAAAGTAGGATTAGTCTGTGCATTCGTAAAACCATAAATACATAAAATAACTATGGTTGTTATTATCTTTTTCATGGTGAGTCAACTAGCTATTAAATTTACTGAAAATTACACGGTATTAAAATCGAATTCTTAAATTTATTGAAATGTATATGTACCTATAGAACCACAGTAATCTAGCAAAATCTTGAAACCAATACATACTATCGAAGATGTTATCATCAATTTAGATGATATTATAGCAATATCAAAGACAAAAAATGACCCTTTAGGGTATTTTGCAGCATTGTATAGAAGAGTTACTATTAGAGTGAAAGAAGGGATTGAAACTGGTTTTTTTGATGATGGAGCGAGAATGGAATTATTAGATGTAGTCTTTGCCAAAAGATATATTGATGCTTATTTCTCTTATCTGAGGTTAGAAGAGGTAACCGATTCCTGGGAAATAGCTTTTGAAGTATCCCAAGATTATTGGCCTATTGTAATACAACACTTGCTAGTCGGTATTAATGCGCATATAAATTTGGATTTGGGTATCGCTGCTGCCGAAATTTCTAAGGGGAAAAATATTAATGATCTTAAAGGGGATTTTGATAAAATAAACGAGATCCTATCATCATTAGTTATAGAAGTTGAAAAAGACCTATCAGAAATATGGCCAACGTTTAGAAAAATACTTAAGCTCTTTGGCAATATAGATAATTTTCTAATTGATTTTAGTATGGAGTTGGCTAGAGACGGTGCATGGGAATTTGCTAAGGAATTAGCAATGACTTCTGAAGAAACTTTCGATCAGAGAATTATTTACAGAGACCAAAAAATAAAAGAGAAAGCATTTATTATTACCAATCCAGGTTGGACTGTTCGAGTGATTTTGGGCATCATGAGAATTGCAGAAAGCGGATCAGTAGCAGATAAAATTCAAAAGTTGATAGCTTGATATTACGAAAATTTTCGTTAGAATCTGTGTGATTTATCTTTCAAAATAATAATACAAAACGCTAATTATCATTTTATACAAGTATAAATATTCAAATCATAAAATTATTTCCCTCAAATCATCTTAAAAGCTTCTTAAGTTTTAATTTTTCATTACCATTTTACCCAAATAATCAACGAAAACGTTTGCGTTTCTGATTTTCCTGTAATCCCTTATAAAATCTAATATGAAGTGAATGTAATGTTTTTTTATATTGGCAAAAAACAAACAATTTATTTGATGATTTAATATTGTTTAATTTGTTTTGTTAAGGTATTCGTAATTATGTTTCTAATTTAGTTGCATTCTTTTTAACTAAATATCATATTATGAGAACACAAATCAACTTTCTAAACTTTTTGCTCTTACTATTATTTGCGTTTGGTTGTGAGACTGAAGATGAGTTAAGCGAAGAAGGTGTAAATACCACAGATGCTACAGAGAATATAATTGAAGGAAAAGCTGGACCTTGGGTAAGACAGTTTACAGATAACTTCAATAGTAATGGGAATTTAAATAAGTGGCAAAGAACACATAATCGAACGGATTATAATTCTAGTATCTGTCATTATAGGAATTGGAATTCCGAAATTGCAAGCCTAGATGGTAGAAGTTGTCTTCGTCTACAAGCCTATCGAGTAAATAGTAATCGTTATGAGTCTGGACACGTAAAGTCTTATTTCGATTTTCATCCAGGAAATAATCAAGAATATCGATTACGAGCTAGTATTAAGCTCATTGCTAGAGAAGGTAATAATTATAAAGGGTTTGCCGATACTTATGGTGTATGGCCTGCATTTTGGACAGTGAATGAAACCAATTGGCCTACACGTGGAGAAATAGATATTATGGAAGGGTATTCCTTTGGTAATCGTGCAGATTTTGGTAGTAATTTGTTTTATGGTAGCAATGTTGGTCAGAACCAACTTGGAACCAATGCAACAAGAGAATATAATGTAAGCGAAGGATGGCATACTTACGAACAACGGTGGATTAATAAAAATGGAAACATTACGGTAAAAATCTATGTAGACGGAAGTCTAAAAGCGAATTATACAAATAGTGTAGATAATGATCTGAGATTACAGAATTTTAGAGATCACAATATTATCCTTAATCTAAATATAGGATCAGATGCAAGATTTGGAATTTTTAATAATTCTCAAATTAATGTTTTCTGGAATACCTACATGTTCGTGGATTATGTAAGATTGGATAGAAGAACAATTTAGCAGTTGTAAAGACTATATATTTTGATGCTTACATGAGCTGTCTCAGATGTATTTTGAGGCAGCTTTTATGTATTCGTCCTTGAGATAGTAGGTTCTGATGTAAGAAAAGCCTAAAAAAGATATACTATTAAATTTTGGATACTTCCACTGATGTTAGATTTGTACACAATTACATTTTTTTCTTACTCTCTATTCTAACTGGCCCCATATCCAAAAGAGAGTTTTATAGATACCATTTTTAGGCTTTTCGCTATATTTTGATTTTGGCTAATTCAAAAAAATATAACTCTTACTATATGTATCAAAAGTAGTAACTAATAAAATCTGTAAAAAGAGGAAAAAAGCTAATTTTAAAGGGGTATCTTACCCTTTTTTAAAATTCAATTTGTTTCAGGACTATCTATAGAACCCAATATATAAGAGCTTTTTTATGAGTGGATTGTAAATGGAAAGAGAATACAGGTTTTAAAGTATTTCCTATACATTAGGCAGGTAATTTTTTACAAAAAAAGCATGTAGCAGAATAGATTCATTGATGAAGTAATTAGTTAATTTTACAAAGCATACAAACAAATAAATATTTACTAATCATTATGTATAAGTATCAATTAATCATTGACGAGTTATATAGAAATCAACAGGTTTTTGAAGTATTTCTTAAAAAGGTTTCTAGGGAAGCATATTTGTGGAAAGATAGACCAAATCGCTGGTGTTTATTAGAAATTGTATGCCATTTATATGATGAAGAACGAGAGGATTTCAGAGCAAGAACCCAACATATATTAGAAACTCCAGAAAATGAATTTATTCCAATTGATCCAGAAGGATGGGTGCAACAAAGAGATTATATTAATAAAGAATATAATGCTGTATTAAGTGATTTTTTACGGGAACGAAGTATTTCCATTAATTGGCTAAGTACTTTACAGAATCCAAAGTGGGATAATATAACAATTCATCCTGAGTTCGGTGAGATGACAGCTTATCAATTTTTAGCAAATTGGCTAGCACATGATTATTTACATCTTAGGCAGATTACAAATCTAAAGCTAGACTACCTTAAGGTAAATACAGAAGAAAATTTTGCCTATGCTGAAGGGATTTAATCTTTTTAAAAAGATTTTGAAAAATAAACCCCAACACCATCACCTGTAAATTGCGGTACCAGAGCCATATCATCTGTTTTCTTAAAAGGATTCCAAGAAAATAAATGTTCATAATGATATACTAATCTAGTGGTTAAAATTCCTATACCCGCACCGACTAATACATCAGATAAATAGTGTTTATTATTCATCATTCGTAAACTACCGGTAGTAACAGCAAAAAGGTAACCACTATAAGCTAATAATGGACTAGAATCTATGAATTCCTCGTATAAAACCGCAGCAGATACAAAAGCCATAGAGGTATGTCCTGATGGAAATGAGTTTAATTGCGAAGGATCTCCAGGTCTTGCCTTGTCAACTTCTTTTTTTAGAATGGTGGTAGCAGCACTCGTAACTAAGGTAGAAATTAATAAATTTTTTGTTTGATCAAACCAATGGTTTCTAGCTTCTACACCAAAAATATCTGCAGCATACATCTGAACTATGGGAGCATACCTGGTATAATCATCTATATTCAAATAAAAGTCATCTCCGGTATATCCTCTGATGTCCCTTTGCAATGATTCTTCAAAATCACTTGTCGTTAATAAAAGTCCTGAAGCAATTAAGGTAAAAGGGATGATCCTTTTGGTAAATAAATTTCTTTTTGGTTTATTCTGTTCTACTTGATCGTTAGTAATAGTAAGATCAGCAAGGTCTGCTATAGGTAATTCCGTAAACTGCGCTTTTGCCGTATGCATACATAGGCATATCAATAGTAGGTATAAACTAATTTTCATAGGCTTTTTTTTGGGGTTAGGTAGCTTTGGGGAAAGCTTTTCTAAATATACTATTTAAATATTAAAATAATGTTAAATAACGACTCTTATACAAACGTTTTTTTTCGAAATTATTGTTTTTACGAAGTGTTAAAATATTTAAATCCAGTGTTTAAGCTGGTTTTGCAGATTTTTAGAGGTATTTAGGTAAATCATTTAGATTGATAAAAAACAACCATGATGCTCAAAGAAATATTTTACATTACCAGTTTTATAGGATTCCTTTAAAAAAGGCTTATATTTGCACGCAATTAAATCTTAATTGCTATGACAGCACACGAATCCAAAATCGTTGGCGAAGGACTTACATATGACGATGTACTTTTAGTCCCTGCCTTTTCGGAAATACTGCCCCGAGAAGTAAATATTCAAACAAAGTTTACTAGAAATATTACGATCAATATTCCAATAGTTTCTGCTGCTATGGATACAGTAACTGAAAGCCGAATGGCCATTGCCATGGCTCAAGAAGGTGGAATTGGAGTGCTTCATAAGAATATGACTATTCAGGAGCAAGCCATGAAAGTTCGTAAGGTGAAAAGAGCAGAAAGTGGAATGATTATAGATCCTGTTACTTTGCCTTTGAATGCTAAAGTTATCGACGCTAAAAATAATATGCGCGAGCACAGTATTGGCGGTATTCCTATTGTAGATGCTGATAATAAGTTATTAGGAATCGTGACCAACAGGGATTTACGTTTTGAAAAAAATGATGAAAGGCCTATTTCTGAGGTGATGACCAGTAAAAACTTGGTTACGGTAGGAGAGGGAACTTCTCTTCAGGAAGCTGAGGTTATCTTACAGGACAATAAGATAGAAAAATTACCTGTAGTTAATGATGATAATACCTTAGTAGGATTAATCACTTTTAGAGATATTACTAAATTAACATTAAAGCCTATTGCAAATAAAGATGGTTTTGGACGTCTTAGAGTAGCGGCAGCAATTGGAGTAACAGGTGATGCTGTAGAACGTGCGGAAGCATTGGTAAAAGCAGGTGTAGATGCTGTAGTAATAGATACTGCTCATGGCCATACCAAAGGCGTGGTGTCTGTTTTGAAAGATGTAAAAAAGAATTTTCCTGATTTAGATGTAATTGTTGGTAATATAGCTACTGGCGAGGCAGCAAAATATTTAGTAGAAGCTGGTGCTGATGCAGTAAAGGTAGGGATTGGACCAGGGTCAATTTGTACTACTCGAGTGGTAGCAGGTGTTGGATTTCCACAATTTTCTGCTGTGTTAGAAGTGGCTGCAGCAATAAAAGGATCTGGAGTTCCTGTTATAGCAGATGGAGGAATAAGATATACAGGTGATATTCCAAAAGCAATTGCAGCAGGAGCCGATACCGTAATGTTAGGTTCTTTGTTAGCTGGTACTAAAGAATCTCCTGGAGAAACTATTATCTACGAAGGAAGAAAATTCAAGTCGTATCGTGGAATGGGATCTGTAGAAGCGATGAAAAAAGGATCAAAAGATCGTTATTTCCAAGATGTTGAAGATGATATCAAAAAATTAGTTCCAGAAGGAATTGTAGGAAGAGTTGCATATAAAGGGGAACTTTTCGAAAGTATTCACCAATTTGTAGGAGGACTACGCGCTGGTATGGGGTATTGCGGATCTAAGGATATTGAAACGCTGCAGAATACAGGACGTTTTGTGAAAATTACCGCAAGCGGAATTCATGAGAGTCATCCACATGATGTAACGATTACTAAAGAAGCTCCGAATTATAGTAGATAAAAACTTTTTAGAAAAATAATGATAAAAAAAGGCTTCGATCATCAAAATCGAAGCCTTTTTTTATAGATTTTCAATACACTATTGAATCGGAATACCTAATTTAGTCATTACTGTTTTCGTAAGATCAAACTTTGGATCTACATATGCTAATCCACTACTAGTAATTGTTAATACTTGAGTGTATCCTTCTGCTTTAGCAACTTCTTCCAAAGCCTTACCTATTTTTGTATACAAAGGTTGTAACAATTTGTTTTGTTCTAATTGAACTAGTTGTGCTCCATTTTGACGAAATTTAGCAATATCATTTTCTAAAGCGATAATTTCTTCTTGCTTTGTCTTCTTCATAGGTTCGGTCATAGTAGCCACACCTTCCTGGTACGCCTTTACTTTTGCTTGATATTCATCGGCTTTTACCTTAAGGTCTGCTTCTAATTTAGCATTATATGCCTTTAAATCTTCCTGTACTTTAGTAAGCTCAGGCATTTTAGAAAGAATAAAATCACTATCAATAGTACCTACTTTTGATTGAGCGAATGCCTGAATGCTTATAAATAATAAAAGGACTGGAAATAATATGTTTTTCATTGTGATATTTTTAATTCTTGTTTTTTAAAGTTTTGCAAATATATAAGGTCTAAGGCAATATACGTGCCAAGACAAATATTTTTTAAAAATCTACTTCTGATAAAGCTGTCCACGATGAGGTTTTAGTGCATCTCTGACTTGTTTCATTTCAGAATCAGTAACAACCATGAAAGCGATACTATGAAATTCGTTAATCTCCTGAAAACCTGTGATATTAAGAGAGAGTTTTTCTATAGAAATATATTCCTTTAAATGGATGACATGGTGCTCCGCGGTCTTTTGAGCACTAGGACCTCTAAAATCCCATATAAGTTTTAATTTTCTTTCCAAAAGATAAAAGTTATTGTTTGCTAGTAGATAATTCCGTTACATTTTGTTGCGAAGATACTACATGAATATGAAAATAATTACACTAGAATAGATGAAGTTTCTAGATGGATAAACCATAAGTTTTGGATAAAGAATGAATCAGTTTGGATGTGTATTTTTTGATCGTTATTTTAGTATAATAGTTGAAAGCTACCACGGATATCAGGAATTATTAATTTTTTGAATGGTTTTCATACGATATAAGCATCATATACGTTACTACAAATAGCTTGTAAAACACGTTAATATTGTTATTTTTGTCCGATTGGGGACTTTATTTTTAAGAACTATGCACAAAAAATCTATCATACTTTTTTTAGGAGTAATTTTCAGTACGTTACTATATGGCCAAGAGAAAGATCAAGTACTTCTAACAATTAATAACTCACCGGTCTACAGATCAGAGTTTAAAAGAGTATATCTAAAGAATATCGATTTAGTAAAAGATGAATCCCAAAAAGATGTTGATGAATACTTGGAGTTATTTATCAATTATAAGCTAAAGCTAGAGGAAGCAAGATCCCAAGGTCTTGATAAAAAAGAATCTTATGTCAAAGAATTAGCAGGGTATAAAAAACAGCTCTCAGCAAGTTATTTAACAGATACCAAAGTATCCGATGCGCTGGTAAAAGAAGCTTATGATCGTTTACAACAAAGAGTAAATGCTAGTCATATTCTGGTACAGGTTAGACCAGACGCACTTCCAAAAGATACGTTAGCAGCTTATGAAAAAATAACTGAAGCAAGAAATAAGGTTATAAGCGGTGAAGATTTTAAGAAAGTAGCAGTTGCCTATAGTCAAGATCCTTCGGTTAAGAAAAATGGAGGCGATTTAGGATGGTTTTCTGCATTCCGAATGGTTTATCCTTTTGAAGATGCTGCGTTTACAACAGAAGTAGGAAAGGTGTCTGAGCCTTTTAGAACTCGTTTTGGTTACCATATCGTTAAAGTAAATAATAAGGAAAAATCATTAGGAGAAGTAACGGTTGCTCATATTATGGTCGCATTTAATAAAGATAAAACCGAAGAACAAGCGGCAAAAAGAATTAAAGAAATACAAGCGCAACTAAATGAAAAAGCGTCTTTTGAATCTTTGGCAAAACAATATAGTGATGATCGTAATACTGCAATAAATGGTGGTAAGATCAATAGATTTGGGCAAGGAGCGCTAAATTCAGAGAGTTTCGAAAAGGTTGCTTTTGGTTTAAAAGAAAAAGGAGAATTATCAGAACCTGTAAAAACAAAATATGGTTGGCATATTGTTAAGTTAATAGAGAAACATCCACCTAAGACATTCGAAGAGTTAAAAGGAGAACTTACACAAAGAGTTAAAAAAGATAGCCGATCTAAACTAATTACAGAATCATTTATCAATTCGCTTAAAGAAAAATATGGTTTAGAGAAAAATGAGAAAGCATTAAGCTATTTTAAAAAAATAGTTCCATCCACTATTTTTAATGAAAAATGGAATTTCTCAGAAGATGATGCTAACCTAAAAAAGAACTTGTTTAAAATAGGAGATCAAAATTTTACCTATTTGGATTTTGCGAAGTTTATACAAAATAAAGGTACCCGTAAGTCGAATACGAAAGAAGTAGCCGTTTTAGTAGACAGAATATATGAAGATTATGAATCTGCTATGTTACTTCAATATTATGAAGAGAATTTAGAGCAAGATAATCAGGATTTTGCTAATGTGATTTCTGAATATAGAGATGGGTTATTGTTATTCGACTTAATGGAAACTAAAATATGGAATGCTGCTAAAACCGATTCTCTTGGCTTACAGAAGTATTATGATTCGAGAAAGAACGACTATATCCAGAATGAGAGTTATAAAATAATGAAAGCTTCTTCCGCTAATAAAGAACTCATTACTAAAGTAGAAAAACTCTTGAAAAAAGGAAAAGATGTAAATGTTATCAAAAAAGAAGTAAATACTTCAGAAACCAATAAGGTCTTATTTACCGAACAAATAGTAGAAAAAGATGTAGATGATTTAGCAGGTAAATTTTCTGGAAAATCTGGAGAAATAATAAGTACAACAGAGGATAATTACATTACACTAATTAAAGTTATGGAAGTTATACCATCCAGAATTAAGACTTTCGAAGAAACAAAAGGAAAAGTAATTAATGATTTTCAGGAAGATTTAGAAAAGCAGTGGTTAAATGAATTAAGAGGAAAATATTCAGTAGAGCTAAATGAGAAAACTCTTAAGAAAATTAAAAAAGAACTGTCAATCTAAAATGCGATATCCTTCGATCATCATAATACTTCTAGCCTTTGTGTGTTGTGGTAAAATAGACCACTCCACAAACAGAGAAGTGGTGGCCCGAGTTAATGAAACCTACCTTTATAAAGATGATATAAAAGATCTTGTTCCCAAGGATACTTCAAAAGAAGATAGTACCAATATTATAAATAATTATATCAATATTTGGGCTACAAGACAGTTATTCATAGATCAGTCCAAAAGAAATTTAACAGAGAGTGAATTACAAGAATTCGATAATCTTGTAGAGGACTATAAGAGTACATTATATATTAACGCTTACAAAGATGCTGTCATCAATAAATCTATTAATATGGAGGTTACAGATGACGATATGGCGTCTTATTATTCAGAAAATATAGAAAATTTTGTGCTCAATGAAGAGTTAGTAAAATTACGTTACTTACATTTGCCACCTGATTATAATAATATTGTTGCAACGCAAACACGTTTTAATCGTTTTAATGATGAAGATCGAGATGAATTGCTAGATAAAAAGTTAGAGTTTGTTACATCTTCATTTAATGATTCTATTTGGGTTCAGTTTGATCAGGTATTGAATAAAATACCGGTTCTTAAAAATCAGGATAGGAATAAGATTTTAAAAAACGGTAAATATGTGCAATTGCGCGACTCGTTGGGAGTATATATGATCAAAATGAAAGAAGTGCTTACCAAAAAAGAAACAGCACCTTTAGAATATATAAAACCAACAATACGACAGATTATACTCAATAAAAGAAAGAGGGAGTTGATAAAAAAATTAGAAAAGGACATTACGAAAGATGCTATTAAAAACAAACAATTTGAAATCTATAATTAAAAACGTTATTTGTCTATCAGTACTACTGATGTCAAGTACAGGCATAAAGATTTATTCGCAGGAGATTATTGAAGACGAGAAAAAAGAAGAAATAGCTCAAGAAGATACATCTGATAAGTCTTTTCAGAAAATTAAAATCGATGGTGTGGCTGCCGTTATTGGTGAGTATGTAATATTAGAAAGTGATATCACCATTGCATATCAGCAACTACTAAGTGAAGGAGTATCTGCTGCAGATGTAAGTCGCTGTGAATTAGCCGGAAGTTTATTCGAGAATAAATTGTATGCGCATCATGCAGTGCAAGACAGTGTTATTGTAACTGATGCAGAGGTGAATTCCATGGTAGATCAGCAGTTAAATTATATGACAAGAGAATTAGGTACTCTCGATAAAGTATTGAAGTTCTATAAAAAAGAAAGCGAAGCCGATTTTAGAAAAGAACTTTTTGAAATTAATAAAGGAAATAGATTGGCAGAGCAAATGCGATCTAAGATCGTGGAAGGTATTGAGATTACTCCAGAAGAAGTAAGAGAGTTTTTTGATGAAATTCCAGAAGAAGAAAGACCTTTGTTCGGTACAGAATTAGAGCTTGCGCAGATCGTAATAGAACCACAAATTCCTGATGAAGAAGAACAGAAGGTAATCGACAGATTAAAACAATTTAGAACTGATATTGTAGAAAACGGAAGTAGTTTTGCTACAAAAGCGGTATTATATTCACAAGATCCTGGGTCAAAATCTAAAGGAGGGAAATATACTTTAAATAGACAGACCCCTTTCGCAAAAGAATTTAAGGATGTTGCATTTAGTTTACAAGTAGGCGAAGTGAGTGAACCTTTTAAAACTGATTTTGGTTGGCATATTATCCAGTTAGATAAGATCAGAGGTGAAGAGATTGATGTTAGACATATTTTATTAATACCAGATGTAACCAGAGAAAGTGTAGAAGTAGCTCAGAAATTAGTAGACTCTGTTAGAACAGCAGTAGTATCTGGATCAATTGGCTTTAAAGAAGCTGCAAGAAAATTTAGTGATGAAAAAGAAACGAAAGAAGATGGAGGACAATTATTAAATCCAACAACAGGAGATACTCGTTTTGAACTTACCAAAATTGATCCTATATTGTACGATCAAGTATCAAAACTAAAAACTAATGAGGTTTCATTGGTGATTCCTGATCAAGATCGTCAAGGTCGTAAAAAGTTTAAATTAATAACGGTTTTAAATCGTTATGATGAACATATAGCAGATTATGCTAAGGATTATCTTAAGATTCAAGAATTAGCACTTAGAAAAAAGCAAATTGAAGCCATACGAGAATGGCAGGATGAAAAAATTAATGATACCTACATAAAAATTAATGGCGATTACAGAGACTGTGAGTTTAGCGGTAACTGGTTAAAAAAAGAAAAATAATATGTCTGACGTTGCAGCAGTAGAAAAACTGGTAAGCAAACATACCGAACTCAAAAAAGAAATTGCAAAAGTTATTATTGGCCAAGAAGAAGTAATCGATCAGATTCTTATTTCGATATTTTCTGGAGGTCATGCCCTTTTAATAGGAGTGCCAGGACTGGCAAAAACTTTGATGGTTAATACTATCTCAAAAGCTCTAGGATTAGATTTTAAGAGAATTCAGTTTACCCCAGATCTTATGCCAAGTGATATCTTGGGAAGTGAAATTTTGGATGAGTCTAGGCATTTTAAATTTATTAAAGGACCAGTATTTTCTAATATTATACTTGCTGATGAGATCAATAGAACACCACCAAAAACGCAAGCTGCTCTTCTAGAGGCAATGCAGGAAAGAGCGGTAACCGTGGCAGGACATCATTATAAATTAGATTTACCATATTTTGTATTAGCAACACAGAATCCTATAGAGCAAGAAGGGACTTATCCGCTTCCAGAAGCGCAATTGGATAGATTTATGTTCGCGATAGAATTAAAATATCCAAGTTTTCAGGAAGAAGTAGAGGTTGTTAAAAGTACAACGAGTGACGCCAAGGTAACTATCAACCCTTTATTTACTTCGCCAGAGATTATAGATTTCCAACAGTTAATCAGACGTATACCTGTTGCTGATAATGTAGTAGAGTATGCGGTAAAAATGGTTTCAAAAACAAGACCAAAAGAAGATACTGCAACTGATTTAGTAAAAAGTTATATTGATTGGGGAGCAGGACCAAGAGCTTCTCAGAATCTTATATTAGCAGCAAAAGCAAATGCGGCGGTTAGAGGAAAATTTTCTCCAGATATGGAAGATGTGCAAGCGGTAGCTATGGGGATATTGCGCCATCGTATGATTAAGAACTACAAGGCAGAAGCCGAGGGAGTAAGTATTGAAGATATTATAAGAAGTTTATTTTAGATCGTTAACTACAAATTGTTCGACCAATAAATAAAATAACTCCGTTATCATTATTATTATCGATTCGTGTCCATGCTCAACAATATTGCAATGAGACGAATTGCAAATTGTATGGAGATGTTCTCTCTAATAGTACAGCATATAAAAATATTTGAGAAGGTAAGCCTACATTGTTAATTACAGGACCCACTACTGAAAATAAAGAGGGCAGTGTACATCGCTAAAACCTTTCAGAACTTTTCCAATAGAATTGATAGTGTTTTAGTGGATAGTTAGTTTCTCATTAGATGAATTGAAACAAAATTTCAGAATTTTTTCAAGTACAACTGAAAAAAAATATCATTTTAGGTTTAAATAAATTAGTGGTTGTTTTCTGCCAAAATATATTTTTCAAGATAGTATAGTAAATTATGATAGGGAGGTGAAGGATTTTTTAACTTGGAAATACGGTAATTCCCGTAGAAAAAATGAATTTGATTTCAAGTTTTAGCTATTCACTTCAATCTAATTTTATAAAGATATCATTAGAAGATATTAAAAAGCCCGTTAAGCAGGTAACGGGCTTTTTGCTATTATGAACAATTGAATTTTACGGGAATGGATACTTGGGGAAAAACCATTTCCTAATTTTTTCAATTTGAAGGTGCGAAAATAAAAGGTATAGGGGAATATTCCCTTTTTTTAACTTTTTTTTAATTCAATTTAAGTCTTTGTATAGAAACATGCTCGTGTTTTGCTAAAAAGTAAAGAGAAAATAAAGATATATCTTCTATTTAGAAAGCATAGACTTTTACTATACATAAAGAATTTACTTACAAATCGAAATTTCTAAAATATTTTTTAAACCTTTTCTTATATAAATAGTCTAAGTAGTGAACGTTCGAAATAATTTAGTTTAATAAAAAAAATAGATAGATGAAGAATATTGTAACCTGCATGATTTTGTTTTTGGGAATTTTTGTAGCCAAAGCACAATCAGAAGAAGTAACAGATAGAAGAGAAGGTCATAGACAACATAGAGAATTGAGAAAAGAATTCCATGAAAGTTTATCAGAGGATCAGAAGATGCAATTAGAACAGCAGAAAGAAATGCATATAGGACATAGAAAAGCTATGAGAGCAACCTTTAACGAAGAGCAAATAGCAATTGTAGAGAATGAAGATCTTTCTAGAAAAGGAAAGCATAAAGCTTTGACCCCTACTTTAACGGACAAGCAAAAAGCATTAAAAGAGTCTCAGAAGAAAGAAATGAAAGAAGCTAAAAGTAAGTTTGAAGCGACATTAAATAAAGAGCAGTTAGAGACCTACAAGAAAATGAAAAAGAAGAGAGGAAAAAGAGGAAGAAAAGGTCGCCATAGAAAGGAACATAAAAATGATGATCAATAGTCGATAAAGTGCAAGAGTAAAAAAGTGAAGTTGGTATAACTTCACTTTTTTTGTGTTTTTAAGACAAAATTGATGGTTTTAGGAGCGATTATTTGTCAACTAACTATAACGTTTTCGTAATTCTATAAAATGACGTGTAAAATATTAGATATTTTTTTAGTTGATTGCTATTTTAACCCCAGTATAATTAATGATTTACATAAATAGATGCTATATTTTTTTTAATAATGTAAAAAAAATATCATTGGAGCTTTTCATTTCATAAAAATCCTTTAAAATTTGTATTTTCGTCGGACTTGTCATTACATAAATTTTAGCGATTTAAGATTTAGTTTCGCGAGTACGAAAAGTATAATGAAAAATCTACAGCAAAGGGTTTTCTTTATAAACTAGTAGCATTCGTTTTTAATGAATCGATATAATTTTTGTGTTTAGCTTTTATAGTTAAAAACAGGTGATAAAGTAAACATAAAATGTAAGGATCGTATCTATTTCTCTGCGGAGTATACAGTTTTTAAAGATGCTATCAAAGAATCAAAATTGTGATACTTTTTAGCAGTAACAAGAGAATTTTATTTATATCCTTAGCATTTTAGATTAAACCAGGAAAGAATTCTATTTTAAATTGTATGAACACTTATAATGATTACATCAAAGAGATTGAAGAAAGAAAATCTCAAGGTTTACATCCAAAACCAATTGATGGAGCTGAGTTATTAAGCGAGATTATTTCGCAAATCAAGGATAAAGATAATTCTCATCGAGAAGATTCTCTAAAGTTTTTTATTTATAACACATTACCAGGTACTACAAGTGCCGCTGGTGTAAAAGCAAAATTTCTTAAAGAAATTATTCTGGGCGAAACGGTGGTTGAAGAAATTTCACCTGCTTTTGCCTTTGAGCAATTATCTCATATGAAAGGAGGTCCTTCTGTAGAAGTTCTTTTAGATTTAGCATTAGGATCTGATGCATCAATTGCAGATGAAGCGGCTAAAGTTCTAAAAACTCAAGTATTCTTGTATGAAGCTGATACAGAGCGTTTAGAGGAGGCCATGAAATTAGGAAGCACAATTGCTAAAGACATTATAGAAAGTTATGCAAAAGCAGAATTCTTTACAAAATTACCTGAAGTAGAGGAGAAAATAGAAGTTGTAACATATATAGCTGGAGTTGGAGATATTTCTACGGATTTACTATCTCCTGGTGCAGATGCGCATTCTAGATCGGATCGTGAATTACACGGACAATCTATGTTCGAGCACAATAAAGATATGCAAAATGAACTATTAGCATTACAAAAGCAACATCCAGATAAGCGTGTCATGTTAATTGCCGAAAAAGGAACGATGGGAGTTGGATCTTCTCGTATGTCAGGTGTAAATAACGTGGCATTATGGACAGGTATTCCTTCAAGTCCATATGTACCATTTATTAATATCGCTCCGGTAATTGCAGGAACCAATGGTATTGCTCCAATTTTCTTAACTACTGTTGGTGTAACAGGAGGTATTGGTATCGATCTTAAAAATTGGGTAAAGCAAAAAGATGAAAATGGAAACACCATTGTAGATGAAGAGGGTGATCCAATCTTAAAAGAAGTATATTCTGTTAAAACAGGTACAGTTTTAACCATCAATACAAAAGAAAAGAAATTATATAACGGAGGTACAGAATTAAAAGATATTTCTACTGCGTTAACTCCTCAGAAAATGGAGTTTATCAAAGCAGGAGGTTCTTATGCTGTTGTTTTTGGTAAAAAATTACAAACTTTTGCATGTAAAGCTTTGGGTATTGAGGTGCCTCAAGTATATGCGCCTTCTAAAGAGATTTCTATAGAAGGGCAAGGGTTAACCGCTGTAGAAAAGATTTTTAATAGAAATGCTGTAGGAAATACTCCAGGAGTTACGTTACATGCAGGATCTAATACTCGTGTAGAAGTAAATATTGTTGGATCTCAGGATACTACAGGTTTAATGACTTCTCAAGAGTTAGAAATGATGGCTGCTACTGTCATCTCACCTATTGTAGATGCTGGATACCAATCAGGATGTCATACAGCTTCTGTATGGGATGATAAGTCAAAGGCTAATATTCCAAGATTAATGAAGTTTATGAATGACTTTGGTCTCATTACAGGGCGTGATCCAAAAGGAGTATATCATGCAATGACCGATGTGATACATAAGGTATTAAATGATATCGCTGTAGATGATTGGGATGTAATCATTGGTGGTGATTCTCATACAAGAATGGCAAAAGGAGTTGCTTTTGGAGCGGATTCAGGAACAGTGGCCTTAGCATTAGCAACAGGAGAGGCTACCATGCCGATTCCTGAGTCGGTGAAAGTGACATTTAAAGGCGATATGGTTCCTTATATGGATTTCCGTGATGTAGTGCACGCTACGCAACAACAAATGCTAGATCAATTTGAAGGTGAAAATGTTTTCCAAGGAAGAATTATCGAGGTACATATTGGTACACTTACTTCTGATCAAGCCTTCACATTTACGGATTGGACAGCTGAAATGAAAGCGAAAGCATCTATCTGTATTTCTGAAGATGAAACGTTAATCGAATCATTAGTAATCTCTAGAGATCGTATTCAAATTATGATTGACAAGGGAATGGATAATGATAAGCAAGTATTACAAGGTTTAGTGGACAAGGCGAACAATCGTATTGCAGAAATTGAATCAGGAAATAGACCAGCCTTAAGACCAGATGCTGATGCTAAATATTATGCAGAAGTAGTTATTGACTTAGATAAGATCGTTGAACCAATGATTGCAGATCCAGATGTTAATAATGAAGATGTTTCCAAGCGTTATACACATGATAATATCCAGCCGCTATCGTTTTATGGTGGAACAAAGAAGGTTGATTTAGGCTTTGTAGGATCTTGTATGATTCACAAAGGTGATATGAAGATTTTAGCACAGATGCTAAAAAATATAGAAGCACAACAAGGTGAGGTTAAATTTAATGCTCCATTAGTAGTTGCGCCTCCAACCTACAATATCGTAGATGAGTTAAAAGCAGAAGGAGATTGGGATGTATTAGCTAAATATTCAGGTTTTGTATTTGATGATGCTGCGCCGAAAGCTGCAGCACGTACCAAATATGAAAATGTATTGTATTTAGAGCGTCCAGGATGTAACTTGTGTATGGGTAATCAGGAGAAAGCAGAACCAGGCGATACGGTAATGGCAACATCTACACGTTTGTTCCAAGGTCGTGTTGTTAGAGATTCAAAAGAGAAAAAAGGAGAGTCTTTATTATCATCAACACCAGTAGTAGTGTTATCTTCAATTTTAGGAAGAACTCCAACATTAGAAGAATATCAAGCAGCTGTTAAAGGAATTGTATTAACGAAGTTCAAACCTTCTCAAAAACAATTAGTGGTTTAATAGCTATTCGTGAATATAACAAAAGCCTTATTATGAAAATAGTAAGGCTTTTTTTATGACAAATGATTTGCTGTTATGGTATCATTAAGTTAATTTTTTAACTAGAATTCTTCAGTAGATTAAATACTCTTTTTATAATCATTCTATTTTCATAATACCATTTCGTAGTCCTGCTATATTTCGTATCTTTCAATACCTAATTTAAAATTAACGGAAATATATATTAGTCTTATGGCATTCGATATTAATATGATTAAAAAGGTGTATGCTCAAGTTGCTGAAAGAGTAGACGCTGCCCGTGAGGTAACGGGTAAACCATTAACATTAGCAGAGAAAATTTTGTATTCGCATCTTTGGGATGGTAAAGCTAAAAGTGCCTTTACCAGAGGTAAAGATTATGTGGATTTTGCACCAGACCGTATAGCATGTCAGGACGCAACTGCACAGATGGCATTATTACAGTTCATGCAAGCTGGAAAGAAAAAGGTGGCTGTGCCAACTACGGTACATTGTGATCATTTGATTCAGGCAAAAGTAGGAGCAACAGTAGATTTACAAACCGCTTTAAATAATAGTAACGAGGTTTTCAACTTTTTAGAGTCTGTATCTAATAAATATGGTATCGGTTTTTGGAAACCAGGAGCAGGAATTATTCATCAGGTAGTATTAGAAAATTATGCGTTTCCTGGGGGAATGATGATTGGTACAGATTCTCATACTGTAAATGCAGGAGGATTAGGAATGGTAGCCATAGGTGTTGGAGGAGCAGATGCTGTAGATGTAATGGCAGGAATGCCTTGGGAACTTAAATTTCCAAAGCTAATCGGAGTACGCTTAACAGGTAAATTATCAGGATGGACAGCTCCAAAAGATGTAATTCTAAAAGTAGCAGAAATTCTTACTGTAAAAGGAGGAACAGGAGCTATTGTAGAATATTTCGGACCTGGTGCAACGGCAATGTCTTGTACAGGTAAAGGAACTATCTGTAATATGGGTGCAGAGATAGGTGCTACCACTTCTACCTTTGGATACGATGAGTCTATGGAACGTTACTTAAGAGCTACCGATAGAGCAGATGTTGCTGATGCTGCCAATGAAGTGAAAGAATACCTTACTGCAGATCCAGAAGTATATGCAAACCCTGAACAATATTTTGATCAGGTGATAGATATCAATCTTTCCGAATTGGGACCATTGCTTAATGGACCTTTTACACCAGACTTATCTACCGAAATAGGTTCTTCAATGACAGAGAAAGCAACAGCCAATGATTGGCCGCTAAAAGTAGAATGGGGATTGATTGGTTCTTGTACAAACTCTTCTTACGAAGATTTATCAAGAGCCTCTTCCATTGCACAACAAGCATTAGATAAAGGATTAAAAACAAAAGCAGAATTTGGAATTAATCCAGGTTCTGAGCAAGTTCGTTTTACTGCCGAAAGAGATGGGATTCTTAGTGTTTTTGAAAAATTGGATGCTAAAATCTTTACAAATGCTTGCGGACCTTGTATTGGGCAATGGGGGAGATATGAAGATCCAAAGAACGCTCCTAAAAATAGTATTGTCCATTCTTTCAATAGAAATTTTGCAAAGCGTGCTGATGGAAATCCGAATACACACGCTTTTGTAGCTTCTCCAGAGCTGACAGCAGCTATTGCAATTGCAGGTCGCTTAGACTTTAATCCTCTTACTGATAAGCTAATCAATGAAAATGGAGAAGAAGTTATGCTAGATGAACCAACTGGATGGGAATTGCCACCAAAAGGGTTCGAAGTAGAAGAAAATGGATATTTAGAACCAGTTGCTGATGGTAGTGGAGTAGAAGTGGTTGTGGATCCAAATTCAGAACGTTTAGAATTGCTAACTCCTTTTGAACCTATTGGCGATCAAATCAAAGGAGCTAAGCTATTGATCAAGGCCTTTGGGAAGTGTACTACTGATCATATTTCAATGGCTGGACCTTGGTTACGCTATAGAGGACATTTAGATAATATATCTAATAACTGTTTGATTGGAGCTGTAAACGCTTATAATAAAAAGACAAACTTTGTAAAAAACCAATTAACAGGAGAATATGATGGAGTGCCTACGGTACAAAGAGCCTATAAAGCAGCAGGTGTTCCAACGATTGTGGTTGGAGATCATAACTATGGAGAAGGTTCTTCACGTGAGCATGCAGCAATGGAGCCAAGACATTTAGGTGTTGTAGCTGTTATTGTAAAATCATTTGCTCGTATTCACGAAACCAACCTGAAAAAGCAAGGAATGTTAGGACTTACTTTTGTAAATGAAAGTGATTATGATAAAATCCAAGAAGATGATACCATTAACTTCTTAGATTTACATGAGTTTGCACCAGAAAAGACATTAAGTCTAGAGTTTGTACATACAGATGGGTCCAAAGATATAATCGAAGTAAACCATACGTATAATAATGCTCAAATCGAATGGTTTAAAGAAGGATCAGCGTTGAATTTGATTAAGAAGCAGAACGCTTAAACATATAATCAAATAGGATTAAATAATACTCCTGAAGATGATTCTTCGGGAGTTTTTATTTTATAAAGGGTAGTAATTTTATAAATTTGCGTATATGATACGCCAAAATATTAAAGTAGCGGTAGATGCAGTAGTCTTTGGATATAAAGACAAAACATTACATGTGTTATTAATAAAAAGAAATATAGAACCCTTTAAAGATTCGTGGGCTTTGCCGGGTGGTTTGGTTCTTGAAAATGAAAGCTTAGAAGAAGCAGTAGAACGAGAATTAAAAGAAGAAACCAATGCTACCGTAGACTATTTGGAGCAATTATACTCTTTTGGAAAACCAGGGAGAGACCCTAGAAATAGAGTGGTCAGCGTAACCTACTTTGGGTTAGTAAAACCAGAACATCATACGATCAAAGCAGATACAGATGCTAGTGATGTTGCTTGGTTTGATATCAATGAGCTACCTGAATTGGCTTTTGATCATGCTACTATCCTTAATATGGCTAAAAAGCGATTACAAAATAAACTTACCTATGAACCCATAGGTTTTGATTTGCTGGCGGATAAATTTTTGTTTTCGGATCTTGAAAAACTCTACATGACCATCTTGGATAAACAAATCGATCGTAGAAACTTTCGTAAGAAAATTTTAAGTTTTGGAATCTTAGAAGAATTAGCCGAAAAAGTATCCGAAGGAAGAGGAAGACCTGCAAACCTCTTTAAATTCAATCAAAAACAATACTTCAAACTAAAAGAAGAAGGTTTCCTTTTCGATATTAAATAATCCAACAGTTTTTAATGATTACTTATGTTCCTTCCCTTTGAAGGGAAGGTGTTTTTTCTAAAGTAAATTTACTTTAGAAAAATGGAAGGGTTGATAATTGGTATAATTTAAAATGCATCAAAAACCCTTTTTATTGTAATTTTTACGCAAAATATTTTGTAGATATATTTTTCTATTCTAAATTTGCGTAAAAATAACACAATTATGAAGTTTTTACATTTAGATCCATCGTTTACACCTTTTGGAAAGTCAATTGAGTTTAATGCATTTGTTTTTAATGGAGGAGAACCACATATCAAAATCTCAGAAAAGAATATAGGTAATGCGATAACTATCACTCATCGGTTAAACTCATTTAATGATCTAGGATTGTTATTGGTAGCTACAGATGCATTACGAAGAATGGATGTAAAAGAGATCAAGGTGTTGATTCCTTATTTCCCAGCAGCAAGACAAGATCGAGTGATGGTTTCTGGTGAAGCATTGAGTGTAAAGGTGTATGCAGATATCATAAATGCTCAGAATTATAGTGAAGTAATGGTCTTTGACCCACATTCAGAAGTGACATCAGCATTATTGGATAATGTAAATGTGATTCAGAATTATGAGTTTGTAAAACAGTGTTTGAATCATATTGATGAAGAGGTGTTATTGATTTCGCCAGATGGAGGTGCTTTAAAAAAGATCTATAAAGTATCTGAGTATTTAGGAGGCATAGAAGTGATAGAATGTTCAAAGAAGAGAGATGTAAAAACAGGAAAGTTATCTGGATTTAGAGTATATGAGGAAGATTTAAAAGGAAAGCATTGTGTAATTGTCGACGATATCTGTGATGGAGGAGGAACATTTTTAGGATTGGCAACTGCTTTAAAAGAAAAGAATGCAGGAAAATTAGGTTTGATTGTAAGTCATGGGATTTTTAGTAGAGGTTTTGAAGAACTAAAGAAATCTTTTGATACAGTTTTTACCACCAATTCTTTCAAGGATGTCGATGAAGATGGAGTAGTTCAGTTTCCAGTGGTTAAATAATTGAAGCTAATATCAAACAGTCATCCTGAGCTTGTCGAAGGGTTTGACAATGAAAAAAAGAATAAAGTAAAATATAATATAACCATGAACCTAATCACAGCACCATCTACAATAGAACTTGATAAAAACTTCAGCGTTTTTTTAGCAGGAAGTATCGAAGTTGGTGTTGCCAAACGATGGCAAGACATAGTGATTCAAGAATTATCTAATCAAAAAGTAACCTTACTTAACCCAAGAAGGGATAGTTGGGATCAAAGTTGGAAACAGACTATCGATGATCCAGTATTTAATAAACAGGTAAACTGGGAGTTAGAAGCATTAGAAAAATCGAATATGATCATAATGTACTTTGATAAAAATACAAAGTCTCCTATTACCTTATTGGAATTAGGATTGTTTGCCAAAAGTGGAAAGTTAATCGTTTGTTGTCCTGATGGATTTTGGAGAAAAGGAAATGTAGATATCGTTTGTGAACGATATGGAGTACAACAAGTAATGAGTTTAAACGAATTGGTTCGTGAAATAAAAAAAAGAATACAATGAAGTATACGATACAAAATATACAGGAACAATTTAATAAAGGGAAAAGCCTGAAGTATCTATTCTTTTGGGGACATACTCCTAATAAAGATGGTAGTATCGGTAAAAGCTGTTTTAGTCAGTGGTGGAATAATGCTTTTGAGGTAGAAGGAGTACGCTATAAAACAGCAGAACATTGGATGATGGCTAAGAAAGCCATTTTGTTTAATGATGAGACGATGTTACAAAAAATCATTGACTGTAATCATCCTATGGAAGCTAAACAATTTGGTAGAAAAGTGAAAAATTTTGATCCAGAGATTTGGAATCAGCATAAATATGAGATTGTGAAAGAAGGAAACTTCCATAAGTTTTCTCAGAATGAAGAAATGAAACAATTTTTACTGGATACAAAGAACAGAATCATTATAGAAGCAAGTCCAAGAGATAGAATATGGGGAATTGGAATGGGACAAGCTAATGAAAAAGCGCAAAACCCCAATTTATGGAGAGGACAAAACCTACTAGGTTTTGCACTGATGGAGGTAAGAGATGAATTAAATAAAGAAAGTTAAAGTAGAATAATAATTCGTCCTATTGAAATTTCAACGTAAAAAACGAAGTGAACGCAGCGTAAAATTAAATTTTTGTGGCATCAGAATATAAATTTAAAAACTTGTTTTCCTATGAAAACTTAAAGTTCAAGTAACTCAAAAAGGTTTTAATTTAGTTTAGAGAAGAGAACGATGTTTTTAGTTGAAATTTCATAAGACTAGACTTTTTTGTTTCTTTTTTCGGCAATGGAAAAAAGAAAATAATAATAGATAAAATGAAACTTGAATTAAAAAAATATAAAGAACAAGAACCGTACTGGCCACAAGAAGGGTATCATATTATGGCACAGTATGACGATGAGAAAATTATAGTGTATCAATCTTATAGACCTGAAATAGGAAATTTTGCCGTGCAAAATCAATTCTTTGGAGGCGCTTTCAGTCTGGAAAGAATGACATGGATAAAACCTAATTTTCTTTGGATGATGTATCGCAATGGTTGGGGAACTAAAGAAGGGCAGGAAGTAGTCTTAGCACTTCATTTAAAAAGAACAGCTTTTGAGAAGTATTTAGAGAATGCTGTGTATTCATCTTTTAAACCTGATCTATATGAATCGTATGAACTATGGCAAAAAGATGTAGCAAAATCCAATGTTCGACTGCAATGGGACCCTGACCATAATCCATATGGAGCCAAATTAGAAAGAAGAGCTATCCAAATAGGATTAAGAAAGGAATTTATAAGATCCTTTGCCAAAGATGATATTCTAGAGATCGAGGATATTTCAGACTTTGTTAAAGAACAATATGAATTTGTAAAATCAGGAGATTTAGAGCAATTAGTGACGCCTTTGGAAAAACCTATGCTTTTTGAGAATGAGGAATTAAACAAGTATTTGAAATTGAAATAAAGAATTGAAGATGGGAAGAGTTCAGGAAATACGAGCAAACTATGATAGAGAAATAATTACAGTGTATCAGGCATATAGTAAAGCGATTGCCTTACCTGCAATTCAGAATAATAAGTTCGAAGCTCCATTTTCTTTTCATAGAATGACTTGGATAAAACCTTCCTATTTATGGTTAATGGCTAGAAGTAATTGGGGAACAAAATCCAATCAGGAATATATTCTTGCCATAAAAATAACAAGAGCAGGTTGGGAGAAAGCATTGTCATTAGGGGTGTTGACGGATCCGGATAAAGCCATTTATAAAAACGGATCGGTATGGAAGCAAGCATTTGAAAATGCAAAAGTTCATATTCAATGGGATCCTGAAAGAACACTGAAAGGAGCCAAAATGGACATACGATCCATACAAGTTGGAATTGGTAGAGATCTAATCAAAGAGTATAATGAGGAATGGATCCAGGAAATAGTGGATTTGACTCCCTTGACACGGAAAATAAAAGATCTGATTAAAAAGGGAAAATATAAAGAAGCGAAAAGACTAGTTCCGGATGAGAAAGTGTATGCAGTATCTGAAAGTATACAACAGAACATTGGAATTAGGTAAAAATAAATAGAAATGAAAACAATGTTAGAACATATAAAAGGAGGAATATTTGGAATAGCTGTTGGTGATGCGCTGGGAGTACCCTATGAATTTTTGGATCGGGATCAAATGGATAAGAGACCTGCACGCGATATGATTGGTTATGGTACGCATAATCAACCGCCAGGAACTTGGTCAGATGATAGCTCGTTAACATTTTGTCTAATGGATAGTTTATGTAATGGATATGATTTGGAAGATATTGCATCCAAGTCTGCGGCTTGGTTCTATGAGAACTTATGGACACCTAGAGGTTTTGTTTTTGATATTGGGATTACAACTAAAAATGCGATTTATCAATATAAAAGAGGAATGACACCTGATTTATGCGGTGGATTAGATGAATACTCTAATGGAAATGGATCTTTAATGAGAATTTTACCGTTAGCTTATTATTTAAAGAAGGAAGAAGATATTGAGATAAGATATGATGTGATAAAAAGAGTTTCATCCATTACACATGGACATTTGCGCTCGATTTTTTCATGTTTTATTTATGTTGAGTATGCTTTATTACTGCTAAATGGACTTGATAAGTTTGAAGCATATGAAAATATAAAGCAACCCGTACTAGATTTTGCTAAGCAAAATGATTTCAATCCAAAAGAGATCACCCTTTTCTCAAGAATATTGGAAGAGGATATCTCAAAGCAAGATCGGTTTAATATTAAAGGTACTGGATATGTGTTAAGATCTCTTGAGGCTAGCTTTTGGTGTTTATTAACATCAAATTCATTTGAAGAAGCAGTTTTGAAAGCAATCAATTTAGGAGAAGATACCGATACTACATCAGCAATCACAGGTGGTTTAGCAGGAATATACTTTGGATATGATGCAATACCAGAAACCTGGAAATTTCAATTAGCTAGATTTGAAGATATAGAGGATTTAATAGAAAGGTTTAATAAAAATTTAAACGAATAAAGCTATGTATACTTTAGATAAAATACCTTTTTTTCAGGAAATAGAAGGAAGTAATAATATTCTTTTAGCAGGAATGGGTGGTGGTTTTGATATTTATGCAGCAATACCACTGTACTTTAGTTTAATAAAACAAGGTAAAAAAGTAACGATTGCTAATTATTCATTTACCAGATTAAATGATACTTCGTCAGAATCAGTATTTCCATTTTGTTACAAGATAAGTCCAGGAGATCAGATTTACGCTTTCCCAAGATATTTTCCGGAGAAATATTTAAAGTTATGGTTTCATCTACAAGGAAATTTGGTGGATATCTATGCGTTTGAAAGAACTGCAGTACAACCCTTAAAAGATGCTTATCAGTTTTTAGTAGATAAACATGAAATAGATACTGTAATTCTTGTAGATGGAGGAACTGATTGTTTAATGTTTGGAGATGAAGAAGGATTAGGGACTCCTCAAGAAGATATTTGTTCTATGGCAGCAGTATTTCAGACCAAAGTTGATAAGAAATTATTATTGAGTGTAGGATTTGGTGTGGATCATTATCATGGAGTTTCACATTACAGATTTCTAGAAAATTTAGCAGAATTAGATAGAGAACAGGCTTATTTGGGGTCTTTTCAGGTATTAAATTCTATGGTTGAAGGTCAAAAATATAAAGAAGCTATTGATTTTGTAGATAGTAAAATGAAAGGAATGGAAAGCATTGTTTCCAATTCAATTATAAGTGCTTTAGAAGGAAATTATGGAGATTATCACAGAACATCAAGAACCAAAGGAAGCGAATTATGGATCAATCCATTAATGACTATTTACTGGAGTTTTAAGTTAGAAAATGTGATGAAGAAGAATACCTATTATGAATATATAAAAAACACAAATACAGTAGTAGAATTTAGAGCTAAGCTAACTGACTATAGAAGAACGCTAGTGGACTATAGAGAAAAAAGACAAATACCTATTTAGAAATGAAACTAAAAGTACTACAAGCGGATATTACAACTTTTGAAGTAGATGCAATTGTCAACGCAGCCAATACTTCTTTATTAGGAGGTGGAGGTGTAGACGGAGCTATACATAGAAAAGGAGGAGCAGAGATTTTAGAAGCTTGTAGAAAAATCAGAGCAGCACAAGGAAAATGTAATCCAGGAGAAGCAGTTATTACTACTGCTGGTAATCTTACTGCGAAGTATGTTATTCATACTGTTGGACCAGTTTGGAATAATGGAGGAAAAGATAAAGAAGAGACTTTATCTAAATGTTATAGTAATTCACTTCGATTGGCAGTAGAGCATAATTGTAAAACGATTGCTTTTCCAAATATCAGTACAGGAATTTATGAGTTTCCAAAAGAATTGGCCGCCAATATAGCTATTCATACGGTAACAAATGACCCGAATCTGACACATATGAAAGAAGTACTATTTGTGTGCTACGATGAGTTGAATTTTAAAATATATCAGAAAGTTCTAGAAGTGAACTAGCTTTTTTTATAAATAATCCTATAGCTAATGTTGTCATCCTGAGCTTGTCGAAGGGTTTTTAGGCAAAGAAAATAAGAACAACAGAAAAATGAAAACAAAAACTTTATACAGACCCGTTGGATTAAAAGAATTAGAGCTAATTCATCATAGTAACTGGAAGCAGTTTCCACCAAGATTGAATTGGCAACCTATCTTTTATCCTGTGATGAACGAAGCGTATGCTATAGAAATCGCTACTAAATGGAATTTGGATGATGAAGGTTCTGGATATTCAGGTTTTGTAACAGCATTTGATATGAATGCGGAATTTATTTCAAAATATAAGATTGAAAATGTAGGAGGACCGATTCATAACGAATTATGGGTTCCCGCAGAAGAATTACAGGAATTTAATAACCATATAGTAGGAGAAATTAGGATAACAAAAGCATATTTTGGAAAGAAATATGTCCATCCTGAAAATGAAGAATTAAAAGGAATGATTAGAACACATGAAAACAAATAATAAACAAATAAGTAAATTCTTAAGCCTTATCCTTAGGCATAATCCTGGAAAAATAGGGTTAGTACTAGATGAAAATGGATGGGCAGATGTAAATGAGTTACTAGAAAAAGCGAATAAAGATCGTCATCAACTTACTCCAGAAATATTAAAAGAAGTTGTTGAAACGAATGATAAAAAACGATTTGCTTTTAATGATGATGAAACCAAAATCAGAGCGAATCAAGGGCATTCGATTAAGGTAGATTTGGAGTATACTCCCATAGAACCACCAGAATTCTTATATCATGGAACGGTAGGTAAATTTAGAGAAGCCATTAAAAAACAAGGTTTACTAAAAATGAGTCGACATCATGTTCATTTGAGTGAAGAAAGAGAAACTGCTACACGTGTAGGTGCAAGAAGAGGATTTCCTATCATATTATCAGTGCGATCAGGAGAAATGCATAGAAATGGAATCGAATTCTATCAATCAGATAATGGAGTTTGGTTAACGGATACCGTACCTCCAGAATATATTGAGTTTAAGACTTGAAAGTAATGAGACCTATCAGGTTTTCCAAACCTCATAGGTCTTAAAATCGAAATAAATGATTAAAGAAGTACTACATCCAGAAATATATCTAATTAAAGAATTTTTAAGCAAAGAAAAATGTGATCATTTTATAGAGAAAGGAGAACAGGTTTCTTTTGAAGAAGCAAAAGTGGCTATAGATGGAAGGCAAGTAAAAATGAAAGGAATTCGTAATAATCAACGAATCTTATTCAAAGATCAGTTATTGGCGGATCAATTATGGAAAAAGATGGAGTCTCAAGTGGTTTCAACTTTAGGGAAGTACAAGGCGTGTGGACTTAATGAAATGTTTCGTATCTATAAATATGAAGAAGGGCAACGTTTTAAAATGCACAGAGATGGTAGTTATAAACGTAATGAGAAGGAATGTAGCTTCTTTTCATTTTTGATATATCTTAATCAGGATTTCGAAGGAGGAGAAACTCATTTTGAAAATGGTATTACCATCCACCCTGAGATCGGAGATGCTTTATTGTTTCATCATCCTTTACGACATGAAGGAAAACCAATTCTATCCGGAGAGAAATATGTACTTAGAACCGATATAATGTATAAGCTAGAAGAATGAGAACACTTGTAATTGGAGATATACACGGAGGTTATAAAGCATTGCTTCAAGTTTTAGAACGTGCCAACGTAACAAAAGAAGATACATTGATTTTTTTAGGAGATTATGTAGATGGTTGGAGTCAATCTGCAGAAACGATTCATAAACTGATAGAATTATCTAATACTAATGAATGTGTATTCATAAGAGGGAATCATGATCTTTGGTGTGGTTTGTGGTTGCAGAAAGGAGCAACAAACCCTGTTTGGCTCGCTAATGGGGGAGAAGAAACCATACAGAGTTATATCAGATCTGGCCACTTAGCGAATTTTGAACATAAAAACTTCTTTTTAAAAGCCCTAAAGAATTATCATATTGATGATCAAAATAGATTGTTCCTACATGCAGGTTTTACCTCAATGCATGGGGTAGGTCGAGAAGAATATGAATCCAATTATTATTGGGATAGAACCTTATGGGAAGCAGCATTGTTGGCTGATAAAGTCGACGAAAAGACATTAGATGATGTGTTAACAAGTCCAAAACGATTCAATCACTATAAAGAAATTTATATCGGACATACGCCCACAACAGATTATAAAAGAGATACTCCGATTAAAGCATATAATCTATGGAATATAGATACAGGAGCAGCATTTACAGGAAAACTTACCATTTTGGATATCGATACCAAAGAATTCTGGCAGAGCGATTCATTACCAACCCTATACCCAGACGAAAAAGGACGTAATTAGCTCGTTATCTCCTTAAAGTAAAATGACTTCTATAGGTTTCGGATCCATCTTTCAGTTCCGCTACGAACCAATAATCGGTTCCTGGCATAGGTATGCCATTGTATATTCCATCCCATCCTTGTCCATTAGGGTCTATTTGAGCAAGCAATCTTCCATATCGATCAAAAATAAATAAATCCATATCCGGTACGGTATTATCAGAAATAACATTCCAGAAATCATTAAAACCGTCATTGTTTGGAGTAAAAAAAGCTGGAAAACCTATAACCAGAATAGTAGCTGTAAGTTCGCCACATCCATCTGTATTTCTAACAGTTACTGTGTGAGTACCCAAAGAAACATTAGAAAAAAGGTTGCTGTCCTGATAAAATCCATTATCCAAAGAGAATTCATAAGGACCACTACCACCTGTTACCGTTGCAAGAATACCGTTTTCACTAGAAAAAAGGCCATTGGTGAGACTAAGAGATAACGACTTAGGTCCTTCAGTAAAATTAACCGTTACAGAAGCTTCTCCAGCACAAGTACCACCGGTACTACTCGTATATTCAACCAAATATTCTCCAGGATTTTCAGTAATTAATGAGGAAGCGGTGGCAGTAGGAATAATTATTCCATCTAAGTTCCAAACAAAGGAAAAAAGAGAAGGATCCAGATTTGTTTCTAAAATTGGAAACGATTCTCCATCAACAGGCTCTCCAGTCTCATCAATACATATAGGTGAAGGAGTATCGAATACTACTTGTGGACAAAAACAGTCTGGTGCCATCACAGTTTCTGTGATCGAACAAGTACTTACAATTGAGGAGGTAATAGTGATAACAACCTCTGTATCAAATGGGATATCGAAAATGATATTATTCGTCATATCTACGGTTCCTGCAGAGGCAGTAACCGAAATATTAGCTCCTGTTTGATAGGTAATTTCATAAGTGCCATTACTACATTGCGTAGTAACTGCAGAGATGGTAGGTAAGGGGACAGCTTGCACGGTAACTGTTGCACTGTCATTACCACATCCATTTCCAGAATCGATGGTATAGGTATAAATTCCATCAGGGTCCGTTCCAGGAGTAAATACACCGGTACCACTACTAAGTGTTGGAGACCAAGTTCCTCCGGTATCTGGTGTTCCTCCAAGAATAGTAAAGAGATCAATGGGAGCATCTGTTTCGCATATATCTAATGTTTCAGACTCTCCTGCATTCGGCGCACTAATTAATATTACAGTTACATTGGCTGAATCATCAGGGCAGTTCGTTCCGGTAACGGTATATGTATAGATACCAGGAGGATCTACAGAAGGATCAAAAACTCCAGTTCCACTTGCCATTGGTGGTGTCCAAGTACCGCCAGTTGTAGGAGTAATTCCAGTAAGTTGCGTATATAAATCCATTGGTGGACTAGTTGGGCAAATATCTAAAGATCCATCCTCGCCAGCATTCGGAGAATCGGTTCCAGTAACGGTCACATCATCTGTTAAAGTTATTTGCTCACCATCACAATTGGTATATACAATCTCAGCAGTATAGGTAGTATCCGTGTTTGGACAAACACTGATAGTAGAGGTATCACCAATTTCCATTCCTGAAGAATCAAACCAAGAAATTTCATAATTAGGATCCCCATTTGGAGTAAATCTCCATGCTTCGTTACTAATGTCAAAAGGACCATCGGAGGTATTTCTACCAGGAGGAACAAAAGCCACAGTTCCTGGATTATTTTGTATTCCAATGACTGCATTTCCACTATTCCATGATGTACAAAAAGGTTTATCCTCTACATATACTTCGATAACATTGGTAGTTTCATAAAGTACCATCTGGAAAGTAGAGGTTAAGCTATTACAACTAGGGCTAAAATGAGCTACGGAAGAGTAGGAAACAACTAAAGTTCTACAAGGAGAAGTTCCTAATAATTCCCATCCAATTTCTGGAGAAGTACTGGTTATAGAGGGATCAATATCATGAGCTACTCCAAAAATATTAGCTTCGCCCAGAGTTGGATTCAAGTTTTCGGGTAAATCCTCATTAAATTGCCATTCATTACTTTGGTCTAAAGCATCCACTTCAAGTCGTATCACACCATTTGAACCAACTTGAATCTGATTATAAGTATCTCCAAAAAAACAAAAATTAAAAGGTAAATCGATAACACCTGACCAAATATCATCTACACCAAGACTTATAGGATTGGCAAGTCCTGTAAAAGGAAATGGAGGCGCATAAGGAACCGATGATACTTCGTAGCTAGTGGTAAGTCCGGTTTCTAAAAAATTTGCGGAAAGCTCTACACAAAGATTTGTGCAATCCGTGCTTTGATCTGGTCCAGCATCTAAATTAGGACATCCAGGAGCTTGACTATATATAGAAGAAAAACAAAGTAAAAAGCTAATAGTAATAGCTAACTTTAGGGTAAAGGTTTTCATGAATAGGAGTGGTTTTAAGATAATGTTGAGTTTTGTCGGTGAAAACTTCAATCAATCGGAGCGGAAATAAAGAGATATCATTGGTTTAAGTTTGTTTTATGAGTAATTAAGTATTTGCCTCTTTTGAAAGGGGTAAATACCAAGTTCTAGTCAAAAAAATCATGTATGCTGCATATCCAACGACAGTAAATCCAGTTCTAAATCTGAGATATTCACCAAAATAGGCACATTGGTAAATCAGATTTCTAAAACAAGAATATGTAGAATAAAAGGGACGTATTCCATCATATTCTCTTATGCATAATTAAAAACGTTCGTAGGAAAGATTTTAGTGTGTAAGTTGTTTCTGTTGCGAATTGTAAGGTTTTTCTAAGTCTTGATGTGTTTCTAATGTGAAGTGTTTTTTGATACTAAAAAAAGTGCTATTTATCTGATTTTTATGGTTTATTTGAAGGAATTGTAGAATATGAACTTTTTCTATTTAAGTCTAAATTAACTTTTTTAACACGAAATTAATGGTTGACCAATAAGTGTAAGAAATTCTTCAAAAGTAGGGCGGTTGTAAAAAAGTTAACATAGTTTCAAAATATATTTAGTAGTCACTTCTTGTGGTTATTAGCTTATGAAAAATATAAGTTTAACTGAAAACAGGGTAGTTCTAAATTAAAATAATAAAGACTTTTATCCTTTCAAAAAAATAGAATATATGATAATCATGAAGGGCTTAGTAAATACCGCAGATAAAAAGGCTATAAAGGGTACTTTGGTATGGTTTCTAAGTATTATTATATCTAATAGTATAAATGCACAACATATGGAAGATTTCATAGAATATGATTCCTTTATAATCGTTGATAAACCTCAGGATAAGTATAAAGGTATTTACAAGGATGGAATACCGTACGAAGGATATTTTTCCAAAGGAGATTCAGAGTTTCCAAGGGTGGATTATTACGAAAAAGGAAAACCCAAATTTCAATATTCATTAGATATTTATCAAATGGCATTAAATGAGGAATCTGAAGAAATGGAAGCTACTGAAGAAATGACTGAGGAAGCATACAATATGTATCTTAAAAATCGGTATAAACCAAAACTAAATATAAAATCAACCTATGAAAATGAAAAAATAGTTGATGGGTATCGTTATGAAGAAATAAAGTCAGGTTTATTGACAAGAAAAATAAAAAATGCTAAAACCATTGCTTTATTTGTGGATGTTTTTGCAATGCACTTTTATCAAAGAATTCATATCATTTTAGATGATAATCGGATATATATAAAGTCACCAACTATGGAAATGTCAGGAGAAAATCTGGAACTACAGCTATACAGAGAAGATAATACCTGGATAACCAAACAAGAACTAAACCAAGAAACAATAGGATTATATTATTTTGTCATCGGAGAACCACAAAAACTGCTTTCTGATACTACATTTTTTATATACGATCAGGAAGGGAATACCTATGGTTACGGCTATAAAGAATTTGAAAAGATAGGAAATGGGATGAATCTAATGGATATAAATAGTATGTATTTTAGTAATCCTGACATGTTTCGTACAAAGAATATAGAAACATTTTTTGAAGATTTTATAGACTTATATGTTGTTCAAATGTCGAAGGAAGAAGTAAGGCCAGAAGAACCTGAAATATACAAAGGTTATATACATACTGATGAAAACGCTGAAGTTATAAAGGGAATTCGATTTTTTGAGAATAAAGGAGATATGTATTACGAAAAATACGGAAAGGGTGATATATTAGAGCATAAAAAAGTAAGCTTACTTGATTTTCAACATATATTCAAAACGTATTTAGAAAATAATCGTTAACTACATGATTTGTCACTTGATATTTATAAAAATATCACTAAATATTTCGGTGTTTTAAAATTAAAAACTATATTTGCGTATAATTAACGCAAAATAAATAAAATATGAATCCACTATTATTGACAGACGGTTATAAATTAGGTCACAAAGAACAATATCCAGCAGGAACTACTTTAGTGTATTCTAATTGGACTCCAAGAAAAAGTAGAATTGAAGGGATTGATCATGTCGTTTTTTTCGGACTACAATATTTTATAAAAGAATATCTTATTAAACGATTTAATGAGAATTTTTTCGATTTACCTAAGGAAGATGTTGTTTCAGAATATAAAAAATATGTAGATAATTATTTAGGTGTTGACTACGATGTTTCGCACATCGGTGAGCTTCACGATTTAGGATATTTACCAATAGAAATAAAAGCATTGCCAGAAGGTACTGAAGTACCAATTCGCGTTCCTATGTTCACCTTGGTAAATACCAAACCTGAATTTTTTTGGTTAACGAATTATTTGGAAACATTACTTTCTAGCATTATTTGGCAACCTTGTACGTCTGCGACTATAGCAAAGCAATATCAAAAGATTCTTAGCAAGTATGCTACAGAAACCGATAAAGAAAATTTAGAGTTTATAACGTGGCAAGGACACGATTTTTCAATGCGTGGAATGTCTGGTACTGAATCTGCTATTATCAGTGGGATGGGGCATGCTCTTTCCTTTTCAGGAAGTGATACCTTACCAGTCGCTAAAGCTTATGAATTATATTACAATACAGATGTAACAAAAGAATTAGTTATAGGTAGTGTAAATGCAACTGAACATAGTGTAATGTGCGCTGGAAGTAAAGACGATGAAATCGGAACTTTTAGAAGACTTTTAAAAACATATCCTACAGGAATATTATCAGTAGTTTCAGATACCTGGGATTTATGGAAAGTTCTCACAGAATATCTACCTGAGCTAAAAGACGAGATATTAAATCGAGATGGTAAACTAGTTATTCGTCCTGATTCTGGAGATCCTGTAGATATTATTTGCGGATGTGAACATGAAAATGAAGTTGTTGCAAAAGGAGTTGTCGAGTTGCTATGGGATGAGTTTGGAGGTACCATTAATGCACAAGGGTATAAGGTATTGAATCCTAAAATAGGAGCGATTTATGGAGATAGTATTACAATAGATAGGGCTACCCAGATTTGTGAACGTCTTAAAGAAAAAGGGTTTGCTTCTACTAATGTAGTTCTCGGAATTGGAAGTTTTACGTATCAATATAATACTAGAGATACTTTTGGTTTTGCCATGAAAGCAACCTACGTAGAAGTAAACGGAGAGGGAAGAGAAATTTTTAAAGACCCTATTACTGATGACGGTACTAAAAAATCTGCAAAAGGCTTGGTGCAGTTGTATGAGTCTGAAGGTCGAATTCATCTAAAAGATCAATGTTCTTTAGAAGAGGAAAAACAAGGATTACTAAAAACTGTTTTTAAAGATGGTAAGTTGATTATGGATGATAACCTTTCTACGATAAGAGAGCGAATAAAGCAGTAAAAATAGATTTCAACTAATAAACTCCCAAAAAATATATTGGGAGTTTTTTATGGATAAGTTTAGGGTTTTATTCCAAAGAGCTGTTATATTAATAAGGAGAACAGACAGTTTTAGCACGATATATTTTGTTAATTTTTTGTAAGGATTGATTTTGGATTACGACGTCTATTTTAATATCAATGCTTTGATACGTAACTAACTTATAAAAACACAACATCATGAGTGCAATTTGGTTTTTTGAGGATGCCAATCTCTTTAAGGTATTATGTCCTCATAAATTTAAAAATTACAAGAAAGATCACGATTTCGACGCCTACAAAAAAAGTGATTATATCTATTTTGAAGAAGACTCTGCTAACAAAGTGTATCTAATTGAAAAAGGGAAAGTAAAAATCGGATACTACTCCGAAGATGGAAATGAAGTCGTAAAAGCAATTTTGACTCGAGGAGAGCTTTTTGGGGAAAAAGCTATTTTAGGAGAAGATCGAAGAACAGAATTTGCTCAATCCATAGATAATACTACTTCTATTTGTCCTATTGGTGTGCAAACAATGCATGATTTAATGCGAGACAATCAAACATTTAGTTTGAAAATATATAAGTTTATCGGATTGCGATTTAAACGTTTAGAAAGACGTTTGCAGCTTCTTCTATTTAAGGATACCAAAACAAGGTTATTAGAGTTCTTAAATGAGCTTAAGGAAGATTTTGGTTATTGTTG
The DNA here is from genome assembly GCF_947492115.1 of uncultured Aquimarina sp. NCBI lineage: Bacteria > Pseudomonadati > Bacteroidota > Flavobacteriia > Flavobacteriales > Flavobacteriaceae > Aquimarina > uncultured Aquimarina sp. The sequence goes on from NZ_CANLMM010000004.1 coordinate 278,592, forward strand.
TCCTGATACAGGAGATACTGTTATTCATCATCCTTATACACAAAGAGATATAGCTAATCTTATAGGTACTTCTAGGCCCACTTTAAACATTCTTATGAATGAATTAAAAGAATCTAATAGAATTGATTTTAATAGAAAGGAAATCCGTTTAAAAATTGTTGCTTAATGTTAGCTACCTAACATTTTAAAATGTTTTATGAATTTACTTTTACAGTAATAATAATTATAAAACAAAAGCAATGTTTAAAAAACTGATAATAGGTATGCTAGCGGTTGGATTGATCGCAGTTTCCTGTAATGAGGATGATGACACTATACAAGTAGCAAACGCTGGAGAAATTTCTGGGGGACCGTTTGAATTTGATGTAGATGGAGAACCAGATATGGTATCCGGAATCACCTTAGATGATACAAACGCCTTTGGAACAGGAAGTACTTGGATCGTTACAGATGATCAAGGACTTATTCTAGGTTTACCGCCTACATTAACAGCTGTAGAAGGAGTGAATTTTGATAGTGCTGGTGCTGGAACATGTTTGATATGGTATGCTAGGTACAATGGCGAAATCTCTGGATTAGAGATGGGAATGAATGCCAATGACGTTACTGGAGATTTTGATCTTTCAAACTCTATTACCGTAATTCGTAATCAAGTAGCAAACGCTGGATCTATAGAAGGTGGTCCATTTGAATTTGACGTGGATGGAGAAGCGGATATGGTATCTGGAATAACTTTAGATGACACTAATGCTTTCGGATCAGGAAGTACTTGGATTATTACGGATGATCTTGGAAATATTCTTGGGTTACCACCAACATTAACTGCTGTAGAAGGAGTAGATTTTGATGGTGCAGGAGCTGGAACTTGCTTGATCTGGTATGCGAGATATGAAGGAGATATCTCTGGATTAGAAATGGGGATGAATGCTAACGATGTAACAGGTGATTTTGACCTCTCTAATGCGATCACAGTTGTTCGTAACCAGGTGGTAAATGCAGGAACACTTTCTGGAGGACCTTACGAATTTGATGTAGATGGAGAACCAGATATGGTATCCGGAATTACCTTAGATGATTCTAATGCTTTTGGAGATAATAGTACTTGGATTATTACAGATGACCAAGGAAATATTTTAGGATTACCACCAACATTAATGGCAGTAGAAGGAGTGGATTTCGACGAAGCAGGAGCTGGTACTTGTTTAATTTGGTATGCAAGATATAATGGTACAGTAACAGGATTAGAAATGGGAATGAATGCTAATGACGTAACAGGAGATTTTGATCTTTCTAATGCGATTACCGTAGTTCGTAACCAAGTAGTAAATGCAGGAACGCTTTCTGGTGGTCCATATGAATTTGATGTGGACGGAGAACCAGATATGGTCTCTGGAATTACTCTAGATGCTTCTAATGCTTTCGGTGACAATAGTACATGGATTATTACTGATGATCAAGGAAATATTTTAGGATTACCACCAACATTAATGGCGGTAGAAGGAGTAGATTTTGATGAAGCAGGAGCTGGTACTTGTTTGATTTGGTACGCGAGATATAATGGCACAGTAACGGGATTAGAAATGGGAATGAATGCCAATGATGTTATGGGTGATTTTGATCTTTCTAATGCGATCACAGTAGTACGTAATCAGGTAGTCAATGCGGGATCTATTTCAGGAGGACCTTACACATTTACTGTGGATGGAATGCCAGATACAGTATCTGGAATTACATTAGATGATACGAATGCTTTTGGAGATAATAGCACTTGGATTATCACAGATGATCAAGGAAATATATTAGGACTCCCATCAACATTAGCACAAGTAGAAGGAGTAGATTTTGATGCAGCAGGAGTTGGAGTATGTTTAATCTGGTACGCAAGATATAATGGAACAGTAACTGGATTAGAGATGGGAATGAATGCAGCTAACGTTATGGGAGACTTTGATTTATCAAACTCAATAACGGTAACGAGAAACTAAAGGTATTCAGAAAAAGAAAAATACAGTATCGAAGATAATGTGAACTTAACGTTGCATCTCTTCTCTTAAGAAGCGTAACACAATAGTTCATTGTTGTTTTTTTGTTAGTTTTAAAGCGCGGTCTCTGGCTGCGCTTTATTAATTTATATACTTTTGTAAGGAAACGGTTTATCTAAGACCAATCCTAAAAAATAGCACACATTATATCTTATGAAATTTGATAAAAAGAAAATATCCAACTTAATTTTTGTAGTCATATTATTACTGTTTTTTATTCCTAATACGAGAGGAATGATGCAAATTTTTCTTACCAGAATATTTTCTTTTAGTCCTAGTTTAGTTGCGGTAGAGGATCGCGCACAAGTAGCATCTTTTGATTGGAAATTACATGGTGTAAATACTCAATCTATGAACTTTAATAGTGCAGAAGGAAAAGTGATATTATTAAATTACTGGGCAACATGGTGTCCTCCTTGTATCGCAGAGATGCCTTCTCTTCAAAAGCTATATAACGATTATAAAGATAAAGTGGTTTTTGTTTTTCTTACCGAAGATGATGATCCCGAACTGAATAAATTTATGAGTGATAAGGATTATAATTATCCGATTTACCGATCGTTATCCGCGCATCCAGAGCCTTTTGTGCATAAGCCAATACCAGGGACATACCTTATTGATAAAAAGGGAAATATTATTATTCACAAGGTTGGGGCTGCAGATTGGAATACTGAAAAAGTTAGAGCAACGATTGATCAACTTTTATCGGAATAATTATTTTTTAAAATATTTAAAAGGCACAAATAACATTCCAAAGCATTCTCCTTTGTCTTTTCCTAAGTGCTTGTGATGTATTTTATGGGCTCTTCGTACGCCTCTCGCGTACCAATGGTTAGCATTACGAAACATTTTGAATCGTTGATGAATAAAAATATCGTGTACGAAAAAATATGCAATACCATAGGCTAAAATACCAAAACCAATGGGTTTTCCCATCCAAAAAGTAACTGGATCGTGCAACATAATACATGACATGCTAATAACAGCATAAAAAACAAAGAACAAATCATTACGTTCCCACCAGCTATTATGATCTTTATGGTGGTGATCTTTGTGTAGGGACCATAAAAATCCATGCATAACGTATTTATGAGTAAACCAGGCCATAAATTCCATTGCGCAAAACGTACTAACAAAAATTAATATCCAGATTAGAATATTCATTACAAATTATAAATAGGTTTGATCAAAAATACTATTAAATTAGGTTCATTCTATAATCAAAGTAAGATTTAGCTAATAATCCAAATTTTTGATAATTAGGAACTCTTATTCGAGTATTTTTTATTTCTACCGATGGAGTAGATTCTAATTTGTTTAGTAGTTTTTTATAGTAGATGTAAGCTGTGTATACACCAAATTTGGCCTCTACAGGTAATTTCATAATACCTTCAAAACCTTTGTCAAAGTCTTCTTGGATTTCTTCGATGATTCTGGATTTCGAAATTTCATCTAATCTTGTTAAATCTGTGTTTGGGAAGTATGTACGACTTAATTCTTCAAAATCTGCTTTTAAGTCTCTTAAAAAGTTTACTTTCTGGAAGGCTGAACCTAGGTGCATCGCACTTTTTTTAAGTTCATCGTATTTTTGTTGATCTCCTTTTACGAAAACTTTTAAGCACATAAGTCCAACTACATCGGCAGAACCGTAAATATATTCTTCGTACTCAGAAGTTGTTAAATAATCTGTTTTATGTAAGTCTAAACGCATACTCTTCATAAAGGCTTCATATAATTCCGGTTCGATATTGTATTCGTGAACAGTTTTCTGGAATGAATTAAGAATAGGATTTAAGCTTATTTTGTTTTGGATAGCTTTATACATTTCCTTTTCAAAATCGTTAAATAAAGTCTCTTTATCATAATCATGAAAACTATCTACAATTTCATCGGCAAATCTTACAAAGCCATAGATGTTATAGATATCCTGTCGGATGGAGTCTGATAACATTTTAGAAGCTAAAGAGAAAGATGTGCTGTAAGAGTTCGTAACTAGCTTACTGCAACTGTAAGAAACGGAGTCAAATAAAGCTTTCATAGAAGGTAGTTTTAGTTTAATTTTTAGATAAGAAAAAATTAATGTTAGGTCTATTCATAATGATAAGATGAAGTGCGAAATGTGGTTATCATACAACCTGTAATTTGGGTTGTCTGGAAACTTTACATTGTGATTCTATCAATCCTGCTACTAGTTTACCAGAAATTAGTGATGGCGGTACTCCTGGTCCGGGAACAGTTAGTTGTCCTGTAAAAAATAAATTCTGAACTTTTTTACTTTTCAACTTAGGTCTAAGAAATGCGGTCTGCAATAGGGTGTTTGCCATACCATAAGCATTTCCTTTGTATGAGTTATATTCTTTTATAAAGTCCTTTACACAAAAGGACTCTTTAAAGATAATATTATTTTGAACACTTTGTTTCGTTAAATTTTCAAAACGTGTTATAATTTTATTAAAGTATTTTTCTCTTAAAGCTTCCGTATCTTCTATTCCTGGTGCTAATGGAATTAAGAAAAAACCATTTTCCATTCCTTCTGGAGCTGTACCACTGTCAGATACCGAAGTGAAGTTCGCATAAAATAACGGGTTTTCTGGCCATTTAGGATCATCATAAATATCTTTGGCATGAACATCAAAATCAGTATCAAAAAACAAATTATGATGCTCGATATTATTTAGTTTTTTGTCAAACCCTACATAAAAGAGTAGAGAAGAAGGTGCAAAAGTCTTTCGCTCCCAGTACTTTTCTGAATACTGTCTATATTTTTCATCAAGAAGTGTTTCTCCATGATGGTAATCTGCTCCACATAGAACTATATCTGCTTCGATGGTCGAAGCATTAACAACTACACCAGTAGTCTTACCATTTTCTACTAATATTTTGCTTACTGGAGTGTTTGTATGAATAGTAACACCTAGTGATTCGGCTAGTTTTTTCATTCCCAATATAACCTGGTACATTCCGCCTTTTGGATGCCAAGTTCCTAATCCAAAATCAGCATAGTTCATAAAACTATAAAAAGCAGGAGTGTCACTAGGTTTTGCACCTAGAAATAAAACTGGAAATTCTAAAATTTGAATTAGTTTCTTATTAGTAAATTCTTTTCTTACTTCCTTAGAAATAGTACTAAAAAACTGACCTACTTTCTTAATTGTTTCTTTGGTTACTAATTCTATTGGTGAAACACCAGGTCGATATACCAAGTTTTTTATCGCAATATCATAATTGCTTCTGGCTGCATCAATAAATTTTTTCAGCTTCGCTGCACTTCCTTTTTCTTCTTTTTCGAAAGCTGCGTATATTTTATCAAGAGTATCTTCTATAGAAATACTTTTTCCATCTTCAAAAAACACCTGATATGCTGGATCTAGTTTATCCAATTTGTAAAAATCGGATGCTGAAGTATTAAAATCATTAAAAAATTTTTCAAAAACATCGGGCATCCAATACCAAGAAGGGCCTATATCGAATGTAAAACCTTCTTTTTTTAATTGACGTGCTCTACCACCAACAGTATCATTTTTTTCATAAATAGAAACTTCATATCCCAATTGTGCCAAATAGCAAGATGCGGAAAGAGAGGAAAAGCCAGAGCCTATTATTACTACTTTTGGCGTCATATTGGTTGGTTTATTTGGTAGATTATAATTCTTTAATTAAATCGTTTATGGATGAAAAATAACGATGGTTGGGAGCACTAGTTTTCGATATGTGCATGGTTTGTTTACCTAACATCCAAAATTCACTTTCTCTTTTTGTGCAAACCACTTCATTGAATTTTTTAACGTAATCTTCAATTTTATCTTTCTCTGGTCTTACAGTAAAATAGGAGAGAAATGTGGTATTTTCGTGAAAAGTTAGCATGTTAGGTAGACTATCTAAAGGAATACTTGGTCCCAAGTAGATAGCTTTATATCCCTTAAGTAGAATTTCATAATTGATATACAATAAACCTAATTCATGAATTTCATTTTCTGGTAAAAACAATATAAATGCTTTATCAGTTTGAGTAGCTTTAGAATATTGTAATTTCTCAATATTGATAAGTAGTTTCTGTTTTATCAAATTAGTAATGAAATGCTCATGAGATGGACTGATAGTATTTGTTTGCCATAACAAACCTATTTCCGTCAATAACGGTATGAAAACATCTGTAAATATTTGACGGAAAGTTCTTTTCTCCGATAATTGTTCATACGTACCTAAAAACAACTGTAAATCATAATTAAGCATCGCTATTTTAAGAGAGTTGATGGCTTGATTTTTAGTGCTAGTATCAGAAACTATGCGTCTCACATATTCATCAATCTCTTCATTATTTAATTTAGAAACTCGAGATATTTTATATCCGCTGTTTACTAAATATGTAACATTAAGAAGTTTCTGTAAGCTTTTTAAACTATATGTACGAATGTTAGTCTCAGTTCGGTCTGGAGATAATAAGTTGTATCTTTTTTCCCATATTCTTATGGTATGCGCTTTTACTCCGCATAAATTTTCCAGATCTTTAATACTAAAATTTTGCTTTATGTTGTTCACCTTTTCATCAAAATAGTTAAACAAATTTAAACAAAAATCTAGCTACTTTGTAAATTGTCCTTGTTAAATTATTAACGATTATTGTTAAAAAAAGATATGAAATGCATTATTCGCAATAGGTTACTGAAAAAAATATATCAGCAAAATTATTATTATCGAGGACTGTTTTTAAAAAAAAATAATGTCTAATTGTTTGTAAAACAGTTTTTTTTAAAGATTTAAGTATAATGGTCTTAATGATTATTTCGCAGGTTATAGATTCATAATTTTGTATTTAACCTTTTTTAAAATAAATCCGGCAAGAGTTTTTACTTTTGCCGGATCAACGCTTTTAATTACTTTTCTATGTAATCCATTGGGTCTACATTTTTTCCGTGATGACGTACTTCGTAATGAAGATGAGGTCCTGTAGATAGTCCAGTGTTACCACTTTTTCCTATAATGTCTCCAACACGTACTTGCTGATTTTCTTTTACATCAAAACTATCTAGGTGTGCATACCAGGTTTCGAAACCGTCGGAATGTGAAATTACTATCAAATTACCCCAATTCTCTTCTTTCTTCGCAACTTTTACTGTTCCATTTGCTGTAGCCACAATGGGTGTTCCGATTTTTGCTCTAATGTCAATCCCTTTGTGGATCTTGTTTTTCTTCCGTTGTGGATGATCAAACTTTTTACCATAAACGGCCGTAATATGATCTTTGGATCCGTTTTTAACGGGAAAGATGGAAGGAGGTATTTCTACAATTATCTCTTCTGTGATAATTTGTTCTAATACATTCGTTGTGTCTAATTCTGGTTTTATAAAAGCTGTTAGCAGTATAAATAAAACAGGCGTAAGTAAAATGTATCGGATGATTTTTTTTGGATTGGAATTGGTTTTTGTGATCATGTCTATTCGTTTTTTGATTAATGAATGATTAAAATAACTGTGTAATTTTGAATTGCGTGTACTTCCTAAATTTTTGATTAATAATTCTAGGTATTCGGATTTTTTTACTTGATTACCTACCACATATTTGTCTGCCTGAAATTCGTGAACGGATTGTAATGTTTTTCTGAATACATAAGTAAAAGGGTTGAACCAAAATATGGCTAGATATAGTTCCGTAAGTATTAAATCAAATGTATGGTACAGCATGATATGAGCTTTTTCATGTTCAAGAACTGGTGTTTCGATAGTTTGAATTTGATCTTTAGGGATAAAAATCCATTTGAAACTGGAGAATATGTGTGAAGCGTTAGTAAGAATTATTGAGTAGTTTTTATGTAAAAGTGTTTTAGACTTTTGTTTTAGTTGAAATAGTTTAATTATGGATAATAATAATTTTAAGACACAAAAAACAGCTCCAAAGAGATATAAGGTAGTTAAGACCAATAGGATACTACTGTTTTGGAGCGTAAAAGTGTTTTTTTCATAATTTTCTTCTAGGATGATATGTTCGAAAGACACATATTCTTCTAAATGCGGTATGATGATTGCTTCTGGAATAGTTTCAAAATGTATATGACTTAGTAAAGGAATACCTAATGATAACGGAATAATAGATAGCAGTATGATTCTATTAATATTATGGAATGTTAGCTTTCTAAAAAATAAGTGATAAGAAATATGCAATACCGTAAAACAAAAACTTGACTGTATAAGATAGATGATAAGGCTAGTCATTTTGCTTTTTTAATAGTTCAATTTTGTCTTCTATCATTTGTTTCATTTCCTCTAATTCTGAAACATTTAGGTCCTCATCTTTTGTGAAAAACAAAGCAAATTTACTTACAGAACCACTAAAAAAATTCTTTACCACTCCCTTAAAGTGGCTTTTAAAATATTGCTCCTTACTTATGAGAGGATAATATTCTTTAATTCTTCCGTATACGTTAAAGCTGATGAATTTTTTAGTAACCAGAGTTCTTATTACGGTAGATATTGTGGTATAAGCTGGTTTTGGTTCTGGAAATTGTTCTACGATATCTTTTAGGAAAGCTTTTTCTAGTTTCCAAAGGTATTTCATAACCTGTTCTTCTGCTTTTGTTAAATCCTTCATAGAGCAAATATAACTATATTTTTAGTAATAAAACTATAAATTTAGTAATAAAACTATGTTTATAGTAATATTTATGTTTAGGGTAGGTTATTGAAGTAATTTAAATTACTGTTTGTTACGAGTGCTCGGATTTAAATCAGTTTCGCTAATTTTTTTAGATAAAAAAGTTGGGATAGTAAATCAAGGGAATGTGTTAGTGTTCTATTTCGGAAGAAAAAAAGTGCCCAGAGCGGGAGTCGAACCCGCACGCCCTAATGGACACATGGCCCTCAACCATGCCTGTCTACCAATTCCAGCACCTGGGCATTATAGATCACAATATAGTATAAAACTAAAAAAGTATCACAAGAGATTGCAATACTTTTTAGTGACCGGGCTGGGGCTCGAACCCAGGACCCTCTCCTTAAAAGGGAGATGCTCTACCAACTGAGCTACCCGGTCATTGATACGGTAATATCATTATTTTTTTAAGAACTTAAGATTAGAATTATTTATAAAAGAAATGATCTAATCTTTCTTGTGACCGGGCTGGGGCTCGAACCCAGGACCCTCTCCTTAAAAGGGAGATGCTCTACCAACTGAGCTACCCGGTCATTACATTCTTTTCCTGAATGCGGGTGCAAATATACTATCATTAATTTATTTTTCAAGAAGAATTTAATATAAATTTACATTTTATTTTAAATGCCCTTTTTTAAAGGCGTAAATAACCTAAAATTTTGTTCATGAATATCGTCTTATTAGGATATATGGGATGCGGTAAATCATCTATTGCCAAAGCTTTAGCTGATCAATTAAAAATAAATAGTATTGATTTGGATGATTATATAGAGGATCAGGAAAATAAAACGATTACTCAGATTTTTGCGGATCATGGAGAGATTTATTTTAGAAAAAGAGAGCATCAGTATTTAAAAAAGCTATTAGAAACGCACACAAATCATATTATTTCGCTTGGAGGAGGTACTCCTTGTTTTGCTGGTAATATGGAGCTTCTAAAAGGCAATGATCAGAATAAAAGTGTCTATTTGAAGACTTCGCTAGAAGAATTAGTAGATCGTTTATTTACAGAAAAAGAGAAGAGACCTTTAATAGCACATATAGCTACAAAAGAGGATCTAAAGGATTTTATTAGAAAACATCTGTTTGAACGTTCGTTTTATTATAATCAGGCAGCTCATATAGTTTCTACAGATGCGAAAATGGTTGATCAAATAGCAGAAGAGATAGAGTCAACATTATTCTAAGGTTGCTATATCATTGTCTCCAAAAGTAACATTAACGTGTTCATTCAATGATGTAGATAAAGAAATTCCTTTAAAGTCAGCTTTAATTGGATACTTTTTATGGTTTCTATTTACCAAGACTGCTGTTTTAAATCTGGTTAGTGGAACATCTAAAAAATGTTTTACTCCATAGACCAAAGCTGTACCAGAATTAAGAACATCATCTGCCAGAACTAACGCTTTGTTTGTATATTCAGAAGGAGAAAGTGAAGTCTCTACTGTATTTTGAGGAGCTGATTTATCCATAGTAACCTTACATAGTACTACGTGGATATCAGAGATTTCTTCCAACAGAGACTTTAATCGTTGTGCAAAAATATAGCCGTTCTCTGCTATCCCAGCAATTACAATTTCTTTTTCACTAACATTAGTCTCATAAATTTGATAAGCGATTCGCTTTATCTTATGCTGAATTTGTTCGTGAGTTAGGATAATATTGTTTTTGGTTTGCATAAGGATATATTCTATTATTTTGCCTAATTAGACTTCAAATATAAAAAACAGTTCGCTACCCTTTCTAGGAAGAATAGAATTATAACAATTTTCTAGGGTTGTAATTTTGAATTGTGAAGAAAACAAAGAAGTGTATTCTTGCTTGGTTCCGCCAAAAGGAGGACCAGATTGTTCAAAAACACGATTAAATAAAACTCCCACCAATTCCCCCTTGTTTTTTAGTAATGACCTCATTTTAGAAACGTATTCTCTTCTTTGTTTGGGCACTAACGCACAGAAAAATGTTTGTTCTATAATCAGATCGAATTTACCTTCAATCTCAAAAAAATCATTGTGTATGATATGTTTTTTAGGAAAGGTGGGATTGTTTCTTTGAAATTGATTTAATGTTTCTTTTACAAAATCTACTATATATACATTTTTGAAACCTTTGGAGTGCAAGTAAATGGCTTCATAGGCATTTCCACATCCTGGAATTAGTATTTTTAAATCTTTGTTTTTTAACTGGTCAGCATATGTTGCGATAGGAGTAGAGACGTAGCCTATATCCCATCCAGTCTGATTTTGTTCATATTTCTGAGTCCAAAAAGCTGCGTCTAATTTCATTCTTCGCTATCGTTATCTGATGGTCCTTCAAACCAATCATCAATATCTCTTCGATCTTTCTTAGTAGGTCTACCCATTCCCTTTTTGCGATAATAATCTTTAGAATAGTTTAAAAGGTCTAATTTTTGCAACGCTTCTTCTGGAGTAACGTCTTTACGATATATGTCGACTAGTTTAGCACCTAGTCGGCTTTTTGGTGTGTCTAAAACGATAAGTTCATAATTTACTTGGTTCTTGCGGACAGTAATTTTATCTGTAGGATATATTTCTCTAGATGGTTTTATAAGATCTCCATTTACACGAACTTTTCCTTCTTTACAAGCTTTTGTAGCTATGCTACGTGTCTTATAATACCTGATACACCATAAATATTTATCAACTCGCATAAAAAATGATTAAAAAATGCGTTTATCTCTAATAATAGTTGAGCAAAAGTACAAGAAAATTGTATCTTGCGCCTTCAAAAAAGCAATCAGATGAGTATAAAAAGATATATTCTAGCCATAGGTGTTGTTATGGCAGCTTTATATGCATGTAATAATGACGATGATGATGGTATTATTGCAGTACCACCAAGGGATGAAGCAGAACAGGAAGCAGATGAGGCACCAATTATCGAAGATTATTTAAAAACCCACTTTTTTAGATTTGTAGATAATGAGTTTAATCCAGATTACCAGGTTATTCAGTTTGATACGATAGCAGGAGCGAATAGTGCTGAAACCTCCATATGGGATTCAGGACTGTTGCAAACCAAAACTGTCACTAGAAATGATGTTGATTATACATTGTATATCATGAGTCATAATGCTGGAAATGCTGAACAAAGACAAACTAGATTTGCGGATTCCACTTTTGTGACCTATCGAGGAGAGGTGTTTTACGACTATGAAGATGATGATGGAGATGGTATTCCAAATGATGGAGATGTAGATGCAGATGGAGATGGAGAACCAGACATGGTAGATGAAACCGAAACGAAGACAGATAGCGATGGAGATGGAATTGCAGACGATAGTGATGTTGATAATAATCCAGGTGAACCAGACTCTGATGGTGATGGTGTAATAGATGCCAATGATCCTGTGGATAATAACAATCCGAACAGAAGAGTTTTTGATAGTGCTGTAAATCCCTTATGGTTTGATCTAGTTTCAGTGGTTGATGGTTTTAGAGAGGCGATTACTGATTTTAAAGGTGCTTCTGGTTTTACAGAAAATAGCGATGGAACAGTTAGTTATGGCATGGATTTCGGTAATTTTACGGTTATCATGCCCTCTGGGTTAGCATATTTTGCTGAACCTCAAAATGGAATACCGCAATACGCACCACTTATCTTTCATGTGCAGTTATACGGAAGTGTTGAAGCAGACCATGATAATGACGGTGTTCCCTCTTATTTAGAAGATTTGGATGGAGACAGATTGGTGTTTGATACGGATGATGATACAGATAGTAATGGGTTTCCTAACTATTTAGATCCAGATGACGACGGTGATGGTACTTTAACTATCGACGAAGATTTGGAGCCTGATACAGACTTAACTGTGGATAGAGATGGAGATGGAGATCCGACAAATGATATAGGAGATGGAGATCCAACGAATGATGATACTGATGGAGATGGAATTCCAAACTATCTAGATACAGATGATACAGCTTCAAGAGAAGATTAAATAAAAAAACTCCGGTACTAACCGGAGTTTTTTTATTCTTATTTCGTTTTTTAATTAATTAAAGATCTAATGCCAAACTAAGTATAAATTGATTAGGTCTAGAGTCTACTCTAATGGTTTGCCCAGTATTTTCATCAATAGATTGCGCTTGATTTTCAGAAATACCTCTTTCGTATCTAAGATCAATATTAAGGCGTCTTATTTGTAAACCTACTCCAAATTGAACACCTACCGTAAATTCATTCTTAACATTGCTTAAACGAACATCTTCGAGGTTGTTGTCTATGATATATTGCAAAGAAGGACCACCAAAAACATGTAATGGGCCTAATAGATATACTCCAGCTAGAATGGGTAAATCTAATTTTTTTAGATCATAATCTAGTTCGCGATTGTTAAACGAATACGAGCTATTGTTTTGTGTATACTGTAGCTCTGGTTTTAGGTAAAAATTATCGGTAATATCGCCTCTTAGAAATACACCGATATGATAACCAACACGATCATCTGCGTTTTCGGAAAGTAAATTATCCCCTGCATTGGTAAGATCTGTGAATTCAATCTTACCGTTATCTCCGTAGTTGAGACCTGCTTTTACCCCAAAATTTAATCCTTTGTCCTGACCAATAATTGTAAATGAACTAAAAAGAATTAATAACACTAATACATTTTTCATTTTAAATGAGTTTTAAAAGATGAATAAATAACTAACTATTTTTTTGGTTGCGGTCAGTGTTTCTAGTATAACGAAAATAGAAACGTATTATTCTTAATAGTAATCAAAAAGCCTTCCATTTTTGATGGAAGGCTTTTTATTATGAATTATGGAAGAAAATATATTCTCTATTTTCTTTTAATTACTTTTTCAACTGCATTTACAATAGCTTCTGCATTTAATCCATACTTAGCCATTAGTTGATCAGGAGTACCACTTTCTCCAAAGGTGTCGTTAGTAGCAATAAACTCCTGAGGAACTGGATAATTCTGAGCTAGTACTCTAGAAACACTTTCTCCAAGTCCGCCAAGGTAGTTGTGCTCTTCTGCAGTTACAATACAACCTGTCTTTTTTACAGAATTTAATATCGCTGCGTCATCAAGAGGTTTAATGGTATGGATATTAATTACTTCCACACTGATTCCTTTTGCTTCTAATGTTTCGGCTGCTAACAAAGATTCCCATACTAAATGACCAGTAGCAACTATCGTAACGTCATTACCTTCTTGTAAGTGTACTGCTTTTCCTATTTCAAATTTTTGATCTTCTGGAGTGAAATTAGCAACTTTTGGTCTTCCAAAACGTAAGTATACAGGTCCTTCATATTCTGCAATCGCTATGGTAGCGGCTTTAGTTTGGTTATAATCACATGGATTAATTACTACCATTCCTGGTAGCATTTTCATTAAACCTATATCTTCCAAAATCTGATGTGTAGCACCATCTTCTCCAAGTGTCAATCCTGCGTGAGATGCACAGATTTTTACATTTTTTCCACTATAAGCAATAGATTGTCTTATTTGGTCGTATACACGACCTGTAGAAAAATTAGCAAATGTTCCTGTAAAAGGAATCTTTCCTCCTATAGTTAATCCAGCAGCAATTCCCATCATATTAGCCTCTGCAATTCCAATCTGAAAAAAACGATCCGGATTGTTAGCTATAAATGCATCCATTTTTAGAGAACCAATAAGATCTGCACACAATGCAACAACATTCTCATTTGTTTTTCCAAGTACTTCAAGCCCCGCTCCAAAACCTGATCGAGTGTCTTTTTTTCCTGTATCTATATATTTTTTCATGAATAGTTTTTTTGAGTGATTCAGTATAAAATCACTTATATCTTAATAGTCTCCTAAAGTTTCAGGATTTTGTGCTAAACCAATTTCTAATTGTTCATCATTTGGAGCTTTTCCATGCCAGGCATGTGTATGCATCATAAAATCAACACCATTACCCATCACAGTATGCATTAGTACGCAAACAGGTTTACCTTTGCCTGTTCTACTTTTTGCTTCTTTTAAGCCATCTACTACAGCTGTGATATTATTTCCTTCTTTAATTTCCATAACATCCCATCCAAAAGCCTCAAATTTAGCTTTAAGACTTCCTAAGGCTAATACATCATCAGTAGATCCATCAATTTGCTGACCATTTAAATCAATAGTAGAAACTAAATTGTCTACTTTTTTTCCAGCAGCATACATGGCAGCTTCCCAAATTTGACCTTCTTGTAATTCACCATCACCATGAAGACTATAGACAATATGATCGTCATTGTTTAGTTTTTTGGCTTGTGCAGCACCTATAGCTACAGACATTCCTTGACCAAGAGATCCTGATGCAATTCGGATACCTGGAAGTCCTTCGTGAGTAGTTGGATGTCCTTGAAGCCTACTATCGATTAATCTAAATGTATTTAGCTCTTCTACTGGAAAATATCCACTGCGAGCTAATACACTGTAATATACAGGCGAAATATGTCCGTTTGATAAGAAAAAAAGATCTTCTCCTATTCCATCCATATCGAAACCGTCTTTTCTGTCAAGAATTTCTTGGTAAAGAGCTACAAAGAATTCTGTACATCCCAAAGAACCACCTGGGTGCCCTGAGTTTACTTTGTGAACTTGTCGTAAAATGTCTCTACGAACCTGAGTCACAAAATCTTCTAATTGTTGTGTTTTTGGCATTGCTATGCTGATTAGCTTTATGATTAAGGCGCAAAAATACAGGTTTTGAGTACTGTAGCAAAATGTGGATGCAGCTTTTAATTAAGATCCTATTGTTAATAACGAAAACTTTTCGAAAATGAGACTTTATCAAAGTAGTTTTAGTTAGTTATCTTTGCGCTCTACGAAATAGAAATTATGCAATTCGACCTATTATCAACAGATCCACAAAGCAAAGCAAGAGCAGGAAAAGTAACAACAGATCACGGAGTAATTGAAACTCCAATTTTTATGCCTGTTGGTACCGTAGCTACAGTAAAAGGAGTGCATCAACGAGAATTGAAAAATGATATCAATCCAGATATTATTTTAGGAAACACGTATCATTTATACTTAAGACCACAAACACCTATTCTTGAGAAAGCAGGTGGTCTGCATAAATTTATGAATTGGGATAGAAATATTCTGACGGATAGTGGAGGATATCAGGTGTATTCATTATCAGCGAATCGCAAAATTAAAGAAGAAGGGGTAAAGTTTAAATCACATATTGATGGTTCTTATCATGTTTTTACTCCCGAAAATGTTATGGAAATTCAACGAACCATAGGGGCAGATATCATAATGGCTTTTGATGAATGTACTCCATATCCTTGTGATTACAATTATGCAAAAAGAAGTATGCATATGACACACAGGTGGTTAGATCGATGTATGCAACATCTGGAAAAAGTTCCAGTTAAATATGGATATGATCAGACTTTTTTTCCTATCGTGCAAGGAAGTACGTATAAAGATCTAAGAAGACAGTCTGCCGAGTATATCGCTAATGCTGGAGCTGAAGGAAATGCAATTGGAGGTTTATCTGTTGGAGAGCCAGCGGAAGAAATGTATGCTATGACAGAAGTAGTAACAGAAATATTACCAGAGGATAAGCCTAGATATTTAATGGGAGTAGGTACTCCTATAAATATTTTAGAAAATATTGCACTAGGTATAGATATGTTTGATTGTGTAATGCCAACTCGAAACGGAAGAAATGGAATGTTGTTTACAGCGCATGGCACCATAAATATTAAGAATAAAAAGTGGGAAGATGATTTTTCTCCGATAGATGAAATGGGAATTACCTATGTAGATACAGAATATTCCAAAGCATATTTAAGACACCTATTCACGGTAAACGAAATGTTAGGAAGGCAAATTGCTACAATTCATAATTTAGGATTTTATTTATGGTTGGTTCGTGAGGCTAGAAAACATATCTTAGCTGGCGATTTTTATACATGGAAAAATATGATGGTAAAACAAATGGATAAAAGATTGTAGTTTGAAAATATTAGACTGGTACATACTTAAAAGATATTTAGGAACATTTTTTACAATGATCCTACTGTTCATTCCTATTGGAATTATTGTGGATCTTTCTGAGAAAATCGATAATATGTTGGAGCATAAGGTGCCATTCGCTGCGGTGGTTTCTTATTATCTTGATTTTACCGTTTACTTCGCTAACCTTTTATTTCCTTTATTCGTTTTTTTATCAGTAATCTGGTTTACTTCCAAACTGGCTAACAAAACAGAAATTATTGCTTTTTTAAGTTCTGGAGTATCATTTTGGAGATTTCTTAGACCATATATGATTGGAGCAATTCTCATTTGTTTAGGAGCATTAGCGATGGGACTTTTTTTAGCACCAAAAGCGAGTCAAGGATTTAACGAATTCAAATATTCTTATTTAAAGAAAGGTAAAAAAGTTCAGGAAACCCGAAATGTATATCGACAGTTAAATGATAGTATATTTTTGTATGCTAATGACTTTAAACCTCTTAAGAAAAAAGCGACCAATTTTACTTTAGAATATTTTGATGGTAATAAATTAGTCACAAAAATTTCTGCCAGAACCATTACTTACATCGAGAAAGATAGTATATATGAATTAAGGGATTTTGTGAAACGAACTATTCTTGAGAACGAAGACATTATCGAAAAGGCGAGAAAAAAAGATACTGTGTTACCTTTTAATATAGATGAATTTACACCGGTAACTTATGTGGCAGAAACGCTTAACTATATGGAGTTAAGTAAGTTTATTGAAAAAGAGACTAAAAGAGGTTCTTCGGATATCAATAGATATAAAGTAGTGGCCTACAAAAGATGGAGTATTCCTGTTTCGGCATTTATATTAACTGTCATTGGGGTAGCAGTTTCTTCTATGAAAAGAAGAGGAGGAATGGGAATAAATCTAGCGGTAGGAATTTCATTAGCTTTTGTGTTTATCTTTTTTGATAAAGTTCTTGGAACCTTGGCAAATCAATCGGATTTTCCACCTCTAGTAGCAGTGTGGTTTCCAAACGTTTCTTTCGGAATATTAGCAATCTATTTATTGTATAATGCCAAACGCTAAACTTCAAAATTATTTACATTTTCATTTTATTGTTTTCGTCTGGGGATTTACCGCAATACTGGGCGAACTAATTACCATTGAGGCTTTACCGCTGGTTTGGTATAGAATGTTAATGGCTTCAGGTTTTATTTATCTATTTATTCTTTTCAGGAAAGTTTCACTTAAGATATCAAAAAAACTCTTTATGGTTTTAGGTATTGCAGGTGTTATTATTGCATTACATTGGATCACATTTTTTGCAGCCATAAAAGCATCTAATGTTTCCATTACATTGGCAGTATTATCTACTGGTGCCTTTTTTACTTCAATTTTAGAACCAATATTTTATAAGAGAAAGTTGATCTGGTATGAAGTGGTTTTTGGATTGATGGTGATTTGCGGATTGTACATCATATTTAATGTAGAAGGAGATTATGTCCTTGGAATTATGTATGCAATCTGTTCTGCATTCTTATCGTCAGTATTTTCATTAATTAATGGAAAAATAGCGCAGCAATATTCACCATCCATGATCTCGTTTTATGAATTGTTAAGTGGTGTTGGATTTATAACAATCTATCTTTTTGCTATTTCTTTTTTGGGAACGGAAGGAGAAGGATTTTCTAGATCATTCTTTCAACTATCTACTTCAGATTGGATATATCTTATCATATTAGCTTCTGTATGTACTGCATATGCCTTTATTGGTTCGGTGCAAGTAATGAAGTATTTAAGTCCATATACTGTTATGTTAACCATTAATTTGGAGCCTGTCTATGGTATTGTACTAGCGTATCTAATTTTTGGTGATGCAGAAAAAATGAATCCAGGATTTTACTACGGAGCACTAATAATTTTGGGGACTGTGGTGCTAAATGGAATTTTTAAGAATCTAAAAAAAATAAAAATACAAAAGTCTTAATACTAGTTTAGGAAGTATTGTTTTATATTTGTCTGCTAACCCTAGTTAAAAAAACAAAATATATTCTTGATATGGAATATTTAGAATTTGAACTCCCCATAAAAGAACTCGAAGAACAATTTCAAAAAGCCTGCGCTATTGGAGAAGAAAGTGATGTAGATGTTACTGATACGTGCAAGCAAATTGAAAAGAAGTTAAATGAGACTAAAAAGGAAATTTACAAGAATCTTACTGCTTGGCAAAGAGTACAGTTGTCCAGACACCCTTCTAGGCCTTATACCCTAGATTATATCAATGCGATATGTGGAGATTCCTTCTTGGAACTACATGGTGATCGAACTGTAAAGGACGACAAAGCGATGATTGGTGGTTTAGGTAAAATTGGCGATCAAAGTTTTATGTTTATTGGTCAACAAAAAGGATTTAATACCAAAACGAGACAATATAGAAACTTTGGTATGGCAAATCCAGAAGGGTACAGAAAGGCTTTGCGTTTGATGAAAAGTGCAGAGAAATTTGGTATTCCTGTTGTAAGCTTCATTGATACTCCAGGTGCATATCCTGGTTTAGAAGCAGAAGAAAGAGGGCAAGGAGAAGCAATTGCAAGAAATATCTTGGAAATGACACGACTCAAAGTTCCTATTATTGTTATAATTATTGGCGAAGGTGCTAGTGGAGGAGCTTTAGGAATTGGAGTAGGAGACAAAGTATTGATGCTAGAAAATTCTTGGTATTCTGTTATTTCTCCAGAGAACTGTTCTTCTATATTGTGGAGAAGCTGGGAACAAAAAGAAATTGCAGCAGAAGCCTTAAAATTAACCGCTAAAGATAGTGTAAAACTGAAAGTGGTTGATGAAATAGTTAGAGAGCCTCTTGGAGGAGCTCATAGCAATAGAGAAGAAACTTTTAAGGCAGTACGCGATAAAATAATATCATCTTTAGAGGAGATGAAAAACTTATCACCAGAAGAATTGGTAGAAAAGCGTATGGATAAATATGCTAATATGGGAGTCTTTAAAGGCTAACCCCTATTAAATCACTTGACAAAAAAATCTGAAGTTTTTGACTTCGGATTTTTTTGTGTTTATTAACAATATAATTAAGTTATTAACAGTTCAATTGTTGATGACTGGTGGACATTCATTACCTTTGTAAAAGGTCCATCTCTTTACAATTTTTTTACATTCGTGGTTATGGAAAAAGTACAGCAAACTCAGCAATCTAATTACGGTCGGGGGAACGTTATATCGCTGGAAAAAGGAAAAATACCTCCTCAAGCAGTTGATTTAGAAGAAGTTGTGCTTGGAGCGATGATGATTGATAAGAAAGGAGTTGATGAAATTATCGATATCCTAAATCCAGAAGTATTCTATAAAGAATCGCATAAATATATTTTTGAAGCAGTCTTTAAACTATTCGAAAATTCTGAACCAATCGACTTATTAACGGTTTCGAGTCAATTAAAGAAGGATGGAAAATTAGAATTAGCAGGAGGGGAATTTTATCTTATTCAACTCACTCAAAAGGTAGCCTCTTCGGCACATATCGAGTTTCATGCTCGTATAATTTTGCAAAAATATATTCAAAGAAGTTTGATTAAAATATCAAATGAAATAATCGAAGAGTCTTATGATGAGACTACAGATGTTTTTGATCTTTTGGATATGGCAGAATCCAGATTATATGAAGTTACCCAAGGGAATATCAAAAGATCTACAGAAAGTGCTCAGAGTTTGGTAATTCAGGCTAAGAAAAAAATTCAAGAGATTTCTAATAAAGAGGGAATGAGTGGTGTTCCTTCTGGTTTCGATAAGCTAGATAAGCTTACTTCTGGATGGCAACCAAGTGATTTAATAATCGTTGCTGCACGTCCTGGTATGGGTAAAACAGCGTTAACCTTATCGATGGCACGTAATATGGCCGTTGGAGCTAATACTCCGGTAGCATTCTTTTCTTTGGAGATGTCATCTGTACAGCTTATAACACGTTTGATCTCTTCGGAAACTGGACTTTCTTCAGAAAAACTTAGAACTGGTAAGTTAGAAAAGCATGAATGGGAACAGTTAAATGTAAAAGTAAAAGACTTAGAAAAAGCACCACTTTTTATTGATGATACACCATCACTTTCGATTTTTGATTTAAGGGCAAAGGCAAGACGATTGTCTTCTCAGCATGGTATTAAAATGATCATCATCGATTACTTGCAGTTAATGACAGCTGGTGGGAGTGGAAAAAACGGTAACCGTGAACAGGAAATCTCTACCATTTCTCGAAACCTGAAAGCTTTGGCAAAAGAATTGAATATCCCTGTGATTGCACTTTCGCAGTTATCTCGTGCTGTGGAAACCCGTGGCGGTAGTAAACGACCGCTTTTAAGTGACTTGAGGGAATCTGGAGCGATTGAGCAGGATGCTGATATTGTTGCCTTTATATTTAGACCAGAATATTATAAAATCGATGAGTGGGATGATGAAGAAAGATCACCTACACAAGGACAAGGAGAGTTCATTGTAGCAAAACACCGTAATGGTGGTTTAGAAAATATTAGGTTAAAATTCATTGGTCACTTAGGTAAATTTGATAACTTAGATGATTTTAGTACTCCTTTTGAGTTCCATTCTAAAATGAATGACGGTAAAGAAGAAGATGATCCTTTTAGTACAAGTCATCTTCCAAGCGCCGACGAAGCTTTTGGGAGTAGCATAAATGACTCTAATGATGATGACGATGTACCTTTCTAAAATGAATTGTAAGCTATTAGTTTACAGTTTTTTATTCTTTTTTACTTTTCAATCATATGCTTCTTATGTATTGATTCCTATGGATGCTGAAAGTCAGCAAAACCACCTAAAGGCCTATGGTATTACTTATTGGACTCTTAGTAAAGATTTAAAAGTAAAATGGTTACTTAATTACAGAGGCGGTTCTTTTTTATTACCCGATACAGAAGATATCAAAAAAGAATGTACCATAAGAGGAGTTTCTTATGAAGTATTAAGTAATACAAAAACAGAAGAGATTTTAGAAGAAATCAGCAGCCCTTCCAAGAATATGGAAGCTGTAGTCTTAGAAAAAGCACCTAAGATTGCTGTATATTCTCCAAAAGGAAATCAACCTTGGGATGATGCGGTAACTATGGTATTGACTTTTGCTGAAATTCCTTATGAAACGGTCTATGATAAAGAAGTTTTAGAAGATAACTTGATCTTATATGATTGGTTACATTTACATCATGAAGACTTTACAGGTCAGTATGGTAAATTTTATGCTACCTATAGAGCACATCCTTGGTATATCAAAGAAAAAGCTGCTGCAGAGAAGTTAGCAGCAGATTTAGGGTATGATAAGGTTTCAGAAGAAAAGTTAGCGGTAGCATTAAAGATAAGAGATTACGTTGTTGGTGGTGGTTTTATGTTTGCAATGTGTAGTGCCACCGATAGTTTTGAAATAGCTATAGCAGCAGAAGGGGTTGATATTTGCGAACCTATGTTTGATGGAGACCCTAGCGAGCCGGGGTATCAAGCAAAAATTGACTTTTCTAAAACTTTTGCTTTTAGAGATTTTACTCTAGAAAGAAGTCCTAATGTATATGAGTTTTCCTCCATAGATATGACTAGGAAAAGACGTATTCCTAAGCGAACAGATTATTTTACATTAATGGATTTTTCAGCAAAATGGGATCCGATACCTACAATGCTTTGTCAAAATCATACAGCGCTAGTTAAAGGATTTATGGGGCAAACTACTGCCTACGATCCTACAGAAATAAAATCCAATGTACTTATTCTCGGAGAAAACAAAACAAATAATGAGGCCAGATATATCCATGGAATCAAGGGGAAAGGATTTTTTACGTTCTACGGTGGACATGATCCAGAGGATTACCAACATAGAGTGGGTGATCCGAAAACGGAATTAGAATTACATCCTAACTCTCCTGGATATCGTTTGATTCTTAATAATGTACTCTTTCCAGCAGCTAAGAAAAAGAAACAGAAAACCTGATTTTTATTTTTTCTAAACATTGTACTGATTTTTTTCGTTATTACATTTTCACTGAATACAGTGTATGACGACCTATGTAGTGTTATTAGTTTTATCCCTGTAATGTACAGTATTGTATTGTCTGTACATGTTTTTTAGAGGAGAATAAAAGAATTAACACAATGAAAAAAAGATTATTTTCAAATTATATTCTAGGAATTACATTAGTAATCAACAGTTTTATAACTCAGGTAGTAGCACAAACCCAAGTAGGGCAAGATGTGGATGGAGAAGCAGCTAGCGATACTTCTGGTAGATCAGTTTCATTGAGTTCTAATGGGAATATATTAGCGGTTGGAGCAACAGATAATGACGGTAATGGTTCTAATTCGGGTCAGGTGCGTGTTTTCGAAAATGTAAATGATGTATGGACACAAATAGGAGATGATATTGATGGAGAGGAAGCAGGTTTCAAATCAGGAAGATCCATAAGTTTAAGTGGCGATGGAACTAGAGTTGCTATTGGAGGATCAAATTCTGGTCAAGTTAGAGTATTTGAGCGAAGTAGTAATACTTGGATACAGTTAGGGCAAGATATCGATGAGGAAGCAGGTGATGAAACTATTAGAAATGTCAAGTTTAGTCAAGATGGTACCACATTGGTTGTTGGAGCATGGACAGATGTAGTAAATACAGTAAATGCAGGTAGAGCAAGAGTCTATAGATTGGATAATACCAATAATTGGGTGCAATTAGGTGCAGATATTTATGGAGAATCCGAAGGCGATGCTGCTGGTTCTATTAGTATTAATGGAGATGGAACCATCATTGCTATTGGAGCGCAAGGGAATGACGGCAATGGTAATCGTGCTGGACATGCTAGAGTGTTTCAATGGACAAACAATACTAATTGGGTACAACTTGGGCAAGATCTTGATGGAGAAGAGCCTGGAGATGCTTTTGGAAATAAACTAGCTTTGAATGCTTCAGGAACAATTATAGCTATGGGAGCCGAATTTCATGACGCGTCTGGAAATCCTGGAGATTACTACGGTCAGGTAAGAGTTTTTGAATGGGATGGAAATGGTAGTTGGGTACAGAAAGGTTCAGAAATTATAGGTGATCGATATAGCCAATCTGGACATTCTCTGACTATTAATGCCGAAGGAAATATTTTAGCTATTGGAGCACCTTCTGATAATAATGGAGCAGGTAGTGGTGCCGGATATGTAAGATTATATAAATGGGATGATGAAGATACTCAATGGAGAAGAATTGGTTCAGAAATCAGAGGTGAAAGAGCATTGGATGGAGCAGGTTCTTCAGTAGCATTAAATTCTGATGGAAGTCTTGTTGCAGTAGGAGCGACAGGGAATGACGATAATGGCAATAGATCAGGAAATACTAGAGTGTTTTCAGTGGATGTTATTTCGCCTTTAGGATATAGTGTTAGTATTGATCAGAGTTTAATTGAGCCGTCAAATGAAACTAACGTAAGCTTTACTTTTATTAATGCCGAAATAGGAACTTCTTATATGTATAGTTTTAGTAGTTCAGGTGATGGAAATATTGATACTATAAATGGTTCCGGAACTATTTCTCAAAGTAATGAAACAGTTTCAGGTATCGATTTGAGCAGTTTATTGGAGGGAACTATCACTCTACGTGTACGTTTGATTGATCCTACAGGGAATCGAGGAACTTACGTTACTAGTACTGTACTAAAGGATGATCTACTTAGTACCCAGGAATTTGATGCATTTAGAATTGCAGTCTATCCTAATCCCACCAATGGGGAAATAGTTGTAAATACTAAAGTGAACCATATTGATGTATATAATCTTCTTGGTCAAAAAGTTTTTGAAACAGAACAGAATCGTTTTGATATTTCTTTTCTAGAATCTGGAGTATATCTTATCAAAATAGCAACAGATCTGGGAAGTCTGGAGAAAAAAATTAGTAGGCGTTAGTTTTTAAGAGTAATTTATTTTAGTAATTTAATAGAAGAAAAATGAACTTAAAATAGTGCTTTTTAGAATTTTAACTTTATGGTAAAAAAAGTAATCATGATAATTGCGGTTGTATTTGTTACAATAGGAGCGCTCTGTATTTATGGAGTATATCGTTTTTTTAATCCTTTTGGTAAAGAGGTAAACAAAGAATTGTCTGATTCTTATTACTATACTAGAGATAACGAAGGAATTATTTATAGCCCTATGGGTAATTGGTTCGAGCTTGGAAAAGATGAAATGCAGGTAGATATGGCTTCATTTCAAGTGCTGGGAAGAGATTATGCCAAAGATAAAAATCACGCATATTTTAAATCAAAAGCAATTAATAATGATATAGATCTTGCATCTTTTCGAGTGCAATTAGGGTATACCCCTATGGATAAAGATCATGTATATATTTTAAACGATAATTACTATCATATCGGACAAGAAGATAAAAAAGCGCTGAAGATCTTGGAAGGCGCAGATGCAAATACGTT
This sequence comes from uncultured Aquimarina sp., assembly GCF_947492115.1. Lineage (NCBI taxonomy): Bacteria > Pseudomonadati > Bacteroidota > Flavobacteriia > Flavobacteriales > Flavobacteriaceae > Aquimarina > uncultured Aquimarina sp. Next base: position 303,687 of record NZ_CANLMM010000004.1, read on the forward strand.
TACTCAGATAAGTTTTGATTTTGCAAAGGATAAAAATTTTGTATATCAAAATTATACAAAAAAAGATTCTTTGGATGTTGCATCTTTTCAGGAGATCAATAGTCATTTTTGCAAAGATTATAATGGAGTGTATTATTATTCTTATGGCGATCCATTACGAAAGATTGAAGAAGCGAATATTAATGAAATCGTTTCTTTAACGAATTATTATATCCGAGATAATAGAAACGTATATTTTTATGTGGGGTATAAGGATACAGGAAGGTTTGATCAAGTGGTGTCAATTCCTTTTAAAGATCCCGAAAGTATTGCTTTTTTTGAAGATGTAGAACTTATTAAAATAGATACAAATGTTTACTACCGAGGAGATGTAATTGAAAATGCAGATGTAACTACTTTCGAGGAGGTAAAGCATGGGTATACAAAAGATAAGAATTATGTTTTTTTTCTGGGAAAGATTATGGAAGGAGCCGATGCAAAAACATTTAAATATAATTCGAGAACGTATACTTTTTCTGATAAGAATCATACATATGAAATGGGTAAGATTTTAAAAAAGTAGAAATAACACGGATGATTATTGTAAGGTTGATTTTAAAAACCGACTACAACTTCTTAAATAATAACCTTACACTCAAAAAATGAAAAAAACAATAGTATTTTTACTAGCACTTGGAGTTTTATTTTCTTGTAAAGAAGCTCCAAAAGAAGAAAAAAAAGTTATCGTCGAGGAGAAAGTAGAAGAGGTCGTTCCTGATCGATCTGGAGATTTTCCAAAAGATATTGCAGCAGTATTCGAAGCTCATGGGGGAATTCAAGCTTTTGATAAACAAAACACTTTAATTTTTGAACTTTCTAAGCCAGAGGGGAATGAGAAACACACTACGGATCTTAAGACCAGACACGCACGCATAGAAACAAATAAATTTGCTTTAGGTTTTGATGGAAATGAAGCTTGGATAGAACAGGACTCTACTTATTTTAAAGGAAACCCTCGATTTTATCATAATTTGATGTTTTACTTCTATGCTATGCCATTTGTATTAGGCGATGATGGTATTTCTTATGAAAAAGTAGAAGATCTAAAAGTAGAAGATAAGACATATCCGGGTTATAAGATTTCTTATGGCGATGGAGTAGGAGACTCTCCGAAGGACAATTACTTTATCTATTATGATGCAGCATCTCACCAAATGAAATATTTAGGGTACACAGTAACTTTCTTTAGTAAAGAAAGTAGTGAAAAAGTAAGTCTCATAGAATATTCGGATTGGACAGACGTTAATGGACTGTTATTACCAAAGACCCTAAAATGGAGAGTTTACGAAGAAGGTGTAGTGGGAGAAGTAAAAAGTGAAAGAGCTTTTGTAAATGCAATTGCAAGCGAAGAAAAATTAGATACTTCTCTGTTTAGTAAACCAAAAGAATAATTTCTGAGAATTTAATTCTTAAGAAACATTATAATAAACTCTGTTAGGAATATACTGACAGAGTTTTTTTTGATAGAAAGAACTTTTTTTGATAAAAATGTAAAGGAGATTTTTATAATTTGATAATTTTTGGAATTAATTACTGCTAGTAATTATAAAATATATAATAATCGAAAGGTTTTTAACAAGATGTCTATGTGTAGGTTTTAATACAATTATTAGAATTAACTAATTTTATATCCTTTATCTAATTCGATTTACGAAAACGATATAGTAACACACGCAAAACTAATTTTATGTATAAAGAACTTACCACAAGTAATAGGATTTTGATGGGTCCTGGACCTTCAGACGCACATCCAAGAGTACTTAAAGCGATGTCAACACCGCTAATTGGTCATTTGGATCCTGAGTTTGTGACAATCATGGATGAAGTCAAAACGATGGTACAAGATACTTTTATGACTAAAAACCATATGACATTTGTAGTATCTGCTCCAGGAAGTGCGGGTATGGAAACGTGTTTGGTAAATTTATTAGAACCAGGAGATGAAGCTATTATCTGTATCAATGGAGTTTTTGGAGGAAGAATGGCAGACATTGCGGAAAGGTGTGGAGCTACTGTACATAAAGTAGAAGTTCCATGGGGAACGGCGGTTTCACCTGATGATATCAAAAAAGCTTTAGATGTATGTAAACAACCAAAACTAGTAGCGCTAGTTCATGCGGAGACTTCTACCGGAGTGTTACAGCCTTTGAAAGAAATTAGTGACTTGGTTCATAATGCAGGTGGATTATTGATGGTGGATGCCGTAACTTCATACTGTGGTATGGAATTGAAAGTAGATGATTGGAATATTGATGCAATTTATACCGGGACACAGAAAAATTTGAGTGCGCCTCCAGGATTATCGCCTGTTAGTTTTTCAGATAAAGCTGTCAAAGCTTTAGAAAATCGAAAAACCAAAGTACAAAGTTGGTTTTTAGATTTAAGTATGGTTAAAAATTATTGGGGTGGTGCCAAAAGAGCCTATCATCATACAGCTCCTGTTTCTTCTGTATATGCATTAAGAGAAGCACTTAGGATTGTTTTGGAAGAAGGTTTGGAGAATCGATGGAAAAGACATCAAGAAGTACATCAAGTGTTGAAAACAAAATTGGAAAACTTAGGGTTTAACTATTTGGTCGAAGAATCTTACAGACTTCCGAATCTAAATGCAGTTTATTTACCCGAAGGTAATGATGAAGCAATGATTCGTAGGAAACTATTAGATGATTATAATATCGAAGTTGGAGGAGGATTAGGAGCTTTTGCGGGTAAAATATGGAGAATAGGGATTATGGGAGAAAGTTGTACACTTAATCACGTAAACATGCTTATCAGTGCTTTAGAAGATATGAAAGAGTTTAGCTCTTAATTTACATACATTCAGGGAGTTGGTTTTCACTGAATACTGGGTATGATTTAGGGTAGAGATTTGCAAAATTTGTAGTAATAATATAACAAACAAATTATTTTAATCTCTTGATACCTTAATTATATGAGTTCTATAAGCGATGACCAAATGGTCATGGAAATCTTAAACTTTTTTTATCCTAGAAATACGATTTCAGAGTATGATGTAACCGATAGTTTGGGGGATTTGGCAGCAGAAATGTATGCAGAAGCCTTAGAAGCATCAGCTGCAATGCATTTAGTTCCGAGACCAACCTATACACCATCGCTATCTTGGTTGGTTAAAGAAGGAGTAAAAACATTTTGGAGATCCAGAGGAGAAGATGAAATTTATGAATCCGTAAGAGTCACTGTCGCACTCAAATATAAGAGTGAATTCAGCATGACGAAGATGGGTATTTAAAAAAGAGGCACAATTAAGTGCCTCTTTTTTAATGTTCTATTGCATATTTATCTGCTATACTTACCACTATAGCGTTTCCATAGTTTGGTTTGGTGGCTTTCTAAGCTAACATCTCTTCCTTGGATAAACGCTTTTTCTAATTGGTTGGTACGCATATCCAAAGCATCGCCAGTGCTGATAAATAAAGTAGCATCTTTACCTACTTCCAACGTTCCTGTTATATCATCAATTCCTAAAATTTTGGCACTATTACCCGTAATTAACTGCACTGCTTTTTCTTTTTCTAATCCATGAGCAGCAACAGTTCCAGCCTGGAAAGGAAGGTTACGTGCATTGGCACGTTCCATCTGACCACTATTCTGCAATGCTACTAATACACCTGCATCAACTAATAGCTTAGCATTTTTATACGGTAAATCATAGTCGTCATCTTCATAATTTGGTGTGGAATGTGTTCTGGTCAATAGTACAGGAATGTTTTGCTGTTTTAGTTGGCTTGCTACTTTGTAGGCTTCATCTCCTCCAACAATTACTACTTTTTGCAGTTGCTGTTGTTTTGCAAAACGTAGTACATCTAAAATAGCTTTTTCGGTACCAACGTGTACAAATAAGGTTTGTGTTCCGTCAAATATTCTTTGCATTGCCAGATGAGGTAAGTTTTCGTTTCCTATCTTGGATTTTATAGTTGCTTTTGCCTGAGTAACAAAATCGGTAAGTGTAGTTACTTGCTCCTGGTATTTTTTATTGGGTTTAAAACCAGGATCTTCTCCTAGCCACCATCTACCTCTGGTAAAAGGATTTGGCCAATTCATATGGATCCCATCATCTGTTTTAATAGCGGCATCTTCCCAGTTCCAGGCATCTAATTGTACAATAGAAGAAGTACCAGAAATCCATCCGCCACGTGGTGTTGTTTGGGCAATCAATACACCATTAGGACGCATACTTTCTACAATCTTACTTTCTGCATTATAGGCAATAATACTTCTGATATGAGGATTAAAACCTCCAATCTCGCTATCATCATCGGTAGCACGCACGGCTCCAATTTCTACCAATCCTAGAGTAGAATTCGGTGCTATAAATCCTGGATATACATGCTTACCAGTAGCATCAATTACTTTTCCTTTGGTAGCAATACTACCATTGGTACCAACATTTGTAATTTTACCATTTTCGAAAATAATGATACTATTGGTAATCACTTCTCCATTACCAATATGAGCGGTAGCTCCAGTAATCGTAATTGCTTCGGTTTGACTTTTTGCCGGAGTTTGTTGTGCAGTTACATTTCCAAATGCAACGATTAACAACAAGAATATATATGATAAGTTTTTCATTTTGTAATCGGTGTTTAGTGAATGTGTTCCACAGTATCGCAGTGAAAATGTTGTTTTTCCTTTTTCTTAGGTGGTTGTGTCTTTAATCCACTATTTTTTGCTTGCAATAACATGGTAGATAACTCATTTCTTTCATTAGCTATAGATCTGCGCATGGCTTTATCTTTTTCCAAATCGAAATAAGTAGCTCCTTCGATCAATGTTTTTTCAGCCTTGGCATAGATAGAAAGTGGGTGATCGGTCCATAAAACTACATCAGCATCTTTTCCTACTTTAATACTTCCTACTCTATCATCGATATGTAACATCTTCGCGGGATTTAATGTTACAAACTTCCAAGCTTCTTCTTCGCTAACACCTCCGTATTTTACAGATTTAGCAGCTTCTTGGTTTAAACGTCTCGACATTTCGCCATCATCACTATTAATGGCTACCAGAACTCCTTGATTATGCATAATCGTAGCATTGTACGGAATTGCGTCATTTACTTCATACTTATACGCCCACCAATCGGAGAAAGTAGATCCTGCAACACCATGTGTCGCCATCTTATCTGCCACTTTATAGCCTTCGAGAATGTGGGTAAAGGTGTTGATTCTGAAATTAAATTTTTCAGCTACTTTCATCAACATATTGATTTCACTTTGTACATAGGAGTGGCAACTGATAAAACGTTTTCCATTAAGAATCTCTAATAGGGTTTCCATTTCGATATCCTTACGATATGGTTTTCCGCTATTTTTTTGTTGCTCATATCGTTTAGCACGAGTAAAATAATCGATGTATAATTGCTCTACACCCATACGTGTTTGAGGGAAACGAACTCGTTCTGCATCTCCCCAGTTACTTTGTTTTACATTTTCACCAAGTGCAAATTTTATAAATTTAGGAGTGTTGCTGTAAATCAGGTTTTCTGCACTTTCTCCCCATTTTAGTTTAATGATAGCGGATCTACCACCAATTGGGTTTGCGGATCCGTGTAATATTTGTATAGAGGTTACGCCACCAGCGAGGTTTCTGTAGATATTGATATCATCTGGTGATACCACATCTTCTATGGTTACTTCTGCTGTAGAGTTATGTCCAGCTTCGTTAATAGCTGCTGCAGCAATGTGAGAATGCTCATCTACAATACCACTGGTAAGATGCTTTCCTGTAGCATCGATAACTTTAGCATTTCCTGCATTTAGGTTTTTACCAATGGCAGCAATCTTTCCATTTTTAATGAGAACATCTGTTTCTTTTAGAATCCCTTCGCTTTCATTGGTCCAAACAGTAGCGTTTTTGAAAAGTATATTTTCAGACTTTGGCAATGCTGCATTACCGTATGCAATGTTAGGATAGGTAACAGATACTACTTTTGGAGCTTCTTTAGTAGCTTCAGGTTTCTTTTTAGAAGCTTCTTTAGCTTCTTCTGGTTTTTGCTTTGCAGTAAAAGATGTTTCGCTACCATTAGGAAGTACTGCTTTTCCAGTCCAAAATTTTGGATTTTTATTAATGGCACCAACAATACGGGTATATTGGGTTTTACTAGTGTCAGCATCTGTAAAAGTCAGCGTTACCCAATCATTGGTATAGGTAATTTTACTTCCCAGTTTTGTTTCTCCGAGTTTAACTTCTGCCTTTGGTTTTGTAGGTTTTCCAGTTATGGAAACATCATAAGTCTTTCCAGCTACCGATAATTCATATGAACCTGTAATATCTGTAGTGTTCATATCATTCACAATATTTTTATGACCTTGTACCCAGTTTTCATAAATAATATTGTCCTTAGAAAATAGTTCCTTACTAGTAATTAAAAAATTGGCATGAGCTCCTTTTTTAAGCGTTCCTAGTACATTTTCTTTTCCTAAAATTTGAGCAGGAATTGTAGTTAAAGCTGCTAACGCGGTTTTTTTATCTAATCCATGTTTCAGTGCTTTTTCTAATCTTGTAGAGAGATCACCGATCTTTTTTAGTTTATGGGTAGTTAACGAAAACTGAACTCCATTTTTTTGCAGAACAGATGGATTGGAAGGCGCTTGGTTCCAATGACGCATATCGCCCAGACTTACTAGATTTGCCATATACGGATCCGATACATCATAGGCATCCGGAAAATCAAGAGGAATAATATATTTGGCATTCGTAGCTTTTACTTTGTCTATTCGAGCATATTCATCACCACCACCAACAATTATATATTGTATGTTAAATTCATCTCCGATTTTATCTGCTCTAAAACCATTGATTCTACTACCAGCTTCAAAAATCTGTGGGAGGCTTTTATTGTTATTTAATGCCTCTATGGATAAATCTTTATAGTCAACATTATTATTAGCATACCATTTTGCATCTAAATATACTTGTCTAAGCAAAGCCATAGATCCCATTAACGAGGTAGGGTATATCTGTTTACTTTTATTACTTTTTGAAAAAGAAAGTAATTGAGAAGAAGCATCACTTAACAATCGATCTCCTTCAGTTCCTTCATTATTAAGAGCTACTAATAATCCAGTTCCTCGGATAATTCCATCAGGCATATGAGTATTTACAGTTCCAAAACCTGCTTTTATAAACTCATCAGCTTTCTTTTTATCATATTTAAATTCGTGCAACGGATTTGTCTCAGGGCGGATATGATCATTCCAATAATATCCCTCTCTAGTAGCATCGTATTGAGGACTACCGCCAAAAGGATTCCCTTGTCTTTTTGGTTTTTGGATTCCAAAGTTGGTAAAAGGATCAATAAAAGACGCATAGATATGCTTTCCTTTTAGATCGATCACAATACTATTTTTCGGAATAGATAATCCTGAACCTACTTGAGCAATCTTTCCTTTCTGGATGATAAGCATACCATTTTGTATCTCGGATTCTGGAGAAGTGTGAATAGTCGCATTAGTAAACACCGTATAATTAGAATTAGATGTTTTTACACCGTCATTTTTTGGGAAGTATTCTTGAGCATGAAGAATCGACCCCATCAATATCACCAAGAGTGATAAAAATAGTTGTTTCATAGAGTTTGCGTAATAATGAATTGGTCTAAAAGTAACCGTTACTGCGGAAAGACCTTACTAATTAGTATTATTTTAACAGTTAAAGGATATATGTAATCTCATTAAGTAATATTGAAAACTATAATTTGTCCTTGTAATAGTTTACTAACAAGGCAACTACATAGCTATAGGTGTCAATCCCTTTAGGTTGATTGTTTGCCTTTAGATAGCTGTCATAAGTACTTTTAAAAATAGGTTCTAGAGGGTTTTGGTATTGCAGCCAAAATTCATTCACCTCTTGATAATTTTTTCGGATTCCAGGTCTTAATTTTTCGATAAGACAAAATGCTTTCTGTTCGTCTCGTAAGTACAGATCATTCAGACAAAATTTTAAAGCAAAAGTAGTTCCACTATAGTTAAAATAAGGATCATCATAGTTCATAGTAGTTAAAGCCGCAAGAAAATTTGCTTCATTTTCTTTAGCAAACCCCAGTTGGTGAGCTTCTTCATGACAGCTAGTAGTTGGAGATTTATAATCTAGGATCAAACCATTCACTTGTGCTTCATTGGTTATTGGATTAAGGTAACCGCTAAATCCCATATATGTTAGGGGAACACTTAGTAATGATTTTTTAATACTCTTTGGCGAATATTTCAAGTTTGGAACAACTTCGTTGATTTGCTCATATGCTGGAATGGTTTTTTCAAATATTTCAGCTTTGCTGTATGGCATTACAATGGATAATGAATCATTAGGCTCTAAGCGTTTATGAATAGTATTGGCTCGTTTAATTAGTTTTTCTGATACAGATAAAAGTTCAGCTTCCGTATATTGATCTTCGATGCCTAAAATCGCATGCATGGGTAATCTGTAATAGTTGATTCCCCATAATAAGTGAAAAGCAGCGTATACTACGGATAGGGTAGCACCCACATCTAAAAGAACAGTTTTCCATTGTACTTTTTTTCTAAAAACTCTTTTAAACAAAAAGCGGATTAGGAGTATAATCAAAATGCTATATCCGATGTCTCCAAAAGAAAAGGGAATCCAACCAAAGGTAAATCGTAAAGCCTTTGATATATAAACATACAATCCATTGCTGTAAAATCGATCAATAAACTCAGGAAAAAAGGAAAGGATTTTAAGAAGGATAAACTGTACGGGTAACAGTAGAGTAAGATATAATTTTGTTTTTGATTGCATGAATTATAAATATCAGGTTGTAAATCTACAACATTTCATAAAGCATTTGAATTAAGATTATCATAATGTACATTTGTCAAAAAACACAGAATACACATGAATTTAGAAATAAGAAACCTGGAGCCAAAAGAGCTTTGGAATAAATTTGCGGATCTAAATGCCGTTCCAAGACCTTCTAAAAAAGAAGAACGCGTGATCGAGTTTATGAAAACGTTCGGAGAGTCTCTAGGGCTTGTTGTAGAAATAGATAAGGTTGGGAATGTTTTGATAAAAAAACCTGCTACACCAGGAATGGAGAATCGGAAAACTGTGGTGATGCAATCACACCTAGATATGGTACACCAAAAAAATGCTGATACTGTTTTTGATTTTGATACACAAGGAATCGAAATGTATGTAGATGGCGATTGGGTGCGTGCAAAAGGAACAACCTTAGGAGCAGATAATGGATTAGGTGTAGCTACTATTATGGCTATTTTAGAATCAAAGAATATTGTACATCCACCTATAGAAGCATTATTTACCATCGATGAAGAAACTGGAATGACGGGTGCCATGGGATTACAGCCGAATTGGTTACAAGGTGATATTCTTTTAAACCTAGATACAGAAGAAGATGATGAAATAGGAGTAGGTTGCGCAGGTGGAATTGATGTTACTGCAGAAAGAACATACAAGGAAGAGGTTACGCCAGATGGAACTACCGCTTTTAGAATTTCGGTTACCGGTTTAAATGGAGGACACTCAGGAATGGATATTCATAAAGGCTTAGGAAATGCCAATAAAATTATGAATAGATTACTATTTGATGGTTTTGAAAATTTTGGACTCAGAATTCATGAAATAAAAGGAGGAAGTCTTCGTAATGCAATTCCTAGAGAAAGTTTTGCTACTGTGGTTGTAGATACGATACATTCGGAAGCTTTTCAATTTGAAACATCTGCTTTAATTGCTACGATACAAAAGGAACTATCATTAGTGGATCCCAATTTATCTATAGAATTAGAACAAGTAGAGGCTCCAAATAGCGTAATGGAATTAGGTGTTCAGGAAGGTGTTTTAAAATCTTTATATGCTGCACATAATGGAGTGTATGCGATGAGTTTATCAATACCAGATTTGGTAGAAACATCCAATAATATTGCAAAAGTAACTATTGGTAGTGAGGCTATTAAAATCGAATGTTTAACCAGAAGTAGTGTAGAGTCTTCGAAATTAGATATGGTTAATAAACTAAGAGCTACTTTTGAATTGATAGGGTGTGAAGTAACTACCGATGGAGATTATCCGGGATGGGCACCAAATATGGATTCTGCCATTTTAAAGGTTATGGATGAACTGTATCAAAAAATAAATGGAGAAAAAGCACATATTGCAGCTTGTCATGCCGGTTTGGAATGTGGTATTCTGGGACAAAATTATCCAGATATGGATATGATTTCTTTTGGGCCTACTATTTTAGGAGCGCATTCTCCAGATGAAAGAGCGAGTATTTCTTCTGCACAGAAATATTGGAATTTTGTAAAGCAGATTTTAGAAAGTATTCCTGAAAAATAATAGCATGTCTACTATTAAAATTAAAAAATCCCATATCATTTGATATGGGATTTTTTTTACATTTTATTAAATTCTAGTGACCGTGACCGTCATCTTTAGAATGAGCTTGAGGAGCTTCAGTTTTATCTACAATGCTTTCTATTTCAAGTTCAAAAATTAAATCTGTATTAGGAGGGATTGGAGCTCTTCCTCTTTCTCCGTATCCTAAATGAGAAGGAATAAATATTACAGCTCTATCTCCAACTTTCATTTGTTGAACACCTTCTTTGAAACCAGCGATCATTTGAGCTTCAGGAGAATAAGGCATTTCTATAGGAGCATATCCCATAGGGTGTTGTGCTCTACGACTCTTTGGGTCGTATGTTCCCATTTCTTTGTCTATATCAATCATATTAGTATCAAATACTCTTCCGTCTGTAAAGAAACCAGCGTAATATAATTTTACAACGTCTGTTGGTTTTGGTTGAACACCATCACCTTCTTTTAAAAACAATATTTCTAAACCACTTTCTAATTTAGTTGCTTTCTCCTTTAATCCCTCGTATTTCGCAGCAGCTTTTTTACTATTTTCTTTGATCAAACGTTCTTTTGCTAATTTTTCTTCTTCTAGCACTTTCAGTTTGTCTTCGAGTTCTGCCTTTGTATCAAATGCTTTTGCATCTTTACCTTTTCTGATGATATTAACTTGTTCCATTCTTACTTCAGAAACAGGTTTGTCTCCAGGTCTTTTTGTTTCTACAACCCCAATGCTATCTACGATATCTTGTCCTGAAACGATTTCCCCAAAAACGGTGTGTTTTCCATTTAACCAAGGAGTTTCTTTTAATGTAATAAAAAATTGACTTCCGTTGGTAGCAGGGCCAGAGTTGGCCATCGATAAGATTCCTTTAGACTTATGTGTTAAAGAATCTACGATCTCATCTGGGAATTTATATCCTGGATCACCAGTACCTGTTCCTAGTGGATCTCCTGTTTGGATCATGAAATCTTTAATCACTCTGTGGAAAATGATTCCGTTGTAATATTTTTTTCCTTTGTAAAGGCTATCTACCATAGTATTGGTTCCTTCTGCAAGGGATACAAAATTAGCTACTGTCATTGGCGTAGCATCGTAGTATAATTTTGCAACGGCTGTACCTTTATTTGTTATGATTTCTGCATAGATACCATCCCCAAGTTCTGGATATTTTTCTTTGCAACTAGTTAGAGTTAAAGCGACAATCGCTAAAAATAAAAGACTTAATTTTTTCATTTTTTTAGTTAAGGTTTAATTTTCTTTTGTTGACTGTTTTGTGATTTTGTTGAGAGTTACTCTGGATACTAACGGAATATTTGTCCCAATCTTATGATCATCCCCATAATATCCATATGCTTGATAAGAAGGAAACAAGAAAACAACAGTTTCTCCTTCTTTCATGAGTTTTAATCCTTCTCTTAATCCAAAAAAAAGATCTTCTTGATCGATAGCATAATTTACAGTATCCAACTCTTTTTGACTATAAATAATTTCTCCATCCAAATCTTTTATGTCGTAGGTGAAGTTTACAATATCACCAAATTTAGCAGTAAGTGTTGATATGGTATCCTTTTTCTCATAGTAATACCAAAAACCACCATCTGATGTGATATAATTACGAGAAGTATCTTGTTGGATTATTTTTTGAATTTTTGCTTCTTCTCCTGCTATAAGTTCCTTGTTCCTGTTAATAGATTCATTGATAAAAGATCCTGAAGAAATACTAATAGGCTTTCTGGCTTCTGGAGCTTTACAAGAGAAAAATAAGGCGAATAAGCTTGCTAAAAGAAAAAAATGTCTCATGAATTTAGGGCATTTTTATAAGACGGTAAGATACTAATAAATTTCTCAACCGTGTCTTGAAGTGAGAGATTACTTTTTCCACCAGCAGCATTATGATGACCACCACCTTCAAAGTGATTTCTTGAAAATTCATTGACAGAAAAATCACCTTTAGAACGAAGAGAGATCTTTATGATGTTTTCACCTTTATTTTCTATAAAAATTAAAGCGAGTTTGATGCCTTCTATGGATAGCCCCATGTTTACAAATCCTTCCGTATCTCCTTTTTTGAAATTGTGATCATCTAATTCCTTTTGAGATAGTGTAATGTAGGCCGCTTTATATTCTGGTAACACTTTTAAATTTTTTAAAGCTACCCCTCTTAATTGTAATCTAGAATAGGTGTTACTATCATAAATTAGTTCATGGATTTCAGTATTGTTAGCTCCACGATCTATTAAATCAGCAATTATTTTATGAGTTGTACTGGTAGTTGATCGAAAACGAAAAGAACCTGTATCAGTCATGATACCGATGTAAATACAAGTCGCAATATCGGCAGTAATTTTGTTTACATCTCCTAGATTATCGATAAAGTGATAGATCATTTGACAAGTAGAACTCATCATAACATCACTGTAGGTATAGACAGCATAATCATCTGGTTGCTGGTGATGATCTATCATGATATACGTAGTATCGGTTGTTTTTAGCAAGCTTTCCATATTACCAGTTCTCGAAAAATGGTTGAAATCTAAAGTGAAAATGATATCAGCTTCTTTTATCTTTTCGGTTGCGACTTCGGTATCACTATCGTATTTAATAATGGTAGACTCACCTGGAATCCATTTTAGAAAATTTGGATAATCATTCGGTGTAATTACAGTAGCATTATGTCCCAAACCAGACAAATAGTGATAGAGAGCTAGTGTTGATCCAATAGCGTCTCCATCTGGGTTTTTATGCGGAATGATTACGATGTTTTTGGAAGTACTTAAGAGTACTTTTACTTCCTTAAATTCACTTGTGTTCATAGGTCTGCGAAGATACTATTTATTAATAATATGGTAATAATGGAATACTTACTTTTACCATACGTTAACTCTTTACACAATGAAATACGTACTATATTCTGTCTTTTTTTCTCTGTATACCATAAGTAGTGGTTATAGCCAAATTAATGAAGAAAAAACAAAAGAAGATTTTGTGATTGCTTTTGGTAGTTGTAATAAACAAAGTTTACCACAACCTTTTTGGAGTGAAATTTTAAAGAATAAACCAGATTTGTTTATTTGGGGTGGAGATAATATCTATGGAGATTCTGAAGATATGTCTAAAATTAAAAATGATTACAAACTTCAAAACAGTAATCTTGATTATCAACTATTAAAAAATAATGTACCTATCATGGCTACTTGGGATGATCATGATTATGGGAAAAATGATGTAGGAGCAGAGTGGAAAATGAAACGCGAAAGTCAACAGTTGTTTTTAGATTTTTTAGAAGTTGAAAAAGAAGATGAGAGGAGAAATCAAGAGGGAATATATACTTCCAAAACTTTTAAAACGTCTAATGGGAGTGTGAAGGTTATTGTTTTGGATACGAGATATTTCCGATCTCCGCTATTAAAAGACCCAACAGGTAAAAAACGTTATATCCCGCATGATGATAATAAAGGGACAGTATTAGGAGAAAAGCAATGGAAGTGGTTAGAAGAAGAATTGAAGACTACAAAAGTTGATTTCCATGTCATTGTAAGTAGTATCCAGTTTTTGTCTGGTGAACACGGTTGGGAGTGTTGGGCTAATTTTCCAAATGAAGTAACTAGGTTAGAACAATTAATAGTAGCGCTAAAAGTTAAAAATTGTGTACTGTTATCTGGCGATCGTCACATATCAGAATTTTCAAAAAAGGAATTATCAGATTTAGAATATCCTCTTGTCGATTTTACATCTAGTGGACTTACTCATTCATATTTGGGTTTTAATGGAGAACCTAATCAATTTAGAGTAGGAGATGTTATTCATACACCTAGTTTTGGTATCTTAAAATTTAATTTCGAAACAAAGGTAATTACCATGCAGATGAGAGGAAAGAATAATAAAGTGCTACAAGAAATACAACAACAGTACCTATTGGATTAATTGTTTTTATGATGGAGTAGGATAAAGTTCTTACTTTCTGAGAATATTTCTTGTTTTTGAAGGTATTATATATACTTTTGCACAAAATTTTATAATTGGCTATATAGCCGAAATTTAAAAAAGCAACATTTTCTTTTTTTTTGAAAATGATATAAAAACAAAATTTTAAAAATGGCAACAAATAGAACTTTTACAATGCTTAAACCGGATGCGGTAAGAAAAGGATACATCGGTGCGATCCTTGAACAAATAACTGCTTCTGGCTTCAGAATTGTAGCAATGAAATTAACGCAATTAACTACTGACGATGCAAAAGCTTTTTATGCTGTGCATAGTGAGCGTCCTTTTTATGGAGAGTTAGTGGAGTATATGACAAGCGGTCCAATTGTAGCAGCAATTCTTGAAAAAGAAAACGCAGTAGAAGATTTTAGAACCTTAATCGGAGCTACAAATCCAGAAGAAGCTGCAGAGGGTACTATTCGTAAAAAATATGCTACTTCTATCAGTGAAAATGCTGTACATGGTAGTGATAGTGACGAGAATGCTGCTATCGAAGGAGCTTTTCATTTCTCAGGAAGAGAGCAGTTCTAAGAAGCATAGAATTAATCGATATACTAGAAACCATTCTGATACTTTCAGGATGGTTTTTTTATATAACAACTTATAAAGTTAAAGTTGTAGAATTCTACAGATTTAGACTTCATGTTAGAACTATACTATAGGTGGTTTTGGTTCATTATTTTTTGTTGATTCATAAAAGGAATTTCAATCGTAACAATAGTTCCTCTTTTTATCAAAGAATCGATATGTAAAGTGCCTGATAGTTCTTGTATGCGACTTTTGATATTTGTTAAGCCTATTCCAAATGGTTTTTTAGAAAGGTCAAATCCTTTGCCATTATCCTCAAAAATAATACTTACCTGATCACCAATAGGATTAATTTGAATTCCAATCTTATCAGCATTAGCATGTTTAAGAGTATTGGTGATGAGTTCCTGAAAAATGGAGAATAATTCATTATGAAATCTCACATCCATTTGATTAATATAATCTTCTTTATACGTAGAAATATCTATGATTAAATTACTGGATGTGCTAATTTTATCTGTGTATTCGCCTAATAGTTCTGTGAAATTACTATCTGCAATTTTTTTTGGAATAAGATCATGCGAAAGCACTCTAACTTCTTGATATGTGTCCTCAATTTGTTTATATACTTGCTTCAGACCAGAAGAATTATTTTTAATTGAGCTAACCTGTAGTTTGATAGCAGCCAAATTTCCTCCTATTCTATCATGAAGTGTCTGAGCAATTCTCTTTCTTTCTTTGAACTGAACATTGATAGAATTTTGAATAAGTCTTAACCCATGGTTTTTAATCAAAGCTTCTACCTTTTGTTCTGCCAATTCTTTTTGGTTTTTATTCAATAAGTTTTGACTTTTCAGTTTTTGATAGTAAAGCACAAATAATCCTATTAAGAGAATTACGACAATGATGAATGCAATGAGTATGGTGTTTTTTTGTGATTGTTGTCTATTTATTTCTAATTCTCTTAGCTCTTTGTCTTTTTTTAAGATAGATATTTCGTTCTCTTTCTTAAGAGTTTCGTATTGAACTTCTAGTCTAGAAAGTTCTTCATCTTTTTGTAGCTGATTTACCGAGTCATTAAGTCTGTATTCCTTTTCTGTATATTCCAAGGCACGTTCATAGTTCTTCTGGAGTGTAGCAATCTCTTTCAGCTTTTGATATGCTAATATCTGTTGTTGGAAATATTCTCTATCCTCAGCCAGTTCCAGCACATCTTGGTAATTTTTTGATGCCTTATTATATTGCTTTTTCGCTATAAAAATTTCTCCAATGTTGATCTTATTATTGAGCATTATCAAAGGATACGTATATTCTTCTGCTATTTTAAGGGATTTTTCGAAATAACTTAATGCTGTTTGATCCTCATACATATCTAGATAGATACTTCCGATATTAAGTAAGGTTATAGCAATACTTCTGTGGTGAGTTTCTTGGCTATAAATATGTAAGGCTTTATTTTGATAGAAAAGTGCTTTTTCAAAATTACCCATATCCAAATGACAAATGGCTATAGAAACATATAAGTCGGGATTTGGGTTTTCATTATCAAGGATCATAGCATTATAAATTTCTAAAGCCTTATCAAAATCACCTTTCATTCTGTAGGTAATTCCTAGATTTAGAAGCAGTTTTTGTTCAATTTCTGGATCATCAATCAACTTTACAGTTTCTAAACCTTTTAGGGCCCATTTTTTACTATCATCAAGTAAACCTTTATCTCTGGAAGCATTAGAAAGAATTAAGTGAAACCAGTTAGTTAATGATACTCCAATAGAGTCTTGTCTTTTCTCAGTTAGTGCAACTCCTTTTTTTGCGTAAAATATGGCAGAGTCAGAGGTGTAAGAGTAATAATGATAATGACTTAAATTTTTATAAGCTAAAACCTTATGATATTCATTTTGCGTTCTGGTTAAAACTTCATGGCTAATTAGAAAAGCTTTTCTTTTGTCTTCTCCTTCTGTATTGGAATAATCTCTAGCTTTTTCTAATAGTTGATAATCATAATCTATGTCTTTAGATTTTTTATTTGTTTCAATCTGAGCATGAGTTACGAAACAGATACTACATAAAATTAGTAGAAAACTAAACTTAGACAACGGGAACATTTAAAAAAATTAACTAAAAAAAATAATAGGGTTTTCTCATTCCGGGATGAAGCTATGAAACACTTGTGTAAAGCGATTATTCTTTATTTCTTCCCCAAAACGAACTCTAAAAATAGCGTATTTATTGTTCTAATAAATATCTTTCCTACTAAAATAACTTAAAAGTGATTGATGTTATTTATTGAAAATCTCCAAGCTATGAAGCTTTAAAAGATATTTTTGGTGTCTATCGAATCAAAATATGTAAAGGTCATTCATTCTTTTGATAATTATATAAGACAACTCTGGGGATTCTATTTTCACTGAATCCCGTGATTTCTAAATCTTATATATTATTTACTATTGAAGTCTAATTATAAAATCTCTTTTGAATGAGTATTATTTCTAAAATTGTATTAAATGTTCGTGCAAGTAATACGAATACAGAATCATTGGAATTAAGTAAAATAATTGATTCCTCAGAAATTCCAACGGATAACCTATCGGAAAATGATGTGGAACAAATTTTAGATCTAGTTTTATCTCTACTAGAAGAATCTAGAAATAAAATTTTGGAAGAATATACCTATGTATATGAGTTTGAATATCAATTTTATGACGAAAAAGATGAATTGATTCTTGCCAAAAGTGCTTATTCCTATTTTGATGAACTGATAGAAAAGGCAGTCTCATTTGAAGCTCTCCACAATAAATTATGGCAGTTTATAGATAGATCCTACTATAAAGAAAATGATGCACGATTCTGGAGAGATAGTGAAACTCCTGTGGGTAGTACAGCAGCCTCTTTATTGGCTTTATATGATAAAAAATATATCGAAAATTATATAAATTTTCTTCGTACGAATGATATGGATCATGAAGTAGATCAATATGGAGATATCAATACTATTATCGAAAAATATGGAGTTTGCGAAGAAACCCTATCATTAGCAATAGCTAGAGCTTGTAGTGTTTGTGGTCAACATGGATCTGAACAATTTGAAGAGTTCTTAGAAGAAAACTTTTTAGAGTATATAAAATCAAACTTTGATCTGTTTCTACAAAAATTAGAAGAAGAATATCAGTTTAAAGAGATTTGGTTTATGGATCTAGATTATGATGAGTTTTGGAATCCAGGAAATATGGAAACTGATTGGATAGATATGATTTTAAAGATTCTTAATGAAGACCAAACGGAAAAACTTAGATTGTTTTTTAAGGAGCACTTATAAATACTACCAAAGAATTCTAAAACTTAGGTTAGGTGTGATTCCTAAAGAGGTAATGTCATCATTAATAAAACGGTTGTCAAGAGAATTAGTGGTTCTAAACTCTCTGTTTAACAGGTTTTCTCTATCATAAAGGTTTAAGATAGAAAGTCCAAGTCTGTAATTGATGGGTGAAGTTGATTTTAGTTTGAAATCGTAGATCGCGGAAAAATCAAGTCGATGATAGATCGGTAAATTATTTCCATTGATTTCTCCGAAATCTAATACTACGAGCTCTCCGCTTTCGTCAACTCCGTCTACATTGGTGAAAGCCTTTCCAGTATGCCATAACCAGCCTAACGAAAACTGAAAGTTATTGATTTTATAAAAGTGAGACCATTTTATAGTATGCTCGATATTCCAATTGCCAGGAAAAGACTCATTATTATTGATATCATCAAACTTATTTGTAGTATTTATATAGGAATAACTTACCCAGGTTTTGTAATTATTAAAATGCTTCTTTAAGAACACATCGATTCCATAAACGGTACTTTCACCATTATGATAGGTATTATCAATAGGGTTTATAAAACCAGCGGTTAGAGAAGTTATATCATCAATTTGTTTATAATATCCATCAACATCAAAATACCATTTATTCTTTTTAAAACTGCTTCCTAAGGTAAATTGATAACTGGTAATAATAGGAAACTGTTCTTTATTGGCTAAAGTCCACACCTGATTTTCTAAGGACAAATCACTAACAACAGACTCTCTGATTTGACTTGCCGCTTGACTTCTATATTCGGCAGTTGCATTTATTTCCCAGAATTTTGAGAGATTTTTTTGCAAGAAAATTCTGGGTTCCACAAAGGATTTTTCTAATTCCGAGTAATTGTTGAATCGAAGACCAGCAGAAAGATAAAAGCTATTTGGAATCTCGTATTTGTACTCGCCATAAATACTGTGTGTATTTAGTGAACGATTATCCTGATCTAAAATTAACTCATAAGTGGGCGTAGTAGTAACAAAAGCATACCTAATTTTATTATTAGCATACTGATAACCTCCTAAAAGTTTTTGATAATCCGATATGTTATATGAAAAGTCAAGTGCTGCGCCCAAATCTTTAACACTATTCTTTTTACTTTCAGTTTCTGTTATGCTTCCAGAATCTCTAGTTATGAATTCATAATTCAGCAAGTAACTGGTAAAATAACTACTTGCTTTCATACCTAAATTAGGGCTCCATTGGTGTTTCCAACTAATATTGTATCCCTCGTTTTCGGTGACTAAATTATCATTAAACGACATCGAAGTATCACTCCTCTTAAAATCCAGATCATTTTTACTATAAATAGCGTTTGCCTCAATTTTATCAACCTCAGAAAGCTTCGCGATCAGATTTGCATTGTAATCCGCATAGAAAAAATCATTTTTAGCATCGTTTAGCTCTACAGTCTCAGCAATTGTGGTATTCTGAAAGACTCTGTCTGCAAACTGTTTATACGTAAATGTTTCGAAAACATCTGTGTAAGACCTTCTTCCAGATACTTGTAACGAAACTTTATCTTTTATAATAGGAGTATGAATGACGGCATCAGCATTAATCATATTAAAACCTGCACCACCCGAAAAGCGTTCAGCTACCTTATCCTCAGTTTTAATATCTATAATCCCAGAAATTCTATCTCCATATTTTGCACTAACTCCACTTTTAGAAAAATCAACCTCTTTTACTACATATGGATTGAATGCGGATAACATCCCGAAAAAATGTCCCTGATGATAGGTTTTTATACCGTTCCAAAGTACTAAATTTTGATTAGGAGCGCTTCCACGAACATATATTCCAGAAGCTGTTTCAAAAGGGCTATTAACACCTGGCGTTTGTTGGATGCTCTGTAAAATATCGGGTTCTGTTAAACCAGGTAAAATCTCAATATCTTTAAGATCTATATTAATTACTCTTTTATCCTGGGTAATTCCCTTAGTAAGATATTCCTGAATAATAACTTCATCCAATGTTTCAATGGCATGGATCAGATAAATGGTATTACAATCTTGGCGAATAAACTCTGATGAATTAATTACTTTTTGCCGAAATCCTGGAGCACTTATAAGTACTGGTGTATTAAAAGGGACTTCAGTACTTTCGAAGTACCCTTTTTCATCGGTAGTAATATTTGTTCTGGAGGCCTTTACAAATACCCGTATCTTTTCTAAAGGTTCGTTGTTTTCATCAAATATATATCCGCATATAGAGTGTGCGTCTTTTTTGGAATAAGTCCGCACAGTGATAAAATTATTCCCTGTAATTTCAAACTTTAATTGCGTTTGCTTTTCTAATCGACCGATCACTTCTTCTATAGTAGTGTCTTTTGTAGTTCTAAAGGAGACTTTCTTTTGTGTTAGAATAGCATCTAAGTAAGAGAATTTTACTTGATATTGTTCTTCTAATAAAAGTAGTGCAGCCGAAAGGTCTACGTTATCCGCATCAATAATGTAAGAAGCTTTTTCTTGCGAAAAAGCTGATATACCTAATAAAAGTATGTAAACATAAAAAAGTCTGGTCATGCTCTTAATTGTCTAATACCACGGTTTTATTGTCTTGCAATAGTTGGTATT
Organism: uncultured Aquimarina sp.; assembly: GCF_947492115.1. NCBI lineage: Bacteria > Pseudomonadati > Bacteroidota > Flavobacteriia > Flavobacteriales > Flavobacteriaceae > Aquimarina > uncultured Aquimarina sp. The sequence continues at coordinate 324,512 of NZ_CANLMM010000004.1, forward strand.
GCAAACCTAAGGTACTAAAAACCGTTTTAAGAGCAACATCGATATCATTGTTAGGAAAAGTTCCTGTGTAAATGATAGATGTATCTAACTGTTTTGTTTCGATGTTGATATTATATTGTTCTTCTAATTCTTTAAAAACATATTTTACCGGTACGCTTCTAAATGAACTAATATTGTTAATCCAAGAAGGTTCTAATGCTTCAAAAACCCAATTTTCGGATGCAGATTTCGCAATTTTTCTGTATCCTTTTCCTGCTGTAAGAATTATTTGTTCTTCACCACTTTGGACGCGCACTTTTCCTTCAAAACATACAGCTTTAAAAAGGGAGGCTTGTGAATCTACACTAAACTCGGTTCCCAAAACTGTTACGTTGCCGTTTTCTGTATTTACTGTAAAAGTGCTTCCTTTTTTAACTTTAAAATAGGCTTCACCGTCTAAAGAAACAGTCCTATTGTTTTCCCAGTCATTTTTATCAAAACTAACTTCTGATTTTGCGTTTAAAATTATTTCAGAACCATCTGGTAAGGTTACTGCTAACTGTTCTCCATAGGAACTACTTATAGAATCATTGGTATTGAAAAAGAAAAGACCAAAAATAATTGCAATTGATGCTGCAACAGCGGCATAAGGCCAAAATTTGATAACAGGCTTTTGATTACTTTCAATAGAAGTTTGTTTTCCAGATTTGATAGTATTCAGTGCTGTATCGATATCATATTCAGATAAATCTAAGGCGTCAGCACCCGCTTTTATCTTTGCGTAGTGCTTATATTCTGGATGGGATTGGAACTCACGAAGTTCCTCTGGAGAAAGCTCTCCGTTAATCCATCTGGATAAGAATATATCATCATTTTTATTATCTAACATAATCTGCCTTTATATATAAAAAACGTTCTATTTATTAATTACCCTACCCCTTGCTATTAATTTTTTTTAATTTTTAACAATTTACCTCATTTATAATTTAGATGTCACCAATCTTTTTTCTTAAACTTAATAAAGCTTTGTGCATTAATTTTTCAATAGCCTTAACGGAAACATTAGATAACTCAGCAATTTCTCTATAAGTTTTTTTATCAATTCTACTTAAAAGGAAAACTTCTCTTTGTCTTTCTGGTAAATCAGCGATAGCATTCTTCAGTTTCTCCATATATTCCTTTTCTAACATCACAAATTCCGGAGACTCATTAGTAACATCAGTTTTACGCTGAGTTATATAATTCTGATGTTTAAACTTTACTTGTTGATGCCTAGCAATACTAATTCCTAGGTTGGTGGCTACAGTATAAACATAACTTTTTGCTTTGTCTAAAGGTACTTTAGCACAATTGTTCCATAATTTAATAAAAGCATCTTGAACAATATCTTCTGCCTGATCTAAATCACCAAACTTATAATACAGATAACTTCTCAAAAGTTTTGCGTGACTTTTGAAAAAATGATCAAAGGCTTGTTCGTCACAAGTAGAGTTTTTACTATCAGACATTTGGGGATTCATTTGTTGTCAAAACTAGATTTTTTTCTGGTATCAAAAAAAAGAAATTTTAAAAAAAACAAAAAAAGAGGGGTGGGGTAGTTTTGGTATTGGGCGTTTTACTAGTGTTATAACAAACATCTCAATTGAGCATAACTTATTATTTACTTAAAAAATTAACATGAAAAATCTTAGAATTTTTAGCTTACTTATGTTTGGGCTTATGATTGCATTTTCTTCTTGTGAACAAGAAGATGATAATCAAAACACTGAATGTCCTCAGTTATCTTTTGGACAGGATGGGAAAAAACTAGTTGCTGATTTTGAAGGAATTGAAGATCTTGATACATACGAATGGTTTGTTGATGGAGAATTGGTAGAGACCGAAAGTCAGCAAAATGAAAGAGATAATACTTTAGACCTCTCTTCTTATAATCCAGGTACCTATAATGTTTGTATTAAAGTGGAAACACCAGATTGTCCTGAAGGAACGGAATTTTGTAGAGAAATTACCATTGAAGAAGAGATGGATGGATGTCCAGATCTAAAATTTACTAGAGATGGAGAGTATTTATTTGCAGATTTTGAAGGAATAGACACTTTAGAGTTTTATGCATGGAAGGTGACAGGTGAAAATCTAGAAAACGGTGAGATCATCGAAAACGAAGGAACAAGTAATCAAGGAGATAATAAGTTCTCTTTAGAAAATTTAGAAGAAGGAACTTATACTGTATGTTTAATTTCTGAAAGCCCTACTTGTACAAGCACAGAATATTGTGAGGAGATCACAATAGAAGGTGATGGAGATGGACAAGGATCATGCCCTGATCTAACTTTAAGCTCAGAAGGAAGTATCGTAGTTGCTTCTATCTCAGGAACAGATGATATCGAATCATTTAATTGGTTTGTTAATAATGAGCCTTTAGCAGCAGAAGATCTTCAAATCCAAGGAACTACAATTACTTTAGATCTTAGTGATTACAATCCAGGTTCTTATGAAGTATGTGTAAAGTTTGAATCTAATGATTGTGCTCAAGGAATCGAAGCATGCGTGTCAGCTCAAGTAACAGATGATAATAATGGCGGTGGAGATGATGGCTGTCCTGACCTTTCTTTTATAGAAGAAGGACCATTTATGTTTGCAAGCTTTGCAGGAATAGATCAATTAGCGGTATATGAATGGTTTGTAGATGGAGTATTGGTAGAAACAGAGGATCTACAAAGTCAAGATAGAGATGATAAACTTGATTTGTCTTCATACAATCCAGGTACTTACAGAGTTTGTATCAAAGCAGAAACAAATGACTGTCCTAACGGAACAGAGTTCTGTAGAGATGTTGTAATTCCAGAGCCTCAGCCTGTAGATTGTACTATTTTTAAATTAGAATATGTGACTACAAATTCTGCAGAATTTGTGAATGCAAAAGGAGTAATTTTATTTGGTTTAGATGATAACTCTGTAGTTTGGGAGATTGATGGTAATCAAGTTACACCAACTACTGCCACAGGACATTTCTTAATACTTCAAGATCACCTTCAGCAGCCAGGAAGATATGAGATTTGTTATAAAGCAGAATCTTCTGAATGTGGAAGCTTACAAGAATGTGTTGAGATTGATTTTCAGGGGCTTTAATTCATATGCGAAGTGATGGTTTATTAAGTTCAGTCAGTTGAATAAATAATCACTTATTTGTAGGAAGAGACCGTTTTTACGGTCTCTTTTTTTTTATTCGTAGATACTTTAATATCCAATATTAATAGGGCTTTAGGGTGGTTTTTAAGATTTTTATGACAAATTTTTAACTTTTTTTAAAGTAAGGGGTAGGGTATTGGTTTTGTGCTGCGTTTCATTATTGTAAAGCAAGTAAAAGCTTCTAAATAATTAATATAAAATAACCCCTAAAATTACAACAATGAAAAAACTTAGTATTTGGTGTGTAATGATTTTTACACTACTTGTGGGATTTACCTCTTGTGAAGAAATTGAAGAACTAGAAAATTGTCCAGATGTAACAATTAATGTAGATAATGTTGCTGGCAGTGCTGTTTATCGTTTTGCCGCACAATTAGATGGCATCCAGGATGTAGAGCTTACTTGGTCTATCGATGGAGAAGATGTAGCAAGTGGAAACTTAGATGATATAGCAAGTCAGATTTTTGAATATCAGTTTGAAGAAGGAACATATACTGTTTGTGTAAGAGTAGCTAGTGATGCTTGTCCTATCGAGGTTTGTAAAGAGATTGAGGTAGACATCGATGAAACAAACCCTTGTCCGGATTTATTCTTCGAAACAAGACAATTGGATAGACCTAATAGCTATAAGTTTATTGCAGATTTCCCTGGTATTGAAGAAACTCGTTTCGAATGGTTTATCAATGGAGAAGTAGTAGTAACAGATGGTCAAAATGCAGATAACTATCTATTCTGGGATTTTGAGGAAGTTGGAACTTATGAAGTATGTATCAAAACAGAAACGCCAGATTGTCCAGAAGGAACTTCTTATTGTAAAGTAATTGAGGTTCAGGAAGTAGACGAAAGATGTCCAGAACTATTCTTCATTGCAGAGCAAGATGGAGATAATCCAGCATATTATTTTCAGGTAGAGTTTGAAGGAGCTGATCAGATTGAATGGTTAGGTTGGTATATCAATGGAGAATTTGTAGAAGATTCTAATAATGGAGATAATAATAGATTCTATTACCAATTTGCACCAGGAAGATATGAAGTATGTTTAAAAACAGAAACTCCAGAATGTCCACAAGGAACATCATATTGTAAAGTTATTGAAATTGAAGGTGATGCTGTTTGTCCAGAGTTGTTTTTCGAAGCCGAACAAGATGGAGATAATCCTGCATACTATTTCTATCCAGGAGCATTTGACGGAATAGAAGAGTATCCAATGAGTTGGTCGGTTAATAATGAGTTTGTTGGTACAACTCAGAGTCATGATGAACCATTTTACTATCAATTTGCTCCAGGAAGTTATGAGGTTTGTGCGGCAGTAGAAACGCCAAATTGTCCACAAGGAGTAACCTTCTGTAAAGTAATCGAAATAGAAGAAACTGGAACCAGCTGCCCAAATTTATTTTTCACAGTAGATCAAGAAGGAGATACACCTGGATATAATTTTAGAGCAGAGTTCGAAGGAATGAGTGATATTTCATACGAATGGACTATCAACGGAGATGTTGTAGATAGAGAGATTGTAGATAGTAATGAAAGAGATAATTATTTATACTACCAATTTGGATCAGGAACATACGAGATATGTATTATAGCAGAAACTCCAGATTGTCCAAACGGAACTATATTTTGTAAAACAATCGTCATAGAATAGTTAAGTCAGTTAGGTTGGATTAATTAGGTTGATTCCCTGGAAGTAAGATCATTCTTCCAGGGAATTTTGTATATACCAACCAGATGTGTTAGATTGTGAATCCAATGAACTAAATAATTTTTATTTAAATTGAGGTAGGGTATACTGATTTTCAGGCGTTTTACTTTATATAAAGAGAAATATTTTGAGAAAAATTCATACATATAGTTTAAGGTTATTGCTAATAAGCTTCGCTGTATTGTTATCAGGATGTGTAAATGATGATTCTTTTTTTCCTGAAGAAAACAATAATAACGTAGTATCCAGTACTTCCTTGGTTACGGTGCTTACTAATTTTGGTTCCGACAATTCGTTTCTATCAGAAAATGAACAGTGTTTCCGATTTGTCTATCCTATTACGCTGGGTTATAATACGGATTCAACTATCACCATAGATAGCTATGACGGATTAGTGGATGTAATTGCTAGCCAAGGACCAAATTTTAATATAACTGGTTTACAATTTCCTGTTTCTATTGTGTTCAAAAATACAGATGTAACCGTTAGTTTAAGTAATGAAGCTTCACTGTTTAATGTTTTGTCAGAATGTGAGTTTGATACTGTAAGAGATGATTTTGACCAGTTTTTTAATAGTTGTTTCAAGTTTGATTATCCAATCACAATGTTTGATAACGGAGGTGTTGAAATAGAAATATCGTCTGATGAAGCATTTCAAGCTTTTTATCAAAGTCAAGGAGCTCTATATCAACCTAATTTCAAATTTCCTATTACTCTTTTAGTAGGAGCTAATTTAGAAAGTACCACTATTGATACGTATTTTGGCTATTATAGAATTATTAGCACTTGTGAAACTCGTTGTCCTCAATTAGATTTCACATCCGAACTTACAGATACATTTAATCTAGGCTATAGATTTGAAGCAAGTTTTCCTGATATAGAAACGATAGGTACCTATGAATGGTTTATAGATGGACAATTTATAGAGATAGATGGGCCAAATGTGCAGGGCGATAATCTCTTATTACGAGATTTTGATGGTCCAGGTACTTATGTCGTTTGTATTAAAGCAGAAACACCAGAATGTCCAGAAGGAATTGAGATTTGTAAAAATATAGAAGTCGCTGAGTTTTGCCCGGATTTAAATTTTAGTTTTGAACAAGAGCAAGGTACATTACAGTATAATTTCACCGCTAGTTTTACAGGTATCGAAGAGTTAACTTACGAATGGTTTGTAGACAATGAAGTAGCGGAACAAGATGGCGGTGGTAATGGAGATAATGTTTTTGTTACAGAATTAACTCCTGGAGTACATCAGGTATGTATAAAAACCACTACACCATCATGCCCAAATGGCGCTGAGGAATGTAGGGAAATTCTTGTGGATCCAATTTGTCCTAATTTATTTTTTAGTTTCGAACAAGAAGGGAATACCACTGGTTATAATTTTACTGCGGATTTTCAGGATATTGGGACCGTTAATTATCAATGGGAAATCGATGGTGAAATAATAGAACAAGACGGTGGTCCAACAGGTGACAATATATTCTTCTTTCAATTTGATCCTGGAACATATGTCGTATGTATTAGAGCTGAAACGGAAACTTGCCCTCAAGGAACACAATTCTGTGAAGAAATAGTAGTTCAGTAAAGATTTTTTTGCAAAAAGGGATATCAAAATAGCAAAAATATAAGACCAAAATTTAAGATGTTGTAAGAATTACATTCGCAAATTCTTAAATAGATAATTCTTTGTGGATAAGGGGTTTATGAGCATTTATTGGAAGCACTTTCCGTAACTTTGTCCAAAAGTAAAGGAAATGAGATATCATACAAGAAAGATCGTAAAACCGGGCGATCTAAATCCAAATAACACTCTATTTGGAGGAAGATTATTAGAGTGGATCGATGAGGAAGCTGCTTTATATGCAGTGATTCAATTAGAAAGTAATCGAGTAGTTACCAAGTACATGTCGGAAATTAATTTTGTGAGTTCTGCTTTGCAAGGAGATATTGTAGAAATAGGAATGGATGTTGTAAAATTTGGAAGATCTTCATTAGTGCTAAAATGTGAGGTACGTAATAAATTGACTCGCAAAACAATTATTCAAGTGGATAATATCACTATGGTATATCTAGATGAAAACGGAAAACCTGCACCACACGGAAAGACGAAAATAGAATACGTCAGAGATAGATTAGCATTAAATTAGTATTACTTTGTTAAATTCTGTAAAAATAGTGTTAGCAAGAATAGAGATGAATAATCTTAGTATTCGAAAGAATGGAATTATGATCTAAAGCGTAAACAGAAGTAACTCGAAAAGAGAACCTCTGTTTACCTGTTAGTTATTGAATTGACCAGTTATCCGCCATAATATGCTTCACATTCAGCAGACATGTCATAGAACCATGTTTCTGGTTTATCACAATTTTCATAATTAATACCTCCGCTAATTACCTTTTTGTGCTCCTTTTTAAGTACAGTGATTCCTTTTAAATTCAAAATGCTTTGTAACATCATAAAATGATTTATTTAATTAATACTAAATATTAATGCAATAAATGGGGAATTTGTTTCTTGTCTAAAAGGTAAAAAATGATAGTTTAACAATACTTTATGCTAAACGTAGTTTTAGTTATCTGAGAACTAGTTTTTTAATTAATGAACGTCCCAAAGCTTCATTAAGGTTGGTAATGATCTTTTCTTTTCCATAGCTTAATTCTTCTCTAAGAACGGAAGAAGTAAGTTCAACATATAGGGTTTCTCGATCTAGCCTAATTTCGAGTGTATATTTTGTAATAGCAGGTCCCATAATTTGCTCCCAAACATCTTTTACTTCTACCTTATCTAATCCTTTCTGAAGTCTATTTTCACTAACAAACTCCTTAAGTACATCACTAATCCTAAGATGGTCATTCTGTCTTCTGCTCATTACAATTCAATCTTTGTATAGGGTTTGTAAAAATAACGATTTCCGGCTTCATTCTGGATAATCATTTGATCGTTTTTTGCTGAAAGCAAGGCTTCTTTCCACTCAGATAATGGAGTTTTGTAATGCATCCAAATACTATCGTTTTCTACAGTTATAATAAAGGACTCGCTATCTTTTGTGGTAATAAAATTACCATTTAATTGCGGTTGCACTTTTTTTCTTATGCCCTTTTTATCTTTTACTTCAAAAAAGTCAACCATCTGACTAAAATTGTATTGTTTTTCTATACCTTCTGCAGTAATGACCTTTTCAATTTCCCAATACCCAGAAATGTTGGATATTGTTTCTTCTGGATCCTGTTTTGCACAGGAAACAAATATTAGGATTAATAGGTATATGCTGTTCTTCGTCATTGATTCTGTTAGTTTAAATTAAGATTCTAACTTTATTATTTTATAAGATTGCGATATTTTTTTTACCACATTTTCGGTACGATCCGCATGCGTATCGCTGATAAATAGTTGTCCGAAATTTTGGTCATCTACTAATTGAATGATATGTTCAACTCTTTTTTCGTCTAGTTTATCAAAAATATCATCCAATAGGAGTAGAGGGTTTACTTTGCTTTGCTTTTTAATGAAATCAAATTGGGCTAATTTTAGAGCGATCAAAAATGATTTCTGTTGTCCTTGACTACCAAATTTCTTAATAGGATGTCCCTCTATCTCAAAAATCAAATCATCCTTATGAACTCCTACACTTGTGTATTGTAACATTCTATCTTTAGAAAGATGTTGTTCTAAGAGAGTAAGTAAATTGTTTTCTGCTAATTTACTTTGATATCTTAAAGATACAGCTTCTTTTCCCGAGCTAATAGCTTCATATCTGTTGATAAAAATGGGGATGAACGTTTCCAAAAACTCAGTCCGTTTGTTGTAAATCACACTTCCTAATTCATCGAGTTGCTGATTATAAATTTCTAGTGTAGTAGGATCAAAGGTATTGTTAGCGGCGAAATATTTTAACAGAGAGTTTCGTTGAGAAACGACCTTAGAGTATTTAAGTAATACTGATAAATATGTGGTGTCACTTTGTGATATAACACCATCGATAAATTTACGACGCGTATCGCTACCTTCGGTAATAAGATCTCGATCTGCAGGAGAGATAATTACTAATGGTAAGAAACCGATGTGCTCGCTAAATGTATCATAAGCCTTTCCATTTCTCTTGATTACTTTTTTTTGACCTTTTTTTGCACTAACGATTACTTTTTCTTCCCGATCCAATTTTTCATATAAACCTTCGACCATAAAAAAATCCGTTCCATGTTTAATGTTTTGACTCGTTATTGGATTAAAATAGCTTTTACCAAACGATAAATGATAGATGGCATCTAAGATATTCGTTTTTCCAACTCCATTATGTCCAACTAAGCAATTAATCTTAGTGTCAAAATCGAAATTAACGGATTCAAAATTTTTATAATTGATTAAAGAAAGGGATTTTAGAATCATAAACCACTGATCGTCAGCAAGTAGTGACTTTTTTGAAATTCTCAAATAAGAAGTGCAAAATATTAAAAAATAACAAATATTTTCGCTTTTAATTATGAATAAAAATTTTATTTTTGCCCTTCATTAAATAATATTTATGGCAACTTATAAGAAACGAGGATACAAACCAAAAAATAAAGCAGAAGAAGTAGAGCAAATAGAAGATCACTCTACAACTGCTGAGGTATTCAATACGCTTGATGAAGGTGCTTCCCGAACTGAAGAATGGGTTGCTGCCAATCAAAAATATATATTTATCATTGTTGGGGCTATCGCTGTTGTCGTATTAGGATATTTAGGATATCAAAAGTACGTACAGGAACCAAAAGAATTAGAAGCATCTAACGAGATGTTTAAAGCACAACAGTATTTTGATGACGCCGTAAACGGTAACACTACTGTAAGTGACTCTTTATATACATTAGCCTTAAACGGAGGAGAAGGTAAATATGGATTTTTAGAAATCATTGAAAATTATGGTGGTACTAAAGCCGCTAATTTAGCGAATTACTACGCTGGATTTTCATACCTTAATATGAATAAGTATCAAGAAGCAATTGATCATTTAGATAAGTTTAAGAGTGATGATGAAATGCTAGGACCTCTTGCTTTAGGAGGAATTGGTGATGCTTTTGCTCAATTAGATCAAATGGGTGAAGCTTTATCTTATTACGAAAAAGCTGCGAATGCTAAAACAAATGACTTTACAACTCCAAAGTTTTTATTGAAATCAGCGGTTACCGCTATTTCTTTAGGAAAGCCTGATGTGGCAATTACTTATTTAGAAAGAATCAAAGAAGAATTTTCTAAGAGTGTAGAAGCGAATCAAGCTGATGTTCATTTAGGAAGAGCTCAAGGAATGCTTAAGTAGTTTGTAATTGACGGTTTTTAGTTCTAGGATTAAATTTTAAAACTATCAACCGATAACAATAAACAGTCAACTTAATATGGCTACAGAAAATAAAAATTTATCGCAATACGATAAAGCTACAATCCCAAACGCGAAAAATTTTCGGTTTGGGATTGTTGTTTCAGAATGGAATGAAACAATTACAGAAGGTCTTTTCCAAGGAGCTTTTGATGCACTAATTGATTGTGGTGCCATCAAAGAAAATATTGTTCGATGGAATGTGCCTGGTAGTTTTGAACTGATTTACGGCTGTAAAAAAATGCAGCAATCCTATGATATGTTGGATGCTGTGATTGCGATCGGAAGCGTTATCCAAGGAGAAACAAAACATTTTGATTTTGTATGTGATGGCGTTACCCAAGGAATCAAAGACCTAAATATACAGAGTGATATTCCAGTTATCTTTTGTATTTTAACCGATAATACGATGCAGCAGTCCATAGATAGATCTGGAGGTAAGCACGGTAATAAAGGAACCGAAGCTGCTATTGCTGCTATAAAAATGGCTCAATTGCGTAAAGACGCAAAATTCTAACACATCATTTCATTGCTGATTTTTAATATTCTTATCAAAATTTTAAAAGCGGCACTATAGTTGCTATTTGATATATTCGATGTTATTGTAATGCTAAAAGCTTTAGATTGCTATGCATTTTAAGTATATTTGGATAATATAAAAAGAAAGGAGCAACACGTGAAATTAAGTATCCCTAAAAGAAAAACGAATCGAAGATATAACTATACTCCTAGATATTATAAGGGTAAGAGTGAAGGAAATATCTATGATTTCGAAAATAGAATTACTAAATATCGCGATACACGAAATGCTATTGATTTTGGTTCTCAATGGAGTGAAGATAGAAAAGCAAGTCGTAATAGAGGAAATAGAGAATTTAATAAACGAGTAATTCTTATTGCCTTAGTGTTGACTTTCATTTTTTTATATATAATTGATTTTGATTTATCCATATTTACTGCCGGACAATAAATGTCAGATATTATCCAACTATTACCGGATCACGTAGCAAACCAAATAGCTGCGGGAGAAGTAGTGCAACGACCAGCCTCTGTAGTCAAAGAATTATTAGAAAATGCTATTGATGCAAAGGCTTCACATATCAAACTAATTATTAAAGAAGCTGGAAAAACGCTCATCCAAGTGATTGATGATGGTATGGGAATGAGTGTAACCGATGCCAGATTAAGTTTTGAGCGTCATGCTACTTCCAAAATAAAAAATGCTGAAGATCTTTTTCAGTTAAATACCAAAGGGTTTAGAGGAGAAGCATTAGCTTCTATAGCGGCTATCGCTCATGTGGAGTTAAAAACCAAGCAAGAAAAAGATGAGGTAGGAACGGAAATAAAAATAGAAGGAAGCGAAGTAGTGTCACAAGAAGTATGTGTAACTCCTAAAGGAACTTCTATAAGTGTTAAGAATCTGTTCTACAATATTCCAGCAAGACGTAATTTTCTAAAGTCAAATGCTGTAGAGTTACGTCATATTATCGATGAATTTCATAGGGTAGCTATGGTGCATGCAGATATTAAGTTTGATATGTACCACAATGGTAGTGAGGTTTTTAGTTTGCCTGTTGCAAATTATCGACAGCGAATCGTACATATTTTTGGAGCGAAAACGAATGAAAAATTAGTTCCTGTAGAGGAAGAAACGGATTTGGTGAGAATTACTGGTTTTGTGTGTAAACCTGAATTTGCCAAACGTACGAGAGGAGAACAGTTTTTCTTTGTAAATAATCGTTTTATTAAAAGCGCTTACCTTAACCATGGTGTGAATTCCGCATTCGAAGGTTTGCTAAAAGAAAAAACACACCCAAGTTATTTTATATATCTTACTGTAGATCCTAAATCTATAGATATTAATATTCATCCTACAAAGACGGAAATTAAGTTCGATGATGAGCATGCATTGTATGCTATGTTACGTTCTACGATAAAACATAGTTTGGGACAGTTTAATGTAGCACCAATATTAGATTTTAATAGAGATGCTTCTATGGATACTCCATATGAGTATAAAAGTAAGATGATAAAGACACCAACTATAGAGGTTGATAGAAGTTTTAATCCGTTTAAGGATGATCCTAAAGAAAGTTCATCGCCTTCTTCTAAAAGTTATACAAGTTTTAAGAAAGAATCTGCTGGAAGTTGGGAGAATTTATATGCTGGTTTGGAAACTCCAGAGACTTCTTCGAAACCTTTAGAGAATGATTTCACCTCTATAGAATTTGAAAGTTCTGAAGTCACTGGCGCTTTATTTAATGCAGATCAGGAGGCAGAGTTAGAGCATCATATTACCTATCAGTTAAGAAGAAAGTATATTGTTACGACCATCAAAAGTGGTATGGTCATCATACATCAGAATCGAGCACATTATAGAGTGCTGTATGAAGAGGTGTTGCGAAACATCACCATGGCAAGTGCAGTTAGTCAACAATTACTATTTCCTTTAAAGTTGTCTTTTTCTAAGCAAGAGATGCAAATTTTAAAAGAAGTACAAGAGCATTTAGAAAATACAGGTTTTGTATTTGGCGAAATTACAGATACGGATGTGTCTATTTCTGGTATACCTACTGCAACCACTGAGAGTGAAGTTTCGGTATTATTAGAAAAGCTAATTAATGATATAGAACAGGAAGTGCCAGATAGTGGTTTTTCATTAACCGATCTTTTGGTCAGATCAATTTCTGGAAGTATTGCTGTTAAAACAGGAATAGCGCTTCCTAAAGAACAACAGCAATATATTGTAAATAGTCTTTTTGCTTGCACCGAACCAACAATTACACCCGATAACAAGCCAACCTTCATCACGTTAACAGTAGATGATATAGATAAAAAATTTTAAGAGTAGATGGGAAGAATTACAGATACAGTTAAAGCCTTATTGATTATTAATGTGATCTTTTTTATAGGATCTCTTACATTAGGTGATGCTGCATACAAACTATTCGCCTTATGGTTTCCAAAAAACGGCAATTTTCAGATATGGCAGATTGCTACTCATATGTTTATGCACAGTCAAGAAACATTTGCGCATATTCTTTTTAATATGTTTATGTTATACATGTTTGGAAGTCATATGGAGAATGCAATTGGGCAAAGAAAGTTCTTATTTCTGTACTTTTCTGCGGGATTAGGAGCGATGCTACTTCAGTTGGCATTTTATTACTTTAATTTTCAGCCAGCATATCAAAGTTTTATAGAAGCTGGTTTTTCAAATGAAGAAATTATTGGTTTCTTGGATTCTGGAAGATATAATACTGCGGTGTTAAAATATACAACAGAAGAAAATGTTTCAGATATGTTTGGAGCGTATCATAGTTTAATGGTGGGAGCTTCCGGAGCTATCGCTGGAGTCATTGCTGCATTTGCAGTTTTGTTTCCAAACTTACCACTGTATCTAATGTTTATTCCGGTTCCGATAAAGGCAAAGTATTTGGTTGCAGGGTATTTTGTTTTGGATCTTTTCGGAGGAATTACTGGTCAAAGTGTATATGGTGCAACAAACATTGCACATTGGGCTCACATTGGAGGAGCAGTAATTGGATTCATCACAATGTGGTATTGGAAAAAGAATTCGTTTAATCAAAATCGTTGGAACTAATGTCACAGATAGACGATTTAAAATTGAAATTTAGGAACTTTTCAATAGTTGAAAAGTTGATAGTTATTAATGTAATCGTATTTGTTGGTTTTTACCTTATTAATACATTTGCGTATCTCTTCGAAGCGTCCAGTGGTTTTATAATGGACTGGTTTGTTTTTCCTAAAGAATTAGGAGAGTTTGTGCTAAAACCCTGGTCTATTGTTACCTACGCTTTCCTGCATAGTGGATTTTGGCACCTAGCATCTAATATGATTATTTTATATTTTTCTGGAAGATATTTTGTGTCGTACCTTACAGAAAAGAGGGTTTTAACTGTCTATTTTCTTGGAGCAATTTTCGGAGCATTACTATATATGTTATCTTATAATGTATTTCCTGTATTCTCCGAAGTTGGTAGTTCTGTGTTATTAGGAGCATCTGCCTCGGTAATGGCAATATTAATAGCTGTAGCGAGTTATATACCTCATATGTCCGTTCGTTTAATGTTTATTGGTAGTGTAAAATTTTGGTGGATTGCAGCATTTTTTGTGGTTCTAGATATTATTCAAATACCAGCTGGTAATGCAGGAGGACATATAGCACATCTTGGAGGAGCTTTATTTGGATATCTATATGCTATTCAGCTAAAAAAAGGGAATGATATTGGTAGTGGTTTTGAAAAATTTATGGATGCCGTAGTTTCCATGTTTAAACCTAAAAAGAAAAGTCCCTTAAAGACAGTACATAAAGCTAAAAAGCCAAAAAAATCTAAAACACAGGTAACAAATTCATCATCAAAAAACAAAAACCCTAATCAGGCAGAAATAGATGCTATACTTGATAAAATAAGCAAAAGCGGTTATGATAGCCTTACTAAACAAGAAAAAGATTTCTTGTTTAAAGCAGGGAAAGATTAATTATGAGAAAGGTAGTTAATAAGATTATATTCTTTATTAATTCTTTGGTGGCTTTCGCTCTGCTAATGTCTTATTTACTTCCTTATGTATCCCCACAGACCTTTCCCTTATTATCTGTTCTAAGCTTAGCAGTACCTATTTTAATAGTGGTTAACGTATTGTTCTTTTTATATTGGGCAATATTGTTTAAACGTAAGATGTTGTTATCATTAATAGTTTTATTGTTAGGGATTTCGCATGTTACTTCCTTATATAGATTAAGAGGTAAAAGCTTAGCCGAAGATACCAAGGATACACTTTCGTTATTAACCTTTAATGTTCATGTGTTTAATAGATTTAAATGGATAGATTCTGAAGAGATTCCTAAAGATATTTCCGAGTTTATTAAAAAAGAGAATCCAGATATTTTTTGTGTACAGGAGTTTTATAACAATCCAAACATAGATTTTAAGCAATATCCCTATAAATACGATTACTTTCATCATCGAAGTCAAGAATTAGCATTGGTTATATTTTCTAAATATCCTTTCGCAAAAAAAGGATCTTTAAATTTCGAGAATACTGCTAATAATGTGATTTTTGCGGATGTAATCACTCCAACGGATACGGTAAGAGTTTACAATGTTCATTTGCAATCTCATGGTATTAGTTCTAAGACCGATGATCTTACAAAAGCAGACTCTCAAAAATTATTAAAACGAATTCAAACGTCCTTTAAAAAGCAGCAAAGTCAAACAGAGCAGTTAATTGCACATTTAAAATCATCTCCTTACAGAAATATTGTGATGGGTGATTTTAATAATACTGCTTATTCCTATATTTATGACAAGATCAAATCTGAAGATTTGCAAGATACTTTTAAGGAAGCTGGTAGAGGGTTTGGAAAAACATTTAACTTCGAGTTATTTCCTGCTAGAATTGATTTTATTCTAGTGCCAGATGACGCAGAAGTGATCAGTTTTAAAAGTTATGATGTAGAACTTTCAGACCATTATCCAATCTATTCAAAGATTAAACTTTAATTTTGATATTAAAACAAAAAAATAGGAGAAATAATACGTACTATGAGTAATGATTTTATAGATGATCTTTTGGAAGCACTTTCTTTTTCCCCAGATAATATTCCTCTTAGGTTAAGAATAGCAAAATCCTATTTCGATAGAAGTGAATACCAAAAATCCGAAGAACAGTACTTGGAGGTTCTTAAATTGGACGGAAATTCTATCGATGCAAAGTTTGGGCTATCCAAATGTTATTTTAGACTTAAAAAGACAGCTCCTGCAGAGATTATTTTGGAGGAACTTATTGAGTTAGATTCTTCAAATATAGAATATTTAGAGTTGTTGTGTTACTGCCAGTTGGAAGATGGTAATATTAACGAAGCCAAAGAGACCTATCAGCAGATTCTTATTTTTGACACATCATATAAAAATGCGGACTTTGATGGTGTATTAAGAATGCAAACTGTAAATGATAAGGAAGATACATTGGTAGATGAAGACGCAATCAAGTTTCTAAAAAAGCCAACAGTCAATTTTTTGGATGTCGGAGGCATGAATGATGTTAAAGAACAGATTTCTCTGAAAATAATTAAACCTTTAGAACATAAAGAACTATACAAAGCCTATGGAAAAAAGATAGGAGGAGGTATTCTTCTGTATGGTCCTCCAGGTTGTGGTAAAACACATCTAGCCCGAGCGACTGCTGGCGAGATAAATGCTAATTTTATCAGTATAGGGATAAATGATATTTTGGATATGTGGGTGGGTAGTAGTGAACAAAACCTTCATGAAATATTTGAAACTGCAAGAAGTAATAAACCTTGTGTGATTTTTATTGATGAAATAGATGCTCTTGGTGCCAACAGGAGTGATATGAATAAATCTGCGGGTAGAAATGTAATCAATCAATTTTTGGCAGAACTAGATGGTATTGATAGTGATAATGACGGAATTTTGGTATTAGGAGCTACCAATACTCCATGGCATTTAGATCCAGCATTCAGACGTCCAGGAAGATTTGATCGAATAATCTTTGTAGCGCCACCTGATCATGCTGCAAAAATTGCAATTTATGAGATCATGCTTAAGGATAAGCCTGTAGAAAGTATCGATTATAAAGCTTTGGCTAAAGCAGCTAAGGATTTTTCAGGAGCCGATATCCAAGCTTCTATAGATGTGGCGATAGAAGAAAAATTGATGCAATCCTTTAGTGATGGTATTCCTAAACCAATTAGTACGAAGGATTTGTTAAAAGCAATAAAAAGCGTAAAGCCTAGTACCAAAGAATGGTTTACTACCTCTAAGAATTATGCGCTATACGCGAACGATTCTGGCTTGTATGACGAAATATTATCGTACCTAAAAATAAGAAAGTAAATGGAGAATGTTTTTTTTGAAAGAGGTTCTCAACTTTTTCAAATAGGGAAGTTCGATAAAGCATTACAATCGCTACAAGAAGGCTTACAATCGGATCCAGATAATTATTGGGCGAAAAGTTTACTTGTAAGGTGCTATTTAGAATTAGATGATTTTGATAAAGGAGAGAAGCTAAATGAGCTTTTGATATCACAGTATCCAAATGAGGATGAATTGTTTTATAATAAAGCCGTCATAACATGGCATCAGGAAAAAAAAGAACAGGCGTTACAAGCAATTAACGAGGCTATCTCCTTGGATCCTTATAATCCCGATTATTTTGGCTATAAAGGACTAATGCTTTTGGAATCAAAAGACTATTCAAAAAGTCTAGATTGTGCAAACGAAGGTTTAGCTTTACATCCTAATAATGTTTTGTGTCTTAATGTTAGAGCGCAGATTTTAGTGAAACTAAATAGAAAAGAAGAGGCTCAGGAAACAGTAGAGAATACGTTACATCAGGATCCAGAAGGAAGTTTTTCTCATGCAAGTATTGGTTGGGTACACTTAGAGCAAGGTGATCATAAAAAAGCGATGCATCATTTTAAAGAATCACTAAAGAATGATCCTAACTCCAGATATGCAAAAGATGGTATGTTAGAATCTATAAAAGCTAAAAACTTTGTGTATAGGCTTTTTCTGAAGTATGCTTTCTGGGTGTCGAATATGAAAGAAGGCAATCAATGGGCTTTTATTATCGGGCTTTATATTGCTTATCGGGTAGTTGTATTTTTATTAAGTAAAACGGAATATCCGTATGTAGCATATTTTGTTATTGTGCCTTATTTGTTATTTGCACTTGGTGGATGGATCATAGGCCCCTTATCAAATGCAATATTACTGTTGAATCCTAACGGCAAATATTTGTTAGAAACTAAAGATAGAGTATCAGGAATACTGTTTGCAATCTTATCCGGTTTGAGTGTTATTAGTTTTTTGATATTCTTTATATCCAAGGATGAATATTGGTTTTTATTTGGTATTTCATCGGTTTGCTCGGTAATTCCGATATCTATGTCGGCTTTGATTGAAAAAAAATCTTCTAGATATATTAGTTATTTAATAGGATTTGCTATTTTATTTTCTGGTACAGTGGGCTCTCTTTTTACAGAATCTATTACAGTTCCAATGATGATTTCTATTTTTGGTTTGGTAGGCTATAGTTGGATAGGAAATTTTCTTAAGAAATAACTTTTGAATCCATTAAAGAAAGGAAAAATATTATTTGATTTAGGTAGATATGAGGAAGCTATAGATTTTTTTAAAGCT
Organism: uncultured Aquimarina sp.; assembly: GCF_947492115.1. NCBI lineage: Bacteria > Pseudomonadati > Bacteroidota > Flavobacteriia > Flavobacteriales > Flavobacteriaceae > Aquimarina > uncultured Aquimarina sp. The sequence continues at coordinate 342,931 of NZ_CANLMM010000004.1, forward strand.
ACCCTTCAGATATTGCCTGATGCTTATATTGCTAAGTACCTCATAGGACTTTCTTATTATAATCTCGAAAAAAATGAACAGGCACATTCTATAGCAGAAGAACTAATAAGTAGTGAACCTGATCAATATTATGGATATTATCTAAAATCAAGTATTTTAATACGAAAAAAAGATTATACTCTAGCGCTTCAATTCATAGATGAAGGTTTAAGATTAACTCCTACTGAAGTATTACTGCTTAATGAAAAGGCATATATTTTAATGAGACTTAATAGACTGGACGCATCTTTTGAAGTAGTGAAGCAATCACTTAAAATAGAGCCAAGAAATTCAGATACGCTTAATTTAAAAGCAAAACTTTTATCTAGAAAAAAATACAAAAGAGGTGAAACCATAAGAGCTATAAGAAGTTCACTGGAGATTTCTCCTGATGATGAAGGTACTCATCGAGCGGCGGCAGTTGTAAACTTAAGACTTGGTAATCTCAAGGCCTCCAAAGAGCACATCATAGAAGCGCTTAGAAAGGATCCTGCGGATAGAGATGTTTTGAAGTTTTTATTTCATATTGAAGTTCTTGAGCATAGATTTTATAATTTTTTTCAGAAAATAGATGATTATTGTAAAGGTCCTAATAAGTGGTCAATAGCATCATTATTTCTTCTTTTTTTAGGTGGTATTACTCTGTTTTTATTAATAAATAACGATTATAGTATTTTACATTTTGCACCAGCTTTGTCTATACTAATTGTTGGGAGCATTTATGGGTATTTTTTAGACCCTATACATGGGTTATTATTTTATCTTAAAAAAGATAGAAGAAGGTTTCTAAGTCTTTCAGAAAAAATGAATGCAGTTACCTTTTTACTTTTATCATTTTTGTTATTTGTGTTTCCAATGATTCATAGTTTTTACCCAAAATATGAGTGGTCTTTTAGTTGGGCGATTATAATTGCAGTGCTATTTAATATCTTATCAAGATTTTTTTTAGACTTAGATTATGTTGCTAGAACATTATTTAAGTCAATAGCATTAATAACGGTTATTACAGTTTTTTTAACTCACAATATTTTAGAGGATGATCTTAAGTTTGGTATCTTCTTTGTTATTTGTGGTATTTATTATCCACTATATTTTTTTATTATGGCCTGGCAAGGATATCTTACGGACGCATAAATAGTATAGCATTGTAAAGTCAATTAAATCAGCATAATATTTTAATACAGGAATAAAAAAACTGCCAAATTTAAGTGCTAGTTTCCTAAACGGATAGCCTGATTCTCCATACTTTTCTCCCAGCCATCTGCAAATACAGCATGACCGTTTTTAACCATATTTCTCATAGTTTCTTTTACAGCTTCTTGTATAGGCGCTGGAAATGTATAAAGTTTCTTATTAATCTTTGTAATTCGACCATCCGCAATTTCACTATTTTGATGTTTGATCGTTATTCTACTTTTGTTGTGATATGCTAAAATCCGTACTCTACCATCCACATAGTTGTTATCAGTTGTCGTACCGTACACAATGATTGGGTCCACTGATCCGTCTCCGTCATAATCAAACAATTGCGAGTATTGATTCCAGAAACCGATAGAAGTTTCCCATTGATCATCAATTTCTCCTTTTATTGTAGATCTCTTTTTAAATTTGTTATTATCCACTCGAACGCTCATAGCGTAAATATTATCATACAGAGTATCGTTTTTCTCATTTACATTTTTAACATGATCGGTTAGAAGAAAATAGTATACTCCAGATTTATCATTATAAGAATATGCTTGATATAGTTCATTAGAAATACCTAATTGAATTTGTCTGTTTGTATTAAACTTAGCATTCATCTCTTTCTTAGGTAATTTTCTTACTAAAAAAGTATCAATGGCTATCGAAGCATATTTTTCAATAGGAAGTGCATTTGTTGCTGCTGTAGCATCAGATTTTGAAGAGTTTTCATCAGCTTCTTTTTTTTTGTTTCCACAAGAAATAAAAAATAAGATGGTAACAACGAGTAAAAATTTATTCATAGATATAAGGGGGATTATAAAATTGGTTACAATGTATTCTGTATTAAAATTAAAAAATATTTTCTAATTATAACTTTATATCATCTGGCAATCAACTAAATCTGTAATAATATGCCATAATAAAGCAATACCAAAGATTCTAGTTCTTTTGAAAAATAGTAAAATAGCGTAGAAAATTATAGCGTATATATTATGCAAAAAATGAAAACCAACACTACATCGATTAGGATCAAAAATGGGGTTTGCTGCTAAATGATCAAGGTCTATGAGCATTGCAGAAAGAAAAATAAGATACACTGACTTCCATTTTTGAGGATAAAAAACAAAAGCAATCCCAAAAGGGATGATGAAATGAAAACCATAATGTATCATAAAACGATACATCAATAAATCATTTGATTTTCTAAATATGTAATAGCATTGGTACCTTCATTAAATAATAAATCCAAAATAGAAAGATTAGAGATAAATCCATGTTTTTCTGAAAACACCTGGATATATGATAATAATGCATGATGCTTGTCTTTTTTGGCATTGACAAGAGTCCTCTGGTCGTTTAAGTCGTCACCATATTCTTTTAGAAAAGCTTTAGTTTTAGAATAGTCTGCTTCTAATTGTAAACAATCGTTAACTGCTTCCATGCACTCATAATTGAAATCTAAAAGGTAATCTTTCTTTTTTTCAAAAAGAGGGATCAGTTCATCTTCATAATACTCGAAAAAAGGAGAGGTTCTATATGCTGTTTGTATGGATTTCCAATGCAGTGACTGCCATTGAAATTCATTTTCTATTCTTACATCTCTATACAATTGTTTACCATTACTGTGTTTGCCAGTGTGTTTGATCGGTATGGTTAATAGTAGTTTACCATTTGCTCCATAAATATACGTTCTATTGCGATACGTTTGTTTTTGGTAGTTATCATAGTCTTCAAAAATAACAGTATCATTTTGAGCCATGGCAGCATACTGTGCAATAGATCCAAAATACATGGGATGTAGTAGAACAGTTTTCAAGATTGTGAACTTAAGTTTTTTAATAAATAGTCAGTAGTTATATAAATAGTAATTACGATGCTTTTTTTCTTTTTCTATACTGACTAAATCCAATCCAACCCACTAATGCAATTAAGAAATAATAGAAATAAGATACTGGTTCGCCATTACCACCTACAGTAGTAAATAAGCGTTTCCATCTTATTTTATTTAAAAATCCTTTCGCATTACTATCCCAGCTCATCCATACGAATACTGGTTTCCCTACCACATGATTTGCAGGGACATATCCCCAAACTCTACTATCTTCACTATTATGACGATTATCTCCCATCATCCAATAGTAATCTTGTTTAAAGGTGTAACTATCAATAGGATTTCCGTTAAGTAGTATTTGAGATCCTTTTACGGTTAGTTTGTTCTCAATTCCCATTTCAGAACCTTCATAAACTTCTATAATTCTTCGATATAATGAAAAACTATTTAGGTCTATCTTTACCGTTTTTCCCTCTTCAGGAATATAAATAGGACCGAAGTTATCGTTATTCCAGTTTACTTTTCCATTATTAGGGAAGATACCAGGATCTTTTTCTCCTTTAGGTTGTATTCTTCTTTTTAATTCAGAAACTCCTGGCTTATTTTTGAACTTTTCAGCATTTTCCTCTGTCAAGAATACAAAAGGGCGCTGCAAATCTCCGTCAAAACCAATTTCACCAGGTTTTATTTTATAACGATCATATAACACATCTTGGGTAAAATCACCTCCTTTTTTCTTAAAGGAATATGTAAACTGAATATCCGCTCGATCAGGTAATTCGGTTTGTATTCCATTTATATGCACATATCCATCTACTACAGATAACGAATCCCCAGGCACGCCTACACACCGTTTTACGTAATTAGACTTTTTATCGATAGGTTTATAAACATGAATTCCAGAAGGGTCTCTAAAGAATCGCACTGTGTCTACTGGCCAGCTGAATACTACAATATCATTACGTTTAATTTTCTGAAAACCTGGTAGTCTAAAATATGGATATTGAATATCACTATTGTAGGATTTAGTTTTGACTAAGGGTATCGTATCATGCACCATAGGAAATGAAACCGATGTCATAGGTGTTCTGGCACCGTAATGAAATTTACTTACGAATAAGAAGTCTCCTACTAATAAAGTTCTTTCTAAAGAGCCAGTTGGTATGGTATAGGGTTGCATGAAATAGGTGTGTACTAGTGTTGCTGCTACAACCGCAAAAAGAATAGAGCTAATCCATTCTCCCGTTCCTGTTTTGGGTTTCAAGTCTCTATCTGGAATGTGAGTTACATCGAGCATATAATTCACATAATAGATGTAGAATCCTAAAGTAACTATTACCAATATCGTATCTGCGGTAGTATTTTTTCCAAAACTCCTAATAGTTTCTACCCAGATAACAGGTAGCATAATTACATTAATTACAGGAATAAACAATAAAATTACCCACCACCAAGGACGATTAATTATTTTCATTAGTACCACAGCGTTGTAAACAGGTACACCTGCTTCCCAAGCTTTCCTTCCTGCTTTAACATATAATTTCCAAGTTCCCAAGAAGTGTATTACTTGGATAGCAAGGAAAAAAATAAACCATTCCGATAGTGTCATTCTATGTGTTTTTTTAGTATAAGTATAAGTAACACAAAAAGTGTTACACTTTTTGTTAGTTTAGTTATATTCCTAAAACGTCTTTCATTCCATAAACGCCCATTTTACCGACAAGCCATTCTGCTGCAATTACAGCACCTAAAGCAAATCCCTGACGATTATGAGCGGTGTGTTTAATTTCAATATCATCAACGGCTGATGTGTAGGTTACAGTATGAGTTCCTGGAACATTTTCTATTCTTTTTGCAACGATAGGAATCGTTTGGTCATCACCTTGGTCTAATTGCCAATTAGTTTTAGCACTATTTTCTATGATTCCTTCTGCTAATGTTATTGCAGTACCACTTGGTGCATCAAGCTTTTGGGTATGATGAATTTCTTCCATATGAATATTGTATCCTTCTATAGGATGCATCATCTTGGCAAGTTTTTTATTCAATTCAAAAAATAGATTTACTCCAAGACTATAATTAGAGGCGTAAATAAAGCCTCCATTTTTTTCTTTACATAAGCTGATAATTTCATCATAATGATCTAACCATCCGGTAGTTCCAGAAACGATCGGAACACCAGCTGTGAAACATTTGGTGATATTATCAACAGCAGCTGAAGGTATGCTAAAATCAATAGCGATATCAGCAACAGATATATCATACTCGGTATCATCTTTGTCTACGGTAAGTACAATGTTATGACCTCTTTCGGTCGCAATTTTTTCAATGGTTTTCCCCATCTTACCATATCCTAAAAGAGCAATATTCATATTTTTGGTGGTTGTATTCTAATTAAAATCTAAAAACTATAATTTAATGACATTCCGTAACTAGGTGTGTAATCAAATTCGTTAATATTTATTTTGGGTTGAAAAGTTAGGTCTTTTGAAACATTGAATTGTTGCAAATGCGCAGTTACATTAGCATCTATAATGTTTAATACATACAGACCTGCGGTAATTAATATTGATAATTCTTGATCCCTTCTAAACCTACGTTGTCGATCAATTAACTGCTCATCGGTTAGGACACTTAATCTATTGTTTGGATCGTCAGGGATTCCTGCTAGCCTTCCTTTATAAAAATCTCGGGCTTCTAGATACTGTTCATTATTAAAGGTGTAAAAGTAGATGCCAGCTCCTAAGGCTCCATAAACAATAGGAATTTTCCAATACTTTCCTGTATATGCTTGACCTAGCCCTGGTAATACAGCAGAATAAAAAGCAGCTCTTGCTGGAGCAAGAGGTTCGTAAGGTTTGATTTTTTTATTTCGCTTTCTCTTTTTTTTAACGGCAACTTCTTCAGTAACGACTTTCAACTCTTCATTTTCATTTTCATCTTTCTCTTGAGCGAAAACGCTATGAATACAAAAGCATAGGAATAAAACGATATAAATGGATTTAATTTTCACTATCAATAAGTTTCTTTAGGCGTTTAAAATCTTCTTCAGAAGAAAACGGGATGATTAATTTCCCTCGTCCGTTACTGGAAACTTTAACATCTATTTTAGCTCCAAAATATTCGGAAAAATCTTTAATTCCTTTTAGGATATATTGAGGCGCCTTTTGTTCAGTTTTTTCAGTAGCAGGTTTTTCTTCCTTGTTGTTTAAAGACCTAACTAATTTTTCAGTGTTACGGACTGATAAAGAATCTCCAATAATTTTTTCGTAGATATCTAATTGTTGTTGTTTGCTTTCTACATTTATTAAAGCCCTTCCGTGACCCATTGAGATAAACCCATCTCTAATTCCTGTTTGTACAATAGGATCTAATTTTAATAGTCTTAGGTAATTAGCAATAGTTGATCTCTTTTTACCTACACGATCACTTAATTGTTCTTGAGTTAGCTTAATTTCATCTATTAATCTTTGATATGATAATGCAATCTCTATGGGATCTAAATCCTGACGCTGAATGTTTTCAACCAGTGCCATGGTAAGAGATTCCTGATCGTCGGCAATACGAATGTAAGCTGGTATTGTTTTTAATCCTACTAATTTAGAAGCACGAAAACGTCTTTCACCACTGACTAATTGGTATTTGTCGAAATCTAACTTACGAACTGTTATTGGTTGAATTACACCAATTTCTTTAATAGAGGTAGCTAGCTCCTGAAGTGTTTCGTCATTAAAACTTGTACGTGGTTGGAAAGGATTTACATCAATACTTCCCAAATCTAATTCTATAATATTTCCAACAACTTTATCAGCATTTTTATCATCTGCTGATTTTATATCATTTTCAGGATCTTTCAATAAAGCTGATAATCCTCTTCCTAAAGCCTGTTTTTTCGTTGCCTTCGCCATAAATCCTTAACTATTTTTCTTTATAATCTCGTGCGCCAAACTTAAATAATTACTAGCTCCTTTACTAGCAGCATCATAATTAATTATACTCTCACCATAACTAGGGGCTTCACTTAAACGTATATTTCTCTGAATGATTGTTTTAAACACCATTTCATTGAAATGCTTCTGTACTTCTTCAACTACTTGATTAGATAAACGTAATCTAGAATCATACATGGTTAATAACAATCCTTCGATATCAAGTTGTTCATTATGAATTTTTTGAACACTTTTAATCGTGTTTAATAATTTACCTAATCCCTCAAGCGCAAAATATTCACATTGGATAGGAATAATTACCGAATCTGAAGCTGTAAGTGCATTTAGCGTTAAAAGACCTAATGAAGGAGCGCAATCAATTAAAATATAATCATATTCCGACTTTAAGTCATTTACAGCTTTTTTAAGCATATATTCTCTTTCATCCTTATCCACCAATTCAATTTCAATAGCAACCAGATCGATATGAGCTGGTATAATATCTACATTTGGAGAAGTGGTTTCTAATACAGCTTCAGAAGGATTGATAGTATGTTCGAGGATTTGATAGGTTCCTTTTTCGATACTTTCAACATCTAACCCTAATCCAGATGTAGCATTCGCTTGTGGATCGGCGTCTATTAGTAACACTTTTTTCTCTAGTACTCCTAGAGAAGCTGCTAAATTTACAGAGGTGGTTGTTTTACCAACACCACCCTTTTGATTGGCAATCGCTATTATTTTACCCATAGGGGGAGATTTGGATTTTAAGCGATAAAAATACAATTAATTATACATTATAAAAATGAAAAATGTTAACAGTGTTTAATAAAAAAAGACCGTCTTTTGGAACGGCCTTCTATATAAGCGATTAATCAAAGTTTATAGATCGAAACTATATCCAGTTTTTACATAAAAAGTATTAGTAGCATATGACGCTCCAAAATAGTCTAAGAAATCTCCAATTCTTTCATAACCTAACTTGATAAGGATATTATTTTTTGATGTTAGAGCATATGAAGTACTAAATTCTATTGCAAATCCTGAGGAAGCACTAGAAATAGGTATTTCGAAATCTTTATATAAATATTCTTCAACACCTTCATTATCAATTCTTAGATAAGCACTGTCTTTATTTAGTAATCTACTATTTATATAGAATATCCCCAGACTAGGATTTAATTTTCTCTTGGACTTGTTTAGATTGTAGTGTATTCCAAGCTTAATATTTATTGTTTTAGGATTTATTTTTGTAGTTCTGTAATTACCAATAAGAACGTCATTATTTCTGAAATAAGCAGTTTCGGAATTTACAGAATTGTATGAAATTCCAGCGGATAAGGATGTTCTAGAATTAAATATAGTGGGAGTATAGACATAGGTAAGACCAATAGTAGGGGAAAAAGAGTTTTCGAAGTCTTTTCCGCGGACACGATCTCCTTTTTCTCTAATCGATGTGAAATTTATCCCTGCTTCAATAAAAATGGTGTGATAGTCAGTTCTGTTTAGTCTTTCAGATATGAAAGACACTTCACTTACACAGTTATTGTATGTTGTAAATGCTTTGGATAAACTACTTAATGTTAATCTTATTTGATTTGTTTTACCATTCATTTCTGTGCAATCATTAAACTCAAAGTTTAATATTCCTACGTATCGTTTGAGTTGGAACTGTCCTTTTTGTAGATCTCCTTCATTTCTGGTTATGATATCTAATTCCTTTAAACCAGACTTTTCAGATTTTAGAAAATACCTATTATCTCTATTTTCGTCTTTATAAAGCAAAAGGTTTGCTTTTCCTTCGATTATTACCTCCATAAAGATTGCTTTTAAACCTAGCTTTTCGGAGATTACTTTTTTATTTACATTATCAAGTTTGTAAGAATTAATTTGGTTAGGTGTGAATTGTGTTAGCTCACTATCTACTGATTCTTTATAAAAAACTTTATTTGTATTGGTTTCATTTAGAAATTGAATTAATCCTTTTTTTTCTTGACCATTTTTAAGTTGGATTATTCCTGGTTCAAACTCATTTTGACCAAAAATCATTGAACTCATTAAGAGAATAGTTACTATTACAATAGTATTTTTCATGTTGTTTTGTTTATCATTTCCTTTTAGTGTCACTATTGTTGATTTTGTTACTTCAAAAATTGATGTTTTTATAAAGAAATAGAAAAAGAAAAAGGCCATCAGTTTTGTCTGATGACCTTTAATATATGCTGTATTAGGTATTTACTTCTTTTCGGGCATCAATACTCCCAAGATATATCCAGCATCTACATATTTTTTAGCAACATCCTGAATATCTTTTACTGTTAATTTCTCAACGGCCTCTGTATAACTTTCTTTACTTTCAAATGGGATTTTATTGTAATCCGCATTTTGTAAGTTAGACAGCCAAAAAGAATTTTGTTTGCTACTTTCTTTATAATCCAATAATCTAGATTCTTTGATTTTCGCTAGGTCCTTTTCAGTTGGTCCATCATTAATGATCTTTTTAACTTCTGCTATGGCAGCATCTGTAAGTTTTTTTACGTTTTCAGGCCCACAAGGGAAAGATATAGAAAAACGATATCCACTATATCCACCAGAAGGTCCTATTTTGTACATATTACCTCTGGCACCAACACCATAAACTCCACCTTCTTCTTCACGAAGTTTTTCAATTAATTTTATGCTAAGAATTTCTCCTAAGGCAGCAATAGAAAGACTTTCCGATTTGTTATAAGGTGTTTCTCCTCTCCAAATAATGTTTACCATACTTTTCGGATCAGTTCCTTTATAGATTGTTTTTTCGTGTGCACCAGAAAGAGGTCTAAAATCACTTGTTTTATAGGTTTCTTCTTTTCCAGTGTCTGGTAAACTTCCTATGTATTTCTCTGCATATGACTTTAACTTTTCTTCATCAATGTTTCCGACGAAATAGAAATTGAAACCTCCAGCTCCAGCAAATCGTTCTTTATATTTTTGATAGGCTAAATCGTAATTTGTAGCATCTAGTTTTTCTGCAGTTGGAAATCCTATATACCTTGGATTTTTTCCAAATTGGAACTTTCCAAATTCTTCTCTGAAATAGTTTTGAGGATTAGACAAGTAATTTGCTAAGAAACCTTTTGTTTTTGCTTGATCCGATCTAAAAGCTTTTTCATCTTTATTTACATCCGTAAAGTATAAATGTACTTGTTGGAATAAGGTTTCTAAATCTTTTGGTGTTGTTGATCCGTTAAAACCTTCGGATAATGAGCTAATATAAGGGCGTACTCTCGCTATTTTACCAGCCATCACCTTATTCATATCATTTAGGGATAACCCTCCTAATCCTGTTTGAGCAATACTTCCTAATCCATGAGCGATTTGAAGATAATCTTCTGTAGAGAATAAAGAGCTTCCTCCGTAACTAAATGCAGAAAACAGAATTTCATCATTTTTAAAATCTGTTTTTTTATAGATGATTTTAGCACCATTATTTAGCGTTAATGTAGTCACATCTAATTCCTTATTGTAATCTGAAGAGACTACTTTGCCTGGTGCAGGTATTTTTTCTAATAAATTTTCTCTAACCTTTTTGTCTTTATAATCTTCTATAGGAGTATTTTTCACCTCTTCAAGAAGGCTTAATATTTCTTCCTTAGTAACTTTCTTTAGTCCTTCTTTTTCAGGACCTGTCATGACAACAGCACGATTGTCATCATGTATGAAATTTTTAATAAGACTATTTGCCTCCTTTAATGTAATTGTAGGTAGCTGCTCCATCGTATACTTATATTCCCATTCGATTCCAGGAATAGGTTCCTGTACCAAAAAGTTGTTTATATACTCTCCCACAATTCTGCCTGATTCTCTTTTATCTCTGTCTTTAAACTGTTTTTCCCAACGAGCAACGATATCTTTTTTAGCACGTTCTAACTCTCCTTGCTTAAATCCATATTCTTGAACGCGTTTATTTTCCTGCAAAATAACCTTTAGCGCATTTAATTGTCCCGTTTCTGGAGTCATGGCGAAGGATTGGTAGGCTTTGCGGTTACGAGCAAAAGTTCCACTATGACTACTAAAAGCAAATACAAAAGGGGGATTAGGAGTGTTACGTAATTCATCTAAACGATTATTCATCATTTGACTAAAGATGGATTTAATCAATTGATTTCTATAATCAATTTCACTAGACATTGGAGTGCTTAACTCCTTATCTTTATACATGATTCTAACAATAGAATTAGAGGCTTCTTTGTCAGAAGCAACAGCTATTAGCGTTTCTTCGTGGTTAGGAGTATCAAATACTTCTCTTTTTGGAGGATTTTCAGGCATTTTAATTCCACCAAAATGATCTTTAATTTTTTTCTCTAATGTCGCAACATCTAGATCTCCTACAGCAACAACTGCCATTAAATCTGGCCTATACCAATCTCTATAAAAACTTCTTACATCTTCATATTTAAAATTTTCTAGCACCTTTTTAGTACCGATTGGTAAACGTTCGGAATATTTAGAATTATAAGCGATAATTGGCAAGTATTGCTGAAGCATACGTTCTTCCGCTCCTTTTCCTAATCGATATTCTTCTAAAACTACACCTCTTTCTCCATCGATGCCTTCTTCTGTAAGCTCAGCATTGTGAGCCCAATCCTCGATAATTTGAAATCCTTTTTCTAGTTTTTCTGGATCATCACTTGGAATTGGCAAGATATAAACTGTTTGATCAAAACTGGTATATGCATTTAGGTCTGCGCCAAATTTCACTCCAATGGTTTGTAGATAATCTACTAGATCATTTTTTTTGAAGTTTTTAGTGCCGTTAAAATTCATGTGCTCCATAAAATGGGCCAATCCTAACTGCTTTTCATTTTCTAAAATGGAACCTGCATTTACAACAAGTCTCAATTCTACTTTATCTTCTGGTTTTCCGTTGTTTCGTATATAGTAGGTTAGACCATTTTCTAATTTCCCAACTTTCACATCAGGATCAACTGGAATTTTGGCGTTGTTCTTAAGTTGAGCAGAGGTTTTTAATTCTTTATCTGCCGTTGTTTGAGCTATTCCTAAGAGCGGTAAACACCATAGAAAGACTCCTAAGAATACATTAAAGATTTTTTTTCTAGTCATAGATGATTTGTAAAATATGAATTAATTAGTTTTAGTAACCGCCTAAAAATAGGAAAACTTTTACAATTCAACTATTTTTTTAGTTGAATGTTTTAGCGATACCTATTTCCAGTTAGAGTGGATGAATTATATTTTTCTCCGATTTAAAGCAGGATGAAAGTTATATAATTCCATAAGTAAGTGTCATTACAAGTCCATTTGTTACCCTCTTTTGTAAATAAAAAAACTGGATATCATTTTCATGGTATCCAGTTTATATCAGATTTTAAAATCGTTGCTGCAGTTTATTTGTTCTTTTTAGCACGAATTGCTGCTTCTAGCATATCCCACATTTGTTCAGGAACTTGATCTAATAAGTTAAATTGACCCGCACCTTTCAACCATTCACCACCATCTAACGTGATTACTTCACCATTTACATAAGCCGAGAAATCAGAAACTAAATAGGCAGCTAAGTTTGCTAATTCTTGATGTTCTCCTAGACGCTGTAAAGGTACCTTTTTTGATAAATCAAATTTATCTTTCATGTCACCTGGTAATAATCGGTCCCAAGCACCTTTGGTTGGGAAGGGGCCTGGTGCAATAGCATTAAATCTCATTCCGTATTTTGCCCATTCTACTGCCAGAGATCTTGTCATAGCAAGAACTCCAGCTTTGGCGGTTGCACTTGGTACAACATATGCAGATCCTGTCCAAGCATACGTAGTAACAATGTTCAGTACATTAGTATTCTCATATTTTGTGTCAATCCAGTGTTTACCAAAGGCAAGCGTACAGTTTTTAGTTCCTTTTAAAACAATATCTATGATAGTGTCAAAAGCATTAGCTGAAAGACGCTCTGTAGGAGAGATGAAGTTTCCGGCAGCATTGTTTAAAAGAATGTCTACGGTTCCAAAAGCTTCAATAACCTGATTTTTCATGTTTTCTACTTGATCATAATGTCTTACATCACATTGTAGTGGTAGACAAGTTCCACCCGTCTCTGCTTCGAGCTCTTTTGCTGTTCCTTGTAATTTTTCTAAATTACGTGATGTGATAGCAACTTTAGCTCCTAGTTCCATAAAATATTTGGTCATAGATTTTCCAAGTCCACTACCACCACCGGTAACAACAATATTTTTTCCTTCTAGCGCTCCATCTCGAAGCATTTTATCAGTATAGCTCATATATCTTTGAATTATTATATCAGAATTTTGCTGAAAGTTACAATTTATATTTAAAGTATTATGCATGCATAATACTTTAAATATACAAACATCCTAATTTAAATACAGTTTAAACAAATATATCATAAATAAAGGAGCAAACCTTTGATAGATCTTAAATACTTTTATTGTAAAATTTGGTTGCTATCATTGAAGCTGTACTATTTAAAAATAGGGGAGTATTTATATCAAAATACTAACTACTCTTTTTTTTACACTTTGGTATTAGTGTTATTACATCATTTGGTTTACCATTACTCTTCTTTTTCCAGAGGCTAGCAGAGGAATCTCGGAGACATATTCCACTTTTATAACAGCATCGTTACCTAAATAGTTTTTGAAATCAGCTATAAGTTCATTTTCTCTTTCAAAATTTTGTAGTGCATTTAGCTTTAGTATATAATGTTTTTGGTTTGTTTGAATTAATTGGCATTGAGCTAGCTGTAAATATTTGTTTACGATGAGCACGATATTAAATGTGATGATTTCACCATTTGTATTGGTAATTGCGTCAATTTTTCTTCCAGTTATTTGAGTAAGCACTTTTTTGTTATCAATCTCTTCTATCATTCCTAAGTCTCCAGTGTCATAACGAATCATTGGATTGTATTTATTAAAAAGATCTGTAATTACAATTCTTCCAAGTGCTCCATTTTGTTGTTGTTCGTCATTTTCTAGGTTTAGTATTTCTATGTAATAACTAGCTTCGTTAATAACAAAATAATCTTTATCCTTCGGCTGTTGTGCAATAATGCCGTTTTCTATATTAGAATATCTGGAAATAGGAGTTATACCGAAATATTTGCGTGTAGATTCCTTTGTGTATTCGTTAAGTTTTTCTGATATAGCAATAATAGATTTTACAGCATTAGAACGAAAGTTTGGATTTGTGCTATCCAAATGTTTGCATATTTTTTCAAAAGCAGATACATATCCCAACAAGCATATATTACCTTTTCCTTTTTGTATATTTTTTAAAAGATTTTCTATAAAAGGAGGTGTAAGATCAAAAACATCTATAGGTACAACGTTTTGAGCAAAGTTGATAAAGGATTTTTTCTTTTCGAAAGCATTCCATAATCTAAAAAAGAATAATTTGTCTCCAATATTATATCCAGCTTTCTCCCAAAAGTATAGATTATCAGAAGTGTTACGGATGATTTTTGATATGTCCTGGTGAACAGTAAATGGAGTTCCGGTAGAACCACTTGTAGAAACAGTTCTCTTTTTCTCATTTTGAAAAGATTCGGATTGGAATGCTTTGAAATTCTCTCTAAAGATATTTTTGTTTATTACAGGAAATGCAGTGATCAGTGGTTTTGTGTTTTTGTAATAGGGTACAGTACCGATAGCATGTTGCAGAATAGCGTCTAAATATTCTTTTTTTCTTTTAGTGGATGTTGTAGAATTAACGTTTTCTAGTAAAGATTGTATATCCTGAAAATTTGACTTTTTTTTACTTCCAGTTAGCGTGTCAATGGTCCAGAATAAAATGTTACGTAGGTTGTTTAACATAATAATATTGGCAGTTAGAATGGGGTAGGAGATTTTTTAAGAAAATAATATTAAGCTTCTTCTAAAATTTCTTTAAATATTGGATTTTTTAGATATCCTCCATAGATAATGTCTGGTGTAATCAAAGAATTATTGTCATTTCCTTCTACTAATATTGGTCCTTTTTTTCCTATGGCAATATCCCAACCAATGATACGATCAGGGATGAGTGTAATTGCTGTTAATACTAACTCCTTCGATTCTTCAAAATAGGGGATTTGAAAATCATTAAATATGATATTGGAGTCAGGATGTTTTATTAACTGCTTTCCTCCATGTTTCATCAGTTGATGGCTTTTTCCTTTTAGTTTACCTTCTTTTAGATCTACCGAAACACATATTCCGCCTGCACTGCTGTTATCTATGAAACTACCTCCGCTTCCAAATCTCATAAAAGCAGATAGGATGTGCTTTTCTCCATTTTTGTCAATATAAGTTGTGAAACGAATAGTATTTATACTATGCTGATATATCATATTGATTTTTGGATGTTGTACGATTATTTTTTGGTGAACGAAATCATCATTAACTATTTCCTTATAGTATTTTGTTACCTGATTGTGGAGGTTGTTTCTATTTATAAGAAAGCATCCTTTTCCTCCCATTCCTGTGGTAGATTTAAGAAATAATCCGTTGATTTCATTTAGGTTGAATTGAGACTCGAAAAATTGAAGTAGTTTTTCTTCAGAATCAATTTTAGTTGGTTTTGAATTAAGGTAAAATTGATTCTTATGATTATAGCTCACTAACTGAGGAACAGGGAAATTGTTCTCTTCCATAAATAGGGCAAATGAAAGCTTGTTTCTTAAGAGTTTAGAAAATTGAATCCGATGAAGCTTTTTGGATAATGTTATTTTATCAACTTCCTTGCTACTTAAATAGTCTTTATAGTTTGAAACATCTTTTCGATATAAGAATTTTCCAAAATAGAAATAAGGTATTTCTTTCTTAACAATCCAGAAATGTAGTGACTCTTTTAGGATGCGGGAAATACTTTTCCTGTTTTCGTCATTAATAATAACAGATACTCTTCTTATGAAAAGGTTAAGTTTCTTTTTCATCTTATCAATAAAATGGGGAATAATTCGATAAACTTTGTTTATAGAACGAACTTTGAACTATTTTATTTAATAAATAAATAATTATTTTTAAAATAGTTTTTAACCCTATTTTACTTCGTAAAACTTCATATTAATATGGCATAGTATACCATATTTTTAATTTTCAAAACCACATCGTGGTTCTTTTAAAATTAAGTTATTAATTGTAGTAGTTTGTATTTGATTTTTCAAATAAAATTACTCGAAAGTAGAAATTAGTATATCGAGAATGGTAATTGCTGCATCACTAATTTTGGTTCCTGGTCCAAAGATAGCAACAGCTCCTTCTTGAAATAAGAAATCATAGTCATCTGGCGGAATTACTCCTCCAACTATTACCATTATATCTTCTCGTCCATGGTTTTTCAATTCATCAATAATTTGTGGAACTAATGTTTTATGTCCACCTGCTAAAGAAGAAACCCCAACAATATGCACATCATTTTCCACAGCTTGTTTAGCAGCTTCAGCTGGAGTTTGGAATAAGGGTCCTATGTCTACATCAAAACCAACATCTGCATAACTGGTTGCTACCACTTTAGCACCACGATCATGGCCATCTTGCCCCATTTTTGCAATCATAATTCTGGGTCTTCTTCCTTCTAATTCAGAGAATTGATTAGCAAGTTGTCTTGCTTTATTAAAAGACTCATCATTTTTTATTTCCTTAGCATACACTCCTGTAAACGATTTTATTTCGGCTTTATATCTTCCAAATTTTTTTTCTAATGCGTCACTAATTTCTCCCAAAGTGGCTCTCAGTCTAGCTGCATTTACAGCTAAAGCTAATAAATTTTCGTTGTCATCTTTGGCAGCAAGCGCTAGTTGATGTAGTGCTTCTTGTACAGCGTTTTCGTTTCTTGATTCTTTTACCTTGTTTAGACCTTCTATTTGCTGGTTTCTTACAGCATTATTGTCAACTTTCAGTGTAGCAATATGTTCTTCTTCTTCCAGTTGGTATTTGTTTACTCCAACAATTACATCTTGCTGACTATCTATTTTAGCTTGTTTGCGCGCCGCAGCTTCTTCGATACGCATTTTAGGAATTCCTGCTTCTATGGCTTTAGTCATTCCTCCAAGTTCTTCTACTTCTTCAATAAGTTTCCAAGCTTTTTCTGCAATCTCATTGGTCAAAGATTCTACGTAATAACTTCCCGCCCATGGATCTACAGTTCTGTTTATTTGCGTTTCTTTTTGTAGATATATTTGTGTATTTCTTGCAATTCTAGCCGAGAAATCTGTAGGTAATGCTATAGCTTCATCTAATGCATTTGTATGAAGGCTTTGTGTTCCACCAAAAGCAGCGGCACTAGCTTCTATACAGGTTCTGGCAACGTTATTAAAAGGATCTTGTGCTGTAAGGCTCCAACCACTTGTTTGACAGTGAGTTCTTAACATTAAAGATTTTGGATTTTGTGGGTTAAATTGTTTAATTAACTTAGCCCAAAGCATGCGAGCTGCACGCATTTTTGCAATTTCCATGAAATGGTTCATTCCGATTGCCCAAAAGAAGGACAGTCTAGGAGCAAAAGAGTCTACATCTAATCCAGCTTCAATTCCTTTCCGAACGTATTCCAATCCATCTGCTAGGGTATAGGCAAGTTCAATATCACATGTAGCTCCTGCTTCTTGCATATGGTAACCAGAAATACTTATTGGATTAAATTTAGGCATGTTTTTAGAGCAATATTTAAAAATATCACTTATGATTCTCATCGATGGTGTAGGTGGATATATATAGGTGTTTCGAACCATAAACTCCTTCAAAATATCATTTTGAATAGTTCCTGATAATAACTTTTGATCGACCCCTTGTTCTTCTGCGGCAACAATATAGAAAGCCATAATAGGAAGTACGGCACCATTCATAGTCATGGATACAGACATTTTATCCAATGGGATTTGATCAAAAAGCACTTTCATGTCTTCTACTGTATCAATGGCTACTCCTGCCATTCCAACATCACCAAACACTCTTTCATGATCACTGTCATAACCACGATGTGTAGCTAAATCAAAAGCAACAGATAATCCTTTTTGTCCTGCTGCTAGGTTTCTTCTATAAAACGCATTACTTTCTTCAGCGGTAGAAAATCCAGCATACTGGCGTATCGTCCATGGTCTTCTAACATACATAGTAGAATATGGACCGCGTAAATATGGAGGAATTCCTGCTGCAAAGTCGAGATGGGATAGTTCTTCAATATCTTCTTTGTGATACGTAGGTTTTATTGAAATCCCCTCGGCAGTAGTGAAAGAGGGATTGCTAATATGAGAATTCTGTTGAGAAGGTTCTTTATTTATAGTAATGTTTTGAATATTCTTCCTTGCCATTTTAAAATTTCATTTTTTCAACATATTCATCAAAATGTATTTCCAAAAGAGTGATTGATTTAACCATTCGTATGGCTCGCCAGTAAAGTAACACATCCAATTGTATTACATAAAATAGAAATTGACAAAATACATTTGAGAAAATATACTTTTCTATTTATTAAAGAATAACCATTAATAAAAATGTAAAATTACGGTTTTATTAATGATCTATTTTGAAAAATGCGAAATTAATTGATGGTTTATAAAGAAATTTATCAAAAAAATTAACCGAATGCTTTTTCTATTACCATGAGTATGGAATAGTAAATATCAAAAGCAATGAATTTCTTTATTTCATCGGCTTTGAACCGGTCATCTGGGATATAATAAATTCGTTGTGCAATAAGTGAAGTACTTACATTTCCATCTTGCTCTAGGGTGCTTATGATGTTTTGAAAGTCATCGCTATTACTATTATTTTTTAGACATTGGATCAATCCTCCTCTATAATTAAAGATTAAAATTTCTTCTTCTCCTTGATTTGTAGTTGTGCTTGGAGATGTTTTTTTTGTAGCTTCCTGATTTTCGTATTCGCTTAGTTTTACCCAGATAGAATTAGGGTCACTCGATTTCTTTTTAAATGTACGCGCTAATTGTATTGAGTTGTTAGACGGTAGTTTTCTAAGATCTAATGAAAGACTAGCTACTTCTGCTAAAAATGTTCGATACGTTTTGATGGAATCATTACCGAAGTTGTAATGTTCGAACAAATCCTTTTCAAAAGAATTAAAGGCTTTGCTGTACAAACCACTGGAATCAACAGTTAAACAATTGATACTGCTTTGAGCGTGACTTATAACCGTAAAAAATAAAAATGCTATTATAGCGATTCTAGATCTAATCATTTGGGGCATCGATTAAGATTTAGTTTTGTTAATTGTTTACTGCTTAACTGTTAATATACACGAAAGTTAACAATAAATTCTCAATTATTAGCGTTATATTAGGTTTTTCTCAATTTTTTCACACAATCTCCTGCTAATAATGGGGTTTATTAATGTTTTTCTTACGTTTTTTTCTTTAAACACTTCTTTTTGTAAAGGGGGCATGATTTCATCTGGATTTTTAAATGTATTTGCTCCAGTCAAAACAATTTCCTCTTTATCAAAAAGCTCCTGTTCTTTATCTGCACTTTCTTTTATTTTCTTCTGAATAGTTCCAGCTTTTAATTGAATCAAATAGCCTCCGCCTTCTTCGATATTCTTAAACAAAGCAAGTGCTTTTTCGGCTAATTGATTTGTTAAACTTTCGATATAATAAGAACCTGATGAAGGATTATTTACAATATCAAAATAACTTTCGCTTTTCAAAATCAATAATTGATTTAGTGCAATTCTTGTACCAAAATCATTTTCTAGATTATAGATTTCATCATATCTTACATTGTGTATAACATCCGCTCCACCTAAAACAGCGCTCATGCATTCTGTTGCAGTACGAAGCATATTAACATTATAATCTAAAATCGTTTTATTTCTGTGTGAAGGATGTGCGAATATATAACATTTTTTTAACATATTATATTCTCCTGCTAAAGAATCCCATAAAACTCGTAATGCCCGTATTTTCGCTATTTCGAAAAAGTAATTTCCACCTACAGCTACTTTAAAAATAACAGGTGTATTGTTAAAAGGGTTAAGGCTTTTATCTTGAAAATAATTTAAGTACTCATTTACATGTGCTAATCCATAAGCTAACTGTTGAATCATTGTAGCTCCAGCATTTTGAAAAGTACTTAAATCAACGCTGATACAACTTTTTAATGAAGCTCCTTTTTCTAAAACCTTTTCTAATACATCATGATCTTCTTTTAGGTTTGTATACCAGTTCCCCGTTTTACTTAGGTTTCCAATAATATCCGTAAGAACAAAAATATCAAGTGCCGATTCGCTGACAATTGCATTTAACCTTTCAATATATGTGCTGGATAAAAAGGCAGTTTCAATATAAATCCCTATATCAGATTTAATATTGGCTAATAATATATTAGGATCTATTTTTTCTGAAAGAATAACAAAATAGATTGTTTCCGCACCTTTCTTTATAGCTTCAAGAGCACTGGTATTTCCATCGGTAGCATCTTGAACCTCAATTTTTAGAGAATTTTTCCAAGTGGATGGATTTAAATTATCGATTGAAATGTGACTGATATCTTCTTCATTGTAGAAAGGTTTAACATCAATTCCTTCATATGATTTATAAATCAGTGCCTCATTATAGTCTGCTCCTTTAAGATCGAACTGAATTTTCTGTTTCCATTCTTTTGCAGAAACTTGATCAAATTGTTCAAACAAAGTTTTAGTCATCTTTCTTTTTTTTAGGGATACTGTCTTCATATTCAATAATATAAATTTCTTCATTGTCTTTCTTCATGAAGTACTCTTCTCTTGCGAATTTTTCAAGTTCGGTACTATCTTTCAGAATTTTTATATCCTTTTGATCTTTGACAATTTCCTTTTTGTAATATTCTTTATTTTCTTTTAATTCTTTGATTTCTTGGTCTAATTCGCGATGGATTAACCATGAATTGGTATCCAAAAACAATATCCAAATCACAAATACCAAAACAATCAACACATATTTATTAAAAAATATGGCAAATACAGGTATTAATGCAGGAGTGTTCCTAAGCTTTTCGAAATATTGCTTTAGCTTCAATTTGGATTAAATCATTAATTGGTTATAAAGGTACAAAAGTTAATTCAAGCGTTCTTTTACTATTGTTCTCACAATATCTATAGCAACGTTGTTGTAATTATTATTTGGGATAATTAGATCCGCAAATTCTTTAGTTGGGTCAATAAACTGTTGATGCATAGGTTTTAAGGTGTTTTGATATCTGTCTAGAACTTCTTCCATATCACGACCTCTTTCTGCAATATCTCTTTTTAAACGTCTTATCAATCGTTCATCACTATCAGTTTGAACATATATTTTGATATCGAACATCTCGCGAATTTTAGGATTGGTAAGAATTAAAATCCCTTCTACGATGATTACTTTGCTTGGTTTTGTAAGAACCGTGTCTTTAGTTCTATTATGTTCTACAAAGGAATATACGGGTTGTTCTATCGTTTCTCCTTTTCTTAAAGCTGTAAGATGTTCTCCTAATAAATCGAAGTCTATAGATTGCGGATGATCAAAGTTTATTTTAGTTCTTTCTTCGTATCTAAGGTGACTAGTATCCTTATAATAAGAATCTTGAGAGATTACACAAACTTCATTTTCAGGTAGTTCGTTGACAATTTGTTTTACCACGGTTGTTTTTCCACAACCAGTTCCTCCTGCAATACCAATAATTAACATTCCCAATATTTTTTTGCAAATTTAGAAATAGTTATTGAGTTATTATACGTTTAACTTGTAGAGTTTTTTTGGATTTATCCGAAACCTGAATTTCGTTTTATGACGGATTGTAAATTACTCCAGAAGATGAATTTGTTTTTGCGCCTGTTACCGAACTTAAGCAATTCGCCTCATTTCGTTCTCGTAATACTCCCATAAATGCAAAAATTAAGGCTTCTTTAAAATCAATAATAGCTTCGGTAGGAGTAATTACTTTACAAAAGCTATGAGTTTTGTTTTCTAAAGTTTCTATTAAAAAATCATTTTTAGCACCTCCACCCGTGATCAGAAGTGTTGAACCTTGTTTATTGGTTTGTTTGACAGCATTGGCAATTTGTTCGGCTATATGGTGTATCGATGTATGTAGTAAATTTTCGGTGGTGTCCTGAGTGTTTTTAATAATGGGAAGCATTTTTTCTTGAAACCATTCAAAACCAAGGGATTTAGGATACGACTTTTTGTAATAATCTAATTCGTTTAGTGATTTTAGTAATTCTTCGTTTAAAGATCCATTTCTGGATAGATTTCCTTTATCATCATACTCCAACTGAATGGTTCCGCAAATATGATTTAATAACATATTCGCTGGAGAAATATCATATGCGATTCTTTTCTGGTGTAATTCAAAAGAAATATTGGCAATTCCTCCAAGATTTAAACAGAAATCATATTCATGAAATAATAATAAATCTCCGATTGGTACTAAAGGAGCTCCTTGGCCACCGAGTGCTACGTCATTTGTCCTGAAATCACAAATTACTTTTTGCTCACTAGCATTGGCAATATGTTGCCCAGAACCCATTTGATAGGTGAGTCCAATTTCTGGCTGGTGAAAAACCGTATGTCCATGACTAGCAATAAAATCTGGATCTAAGTCATAACGCTCTGTAAATGTCTTTACTTGTTTACCTAACCATGTGCCATATTCATTGTGAAAAGCCAAAAGCTCAACAGGATTTAAGTGGATAGAATTCTTGAGTTTTTGTTTGAGTTCCGGAGAATAGGAAACATCAGATGTTTTTTCTACAGAAAAAGACCATCCTTTTGTGTTTTTTGTAAAGTGACAATAAGCAATATCTAATCCGTCTAAGGATGTGCCAGACATGAGTCCAATTACTTTATATGTTAGAAAGTTTGTAGACATTTGCGACTGCAAAATAGAACATTTTGATTAATATTTTGACCGATATATGGATTTACATAAGCCAAAATTTCTGAAATTATTTAATTTGTTTGTGATGGACTCTTTTAGTTGTATTTGTTGATATATTGAAGATCCAATTTTTCTGGATTGATTTCTACGATAGCTTTTTTGTAATAGAAATCGATAATTTCATTTTCCAGATATCGTTTAATTTGATCCACACTCTTCTTTTTGTAAACAGAGAATACATATCCGGCTTGCGCTTTTTTAAATTCAGTAATTAATTCATCTGGATTTTCAACAATATTAATTCCTTTATAAGTATCGAACTTTTTTTTCATCCATCTGTGACTCGCTAATCTAATCAAACTTTTCTGTCGTTCACTGCTTAAAAATTCTATTTCTTTTATATTGGTGGAGTCTGTTTTTTTTATGCGATCTACTGCGGTTTTTGCTTTTATGAATTGTCTTTCGAGTTTGAAATCAATTTTTTTCATATCTCTTTTTAGTTTCTCCACTACATCATAAAGTGCCCCGTTATACATAATAACAAACGCTTCATAATCGTACAGGGCATCTAGAAATACAATCGCTTTTCTTTTATAAACTCTAGGAAAAGCTTGGCTTTTAGCGTCCTTAAAAAGCTTGTTAATTCCAGTTTGTATTTCTTCGGGTATGCCAGAAAACTTAGGTCCGTTTTTAATAGTTCGAAGTTGTTCGGTTATCTGTAGCCGTGTTCCCTTAAAAACTTGAGACTTGTACTTAAATCTATATCGATTAGGAGAAAGATCTTCTATATCTTGATTGTAAGCACTAATGCTTATAAAAAGTAGTACAAAAAATAAAGAAGATTTCATCTATTCGTATTTTACCATTCTTTACCCATAAAAACTTAGAAATAAGTTTTTATAATATACAAAGATAGTAACGTAAACTTTAGGAGTATTGTTATCCGTGGTTTTTGAAAAATGGAAATTCAGAAATAAACAGTGTTCATTTATCGTTTAACAGATTTTACTTCTTCTACAGTAACCATTTTGCTTTGTTTGTTTCCCCAGCTATTCATAATATAGTTCATAACATCCGCAATTTCTTCATCGTCCAAACCTAATGAAGTCATAGCGCTATTGTATGTTTCCCCATTCACAGTTATAGGCCCGTTTAGACCATATTTTATAGAATGAATACTTTGTTCTCTTTTGTTTGTTAACCAATCCGAACCAGCTAATGGTGGAAAAACTTTTGGAGTACCTTTTCCATCTGGTAAGTGACATTGCATACAAAAATCAGTATATATTTCTTCTCCTCGTTCGATACTTTTGGAAAGATCTGTTTCCTGAGTATCTGGAATTATATTATACTCTTCAACATTCTTATGCTGTTTCGCTAGTAACGAAATACAACAGATGAGCGAAACTATTTCTAAAATTATGATTTGTTTGATTCGTTTTTTCATGTGAAAAATATCAGATATTACTTAGGAACTATTTTCACAATTCCTTTATTTTCAACTGCTACATAAATATATCCGTCAGGACCTTGACGTACATTACGTACACGACCTATACCATCAAGTAATTTTTTTCTGCCAATTACTTTGTTTTTGTCTAGTTCTACCAGTTCTAGATATTGAAATTTAAGAGATCCTACTAATAGATCATTTTTCCAATCGGGATATATGTCACTCGTTACAAAGTCCATTCCACTTGGTGCGATAGAAGGAACCCAATAGTATACAGGTTGTTCCATACCTTCTTTACTCGTAATATCTGTTATAGAAGTTCCGCTGTAATTAATTCCATAGGTAATTACTGGCCATCCATAATTTAAACCTTTTTCTATGATGTTAATTTCATCACCTCCTCTTGGGCCATGTTCATGAACCCAAATTTTTCCGGTGGTAGGATGAATTGCCATTCCTTGTGGATTTCTGTGTCCAAAAGAAAATATAGCCTTTTTTGATGTTTGGTCGTTTACAAAAGGGTTATCATTTGGAATGCTGCCATTATCTTTTAATCGATATATTTTTCCACCATCTCTAGTAATGTCTTGAGGATTCTCATCTCTATTACCACGATCTCCAATACTAAAGTATACATATCCATCATCGTCAAATTCTATTCTGGATCCAAAATGGTGACCACGAGTGGTATTAGGAGCACCTTTGTATAAAGTTTCTATAGACGTTAGTTGATCATTTTGCAGTTTTGCTCTTATTAACGCTGTGTTTCCACCTTTTTCAGAACCTTCTTTAGAAGAATATGTAATATATAACCATCCATTTTTGCTATACTGTGGGTGGGTTTCTATGTCTAATAATCCACCTTGATTTCTATTATATACTTCGGGAATATTGCCAATAGTTTTTTTAATGCCATCTTTATAATGAATCAGTTCTCCTTTTTTTTCGGTTATAAGCATACTGCCATCAGGAAGCCAGACCATTCCCCATGGAATTTCTAAATCAGGAACTATAATCTCAGTCGTATAATTATTTGGGTCAGGATCAATTGTAATATCATTTTTCTTTTCTTGAGCACAAGAGAGAAGAGCGGATAGAATAACGGTTTTAAGTATTAAAAAGTTTCTCATTATAATGTCTTGTGTTTACGATAGAAAAGTACAAATATTTTTTATTTATAATCTATATTTTATGTTAATGCCACCATACATATTAAAAGGTAATCCCGGATAAAAATATCTAGGAGCATTACCACCAAATCCGCGAGCATTAATTTGTAATTGTGCTGTGTAAATATTATCCAAGATATTATTAGCTCCTAAAAAAATATCATAAAAAATGTGTGATCCAATCTGATTTTGATATCCTATTTTACCATTAAGTAATTCATAACTATCACTATAAACGGTATTAGCATCATTAGCAGGTATCTGTCCAACTTGTTGGAAATTAAGATTACCATAGATGCCTTTTTTTGTGAAATAATCTAATCCAATATTCAATACATGCGAAGGTACTCCTGTTAGATCATTCCCGGAGAAATCATTATCAAGATCTATGAATTCATCAAACTGGAAATCATTAATGGTGCCATTCAAAGAAAAAAGCAACTGCTTTTGTTTGGATTGGTATAGTTGATAATTTATTGATCCTTCTATACCGTTATGCGTTGTTTTACCTGCATTAATAGCAAAAAAATTATCTTCTTCCGTTCTGCGAGAAACCAATAAGTCTCTTACTCGTAATGAATAGATAGAAAAAGTACCATATAATTTATTGTCAAATAATTGGTATCGAGTTCCTATTTCATAATTCCAGCCTATCTCAGGTTTTATATTTGCATTAAATTCTCCATCGGGCAATAAGGTTTCTGCGCTTGTAGGTGTAGAAAAACCATGTGCAATATTACCAAAAATGATAACGCTATTATTTAGCTCATAATTAGCACCTATTTTCGGAGATAAAATAGGATCGAAATCAAAATCTCCAGAGCTATCCTCATTGTTTGTAAACAAGTCTTCAACTTCAAAAAACGTTTGATTCAAATGAACCCCTAAATTAAAGGTCAGTTTGGGAGTGAACTCCAAGTTAGATTCTAGGAAAAGATTATAATAATTTCTTTTTTCATCTAGATCAGAGAGTTGTTCGCCTAATACGCTTCCGGTTCCAATAGGGAAGTCTTCATATAGGTTTTCGAATGTTTTACTATTGTAATTGTCAAAGAATAGTTCACCTCCAATAGTCCAGTTCAAATTTTTTCTAATGATTTTTGAATCACCAACAATACGAGTTCGAATCCCAAATGTATTTGATTTTTCTTTTAGAATATTAAAAGGTCTTGGTTCGAAATTATTTCTAAAAGAAGAAAATATACTGGTATGATGTGAAAGGGAAGTATGATAGTCATGCGTCCAATTAACACCTAAGATTCCATAAGCAACATCTTCGAAAGCTTGCGATCTTCCCCAAGTAAAAGCTGCTTGTCTTGGATTAGTTCGGAATGTTTCCTCATCTAAAGAACTGGGAATTCCAGCTTTTAAATCTATATAACTTGCCATGAGAGAAAGATGATTCTTTTTTCCAGCTTCTAAAGAAGAGGTAACAGTAAGTGTATTTCTATGATAGGTATTGTTTTCACGATAACCATCGGATCTATTGTTGCTATAAATAACATTCAAGTTGTATAGCTTTCCACCAACTTTTACAGTGGAAACGTTTCTTTGTAAACCATAACTGCCAATAGTACTAGAAATAGAAGATTCTAGCGGAGTATTTAATGAAAAATCTGGATGCAGTAAGATGGTACCTCCTAAGCCAACACCATAACTACTGGATGAAGGACCTTTACGTATATCAATTCTTGAAATTGCTCCCAATTCCAAATCTTCAATTGCTGATTCTCCATTGCCATCCGTTAATGGGATGTCGCCAAAATACGTTCTAATATTAGCAGTACCGAAAAGATTTCTAGCGCCAATACCTCTTATTGTTATTCTATTAGTATTTAACGTTCCGTGTTGCATAAATACACCAGGAACTTTATTAAGAATAGGATGTAGTTCAAGATTATTACCTCTATTAATTTGTTGTTGATTTATTATACTAATGGCTTCTGTTGCATTTTTTTGTTGTAATGGAATTGATAAACTATTTATAAATACCTCCTGTAATTTGTTGACTTTTGGAGCTAAGGAAATAACGATAGTAGCATTTTTAGAAATAGTTATCTGTTTGGATTCATATCCAGGATGAGAAAATTTTAAGGTTCCATTACTAAGTATATCAAATTTTCCTTTTTCATTAGAAAAGTGTTGTTTTCCAGTTTTAAGATCTAGTATAGTTACATTATTAATAGGTGTCAACGATGTTTCATCTCTAATGATACCAGAGATATTAAATTGAGAATGTAAAAAGTTAATGCAGCAAAAGAAGAGAAGAACAAGTGTTTTTTTCAAAGGATCAATTTTTGATCAAATATCGGAAACAAATTATGGAGGAGTTCTTAAAAATAACTTATAATTGTAGCGGGATGAAAAATGGAAAAATTATTAAAATATTTATTGGATGCTTAAAAAAACAATTTTCCTGTTACTAATAGGTATGAGCAGTCTTTCGTTTGCTCAACGAATTAAGATTGATAAAAAGAAGTTAGTGTTTCTAAAAAATGAAACTAAGGTAGCGGTAAAACTTACGTTTCCGGAGGATCTTATTATTTATAGTCGTCATCCTGAGAAGGAATTCATAGAAAACATGAAGAAAAAGTATGGAAAAAAAGATCCTACTAACGGTGAGAAATGGTTTCAAACCTATCAGATAGCTAAAAAAGAAACTTGGAGAGATGCTTTTATAGTAGGATTGAATGAGAGATTAAAAACCTATAGTGATTTGGAATTTGTCACGACTGATCAAGAAACGAATTATACGTTGATCATAGAAGCGGATTGGATATATACGGGTTATGGAGGATCTGCTAGTGTGGGAAGAGAAGAAGGTAAATTAGAAACTACATTAAGGTTTGTGAAGACTTCAGAATCGGATTCTGAAGTGTATGCTACTCAGGCGCCAAAGGTTATAGGTAATTACGCTTACGGAGAATTTGGTGATATAGAAAGAATAAGAGAGTGTTATAATAAATTGGGATACCTTTTATCATTGCAATTAAAAAGAATTCTGAAATAAAATCTCAAAAAATAGTAGGTTTTAATAAAAGAGTTTCTTTATATTTGCACCCGCAAAAAGGATAACCTTATCGGGGTGTAGCGTAGCCCGGTTATCGCGCCGCGTTTGGGACGCGGAGGTCGCAGGTTCGAATCCTGCCACCCCGACAAAATCCAATCACTAGTACAGTGATTGGATTTTTTTATGCTACCGTATAGTATACTTATTTCTAATTCAAAATTAAGAAGCTAATTAGCTTGAAAACTTTCTATTTTACTTCTAATAAATAAGTTAGCTGTTTTCTGTTATTATAATGCGTTTTCAAATGTGAATGTGTTAAAGGACATCTTTTATAAAATTTAAAGTTTTTCGAGTAATATAAATGATCATTTTTGGAATATTTAGTTCCATGAAAAACGCTTTTTTGGGTTAAAATGATCAAAAAGTGGATTTTTCCCTCAATTATTCGATAATAAAAAAGGGTTTTTTCCCCTAAATTTTGTTAAAATAGTAAAATTATTACTAGTAAATTCCGCTTAACTTGTAGTACAATACCTCTTTTTTTTTGTTAAAGAGAGTTAAAAAATGTATTAAAAGCATAAAAATCGGATAAAACGCACATTTTTTTAACAGAACGTAATTTAATTGTGGTTTTTCCGTATTCAACTAATTCGTGTTTGAAGTACTTTTACAATGTGCTGGTAATCAGAGCTCAATATCAGTAAAAAAGTAATTTAATCTTCAGGAAGCCCCAGAAGAAAGTATGAACTAAATAGAGAACATTTATATCAATTTTAAACAACAACGGTTCTCTTTTACTTTATAAGTTTTTATTAGTAAAATCACTTATGGAGTTTTAAAATCTAAAAATACGATGATTAAAACTGGAATTATTATCCCTGCTTATAATGAGTACTATAGGCTAGAAAAAGAGAAATTTTGCAACTTTTTAAAAAACAATGAAAATTATTACTTATGTTTTGTAAATGATGGAAGCACCGACAACACTTCATATATGCTTCATCAACTTAAAGAAACTAACAAAGAGAAAATCTATGTAATTGATTTAGAACAAAATCAAGGAAAAGCTACCGCAGTACAAACAGGCGCTAATTTTCTTAATTCTCTTCCTTTTATTGATAACATAGCATTCTTAGATGCTGATTTATCCACTTCTCTGGAAGAACTTGATAATCTAACGAAAAAACTAAATAGTCAACAAAACTTAACCATGGTTTTTGGATCCAGAAAAGGAGGTGATTCTGATGGAATTAAAAGAAGTATGGTTAGAAGTTTATTATCTACTTTCGTGGGTTTTTTCATACAGTTTATTCTGCAATTACCTATTAAAGATACGCAGTGTGGTGCCAAAGTTTTCAAGAAAGAGATTATAGGAAATATCTACAACAAAAAGTTCATTAGTAAGTGGTTGTTTGATATAGAGATCTTTTTAAGATTAAAAAAACAAGTTGGTGTAAAAGATTTGATGAACACTATTAGTGAGGAACCGCTAGATAATTGGGTAGAAGTTGAAGGATCCAAAATAACTTTTAGAGATTCGATCCTTATCCCGCTTAATTTATTATTTATTTGGGCTAATTACTTCAGCTTCAAGAAAAGAAAGAAAACTACTGTTGCAGAACCAGTATATATAACACAAAATCAAATGTCTATGGCTAAATAACTACTTTGTCTCCTTATAAAATAGAGGGTTCGTTTATAACCCTTTCAGAAACTACTTAAAACAAAATAACCAAACAAATTCAAGCATCTACACTCCTTATCTTATGATTAATAAGCATGAGGAGTTTAGAGCATATCAATCCCCGATTCGATGAAAAAAATAGTACTATTCATATTCTCATGTGTTTTGATGAATTTTGCCTATGGTCAACAACCTTTTGATTGTAATGAGGCGAAATTTTATCAAGTAATTTCAGGATCTCTTAGATCCTATGATCCGGTAACAGGAACCTATTCTGATCCTTTACATACTACACCCAGTTATAATGCTGGAGGATATAATGTTGTAGATGATTTTTTATATGCGATACGAAGTAGCGACCGACATTTATTAAGAATTGGAATGGATCAGGTTTTAGATCTTGGTGCAGTAGCTCCTAACGGAGGAGTAGAATTTGGTGGAGGTTACGCGGCAGATGTGGATGATCAAGGTAATCTTTGGGTATTTCAGAATAATCTTGGTCGACAGAGTTTCCATAAAATTATTAATCTTCACACCTATGACGGTTCTAGCGCACCTACTTTTGAGATCGTAGTAGCTAATCAAGCATCTCCTAATACATGTGCAGATATTGTATTCATTAATGGGCATCTATATGGTGGAAGTAAAGGAGATGTCTATAAATGGGATTTATCTTCTTCGACTCCAGTATTTAGTTCTAAAGATGTTACTGATTTACCTAATGATACATTTGGAGCTTGCTATACGGATACAAGCAACAGACTATATGTGTCTAGTAATAAAGGTGGGTTACATTTAGTAAATGATTACGAAGGAGCTTCTCCATATGCAACATTGCTTAATAATACAGAAGTAACCAATCAAAATGATGGATTTAAATGTGCAGCTGGTGTTTCTCCGATCGATGCCGATGGAGATGAGGTATTGGATCCTTTTGACAAAGATACTGACGGAGACGGAATTCCTGATGTAGTAGAAGGAGGGGGAATTGATCCTTACGGAGATGATGATGGAGATAATATTTTTAATTATTTAGATTCAGATTTTGGAAGTACCTGTAATGGAGGTGTTTCGATAGCATTTGATATTGATAGAGATGGGATCCCAAATGTATTGGATTTAGATAGTGATAACGACGGTATTTTTGATATTGTAGAAGCTGGTTTGGGAAGTTATGATACTAATGGAGATGGTCAATTTAATAGTCAGGATGCTAGTTATCAGGATTCTGATTTGGATGGTATTGCGGATATCGTAGATGTAGATCAAACAGGTGTTGTTTTTTATCCAGATGATGCTGATGGTGATCTAATCTATGACCCATACGATATTGATTCTGATCAAGATGGAATTATTGATCTTGTTGAGGGTCAGAACAGTCAAAATTTTATAGGTTTATCAGGATTAGATCAGGATAGAGATGGAATGGATGACGCTTTCGATCCTGATCAGGGTGGTACTCCACAAGGGTATCAAAATACGGATAATACCGATACACCAGACTTTTTAGATACCGATTCTAATAATGACGGAATTTTAGATACTGTAGATGCCTATGATACTAATAGTGATGGTACCGCAGATACAGTCTTGGCTAATAATGATGCTGATCAAGATGGATTAGATGATAATTTTGATATCACCGATACTGTTTTTGATTCTTCTAATGGATCACAAAATCCAACGAGCTATCCTATTGCAAGCATCGGAGAAAGATATCAATATAAGGGAACATATGATGTTTTTGGAGTGCCAGATTATTTAGTAGCGGATATCAATGTTGATACAGATATTTTAACGAAAATTGATAATGCATTACCAGAGGCAAATTCAGTACCTAGTAGAAATCCAAATTATATCTATGGAGGATATGATACAGACCTTATTATACAGCAATCTACCAATGTAGCAATAACCTTTATAAGTGAAAATACTGATAATAACAATGTTTTAGGTTATTATACATATGATATTAATGCACCATTAACTAAAGCGCCTGATCCAGAAGATATTACAGTAATAATTCCTAATGCTTCAGCCTCTGGAAGTGGTGGCGGATTAGAGATGGGAAATACTGTTGATTTAGGAACTTTCTCCGCCAATACAGGTATTGGATGGGTGTTGTTAACAGATGCATGGAATACCAATGCGCTAAATGAAGGTTTATGGCAATTGTATTCTCAATCAGAGTTTAATCCAGAGTGTGATGAATCATTACAACCACATAATGTACTACTAAAAGATACATCTAAAGAGGTAATTATTTTAGGTTTTGAAGATATAAGAAGAGATTATTCTGAAACAGATAATGATTTTAACGACTTACTGTTTTGTATTACAACGGGTCAATATTCATCTATTAAAACGAATAACATTCCAGAGTTAGAAGAAGAAGGGGAAGTGTCTTCCGGTAATGATGGTGGTCTGGAAAGTAATGGAGATTTAGCTAGTTTAATAGCTAAAAGAAATTTTACCAGATCAAAAACAAATGAAGTTTACAATAAAAAGGAATTACAGAAAAAATTTAAGAAAGGACGTTCTTATAAAACAGCCAAAAATGGTACAGATTTAAGTAAATATTTCCCAGAAACAGGAGTAACTGGAGTGGAAAGTTCTTATGTATCTACACCAGATGATTTAATAGGAATTACAAATGCCTCTTCTGTCTTTTCTATCGATTATTATTTAGAAGAAAGTAGAGTAGGTGTAGGATTAGCAACATCTACAGAAGGATCTGTATATGATCACTCTAAAACTATTTGTGATCGATTAAATGGTTCTACATTAGAAGATATAAGAACCATTAATGTTCGAAATTTCGAATTGGTAAATACTAAAATACGCAGAGCTTCTGGCGAATTAGAACAAGCATTGCATTTTTCAGTTCGCTTAGGCGAATATCAGAATGAGCTTTATAGTCTTTGGAATATTGATCAATATCCAGAAGGAGACTTTTTAAATTTCCAGATTTGGGGAGGCTCAATTCCTCAGGTTGTCAATATTGCTAATTCTATATTGGATAAACTTCAATTAGAAAAAGGACTGGGAGAAACCTTTATCCCAGCGAGTATTCCTGAGGTATTTGTTCAAAAAGGATTTTATAAAGATGGAAAATTAGTATTAGATATCATTAATAAGAATCAGGCATCTACATTTGATTTTAGAGGAAATAAAAGAGTAACAGAATTATCGAATGAAGAATTAATGACAACTTCTGTTTCCTTGTCCGGATCATATGAGGAGCGTATTACTATAGAAACGGGACATTTATTTGATATAGGATTCTCAATAATGGTTAATGACAAAACGGATGCTCTGTATCTTGCTGATGGTCCTTGGGGATTAGATTATAATGCCGATGGTGCTAACATCAATGAATTTAATATTAAAACAGCTAACAATAATTCAGACAATACTGAAGATTATAATGTAGAAAGAGCTATATCAGTTAGTGGAGAGGTAAAAGAAACTATGAATATTTTTAGAAATATTTTGGGTGGAGACCGTACGCTAGATGTTACATCGTATGATGCATTGCAATTCGATATGAGTACGAACAATGATATTGAAGTAGTTTTAGTAACCAAAGATCTTGTAGATTGGAATGATAGGATGCGATATACAATTAAGTCTGATTCTGGAAGCGGAGTGCAAACGATTACTTTCTCTCAGTTTGTGAATGGCCAAGGTGTTGGTGCTGAGATAACAGATGTAAGAAGCATTGTGTTTTCTGTACAGGGAAATTATAAGGATTTCGAATCATTTAATATCAATATTAGTGATGTAGTATTTACCAATGCAGAAGTACTGGGTGTAGAAGATCATGAGATAGAAGAAGAAGTAGCAAATGGTGTTATGAACTACCCGAATCCATTCCGTATTTCGACATCGATTAGAGTACCTGAAACCTTAACAGGTAATGTTAAAATATCCGTGATAGATGTATTGGGGAAGATAGTGCAAGAAGAACGAGAAATTCCGGTGAACGCAGCCAAAACAATCACCTTTAGACCTAAAAATTTAAGTCCTGGAGTATATAGATATATTATTCTAGGAGACCAATCAACCAGATATGTTGGTAGTTTTATAATATACTGATAAAATAAGCATCGTGTTTTTATTCACAAGATTACCTGTTCTAAGAATTGATAAGCTTAGGATAGGTAATCTTTTTTTATTCAGTTTTATCGGTTATTATTTTTGTATTGGTTTGTTTTAAGGGTTTTGTAAGGCTATTGATTTTGGTTATTTTTGAATCCAAACATAATACAAATCAATAGATGAAAAATATTCTTGCTTTTGCTGGTTCCAACAGCAGTACCTCAATTAATCAACAACTTATCGAATATGTTTCTTCTGAAATTTCCGAGCATAAAATCAAAATAATGAAATTGGTTAACTATCCAATACCAATGTATAGTGAAGACGAGGAAAGAGAAAATGGTTTTCCAGGGATGGCTCTAGGGATAAAGCAGGAGATCTCAGAAGCAGACGCACTTATTATTTCTGTAAATGAACACAATGGTAGCTTAAGTGCATTTTTTAAGAATATTATCGATTGGTTATCTAGAATAGATCGTAATTTTTTAGCAGGTAAAAAAATATTGCTTATGAGCACTTCTCCCGGACAACGAGGTGGTTTAACAGCATTAGAATATGCAAAGAATGTATTTCCTAGGTTTGGAGGAGAGATTATAGAAAGTTTTAGTTTTCCTTCTTTTCACGCTAATTTTTCTACAGAAGAAAAGACAATTAAGGATGAAACACTTTTGTTGGGATTAAAAGAAGTTCTAAGTACTTTTGCGCATCAGATAAATAATTAGTGCGAACTACCAAGACATATACATTAGATAATCCATCACAGTTTAAGAATAAACTATTACAATGGGCGCAACAATTTGATGAAATTATATGGTTAGATTCTAATAACTATATCCAACAGTATTCTAGTTATGATGCAATACTAGCGATAGATGCTTTTACCTCTATTAACACAGACTATTATTCCTGCTTCGATACGTTAAAAGAATATCAGGAGCAAACAGCAGATTGGATTTTTGGTTATTTATCCTATGACTTAAAAAATGATACAGAGAATTTAGTCTCAAAGAATCCTGATAACTTAGAATTTCCTGATTTATATTTTTTTCAACCTAAAAAGATATTCTTACTAAAAGGAAATGAATTAGAAGTTCAGTATCTAAGAATGGTAGATGATGAAATAGAAGAGGATAGAAAACTAATCGATACATTTCCAACTACCATTAAAGTATCTGATGAGGATAACCCTTGTGGGAAGATTAAAATTAGTTTAAGAATCACTAAAGATGTATACCGACAAAAAATCGAACAAATGCTTCAGCATATTCATCGTGGAGATATCTATGAAGCAAATTTTTGTCAGGAGTTTTTTGCCGAAAATAGTTGTATTGCTCCATTAGAGACGTATCATCATCTCAATCAAATTTCTAAACCACCATTTGCTACTTTTTTTAAGAGAAATCATCAATACTTGCTTTCGGCCTCTCCAGAGCGTTATTTAAGAAAAAGTGGCAATAAAATTATATCACAGCCTATAAAAGGTACTGCAAAACGTTCACAAGATCAGGAACAGGATCAAGAACTGATACAAATACTTCAGAATGATCCCAAAGAACGTTCTGAGAATGTGATGATTGTAGATTTGGTAAGAAATGATCTATCCAGAACTGCTGTTAAAGGTTCGGTAAAAGTAGAAGAACTCTGTAAAATATATACTTTCCCACAGGTACATCAAATGATTTCTACTGTAGTTTCAGAAATTGATAATACCACTTCTGCAGTTGATGTTATAAGAACCTCTTTTCCCATGGGAAGTATGACAGGCGCTCCAAAAATATCGGCAATGAAAATTATCGAGGCATTAGAAGAGTCTAAAAGAGGTTTGTATAGTGGTGCAGTTGGTTATTTTACACCAGATAACGATTTTGATTTTAATGTGGTAATAAGGAGTATCTTATACAACGAAGAAAATCAATATATTTCTTATACTGTTGGTGGTGCCATTACTGCAAAATCGGATCCCGATAAAGAATATGAAGAGTGCTTGGTAAAAGCAAAAGCAATGCGCGAAGTGCTAGAAGGCATATAACATATTGGTAAGACAACTATTTAAATAAGGTTTTTTCTAAAACTTTTCCTTACGTCAATGATGACTTCTTTAACCTCATTGGCAGTCATATCTTTTATTCTTGCTATTTCCTCGAAATTGAGTTTTCCAAAAACGAATAGGTCAATTATCTTGGAGGTTTCTAGAGGTAACCAGCTATAAAATTTACCGAGTAATTTTTGCTTCTTATTCTCCGAAGAATCTTCTGATGCAATTAGCTTTAAAATTGCAGAATCTGTATCGTCATAAATGAATAGCTGCTTGTTTTCCTGGTTTTGATGATACGAAATGTCATTAAGCTCATCAGTCATTATTAGTTCATTATCACCCGCAGAGGTATAGTATTCCTCTAACTTATTCAATTCCTCTTTTAAAAAGTAATTAGTACTAATAGATCTTTGGTGCCAACCTTCTTTCTGATATAACTCATCTATTAAATGATCTGCAATCCTAAACAACTGCAACTCCAGAGATAGTTTGTCCATTGCAATATCTAAATGATCATCATGATATAGTTTTACAATAGCATCGTCTATAAGACCACTAGAGCAGTACATGTTTCTTGGTAAAATTCCAGTGCTTTCTGCAATATATATGCGATGTTTAACGTATGGATGAAGATGAGGTACTACAGCTAATAATTTTTTACCGAACTCTTCCGTACGAGTATCTTCATAATATTTGGGCATTTCGTCAATTCTATTCATGATTTGTGTATTTAAGAGTTCCTTAAAAATAATAAAAAGCTACGTCAAAATGTGTTAAAACTCTGAATTTCAGTAGTTAAAGAAGTGTTTAATAAGGGTTGTTGAACCTTTTCAAAATCGTATATTTGATATTAATATGCAGGTTGTTATTTTAAAATATGTAAAACGCTCATCTCGAAAGTATTCGGTCTAAAAATCAAAAACAACTATATAAATACTTGAAACAAAAATTCAAAGATCATATCAAAAATCGATTACCTTTTCTACAAAAAAGTAAGTTACTTATTGCCTGTAGTGGGGGATTAGATAGTATAGTATTAGCTTATCTATGTCATGTAAATAATTTTGAAATTGGAATTGCTCACTGCAATTTTGGTTTAAGAGGAATGGAGAGCGATGGAGATGAAAATTTTGTGTCTACAATAGCTGAGAAATTCCAGGTACCTTTTTTTGTGACCAACTTTGAAACAGGAAAATATGCACAAGACAATAAGTTATCTATTCAAATGGCTGCCAGAGAGCTACGGTATCAGTGGTTTGAAACCTTGTTAAGCGCTCATAAATACGATTATGTACTAACTGCACATCATAAAGATGATAATCTAGAGACTTTCTTAATAAATCTATCTCGAGGTACGGGAATTGATGGACTTACGGGTATTCCTGAAATTAATAGAAATTATGTAAGACCACTTTTACCATTTTCTAGAAATCAAATCATGGAATTTGCTACCAAAAATGAAATAGAATGGAGAGAAGACAGTAGTAATAGTGATACCAAATATCTGAGGAATAAATTAAGACATAATGTAATCCCAGAACTTATTTCTATTAATCCAAGTTTTTTAAACAATTTTGAAAACACATTAGATTATCTAAAGCATGCGCAGGATTTTATAAGGAGTCAAATGTATCGTATTCGAAAAGAAGTTTTTGAATATGGAGAATTGGATACAATTAAGATTGCCATACATAAACTTCAGAAATATGATAACCCTAAAAAGTACTTGTACTTTTTGTTAAAGGAATATGGTTTTACTGCTTGGGATGATATAATCCGAATGTTAAATGCGCAATCGGGGAAACAAATTTTTTCTTCAACCCATCGTTTGGTGAAAAATAGAGAATATTTGTTGCTTTGTCCAATTATTGAAGATGTTCCGGATCGAGTATATCAT
Source organism: uncultured Aquimarina sp. (assembly GCF_947492115.1). Taxonomy (NCBI): domain Bacteria; kingdom Pseudomonadati; phylum Bacteroidota; class Flavobacteriia; order Flavobacteriales; family Flavobacteriaceae; genus Aquimarina; species uncultured Aquimarina sp. The sequence goes on from NZ_CANLMM010000004.1 coordinate 381,100, forward strand.
ATTCCTGAAGAAGAAAATAGGATTATGATTCCATCTGGAATGATTCATTTAAAAGAAGTTTCAGAGCTTTGCGATACGGATTTGAAGACTATTTTTGTAGATAAAGAAAAGTTAAAGTATCCCTTAATTGTAAGAAAATGGAAAGAAGGCGACTATTTTTACCCTTTAGGCATGAAAGGTAAAAAGAAGTTGAGTAAGTATTTTAAGGATGAAAAATTATCTTTACTAGCCAAAGAAAGAGTCTGGTTATTATGTTCTGGAGAAGAAATTGTATGGGTGATTAATTATAGAGCGGATAACAGATTTAAAATAAACCCCGAAACGAAACAATTACTAAAAGTAACAATTACCTAAATGAGGAATATTTTACTACTATTTACAGCATTATTATTTTCAACAACTTTATTTTCCCAAATATTTGAACCTATAAAATGGAATAGTAATGTTATTAAAGAATCCGAGGATATTTATGTATTACAGTTCGAAGCCAAACTAGATAAAGGTTGGCATATATATTCGCAGAAGGAAGTAGAAACGGATGATATCGCTCCAACGGCTACAGAGTTTACCTTTTATAATGAAGACAAAAAGTATGAACTAATAGGAGAAACTACTGAGCCAGAAGGTATTCAGAAATATGATAAGGTATTTGAAATGGATATCAAATACTTTGAAGATAAGGTGTTGTTTACGCAAAAAATAAAACGCTTAGACCCTTCTCTAGAATCAGTAAAAGCTGAGGTGTTCTTTGGGATTTGTGATGACGAAAGATGTTTGGCACCGGACGTAGTGGAGTTTGATTTAGCTTTGTCTAATGAAGGTAATGCAAATTCAAATACGTCTGATATTTCTAAAATTTTTGAACCTATCAAGTGGAAAAGCAATGTAGAACAAGAATCCGAGGATATTTATGTCTTAAAGTTCGAAGCTAAATTAGATAAAGGTTGGCATATTTATTCACAGAGGGTAGTAGAAACAGATGGTATACCTCCAACGGCTACCGAGTTTACCTTTTATAATGAAGACAAAAAATATGAGCTAATAGGAGAGACTACTGAGCCAGAAGGTATCCAGAAATATGATAAGGTATTTGAAATGGAGATCAAATACTTTGAAGATAAGGTGTTGTTTACGCAAAAAATAAAACGCTTAGACCCTTCTCTAGAATCAGTAAAAGCCGAGGTGTTCTTTGGGATTTGTGATGATGAAAGATGTTTGGCACCTGACGTAGTGGAGTTTGATTTAAATATCTCTGGAAAAATTTCAGGTGCGGAAACAGCATTTGGAAGTGATACTAAATCAACCCATAAAAATGAAAATGATAAACCTATTGAAGAGGAAAAGGAACAAAAAGGATTGTGGGCAACTTTTATTTTAGCTTTTTTATCTGGTTTTGCAGCACTTCTTACTCCTTGTGTATTTCCAATGATTCCAATGACAGTAAGCTTCTTTACCAAACAAAGTAAAACCCGAGCTTCGGGGATTAGAAACGCTATTTTCTATGGATTGTTTATAATCGTAATATATGTTGGATTAGGATCTGTAGTAACTGCAATTTTTGGAGCAGATGCGTTAAATGCATTATCTACCAATATTTGGTTTAATCTAATTTTCTTTGTGTTATTGATTGTTTTTGGATTGTCATTTTTAGGAGCTTTCGAGATCATGTTACCAAATTCATGGGCAAATAAAGTTGATCAGCAAGCCGATAAAGGAGGTTTTTTAGGTATATTTTTTATGGCCTTAGCTTTGGCAATTGTTTCGTTTAGCTGTACAGGGCCAATTGTTGGAACCTTATTAGTACAAGCAGCGTCACAAGGAGGAATGGCTCCTGTAATCGGAATGTTAGGATTCTCTTTAGCAATTGCATTACCTTTTGCACTTTTTGCAATGTTTCCTGGTTGGTTAAATTCACTTCCTAAGAGTGGAGGTTGGTTAAATACGGTAAAAGTATTTCTTGGGTTCTTGGAAATAGCATTTGCTTTCAAATTTTTATCCAATGCGGATTTGGTGCTACAACTAGGATGGTTACAAAGAGAGGTGTTCTTAGCAATTTGGATTGCAGTTTTTGGAACATTATCATTATATCTATTAGGTAAAATTAAACTTCCTCATGATTCTCCATCAGAACATATATCGGTAGGTAGATTATCAATAGCATTATTAACCTTGGCATTTACCATTTATTTAATTCCAGGGCTGTGGGGAGCACCATTAAAAATTGTTAGTGGTTTTCCACCACCACAGACTTATAGTGAATCACCAAGAGGTTTTGGAGGTACTTCTAGTGCAGGCGCCTCAACTTCCGAATTACCCGAAGGAGCAAAATATGGAGAACACGATATTATTTCATTTACGGATTATGAAACAGGCTTGGCATATGCTAAGAAAGTGAATAAACCTGTATTAATCGATTTCACTGGATATGCTTGTGTGAATTGCAGGAAAATGGAAGAATATGTTTGGTCGGAACCATCAGTTTTGAAAACCCTAAAAAATGATATTGTATTAATTTCCTTGTATGTAGATTATAAGAAAGAACTTTCAAAATCAGAGCAGTATGTTTCTGAAACTACTGGTAAAAAAATCAAAACTGTTGGTAATAAATGGAGCGACTTTCAGATTACAAAGTATAAAGCAAATGCACAGCCTTATTATGTTTTGATTGATCATGAAGAATCTAATCTTAATAAGCCTGTAGGCTACACCCCAGATGAAAATGAATACCTAAAATGGTTACAGGAGGGAATTGCAAATTTTTCAAAAAAATAGATTCCTTATAGTATTATAAATAATTATTATAAGAATATTGTAAGGATACTGTTAGTTACCGACTTTATTGTAGAACGAAGAGTAACTAACAGTCTATGGAAAATATTAACTTATCTCAGTGTTTCCCCTTTATAGAAAAAGAGCTCGAAGAGCAAATAATGTCTTTCGGGCATTTTAAAAGTATTCCCAAAGGAGAGTATGTAGTACGACAAGGAAGTTATCTCAATTTTTTGCCAATCATCCTAGATGGTTTGATAAAGATGTATGCAGAAGAAGATGAAGTGGAATTTCTGTTGTACTACATACATCCTAATCACTGTTGTATCTTAAGTTTTAATCACTTGTTTAGTCAGGAGGCGGTTCGTTTTTCTGCAAAAACAGAAGAAGATACTACCGTTCTTTGTATTCCAATAAATAAGGTGAAAGAATGGTTTGTGCAATACCCATCTTTTACACAAATTATTTTAAAAGATTTCCAGCGTAATTATGAGGATTTGCTGCATACCACAAAACAAGTTGTATGTTATAAAATCGAAGAACGCTTGATAAATTATTTAAACGAAAAGGCAAAGTTTCAGAATTGCAATATGATCCTAATGTCTCATAAAGAAATTGCTGCCGATTTAGGAACATCAAGAGAAGTGGTTTCTAGAATAACTAAGAAACTACAAGCTCAAAATATATTGGTACAACATAAACGACATATAGAATTGACAAAAGGTATTTATTGTCAAAACTAAAAATCGTTCTTTAAAACACCAACACCAAAACATCGCAAATAGCGATGTTTTGGTGTTGGTGTTTTTATTTGTTAAATAATTGATTTACAGACTATTAAATAACATTTATTTAACGTTTAACAGTGACTTTTATCACCGTTATCCACTTTGATGTGATTATATATTTGCTTCAGATTGATGAACAAAAAAATATATATCATGAAAAGAAATTTTATCTATTTAATTATTGGATTATTTACTTTCATCTCTTGTAGTGAAGATGATGATATTGTAATTCCACCAGACGGAGAAACTGATGACGAGAACATTCAGGTTGTTTTTAATGAGATTCGTTATCAAGGAACAGACTTGATAGAAATCTTTAATCAAGGAAATCAAGAAGCGGATTTAAGTGACTATTGGTTATGTCTTGGTCCTGGAACCTATGAACAAATTGGTGCTCTTACACCAGAAAGTGGTACCATAAATATTCCTGCAGGAGGGTATTTAGTATTATCTTACGAGCTTCCAGATAATTCAGGTGGTTTAGGATTATACTCGTCTAATGCGTTTACAGATGCTGATGCACTAATAGATTTTGTGCAGTATGGAGCTGGTGGAACGGCTAGAGAAAATGTTGCTGTTGCTGCTGGTATTTGGACAGCGGGTGATTTTATACCCACTGTTTCCAATCCAGATAACAGTATTGTATTTGATGGAGAAGGAAACGGATCTTCTAACTGGGCAGAAACATCTACAATAACCTTTGGCGCAGAAAATATCCTTACAATTCCTGATAATAGTGTACGTTCTATAGTAATAAATGAAGTAAATTATGCAGAAGATAAATTGATTGAATTATGGAATAATGGAACCGTCGCTGTTGATATTTCTTCCTACTGGTTATGTCTTGGACCTGGACAGTATCTTCAAATGCAAAATGCCTCCATTACTAGTGGAGATACAAATTTAGATCCAGGAGAATTCGTGGTGGTAAATTGGGATGAGTTAACCAATAGCGAAGGATTAGGTTTATATGCTAATAGTTCTTTTACCAGTGCAGATGCTATTATGGATTTCGTTCAATGGGGAGCTGCGGGAAGTGCTAGAGAAAATGTAGCCGTTTCTGCAGGTATTTGGACCGCAGGAGATTTTGTACCAGAAGTACGATTACCAAGTTATAGTATTGCATATGATGGAGAAGGAGATGCTGCAAGTGACTGGGAAGAAAGAGTAAATCCAACATTTGGATTAGGAAATGCAACTGTGATTGAAACAACAACATTTTCTGTAACCATTACAAATACTATTAATTATTTGAATGTACATACATTTACAACTCCAGTAGGAGCATCCACTCCAGGACCTCTAACCACTAATGGAGCACAATATCAAGTTTCATTCCAAGCAGTTTCAGGAACTAAGTTTACACCAGTGACTATGATGGGTAATAGTAATGATTGGTTTTTAGCACCAACAGATCTTAATGGGATAGACTTGTTTCCTAATGGTCAGGCATTAAATGGTGTAGATATAGCAAGTCAACTATCATTATATGATTTAGGTACTGAAGCAGATAATGATCCAGCCACTTTTCCTCCAGCGGGAGCTAATGTAGGGCCAGCGGATGCAAATCCTCTAGTTAGATTAGTTGATGGTAGAGATACAGGAGATATTTATATGACTGCTATTTTGGATTATACCAATGGAGATGGTAATTCTGCAGGTACATTTACATTAACGATTACAGCTATCAATACTCCCAATTCTTCTATTGATCCAAGTTCGGATAATGGTTTTGTAATCACACCAGGAATAGTAGTATTACATGCACAACCAGAACCGTTATTTACAATTGGTGAAGAAGATAGAGGTGTTGGACTGGAAGGTATTGCAGAAGATGGTATGCCAGGTGTGTTATATAATTGGTTTACAGAAACTGGATCTCAAGGGACACCTTTACGACTTTCCTCATCACTAACACCTTTCTCTCCAGCTTTCATCTATGCATTTAATACAAATAGAGATCCCTGGTTTGTCCAAGGAGAAGCTACAAGTGTAGATAATGGTTTAGAAGAAATAGCTGAAGATGGAGATAGATCAATAGCATACAATTATATGAAGGACTTTGGAATTCCAGTAGCATTAAGTAATGAATCTGGACCGATCATGCCTGGAGGATCTCAAACTTTTACAATAGAAGTTCCAAGAGGTCAGGATTATAAATTCGGTTTTGGAACCATGTTTGTAAAATCAAACGATTGGGTAGTAAGTTATAACAATGCTGGTTTACCTTTATTCTTAGAAGATGGCGTAACACCATATTCTGGAACAGATTTGAGTACCAAAACGTATCTATACGATGCTGGAACAGAAGTAGATCAACCAGTAGGTTTTGGAACGGATCAAGTAATGAATCAATCAGGACCTAATACAGGAAACGATGATGCTAATAATATTGTAAGAAGAGTATCAGATTTAGAAGATGTACAATTCGGAAAAGGAGTTATTAGTAGTCCACCAGGAGTAACTTGGACAGGTGATCCAAGAGGAGGATATAATATCATAGAGATTAATATCCAACCACAGTAGAATAACTAAGAACACTGTATTTGGGGATAAAGTAAGTTCTTAGTAGATGAGCCTTCAGTAATAACTGGAGGCTCATTAGTTTATATATTAACATTGATTGTTAAAATCTCCTTAAATAGAGGTTTGCCAGCATTCCAATTTTTTATCTTCCAGCTTCAACTAAACTCAAGCATATGCGATCAACTAGAATACCATTATTATTTATTTTAAGTTTTTTATTTTTTATTACTTCTTGTACCGAACAAAATGATTCTAAGAAGGCTGAAAAAACCACGGAACAGACCGTAACTAACGAAGAAGAGGAATATCAGGTTAAAGATCATTATACCAAAAAGGAAGTAGATATCGTAATGAGAGATGGGACTAAACTTCATACGACTATTTATTCTCCTAAGGATACTAGTAAGAAGTATCCAATTCTTATGCAAAGAACTCCTTATAGCTCTAGACCTTATGGAGAAAATGAATTTAGATCTAAGATTAGTCCTAATGAGTTTTTGATGAAAGAGGGCAATATTATCGTTTATCAAGATGTAAGAGGTAGATGGATGAGTGAAGGTGTTTATGATAACATGAGAGCTTATATTCCAAATAAGAAGGATAAGGAATTTGATGAAGCTAGTGATACCTATGATACTATTGATTGGCTAGTGAAAAATGTTGAAAATAATAATGGAAAAGTAGGTATATGGGGAATTTCATATCCTGGTTTTTATGCTACATATTCATTATTAGATTCGCATCCAGCGCTAAAAGCAGTATCTCCACAAGCTTGTATAGGAGATTTCTTCTTTGATGATTTTCATCATAACGGTGCTTATTTGTTAAGTTATTGGAGAGCAACTGCAGTGTTTGGTTACGAAAAAACAGAGCCAGTAAAAGAAAGTTGGTATACATTCCCAGAACTGAATAGCAAAGATCAATATCAGTTCTTCTTAGATGCAGGCCCACTGAGTACATTAGATCAATACTATAAAGAAGACAATGTTTTTTGGACGCAATTAAAAGAACATCCGAATTACGATGAGTTTTGGCAAAAAAGAGGCATTATTCAGCATCTTAAGGATATAAAACCGGCAGTTATGGTAGTTGGTGGATTATTTGATGCAGAAGACTTATACGGTCCGTTTGAAACGTATGAGAAAATCGAGAAAAATAGTAGCAATTATAACATTATGGTTTTTGGGCCGTGGAGTCATGGAGATTGGGCGCGAAATAAAAAGAGACAAGCAATAGGAAATGTATATTTCGGCGATGATATATCGTTAAACTTTCAACAAAATATAGAGACAAAATTCTTTAATCATTTTCTTAAAGGAGCTGGTGATGAAAATAGTGGTTTAACTGAGATTCAGATTTTTGATACCGGTAAAAAAGAATGGAATACCTATGATAGTTGGCCACCAAAAAATATAGAAAAGAAAGTTTTATATCTAAATAATAATGGATTAACCGAAAATAAAGGTAATGGAGCACAAGAGTTTATCAGTGATCCTAAAAAGCCTGTACCGTATACAGAAGATATCAAAATGGTTTTTACACCTAGAAAATATATGACAGATGATCAGAGATTTGCAGCAAGAAGACCTGATGTATTAGTTTATGAAACACCTGTACTTACAGACGATATGACATTGTCAGGAGAGATTTTAGCTAAATTAAAAGTAGCAACTACGGGAACTGCCGCGGATTGGGTAGTGAAAATTATAGATGTATATCCTCCAGATGCAGAAGACACAGAAGAGACTCAAAAGTATCTTAAAATGTCTAATTATCATATGATGGTAAGAAGTGAAGTGCTAAGAGGAAGATTTAGAAATAGCTTTAGTAAACCAGAAGCTTTTACTCCTAACAAAAAAACAGATGTTTCTATAAAACTTCAGGATATACATCACACGTTTTTAAAGGGTCATAAAATTCAGATTCAGGTACAGAGTACTTGGTTTCCGTTCATTGACTTAAATCCTCAAACGTATGTTCCTAATATATTTAAAGCGAAATCATCAGATTTTAAAAAACAAACTCATACCGTATATGATGATTCTTCCATAGAATTTTCTATTTTGAAGTAAATTAGTAACCATCCAAATATCCCCCAGGAAAATGAACAGAACAAAATTCACTTTGTTATCTTGTTCCTTCTTATTAATAACTTTTAGTTGTAAAGACGAAGGTAATAAGGTTGTATCCGAAATCTCTAATGAGCAAAAGATAGAAATACATTCTCAAAAACTAAATGATTGGTTTGAGGCACAATTTCAGGAAGAAGTAGCAGAATCTCCAATGATGCAAACGTATTTAGGATTGAAAACGGACGATTATGGAAAGTGGGATGATGTTTCTTCTAAGAAATTGGTACACGATCTTGAAAAAGCAAAAAGAAGACTTAGATACCTTAATGATTCGGTAGATGTTACAGCTTTAAATAAATCTACGAGTTTGAGTTATCGTTTGATGAAACAAGATCTAAAAAATGCTATAGATGATTTTCAATATAGGTTTTATGATTATCCAGTGAATCAAATGCATGGCATGCAAGCAGAAATCCCTGCATTTCTGATCAATATGCATCAAATAGAGAGTAAGAGTGATGCAGAAGCTTATATTTCCCGACTTAAGGGAATGGATGAGTTATTTGCACAACAAATAGAGAATATCAAGATCAGAGAGAAGAATGGTATTGTTCCACCAAAGTTTGTTTTTGCAAAAGTGTTAAACGACTGTCGTAATTTAATTACCGGAATGCCTTTCGATGAATCTAATAAAGAGAGCACCTTACTCTCAGATTTTAAAGGTAAAGTAGGTAAAATAGAAATAGCAGAAGAAGATAAGACGGTTTTAATAGCTGAAGCAGAAAAAGCATTAAAAGAAGATGTAAAATCTGCTTATGATAAATTAATTGCGCTTTTAGAAGATCAACAGCAAAGGGCTACGGTAGATGATGGAGCTTGGAAATTTCCAAAAGGGAGTGCGTTTTACAATAATGCATTAAAGCGGACTACCACCACTAATATGACTGCCGATGAAATTCATCAATTAGGATTAGATGAGGTTGCTAGAATACATAAGGAAATGAAGGATATCATGACACAGGTTAAGTATGAAGGTTCCTTACAAGATTTTTTTAAGTATATGAAGGAGGATGAGAAATTCTACTATCCTAACGATAAAGAAGGTAAGGCTAAATACTTGGAAAGAGCAGTTGGATTAATAGATAATATGAAATCTAGATTAGATGAACTCTTTATCACAAAACCTAAAGCTGATATCGTTGTAAAAGCTGTGGAACCTTTTAGAGAAAAAAGTGCCGGAAAAGCCTTTTATCAGAGAGGTACTCCAGATGGTTCCAGACCTGGGACATATTATGCAAATCTGTATGATATGGAAGCTATGCCGATATATCAAATGGAAGCACTAGCATATCATGAAGGTATTCCAGGACATCATATGCAGATTTCAATAGCGCAAGAGTTACAGGATATTCCGAAGTTTAGAAAATTTGGCGGATATACTGCTTACATAGAAGGTTGGGGACTTTATAATGAGTTCTTGCCAAAAGAGATAGGACTGTATAATGATCCATATTCAGATTTCGGTAGATTAGCTATGGAGCTGTGGAGAGCTTGTAGATTAGTTGTAGATACAGGAATACATGCTAAGAAATGGACAAGAGAAGAAGGTATAAAATATTATACCGATAATACTCCGAATGCAGAGAGTGACGCCGTTAAAATGGTAGAACGACATATTGTAATGCCTGGTCAGGCTACAGCATACAAGATAGGAATGAATAAGATTCTGGAATTAAGAGAGAATGCAAGAACAGCATTGGGGAATGATAATTTCGATATTAGAGAGTTTCATGATGTCTTACTCACAAATGGTGCTGTACCACTTACCATTTTGGAAGAGCTGGTTAATGAGTGGATAACCTCTAAAAAGAATACCAATACACTTCAAGAAAACTCGTAATAAATCTAAAATAGCATAGATTTTTGAAAACAGCCTTTCTGATCAGGAAAGGCTGTTTTTTTTATATAATCGTTTCCTTTTTACGGTAAAACTATAAAAATATGTAAGAATAAGACTACATTATTTTGTTGTTTGACTTTTTTTTGTGTATTTTGTTGAAAATAAGTAGCATTTCATCTGATTTAAGCCCCAAAGTAAATAGTATGAATAAAGCAACCTTTACCGTATTAGTTTTCTGTTTCACAAGTTTTTTTTGCTTTTCGCAAAAAGAACTTACTGGAATTGATCTTTCCAAAATTAAGACATTAAAAGATTCTTTGTCTTTCAATGATAAAGTAAATAAGCTTCAGCAATTTGTTAATGAAGATCGTCTTGATATAGCAGAACCTTTAGCCAATCAATTGATTGATATTGCAAATGATATCGAATATACCAGAGGATTAGGTTTAGTATATAGATTAAAAGGAGTACTAAATAATGAATTAAATAGATATCTGGAATCTAATGAAAGCTTTGAAAAAGCAACATTCAATTTTCAAAAAATTGAAGATAAGAATGGGTTAGCCATGGTAAGTAATGATAGGTATATCATAGAACGTAATAAAGGTAATATTGAAGAGGCTGCTAATCATCTGTTAGATGCTAAATTACAGAGAGAACAACTAAAGGATAGTATTGGACTTACTGCAGTATATAATAACCTAGCAATTATTTATAAAGAGTTAAATGATATCCCGAATGCTGAGAAGTTTTATCTTAAATCCATGAAGATGGCTAGAAGACTTAAACTTAAAGGTGTTGGTTTAACGATTAATAACTTAGCTCTACTTCATACCGAAGGCGGGAAATTAGAAGAAGCTAAGGTACTATTAAAAGAGGCACTACAGATTAATAAAGCAGAAAATGATCTAAGACATACTGCACAGTCTTATAGTATTATGGCAAAGGTAGCCATGTATGGTAAAGAATATGAAAAAGCCAAAAAATTCTATGATACGACGCAATGCGTTGGAACACAAGCTAATTTTAAGCTTATTGTTCATAATGCAAAACAACAGTTAGGAATCATAGCTTTAGAACAAAACGAGTTCAAAAAAGCGGAAGAATATTTAAAAGTAGCAAGAGAAGACCTTATAAAATCTAATGTTACTTCTCTAATTCTTAAGAATTACAAATATTCTTTTAAACTAGATTCTACAAGAGGAAATCTGCTAGGAGCCATTGCTTGGCAAAAGAAATATCAGGAACTTTCTGATAAGCGTATGAATGATCTAACGACCAAAAAAGTAGAGAATACAAAGTCTAGATATGAAGCACAGTTAGAACAGCTTAGATTACAGGACGAAAAGGAAAAAAGAGAGCAACAAACCAAAGAACAATTATTCAAGTATAGATTAATGACATTTATTAGTCTAGCGGTGATAGCAGTAATTCTAGTGTTTATGATCTTGATAATTAAAACCAGAAAAGAAAGGAAAAGGTATATCAAAGAACTTAATGAGTCTAATCAGGTTAAAAACAAACTGTTTTCGATTATATCACACGATTTGAAAAATGAAATACACGGCTTGGAAAGTAGTTTAAATTTAATGAAGGAAGATGTAATTTCTACGGAAGAATTTAAAGAAATTGTACCATTATTAGCTAATAGAACACACCAAACATCTATTTTGTTGAATAATCTGTTGAATTGGTCGAAATCGCAAATGAAAGAATTGAATCCTAAACCAACAACTTTTGATATTACAGAAGTTATCAGTAATAAGTTCACATTTTTTAGACCTAAAGCAGAGAAAAAAGATATTCAGTTGATTAATCAGTTGGGATCAGCCAAAATTTTTGCGGATAAAGACATGTTTGGTATTGTAGCGCAAAACTTAATTGCTAATGCCATTAAATTTTGTAATTCTGGAGATTCTATTGCATTGACAGCGAGAGAAAAAGAGGACTTTTATGAGATTTGTTTTGAAGATACGGGAGTAGGTATTGATCCAGAAAATTTAAATAAGCTATTTGCAGAAGATACTTTTACAACTAATGGAACGGAGAATGAAACAGGAACTGGTCTTGGACTCCGAATCTGTAAAGAACTAATAGAACTTAATAGAGGCAGAATAGAGGTAGAAAGTATACCGGGAAAAGGAAGTACTTTTTGTGTGCAATTACCTAAAGCTGCCTAATACTTATATTCTTGATATAAGGTAAAGATCTATCTTGTTATCTCAATTACCAAAGGGGCTAATATCTGTCTTTTTTAGACATATACAAATAGTATATTGAATATCTATTATAAACATATTACCCATTTAATAGCTTTTTTGAGCTGTGTTTTTGTGCTTCGTGGACAGGATGATATCAATAATCATTTGTGGTATCAAGGTCATATAGAGGGAACAGAAGAACTTCATAAAGCTCAACAATTTCTTAATCATTTAGTAGCTGTTAAGCAAATAGATAGTGCACTTTTTCTTTCAAAACAAGTGATATCCGCAGCACATAAGTACAAAGATTCAGTGGTTTTAAGTGATGCTTTTATCGATCAAGGAGAAGCATATAGCCAACAAAATGAATATTATTATGCGGGGCAAAGTTATAAAGAGGCGATAAAAATTCTAAAGAAATTAAAAGATAAAGGACGTTTAGCGAAAGCCTATAAAAATCTTTATTTTTTAGAGTATTATAGTGATAATTTAACTGTTGCAGCGGAACACTTACTAGAATCTCAGACATATTACACAGAAGTAAACGATAAGAATGGTATCGCTACCGTGAATAATTATTTAGGCGATTTATATGCCAAACTAGAAGACTTTGAATTGGCAGAGCAATATTACAATAAGGCTATTGCTCAAATGGAAAAGATAAAAGATAAAAAGGGAATTGGTCTCTTTATGAATAATTTATCGTTTCTATATATCAATAATAAAATGCCAGAAAAGGCAAAAAATATAGTCGATGTAGCCTTAGATATTAACAAGAATGATAGTTTACCAGTGTACACAATCTATTCCTACTATATTCTTGCGAAAATAGCACTTCATGAAAAAGAATATACTACTTCAGAGAAGTACTACGATACCGTTTTAAGCATAGGCTCTAGAACTAAGCATTTCGCATTAACGATACCTTTAATAATTTCGAAACAACAAATGGCAAAAATAGCGCTAGAAACAAAACGTTATCAAGAAGCAGAAGTGCTATTAAATAATGCCAGAGAAGAGTTTTTGTCCATAAAAGATATAGATCCAACGGAGCATTTATTGGCCAATTATAAAATAGCTGCCAAATTAGACTCCGTTCAAGGTAATATCTATAAAGTCCTTGCTTGGCAAAAAAAGTCTCAAGAACTTTCTGAAAAAAAGAGAATTAAAATTTCTGCAGAGAAAATACAAAGAGCAGAGAAAAGGCATAAAGCAGAAATCGAACATTTAAAAATGATCGATGAAAATGAAAGAAAAGAAAGAGATAATGAAGCAAAGTTATTTAAGTACAAGACGTTTGCATTAGGATTGATTTCAGTTTTAATTGCTGTTTTGGCTTTCCTGATAATAATTTTTAAAACAAGAAGAGATCGCAAGAAATTAATCTCTCAATTAAACCATTCTAACGAAACAAAAAATAAGTTGTTTTCTATCATCTCTCATGATTTAAAAAATGAAATTCTAGGTTTAGATGGAAGTCTAAATCTTTTAAAAGATAATGCGATTTCCAACCAGGAGTTTAACGAGATCATTCCAATTTTGGCTAATAGAACGCATCAAACGTCTATTCTTTTAAATAATCTTTTGAATTGGTCGAAATCGCAAATGAAAGAACTTAATGCAAAACCAGTTAGTTTTGATATTAATGAGGTGATAGAAGATAAGTTTACTTTTTTTACTCCCAAAGCAGAGAAAAAGGATATCAAATTGATCAATAAATTAAATCCTACAAGAATTTATGCAGATAAAGATATGTTTGGTATTGTTGCGCAGAATTTGATTGCAAATGCTATTAAGTTCTGTAACCCTGGTGATTCAATAGCATTAGTTTCTATAGAGAAAGAGGATCATTACGAGATTTGTTTCGAAGACACTGGTGTAGGTATTGACCCATCTAATCTTCATAAATTATTTGCCGAAGATACATTTACTACCAAAGGAACTGGTAATGAAAGTGGAACAGGCCTAGGACTCAGAATCTGTAAAGAGCTTATAGAACTTAATAGAGGTAAGATACAAGTGGAAAGTGTTTTAGGAAAGGGAAGTGTTTTTTGTATCACACTACCCAAAGCGGCCTAATCTTATTTATCCATTAAACTTCTAAACTGATAAAAGAAACGTTCTATTAGCCGTAGATCTTCTGTTATTATTTCTACAGAACCACGCATTTCCTGTTGGAAAGGAATTTTTTTATTATAAGTGGTAACTAACTCTTTAGGCAGTTTTACATCGATAAGATATAATCCATCTTTATCTGGTAACATGGATATATAATCTACTTTACCTTGTAGCATACCAAATTCATCATCCGGAAAATTTTCTAGTTTAATATTGGCTTTTTGGCCAATTTTAATTTTACCAGAATTTTGAGTAGGGGCTTTTATTTTAGCAACATAAGATAATGAGTCCTGAATTGGGATTACTATAAATACAATATCTCCTGCAGTTACATTTTCATTTTCAAATCGATAATTGGAAAAAGAAACTCTACCTTCTATATCTGATTGCAATAAATAGCGAAGTTCCCAATCTTTAATGCTCCTCTTTAACTGGTCAAAAGACTGTATTACTTTATTTCGTAGATTGATTTCTTCTCGTTGTTGATTAAATTCTGTTCCTTTCGAGTTTTTTTGTACTGTACTGATTTGCTCTTTTATTTGGGAAAGTTGATTGGTATAGTTTTTATAATTATTCTCAAATTGTGAGTATTCAATCTTTGATTGTTCATATTCTTGGAGAGATATACTTCCTTTATCAAACAACTCTTGTTGCCTATCAAAAGTCTTTTTTCTTAAACTTAAAGTTCTTTGCTCAACTCTTTTTTGATTTAAAATGCTTTCTTGCCTTCGGTAAAGTTCGGACAGAGATATCTGATTTGCTAAGTTTTCACCAGAAAACGGTTTTAGTTCCTTGTTTAGAGTGTATTCGATATAGTTGTTTTCGAAAGTAGCATAACTAGTCTGAATGTCACCGAGTTCTAATAATGGTGGCATTTTTTCAAAAGGAAATTTAATTTGTTGATTATTGATTTTGATCGTATCAACAACTCTTTTAAGACTAAAAACGTCAAGATAGTTTGCTGTATTTCTTAAAATAGCCAAAGGAGTTTTTTCTGGAACGGTATCACCTTCTTTAACGAATATCGCCTCTATTTTCTCACTTACATTTGCCTGCTCTTTTTGCAAAGGAACATCGGTTGTAATAACTGCTTGTGCAGGAATGGTATCAGGATATTTTAGCATCCAAGAAAGAAAAAGTAAAAGTAATATTAGTGTTAGAATCAGAAGGTTTCCCCATCGAATCATCCAATGCGGAACACGTGTTAGAATTTCCTGAACTTCTTCACTCCTTAATTGTATGTCATCTAAATTATCTGGCATGCTGTTATAATTTCAAAATTATAAATTATTAATTACGAATTTTGAGTTTGGTAGTTTTTTGTATTGAACCAATAATTCTAAGTAATTCTTCACATTTATCTATTAAATTTTTACTTTCTTCCACATTGACATAATTACTATCTCTTAATAATCTTAACCAGTAATGAGTTTCTCGAGCTTCTTTATAAGAGATGGATAATTTGGATAAAAAATCTTTAGTACTTCGCCCACCTATCGCTTCTTCTACATTAGCTCCTATCGATGTACCACTCCTTAGAAACTGTTTAGACAAAATATATTCATGTCGCTCTTTTGTTAACTTCCTAAATAAGTCAATACATAATAGGGCGAATTCGTAACTTTTTTGTTGAATAATATTTTCTTTTTTCATTAAGTTTTTAATTCGTAATTCTTAATTAGAAATTATTTTCCTAATTCTAATTGATTCTTAACTAAATTATAATAGCTTCCTTTTTCTTTAATTAAAGACTCATGATTTCCTACTTCAATAATTTCTCCTTTGTCTAATACTACGATTTGATCTGCATTTTTAACGGTACTTAATCTATGCGCTATCACCATCACCGTTTTATTCTTAAAAAACGTATCTAGTTTTTCCATGATCACCTTTTCATTATTGGCATCTAATGCGGATGTAGCTTCATCAAAGAATAAGAATTTTGGGTTTTTATACACAGCCCTTGCTATAAATAAACGCTGTTTTTGTCCAGTGCTGAGACCAACACCTTCCATGCCAATTTTAGTATTGTATGATAGTGGCAACGACTCTACAAACTCTTTGATATTTGCCACATCTACTGCGTGTGCTAATTTTTTCTTATCTACATAATCTTCGCCAACGGCAATATTGTTGGCAATAGTATCATTAAAAATATATCCTTCTTGCATCACAACACCAAATTGATCTCTCCAGGCTTTTTGTGATACGTTATTTAAATCATGAGTACCTATAAAGATTTGACCTTCATCTGGTTCATAAAATTTTAGAAGAAGTTTCATTAGCGTAGTTTTACCACTACCACTAACACCTACAACTGCAGTAATTTTATTGGCAGGAATTGATAAATCCAAATTTTGTAGCACAGGCTTATCGGAACCAACATATCTAAAACTTAATTTTTTGATTTCAAAACCAGAATTTTCAGGTACTTCTCTTATCTTTTCATCACCAGATTTTTCTTCATCTTCTTTATTATGAATTTCACCCAAACGCTCTAAAGAAATTTGTGCGTCTTGTAATTCTCTTAAGAAATTGATCAATTGGGTAATAGGAGCGTTTAATTGTCCTACAATAGAAGTAATGGCTAGCATCATACCTAATGTAATATCCCCATCAATAACAAGAACAGCAGAAAGAATTGTAATTAGTATATTTTTTAGCTCATTAATAAATGCTGAACCAACACTTTGGTATTGCTCTAAAGCTAGGTTTTCAATAGATATTTTAAATAATTTAGCTTGTACAAATTCCCAATTCCATCGTTTTCTTTTTTCGGCATTATGCAATTTTATTTCTTGCATACCATTCACCAATTCGATCACCTTACTTTGTTCTTCACTAATCTGAGAGAAACGTTTATAGTCTAATTTTTTACGTTTTTTGAAGAAAATAAGTATCCAAGCAAAATAGATAGCACTACCCACAGCAAAAACAGCGAATATAGAAAAGCTATAATAGATAAGAACAATACTAAATACAATTAGGTTTACCATAGAAAACAACACATTCAGCGAAGACATGGTAAGTATTTGTTCTATCCTTTTATGATCGTTAATTCTTTGTAATAAATCTCCTGTCATTTTTACATCAAAGTAGGAGATAGGTAGATTCATTAATTTTATGAAGAAATCAGAAATTAACGAGATATTAATTCTCGTACTTAGATGCAGCAAGATCCAACTTCTCAGAACATCAATCAATGTACGACCAATAAATAAGGATAATTGTGCAATTAATACCAGGTATACAAAATTAATATCTTCGTTTTTGATACCGACATCAACGATACTTTGTGTAAGAAATGGAGTTATTAATTGAAGCAAACTCCCAGCTGTTAATCCAAGTATTAGTTGGAAGATGAATTTTTTATACTTAAAAACGTATTTTGAAATGAATTTGAATCCGAATTCTTCGTCTTCCTCATCGATGTTATCACTGTAAAATTTTGGTGTAGGTTCTACCAATAATGCAACACCTTCTTCTGTAGTTTGATCAGCATTATTACCAATCCATGCTTTGATAAACTCTTCTTGCGTATAGGTAATCAGTCCATGTGCGGGATCTGACACATAAATTTTCATCCCATTTTTTTTGGTAGATTTCACTTTGTAAACCACCACGTAATGAACCTTATTCCAATGTACTATGCATGGTAAAGGAACCTCCAACAATTGATTTAAAGATAGCTTTACACCCAAGGATCTAAATCCAATACTCTCTACCGCTTCACTTAGTCCAAGTAATGAACTCCCTTCTCTAGTGGTTTCACTAAGAGATCTAAGCTTCTGAGTATTCAATACTTTTCCGTAATGTTTAGCTATAATTTTTATACAAGTAGGTCCACAATCTTTTGATTCGGCTTGTTTGTAAAAGGGAAATTTTGGCATTAAACGTTTTAATTATGAGTGATGAGTTGCGCTACAAAGAAAAGTAAATCTTTTCGATTTTGCTATCAAACTCATCTTAGTTCCTAAATTGCGTCTATATATTAGTTTATTTAACCTAGGATTTGTTACCCACCTAAAATGATTTTTTAATATTGTACGAGTGTAATTGTAGGTTTTCGTTATAGTTGAGACACTTTAATGTGTTCGGATTCAGGTGTTTTAAGTATGAATGTTTTTTCAAGATCATAGAGAGTATTTTTATGTTGAAATTTGTAATTCTATGGCTTATAATTGTTTTGTAGGGTTTTAGAGCGATATAGTTTTAAGATTGATCTCTTAATGAAACATTATCAAAAGCTATTAGTTGATCGTTAAACTCTTCATTTTAAAGTTTTTATTTTTGGTCTTCGTAAAACGTTAGAATCTCATTATACATGCAACGATCCATAACCATGGAATATAGTTTTTCTTCTAATTGTTCTTTAGTCATTTGAGAGGATATACCTTCATCCAAAAATGCTTCTGATGCAACTTCTTTAATTGTAGTAGGTTCTTCAAAATAAAAAATAAAAAAGTCCCAATCTTCTATTGTGATCGTAGTGATTTTTTGATCTTGTGGAGATTTGTAATATAGTATAATATCATCATTTTCATCTTCATGATAGGTTACTGTTTTATTTAAAATGAATTTAGTTTTAGTTTTTTCATTCCAAGAGGTTTTATTTAACAAATCATAGTGTTTTCTCAAATAGAGAAAACGTTTTTCACTAATACCTTTAAAATTAGGGTCGTATAGTTTAAGCTTTCAAAAGATTAAAAATTAATAATTATTGATAGTATACTATTATTATCTAGTGCATAAAAGGAAGAGAATGTTACTAGAAGAAAATCTACTTAAACGTTGTAGCGTTAATAAGTTGTGGTTTTTATCAATTTTTAACACGATTTTGAAGAGAATCACATTTATTGTGGTGGTGTTTTGTTATATTTTAATTTCGCAATGTTTGCTGATTCGAATATCAATCATAAGCTATATATGATTGATATAAAGACATTAGCTGATAAAATTAATTTAGTGAAGAAATTTTTGGTTTTGGATGGTTAGAATCAAATAAAAAAAGGAGTGCTTATGTGACACTCCTTTTTAAAAATACATGCGCGTTATACGTCTTAGCGCAAACTCAACTTGGTGGTGGCTATTCCTTTTTCATTCTGGATTTGTACTAGATAGAGTCCTCTAGCCAGATCTCCTATTTCAAAACTACTTCCAGCTTCAAAATTACCTTCAAACTTTTTAGCAAGTGCTCCTGTGATATTATACACAAATACCTTTTGCACGGATTCATTAATACTAAAGGCCGTTTTTGCAGGGTTAGGATAAGCATTGAAACTGGTAATATTATCAATATCAGGAGTACTTAAGCTTCTTTGTTCGTTAGCATATACTTTAAATTCTCCTGGCTCCAAGCTAATCGTAGCATTTACGTCGGTTACTTCAATACTTGCACCTGTATCATCTAATAAATCATACCAAGTACCAGTTTCTTGAAAGGTTGGATTGATAGAAAGTGTATTTACTCCGAAATTACCAATAATCGTTACATATTTAATCTCATCTCCAGTGGCAGAATTATTAGTTAGTTGAATTTTCTTGGATGTTGGAGAAGCTACAGATAAAGTGAAGTCATCTGTTTTAAAAATATCTTCATTTAACTTTAACTGAATAAGTTTGGTATACAAATCATATACGTCTTTTCTATCTGCAACGTCAAAGTAATCCCAACGAATTGGTTTTGGATCAGTTCTACAATTATCACTATTACTTCCATCCTGACAGCGGTTGATACTAAATTCATATCCTAATTCCCCGAATTGCCAAATCATTTTCGGTCCTGGTATTGTAAAATAGAATGCACCTGCTAACTCTACGCGATCTAATGCGGTAGATAATTCTGTTACATCATAGGTTGGAGCATTTGTAGCATTACCAAACTGAATGTTTTTGTACATTAAACGCTCTTCGTCATGACTTTCCATATAACTTATATTAGACGGTGTCGTCCAACCACGAGATAAATAGGAAACTGATTGAAAATTAGAATCTCCATATCCCATTGTTGCTTGGTTGTAGTTGAAATTATGATTCCCCCATACTAACATTCCTTCGTTAATAAGTATAGTTTCTTCTGTATTAGGTGCAAAATGCTCAAGAATAACATAAGCATTTGGATCTACTGATTGAATGGCAGTATTCATTCTTGTTAGGATATTTATACGACTTTGATCGAATGAACCTCCATCTCCAATGGTATTTGTAAATCCTTTTGTAAAGTCGAATCTAAATCCATCTACATTATACTCGGTTAACCAAAATTCATTTAATCGATCTATGTATTCCTCTGTGGCAGAAGATTCATGATCAATATCATTAAAGAAAGAAAATGTAGGGTTGGAATCTGTTTGTCTAAATATTGGATTTTCTGCCGTAGCTTGACCATTGTAACAACCATTACAATCATTCCACATTCTATAATACGGGTTTTGACCAGTAGCATGATTATACACTACATCCAGAATTACAGCAATTCCTCTAGCATGGCATTCATCTACAAATTGTTTAAAGGAAGTTGGTGTACCATAATATTTATCTAAAGCCATATGGAAAGAAGGGTTGTATCCCCAACTTATGTTTCCATCAAATTCTGAAACAGGCATTAATTCTATGGCATTAATTCCTAAGTCTTGTAAATAGTCTAGTCTATTTTTTACGGCGTCGAAAGTATGTAAATTGTCGAAATCACGAATTAACAATTCATAAATAACTAAATCCGTTACTTCTGGTCTCTGAAAGTCCGTAGTTTGCCATACATATTCGGTTTCACCAGTTTTAAACCATGAAACCGCATCATTTGTTTTCCCCGTAGGATAGCTTGGTAAATCAGGGAAAGTAGCATTGTCAATAAAAACATCATTAAATTCAGATAGAATCAAAGTAGAGTAGGGGTCAGCAACCGAAATTGATGCATCTACAACATACTGATAAAGTATATCTGAGTTATTCGGCATATCTATAGTAATCCAGAATCTATCTTGTGCACTATCTTTATTTAATAAATAGGTGTTGTCTAAACTCCAGTCATTACCATTAAAATTACCTTTAATATGTACATAATCTTTTCCTGGTGCAAAAAGAACGAATGTTGCAGAGGTGCCATTCAAGTTTAATCCATCTTCCATTCCAGTTGGAACTGGAGATTCTGTGACTACAGGCGTTGTAATTGCAGAGAATGTTTCGGTTAGGGAATTAGACGTTCCAGTTTCTGTAGCTATAAGTTCAAAATCAACACCTTCTGTGATTGTATAGTTGTTGGTGTAGTTTGTAATCCCAGTTTGTGTATCTACCGACATTCCGTTAGCAAATAGTTCAAAATCAGCATTAATTGTAGTGGTAGCAGAAATTGCTAAATCACTACCGTTATCAATAATACTTACAGCATCAGTTGGTGTATTTAAAGTAAGTTGAAAAATTCCTACTTCTACAAGATTATCCTGAGTTTTATTGTCGCCGGTTCCATCTTGAGCCTTAGCTAACATTCCAATTCTTCCTATTCCTGTAGCGCCGTAAAAAGTAGTAGGAGTTAAGGTAATAGAATAGGTTCCGTCTCCGTTGGCTGTAAATACTTGCGGAGTTGTAGCATTTGAAGAGTCGGTCCAATCTCCATTATTCGGAGCATTACCTGCAAAATCATCATTAAGATCAAAATACCAAGCCCATAAATAGAGATCACCATTTCCCCAAAGGCTAAGATCGATTCCTGAAACTGTAATGGTAATCTCATCATCTTCATTAAAAGCAGCCGGGTCAATTGTAAAGGTAGCATTTTGTTGTTGCGCATGAGCTAAGGTCAATCCTAGAAAGAATAGGAATAATAAAGTAAATTTTTTCATGACTATATATTTTTATTTAGAATACAAAAAGGCTGTTATTAAACAGCCTTTTTGATAACTAAGGATATATTATTCTACTATTGGAATAAGTACATAACTTCCGTTAAGATCGTTAAACCAAATATCGTATACACCTTCTCTAGATACTGGAATGTTTGGTCCACCCATGGTACCAAAACCTGTAAGTTCGGTATTGTTACCCCAATTTACAGCCCAATCATCATCTGCTCTAAATTTGATCTCTCCAACTTCTAGAGTTATCCCGTTAACATACCAAATATGCGGATCAAAACTTGACTGAGTTAAGTCCATATCACTTTGCCATCCATCAGGAGTTCCGTCACCATCATCGTCAGCGCTGTTAGTGGCATTACCAATAACACCAATTGTAGCATATGTTGGAGAAGTACTTGCATCAAAAGGATCAAATGTATGAGATAAATTATCTGGGTCTACAGAAACAGTTAATGTGTAATATCCAGTTGCAGGAACTACAAAAGATCCTGGATCTCCACCAAGAATATCACTACTTGTAAAAGATCCACCATCTAATCCCCATTGTGGTTGCCATTGCCCTTTAGTCTCAAGCAATTTAAACTCGTTAGCTACAAAATATCCAGTAAAGCTATAAGAATTTTCATTTCCTGGATCTCTAGTTAATGGAGTGTTATTATTGTTATTATTCCAGTCTGCTGCGGTTGCGTTTCCAACTAAAAATAATTCTCTTAACAAAACAACTGGTTCTTCACCAGTAGGCTCAGGCAAGAATACAGCTAAGGGTAATACATCAGAAATCGTAGAAGGACCATCTGTTGTCGTACCTACTGATGCTACTAATCTAAAGAATAGTTCACCTGCATTGTTTGGTAATGGGTTCCCATCACCATCAAGAACTGGGTTTCCGTCTCCGTCGACTTGAGTTGTTTCTGGATCATTATCTATTCCCGCGATTGCAGCAAGATCAAATAACTGCTTTACTGTTATTGCAATATCATTCGCAGACGTAGTTCCAAGGGATTCAAAAGTATCAAATGAAGACATCGCTGATCCTTGAAGTTCATAACTGATAGCGGTCTCAACTCCAAAATCAGGAGATTGCCATACAAATCTTTCTGCTGTGTTGTCAAAAGTTTCAGCTGTTAAAACATATTCTGATGAAAAAGAATTTACAAAAGTTATAGCTTCAACAGGGTCTTGTGCTGTAAATACAAGCGCGTCATCGTCGGTACATGCATTGAAGGTAATAACACCAACAAATGCTAGAATTAATATTAGTACTTTTTTCATTTTGCTTTTATTTTTAAGAATTGAGTTTAATAATTAATAACCAGGATTCTGGCCTAAATTTTGGTTGGCAGCTCTTGCCGCATCTGGAATAGGGAATAGGTCTCTGAATGCAGGAATTGAGATTCCATTCTGAGAATTTCCTTTAAGAGCCCAGTTATAGCTTCCTCCGGAGAAAAGTCCAAAACGTATCAGGTCTTGTCTTCTATGTCCTTCCCAATATAATTCTCTTGCTCTTTCATCGATGATAAAATCAAGATCAACATCAGCTAAAGAAACAGTAGCTGAATTACTTCTATTTCTAAGATCATTGATATAACCTAAAGCAATGTTTTCATCGCCTCCTCCTCCACGAAGATTGGCTTCTGCATACATTAGATAAAAATCAGCTAATCTAAAAAGAGGAAAATCAACATCTGAGAATGTATTATTAGCATCTGTTCCGGTGTCACCTCCAGTCGTTACGTTCGTATATTTTTCTAAAACGAAACCTGTACTAGGATCTGTAATATTGGTAATTTCTGCTGTTCTGTCTTCTTTTAAGATGGTATTTCGTTCGTCGCTTGTAAAAGCAGCATCATCAAATTTCTCAGCAAATTGAGGTGATATTCTAATAGCGCCACCCCAACCTCCGGCGGATACACCAAGGTTTTCTCCATTTTGCTCAATACTTCCTACAGCACCATTTGTCATTACCGTTGTAGGACCAAAATTTTGTACAAATTGACCATCGGCAATTAAAGGAAAAATAATCTCGTTAGCTGCCTGATTTGTATCATTATCACCTCTAAAAAGATCTTTATACGTATTCGCTAAAGTGTACCCTCCGTTTATAATTCTTTCACAATAAGTGATACAATCACTATATCTATTGCTTCCAATATAAACTTCTGCGTTCAAATAAATTTTGGCAAGTATTGCCCAAGCTACTCCTTTATCAGCTCTTCCATATTGATTTTGTCTAGGGTCCGCAAGCTCAGGTTCTATAGCTAGTAATTCAGTTTCTATAAGGTCAAACAATTCCTGACGATTCATTTCAGGTCCTTGAGTATTTCCCACTGCATCGTTTTCAGTGTATAGCGGAGCTCTTCCGTAAGAATCCATTAGATGATAATAAGCCAATGCTCTTATTAGTCGCGCTTCTGCTCTGTAAGCAGCTATTTCTGTTCTTAATTCACCATTAACTCCTCTCGAATTTAACTTATCATCAGTAGTTTGGCGTAAGAACTCATTGGATAATGCAACTGAATACATCGCTCTACTAAAGAATCCACGAAGAATAGTATTCGCTCCTGTCCAAGTAGAAGTTTGTAAATCATCTATAAATCCACTTTCATCGTTAATATAGGTCCATACAATTTCATCTGTACTAAATATTTGCATGTTCATAATACCACGACCATATTGACTCGTACCCGCATCCAGTCCTCCAATGTTAGAAGAAGTAGGGCCTGTTAATCCTGTAAGAGAGAAGTTTCCATATACTCCTGCGATAGCTTGCTCATAAGCTCCAGGTTCAGAATAGAATTCTTCATCAATAAAAACTCTGTCATCTCTTGGATCTTGATCTAAATCACTTGTACAAGAATTTAAGATTATGACTCCCATCACCATCATTAAATACTTGAAATAATTAGTTTTTATATTCGTTTTCATAACAATAAATTAAAATTTTACATTAGCTCCCATTAAGAAGGTTCTTGCGCGAGGGAAGATAGTTTGATCGATCCCAGAAAAGATTTCAGGATCTAATCCCGAATATTCAGTCAATATAAATACGTTTTGAATACCACCCCATAATCGTATTGAAGACGTATCTCCAAAGAACTTATTAAAGGTATATCCTAAAGTGATATTATCCATTTTTAAAAAGGAAGCATTTTCCACATAAATGTCTGATTGGAATGTGTCTCCGAAAACATTAAAATTAGTGTCTAATACCGACGTGTTTATATTAGCTAGTGTTCCATTGTTATTTATAGCATTGTATGTTGCCAAGTTTTCTACTGCGTTAAATACATAATTACCAAGGCTCGCTCTAAGATTAAATGAAAAATCAAATCCCTTGTAAGTCATATTGGATTGGAATCCCATTGTTACATCAGCATCACGATTTCGATAAATATATCTATCATCACTGTTGATAATGTTATCACCATTTAAATCAGCATATGCACCTTCTATAGGAGCACCATTTTCGTCATATAATTGTTTGAATACCAAAAATGAAAAAGGAGCGAAACCTTCTCTGTGTAGTTGAACATTACCACCTGTACCTCCAACAGAAGCACCAACTAGTTGATCTTCGCCACCCACAAGCTTTTGAACTTCTTGGTCAATCATCGCAGCGTTATAATTGATATTCCATGAAAAGTTTTCATTCCTTACAATATCTGCATTAAGATTTAGTTCTATACCTTCCGTTAATAATTCTCCAAGATTCTGCTGCCCAATATTTCCAAAGTTAGCACCATCTGGTAAACTACCACTAATAAATAGATCTTCCGTTTCTCTACGGTAAACATCTACAGATCCGTTGATTCTATCATTGAATAATCCAAAGTCTAAACCAATGTTGTATTGAGTAGCAACTTCCCATTTTAATTCTTCATTTCTTAGAGATGGATTAGCAACAGTTATAGAAGCATCTCCAAATATATACTGAGAAGTGTTTTGACTTAATTGATATTGTGCTATATATGGTAATTTGTTAAATTGTCCTGCTCCGATATTCTCCTGACCAGTAACACCATATCCTAAACGCAGTTTTAAATTGCTCAATGTTTGGGAATCCGCTAAGAAGTTTTCGTCGGAAATATTCCATGCAAATGCAGCTGATGGAAAATTACCCCATCTGTTATCTTCACTAAATCTTGATGTTCCATCTCTTCTGTATGATAGTGTTAATAAATACTTGTCATTTACAGAAAGATTTGCTCTACCGAAAAAAGCTACTAACACTAGATCTGGATCAAATGCTCTAATGGCTTGATTAGACTCGTTATCACCTCTTAGTTCACCAGTATTAGAATCTTCAACTCTAAAGTTTTGATAAGAGTATCCTCCAGTTAGGTCTAAATTGAAACCTCCAAAATCTTTCTTATAATTTAAGTAAGAATCAAATAACGTATTTCTTCTATAACTTTCAAATTCAGTTCTAGAACCATCTAAAGTACCATCAGAAGATAGTTGTCCGCTGCTATTCTGTCTTGATAGTTCATTGAAACCATCACCATTCTGCTCATCAAAACCTACATTTACTGTAGCTGTTAGTTCTGGTAAAAACCAAAAAGAATAATCTACTTTGAAATTTCCAAAGTAACGGTCTACTTGACTACGGTTATTTCTTTGCAATAGCGAAGCTACTGGGTTAGAAACAGCAAGAACGTCATTGAATGAACCATCTGGATTTATGCTATCATATTCAAAAAAACCACCAAAGGGAGAGTTGGGATCTATCACAGGTTGTGTTGGATCAAAAGCAAGAGCTGCTCCTTCAACACCATTAGCAAATCTTCTTTTTTCAAAAGTAGCATTTGCATTTAAGTTGAACTTTAGGTTTCCATTTAAAAAAGTGGGATTAAGTACTAAAGCTGCGGTACTTCTTTCAAATTCACTAGTTAATCGTAGTCCTCCTTGATCAAGATGTCCTAATGATAATCTAACAGGCAAAACATCAAACAAAGAACCTCTTATAGAAATGTTGTTATCCGTCGATACTGCATTTCTATATATTTCTTTTTGCCAGTCAGTATTTGCATTTCCTAATAAAGTAGGATCGATATTATTATTCACTAAAGCTTGTTCTCTGACAACATCGCGAAATTCATTAGCTGAAAAAACATCTATTGTATTAGGAATTGTGTAAATACCTGATTGAAAATTATAATCTACCTGAAACCCCTTACTTCCTTTTATAGTTTCGATGATGATAACTCCCGCAGATGCTCTATTACCATAAATAGCAGCTGCAGATGCATCTTTTAGTACGGTGAAAGATTTAATGTTGTTAGGGTTTATCGAAGAAAGGATTGATTGCGAACCTCCAACTACATTGTTATTAACAGGTAACCCGTCAATTACAATCAATGGATCATTGGAAGCAGCAAGAGAACCACCTCCACGAATTCTGATAGCTGCACCAGATCCAGGAGCACCACCTGCATTAATATTAACACCAGCAACACGACCATTTAATAAATTTTCTGGAGATACAATGTTCCCTTTATTAAAGTCATCGGCAGTTACAGTACTTACGGAACCGGTTAAATCTTTTTTTCTAGCAGCACCATAACCAATAACTACTACTTGTTCTAGTTCAGCAGCGTCTTCTTGTAAAACAACATCAATTCTATTGTTTCCAGAATATGTAAATTCTTGTGCAATAAAACCAACGTAAGAGAATTCAATAATATCTCCATTGTTTACACCTTTAAGGGAATAGTTACCATCAAAATCGGATGATGTCCCATTTGTTGTCCCCTTAATTATGATATTCACACCGGGAATCGGTTGACCATTTCCAGCATCAGTTACAGTACCGGTGACTGTCGACTGTGCAAAAAAGCTCATTGGTATCAACCACAATAAAAACAATGCGCTTTTAGTAAATGTTTTCATATAATATTAAATTAGTTTTTAATTGTTTTTAGCCTTATATTTTCACTTTCTGAGAACCAATGTATGTAAAATCTGTGTTAAATTTCAGGTACGGTGTAGCCGTAACCTTACGAAAACGTTTGCGTGTGGATAACTTTTAAAATTCTGTTAAAATTTTAAGGGTAATTGTGATCATATCGCATATTTTCGCATTAAAATTTAGCTTTTAATAAAAATTCAAGGGAAATGAAGCAAAAAGTTACGTTAAAACAAATAGCAAAAGAGCTCGATGTATCCATCTCTACAGTGTCAAAAGCATTAAAAGATAGCGTAGAAATTAGTCTCGATACTAGACAAAAGGTAAAAGCTTTCGCTAAGTTGTATAATTACAAACCTAACAACATTGCGCTGAGTCTTAAAAACCGAAAAACCAAGACTATAGGAGTGATTATTCCAGAGATTGTTCACCATTTTTTTACCACTGTTATTGGAGGAGTAGAAAAGGTTGCAAATGAAAAAGGGTACAATGTAATCATTTGTTCGTCTAATAATTCCTTTGACAAAGAAGTGATCAATTTAGAAATGCTAGCCAGTGGTAGTGCAGATGGATTTATTTTATCTGTGGCGAAGGAAACACAACAAAAGAAGGATTATCATCACATCGAGGAGACCATGAGTCAAGGAATGCCGGTGGTACTTTTTGATAGAATTATAGACGAACTCGTTTGTGATAAGGTGATTATTGATGATGGAAAGGGAGCACAAACAGCTACAAATCATCTACTTTCTTTGGGATGTAAAAAAATTGCAATTATTACAACTGTGGATTATATCAGTGTTGGTAAACTTAGAACTAACGGATATTTAAGAGCGCTTCGAGCATACGATATTACTGCTAGAGAGGATTATATCTTAAAGATAGAAGATATCGATAACTGCGAATCTGAAATATCTAGCTTTTTGAAAGATAAAGAGGTAGATGCAATTTTTGCTGTGAATGAATTATTTGCGGTTACAGCTGCAAGAGTTTTACACGAACAAGGTAAAAAAGTCCCAGATGACGTTTCTATAGTTGGATTCACCGATGGTATTTTGTCTAAACATTTTATTCCAAGTTTAACGACTATTAGTCAGCATGGAGAAGAGATGGGAATTAGAGCCGCGAAGTTGCTTATCGATAAGCTAGAAGGAGAAGAAGACGTTCCTGAAGAATATAAAACCGTTATTATAGATACTAGCTTAATCCAAAGACAATCAACAAAAAAATAACACACTAAAATTATTTTATTTAAAATAATATAATATATTTGACCTCTATCAAAACTTATATTTTCACTTTCTACTAACATAAGTTTTGATAAGTGTACGCGCTTATCATAGTAATTATTAAAGATTTACTTAATGAACAAGCGTAAGCTAAGTTTCTGGGAAATATGGAACATGAGTTTCGGTTTCTTAGGAATACAAATGGGTTTTGCTTTACAAAATGCAAATGCCAGTAGGATACTTCAGATTTTCGGAGCTGATGTTCATGAATTATCATGGTTTTGGGTTGTAGCACCTTTAACAGGGTTGATTGTGCAACCTATCATCGGGTATTACAGTGATAAAACATGGACACGTTTAGGTCGAAGAAGGCCTTTTTTCCTTACAGGAGCAATTCTTGCGTCTATAGGGTTGCTGCTAATGCCTAATGCAGATATGTTCACCGCGTTCTTACCTTCATTATGGGTTGGTGCCGGGATGTTAATGATCATGGATGCTTCTTTTAATGTTGCTATGGAGCCTTTCCGGGCTCTTGTTGCCGATAATCTTCCATCCGATCAGCGAACTCTTGGTTTTAGCGTTCAAACTATTTTAATTGGTATTGGCGCAGTTATAGGATCTTGGTTACCATATGTAATGGCAAACTGGTTAGGTATTTCCAATGAAGCACAAATCGGAGAAGTTCCTTTTCATCTACTTTTATCTTTTATTATTGGGGCAGCAGTATTAATAGGAAGTATACTATTAACTGTTTTTACTACAAAAGAATATTCTCCAGAAGAATTAGCAGCATTTGAAAATGATGAAGAAGGTTTAGAGGAAGAACAATCTTCCTTAATGAACATTTTTTCGGATTTTAGAAAAATGCCATTGACTATGAAACAATTGAGCGGTGTTCAGTTTTTTTCTTGGTTTGGTCTTTTTGGAATGTGGGTTTTTTCCACACCTGCTATAGCACATCATATCTATGATTTACCACTTAGTGATCATAGCAGTGAGGCTTATCAAAATGCTGGAGATTGGGTTGGAGTATTATTTGGGGTTTATAATGCTGTTTCCGCAGTGTTCGCATTCTTTTTACCATACATAGCGTTAAAAATAGGTAGAAAACTAACTCATGCTGTATCTTTGATAATCGGTGGCTTAGGTCTTATTTCCATTTATCTAGCTCCAAACGAAGATTGGTTGATACTTTCTATGGTTGGTATTGGAATTGCTTGGGCAAGTATTCTGGCAATGCCTTATGCAATACTAGCGGGTTCTATTCCTGCGAAAAAAATGGGAGTTTATATGGGGATATTTAACTTCTTTATTGTACTGCCTCAGATTATAAACGCAATTATAGGAGGACCTGTAGTTAAATATTTTTATGGAGGAAATCCAATTTATGCTTTAGTAATTAGTGGTGTGTCTTTTATAATTGCAGCACTATTAGTTATCAGAGTAAAAGATGTTGACGATACTTTAATTAATACAAAAAGTTAAAAAGAATGACGAAAAAAGCATTCATATTTGATCTAGATGGTGTCATTGTTGACACTGCAAAATACCATTTTCTGGCATGGCAAAATTTAGCCAATACACTAGGTATATCTTTTTCTGAAGAACAGAATGAACAATTGAAAGGAGTTAGCCGAATAAAATCCTTAGAGAAAATTTTAGAATGGGGAAATAAAACAATTTCAGAAGAAGAGTTTACGACCTTAATGGCTAAAAAGAATGAGGAGTATCTAAATTATATCGAAACGATGGATACCTCTGAAATTCTGCCTGATGTTCCTAGAGTTTTAGAATATCTTTTAACCGAAGAACAAGCTATAGCTCTGGGTTCTGCCAGTAAAAATGCAAGAGTGATTCTTGATAAGGTATTATTAAAAGAGAAATTTCATGCTATTGTGGATGGTACCGATGTAACCAAAGCAAAGCCAGATCCTGAAGTATTTTTGATTGGAGCACAAAAGTTAGGAGTAGCACCTAAAAATTGTGTTGTTTTTGAAGATTCTGTTGCAGGTATTCAAGCAGCTAATATTGCCAATATGATAAGTATTGGTATTGGAGATCCAAAGGTCTTACACGAAGCAGATTATGTATTTAAAGATTTTACTGAAATAAAAGAAGAATTCATTAACCAATTAGTTACAACCGAAAAATAATGAGAATAATTTGAGAAATTTCCTTGGGATCATAAATACTTGGGTAGTTTTTCAAACAACTAAAAATTAAAAAAGAGAACCGATGAATCAGGATTATATTAAACCAGATAACTGGTCGATAATTGAAGAAGGATTTGATGTAGAAAGAGTTAAATCCTCAGAAAGTCTTTTTAGTATTGGTAACGGAGCCATGGGGCAACGTGCAAATTTTGAAGAGACGTATACAGGCCCTACTTTTCAGGGAAGTTACATTGCAGGAGTATATTATCCTGATAAAACCCGAGTTGGTTGGTGGAAAAATGGATACCCAGAGTATTTTGCTAAAGTTTTAAATGCTCCGAATTGGATCGGAATTGATGTAGAAATCAATGGAGAAAAACTGGATCTTCATAGGTGTAAAGTAGTATCGGATTTCCGAAGAGAATTAAATATGAAAGAAGGTTGGTATCAACGTTCTTTTAAAGCCATTCTTAGAAATAATACAGAAGTATCGGTAAAATCAACTCGTTTCCTTAGTCTGGATTTAGATGAAGTAGGAGCGATCAAGTATGAAGTTACACCTTTAAATGAGGAAGCTGTTGTAAGTTTTAAGCCCTATATAGATGCTGGAATTACTAATGAAGATAGTAACTGGGATGATAAGTTTTGGGATACTTATGAAGTATCACATAAAGGGAATGCTGCTTTTATCTCATCTAAAACAATGAAAACAGAATTTCATGTTTGTACAGGAATGTTAAATCAGTTGTTTTTAGACGGAGAGTTACAGGATGTTTACCCAGTTGTAGAAACTAATAAAACCCTAGCTAGTTTAGGGTATGCAGTAACCGCTAAACAAGGAAAAACTGCTGTTTTATGTAAGTTCGGTGGGTATACGGTATCTCTGAATCATAAGAAAGAAGATATTGCTTCTGCTAGTGCAGCAGTACTTAAGCAAGCTTCAGAATCAGGGTTTGATGCACTTTTGGATTTACAAAAGAAAGCTTGGTCTCGTATATGGGAAATGGCAGATATTGTCATAGATGGAGATGTAAAAGCGCAGCAAGGAATACGTTTTAATATTTTTCAACTAAACCAAACGTATCTTGGAAAAGATGCTCGTTTAAATATTGGTCCAAAAGGATTTACTGGAGAAAAGTATGGAGGAAGTACCTACTGGGATACTGAAGCATACTGTATTCCGTTTTACATGGCTACAAAAAATCAGCAAGTTGCCCGTAGCTTACTGAAGTATAGATATAATCACCTAGAAAAAGCTATAGAAAATGCAGAAAAGTTAGGTTTCACTAATGGAGCTGCTTTGTATCCAATGGTTACTATGAATGGAGAAGAGTGCCATAACGAATGGGAGATCACTTTCGAAGAGATTCATAGAAATGGAGCGATGACATTTGCAATCTATAACTATCTTCGTTATACAGGTGATTACAGTTATATTCCCGAAATGGGACTGGAAGTGATGATCGGGGTAGCAAGATTTTGGCATCAGAGAGCAACATTTTCTACAGATAAAGAAAAATATGTCATTCTTGGAGTAACAGGACCAAATGAATATGAAAATAATATCAATAACAATTGGTATACGAATTACTTAGCGAAATGGTGTATTGAGTATTGTGTAGAAAATATCGAAAAGGTAAAGTCAGATTATAAAGCTGATTACGATAGGATTATTGCCAAAACAAAGCTTGATCAAAAAGAAATTGATCAAATGCTAGAAGTGGCAGAAAAAATGTATTTCCCATATTCAGAAAAACATCAAGTATATCTTCAGCAAGATGGTTTCTTGGATAAAGAGTTAATTACCGTTGAAAATCTGGATAACTCTCAACGTCCTATTAACCAAAAATGGAGTTGGGATAGAATCTTAAGATCTCCTTATATCAAGCAAGCGGATACGTTGCAAGGTTTTTATATGTTTGAAGATCATTTTACCAAAGAGGAGTTAGAACGTCATTTTGATTTCTACGAACCTTTTACAGTGCATGAATCTTCACTTTCACCTTGTGTTCATAGTATACAAGCAGCAGCTTTAGATAGAATGGATCAAGCTTATACATTTTATCTTAGAACATCAAGATTAGATCTTGATGACTACAATAAAGAAGTAGAAGAAGGATTACATATTACAAGCATGGCTGGTACCTGGATGAGTATCGTTGAAGGTTTTGGTGGTCTAAGAGTTAAAAATGACACATTATCTTTTGCGCCTAGAATTCCAAAAGAATGGAAAGGATATACTTTTAATGTTAATTTTAGAGGAAGTATCTTAAAAGTAAACGTTTCTCAAGACGGTACTACCTTTAATCTTGAAGGAGAAAAAGATCTGTTAATATATGTGGATGGTAAGGAGTTTACCATTTCTCCAAATAGTTTAATGAGTGTTTAACTCATTTTTTAAATGAATTAGTGATACCCCAAAAGCGAAAGTTTTTGGGGTATTTAATTCAATTCTTTATTAAGATTAGGATAAACCTAATTAAATAATACAAATCAAAAATTAAACCATGAAGAACATACTAACCATGCTCTTTGGGTTAATCGTTTCATTAACCTTCGGGCAAATAGAAAAAATAGAACCTCCATTTTGGTGGAGCGATATGAAATCTAGTCAATTACAGCTAATGTGCTATGGTAAAAATATAGCAGAACATGATGTTGAGAGCAAAACAGTAACTATTACTGATGTTACCAAAACAGAGAATCCTAATTATCTTTTTGTTACCATCGAAACTAAAGGAGTAAAGCCAGGTGAAGTAATTTTAGATTTTACAAAAAACAAGAAGATTGTTTTCTCACAGTCGTATGAGTTAAAACAAAGAAGAGAAGATTCTGCTAACCGAAAAGGATTTGATAGTAGTGATGTTATGTATTTGATCATGCCAGATCGATTTGCAAATGGAAACCCGTCTAATGATTCACATAAAGATACGGTAGAAAAGGCAGATCGGTCTAAACCTGGAGGAAGACATGGAGGAGATATCCAGGGAATTATTGATCATTTGGATTACCTCAATGAGCTTGGTGCTACAGCGATTTGGAGTACGCCTTTATTAGAAGATAATGAGCCTGTATATTCATATCACACCTATGCACAGAGTGATCTTTATAAAATTGATCCTAGATATGGTACAAATGACGACTATAAAAGATTAGCAACTGAGATGCATAAATTAGATATGAAGCTAATTATGGATTATGTTACGAATCATTGGGGTTCAAAACATTGGATGATCAAAGATTTACCTTCAAAAGATTGGATTCACCAGTGGCCAGAAGGGTTTAGAAGAAGTAACTATAGAATGACTACTCAATTCGATACAAATGCGTCTAGAGTAGATGCTAAAGGATGCATGGATGGGTGGTTCGATACCACTATGCCAGATATGAATCAGAGTAATCCATTGCTTCTTCAGTATATTACACAGAATGCCATTTGGTGGATAGAATATGCAGATTTAGATGGATTTAGAGTAGATACTTATTCGTATAATGATAAAGAAGGAATTGCTAAATGGACGAAAGCAATTATGGATGAATATCCAAATTTTAATATTGTTGGTGAGGTATGGATGCATGATCAGGCACAAATGGCGTATTGGCAAAAGGATAGTAAAATAGGAGCTATCGACAACTTCAATTCTCACCTTCCATCAGTAATGGATTTTACTTTGCATGATGCCATTATGGTTATGTTTCACGAAGAAGGAAATTCTTGGGATAAAGGGATGATACGAGCATATGAAAATTTCACAAATGACTTTTTGTATCCCGATATTAATAACATTCTACTTTTTGCAGGTAATCATGATACGAATAGAATCAATGAAATATATCAGAGTGATATTAGTAAGTACAAGATGGCCATGAGTCTTATTTTTACTACCAGAGGTATCCCTCAGATCTATTATGGAGACGAGATAGGCATGTTAGGAAACCGAGATAAAAAAGGAGATGGTGATATTCGTAGAGACTTCCCTGGAGGTTGGCCAGATGATAAAAGAAGTGCTTTTGTGTCTGAAGGAGAAAAACAGAAGACGGCTGGTAGAACTAAGGATGAAGAAGCCTTTCATGTCTTTACGAAAAAGGTATTGAATTGGAGAAAAAATAGCGAAGCTATTCACAAAGGGGAACTCTTACAATATATCCCTTTTGACAACGTGTATGTTTATTTTAGGTATACCGAAAAGGAACGTGTTATGGTGATTATTAATAATAATTCTGAAGATCAAAAGCTAGATGTTACAAGATTTAAAGAAGGTTTAGAAAATCACAAAGTAGGGAAAGATATTATTACGGATAATACTATTGATTTGACGGAAACTATAGAGATACCTTCTAGAACATCCATGATACTTACATTACAATAATAAATCAAAATCAAACTAGAACAAATGAAAAGAATAATCTTAGGTCTTTTATTAGCGGGTATTGTAACTTCTTGCGGAAAGACAAAAAAGGAAGAAACCGTCGCAGAGGTCACGGAAACTATTACTGAGGAAGTAAAAGAGGAACTAGCACCAATAAGTAATGCAATGATGGAGAATGCTGTTATATATGAAGCTAACATACGACAGTATTCAGAAGAAGGATCTTTTAAAGCTTTTACTAAAGACATTCCAACATTAAAAAATCTTGGAGTAAAAGTATTATGGGTTATGCCAATATATCCAATATCAACTACCAAAAGTAAAGGTCCATTAGGAAGCTATTATGCTATTTCGGATTACACAAAAGTAAATCCTGAATTTGGAACTTTAGAAGATTTTAGAGATTTAGTAAAGACTGCTCATGATAATGGTATCTATGTAATATTGGATTGGGTTGCTAATCATACTGGTTGGGATCATGTTTGGTTAAAAGAACATCCAGAATTTTATACTAAAGATGATAAAGGTGAAATAACACATACGGTAGGAACCGATTGGACAGATGTAGCAGATCTTAATTACGATAATCAGGAGATGAGAGCAGAAATGTTAAAAGCTATGCAATATTGGTTGAAAGAAGAAGGAGTAGATGGTTTTCGTTGTGATGTAGCAGGAATGGTCCCTGTTGATTTTTGGGAATCTACCGTAGCTGAACTAAAGAAAATAAAACCAGTATTTATGTTAGCCGAAGGATGGGAACCAGAATTGATGGAGAACGCATTCGATATG
The DNA here is from genome assembly GCF_947492115.1 of uncultured Aquimarina sp. Classification (NCBI taxonomy): domain Bacteria; kingdom Pseudomonadati; phylum Bacteroidota; class Flavobacteriia; order Flavobacteriales; family Flavobacteriaceae; genus Aquimarina; species uncultured Aquimarina sp. Next base: position 417,773 of record NZ_CANLMM010000004.1, read on the forward strand.
GGATATGGATGGGATACACATCATGTAATGAATCATATCGCAAAAGGAGAGAATACAGTAGCAGCTTGGGATAAGAGAATGAAACAAGTTGATTCTATGTATGCTGCAGATGATATATTAATGAATTTTACTTCTAATCATGATGAAAACTCGTGGAATGGTACCGTACAGGAAAGAATGGGAGATGCTAAAGAACTATTTGCAGCACTATCCTATGTAACACCGGGAATGCCATTAATATATTCTGGACAAGAATATGATATGGATAAACGTTTGTTATTCTTTGAAAAGGATACCATTATTAAAAAGAAGGGAGTGTTTTATCCATTATACGAAAAACTAGGTAAGCTAAAAAATGAGAATATAGCATTACACGGAGGAAAAAGTGCTGCTTCTTATGAAAGAATAAAAACTTCTGCTGATGATAAAGTTTTAGCGTTTAAACGTGAAAAGGAAAATCATAAAGTGATTTTTGTGGCGAACATGACAAAAGAACCTGTGAAATTTACCGCAGAATATGAAGGAGAGTTTAAAGAATATCTTTCTGGTGAATCTATAATGGGTGCCAAAGGACAAGAATATGACTTAGATCCATGGCAATACTTAATTTTAATTGAGTAGTTAAGCTAGATAAAAGGAATTGTAAAAGCAGTGTTTCTAAAACACTGCTTTTTTGTTTTTTTAAATTATGATGGCGTTAAAGTTTCTAAATTGTAATCTAGGATACTTTGGAAAGATGAATTTGAAATGAAGATTATAAATTGATCTTTTTTATTGAGTTATGTTATTTTATGATTAATTAAGGGAATTTTTCCTTAATTAAAAGGTATTTCCACAATAAAATGAAGCAGTATTTCTATAATTTAGAGATTCAGATTTAGCTAAATCAATTATTTCTAACCATTAAACTTCATTTTAATTATGAAAACTCTTAAAACACTTTTATTCATTTGCTTTTTCGCTTTTAATTTTTCGGTGATCAATGCGCAAATTAAAATTGGTCAAGGGGTAACATCTCCAAATGATTGGGTTGATTACAACACGACGGGAATCTATGTAGATGTAGATACGAAATCTTGTGGTTTTACTACGACACCTCATTATTTAGTAACCTTGGAATCCATAAGTAACAAAGGGTTTCATTGGTATATTTCTGGGGTTCCTTCAATTTATAATACAACACCAACTGGTTTTAGAGTATATTTGCGATGGACAGATGCTCCATCTGATTTGCCTACTGTCGGATCTCTTAATTTTCCTAATCCTTTAAGAGCAAGTACAGCTCAGGATAGAGATTGGGTGATTCGTTGGACTGCTATAGAAATGCAAGATTGCTCACCATCTAGGTTAGATAGTAGTGCAGTAAATACTATTTTTTCTGGTGCTTTTGGAAAAGATGGTGATATCTTACCTAAAGATAATAATGCAGGTGCGGTAGATACTACTCCAGGGAATAATCTTAAAATATTTCCAAATCCTAGTAGTAATATTCTTAATGTAGAATATAAAGGAAGAATTGAAAAACATGAAATTTATAATTTAAACTTTCAATTATTAGGAACATATCATTCTAATACAATTGATATTAAGAAGTTTCCAAAAGGGAATTACTTATTAAAAACCTATACCTCTCAAGATGGAATAGTTACTAAACAATTTGTGAAGTAAAAATTTTATAAAGTTTATAATTTTAAGTTTAAAATTTTAAGGAACGGTTTATGAATGTAAGCCGTTTTTTGATTTTGTATGAATTATAAAGGAAATATACTCATGTTTATACAATTTTGAAATTTTACTTATTCCTTAACATTTTAGATATAAATATGTTAAAACCGTACCTTTTTTGTCAGCAATTACTGAATTTATTAACCGAAAACGTTTTAGATTTTAGGCAAATTAGGTTATTGTGATCAATAACAATAGATTTGGCTTCAATGATGGAAAAAGTGAAAAATATTGCGGTTCTAACTTCTGGAGGAGATGCTCCAGGTATGAACGCTGCTATTAGAGCAGTTGTTCGTGCATGTAGTTATTATGAGGTTGAATGTTTTGGTGTGTATAAAGGTTATGAAGGTCTTATACATAACGAAATGGAAAAACTAAATGCGCGTTCAGTAAGAAATATTATAAATAAAGGAGGAACTTTTCTAAAATCAGCACGTTCCAATGACTTCAGGACAGAAGAAGGTAGAAAAAAAGCCCATGATAATCTTATCAAAAACAATATAGATGCTCTTATAGTAATAGGAGGTGATGGAAGTTTTACCGGAGCTTTAAAATTATCAGAAGAATTCAATTTTCCGGTAGTAGGTATTCCAGGTACTATAGATAATGATATTAATGGAACAGATTATACCATTGGATATGATACTGCACTAAATACGGTTGTAGAAGCAATTGATAAAATACGAGATACGGCAAGTTCGCATAACAGATTATTTTTGATCGAAGTTATGGGAAGAGATGCAGGAGATATTGCTCTAAATGCAGGAATTGGAGCAGGAGCAGAGGAAATACTAATTCCTGAAGAAGATATGGGGATTGATAGACTTATAGAGTCCCTTAGAAAAAGTAAAAAAACAGGAAAGACATCTAGTATCATAGTAGTTGCTGAAGGAGATAAGTCCGGAAAGAATATTTTCGAATTAGGAGAATATGTAGAAGAAAATTTGGAAGATTATGAAGTTAGAGTTTCAGTACTTGGTCATATACAAAGAGGTGGTGCACCAAGCTGTTATGATCGAGTTTTGGCAAGCAAATTAGGAGTAGGCGCCGTAGAAACTTTATTAGAGGGAAAAAGTCAGGTAATGATCGGAATTGTACACAAGCAGGTTACAATCGTACCGCTTACCACAGCTTTGGGAAAAAGAACACATAAACACGATAGATTAATAAAAGTAGCTGATATAACTTCAGTTTAAATATAACCACGTTTTAAATCAAAAACAACTAAATTATTAAGTATGAGTACGTTAAAAATTGGAATTAACGGTTTCGGTAGAATTGGAAGAATTGCCTTTAGAATTGCTTCTAAACGCGAGAATGTAGAAATAGTAGCTATTAACGATTTGTTAGATGTAAACCACCTGGCTTATTTGTTAGAGTACGATTCCGTTCACGGAAAGTATGATGGAACTATAGCAGTAGAAGATGGGAAGTTAGTGGTAGATGGTAAAGCAATTCGTGTTACTGCAGAAAGAAACCCTGAAGATTTAAAGTGGGACGAAGCTGGAGTAGAAGTAGTAATGGATTGTACAGGTATTTTCACCACTTTAGATAAAGCGGATGCTCATTTAAAAGCAGGAGCTAAAAAGGTAGTGATTTCTGCACCTTCTGCTGATGCACCAATGTTTGTAATGGGAGTAAATCATAAAGATGTTAAGCCAACAGATACTATTGTTTCTAATGCATCTTGTACAACAAATTGTTTAGCTCCTTTAGCTAAAGTAATCAATGATAACTTTGGTATAGAAGAAGGATTAATGACTACAGTGCATGCAGCTACAGCTACACAGGCAGTGGTAGATGCTCCATCTAAAAAGAACTTTAGATTAGGAAGATCTTCCCTAAATAACATTATTCCTTCATCAACAGGAGCTGCAAAAGCGGTAGGTAAAGTTATTCCAGAGTTAAATGGAAAGCTTACAGGAATGGCGTTCAGAGTTCCAACGGCTGATGTTTCTGTGGTAGATCTTACTGTAAGAACTAAGAAATCTGTATCTTATGATGAACTTAAGGCAGTTGTGAAAAAGGCTTCAGAAAACGAATTGAAAGGTGTACTAGCATATACAGATGAGGATGTAGTATCACAAGATTTTGTTGGAGAAGATCATACTTCTACTTTCGATGCGGGAGCAGGAATTGCTTTAAACGACAATTTCTTTAAGTTGGTATCTTGGTATGATAATGAATATGGATACTCATCTAAATTAGTTGATCTTTCATCATACGTAGGAAATCTATAAGGAGTAATATATGATATTGCCCTGATTTCGGAATGTTATTGGGGCTTTTTTCTTAGATATACATACACACACAACAAATTTTTTTTTAAATGATTTTAATAGCTGACGGTGGTTCTACTAAGTGCGATTGGATTCTCCTTGATGATGTAGGGGAAATCGTGTTTAAAACGCGTACAGAAGGATTAAATCCTGCTGTATTTGAAAAGTCTTTGTTAGAAAAGCGAGTTCGGGCTAATGCCGAGTTAACCGAACATAGTACAACAATTGAGGCAGTTCACTTTTATGGAGCAGGATGTGGTACGGAGAAACCAGCTGCGATGCTAAAAAAAGTGTTTGAAAACTTTTTTGTCAATGCAGATGTCATTGTTAGAGAAGATATGGTAGCAGCCGTGTATGCTGCAACTACAGAACCTGGTATTGTGTGTATTTTAGGAACAGGTTCTAACAGCTGTTATTTCGATGGTGATAATATACACATGGCCGTAGATTCGTTAGGGTATATTTTAATGGATGAAGCTAGTGGGAACTATTTTGGAAAACGGCTGATAAGAGATTATTATTATAAAAGGATGCCTCCGGAGGTGGCAGGAGAGTTTGAAAAACGTTTCGACCTTTCCTCTGATACTATAAAAGAAAATTTATATAAAAAGGAAAATCCTAATACCTATCTAGCATCATTTGCAGAGTTTATTTTTACAAGTGAACGTAACGGATACTTTTATAAAATTATTACAGAAGGAATTCAGGAATTTGTAGAAACTAGGGTTTTATGTTTCCCTGAAGCACAAAATGTACCAGTACACTTCATTGGATCTATTGCACATTTCAGTGAGGATATTATCCGAGCAGCAGTATGGCCTTATCATTTAACGGTTGGTAATATCGTAAGAAGACCAATTGACGGTATTATAGATTATTACCGAAATGATGTGATTCAGAAAAATCCAAATAACGTATAGGTAAGATAACGTTACCTTGAAGAAAATTAAAAGAAGGAGAAGTTAATGGTAATGTTCTAAAATTATCAGATTTTCTCCTTTTTCCATTTTCCATAAGCTAGCTACAAAAAAGTAAGACCCTTCAAAATCCTCGTAATCACAACCTACAAAATAATCATCATCATCTTTGATTATTTTTTCGCAGATGTGTTTTTTCATTTCATTGTGCCAAAAACTGTCATTCTCTTCTTGATCAATCCAATCTATTACATCCCTTTCGGAAATAATTCCTAGTTGTGTTTTGTTGTCCGAAATTAGTTTTTCAACCTCTTTTTCTTTAAGATATTTAATAAACTTTTTGCTAATGGTCTCTTCCTTCCAAATTCTTTTGGAATCCCAGTTCATTAAATACTTTATGTTTTCCTTTGTTGTTTTCACTTTTCTTTTTTGGGGAATAATTCTGGGTAAAAGTATATATTTTATTTATTAAAATTGTAATTTAAGGTAATTCTTGTTCCTTTTTCGGGTGTACTACTTATAAATATTCGGCCATTTATATAGTTCATTCGCTCTTTCATAAAAAATAGACCCATTCCACCTTCGGCATTGTTTTTTGGCTTATCCGGAATTTTACTTAGATCAAAACCTTTACCATTATCTTCAATACTTATACTTAAAACGGATTCTGAGCTATTTATTTTAATGAGTATGTATTCAGAATTAGCATATTTAATAGCATTATTTACGGCTTCTTGTGTAACCCTATATAAATTGGTTTCGACTAACGAATCAAAACGAATATCTGTGTCAGATGTGTCTTGGAGAATGATATTTTTGCTGGTTAGTTTGGTTAATTCTTTTGCCATTTTCTGAAGGGCAATACTAATACCATAATCTTTTAATTCTGGAGGTGTAAGATTAAAGGTGGCAGTTCTAATCCCAAGAATCAAATCTTTGGATAATTTTTTTAATCCTTCAATTTTTTGATTTGTTTTCTCTACATTCTCCGTGTTAATCGATTCTATATTAAATTTTAATGCAGTAAGCATTTGGCCAATACTATCATGAATTTCTTTGGCAATTCGTTTTCTTTCCTCTTCTTGCGCTTCTACTATCTGACTGGCATTTGATTTTTGTAATTCCTCTTTTTGGCGATATTCTAAATCTGTTAACCTTTTAATTTCTAATTGAGCTTCTTTTCTTTTAGAAATATCAGAACAAAGAACCAACCTTTCACTATTACCAGATTCCTTAAATACATTAAGGATAGAAATGTCCAACCACATTTTTTGACCTTCACTTGTAGTAAATTCAAATTCTTCATTAAAAACACCACCTTTGTTTTGTGCAATAAGAAGCAAAAGTCTATTGGTCTGTAATTCACTTAATTTCATAAGTTCAACAAGGTTTTTTTGATCTACTTTTTGATCTACATTTAGAACTTTTCGAAAACGCTCTCCTAAATTTTTAATAAATCCTTGTTCATTTACTCTAGCGTAAAGCAATGTTTGATCTAATGCTTTGGTTAAAGAAATAAGTTCTTGTACATTTTCATTTTGAATTTTCCTCAGTTTCTCAGCATTTTTTGCCATATCAGTAGCGTCTTTTTGTGAGATCAGAAGATCAAATATGGTCTTTTTAATACTTAGTGCTACAGGTCTAAATAAAAGGAAAAACTCAAAGACTAATATTAAAATAATCAATCCAAATAGTAAATATTCTATCCGTTTAAGGCTTGAAATTTTTTCTTGTGCATCTTTTTCATACCTAAATACAATAGCATCCATTTGTTTCAGGAAAAGAGGTTCGTTGAAGATAACACTATTTAGATATGGGGTTAGTATTTCATTGTTAATGGAATCATTTCGGGCTAATGAAACTATTTGCAAACTATTTTCATAAATAGTTTCGAAATAGGGTTGTAAAACCAAGAACATCCGCTTGATTTCGGTACTATCATTTTTACCTTTAGGAATCGAATCATTATAGCGTCTTAATCTCTCGTGGGATGTTTTCCAAAGACTAATGGTTGCTTCTAGGTCATTCAAATATCTTTTTTTTGATATAGAATTGGTAGCGTTACTAAGTAGTAATAGTTCTTTAGTAAGCTTTTGGCTTAACATTCTTTGTCTACCAGAAATATTTATGATTTTAGAATCATCAATCTGAGAATTAAGATATCGTTGAATAAAGAACTGACCTCCGATAGTGAAAATAGCAATAGCGCCTAGCGCAATAATATAAATTTTACTAAGGCGATTAAACGTTTGAAGATCTAGTGACTCTAATTTATTCAATTTAACAAAATTAACCGATCGCTTTTTGTATCAATTCCAGTCCTTTTTCGGTATACGATAATTGCAATGCCGCTTCCTGTCCTCGTTCAGACATTTTTCTCCATGTTTTTTGCAATATATCGATAACTTTTTCGTCAGAATGCTTTTCGAAAAAGTCGGTATAGTAGAACTCTAAAAAAACCAAACAAATTACATCTTCTAAGATTTGGGTTCCCTCATCTTTTTTAAGTTTCTTTTTCTGTATTAAAAATGAAACTCTATCTATCATTTCTTGATCATACCCAACTTCTGACATGATTTCAGAAGTCTTAGCTGCATGAAACTTTTTCAGTTCTTCTCTCCATTTTAAATAGCCAACACGGTCCATTGGATACTGGTTTCGTGGTATTTCCCAGCGACATATATGTTGAGCTCTAGCTGCTATTTGTAATGCTTCAGAAGGGGTCTTTTCAAACTTAGAAAGTGTAGCACTCATTCTTTGTCCATAAATTAACTCTTTTGCTACCTGTTCCTTATTAACATTTTCAGTATTCGGATCTTGAGCATTTAATTTATCGATAAGCGAAAAAACTTGGTCTAATTTTGTGGTTGGCATAAAAGTAAACTATGATTAGAATACTTGCTAATGTAAGGCTTTTATAAGGAATATAATATTGATTATTCTTCAAAACCGATAAATACGGTTCCGTCTTCTACCTTAACAGGGTATGTAGCAATAGCAGCTAAATCCCCATTTAAATTTTCACCACTTTCTAAAGAAAATGTTTTTTTATGCATCGGGCAAGCAACTTTCGGTATTCCTGAGTGATCTCCAATCATTCCTCTACTTAGAACCATTTCCATTTTGTGAGGACACACATTTTGACACGCGTACCATGCATTTTTTCTTTCAAAATTAAAGACAGCAATCTGTTTTCCTTTGTATTTAACGCAAGCACCTCCATTTTTTGGAAAATCTTCTACTTTAGCTGCTTCAAACCAAACTTTTACACTCTCTAAACTAGTAGTCTTGTATATTTCTAAAATTTCTTCCATACTCTTACTATTTTACATACTTGTTAGACTCATTTCCTGGATAGTCTACTTCCAATGTTGTGGCATTTTTTGATCTCTTAATGGAACGAATACCAAGTTATCATCGGTATCGTCACTATTTACAAAATGATTGAAACGTTTCATGATTTCTTCATCCTGTATGGCTTGAGTCCATTCACATTGGAAAGAATCAACCAGCTTTGCCATTTCATTTTCAAGCTCTTCCGCTAATTGTAGTTTATCGTCTACAACAACTTCTTTTAAATACTCAATCCCACCTTCTAAATTATCTAACCACTTTGCTGTTCTTTCAAGCGGAGCTGCAGTTCTGATGTAATACATCAAAAATCTGTCGATGTATTTGATTACAGTTTCATTATCTATTTGCTCTGCTAATAATTCTGCGTGTCTAGGATTCGCTCCACCGTTTCCACAAACGTATAAATTCCATCCTCCTTCTACTGCGATGACACCAAAATCTTTACATCTTGCTTCAGCACATTCTCTAATGCATCCAGATACACCTCCTTTTATTTTGTGAGGAGATCGTAATCCTTTATAACGTTCTTCTAATTCTATAGCAAAGCTCACACTTTCATCCATTCCGTATCTGCACCAAGTAGATCCAACACAACTTTTTACCGTTCGAAGAGATTTACCGTATGCATGCCCACTTTCAAAACCATGATCTATTAAATCTTTCCAGATTAACGGTAATTGATCCAATCTAGCTCCGAAAAAGTCCACTCGTTGACCACCCGTTATTTTTGTATACAAATCGTATTTTTTTCCTACTTCTCCAAGAACAATAAGTTTTTCTGGAGTGATTTCTCCTCCAGGAATTCTAGGTACTACAGAATATGTTCCATTTCGTTGAATATTTGCTAGAAAACGATCATTAGAGTCTTGAATTGCTATTTCTTCATTAGCAGTGTCTGCGTATAAACTCGCCATGATAGAGGCAATTACAGGTTTACACACTTCACATCCATCACCTTTACCATAGGTATCCAGTACTTCATCATAAGTTCTATAACCTTTTACTTTAATAATATCATACAGTTCTTGTCTGTTATAATCAAAATGCTCGCAGATGTTGTCTTTTACTTCTTTTCCTAATGAAGTTAGAGTAGCATTTACTAAATCTTTTACCATTGGTTTACATCCACCACATCCTGTTCCAGCTTTTGTACATGAAATTACTTCTCCAAGATCATTAGCTTCACCACTTTCTATGGCGCCACATATTTGTCCTTTAGTAACACTCTCACAGGAACAAATCTGTGCATCATCTGGTAGATCCATTACATCGCCTAAAAGAGCACCTCCATCAGCACCTCTGCTTCCTAGGATAAGATCTTCTGGCTCTTCAGGAAGTTTTAAGCCATTAATATAAATTTGGAAAAGAGAATTATAATCTGAAGAATCTCCAACTAAAATACCGCCTAATAGTTTAGTGCCATCTTTAGATACGTTGATTTTCTTGTAAACTCCTTTGCGTTTATTTTCATAAGTAATCTCATCTACTTCTTTTTTTGCTTCATTTAGTGCGTCTCCAAAACTAGCAACCTCGGTACCAATCAATTTTAATTGAGTAGACATATCAATATACTCGGGCATTTCACGAGTGCCGCCAGTAATTTGATCAACAGCAATTTCTGCCATGTCATAACCAGGAGCTACCAATCCATAAATCATACTATTTAATAAGGCGCATTCTCCTATGGCATAAATAGATTCATCCGAAGTCTGCATTTGCTGGTTTACTACGATGCCTCCTCTAGTTCCTACTTCTAATCCAGCTTCTTTTGCAACTTCATCACGAGGTCTTATACCAGCAGAAACGACTAACATATCTACTTTTAATTCGGTATCATCTATATATTGTAGTCCTTCAATCGCTTTTGCACCTTGTATAAACTTTGTTTGTTTCGATAGATGTACTTGTAACCCTAAGCTTTCTATTTTAGCTTGTAGCATATCACTTGCTCCTTTATCCAATTGTCTTGGCATTAATCTAGGAGCAAATTCTACCACATGTGCATTTAGTCCAAGGTTTTTTACTGCATTGGCAGCTTCTAAGCCTAATAATCCTCCACCAAGAACTGCAGCTTCTGTTTTGCCTTGAGCTTTTAATTTTTTTGCGTAGGCTTCTGTAGCTTCTAAATCTTCAATTGTTCGATATACAAAAACACCTTCTTTATCAACACCTTCAATCGGAGGAACGAAAGCGGAAGATCCAGTAGCTAATACAAGATAGTCATAGGAATAAGTGTCACCACGATGATTGGCTACTGTTTTTTGTTCTCTATTAATCTCAGTAATCATTTCTGAAATATGAAGATCTATGTTGTTTTCTTCATACCAACTGGCTGTTGACATACTTAGATCTTCAGCAGTTTTACCATCGTAAAATTCACTTAAATGTACTCTGTCATAAGCTTGTCTTGGTTCTTCCCCAAATACGATTAACTTATAATCATTAAACTTTTCTGAGGCTACAAACTTTTCGCAAAACTTATAACCTACCATTCCGTTACCTATTACTACAACCTTCTTCATTAGTTACGTATTTAAAATTCAAAATTAAGTATTAATACGTATTTAATTAATAAGAATTACGTAATTATATATGTTTGTCATTGAGAAATTCGAAATAATGCATAAAAAAACCTGCAAAATATAATTGCAGGTTTTCATAAATAAACTAAAATCGGTTGATTTATTCTTTTGATTTATTCCATTTAAATAAGTTTGGGTTTACCGTTAACATTACCCATCCCCAATTTTGTATACTATCAGCTTCTCCACCAGCTCTTGCATTGGCAAAATCTTCATTAAGAAAAGACTGTGAATACCCTATGTTTAATTTAGCGTATGAAGTAATTTTTTGCGTAAACACTAAATCTACTGATGTACCATATGAGCCAGCTTCATATGAAGCTCCATTAAATGCAGCATCTTCTAAACCTGAAAAATAATGTGCTTTGGTTAGTAATGTTGATTTTTCACCTAGTTTAAATACAGCTTTAACATTAAGATCTAATAATCCACCATTGTTTGCATGACGACCTACGTAGAAGAAGTCTTGAAAACCGTTAAACTTGTGATTTGTTCCGAAAAGCGGAAAAAATGCTTCCGTTTTATCTGCAGTATCAGGATCGTTACCACTTAGAATTTCGGCTCCTATTCCAAATAAAGTTTTACCCGGTTTATAGGTTAAATTTAACATCGCTTGGTAAGCGCCAATACTCACTGTTTCTGTAAAATCTCCAAACTGATAATAAAAACTACCGTCTAAACCAAATGCACCTTTTTTGTACTTACTGTAAACCCCAGTGGTATGTCGGGAAATAAATCGGTCTATAGCAGCTCCGGTTCCGTCAAGAGCTTGAAACTGATTATTTAAGAAAAGAAAACTTCCTGAAAATGATTCACTGAATTTATTGTTTAAGTGTAAAAACTGTAATGATTTATACTGAAACACAGGTTGTCCAGCACCTGAAGGTTGGAAAACATTACCGAAATTACTAATTCCGTTTTGGTTAAACGCAAAACCAACATCTAGTTTTAAGCCAGAGTTTTTGTAACGTATCAAAGCTGCATCGTGAGTTCTTTGTTGATCAGCCCATCCAAGAGCCCCTAAAATTCTCTGATCGTCATAGCTTAAGAATTGACGTCCTACTTTTGTTGACCATCCGCCACCGAGAGAAAGTAATGCCCAGGCACGGTTTACTCTAAATCCACCATTTCCTTGGTCATCAGCAGTAGAAAGTTGAGGTCTATCACCCCATACACTTGTACCTTGTAAATCTAAAAAAGTTGTGATTTTGGAATCGCTATATTTAACCAATAAGGCAGAACGTTGTGATACGAAGGCAGATCCTTCCACATCTTCTGGTGCAACATCTTGAAAACCATGACGATATTCGAATCGAGGTCGAACCATAGCATCTACACTTAACTCTTGCGCTTCTCCCTTAAATACCATCACCGGTAATAGTATGGTAAAGAATAATTTGTTTTTCATCTCTTAAGTTTTTGTTTAATGTGTGTTATAAATTGTTCACACCATTGCTAAGTTTTTTCAATTAATCCTATTAGCTGATATATTAATTGAACTTTTCAAAACTAAGTATTAATACGTATATTCTTTGTGTTTTTTAGATAAAAATACTTATTTTTATTTCAAAGATTGTCAATTTCTAGAAGCCTTTTTTGAATTATTCATATCTTTGACTCATAGAAGGGCGTATTGATACGTAAATTATAGTAATCATAAATTAAGTATTGAGTTAAAATGGTAAGTATTGTATTAGTGGATGATCATTTTTTGGTTAGAGATGGAATTCGTTCTCTTTTAGAAGATGAAGAACAATATAAGGTTATCGGAGAGGCCTCTAATGGTAAGGATGCAATAGATTTGGTACAATCTCTAAATCCAGATATTGTAATTTGTGATATTAGAATGCCTGAAATGTCTGGGATAGAAACTGTAGAGAAGCTAACTGAATTATCTGTAGCTTCTAAATCCATTATGTTGTCTATGCATGACTCGGATGAGTATATTTTGCAATCGATCAATGCTGGTGCAGATGGTTATTTGCTAAAAGACGCAGGAAAAGAAGAGTTTTTGAAAGCTTTATCTACTGTTAGTAAAGGAAATAAGTATTTTAGCGGTGATGTTTCTTCTATATTAGTAAAGAACTTGCTTAATAAAGGTAGTGCTAAAAAAGCAGATCAAATAGAGGAAAAGTCGGATGTAAAGGTGAAGCAAGCGAAGAACAACCCTTTTGATTTAACAAAAAGAGAAAATCAAATTTTGAAATTGGCTGTTTCTGGTATGACTAACAAGGATATCGCTTCGGAATTAGAAATTAGTAAACGAACAACAGAAGTTCATCGTTTTAATCTGATGAAAAAAATGGGGGTTAAAAATGTATTGGAACTTAGCAAAAAAGCCAGAGAATTTGATATGATTCCCTGACTTTAAGAAGCTAATCCACTAATTGTTTGCTATTCCTTCGTATAAACCTGTAATTTTATTAAAGGACTTTGTTAACTGGTTTGTGGTCGCAAACATTTCTTGTAAAGGGAATTCACCGTTAAGTAATCCTCTTTGATTTGTTTGAAACTTTTCCCAATACGACATTACAACTCCTAACTCTTCTTCGATCTCTGTGCTGTTATAACTACTTATAAGTAATTCTCCAATGGTAGTATCGAATTTTTGGTAAGTTTCACTAAGTATTTTCTTAAATTCAGGACCTTCGCCTTTAAACATGGTTGCAGCAGTATAATAAAGACATAGTCTTTGTGATAACATACGTTGTCTTCCTGAAATATTGATAGTTTTTGCAAAATCCTTATTCTTATTTTGAAAAAACTGATTATTATAATTATAACTGTTTTCTATACTAATAACGACGTCATTACAGGCTTTTAGCAAAGCTGTGTTTGTTTTTACAATACGCAAAGAGTTTTGCACATCTGGAGGGCTCATAATAATAGCCTTAAAATCATTCCATAAAGTTTGTACTTTTTTTAGCGATAACTTTGTAGAGGAGCTTGTAGCATTTGTGGTAAGTATTTGAAGTTGTTTCTCAAATATAAATTTGCTCGAGTTTAATTCTTTTTTAATAGAAGGATCGCTGATTCCTTTGGCCATTAATAAGTATGCTTTCGAAATTTTCTGTGATAACATACGTTGTTTTCCTGATACATTAATCGCTTTGGCATAAGTTATAGATCCAAAGCTATTAGATTGAGCATTTATTGTGACGCACGTTATTAAGAAAATAAAAATGACGGGCAAGGTTTTAATAGTTCTTTTTTTCATAAATAATTTTTTAAGAAATTATACTTTTTAGTGCTATAGTATGGTATGAACTTGGGTAAATTAATACTTACAAACTAAGAAGAAAATGTTTACGTTTTTGAAGTAATTTAGTACGAAAATACTTATTTTTTTTTGAGAATACCAAATATTTGGTACGTAGTTTTTTTTGTGTAAAACGGGATTCTTTCTAAATATGGATAAACCGTATTAAAAATACTGTAATACAGTTAATATATTGATATTCAAAACATTACAATTTTAATAGTTTTAAAGAGAGTTCATATTTCAATTTTTGACCTATTCAGATTATCAATAATTCAATCTACAACTACCTAATTTGAGAAATACGTAATTAACGCAATAAATACGTATTTTTTTTCCTTAAAACTTTTTTAGTAAGTATTAATACTTAATTTTGTTGTATTCTATTAGCTGAATTTCAAAAATCAAATTATGAAAACAATGAATTTTAAAATAGGGATCTTCTTAACTGCATTGGTTATGTTGTCCTGTGGAGGAGAAAAGAAGAAAGAAATCGCTTCAAGTGGGGAAGAGGCCAAAGAAGAATCATCTAAATTAACTATAGAGAAACCTCAATTAACGTTTGGTTTTATAAAGTTAACGGATATGGCGCCTTTAGCAATTGCAAAAGAAAAAGGTTTTTTCGAGGATGAAGGGCTTTTTGTATCAGTAGAGGCTCAGTCTAACTGGAAAAATGTATTAGATCGTGTGATCGACGGGCAATTAGACGGATCTCATATGTTAGCAGGTCAGCCAATTGCAGCTGGTGCTGGTTTTGGAAGACAAGCGGAGTTGGTGACACCTTTTTCCATGGATTTAAATGGAAATGGAATCACCGTTTCTAACGATGTTTGGTCTAAGATGAAACCAAATGTGCCTAAGGGTGAAGATGGAAAACCAATACATCCTATTTCTGCCGAAGCTTTAAAACCTGTTATAGAGTCTTATAAGAATGAAGGAAAAGCTTTTAAAATGGGGATGGTATTTCCAGTTTCTACTCATAATTATGAAATACGTTATTGGTTAGCTGCTGCTGGAATTAATCCTGGTATGTATTCGAAAGATAATATTCAGGGTCAGATAGATGCTGAAGTTCTTTTATCTGTAACACCACCACCACAAATGCCAGCTACTTTAGAGGCAGGTACAATATATGGGTATTGTGTAGGAGAGCCATGGAATCAGCAAGCGGTATTTAAAGGTATTGGAGTACCGGTAACTACAAATTACGATATCTGGAAAAATAATCCGGAAAAGGTGTTTGTAATGACTAAAAAATTCGTTGAACAGTATCCTAACACTGCGACAGCTGTAACAAAGGCTTTGATAAGAGCGGGTAAATGGTTAGATACTCCAGGTAATAGAAAAGAAGCGGTAAAAATATTGTCAATGCCAGAATATGTTGGTGCTGATGAGGCAGTTTTAGCAAATTCTATGACAGGAACATTTGAATTTGAAAAAGGCGATAAAAGAGAGATGCCAGATTTTAATGTGTTCTATAGATATGATGCAACATATCCATTCTATTCTGATGGTATATGGTTTTTAACTCAAATGAGACGTTGGGGGCAAATTCCAGAAAGTAAGCCAGCAGAGTGGTATGATAAAACAATTAAAGATATTTATCGTCCTGACATTTGGACTAAAGCAGCTAATTTATTAGTAGCAGAAGGGCATTTAGAGGCTTCTGAATTACCAAAAACAGATGGGTATAAGCCAGCTACTACAGATTTTATAGATGGTAATAAGTTCGATGCGAAAGATCCTATTGGATACATTAATAGTTTCGGTATTGGAAATAAAGAAAATGTAGAAGGTGTTTCAAGCATAGAGAAATAAAAGAGAGTTTTCTCTTTTATTTCTCCTTCTCTCAGAAAAAGTAAGTTGAATAATAAGAAACAATCAAGTAATCTCTGACACAAAGCATAATCTGAAGATAGTAGTTGGGGAGCAATAAATTAAATGACATGAAAGATAGATCTATTCATATTCTGAATTTTGTAGGATTAGGGTTTTTTGAACCAGCTATTAGATTAGCGGCAGGAGAGGAAACCAAGAAGAATTTAATTGCTTTGTTAAAAAAAGTTTTCTTACCTGTTTTGTCGGTAGGATTGTTTTTGATTTTATGGCATGCCGGAGCTACTTATTTATATAATGTAGAAAAAGATTTTAAAATAGAAAGAGCTCAAGAAGCGTCTGGTGATGCTGGAGTTACTCTAGAGTTACAGAGAATTGAATCTGGAGAGTCTTCTATTAATTCCTTACCATCTCCAGGTGCGGTTTTGGATGCGTTTAAAACATTATTGGCAGATCATAGAAGTATAACAGCAAAGAAAGCAGCTTTTAAAGAAAAAGTAGCAGCTACGAATGCGAAGCGAGAAGAACAAGGATTAGATCCGATAAAATACACAGGAAGACCATCATTTGTAGATCAGATATTCACAAGTTTGAAAACAGTGTTTGCTGGATTCTTTTTAGCATTATTTTTAGCAGTTCCTGTAGGAATTATATTGGGGCTAAGTAGTACGTTAAGATCTTCGTTTAATTGGTTGATTCAGATATTTAAGCCTGTTTCTCCAGTGGTTTGGTTTCTATTGGTGTATATGATCGTAAAAACTATGACTTTGAGTTATAATGGAGATGTGTCTTTTATTATTTCTTTTATAGCAGTTGGGTTATGTGCGATGTGGGCAACATTGGTGAATACTACTTTAGGAGTTTCAACGGTGGATAAAGACTATATAAATGTTGCTAAGGTTTTAAACTTGGGAGTAGGGCAAAAAGTATTTAAAATTGTTTTGCCTTCGTCTTTTCCTTTGATATTTACAGGTCTTAGAATAACTGTTTCTGTTGCATGGATGGTATTGATCGCAATTGAATTACTTTCTCAAAGTCCTGGTTTAGGAACTTTTGTATGGGAAGAATTTCAGAATGGTGCAAATGATTCAAATGCTAAAATAATAGCCGCAATGTTTGTGATCGGAATCATTGGATTCTTATTAGATAGATTAATGTTTACAGTACAGAAATTTGTAACTTTTACAGAAGAAGCTGCTGCTTAAAAGATATAGTATGGCATACATAGAATTAAGAAATGTTTCTAAGTCATTTGGTACTGGAAAGGATTGTACAGAAGTATTATCTAATATTAATTTAGAGATAGAAGAAGGTGAATTTGTTGCTATTGTTGGTTTTACAGGCAGTGGAAAAACAACATTAATAAATCTAATATCAGGTTTATTAATGCCTGATGAAGGAGAGGTGTTATTTAAAGGTAAGCCTGTGACAGGACCTAGCCACGAAAGAGGTGTTATTTTTCAGAATTATTCTTTATTACCTTGGTTGAACGTTAGAAATAATGTTGGGATGGCGGTAAAAGAGGCGTTTAAAAAAATGTCTAGAAAAGACCGAAATAAGCGTGTGGAAGATTATGTGGAAATGGTAAATCTTTCCCCAGCGATAGGCAAACTTCCAAAAGAACTTTCTGGGGGAATGCGACAAAGGGTTTCTGTTACTAGAGCGTTGTCCATGAGTCCAGAGGTAATACTAATGGATGAGCCATTGAGTGCTTTGGATGCTTTAACGAGAGGGAATCTTCAAAAAGAAATTTTGAATATCTGGAATAAGGACAAAAAAACAGCATTGTTAATTACTAATGATGTCGATGAAGGAATATTGATGGCAGATAGGATCATTCCCTTGAAACCTGGTCCAAAGGCAACGTTGGGGCCAGAATATAAAATAAATCTGGAGCGTCCAAGAGATAAAACGGCTCTTAATCATAATGAAGAGTACAAAAAGCTTCGTAATGGTATTATGGAATATTTGATTCAAATTGGAGAGCAAAGAGCTTCTAAGAAAAGTGCTGATTATGTGTTGCCAGATATAAAACCAGTAATCAAGCCAAAACCTTTTAGAAGATTAAGTTTTAGTTAATAAAAACAGATGAAGCATGGAGACAGTTGAAAAGTTAGGAATTAGAAGATCTGATAATGGGTTGTTTGAGGATAAGTATATGTTAGATATATCTCAATTAACGAAGATTTATCCTACTCCAAAAGGAGATTATGTTGTACTTGATGATCTGGATTTAAAAGTAAAACATGAAGAGTTTATTTCTATTATTGGTCATTCAGGTTGTGGAAAATCCACCTTATTGACAATGATAGCAGGTTTAAATCCTATTTCTAGAGGTACAATAATAGCTAATAATGAAACGGTAAGAGGGCCAGGTCCAGATAGAGGTGTTATTTTTCAATCGCCTAGTTTATTGCCATGGATGACAGCATATGATAATGTGATGCTAGGAGTTAAGCAGGTTTTTGCTCATGGCACGAAAAAGGATAGAGATGATATTGTAAAGTATTATCTGTCTAAGGTGGGATTAGAAGATGCTATGTACAAAAAGGCAAAAGAATTATCTCAGGGAATGCAACAGAGAGTCGGAATCGCTAGAGCTTTTGCTTTAAAGCCTAAGGTTTTACTATTAGATGAGCCCTTTGGAATGCTAGATTCTCTGACAAGAGGTGAGTTGCAGGATGTCCTTATAGAAGTTTGGAATCAAGAAAAAATAACTGCAATTATGATTACACATGATGTTGATGAATCTATATTTTTGGCGGATAGAGTAATTATGATGACCAGTGGGCCAAGAGCTAAAGTAGGAGATATCTTAGAAATTGATTTTGAACGTCCACGTTTAAGAAAAGATGTTTTAGAACATCCAGATTATTATAAATACAGAGAGCATTTGATTGATTTCTTAGAGCATTAGAAGTTAGAAAATAGATACTATTTTTTAAACCTCGTACTATTCCTGATATATAGGAAATAGTACGAGGTTTTTTATTTTATGAGTATTTCGCAAACAATGAATAGGTTTTTTAGGATTATAATTAATACTATTCCATTAATTTTTTTGGATCTTAAATTATCAAAAAGATAATTTATCACGGTTTTTTTTTGTTAAAACATAATTATTTGTGTTTAACCCTATTTTTTTAGGGGTTAAATTGTTTTTATATGTGTTTTATATATAGATTTGTATTGTTTTTAAGGGGGTATAAACATAGAAATATATTTAATTTTTAATTTAACCCTTAAAAAAAGGGGGTTAATTTAGATTTTTTTGAAAATAAAAGAAGAATATGAATATTGAAGAATTAATTACTGCGTCAATTACTGAATTTTTAGATGTAGAAGTGCATAGAGATACTGGGAATCTTGATTTTTCGTCTAAAATAGAAATAGTAAAGAAACGTATTACGAATAAGGTGAAAAATAGTCCAGATTCTTATGGTATGGTGAATGGATTGAAAGGATATGAGTACGAAATGTTTTTTAGTAGTAATCCTAATGATATGATTAAAATTGATGGATGGATTCCGATAGATACGGATAGAATTGAAAAAGCAGATAAAATAGAGGAGTATATAGAAATAGGTCTTCTTAGAAAGATAGGGAGTTCCTTAAGTTGATTCTGTTGTTATAAAGATATATTGCTGATTGGCTAGCTTTAAATAAATTATGAACCCAAAAACAAAATGAATTATGAATGTAAATGAATTAATCACAGAGGCTATTACAGAGTTTTTAGATGTGGAAGTAAATGGAGAAACAGAAAATTTGAATTTTGCGTCTAAGATCGAAATCGTTAAAAATAGAATTACCGATAAAGTAAAAAATAGTCCACATGTCTATGGTCTTGCAAAAGATGCAGAGGAGTATGAATATGAGATGTTTTTTAGTAGTAATCCTAATGATATGATTAAAATTGATGGTTGGATGCCAATTGATACTAAAAAAATAGAAATGGCAGACAAGATTACGGAATATATAGAAATCGGTTTGCTTAGAAGAATAGAAAAAGCTGCGTAAGCTTTAACGTTATAGTTCACAACTTTTTGTGAAAAAGTACAATAAATAAACTTTGTTTAAGTAATATTGGGGTGTAAAACTAATGTTATTATAGGCAAAGTTTATTTTTTTAAGTATTTTTATAATACACTTTTAAAGCAGGGATACCATTATACATCTATGTCAAAAAGATTACATTAAAAAATAATATTGATTGGACTTAATCCATAAAAATTTAGTGTTTGAAACCTTAAAGATCTAGTAGCTTTAAGTGTTTCTTGTGTTGCCGGTTATGAGGAATCATGACCGGCTTTTTTTATTCTAATTAAATCGTTTCCTATAAATGGGTATTATGGAGATTAGCAATGCTATTGGGATGATAATATATATCCAATAAGGAATAGGGAATGGATCTCCTTTGGCGTAGGAATGAAGACCTGATAAATAATAATTTACCCCAAAGAATGTCATAATTAAGCTACTAAGTGCAAATAGGTTACAAACATTAAAAATGTAGATGTATTTTTTTTGGAAAATAATTCTAAGATGTAAGACGAAGGAATAGATAATAATACTAATCAAAGCCCAAGTTTCTTTAGGGTCCCATCCCCAGTATCTTCCCCAGGATTCATTTGCCCAGATGCCTCCTAAAAAAGTGCCTATAGTTAGCATGTATAGACCAATTGTACTAGTAAGTTGATTTGTGTTGGTGAGTCTGTGGATGGTTTTTTCTGCATTAGTGGTATTCCAAAAAACTTGAAAGCACATGATCAAAAGGGTGATTAATGAAAGTAATGATCCTAGTGCGAGAAAACCATAACTGGCGGTTATTACCGCAACGTGTATGAGTAACCAATAAGATTTAAGTACAGGAACTAAGTTGGTGATTTCTGGATTCATCAAACTTCCGTGGGCTATTCCTATCAAACAAATCGCAAGGATAGAAGATGCTGCAGGTGCAAAAGAACTGTTTTTTTGAAAAATAAATCCAGCTAACATTCCAATCCATGCTATAAAAATAGTAGCTTCATAACCATTGCTCCAAGGAGCATGATTAGAAATGTACCATCTAATTATGATTCCCGAACCGTGTGTTATAAAAATTATAAATATGGCAATCAGTATAATTTTGACAAGTTTTTTAAGGAATTTGTTTTGATCTTTGAATATTTGCCAGAAACTTAAAATTATTAGGAGAGTCCCTAGTAAGGAATATCCTATAAGGCACCATAAAAATATTGGGTTGTTGTTAAACCAAATTTCAGTATTTATCTTGTTTTCTGATAGGATGATTGAAGCTCCATTCTCTTCCTGAAATTGCTTTATAAGTTCAATCGTTTTGTCAGGTTTTGTCCAATCATTAGTTTTGATAGCATTAGAAAGATTTTCAAAGTAGGTAGGTATGATTTTATCAAAGAAAAGTTGATCTTCTTTTTGAAAGTTGCTATCTGTATCTATTGGGCAGAGCCATTTTTGATTTGAATCGTTTTTGTCTGGAAAAATTTTTAAGAATTGGCCATTAAAAATCCCCCAGATGATGTTTACACGTTCGTCAATTTTGATAATGTCTTTATCAAAAGCAGAACGTTTTCCAGGTGCTTTGGAGTAAGCTTTGTTAACTAAATGTTTTAGTTTGTAGTTTCCTTGAAAATCAAAGAATTGAGAAACACTGCTGTGTCCCGAATTGTTAATTTCAATCAAATGGTTTAATTCATGTATTGCTTTTTTTTCAATTTTTATGAGTTCTAATAATTGCCATGAATCTGGTTTGTATTGCATGCCAATAAATACTTGAGTAGGGGAGAGCTTTTTTTTATTATGTTCCTTATCTAGATATGTAAACCTACTTTTACCATAGGTTTTTCTTAATAATTCTAGGGATAATGTGCTGATTGGCTTTATTCTGCCTTGGAAATCTTGGATTTGGATTTTGGCAATTTTTTCAGCGTGAATTTCATTGATAAGTTGTCTCTCAATCAGCTCGTATGTCGTTAGATTGTGCAGTTGCTGCCCAGATAGTGATGGTGTAGCGACAAATAAAAAAAGTATAATGCTATAGATAAACTTATTTTTCACGTAGTAGTTTTAATATAAATCCAAAGTATGATGTTCTCCAGCATAAACTAAGTAGCATTCCCAATCCTAGTAGGCTATATCCGATATAGGTGATTAGTGTTCCCCAGTAGTCATGATTAACAGACAAAATGGTTCCGCTTTCATCAGGTAAGTAAGCAGATTGAAAGAATCTAAAACCTTTATGATTTAGAACATTATTCATGAAAATGGTATAGTCAAACATGTTGTTTTTTTCTTGAATCTGTAGGTTGCTATAAAAAGCCGATGGGCTGTCTGATCCAGGATAGCGTTCCAAAATAAAATCTTTGAGGTATATAGAAAATGGAAGTTGTATGGGTTTGGATCCGTATCTAATATTTAGATGAATACCATTTATGAAAACAGTCTGGTGTGGATTCATATAGCCTGGACCGCCAAATATTGTAGTTTCTAGTTGTTTTTCATCTGATGTGATTAATAATTTAATAGCAGATTCAGGATTTTTCTTGTCAGCAGTTCTTTCCTTGGACTCAACTGTTAGATATTTGTTTTCTATTACTTCGTTAAAGACTAAAGGGATTTTATTGATTTCGCTAAGCGCTTTAAACTGTAACGGGACTAAACTGTCTTTTGGATACGAACTTGCTTTGTTTAGTGTCATGGAGAAATAGTCAGTTTCTTTAGGAAAAGAAGCTTTCCAAATATCATTTTTCTTAGTAATAAAAATATCCTCAGGTTGTTTGTTCTCGTTTTCGAAAGAGATGGGGATCCCATAAATACTAGTGCGATCACCTTTTTTTACATAAAAATCTTTCCGCTCTTCTTTGTCTGCAATTACGATATGCAAGTATGTTGCTCCTGAAGTACTGTCTTTAACTACATAATGCGCTCTGGGAATATATTCTTGAAGTTTTATATTCACTTTTTTATTATCAAAAACGTAATTATTATTTATGTTGTTGAAGCCAATTTCACTCATGTGTATTGGTTTGCTAATGTAGCTTTGATCAAAGGTGTCGTTACTTGCTTTAATTTGTAAATGGCTATCAATCGAAATCATACGGTCACTAGCGGTTTCTTCTTTAATTGTTATTAAAGCTTCGTAACCTCTATACCGAGTGACTCCTGCTCCTAAAATGATGATGATAAAAGCAATATGAAAGATGAAAATTGGAGCTTTTTCTAGGCTAAAAAGATTGTATTTTGAAATATTTCCAATAAAGTTAATAGCAAGTAGTAAAACAAGAATTTCAAACCATTTTGCATTGTATACTACGGCTTTAGCTGTTTCTGTACTGTAGTCATTTTCTATGAAAGTAGCTGTTGCCATCGAAATAGCAAATACAAGAAGTAGTAGCGCACTTGTGCGGTTCGAGAAAAGTATCTTTAAAAGATGGTTCAATATTTATTTTTTTTAAGTGCTATCATTTGTTGGTAATAAAGGATAGTACTTTGTTATTCCTGCATTCCTAGGTTAACCCAAGCTTTGATAGTTTCTATAGTACAACTGTCGATTTTTGTTTCTTTTCTGTAGGGCATAGCGATATAGCCTTGAGCATGAGTAATCGAACCAACAAGTTGTCCACTTTCTCCCATCTTTTTTAAACTTGGGTAATCAAAAATCTTCACTCTAGATGCTTTTTCTTTGTACACATCAGAGGCATGGCATTTAAAACATTGAATTTCGATTATGGAAGCGATATGTTCGTTATAGGTTATATTTTCTGGAATATCGCATTCCTCTTTAGGTTCGCCTTTGCAAGAAATTAATGAAATTAATAATGCTAAAATTGATACCTGTTTAATAAAATTGGAGAAGTTCATCTTCTGTGTTTTTATGGTTACTAGTACAATGTCAATTTATTTCGTTGTGTATTTCTTCTTCATTTTCTGCCATTCTTCTTCACTTAGAGGAAGGTGTTTTTTCTTGTCAGAAAATGGATCTATCCCTCCTTTTAGGTAGGCTTGAATCTGATTTAGAGGTATGGTGTCTTTGATTTTTTCGGCAACCTTATAAATGTGATTTCCATGAAAGTCGTGGCATTGAAGACAAGTGCTCCATTCCTTATTAGCTATTAATTTGTCATGTGGTACATCAATAGGGTCGTTTTTTACTTCTAGGTCATAATGACAGTTTACGCAAAACGTAGCATCTGCAAGAACAACTCTTGTTTCGTTATGTTCTCTATGGCAGGTTTCACATTCAGTAGCATTAATATTTGCAATAGCTTCTTTAAATCGAGGTTCTAGAAATCTATGAGTTGGATGGCGATCATTTGGTCGATCATGACACTCCATGCATTTTTTGTTGTCTACATTTTCGGTGCCAAAATCGGCCATGGTTTTGCGCATTCCAAAAGTGTAGGAGATGTTGGATTGTAACTGCTGTACTAGGTTTCCTTTTGCATCGGTATGACATGCATTACATGATAATCCTTCATGACCAGTATTCATAGGTCCTAAGCTCAGGTATTCTTCTGATTGTTTTAAAGGTAGGACAATGTAAATTATAATTCCGATTGCGATTCCTATTAAAGAGCCAATTCGTTGTCTTTTTCTTAATGGATTTTTTTTGAACATAAATTAATTAATCCTTTATGAAGCTGATGCTTACATTATTGCTTTTTGGAAAGCTTATGCAGGTTAATATATCGCCATTAGCGACTTCTTCGTCTGATAACAAATGACCGTCGATCATCTTTACTTCTCCTTTGATGCATTTTGCTTTACAGCTACTGCACATGCCTGATCTGCAGGAATAAGGGAGTAGTATGTTTTCTGACAAGGCTGCTTGTAATATGGTTTTGTCTCCAGCAACACTTATTTCGTGTTTCTTTTTTTCGTCATATATAATTACGTTGCTAATAAGGTCTTTTGCGTTACTCGATGTAATGAAATTAGCGTTAAAAGCTTCGAGTTTAATTTGATTTCTTTGGATTCCGTGTTGTGCTAATATTTCCTTGGCTTTATCCATAAAACCTTGAGGTCCACACATCATATATTTTCCTAAATTATAAGTCAGGTCATGATTGTGAATAATTTCTGTAATTAGTTCTTCATTAAGAAGATCTTGATGGTAATTTGGTTGATCAGAAGTGCTTTTTTCTAGTATATGCTCAACCTTTAGACGTTTTGGATGATTCTCGCTAAGATCTTCTAATGCTTTTTTGAAAATGATAGACTCTTCATTTTTATTAGCGTAAATTAATAAGATATTCGATAAAGGTTCTTTTTCTATTACTGTTTTGATAATAGAGAAAATTGGGGTGATACCACTTCCTCCTGCAAAAAACACATAATGATGTTTTGCATTTTTGTCTGGTTCTATAAAAAAACTTCCAGCTGGTTTTTCGATCTCTATTTTTTGTCCTGCGGACAATTGTTCGCATATATAATTAGATACTAAACCCTTTTGAACTTTCTTAACAGTAATTCTCAGGAACTTGTCTGTAAATGGACTGCTACTAAAGGAATAGGCTCTTTTTTCAATTTTATTTTTAATAGGGATTTTGACAGTGAGAAATTGACCAGCTTTATATTTTATTTTATTGAAGAAACCTCCTTTGTTAAGGATCACACTTACTGCATCATCGGTTTCGTGAATTATTTCTTTTACAGTTAATTGCATAAGATCTTATTTTATTATTCATAATAGAATACAACGCCCACATGAAAAACTACTAAAAACGTAATAACGACGGATAAGAGAACATGTGTAACCATCCAGGATTTGAAAATCCACTCTTTTTGGCTTTTTATAATATCAAGGTTAATAGTGCCTAGTATCATATTTATGAAAAAAATATAAGAAAGTAAGGCAAGATATCCATAGCCAAATTCTAACGCGTGTATATAAAAGAATATCGGAGATAATACACCAATCCATTTATGTAATAAACTAAAACGGATGGAGTGTTTCATCAGTTTTTTTGATGTTCTGGTCAAGGTGAGTATCCATTGGAAAACTATAAAAGCTCCAACAAATACTCCGGACCAGCGTTTATATCGTTCATTTAGTTGAAGTTCATAAAGCCATTGCCACTTTATATCTAGCGCAAACTGAAGTATATAAAGAGCAAATAAAACAAACCCAATTAATACGAAGCTATATGATTTCTTCACTGTGTTTACGATATTTTTTAATTGGCAGCTAAACCTTTGGTTATTTTATTTTTGTCTGTATCGGCTAATAATAGTTTTTCAAGACTATGATAAGAAGCTAATTTTCTTACACTATCGATGAAAACTTCTGCTGTAGGAAGGTAAAAACCTTTAGAAGGCCATTGGTTCCCAATTTGAGGTTTTGTGCTGTCAACTTTAAAGGCTGCTATTTCTTCTAAATATGCGTTATAAATCGCTTTTGTTCCATTTCTGTAGGCGTTAATAACTCCTATTGCTTCCTTATAAGATAGGGAATCTGAAGGATATTGCCAGGTCGTTGCGCCCATAACGTCACCTAATTTCCAATCTGTTTTTGTAGTGCTTTTATGATCATTATGACAGTTTACGCATGGTGCTGCCACAGCAAGATCAGCAAACATAGAGGTATAAAGTTTTTGATCTTCTTCGTAAAAATGTTGTGGTTTTTGATCTGCTTTAATTTTTTTGAAAAGCTCTGCTTGTTTCCCATGAAACTTATTAGACGCGTTGATCGGAAAATCAGAGCCTAGATATAACCCTAGAGGAACATCACTTTTTCTAATGTCTGAAGAGATTCCTCGTAAGAATAATGCAGGAAGAGGTCCAGCTTCAACTTCATCGTCTTGCCAATCCTCGTCAAATTTTAAACCTTGCTTTTTACCTGCACCTACAATTCCTTTAGTGTATAGTGTTCTGGTAATATCATTTTCTTCGGCAACCAAGGTAAGGATATCTGCGACTGCAAATACTTTATCTGAAGGTCCGTTTTCTGAAGAAGTCTCTTCAGGAACTCCACCGCATGATTGCGTTAAAAATACGATAGAGCTTATCATTGAGAAAAAGATTCCCTTTGTTTTTAGATGATTCATTGTGTTGTGTTTTAATGTTGGTAATTTCTATTGTAAGGCTACGCTACTTCTCCGTATGCTGCAGTTTTCATAACTGATGCCATAACTCCATATGTTTCTGCCCAAGCTGCTTCTACTTCTGGAGTAAAGTCATCTCCAAGGCCAACAGATAGTGTGCTAAGTAGTGCTGCTCCTACAGTATCGTAATGAGAAGATTCTACTTTGTAGTCTACGTGTCTTTTTCCTAAATCTTGTAAAATAGGTATAAGTCTATCTAAATTAGTTAATCCTGCTACAGCTGAAGATAGCATGGTCATGAGTTTGTTTCCTTGACCTTTCATCGCTTCTGCGTCATTCGCTGGGAATATCTTCTTTAGTTCAGGATCTAGTTCGAATAATTTATTGTAAAAAATTTCTGCAGCTGTCTCTGCTATTGGAGCGACTTTACTAAACGAGGTTTGTACCAATTCAATTGTGCTTTTTTCCATGATTACATTTTTTAAGTGAAATTTTAGACGATGCTATTAAGTATTAATACTTAATTATTTTCAAATATATCTGAACTAAGGAATAAATGCAAATGAGTATAATTCAGTAAATTATATATTTAGGTGTTTATTTTGTTTATAATTAGTTTAAAAGTAATTAATTATTAATATTTTAACTTATTTTATTAAGAATTATCTAATTTGTGTTTTACAAAATGAGACTTGTGTAAAAATAAGTGTTAATACGTATAAATTGTAGTTTTGTTATAATCGTAATATTCAGTGTTTTTTTTGTAAAATCGATAATTTATGATTTCAGAAATACAATATTTTTTCTTAGGTGATTTTTGTTTTTTTATGCTTTAACAACCTTTAAATGTTATGAAAACAAAGTTTTGTGTTGAAAATTGCTGAATCAATGAACCACTTTTTTTTAAATATCATTTTTTATCAGTCATCTTTTATGGATTCCATAATTAACAAGTGTATTCCTATATATAGATGTCAATTCTGATTTTAATTTAAGTAATAATACTTAATTTTGTGTTTCTATATAATTTTAACGAAAACTCTTTATGGCTTTTAAATCGTATAAAACTACTTGTTCGTATTGTGGTGTTGGTTGTGGAATAATAGCAAAGAAAGATGCGAAGGGTGTAATTAATGTAGAAGGAGATCCGGATCATCCGGTAAATAGAGGTATGTTATGCTCTAAAGGGATGAATCTACATCATGTAGTTCAGGATAAAAGCGACAGAATCTTATATCCTCAGATGCGATGGAGCAAAGGGCATGAACTTCAGCGAGTATCATGGGATAAAGCTTTAGACAGAGCGGTGGCGGTTTTTAACACCATTATAGATAAATACGGGCCCGATAGTGTAGGCTTTTATGTTTCTGGACAATGTCTTACTGAAGAGTATTATTTGGTAAATAAACTGACCAAAGGGTTTATAGGAACCAATAATATTGATACGAATTCGAGGTTATGCATGAGCTCTGCAGTAGTTGGATATAAACAAGCACTTGGAGAAGATAGTGTACCTATTGCCTATGAAGATATAGAACTGGCAGATTGTTTTATGATAGCTGGAGCCAATCCCGCTTGGTGTCATCCAATTTTATTTAGAAGAATTGAAGCTCATAAAGAGAAGAATCCTAATACTAAAATTATAGTAGTAGATCCAAGAAAAACACAGTCTTGTGATATCGCTGATTTACACTTGCAAATTATCCCTGGTACCGATGTTGTCTTATATAATGCTATAGCTAAAAGATTAATCGATCGTAGAAAGATAGACAAAAGTTTTATAGCGAATCACACCGATAATTTTGATCAATTAAAAGAATCTTTGCAGTCGACCTCTTTAACGGAGGCTGCAAAAATATGCGGAGTAACGGTTGCCGATATTAAAAAAGCTGCTTCTTATATTAGTAATGCCAAGGGATTTATTACGCTATGGGCTATGGGATTAAATCAAAGCTCAATTGGTGTTAATAAGAATAACGCATTATTAAATCTGTCATTACTTACGGGGCATATCGGCAAACCAGGATCAGGGCCATTTTCACTAACTGGTCAACCTAATGCAATGGGTGGTAGAGAAGTAGGAGGTATGGCTAATTTACTTGCAGCACATAAGGATTTAGCTAATCAAGAACATAGAACAGAAGTTGCTAATTTTTGGGGAGGAAAAGAAATTTCTGGAAAACCTGGATTAACAGCTACAGAAATGTTTGATGCTTTAGAAAGCGGCAAATTGAAAGCAGTATGGGTAATCTGTACAAACCCATTGGTAAGTCTTCCTAATGTGAACAAAGTAGAAAAAGCACTAAAAAATGCAAAATTCGTCGTAGTCCAAGATATATCATATCGCTCCGAAACCTTAGAATATGCTGATCTCATTCTACCAGCGGCAGGTTGGGCAGAGAAAGAAGGTACCATGACTAATAGTGAACGTCGTATTACATATTTAAACAAAGTTGTAGATCCTCCTGGTGAAGCATTGCCTGATGCCGAAATTCTTTGGAAGTTTGCTCAACGAATGGGATATAGAGGGTTTGATTATACTTCTGCAGAAGAAGTGTATAAAGAACACTGTCAGTTGACTAAGGGTACTAATATTGATATTACTGGGTTGAGCTATGAAAGATTAAAAAATGAAGGTAGTTTTCAATGGCCCGTACCAGAAAGTAATCACTCAGGAACTGCACGTCTTTTTGAAAATAAAAAGTTTTATACCGATACAGGAAATGCAAAATTTGTAGTGCCCAGATTTACAAAACCGACTTCAGAATTGTTAACCGAAAGACATCCTTTAATATTAACAACAGGAAGAGTTCGTGATCAATGGCATACGAGGACTAAAACAGGAAAAGTAAATAGACTCTTAACGCATATTCCTCATCCTTTTTTAGAGATCAATCAGGTAGATGCTTTTCTTCGGAATATAAAGGATGGTGATATAGCAGTGGTTGAGAGCAAACGTGGTAAGGTTCAGGTAAAAGTAAAAGTAAGTGATACGATTGGAAAAGGAGTTGTATTTCTTCCTATGCATTGGGGGAAAGTATTAGGGAATGATTTTGGTAGAGCAAATAATTTGACTACCAGTATTATAGATCCCATCTCAAAGGAGCCGGATTTTAAATTTTCCGCAGTACAGGTGTCTAAATTTGTAAAGGAAAAGCAGAAAATTTGCATTATCGGAGCTGGTACTGCAGCATATCGTTTTATTCAAACATATAGAGAGCATAATAAAGAAGACGATATCATAGTTTTTTCCAAGGAACCGTATCCTTTCTATAATCGTGTGTTACTTCCAGAATATGTAAGTGAAGAGTTGACATGGGAGCAATTACAAAAAATGAGAGAAGGGAGCATGGAATCTCTCAATGTAACCTTGTCTACAAGTAATCCAATTACCGAAATTAATAGAGAAGAGAAATACTTAATTGATAGTAAAGGTGATAAACACAATTATGATATCGTTTTGATGGCTACAGGAAGTAGAGCATTTGTACCTAAAGAAGTCCCAATTCACTTGCCAGGAAGGTTTACTATGAGGGATAGAGGAGATGCAGACAAATTAAAAAAATATCTTGATGATAGTGGATTGCCAGAAAATGAGCAACACGTTACTATTGTAGGAGGAGGCTTATTAGGACTTGAATTAGCTGCAGCCCTAAGAAAAAAGGATGTCAAAATTACAATTATACAGAGAGGTAGTAGATTAATGGAACGGCAGTTAGATATAATAGCCAGTCGTTTGCTAGCTGAAGATGTAAGAGAAAAAGGTATTCAAATTCATTTTGATAACGAAGTGGATACAGTCTTCAATCAGGATTCTGGAGCCTTATTGGTAAATCTGAAATCTGGTAAATCATTTAGTTGTAATGCAGTAGTATACTCTATAGGTACTATTCCGAATATAGATTTAGCCAAAGCTGTTGGTATAGATTGCAGACGCGGAATATTAGTAAATCAATATTTGCAATCAAATGATCCTAATATTTTTGCGGTTGGTGAGATTGCGGAATTCGAAGGGAATTTGTTCGGAATTACCGCGGCTGCGGAGCAGCAAGCAGATATTGTAGCTAAATACCTGTTAGGAGATTTTAGCGCAATTTACAGAGGATCCGTGTTTATGAATATTTTGAAGTTCGAAGATTTAGACTTGTGTAGTATTGGTAATATAGATATGCCAAAAGATGATCCATCGTATGAAGAAGTGATATTTATGGATGTTGGTAAAAGGTTTTATAAAAAATGTATTGTTAAAAATGACTGGTTAGTAGGAGCTATTTTGATGGGAGATAAAAGTGAGTTTGCTGATTTTAAAAGGCTCATCGAAGAAAAAATCGAACTCTCCGAAAAAAGAGAAGAGTTACTTCGATCTTCGCAACCAGATGAACCTGTACTAGGTAAATTGATCTGTTCTTGTAGTCAGGTTGGAGAAGGTAATTTAGAAGAGGCAATAAAAGGAGGATGTGAGGACTTCTCTGAACTATGTACGAAAACAGGAGCAGGATTAGGATGTGGTAGTTGTAAACCAGAAGTAAAAGAAGTATTGAATAATGTAATGCAGTTAGCTTAGTATGGAAGATTTTATGCATAGAGTAAATATAAAAGGTGGAATTTTATCACCAAGTGAATTGCAACGAATTATCCTGTATGCAGAGGATTTAGGATTAGATACCTTTCATTTTGGATCTAGACAGGATATTATTTTCCCTTCCAAAGATCAAAATGGAAGATTAGTCGAGGAAAAAGAATCTTTTAAACCAGATTTTTTTGCACCAGAAGTAGAGCAAAATATAAGTTGCTCATACGTGTCTATTGATATATTTAATTCTACCGTTTGGCTTCGAGGTACTACCTATCTCTATATTTTAGAGCAATTTAGATACAAACCAACACTAAAAATTAATATCTCGGATCCTCAGCAACAGATGGTTTCGTTGTTTTCTGGAGATCTTAACTTTATTGCTTCTATACATGAAGATTATTGGTATTTGTTTTTGAAATTACCAGGATGGGAAGAGGTTTATTATCCAGTATTGATCTATACTTGGGATATAGCGAAAGTAGCTGAAGAAATTGAAAAGATTTATAAAAAGGTCAATAATGTAGATGAGTTATTCCAGTTTTTAAATGAAAGTATTGATACTAATAATAGAACCATAGAAAAGCCTTTAGGTGTCGGTTTTAAGCCATTTCCTTATTATGAAGGGATGAATAAAATGGGGATCAATCAGTATTGGTTGGGATTGTATTGGAGAAACAATAAATATGATCTCAAGTTTTTGAAAGCGTTATGCGAATTTTGTATAGAATATCGCATCGGGAAAATATGTTTAACTCCGTGGAAGTCATTTATTATCAAAGGAATTCCAAAAGAATGTAAGTTGGCATTAGAAAAGCTTTTAGGACAATTTGGTATAAATGTAAGGCATTCTGCTCTAGAGTTAAATTGGCATTTACCAGTAGGAAGTCAGAAAGCATTAGATCTAAAGAAATTTTTGGTCATGAATTTTGATCAAAACGATATTAGTACCTACGGGATGACTTTTGCTATAAGTATACGTAGAAAACAAAAAAGATATTTTACTTCAGTTGTTATTGAAGAAAATAAAACTCCAGATGCTGTAAAAGATTTTGTGATTAGACCTACGTACAATGTTTTATATGCTAAGAACTTTGATCCTAATACCAGAAAGTATATTGTGTACGCACAAGATATAGATCAAATGGATCTACCAGGGATTTTATTAGAGCTAACCAAAACCTATTTTCAAAACTTAGGAGAAGGAGATAATGAAAGTTATACAGGAAGTCCTGCTAAAAAAGAAAAAACAGAAATAGAGGTTTATCAATGTAAGCATTGTCAGACTATTTATGACCCATCTATCGGAGATATGGTATCAGGAATTTCGTCAGGTACGAATTTCTCAGAACTTCCTGAAACATATCAATGTCCGTTATGTGATGCTCCAAAAGAAGATTTTGAGAAAATGACCTTAGAGGTGGTTTAATAGTCGATCTCTTTTTCTTATTTATTATGGAAATCTCTATTGGGAACGTCTATATCTTCCTGAACATATAGATCTGTAATAGATCTTACCTGACCCGAAAATTGAGCATGTCTGTATTTAAGCTCTAAGCTGTCTTTAGAAAGATATGTTATTTGAAAGAATTTATAATTTTTGTCTGTATTCAGGAGTTCTGGAAGTTGATCACTGGTTACCTTAATAAAGTAATGTCCTTTTTTATTTTGAATGATCTCCCAATCTGCCTTTAACGAAGGTCCACAGTCTTTTTGAGTGTCGTTGTTATCTTTAACGGTCATATTAGGGAAATAAGTATTCCTGTAGGTTAGAAAACAACCAGCCATATTCATTCGAGTTCCATCATTATATCGTTTAGCAATTTTCCATGTTTTACCAGAGGTTCCGGAAACTAATTCTATGGCATTTTTTGGTATTTGATAAGGTGTTTTAGGTTCGTCAGCGCAAGAATTCAAGCTCACTCCAAAAGAAAGTAATAGTACTATTAAGAAAAATTTATTCATGTTCTGTTGTTAAAGATTTTATAGTGATTTCATAGGTATGCTTTCATCAAATACTATTCCTGTTTTTTATAAATATCTATGCACCATTTATAAATATATCTAATTTTTATAACTAAGTTCGCAAATACCTTTTTTGTTACCCATGAAAGCAGCTACTGTAAGAGAACTTAAAATAGAATTAGAGAATTCTTCTCCACAAGAACTAGTAGCACTATGTTTACGTTTGTCCAAATTTAAAAAGGAAAACAAAGAACTATTGACTTATTTACTTTATGAAGCTTCAGATGAAAGAAATTACATTTTAGAAGTACAAAAAGAAATATCCAATGAATTCGATCTTATTAATACTAAGAATTATTATTACATTAAAAAAAGTGTACGTAAGATATTAAGGAACAGTAAGAAATATATAAGATATTCCGGTAAGAAAGATACAGAAGTTGAGATAATGATTCATTTCTGTACCGAGCTAAAACAAATTCAACCTTCTATTTTTAACAATAAAGTTCTTTCAGGTATTTTTAGTAGACAAATAGCAAGTATACGAAAGGTTATAACTACACTACATGAGGATTTACAATACGATTATAATCAATTATTAGATTCTTTACTTGATGAAGAATAGTGGTTCTCTAGCCTTTTATCAATCTCAAAATATAATCTAGCTGAGCATCTTTCCCTTTTATTAAGTCATCTACAGAAATTGATATCGCTCTATCAGGTATTACTCCAGAACCATTAGGAACATTTTTATCTTTAACGTAATGTTTTATTTTTTCCATAGACATTATCATCATTATTTTGGAATTAGGTAGTTCATAATAAACTGGGAATTGACCAATATGGGAATAATAACCACCTCCTGTTTCTTCTCCAACCAAAAGTATATCGGGATCATTTTTAGCTAAAAGAGCTAACGCAGAACCAGCCGAAAAGGTAGTACCGCTTGCAAGAACATAGGTTTTACCTTTAAATCTATTTTTATCTGGTACCATTATAGTTTCTAGATCATCAAAATCTAATTTCCAACCATCTGAAGTAGGGTGATGATAAAACTTGTCTTTTAAGAATTCTTTTTCACCAAATGTTCTGGTAGCATAAGATTTTTCAGGTATTTCTAAAGAGGAAACAAACGTACTAGTTCTTTGTTTGAATAGTTTATTGGTAACTAAAGAAAATAGATGCACTGAATTAGGTCGGAAACCTCCATCATTCTGGCGTATGTCAATAATTAAATGCTTTATTTTTTTCTTATTGATCTCTTTAAAGAGTTTTATTAAACGAGATTTGAAAGCACTAATGTCTACTCCAAAAGAATTGACAACGAGAACAGCAGTTTTTAAATCTTTTTTGTAATAAACAAAAGGTTCTTTATTATTAATATGTTTAGAGAAAAAAGCTACTTTATCCTTAGCATCATGATAGTTAGAGAAATAAGAGCTTCTGTTAATATTTCTATGTTTCACATTTACAAAAGACTCTGCAGGAAGCGTGATAACTTTTTCAATCCCGTTTGGTTCTATATATTTGATGGTATACTCTTTCTGTAATCCATATTCATAGATATAGAATAAGCCAAATTTTAATTCAATATCCCTATATTTTCTAGTTAGATTATGACCGTCACTAGGAGCATATTTTTTTAAATCGTCTAAAATTTTAACAGTAGAGATATCATTAATATGGGTTATTTTGGAACCTATAGGAATTCCAAAATCATCTGTGTCTACGTAAAAATCTGACTGAATAATTTTTATAATCACAGGAAAATAATACTGAGTGCTTTTTACCGTATTTGGTGCAAATAGCATTAAATGACCATCTTTTACCTGATCTGTTATATACTGCATCTTCTTAAATAATTCGATATCTGTAATCTCTTCAGAGAATGAATCTTGTGTGTTATCTACTAAAGAATCAAATGTTACTTCATCGATATAATCATACAAACTTGGATGACCTTTTTTAAGAATATTTTGGAATATTTTAAAGTCCTCTTTTGCTTTGGTTAATGTTATTTTTTTTTGAGCAAAAAGCGAGGTAGATATTAGAATAAAAGATACCATGTACCCAATATGATTCATATGATAAATTTTGTGTATACTACGTTTAAAGACACTTCTTTAAAAAAGATGTGACATTTTGTTTTCCTATCGTGTAAAAATAATAAATCTGTTTTGTGAATATTTATAGTACAGCATAAAAAAAACAGGTACTTTATTAGCACCTGTTTTTATTATAACTTTAAAGCGAAATTTAATTTAGCTTTCGTAGCTGCTTTTTGATTTTTTTGATAGCAGATTCAATTGACTTTTCTGGTTCAATCACGTTGTACTCTCCCCAAAATTCTGGATCCGAAAATCCGGAGGCTTCATCACTAATAACAACAGAAGATTTTAAACGATCCTTAAATTTAAGGTTTTCATTATCTGGGTTCTTTTTCCAATCTGTAACAGCCATTTCTATATTTAACTTATAGGTAGAGTTAAATAATCTCTTTTTCCAGTTTACCTTAAATACTAAATCAATTTTTCCATAACCGTAGTACCATTTACCGTTTTTCTCTCTATAATTCATATTATAAGTAGCAACTGTTGGGTATACTTTGGCTCTCGATGGTTTTTTTCTAACAAAAAGTTTACTGGCCTCTTCTCTGTCTTCAAGATTCAAGCTAAATTCAGCTTTGGTTAATGCCAAGGTTTCAGAATCAATATATAGCTTTCCATAATAGTAAAGATCTTTTATGTAAGGCTTTTGTTTAAAGTCTAATACATAAATATAGCGATCATTGATATTGGTAGAATTTCCAAAAGTGAAATCATATATATTTAATATATCCTCTGTAAAAAGAAGATCAGGGTTTTTCATTACATCAATAAATAAAGTACTGGATGGTCCTCCTTGAAGCTTAAGGGTAAGTGTATCTAGCTTTTTGTAATCTGCACTTTTTCTTGCTTTGTATAGTTTAATTACATCATTTTTATCCGAGGAATAGGGTTTTTTATAGACATCTACTACGGCTTCAGAAAGGGATACATATTTTCTACGTTTTTTGATGGTTTCTCTATAAAATGCGGTCATAATGGTGTTATCATTTTGATAATTTGTACCACGTTTTTTCATAACTGCTTTTATAAGAGCTTCAGGATCCCTAGGATCAATGTTTACTGCTGTTAATTCTGTTATGGTAGCAGTTAACTTAATTTTAGCGTTATTTCCTTTTAATGAAGAAAGAGAAACTATTTTGTCTTTATAACCTAAAAACGAAACAGTAATATTTGTACTCGAGCTGTTCTTTGGAACTTTTAATAAAAATTCACCTTCAGCATTCGTAATTGTAGATATGTTAGTTCCATTTAATGAAATGGTAGCTGATACCAAAACATCATTAGATTGTTGGTCTACTACAATTCCTTTATATTCATCATAAGTATTACCCGCTTGAATCCCTGTATCTTGAAAAAAACTAAACGCTTGAAGCTGATGGGTATGTCCTACTATTAAAAATAAACTAAGCAAATAGAAAAGATGCTTTTTGCTTAAAAAAGTATTTTTTTTATTCATAACAAATTTATTCAGTTAATAATTTCATTCTTTAGTATTGGAGGTAGAATGCGAATTATACAATATACTAAAATTACCAATGAGATTTTGACTATAATAGTTAAAAATGAGCCAATTATATATTTTTAAGATCTTTATGAGCTTTTCGAAAACATCGATATTTTCGGGTTAGACGGAAACAGTTGGTTTTCATTTCAAAAAAAGAATTAAAAAAATAAAATAAGAATTCTAGTGATATCCACTATGATCTCCGAACCAATTTTTGAGTTTTATATTTAATATTTCTGTAGTAAACGGTTTTGTGATATAATCATCCAAACCTTTTGCTATAAAGCGTTCGGCGTCTCCTGGCAAGGCATTAGAAGTAATAGCGATCACTGGTGGTACTTTTTTATATCCTTGTCTTATTAATTTACAGGTTTCTACCCCATCCAATTCGGGTAGATTAATATCCATTAATATAAGATCATAGGTGTCTTCTTCAAACATCTCCAAGGCTTTTCGTCCCGTTTTAGCAACATCAGCAGTACAACCGAGATATTTCAATATTTGTTTGGATACAAGTATATTAGTGTCAGAATCCTCTACTAATAAAATATGAAGATTAAATTTTTGATCTTTACTCTTATCAAAAGCCTTTTCTACATCTGGAATAATAGCTTCTGATACTTTTGTTTTAAAGGTGAACCAAAAATTACTTCCTTTTCCTAATTCACTACTTACTCCAAGTTTTCCATTAAGTAAGTCAACAAGTTTTTTACTGATAGTAAGCCCTAAACCAGTTCCTTCTCCAACAAGTAGTTCATTATTATGTACTTGACTAAATCTTTTAAAAAGGGATACCTGATCACGTTTACTAATTCCAATTCCAGAATCTATAACTTCTATCTTTATGGTAAGATCATCATTCTTTTTGTTTACCAAAGAAGATTTTACTCTAATCGTTCCTTCATTGGTGAATTTTACTGCATTACCTATTAAGTTAGAGATAACTTGTGTAAGTCTTTTATCATCTGCATAAATTTGCTCAGGTAGTTCATCCGAATATTCTGACACTATATTGATTCCTTTAGCCTTACTATTGGCTAAAAACAAATCAACATTTTGATTAACTAATTTTTTAAAGTTAATGGCTTTCGGTGAAAGGGTAAACTTTCCTGCTTCCATTTTGGATAGGTCAAGAATCTGATTTAATATATCCAGAAGATTTAGAGAAGACTGGTGTATGGTAGTCACATATTCCTTTTGTAAATCATTTAATGAAGTATTTTTAAAAAGCAAATCAATCATTCCAATAACTCCGACCATAGGAGTTCTGATTTCATGACTCATGTTTGCTAAAAAATCTTGTTTGAATTTAGAGGCTTGTAGAATCTGTTTATTTTTTTCTTTTAATTTATCTAAATTACGACCACCGAACATGGCAAATAGTCCAAGAAAAAATGGAGCCGTATCTATAATATAGTGAATAGGGTAATTTTTCTGTACAAAAATAATAGCTTCCCAAGAAAATTCTTGCCCCAATTTTACAATATCAATAGAAGTTGCAAGTATCGGAAATACGCATCCAAACAATACTCCGTAAAGAGCATATTTAGCTGCTTCAGATTTTAACCACGATTTTTGATTCATAGATGGTTTATTAACGACAATCTTATGTTAGTTAATCATCCGATAAGGATAGTTTGGGGCCTTAATGGGATATGTGGTTAAATATAGTGGTTTTTTTGTAAATGGATGAAAATATTGATTGATAGGGACTTAACCGCCAATACTAATCATACTTCTATTTTGGGTGTGTAATGCAGGGTTTTCTAGTTTTTCTGAGGTGTCCATTCCACCTCGAGACTTAAATTTATGTTGTAAAGCATTTTGAATTATTGGAGCTAGAGGCTTTTTATCTCTTAGGGGCTGTAATAAGGAGAATTCATTTCCAGAAAACAAGCAATTTTTCAATTTCCCATCTGCCGTGAGGCGAATACGATTACAAGTATCACAAAAAGGATTAGTTACAGAACTAATGATAGCAAATTGACCTTGGTAATTATTGATCTTATAATTTTTGGAAGTATCATTTGGAAGATCTTCTAATCTAGAGAGTTGTAATGGAAAGGTGTAATGTACTCTATCTAAAATTTCCTGAAGAGACACTAATTTCTCCATGTTCCATTGATTCCCATCAAACGGCATAAACTCTATAAAGCGTACAGTAATATTTTGATCTTTTGTAAGATTAATGAAATCTATAATCTCATCGTCATTGAAATTCTTAATAAGAACAACGTTTAGTTTTATTGCAAAGCCTTCGTTATGAAACAACTGTATGGTATTCCAGACTTTGTCAAATTCATTTCGTCTTGTTATTTTCTCAAATTTATTCTTTTGCAAAGAATCGATACTAATAGTTATAGTTTTAATATTATTTTCTTTCAAAAGAGGAATAAAACGATCTGCTAATACGCCATTTGTGGTAATTCCAATTTCTACAGGTAAACTTGCTAGGCGTTCTAATATGAGCGGAAAATCCTTTCTAACCATGGGTTCACCACCAGTTAATCTTATTTTCGTAACACCAAAATCAACAAACCCTTTTGCAATTTCATAAATCTCATCTGAGGTCATTAAATGTTTTTGGGGTGTTAGCGGAATTCCATTGGCAGGCATACAATAAGTGCATCTTAGATTACACTTTTCTGTTAGTGAAATTCTGAGGTATGTATGCTTACGCCCAAAATTATCTGTTAATATGTTCTTATTATTTGTATTCAAATCTTCTTTGTTAATTTCCATAGTGTTTAGCGCCTTTCAATACACGGAAAGTATGCAAAAGGGCAGGAAATATAGCTTCCATTGATTCTTTTGCTCCATTAGTAGAGCCTGGTAATGCTAGCACAATCGCTTCTCCAATAACTCCAGCAACACTTCTAGAAAGCATAGCGTAAGGCATACGATTTTGACCGTAGTTTCTAATCGCTTCTTCGATTCCTGGAATTCTTCTTTCTATTAACGGGCTGATAGCTTCAGGTGTAACATCTCTTGGAGATAACCCCGTGCCACCAGTAAAGATGATAAGGTCATTACCAGCATTGTGCAATTCTTTTACTTGTTTTTGTATTTCATCTTTTTCATCTGGGATGATAATATATTTTTCTACAGTCACTCCACATTCTTCTAGTTTCTGAATAATAGCTTTACCAGCTTTGTCTTCTTTTTCACCAGCAGAAATAGAATCCGAACATACTACAACTCCTGCAGTATAAGGTTCTCCATTATCCTTATAACTAGATTTTCCTCCTTTTTTACTAAGAAGCTTAATTTCTTTGATTTCTACGTTTTTATCTACCGGTTTAAGCATATCATACATAGTAAGAGCCACCACAGACGCACCATGCATTGCCTCAACTTCGACACCAGTTTTGTAGATAGTTTTAACTGTCATTTCAATAACAATCTCAAGGTTATTTACTTTGTAATCTACACCAGTATATTCAATAGGTAGTGGATGACAGTCAGGTATAATATCACTTGTTTTTTTTACAGCAAATAAACCAGCAGTTTTAGCCATTTCAAAAACATCTCCCTTAGGAATAGATTTGGATATAATGGCTTCTATTGTTTTTGTACTACCAACGTTTACAATAGCTTGGGCTGTTGCAATTCTTAGGGTGTTATTTTTATGTGTAATATCTACCATTTTTAACTATTAACTTTCCAGGTATGAGTTTCATCTTCAAAAATTTCTTTTCCAAATATTGGTACTTCTTTTTTTATAGTATCTACTAAGTATTCTAATGCTTGAAATGTTACTTTTCTATGTGGCGCCGAAACAAAAACGAAAAGACATATTTCTCCTGCTTTTACTTTTCCCAGACTATGGTAAATATGCATACAAGTAAGATCAAATTTATCAAAGGTAGCTTCTCTAATTTCGTGGAACTTGTTTTCTGCCATTTCTTGATAAGCAGTATAATCAATTGCTTGTACCACTTTACCTTCTATCTCATCAGCACGTACCTGACCCAGAAAAATATCGTGTGCACCAATAGTAGTTTTTGTTTGATGTTTTTCTATAGAATTAGCAATAAAACTGGGACTAATTGGTCCTTCTACAAATACAGTTTTTCTCTTTTTCATTAGTATTTTTGTTCTTTTTTTAATGGAATGTACCGTTGGTTTTAATCAATATTCTTATAATTTTATCAAATTAGCCACCAGCAAAAGGGGGTAGTAGTGCGATTTCGGAACTGGAATTAAGTAGTGTAGAATGATCTGAAATTTCTTTATTAATAGCTATATTGAAGGATAGATCCTTCAACTTATCGTATTTGTTATTTAGCTTATGAATTAGTTGTTCCACAGTACTTCCCGATTGCAAAGAAATCTCTTCTTCATTACAATTCGTAGCTTCAGCTATCATTCCAAAATATAAAATTTTTAATTCCATTGTATAGCTTCTTGATATTGTTGTTGCGTATTTATATTTTCTAAAAATGGTCTTATATCATTCCTTATTTGTATGTTTTTAACCTTTAGTGCTGCCATGGTTCTAAAGAGACTTAAACGGTTTTGCCGGATACTTTCTAAAAAAATAGGTAATACAGTGGATTTATATAAGGACACCAAGGGTGTCTTTTCATAAGTAATGACATCATAATCCGAATCACTTTTTAAAACCAGCTCTTGTAAAACAGACGGAGTGATAAAAGGAATATCACAACTCAAAATGAGATTTTGAGAAGTTAAAGTATTCTTTAAACCTGTATAGATGCCTCCTACAGGTCCTAAATTAGGAAAGTCATCCGAAATACAAGGATATCCAAATACTTCATAATCCTCGTTTTTCGTAATGATGAATATCTTATTGGTAATAGTTTCTAAGGCTCTGATGATGTAAGAAATGAAAGGTTTTCCTAAGTGAAGTTTCAAGCCTTTTTCTTCTCCCATGCGCCTGCTTTTACCACCAGCTAATATAATTCCAGTGATATCTGTATCCTTGGACAAATTCATAGCTGTAATGATTTTAGTTGCTCATCTAGAAAATCCCAACAATTCTTATTAATGTTTTCAAAAGCAAGGATCATTTTTAATCCATACTCCGTAATTTCCGTTCCACCACCGCCACTACCGCCAGTATTGGTTTTGATAACTGGAGTTGAAGCATTTTTATTAATAGAATCTACTAAGTTCCAGGCCTTTTTATAAGACATACCTAAAGATTTAGCAGCTTTAGAAACAGAACCTTCAGAAGCGATAGCTTTCAAGATTTTTATTCTTCCTTCTCCAAGGAAAACTCCTTCTTTACCTTCTATCCAGATTCTACTTTTTATTTGATACATCTCCACCGTTGTTTCCTGCAAGATATAACGAAAAAAATGAAGAAAAGATACTTTCAGAAATTTTTATGATTTTCTCAAAATAGATAGGATTTCAGTCAAACTATTGAATAATAACAGCTTTTTATCTCAAAAACGATA
Organism: uncultured Aquimarina sp.; assembly: GCF_947492115.1. Taxonomy (NCBI): domain Bacteria; kingdom Pseudomonadati; phylum Bacteroidota; class Flavobacteriia; order Flavobacteriales; family Flavobacteriaceae; genus Aquimarina; species uncultured Aquimarina sp. The sequence continues at coordinate 460,361 of NZ_CANLMM010000004.1, forward strand.
AGAATTCTATTTAGGTAAAATAATTGTTTCCACTGAATCACCTTTAGAAATTGTATTCATATTTTCAGGAATATAGACCAACGCGTTGGCTATTGCATATGTTAATAGCATAGCGGAACTCTGCCCTTCAAGAATTTCGACAGCTTTACCAGAGACTTTTGCTTTCAGAAATTGTGCTCTGTCTCCTTTTTTACTAAAATCCTTTGTAATGGCTTTGGTTGTTCTTTTTAATCCTTCAGATGCTATCCCCATTATTTTTCTAATTGTAGGGAGCACATATATGTAGAAGCAGGTTAGGGAAGAAGCAGGATTACCAGGTAGTGCATATACTAAAGTATCTGAATTACGACCAAAAAATAGAGGCTTACCAGGTTTTTGTTTAATCTTGTAAAATAATTCTTCTATTTCTAACTCGGCTAATACATCTTTTACAAAGTCATAATCCCCTACAGAAATTCCTCCACTTATTAGAACTATTTCATGATTTGTGATCGCCTCTTTTACGGTGTTTTTCGTACTATCATAATCATCCTGTACAGTGTAGTTCTGAATTTTTTTGACATTCAACCGTTTCAGTGCTACTTCTAATTGCACAGAATTACTTTCATAGATTTGACCTTCTTGTAAGGGAAGTCCAGGAGTGACTAATTCATTACCGGTTGTTATTATAGCGATACTTGGTGGATTAAAAACTTGTACTTCGGTGATTCCTAATCCTGCTAGATAGCCGATACCAGCAGGAGTTAATTGTGTTCCCTTTTTTAAAGCAACTTCTCCTTCTTTGATTTGTTCTCCGATAGGTCTTATATTGCTATTTCTTGGCACCTGATCTTCGATCGATATATGATTCTCGGATCTGTGTACTTTTTCCTGCATTATTACGGTTTCAGCATCATTAGGTACTCTGGCTCCAGTAAAAATCCGTACTCCTTGTCCAGGAGATAAAGAGTAATCAATACTACTGCCAGCGGGTACTTCACCTACTACTTCATATGAGTTGTTATCATGCAATGATAAGGCATATCCATCCATTGCTGATTGTCGAAAAGGAGGCATGTTTATAGGAGAAACAACATCATCACTAAGAACAAGACCATCAGCATCTTTTAATAAAACAGTAGTTTTTTTGGGAGTATAACTTACATTAGAGACTATAGATAGTGCTTCAGTTACAGAAATCATATGCAAATATTTTCTGTAAAAGTATTGCTTTGTGTGTAGTAAACCTAAATTTTAAATAATAGAGATAAAATAAAAAAAGCACGGCCCAAAGGACCGTGCTATCATAAAACCTTACTTTTTTATGATTGATTTAACCTTTAAAAACTATTTTTCTTAGTTTATATCCTTCCACCTTAATAAAATAGGTTTTTGGATCTCTATAGTTATGGATGTATTCATCTATTATTCCGTTATCTAATAGCCTTCCTGTTAAAGTGTAAAGACTGTAAGTAAGACCAAGAGGTACATCTTTAATATCTTTAAATGTTTCTAGACCTGTACTCTGCTGACAAGTAGAATCGGCTAGAAATCTATCTATGAAAGTGATTCTTCCTTTCTTTTCTCCTTCTAAGGTTACAGTTGCTGATTCATCAACATCTAATATTCCGTTTCCTGAAATGTCTCCTAATATAATTAAGCACGCATTTCTAATTTTAATTCGTACACCATTTTCAATATGCAAACTCTCTGTAATAAAGATTACACCTTCTTCTGTGTTTTCGTCTAATCCGTTGATAACGGTGTTCTCTGTAACTGACATTAATTTGTACGAAATGTCAATTTTTACATTTGCAAATGCCACACTTGCAAAAAGTAGGGTAACTAGGGGTAATATTCTTTTCATAAGGTTCAGTTTTTTGGGTTAAACTGCAATTAAAAAAGTAAGAATTATCTCACTTATGACGTATTTTTATCGTTGTAAAACACTTATTTAACGACAAGATACAACTTTTTATGTGAAAACCGTAATTTTTATAACTAAAATATTGATTTCGGAAGCCTAGTTTTTATAAAAAATCTCATTTAGCCTGTAAACACAGGTGTTTTAACAAATGTTAAAATTTATATTTTTATTAACATATTGAGTGTTAGTTTATTACTTTTTTAGCTATTTAGGAAAGTGAAGAGGTGATTTTAAAATTTAAAGGTAATTTTTAAGATAAGGGGAAATTTCAGAATTTTTAGTTCTACATTTGAATAAGATGAAAAACCAACTTTTGTTATATTTCCAAGCTTTTAGTATCTGGTTTAAAAGCCTAATTAGAGAATCAGCAAATAATATCATTAGTATTATTTTTATAGGATTTCTATACCTTGCGTTATGGCATTTTCCTCAAACGGTAGATCTGTTGCTGATTTTAAACCAAACAGAAACCTTTTTGCTAGAAGTTCCTTTATATTTTAGTTTACTCTCAATTTCGGCATTTATTATATGGAATATTCCTAAATATTTTTACTACCATAATTATAAGGATATTTCTATCCGTAATCTTATAGGTTTTATTCCTAATCAGCATTATAAATTTCAGGATAGGAGTGAATCTGCTAGTTACTCTTATACTACAAGAATTCATATGAGAAAAACATTGCCTAGGATTCTTGGGATTTTATTATTGGCGATATCTGCATTAAGTATTCTTAATGCGATGGAATTATTTGGATTAGAAAATACATATACCAAGTTTTTGGATTCAACAAGTATGTTGCTATCAGTAATTTTCCTATTGTTACTATTATCAGAACCAAGGTTATATACTTTATTGAAGAATTTTCTCAATAAAATAGCAAATACGACAATTGTATTTTTTTGTATTTCTATTGGACTAATGATTTTAATTATTTCTTTAGGGACTCTAAATACTCAGGCAGAAAAGGATCTGGGGAAATTATTTCTTGCTAATTCTGCCTTGACTTTATTGTTTTTTTCTTTGTCTTTTAATAGTTATAAATTCCTTAAAAGTTTTCCAAAGAAGTTATTCTATGGAACTATCTTAGTAGGTGGCTTTTTGATATTAATCTCTTTCTTTATTTTCAATTTTTATCCAAAATGGGCTACCAGAGTAAATCCTTTATCGATAATGGTTTTATCGCTTTTGAGTCTTTTTATGATTTGTTTTGTTTTAATTTTACTTGGAAAAAAGATTAGATTACCTCTTTTATCTATTATTACTATTATCTGTATTTTTTCTTCAAGGTTTTTTACAGATAACTCGGATCATTATCAACTAGAAATAAAGAAAACCACTGTAGATAGGGTTTCGTTAGATACGTATATTTATCATTGGCTAAAAAGTAGGAAGGATGATATTTTAAATACCGATAATAAGTTTCCAATTATTATGGTATCAGCAGAAGGAGGAGGTTCGAGAGCAGGACTTTGGTCATTTCTAACCCATAGTTATTTATACGAGAAATCAGAAGGGGCTTATTTTGATAGGAATTTACTTTCGTTAACAGGGGCTTCTGGAGGAAGTGTTGGGAATGCTATGTTTTTTGCTGAAGCTCGTAATGCTAGTATGTCAAATCGTAAGGCGGATTTTAAAATTCAATCTGATATTGAGAATCCTAATTTGAATTATAAAGCAAGTGTGATATATAAGGATAATTACCTCTCTACCGCATTATTGTCATTATTAGGAAGAGATTTGTTTAAAGAGGTAACTAGCTTATTTAATTTTAAAAATAGAGGACAATTATTAGAAGATCAATGGATTCGAGCTCATGGGCAATTTTTTTCAGATGAAAAAGGGGACCTAATTCTTAACAAAGAATTTTTATCTTTTTATAAAGGTGTAATTTCTAAAAATAGGAAAATATCAGATCCTAAGATTCCACCTTTACTATTGATTAATACAACACATACGCAAACTGGAAATTATAATATAATTAGTCCAGTAACGTATGCTCATCTAAGATCATTAGAGGGGATGAATGATTTTATTAATACTGTACAATCTAGTTATCCAAATGGATCTATAGATCTTTCAACTGCTATGAGGATTAATGCAAGTTTTCCTTTTGTTACTCCAGTAGGTGAGGTAAGAAAAAAAGACCGAACGGATATAATAACATCTGATCAGTATGCAGATGCTGGATATTATGATAATATAGGTGGTAGAGTATCAAAAGGTATTGAAGAAGTGCTTGCCAAAGTCCTAAGAGATTCTTTTCCAGAGTTGATTGAAAAAGTAAAAATGAAGCATGTCTTAATTACTAATAGCGAAGAGCGTAAAATAGCAAAAACAAGTAGTCAGTTAACAGCACCTTTAACGACCTTACAGAATGTAAGATATGGTCATACGCGTGAAATAATGGAAAAATTAGGAGATGATCATATTGTAGAGTTGAAACCAACGGAAATAATACCATCTACAAATTTGGAAGATTCTATTTCTAAACGTAAAAATGAAGAAAAGATAAAACCTGTGTTGCCTTTAGGAAGGTACTTATCCAAAATAGCAATTAGATCTATGGAGGCTAGATTAGATACAATTAAATCGGATTTGGATATAATTTTAAAATAAATAAGTCATTTGTCATTTTTTTTCGTACTTTTGTCATGTAAAAAATGTAATGTATGAGCGCGGTATCACCTTTAGATTATGATAGTCTAGAAAGTCAGGGGTTGTTAAGATATTTAAATATTAATATCCCTTTACGAAATGTATACGATTTTATAGAATTATCTCGAAACGGAATAGATAAAAGAGCATTGTTACATCTTGCTAAAACTATAGATTTTGATCTTAGTGAGCTTGCGCATGTCCTACATGTTTCTGAACGTACCATACAACGATACGAATTAAAAAAGAAACTTAGCACAGAAGCTAGTGCAAAAGCATTACAATTGGCAAAACTTTATGCAAGAGGAGAGAGTATCTTTGGAGATTTAGAACGTTTTAAAAGATGGATGGAACTTCCGAATGTTGCATTAGCTACTAAAAGACCAAAAGAATTGCTTGATACTACATTTGGATTTCAGTTATTAAACGAAGAATTAATTCGTATTGAGCATGGAATTTTTGCATAATGTTAGTATATAGAATTGCGAAACAAAAATACATTCGTGACCTTACCGGAATAGGAGCTAAAACAGTTGGAGGTAGATGGAATCCTAAAGGTGTTGCAGTTTTGTATACGAGTACAAGCTCTTCACTTTCTGTCTTAGAAGTATTGGCTCACCTTCCTGCTGCTTACTTTCCAGATAATATGTCTTTAGCCACTATAGAGGTACCTGACGAGTTGGTGTCTACTATCGATATAAAGGAGTTACCAAAGGATTGGAATAAAATACCGCCATCTACAGGTATTCAACATTTTGCTATGAATTGGATATCAGAGAATAAATATTTGGGCCTAAAAGTACCAAGTATCATTGTACCAAGAGAGCAAAATCTATTGATTAATCCATTACATCCAAACTTTGATCTAGTAAAATTAATAGAAATCGAACCTTTCGATTTTGATTCTAGATTATTAAAATCTGTTTTCTAACGGACGATCAGTTAATTTGAAAACGAAAGATAAATTACTAAAATGTTAATATAAAGTTAATGCTTTGGTAATGTTTAATTGTTTTTTGTTGTAAATCAGTGTCTTGTGTTTTTTGGTGTTTGTTATAGTTCGTTAAATTTTGTAAAGAATTTCCTTCATTTTTGCAATTTATCTAACTTGCCAGATTCAAAATAAGTAACAAATCCTCAATTTTTACGTCATATTTTGAATAACTAAACTTAATTCGCTAATAAAATGTATACAAAAATGAGAAAAGTGTATTTTTTGGTTGCACTCTCAATTGCTTTCGTCAGTTGCAAGAATGAATCCAAAAAAGAAGAAGAAGGGCAAAAAGAAACTACTGCAAAAGTAGAAAAGATTCCAGGGATTGTCTTAGATAACATGGATACTTCTGTGAGCCCAAAAGAAGATTTCTATAACTATGTAAATGGAAATTGGATGAAGAACACTGAAATCCCAGAAGATAGAACCAGATGGGGAGGTTTCGGAGTTTTAAGGAAAAAAACTGATTACGATGTATTGGATATTTTAGCTAAAGCAAAAGCTAGCGGAAAATATGCGGCAGGGACAGATCAATACAAAGCAATATTGATTTATGAATCTATTATGGATACAATTGCAAGAGATAAAGCTGGTATCACCCCATTGAAACCCACTTTAGATAAAATTGCAGCAATTAAGAATTTAAAAGATCTGCAAACAGTATTAGCTTCAGAAACTGCTGTTTCAGCGCCGTTCGCTGGTTTAGTGTCGTTTCCAAATTTGAGTAATAGTACCGTTAATGCTCCTTATATATCTACAGGAGGTTTAGGGCTTCCTGATCGCGATTATTATCTAGATCAAGATGAAAAATCTAAAGAAATAAGAGGACAATATTTAGATCATATCACCAGAATGTTACAATATATTGGTGAAACTGAAAAGCAAGCACGTAAAAATGCTGAAACGATATTATTAATTGAAACCAAATTGGCCGAACCTCGTTTGGATAAAGTGGAAAGTAGAGATACAAGAAACTTTAACAATCCTAGATCTATGGAGCAATTAACAGAAATGACTCCTGCTATTGATTGGAATAAATTAATGAAGGATTTAGAGGTAAAAAAAGACTTAGATTCTGTGATCGTTATGCAGCCTAAGTATATGGTAGCATTGCAAGATGTTCTTGCTAACACTAGCATCGGAGATCTTAAGACTGTGATGCGTTGGTCTACTTTTAATAACGCTGCAGGTTCTCTTTCTACAGAGATTGAAAAGGCAAATTGGGACTTTTATAGTAAAACGTTAAATGGAGCAATAAAACAAAGACCATTAGAAGAAAGAGCTTTGGCCAGAGTAAATGGTTCAGTAGGGGAGGCTATAGGTCAATTATATGTAGATGAAAAGTTCCCGCCAGAGGCAAAAGCTAAGGCCGAAAAAATGATCGCTAATGTTATTAAAGCGTATCAAAAAAGAATTGAAGTTCTAGACTGGATGAGTGACAGCACAAAAACAAAAGCTATTCAGAAATTGGATAAGTTTACAGTCAAAATAGGATATCCTGATGAGTGGGAAGACTACTCTACATTAGATGTAAAAGATGGAAATTCTTATTTCGAAAATATGATTGCAGTTTCTAAATGGAGTTTCAAAAAGAATATTGAAGAAATTGGAGAGCCTGTAGATAAATCAGAATGGGGAATGTCTCCGCAAACAGTAAATGCTTATTTCAATCCATTGTTTAATGAAATTGTTTTCCCAGCAGCAATATTACAACCACCTTTTTATAATTATACAGCTGATGAAGCGGTAAATTATGGAGGGATCGGAGCTGTAATTGGTCATGAGATATCACATGCCTTTGACGATTCTGGTGCTCGCTTTGATGCCGAAGGAAACCTTTCAAATTGGTGGACAGACGGTGACCTTAAAAAGTTTACAGAGCGAGGATCTGCTCTAGCGGAACAATATAGCGCTATCGAAGTTTTAGATAGTGTTTTTATCAATGGTAAATTTACACTTGGTGAGAATATTGGTGATTTAGGAGGTGTTTTAGGTGCTTATGATGGTTTACAAATGCACTTAGAAGAAAATGGAAGACCCGAAGATATTGATGGGTTTACTCCAGAACAAAGATTCTTTATGTCTTGGGCTACTGTATGGAGAACAAAGATTAGAGAAGATGCTCTAAGGACTCAAATTAAAACAGACCCTCATTCACCAGGAACTACCAGAGCAATACAACCTTTATTAAATGTACAAGCGTTTTATGATGCTTTTGATATTAAAGAAGGAGATAGTATGTATTTAGCTCCAGAAAAAAGAGTGAGTATTTGGTAACATACTAAAAGAAAATATTAATAAAAGCCCTGAGAAATCAGGGCTTTTGTTTTTTGTAGAATGTTATGGATTTAGTTTATTGTTCTTCAAACCAACCAGCATAACCATTGTAACTGGAAGATGCAATAGCGAATTCATTATTGCTACCACCAGAAATGGCGAATCGACTTAGACGAATACTTCCTCCAGAGAAAGTACTATTTGGATTGGACGGTGGTGTAAAACGATATAATGCACTATGCTTTTCTATATTGTTTTGTTTTATTCGTATCCACATCCATCCAAATTCATTTGCATGCACGGTTAACTGCATAGGACCATCTTCAGCATAAATATTTTGACTTGATACTACATTAGAATGAAATCTAGCGGAGGTAAAAGGAGTAACTTTTGTTTTACCAAAAATCCCTTGTTTACGATATAAAAGACTTAATCCTTGTCCAACGCCATCTAATCGAATATCAGATCTTCCCGTGGCAACAATATTAGAATTTCGTTCAGATCTGTCTAAACTTTCAATATTTACCGTTGTAGAAATCGTTAAATCAACCCATTGTGTGGTATGTGCAACGGTTCTGCTAGAAAAATCTAAGGTTCTTTGTAATCCATTACTAAAGAGTGTACCTGAATTAAATTCGAATCCCCGGAAGTTTTTCGATTGACTTTCTTCAGAATCTAACACTCCTTTTGTTGTAATCATAACATCGTGATCCAATTCAAGGAGTTGTAGATCCTCTGCGGTTTCGTTTTCCTCACAAGAAAATAAAAGACCAGCGACGATCACCATTAAAATTTTAATTTTTAATTTTTTCATATTGTAAAATGATTTAAGATGAATTAAAAAAGAATCGACGTCGTTTCGATTGCTAAACTAAGAGTGGATTTACTAATAACGAAAGACAGTATACGCAGATTTATAAATTTACATCTCTTGTGTTATCATTTGTTCTTATGAAAATATTTCAAATAGTTTACTTTATTTTTTAACTAAAGTTTTGTGTATAATGTTCTTACCTATTTGAAAACGATAGTGATATAAACCTCTGGATAGATTAGGATTTTCTGACCTATAGATGTTTTTCTCTTTCTCAGAATGAAAAGGTAGTAAAGTAGAATTGTATATTAAAATTCCTTCGGTGTTATAAACTTCTAATGTAATTACCTCGTTTATATCCATGCTTTTGCTCTCTACATATACATAAGATTCTATTGGATTGGGATATACTAGTATTTGATTTCCATGATAGTCATCACTTTCAGAACATAAACGAAAAGAATCCATATTGTTAGTTTCATCTTTTTCCAGTATCAAATTTTCAGGGTCTATAAGGGCTATGAGATAACAAAAACTATTAGGTATGTCATTATAGTATGGTGGAAGAAAAATTTGTTGTCCAATGCTTACGGTAATTTCTTGATTACCTTTCATTTCGGGAATTTGTCTTTTAGTAAGTAATATGTCGGAAGGATCAAAAACAGCATCTTTTGAAGCATAATAATTAATGATACTTGTTTCATTAGTAGAAACTTTACTAGTGTTTTTTATTAGGGTTGTAGCACTCAATTTTATATTATTATTGGATGATCCCGAAGTGATATGAGCGTATTTTTGTGTTACTTTTAGGTCGGGAGGGATCGGTAATACCTGGAACAATTCAGTTTTCTGTGCTACTGTTATAAATTGTGATTCTCTTTGGTCGAAATAAGAAAGATTTAATTGTAAATCGTTAAAACCTAATTGTTTTAAGTTTAGAGTTTCTCCTCGAAAAAGGTGGTGATGAAATGAATCGCAATCGTCATCTCCACTTAGAATAACCACTTCGTCACAAGGTTCTATGATAATCGGACGTAATGAGCCACCTCTTCTTTGATCGCATTCATAACAAGGTGCGTATTCAATCTTCAAGCGAGGTCTTGGATATGAAGATTGATTGTAAATGTTTAAATCAAAGGTAACAATATCATCGGTAAAAAATGTTTCGGGAATTTCTTCTTCAAATGACAATTGGAAAATCTGTTTTTGAGAATCTAAAAGATCTGGATTATCTGAGATAGTAATTGCTATTGGAATATAATAATCAATTTCCTGAGAAATAATAGTTTTCGAAAAAAGTAAACATAATAGGAGGTAAAAGATTTTTTGCATGAGATAGTTTTAATGCAAAAATAGCTTATGAAAAGAGCTATTATATAGCTTAGCACCTCAAATTTATGAATTTGAGGTATCCATACCTTCCTCTTTATTAAATTGTTTAATATAATAGGAAGGTGTAAGATTGGTTTTTTTTCTAAAGGCTTTGGTAAATGTGTTTGGACTTTTATATCCTATTTCTTCCGAAATAGCAGTAATCGTATAGGCTCTAAATTTAGAATCATTTTTTAGTCGTTTTAGCACGTAGTCAATCCGTAAATTATTTAAGTATTCTACAAAAGATTGTTTTTTGTATTCATTAAGAGCTTTCGATAGATAAGAAGTATTAGTACCAATTTTTTTTGCGGTACTATATAAATTACAATCTTTTTGTATAAAAAAATCAGAGTTTTCTAATTTCTCTAGTTTTTGCAATATTTCAATTACCTGATCATCTTTTATAGATAATTCTGGTTCTAGGACTTTAGATTTGGTTTTCTCTTCTTTTCGTATTTCAGTTTCATGAAGTTTCAATAAAATTTCTTCGAACCTTTTTTTATTTGAAATTGCATTTTTTCGATATAACAGAAAAGAAATGACTAAAGTTATAATTAGAACAACACTAATGGAAATAAAGAAATTTTTTATAGTAGTGTTTTGTTTGTTTTTAGTTTTAAATGTGTTTATCTGGTTCTTATGTGTTTGGAAATCGTTTTTTTGAATAATGTCACGAGCTTTTAGTTGATCATTCGTCTTTATTTTCTGGATCTTGTTTAGATTTTTTCTGAGCATTAATTGTTTTATAGTGTCGTTTGAGTTTTCGGCTATATGAATAGCAAGCTCATACATCTTATCTATATTATGAACATTAGAAATACCATTAACTTGCTCAAAATTACTCTCTAAAAGTTTTAATGCTTCTTTTTCTTTTTTTAGATCAAAAAGACATTTAGCTAAATTGTAGTTTGCCATGAGGTAATTAGAGAACTTTTTGCTCTCATAGGTATTGAAAATAGATAAGCCTTTTTCAAAATATTGCTTTGCCTTTTCTAATTCATCTTTCTTATAATATAAAAGACCTTTATTGACATAGAAGTCTCCTATAAAACTTTTAAACTTGTATTGTTTAGCTAAGTTTATGCCTTCTTCAATAGTTTTCTCGGACTTGTCGAACTGATCTAATTCAAGTTCACAGAAACTTTTATTAAGTAACATAGACAAATGAGCGTTTTTATATTTTCCCATTTTTTCTTTACTTAATTTAGCCAATAAAACCTTAGCGTTTTCTATTTCAAATAAAGCTTCTTCATAACGCTTTAATCTGGTTTTTACATTAGCAATGTTTAAAACTAAAGTTAATTGTTTCTCTGTCTTTTTCGCCGGGCTATAAAAAGTATCTGATTTTTTTATCAATTCTTTAGCGTTTGTATAAAAAATTGATGCATTATCAAGATCTCCTAAATCAAAAAATATACTACCTAATTGGCTGTTATTGTTGATGATGTTTTTTGTATGTCTTTGGTTTTTTGCAGTTTTAAGTGCTTGATAATAATAAGAAATCGATTGTTGATATTCTGATAGATTGTAATAAATAAAGCCAAGTCTTGAATGACAAGAATGCTGAATTTTTAGATTTTTCTCGCTAATGCCACGTTTCAAGAAAAGTTGATATCCTTTTATTGCGCAAAGAGTGTCTTGGTTTATCTTATAAGTATTTCTTATAAACTTAGATACAAGTGCTAATGAATCTTCTTCCAGAATAAATTGTTGAATCTCAAAAGGTAATACAACATCGTTTTGCCGATTATAGATTGATGCTTGTGAAGAAGAATCAATTTGTTGTGCAATACTTCCAAAACAGCATAATAATACCCAGAAAACAATGTTTTTCTTAATTTTTTTAAACATCTAGCACCCCAAATTAAATAATATGTAAAAATCCGTTAAATATATTCATTTAACCAAATTTAGGATACGATTTAATATAATATTAAAAAAGAAAAATAACCCAATGTTTATATGTTAGGAGAGAATCAAATATGATTTTCTTTTATTCTTGAAGTCCATATAGAAATTACCTTTCTTTTATTTCATTCATTAATAAAAAGGCATCATTTACAAATTCTTTTTCGAGGAATAATGTAAAATAGTTTGAGGTAGATATGATTTCAAAAATTGGAATACCCTCATATGCTAAAAGCTTAAATATATAGAAATAAAGACCAATTGATTTGGAACTGTCATCCGGAAGAGCAATCGACATTGATGATAAATCATCTTTTACAGAAATGCAAGTTTCATCTTTAAAGTGATCTTCTACAATTTCTTTTAGAGAAGATGAAACTAAAATATTACTTTCTTGAAAATTGCTGGAATAGGTAAAATATGTTTTGGTCATATCTTTTACAGTATTCAAAAGATTTGATTGACTGGTAAGTATCGTATTGGAATTCAGAAAAGCATACTCAGTAATACCAGATCTTACAACAATATCACCTAGATTTCCAAGGTTTTCCGAGTTTTTAATTCTTTTGGGATGATATCTGCGCAAGGCCATTACGATAGATCCTGCTTTTACTGGTTTTCTCATTTCTTTTTCTACTTGCGGTAGTAAGTCAGTAGCTAAAGAACTAAAATTAATAATATCTCTGGAGAGAGCATCTTCTAAAAAAGGTTGATGTCTAAGAATATTATGTACACAATCTGTTATTGTTTTCATTTTGTTAGATATTTAACACAATGTGTAAATATAGACTTTTTTTATTAAAATATTTATTCTGTATAAACTATTGTTTAATTATGCATTGAAAAAATTATATGCAATGAAGATTTTAAAGTTTGGAGGAACATCTGTTGGATCTGTAGAGAACTTACATAGAGTAAAGCAAATTCTTTCTAGAGACAATGATAAGAAGATCGTAGTATGTTCAGCAATGTCTGGTGTAACGGATCAATTGGTGAATTTAGTTTCTTATATAAAATTAAAAGATGCTGAAGCAGTTACCCGAAACTTACACAGATTAGAAAACAAGCATTTAGATGTTATTGATGCATTAATTGAAGATGCTGGTTTAAGAAGTGAGATGAAGGATAGGGTTTCTTTAATGATTACTGAAATGTTAGAGTTATCTAACCAAGAATATACAGAAGTTTTAAACGCGAAAGTTTTGACTTTTGGAGAAACTTTATTGACGTATATTTTTTCAAACTTTCTTTCTACAAAAGGAGTTGCAAATAGACTGATAGCAGCAAAGGAATTTATGTATGTGGATAACGTAGATAATCCTAATATTTCTAAAGTTTCTCAAAAATTAGAACAAGTGTTAAGTTCCGAAGAGTCTCATGAAATCTATATTACACAAGGTTTTGTATGTAGAGATCATTTAGGGCAAATAAGTACACTAAAACGCGGAGGTAGTGATTACACGGCTACGATTATTGGAGCTGCACTAAATGTCAAAGAAGTTCAGATTTGGACAGACATAGACGGATTACATAATAATGATCCAAGATACGTAGAAGGAACAAATCCAATTTCGCATCTTACTTATAATGAAGCGGCAGAATTGGCTTACTTCGGTGCTAAAATATTACATCCTCAAACTGTCTCACCTGTAGTAGATAAGAACATTCCTGTTTTACTCAAGAACACTTTTGATCCAGAAGCTTCAGGAACTGTAATATCCAATAAAACCTACAGAAAAGGCTTAAAAGCGATTTCTGCAAAAGATGGTATTACTGCGATTAAGATCAAATCGAACCGAATGTTAATGGCTCATGGATATTTAAGAAGAATATTCGAAGTATTTGACAATTACCATACTTCTATAGACATGATTACAACTTCGGAGATAGCAATTTCTTTAACTATTGATGATACTACATACATAGACGAGATTGTAAAGGAAATAGAAAACTATGCCGAAATAACAGTAGAACAAAATCACAGTATTATTTGTGTAGTTGGAGAGTCTGTTATTAATGATAAAAATTCTCACAAGCTTTTTGAAATATTAAATTATATACCCGTAAGAATGATTTCTTATGGTGGTAGTAATAATAATATTTCAATTCTTGTAGAAACCAAAGATAAAATACCAACCCTTAGGTTTTTAAATGAAAAATTGTTTCTGTCTCATCAGGAAGCAATGATTTAAATTGTTTGTTATGTTATTTGATGAGTATTAGTGAAAAGATAGTTGGATATATAAGAATATTGACTATTAATAATTTGCTACAATCAAAATTATTGTTTTTGATAAATCCCAATAACTAACCAAGATTGGGATTTTTTTGTTATTAATTTTAGGGTAATTGGTATGCTAACTGTTTTATATATGAACTTAACTAAGAATGTAAACCAAACCGAGATGCTAAAGAGAATAATAGAAAAATACCGCCTAGAAATAGTCCTATTTGTTTTTTATACAATCGTCACTTTTACTTTCGTGAAAGTATTTTTAATACGTTAATTAATCCTTGTCCAAATAAGATTTTGGTTTTAGAGAATTTTGCTATATCCTTTTCGTGTAGGAATCAAAAGTGTAATATTTTCTCTTTTGATAACTCTCCTACAAGATGAATTAGATATATTAAATCTTTTTACTTTCCCAGAATATTTTTTTAAAAAAAATCATGTTCTAGGGTAACATTTATTACACTAAAGACACAAACTAATAAGAATTGTACTCTATGGGAGGCTATAACTCCCATTAAAATAAGAGAATATGCTTATTAAGGTTTTCGGAAGCGCTGTTTTTGGTGTAGAAGCAACAACTATTACTGTAGAAGTTAATATAGACAAAGGAATTGGTTATCATTTGGTAGGACTCCCAGATAATGCAATTAAAGAAAGTAGTTTTCGTATTGCAGCTGCACTTCAGAATAATCACTATAAACTCCCTGGAAAAAAAATTACGATTAATATGGCTCCTGCCGACTTACGAAAAGAAGGATCTGCATATGATCTAACATTAGCTATTGGGATTTTAGCTGCTAGTTCTCAAATTAAAGGGATTGATATATCCGAATATCTTATTATGGGAGAGCTTTCTTTGGATGGAAGTCTTCAACCCATAAAAGGAGCATTGCCCATTGCAATAAAAGCCAGAGAGGAAGGCTTTAAAGGGTTTATTTTACCCAAACAAAATGCTAAGGAAGCAGCTATTGTAGATAATCTACAGGTTTTTGGTGTAGAAAATATTAAAGAAGTTATTGATTTTTTTGATGGAGCTGGAACATTAGAGCAAACATTTGTAGATACACGAACAGAATTTTATAAAGAATTGGATAACCCAGAGTATGATTTTGCAGATGTTAAAGGACAAGAAAGTATAAAAAGATGTATGGAAATTGCTGCCGCAGGTGGTCATAATATTATTTTGGTAGGACCTCCAGGAAGCGGAAAAACAATGCTTAGTAAAAGATTACCTAGTATTTTACCTCCGATGTCACTTCAGGAAGCGTTGGAAACTACAAAAATTCATAGTGTAGTCGGAAGAATAAAAGATAATGTTGGTTTAATGGCGCAAAGGCCTTTTCGTAGCCCGCATCATACGATATCCAATGTCGCTCTGGTAGGAGGAGGTAGTTATCCACAACCGGGAGAAATTTCATTATCCCATAATGGAGTTTTGTTTTTAGATGAACTCCCAGAATTTAAAAGAGAAGTTTTGGAAGTGATGCGCCAACCCTTAGAAGATAGAGAAGTAACCATTTCTAGAGCCAAATTTACAGTTACCTATCCATCAAGTTTTATGTTAGTGGCAAGCATGAATCCTAGTCCTGGTGGATATTTTAATGACCCTGACGCACCTGTAACCTCATCTCCTGCCGAGATGCAAAGATATCTCAGTAAGATATCTGGACCCTTATTAGATCGTATCGATATACATATAGAAGTTACTCCTGTACCTTTTGATAAGTTAAGCGAAGATAGAAAAGGTGAGAGTAGTGTGGAGATAAGAAAAAGAGTAATAAAAGCAAGAGATATTCAAACCAGACGCTTTAGAGACCAGAAAAACATCCATTATAATGCCCAGATGAATGTAAAACAATTACGATCATATTGTCAGTTAGATATTGCATCTAAAGAATTACTCAAAACAGCTATGGAACGATTGAATCTATCGGCAAGAGCCTATGATAGAATTCTTAAGGTCTCTAGAACCATAGCAGATTTAGAAGGTTCAGAATGTATTAAAGGGTCTCATATTTCTGAAGCGATCCAATATAGAAGTTTGGATAGAGAAGGATGGTTAGGATGATTTCTAAATTATGTCAATAAAATAGCTTAGGGAAAATCCCTTTTTTAATGTTGATTACATAAAGCCTATATTAAGAAAAAACCAGTGATCTCTGCAAAATATTAGTTTAGTAATAATGCTATTTATATTTCAAGGAAGTAAAGCACAAAGGATATTGTTGGTAAAGGGTTTATGTACAATGATGTGAGTGGGAATTCTTTGTACGATAATATTATTTCTTTCAAAGCGATTCTGCACTAATAATTTACGGTGGTCAACAGGCTTATAAATATTCTAGTTTCCTAAACTATAGAAAACTAACTGATTCTATTTATTTAATCTTTATCCATATTCAAATACAACAAAACCTAAAAAGCTAGAATTAAAAGATTCAATAAGAGCTAAGGTATTTATGGCAGATGCAGATAATGACACGATCTATTGGAAAAACCATAAAGAATTTTAATTTAGAGAACGACTTTTTAGATTACATGAACTTAGCGATAAGTCAAAAGAAGACAGGTAATACAAAAATTAATTATGTAAATTATCTAGGTCTAATTACGTATCTTCTTCAAAATATTACAATCCTGAGGTCCTATTGCAAACGTAAAAGGTGGTTCTGGGCTTAGCAATACAAAGTAATCACAAAAATTATAATCAGGTTGACCATAATTACCAAAGCCATTCAACAATTGAATATTTCCAACGGCTTCTACACCAACGTCTATGTAAGAAACAAAGGTGTTGTTGGAAAGGTTTCTATTCCCAGCAACTTTCTTATATTTACTATCTGTCTGTAATTTATATCTTTTATTTTTATTTTTCGGTTTTAATATTTTCGAATTTGAATACTCAATATATTCTACATGAATTTTGCTACCATAAGCCTTTTTAAACGGTTTGTCAAAGTCTAAACTCTGATGATATACAACAAAACCATATTTAAAAAAATTACTATATTTTTCAAAATCATTATTTTCTTGGAAAAACCTAGCGCTACTGGTATTAAATTCAGTCTTAATGTTGGATTCTAATATTTTATCGGTTTTATTGTCTCGTTCCATTTGGTCCTTATGATCCAGATTTTCTTTTATTGAATTTGCCCAGAACCCAGTTATTATTGAGAGGATAGCGAAGATAGCTGATAGTATAGTCAAAATTCTAAATTTTTTATTGTTTGTAAAGTTATTTTTGAAGTTTGAAAAAAATCCCATTTACTTATTAATTTTATTAAAGTAGGAATCTAAAGTAATATGTTTATAATAAAATTTAAAGGGGAATTATTCTCTTTTTTAAAAAGTTATGAACTAATATTCTTTCTCTGATTGCAAAATATTCAAATTGCGATTATTTTAAAAAGTTAAAAAAACTAATACAAGTTAACAAGTAGATGTATTTTGAATTAAAATAGCATCTCCGAAGCGATCCAATATAGAAGTTTGGATAGAGAAGGATGGTTAGGATAAAAAACAAATATAGATTTATATGTTATTTATAACTTGTATGAGTAGGGTAATCATAAATATATCTGTTAATATAAAAGGAACTTTATTTTTTACACAATTATAATATGTATCATTTTAATCAATCACTAAAATTTTAATCAACAATGAAGTATTTTTATCTCTTTTTCGCGTTATTATCAGTAGGGGTTTTAACGGCACAATATAATGCAGATGCTCCCTGGATGAGTACTTTGAACCAAAGTAAAAAAAGTAAAGATGTTAAGCCAACTTTTCAAGAAATTCAACGATCTTTTAATGAGTATTGGAAAACTCACGACAAGAATAAAAAAGGAAGTGGTTATAAACCCTTCAAGAGATGGGAATATATATGGGAAGATATTGTAGACCAAGAAGGATATTTACCGACGGCAAAAGATAAATGGATTGCATGGGAGCATAGAAACGAAATAGAAAATAAGTTTGCTTCGGTAGATTTAAGTAATTGGGAAGCAATTGGGCCGTTTACTCATACAAATACAGGTTCTTGGTCATCTGGACAAGCAAGAACTAATGTAATCGTTGTGGATCCTAACGATACAAATACATGGTATGTAGGAACCCCAGCCGGTGGTTTATGGAAATCTATTAACTCAGGTGGAACGTGGGTTCCTTTAACTGATAACTTACCACAAATAGGAGTTTCTGGAATAGCTGTTGATTACTCTAATTCTGATATCATCTATATCGCAACAGGAGATGATGATGGTAATGATACTCAAAGTGCAGGGGTTTTTAAATCTACAGATGGAGGGCAAACATGGAACCCAACTGGTTTAGGGCCGGATAATACTCCAAGTTCAATGAATGAAATTTATATGCACCCGACAAATTCTTCTATTTTATGGGTAGCCACAAATCAAGGGGTTTACAAGACAAATGATTCAGGTGTTTCATGGAATAGAACACTTTCGGGAAACATAAAGGATGTAAAATTAAAACCGGGAGACCCTGATACTATCTATGCGGTAACGACAAATGAATACTACAAATCTACAGATGGGGGAAACTCTTTTAACCCGATAACAAGTGGAGTTCCAACATCGAATGGTAGATTAGTAATAGAAGTAACACCTGCAAATAATACTTATGTATATATTTTAAGTGTTAATGAAGATTTGACATTTAAAGGAGTTTACCGTTCTGAAGATAGTGGAGAATCATTTGTAGAAAGAAATACGACAACAGATGTTATCGAAAGTAGCCAAGCTTGGTTTGATTTGGCATTGGGAGTGTCTCAAACGAATGCTGAAGAAGTATTTGTTGGTTGTTTAAATGTCTGGAGATCGAATGATGGAGGCACCAATTTTTCAAAATTAAATGAATGGTTTCTTCCAGGTGATCCGTCGTATACTCATGCAGATATTCATATGATTAGATCTTTTGGAGGAACAGTATTCGTATGTTCCGATGGAGGAATCTATTCATCGACAAATGGAGGTGATAATTTTACAGATCACACCGGAGGTATTCAAGCAAGTCAATTTTATAAGGTTGCAATCTCTCAAAATGACCCTAATAAAATGGTTGGAGGACTTCAAGATAATGGAGGACATGCATACAATAATGGGAATGGTAACTGGTTGAATTATTACGGAGCAGATGGAATGGATACTGCTATAGATCCAACCAATGATGATAAGTATTATGGTTTTATCCAAAACGGAGGTGGTCTTTATATGTCTAATAATGCAGGGAGTAGTAGTTCAGGAAGTGTAGCTCAACCTGACGGATCTAGTGGAAATTGGGTTACACCTTTGGCAATGAATAGTAATGGAGAGTTATTTGCAGGTTATGATAATCTATATAGATTAAATGCTACAGAGAACGGATGGGTGCAGCTAGCAAGTCTGGGAAGTTCTGCGGATCAAATGGAAATAGCACCTTCCGATAACACTATTATGTATATAGCAGTCGGAAGTACACTTAAAAAAACTGAAGATTCCGGAACAACTGTTACGGATGTGTTTACTTTTGGGAGTAATATCAGAGGAATTGCAATTCATAATACCAACCCTAATATCGTATGGATTACTACAGCTTCTGGAGTACAAAAATCAATAGATGGAGGTATTAATTTTAGTAATATATCCTCTAATTTACCAGTTACTGATAGATATTTTTTCATAAATGATATTGTACATCAAGCCGGAGAATCTCAAGATGCTATTTATGTAGCTACTAGTATTGGGGTTTTTAGAAGTGTTACTAATGGTTCTTGGACACCTTTTATGAATAATCTTCCAACTACAATAGTTAATGATTTAGAAATAAATATTTCTGATAATTCTATTACTGCAGCAACTTACGGTCGAGGGATTTGGAGGTCTTCACTTCCTAGCTGTTTAACAATTACTGCAGAACAAGAGCTTTCTGTGGATAATGGGGCATTTGAACAAGGATCCGCACAAGGATTATGCACCGGACAATCAGTAGCACTAAATTTAGAAGTATTAACAGGTGATAATCCTACATTTAGTTGGGTAGGACCAAATGGTTATTCAAGTACAGATTCTTCGATTACGTTTAACGATATTTCATTAAATCAAGCAGGAGAGTATATCGTAACAATTAACTCGACAAATACTTGTGGAGCTATTGATTATTCATTTACATTGGATGTAGAGGAAGCATTAGAGCCAATTGCATCAGATGTGAATGTTTGTGCAGATGATACAGCAGTGCTCACTGCATCGGGAAGTTCAGATTTTAAATGGTATACTTCTGCCACAGGAGGAACTGAAATTGCTACAGGTAGTTCTTTTACTACTTCGCCAATTACAGCCACTACAACATATTATGTTTCTGGAGTTTCTGGCAAGATCGTAACTGAACAAACTACATCTCCAGGCGTTAATACAGCGACTGATTATACAAATTCTCCAGGAATTATTTTTAATACTTCGGATGATGTTATCATCGAGTCTTTTACGGTATCTGCAATGCAGGCAGGAGAAAGAACTATCCAGGTGGCGAATAGTTCTGGTGATTTGGTGGCATCGGCTACAGTTGATATACCAGAAGGCGAATCACTTGTAACTGTTAATCTAAATGTACCCAAAGGAGACAATAATGTGATATCTGTTTCTAGCGATTTGGTATTGCTTAGAAGAACTCCAACAGGAAACGGAGTTAACTATCCATATACTTCTCCTTCTAATATTGTTTCGATAATAGGAAACTCATTTAATGCATTAGATTTTTATTACTTTTTTTACGAATGGAATTTTACCTCAAAAGGAGGAAGATGTGAATCTATAAGAACACCAGTGTCGGTAAATGTTACGTCCGAAGTACCAGATTTAACGGATGGTGATAGTCAGTATACTATTGATGGAGGAACTGTTACATCTTTTAGCGATGGAGACACGGTATCTGTTATCGAAACTTTAGACATAGAATTAACGATACCAGCGTCTAGTAATAATGCTTCTGTGATATGGACAGCTCCAGGAGGACAGACGTATAATACCGATACTATTAATTTTGCTAACATCGAGTTAGATGGAAATGAGGATGGTGATTGGACCGTAGAGGTTACTTTTGGTGCGAACTGTGGTACTCCAAATCAATTAATTAATTTTACTCTAGATGTGCAGCCTGCAACACTTAGTGTAGAAGATATAAATATTGATACCATCCAAATGTATCCGAATCCAGTAGATGGGAAATTGTTTATAGATAATTCTTTTGATTTCGTAAATCCAGTCATTAATATCGTTGATATTAGAGGAAGAAGATTAAATGACTATGTAAATATTCAAAATATAACATCAAAAAGAATCGAAATTACCACTTCTTCATTAGCTTCTGGAGCATACTTTGTTATGATTGAGAATAATCAGAAAAAAGTGATTAAGAAAATGATCAAAAGATAACCTTGATATACTAGTTATATCAGAACTTAAACTGGCAAAAGACCTCTTACTATTTTTAAATGGTTAGAGGTCTTTTTTTAAGATAAAGATGAGAACATCCTAAAGATTAAACCAATTTTTGGCTATATCTTGAAGAATTCATAAAAAACATCTCATTTAAGAGTTCTAATTATAAGGAATACAGCCTTTTTAACTTTTTTTTAATAATCCAACAAAGGGAATACTCACTTGCTTAAAGTACTTTTAAAGCTTAATCTAAATAATACATCATGAAAACTCGAATATCTAGGACTTTTATTGTGGTAATGTCCTTTTTATTTGTTTCAGTTATTTCTTGTAAAAAAGAAACGACTGAAACTCAATCAGAAAGCGAAGAAGTTGGTAAATTATCTATCGATTTCGAAAAGTACGAATTAGAAAACGGTCTTCAAGTCGTTTTGCATCAGGATAAATCAGATCCTATTGTTTCTGTAGCCATTCAATATGGTGTAGGATCTAATCGTGAAAAGAAAGGAAGAACAGGTTTTGCTCACTTGTTTGAGCATATGTTATTCCAGGAATCAGAAAACGTTCCGCAAGATCAATTTTTTAAAAAAATCCAAGATGTAGGAGGAACCCTTAATGGTGGTACTTGGCAAGATGGTACAATTTATTACGAAGTCGTACCAAAAAATGCTATGGAAACAGTAATGTGGTTAGAGTCTGATAGAATGGGGTTCTTAATTAATACAGTTACTGAAAGTGCTTTTAATAATCAGCAGGAAGTAGTACAGAACGAGAAAAGACAGCGTGTAGATAACAATCCTTATGGGCACACAAACTGGGTAATTGACAAGAATATTTTCCCAGAAGGACATCCTTATAACTGGCAGGTAATTGGTGAATTGGTAGATCTTCAAAATGCAACTGTAGAGGATGTAAAAGAATTCTATGATAAGTATTACGGACCGAATAATGCAACGTTAGTATTGGCAGGAGATTTTGAGACTGCAGAGGCTAAAGCAATGATCGAAAAGTACTTCGGAGAAATTAAAAAAAGACAGCCAGTAGAAAAATTAAAAGTTCAGAATGTTACGTTGTCCGAAACAAAAAGATTTATGCACGAGGATAACTTTGCAACTACGGCCCAGCTTAATATGGTTTGGCCAACGGTAGAGCAGTATACAAAAGATGCATATGCGTTGGACTTTTTAGGAGAGCTATTATCAGAAGGAAAAAAAGCACCATTGTATAAAGTGCTTGTAAAAGAAAAAGAATTAACATCTGATACAAATGCTTGGAATAGATCCATGGAAATAGCAGGTAAATTCAGAGTGAATATTACTGCAAATGATGGAAAAAGCCTTGCGGATATTGAAGCTGGAGTTTTTGAAGCTTTCAAGAAATTTGAAGAAGAGGGAATTACAGAAACAGATATCGAAAGAATTAAAGCAGGTTTAGAAACGCAATTCTATAATGGGATCAGTAGTGTACTTGGTAAGTCTTTTCAATTAGCACAGTATAATGTATTTGCTGGAGATCCAGGGTTTATTACCCAAGATATCGAAAATATAAAAGCGGTTACTAAAGAAGATGTGCTTAGAGTATATAATACCTATATTAAAGATAAGCCTTATGTAATTACTAGTTTTGTTCCTAAAGGTAAAACAGATTTAGCAGCAAAAGATTCTGAAGTAGCTGCAGTAGTCGAAGAAGAGATCAAAGAAAATGTTGAAACAGCTGTAGTAGATTCGAAAGAGGAGATACAAAAAACACCTTCTGCTTTTGATAGATCTGTGGCACCAAAAGAAGGAGATTCTCCAAAACTAAATATCCCTTCTTCTTGGAATACAACTTTATCTAATGGAATGAAGGTATACGGAATAGAACAAAACGAATTGCCTTTGGTTAATTTCAGTTTAGTAATTTCTGGAGGACATTTGCTTGATTCTTTTGATAAAGTTGGAGTAGCGAATTTAATGACGGATATTATGATGGAAGGTACCGCTACTAAAACTCCAGAACAATTAGAGGAAGAAATCGAATTGTTAGGAGCTTCAATCAATATGTATACAACACGAGAAGCAATAGTTGTTAGCGGAAATACGTTGGTAAGAAATCTAGATAAAACAATGAATCTTGTAGAAGAAATTCTACTACAACCAAGATGGGATGAAGAGGAATTTGCAAGAATCAAGACTAAAACTATTAATGATATAAAAAGGTCTTCTGCTAACCCTAACGTAGTGGCAAGAAATGTATACAATAAAGTATTGTATGGAGATAAGCATATGTTTGCGTATCCAACAAGCGGAACTGTAGCATCTGTAGAATCTATTACTATTGATGATTTAAAACAGTTTTATAACAATAATTTTTCACCTTCTGTGAGTAAGTTTCAGATAGTTGGTGATTTAGGTCAAGGCAAAGCTCTTGAAGCACTTAAAAATTTAGAAAGCAAATGGGCAAGTAAAGAAGTAACAATTCCAGAATATGAGATTGTAAACAATAGAGATAAAGCATCATTGTACTTTGTAGATATACCTAATGCAAAACAGTCTGTTATTAACATAGGAAATTTATCAATGGCTCGTACGGATGAGGATTATTTCCCAGCAACTGTTATGAATTATAAATTAGGAGGATCTTTTTCTGGAAATGTAAATCTTATTCTAAGAGAAGAAAAAGGATATACATACGGAGCTAGGTCTGGGTTTAGAGGTAGTAAAATTCCAGGTACTTTTACAGCATCTTCTAGTGTTCGTACCAATACTACTTTTGAATCGGTAAAAATCTTTAAAGATGAAATCGAGAAATACAAAAAAGGTATTTCCGAAGAAGATCTTGCTTTTACTAAAAACGCATTGATTAAATCAAATGCACGTAGGTTTGAAACGCAAGGAGCGTTATTAGGAATGTTACAGGAAATGGGAAGATATGATCTTGCTCCTGATTACATTGCTAAAGAAGAAGCTATTATCGAAGGAATGACACTAGAGCAGCATAAGGCATTAGCAAATAAGTATTTAGATGAATCTAAAATGGCGTATTTGGTAATTGGAGATGCAGCAACGCAGTTTGAACAATTCAAAAATGCTGGTTTTGATGAAGTAATTATGTTAGATAAAGAAGCAAAAGAAGTAAAACTATCTGATGTAAAAATGTAATTTTTAGATTAGAAAAATTAATTAGATAAGGGATAAAATTTATTTTATCCCTTATTTTATTTTATACCGTATTGTGTTTAATTTTTATCTTCTGTATCAGTTTACATACATACTTTTTAAATTCCATATTTCTCATCCCATACCCATCAAGTCCAATAAGCTCAACATTCTTAGAATCCAAAGAAACTAACTGAATATAAAACAGTGAATACCCATCGTTTTTAAACCAGATTTGATTCTCTTTTTTTAAGATCTCGTAGTTACTACATTCCTCAGAGAAAGGAGATTCTTTGATCAATGCATAGTTTTCATAGTTGATACATTCATAATGTTTCTGAATTTTTGACCAGTATGACTTATAATATCCAACAATAATGATCGATAGCATGAATAGTAAAGTAAGTGTAAACATAATGTGTGAATTTTAAATTGGACTTAATAATTTCCAATAGATTGTTGAACCGAAAAGAAGTTTAAATCCTTAGACGGATCATTCAATTCAATTTCACCTTTTTCAATATCATCTTCAAAAGTTATCAGTTTTTTAAGTACTCCATTTTCTGTATAAACTTTCCAAGGTCCTTGTCTTTTGCCAGAAACAAATTCTCCTTCTATTTTTACATTTCCGTTAGGAAAAAATGCTTTCCAAGTTCCATGCTCATTTCCGTTTTTATAGTTTTCAATAAAGATTAATTGTCCTTTCTTATTGTAAATTTTCCAGGTACCTATAGATTTGCCTTGTGAAAAGGCACCTTCTTTTTTTAACTCCCCATTACTAAAGAAAAACTTCCAAAGTCCATGTAATACATCATTTTTGGTTTCTCGTATTTCTTTAATAGTACCATTACTATAGTGTAATGTCTTCTTTGTGTTTCCATTCGTACCTATATTTTCTGATATGTTAGAAGTGTTTGTAGTAGAGGAAAGAACTAATTCTTGTGACTGTGTTTTTGAGATGAAAATAATTGTAACAATGAATGTATATTTTAAAAATGCAGTTCTCATGATAAAAGAGTTTTAATTTTTACAATACAAAGATTTATAAATACTATGTGCTTAGCTACACTTCATTTAGTGAAAATGTTCTCACTGAATTCAGGGGATAGAGCTTTGCGTTCTTGCTTAGCACCGATATATATTAAAAATACTGCTAGTCAAAAGAATACTCGAGAATTATATGATGTAACTAAATATCATGCTTTGGGGTATTTACCCCTATGTTTTAAAGTTGTTTTCCTATGTAGAATCCGTGTTTTAGCTATGTGAATTAATGTTTCTAAAACATAATTTTATATCATCTTAATCAGACACATATTTCCCTTTTACAGATTAAGAATTACTACCCCTATTTATCATTGATTACCTGATTTATGTAAAGTTTAAAAACATCCCTGAGTTGGAGATGAATAGCTTAAGCTTTAAAACCATATTACTAATAGACTAATATAAACCTATGATATTCGAGGTATTACAGATAATTACTGAAGAAATCAATAATTTCTTTAATGTAGAGATTGATGAAAAACCAGTTTCTCTAGAGAATATTGCTTTTATAGATTCAGAAGCAAATGAGAATTCCAGTACTAATAATAATGTAATTCTATCATTACTTCATACCGAAGAAGAAGCAACACTTAAGAATATCCTTAATCATCAAATAGAAGGGGCCAAAGTTATTTATAAAAACAACAAAGTCCATTTGAATCTATACGTCATGTTCTCAGCAAATAGAAGTGATTATACAGAGTCATTAAAGAGTCTATCAAAAGTTATAGAATTCTTTCAGTCTAAAAGGATTTTTACTCAAAGTAATACAAATTTTGATAGAGCATTAGATGGAATGGATCAGATCAAGGATTTCAAATTCACTGTAGAACTTTTTAGCCCATCTTTTGAAGAGATGAATTTCATTTGGGGAACACTGGGAGGAAAACAGTACCCTTCGGTGATATATAAAATAAGTGTACTCGAAATAGAAAGAGATGTTACTCAGGCTGAAGGCGCATTGATAACGGAAATTAATGGAAGTTTAAATCATAATTAGATGGCGTTTAGAATTTTATACGATACTCTCTTTTCTGTAGAGCTACTTCATTCCTATTTTCTGGATGATGGAGATGTTACATTTCAGTCCATGAATGATGATGAGAAGGAACAGCAATTGAAAAAGTATAACTTTTTGGATGCTATTGATGTGATTCCATCTCTTGCTACTTATAGAATAATGAAGAATCATAAACTGATTTTAATTAAAGAGTCCAGAGGTTTTAAGGTGTTAAGCAATGTTTTAGAAGATACTAATAAATTAAAATCAAGTAGTTTCCTGAATAGTGAACTTACACTAACATTTTTCTTATACAAAAAGGACTATTTATTTGATAATTATACAGAATTAATTGAAGAGAATAATCAGCTCTATTATTTCTCGAATAGAAAACCAGCAACAGAAGCGAATCCGTTCTCTTATATCCCAACGAATATTTCTAATGATTTAGTTACAGAAGATTTTTTGATAACTGAAGAAAGTACACAACAGTTATGGTTTGATATTCAACAGGCAAATATAAATGCTGAAATCAATAAGCGATTGGACTTAATTGCCGAATTAGATCAAGATGACCTAATAACTGATGAAGGTAAACTAATTATTGAGCAATCTATACAAAAAGAGACAGGGAAAGGTTTATTGGGAATTATAGAGTTAAAAATGATTGGAGATAATACTATGGATGTAGTAGAAATCGATACGAGTGATCCTAACGAGAGTAAAAGTTTTTTATTGGATCCCTTCCCAGCATTTAAAATTCATTTCGATAATAGAAAAACAATCTGGAAGTATATTAAAAAATCAGATGATAATGAATTGGAAACTTCTTCGGTAAAACCATTGACTAAAAATGGCTTTATAGAAATTGATCCCAATACGGACTTTTCTGGAGTATTACCAGTGGATATTGATAAATACATGTTTCCAAATCCCACTGCAAATATGATAAAACAAGTCACAGACGAAAATACAAATATAACAACAACATATTCTGAAATTTTTATTTAATAAACAATTAAAATTATGGCAACTACGTACAAAACACCAGGGGTCTATATAGAGGAAATTGTAAAGTTTCCTCCTTCGGTAGCCCAAGTAGAAACAGCTATTCCAGCTTTTATAGGGTATACTGAGAAAGCAAAAGAGAAAGAAGAAGATCTTACAGAGACGCTACATATGGATCCAAAGAGAATTACCTCTATGTTGGAATACGAGGTGCACTTTGGGTTTCCAAAAAAAGAAACCGCTTTAGGAATTACCATTACCGAAGTCGATGGAGAAAAATCCATTACAGTTACAGAACCTGTAGAAGATGAAAAATCACCTTTTTTAATGTATTATGCCATGCAAATGTATTTTGCTAATGGAGGAGGACCGTGTTATGTGGTTTCTGTAAATACGTATGCAGATGCAATTGCAAATAATTCATCAACTCCAGTACAGTTTAATGACCTTACTGACGGTTTAAATACACTAGAAAAAGAAGATGAACCAACATTATTATTGTTTCCAGATGCAACTTCACTTGCTAATGAAGCAGATTTCTATAACCTGTATAATAATGCATTAGCGCAGTGTAAAAAAATGCAGGATAGATTTAGCATCATAGACACCTATACAGATGATGAAGATGTTGAAATGAATGAACCAGAAGGAGTGAGAAATTTGATCACTTCGGATATTGATGAAAAGAAATATGGAGCAGTGTATTTTCCATATTTAAAAACAATTTTGGATTATCATTATGATGAAGATGCTTTAGAAATCACTCATAATACCAATCAACCAGTACTTTTAAGTGATACCAACGATTTATTGACGAATATCGCTGATGCGCAAGCTGCAATGACAGGTTTGGTAACAACTCTTACTACAGAAGATACAGCTTTACAAGCAATGACAGCTGGTGATGCGCTAGCAAATTCATCAACGATAACGAATGCACTCACGCCGATCATAGAGAGTTTATCCGCTATTGTAGAAGACACAAATACCATAGTTAGTAATGCTCGTATGGCTGCAGCCAACTCTAACGAAGACGCTGTCGTTTCCGCTGCCGCAACCGCCGCTGCAGATGCTTTAGCAGTAGTTGTAGAAGATAGTTCAACGATAGCGACATTGATCACTTCCTTAGGTACTCATCTAACTACTATTCAAGAGGCTGCAAACGGAACAGCAGTAAAAACAGAATCTGCTAATGCCGTTTTAGCCTTAGCTACAGTAGATGCAACCATAGACGCTGTGGAAGCCTTAATAACACCTCCAGTAATAACTGCAATTACAAATGCACAAGCCGTGGATCCAGATAGTGGAAACTTAGATGGTTTTAAGTTGAGTGCTATAAAAGATATGGATAGTGCCACATATAATAATATTAAAACAGCTATCAATAACCTTCCGTTAGAATTACCACCATCATCTGCAATGGCTGGAATATATGCAAGAGTGGATAATGATCGTGGAGTATGGAAAGCACCAGCAAATGTTTCTGTAAAATATACAGTGAAGCCTAGTCAAAAAATCACCAATGATATCCAAGATAGACTTAATGTTGATACTACTGCGGGAAAATCAATAAATGCAATCAGAACATTTACAGGAAAAGGAACCTTAGTTTGGGGATCAAGAACATTGGCAGGAAATGATAAAGAATGGAGATATGTGCCGGTAAGAAGGTTTTTTAACATGGCAGAAGAATCCATTAAGAAAGCTACAGAGCAATTTGTTTTTGAACCAAATGACAGAAATACATGGGTTCGCGTAAAAGCAATGATAAATAATTTCTTAACACTGCAATGGAGAGCAGGAGCTCTCGCGGGACCTACTCCTGATAAAGCATTCTACGTAAATGTTGGTTTAGGAGAAACCATGACTGCTAATGATGTTTTAGATGGTAAAATGATCATAGAAATTGGAATGGCAGTAGTACGACCAGCAGAATTCATAATTCTTAGATTCTCTCATAAAATGCAAGAAGCATAATAACCCTTAACTAATATAAAATTTTAAAACATAGAAATCATGGCAGAATATCCATTACCAAAGTTCCATTTTAAAGTAACTATCGGTGGAGACACCGAACTGAATTGTACAGAAGTATCTGGTTTAGATTTTGAAACTGAAGTTATAGAATATAGAGGAGGAGCAGACAATGATTATTTCAAGAAGAAACAACCTGGAATGACCAAGTTTGCAAATATCGCTATCAAGAGAGGAACTTTCGCCTCCACTAAAGGACAGTTCTATGAAATGTGGAAGAAAAACGTCTTCTTCCAAGAAGGAGAAGAGAAGTTTAGAAGCGACCTTACCATTAGCATGTTAGATGAAAAGCATGAGCCAATACTCACTTGGGAAGCTGCAGATGCATGGTTGTCTAAACTGCAATCTACGGACCTAAAAGCAGATGGAAATGAGATCGCAATAGAATCCGCAGAGTTTGTAATTAATAGTCTTAAACTAGCATCCTAATGGCTACCTATTATCCACCAGTAGGCTTTCATTTTAGTGTAGAATTCACCGGTTTGTCTACCGGTGAAAAAGACTATCATTTTCAGTCTGTCTCCGGATTAACAGTGGATATAGAAACTGAAGAAGTTACCGAAGGTGGAGAAAATAGGTTTAAGCATAAAATTCCAGTAAGAACTAAATACCCTAATCTGGTTTTAAAAAGAGGACTTCTAGTAAACTCAGAGGTGGTGAATTGGTGTAAAAAAGCTGTGGAGAACTTTGATTTTGAGCCAATAGATCTAATCGTCAAGTTACTAAACGAAAAACACGAACCGCTGATATCCTGGAATATAGTGCATGCATACCCTATAAAATGGTCCATCGGAGATTTTAATGCAGAAGAAAGCAAAGTGGTTATCGAGACGATTGAACTAGTATATAACTATTACAATACCATAACATAAATACAAATGGGAGCAATAGAAATTAAAGAATTGCATATTAAGATCAATGTAGATAATGATGCAAAAAAATCTGAAGGCAAAGCAGCTAAAAGTACTAAAGCTGATAAGGATATCATTATTGCTGAGTGTGTAGAACAAATTATGGAAATAATTGCTAAACAAACAGATCGTTAGTCATGAGTACAGGAGAATTAACAAAACTTAGGGTAAAAGCGTATAGCGATCCTCAGTTTAACGATGAGGTAGCAGATGGGGAGTTTACAACTCTGATTAATCCAGAGAAGTATACGTTTAATTATAAGATTGAACAAAATGAAGATCAAGCGGCAGGTACAAGTGATCTTTCTCCAAGATTCAATAAAAAACTTCCAGAAGATCTGGAGTTAGAGTTTTTATTTGATAGAACAGGGGTCATTGTTCATTATGGTAATAATCCTAATGAAAGTTCTGGTAATACTGTTTTCAAAGACAATGGTGAAGGGGTTATTGATGATATTGAAAAGTTTAAAAAAGTAATCCTAGATTATAATGGAGAAGAACATGCTCCTAATTATGTAATGATATATTGGGGAACCCTTTTGTTTAAAGGGAAACTCACTGAAATGAGCATAGAGTTCAAGCTTTTTAAATCAGACGGAACTCCGATTCGAGCGGTTGCCAAAGCAAAATTTCAAGGATTTGTAGAAGACGACTTAAGAGTGGCAAGAGAAAATAATCAGTCTCCTGATCTAACGCATGTGCGCTTAGTAAAGGAAGGGGATACATTGCCACTGATGTCGCATCGTATTTATGGAGATTCTAGATATTATCTCGAAGTAGCGAAGGTAAATGAACTAACATCTTTTAGAAAACTGGAAGTAGGAACAGAACTCTTTTTTCCACCAATAGAAAAAATTTCATAATCATGGCGCAAGGAAGTGTAATACAAACCTCTAAAAGTGCGGATCTGATCACTCATAAACTTTTGGTGGGAGGAAATGAACTGTCTAAAAAATATCAGGTAAAGACGATTTCTATTGAAAAGGAAGTGAATAGAATCCCTACGGCTAAAATTATTTTGATCGACGGAGAACCTGCAAAACAGGATTTTGAACTAAGTAATGAGGAACTACTAATTCCAGGTGCAGAAATCGAAATTACTGCTGGGTATCATTCAGATGAAGAAACGGTTTTTAAAGGAATCATCATTAAACATAATATCAAAATAAGGGCAAATGGTTCTTATTTGATTGTAGAATGTAAAGACGAAGCGGTTAAGCTAACGATTGGTAGAAAAAGCAATTATTTCTATGACAATAAAGATAGTGATATTATCGAAGAAATTATTGGAGCATATGGTATTGATAAAGAGGTAGAAGCTACAAATTATGAGCATAAAGAATTGGTGCAATACCATATTTCAGATTGGGATTTTATAGTAAGTCGAGCACAAGCAAATGGTAAGTTATGCTTTGTCGATGATGGTAAATTAAGTGTTAAGAAACCTGACTTCTCTAGTGCTGAAATAGAAACGGTAACTTATGGAGCTACAATGCTCGATCTAGATGCAGAGATTGATGCCAGACATCAAATTGATAAGGTTACTTCGTATAGTTGGAATTATGCTGATCAGGAACTTGTGGAGATTGAGGCTGCAGATCCATCAGTTTCTCTTAATGGAAATTTAGAACCGTCAGATCTTTCATCAATAATAGGATTGGAAAATCTAGAATTGAGACATGGAGGATCACTTTCTACAACCGAAATGCAAGATTGGAGTGATGCAAAGTGGATGTTTCAGCAATTATCTAAGATAAGAGGAAGAGTCAAATTTCAAGGAATCCCAGCTGTTAAACCTGGTACTATTTTAAAACTTCAGGGAGTAGGTGATCGATTTAATGGCAACGTGTATGTTACAGGAATAAGTCATCATATTTCCGAAGGTAATTGGACAGTAGATGCGCAATTTGGAATAAACCCCAAATGGTTTTCTGAAATCTATGATATTAATCCATTACCAGCTTCTGGATTATTATCAGGAATCTGTGGACTCCAAATAGGAATTGTGAGTCAGTTAGAAGAAGATCCTGATGGAGAAAATAGAATATTAGTACAGTTACCCATTATAAATAATGAAGAACAAGGGATATGGTGTCGTGTTGCATCTTTAGATGCAGGAGAAAATAGAGGAGCATTCTTTCTTCCTGAAATCTCAGATGAGGTAATTGTAGGTTTTATCAATGATGATCCTAATGATGGAGTAGTATTAGGAATGCTTAATAGCAGTGCAAAGCCTGCTCCTATAACAGCCAGTGATGATAATCATGAAAAAGGATTTATTACTAGAAGTGAAATGAAAGTACTTTTTGATGATGATAAAAAATCCATAAGTATTGAAACTCCGGCAGGTAAAAAAATAGTGCTAGATGAAGATGCGGGATCCATAGTAGTGGAGGATGATAATTCTAACATTATTACGGTCGATAGCTCTGGTATCGCGATTGAAAGTGCGAGCGATATCAATCTTACAGCTTCTGGAGATGTAAATATCGAAGGAACCAATGTAAATATTAAAGCCAACGCACAATTTAAAGCGGAAGGGTCGGCAGGAGTAGAAATGTCGTCGAGTGCTACCGCAACCTTAAAAGGTTCTTTAGTACAGATAAATTAGAGAAATATATAGAGAATGAAAAGAAGAGCTTGATAGCAAATTCTTGGGACAGAAACTATAAACCAATAATTAACAACTAAAAAAAGAAAATACAATGCCACCAGCAGCAAGAATAACAGATATGCATGTATGTCCTATGGTAACCGGAGTAGTTCCCCATGTGGGAGGTCCAATACTTCCAGCAGGAGAACCAACAGTGCTCATTGGAGGTTTACCAGCTGCAAGAGTCGGAGATATGGCAACTTGTGTAGGCCCGCCAGATACAATCATTATGGGATCCGGAACCGTAATGATAGGAGGAATGCCAGCAGCAAGAATGGGTGATAGTACAGCTCATGGAGGAACCATAGTGATGGGATTGCCAACAGTAATAATAGGAGGATGATTATGGATACAAATACATCATTTTTAGGAACAGGATGGGGATTTCCACCAGAATTTGTAAAGGAAGGTAACGAGTCCGGAAAAGTAGCAATGCTTTCT
Organism: uncultured Aquimarina sp.; assembly: GCF_947492115.1. Lineage (NCBI taxonomy): Bacteria > Pseudomonadati > Bacteroidota > Flavobacteriia > Flavobacteriales > Flavobacteriaceae > Aquimarina > uncultured Aquimarina sp. The sequence continues at coordinate 494,193 of NZ_CANLMM010000004.1, forward strand.
GATGAAAGTGATATTAAAAGTAGTCTAGAAGTTTTACTATCTACTCGTTTAGGAGAACGCGTAATGGTTCCGAATTATGGATGCAATCTCGATGAACTTTTATTTAAACCTCTAAATCTCACATTAAAAACTTTTGTAAGAGAGTTGATAAAAAATGCCATTCTCTACTACGAACCAAGAATAGATGCAGAGAAGATACAGATTGATCAAACCAACGAATTGGATGGAGAATTATTAATCAATATCGATTACCGAATTAGAGCAACCAATGCTAGAAATAATTTGGTGTTTCCATTCTATAAACAAGAGGGTACTAATATTTAAGCAAAAATAAAAAGACAATACAATGAGCAGCAGTTGCGAACATAACGATCTATTATTGATGAGGAATGGTACTTCTCAAAGTCAACGTTGTATTGATGCATTAGATCCAGAAAGTATACAATTACACGATTTGAGTATCGATGATTGGATGCGATTTGCATATAGGTTCTCACAAAAAGTACAATATTTTGATACAGAAAGTAATACCGTTTCGGGTGACTGGAGTAACTTTTTTGTAAAAGAAGAAGAAATAGCAAGTTTCGTAGAAAGACTTACAAAACTAGAAGAAGCTGAAATCTCAATTGAGAAAAGTATTCAACCACATCTCTCTTTATTTGCAGCTTTTTTGAAGCTCACTAGCTTTTCGCAAGAACGACTTAATAGTTTGTCTAAAAAACATCTTGATTTTTATTATAAAGAAGTTCTAAAATTGAGCAATAAGGCAGCTGTAGAAGATAAAGTGCACGTATTGTTTGAACTAGCTAAAAATGCTACAGAGGTTAAAATAGATAAAGACACTAAGTTAGATGGAGGAAAAGATGAAGATGGTATAAAGCGCGAATATTATGCACAAGAAGAAATTGTGGTCAATGAGGCATCCGTTTCTTCACTACGTAATGTATTCTATGAAGAAGGAGTTGGTGTTAGAAATGCTTTGATTGCAAATTCATACGATGGATTAGGAGAAGATTTTCCAGATGATCAGATACGATGGTGGCCTTTTGGATATCCCACAGATACATTAGGACCAACACAAGATGCTGCAACTTATCCGAATCTTCCTTTTGCAAAAACTGGTTTTGGAGTCGCGTCTCCTGTTCTATTGCTAAAAGAAGGAAAAAGGACAATAACGTTTACTATAAGTTTAGGTGCGTTTAGCGCAGTAGGAATAAATACTTCGGATATTCCAGAAGCATTAGCCATTTTTTTTAGTGGAGAAAAAGAATGGATCGAAGGAGAGATTAATGTTGCAGAATCTACTATAGCTTCTGGGGAACTAAAACTAGTGGTTATACTTAATGAAGGACTAGAGTCTATTGTTGAGTATGACCAGGAAGTGCTTTTGGAACCCTATACAACTACAGATCCAGTAGCCAGATTTTTAATAAAAAATAGTATTACGAATACCATTGGAAATACCTTTCAAAATATATTTTCTGCTACTAAGGTAAATAATATCTCTATTGATGTCTCTGTAGATTCCATTCAGGATATAACTATTGAAAATGATTTAGGGGTTTTAGATGCTTCCAAACCTTTTTATCCTTTTGGTCCTCAACCCAAAAAAGGATCTAATTTTTTTATTGGCCTTCCCGAAGCATTAGATAAAAATTGGACAGAAATAAATATTGATTTCTCTTGGAAAGATAAACCCAATTTGGTCGAAAATTATATTGCTTACAGAACAGAGTTTATAGAAAGAATTAGTAAAGATAGATATACGTTAGCTTTAAATTCTAGTGGAGGATTAGTAAATGATGATAATTTAGAAGCTATTGTAGCTAATGAAAACTATTTTACTTCAGAAATACAAGTTCTAGAGAATGGGGTTTGGGAATCAAAAGATCTGGATCATTTACTTTTTAGCGAAACTGATCGCAATAAAAGTACTATAGCAATTACCCGTACTGCTGAAGTGGGAAGTGAAAAAGGTGGTTTTTTGGATTTTCTTATGGATCCATTACCAAAATTTCAAAAAGGAGGACTTCCATTTCAATCAAAGATACCTACTAAAGAAAAGTTTTCAGCTTCCATAAAAAAAGGTTTTGTCAAACTTATTCTCAATCAATCATTTCTGCATGATCTGTTCCCTAAGATTTTTTCTGTGGCATTATCCAAAGAAAATGCTACTGACACATTAATTCCAAATGCGCCGTATACTCCACAGATAGAAACAATAAAAGTTGGATATGCCGCACAAGCAAGCACGACGGATGCAAATGTTCAGCTATTCCATGAACACCCTTTTGGTATATCGGAAGAAAGTGAAGATTTAAAAAAAGCATCTGTACTAGCTATTGCCAATCCAGAAATCAAATTATTACCAGCTTATAAAAAAGGATGCTTGTTTATAGGGATTGAAAATGCGAAAAATCTACAAAACGTTTCCTTATTAGTACAAACCTTAGAAGGTAGTGAAAACCCTGAAACAGCAAATGATTTTGCTGATGGAGAAAAACTAGAATGGTCTATATTATGCAATAATGAATGGCTGTCTTTAAATACAGATTACATAATATCTAACAACACGGATAATTTTCTAAAATCAGGAATAGTAAAGTTTTCGATTCCAAAAGAAGCTACAAAAGAAAATACAAAATTACCAACAGGATTATTCTGGGTTAAAGTAGAGAATCCAAGAGATTTTGATACCGTAAGTCAGCTTATAGATATTAAGACGCAAGCTGTTTTAGCACAATTTCAAAATAACAATAATAATCTGAATCATTTACGATATGGTATTCCTGAAGGAACAATCTCTAAGTTAGTAGAACGGCTAGCAAATGTAAAAGGAGTTACCCAGAATTATGGTTCTTTTGATGGCAAACCAGAAGAAACTGATAAAGATTTTTATCGCAGAATTAGTGAACGCCTTAGACATAAACAAAGAGCTATTACTATATGGGATTACGAAAATCTGGTATTACAAGAATTTCCAGACATCTATAAGGTTAATTGTTTAAATCATACATCTTTAACGTCTTTTTTGTCTCCTGGCGATGTAACCTTGGTGGTCATACCGAATATCATTAACCAAAATGTATATGATCCTTATAAACCGAGAATCAGTAAAGCAAAACGTAATGCTATTCAGGGATTTATAAATAATCTGAATACGCTCCATGTTGCGGCTCAGGTAATTAATCCAGTATACGAAGAAGTTAAGGTCAATTTAAAAGCGAAGTTTTACGAAGGTAAAGATGAGAGTTTTTATAGTATCCAATTACAAAAAGATATTGCTAAGCTTTTAGCTCCTTGGGCTTTTGAGGAAACTTCGGTAATTGATTTTGGGATTACCCTACATCAAAGCATGGTAATTAATTATATCGAGAAGTTATCATATGTAGACTACATAACTGACTTTAAATTATTGCAAGAAACAGGGATTGACGCGTCTACCGGAAAAAAAATATTTAATCAAACAAAGAAAGTAGTACCATCAAGTGCGAAAGTGATTCTGACTTCTGTAGAATATACAAAGCACGTTGTAAGTGTAGTGAGTCCTTCAGAAGAATGTAAAGTATAAAGATGATGATTTTTAGAATACAGTAAAAGTAGGAGAAAGAATTAATTATTAAAAAGTAAAACTCGTGAAAGAAACGATATCCATACCCAAAAATGTAAGCACCAAAAATGATTTGGATTATGAATACTTGCGAGAAATTGGAGTAGACTATATAGAGAAAATCGGGAGTAAGCTATGGACGGATTATAATGTACATGATCCTGGGATTACTATTTTAGAAATGCTGTCGTATGCCATAACAGATTTATCGCAACGTATCGAAATGCCTATAGAAAATCTTTTAGCGTCTAAGGACAACAATATGGCAAAAATGCACGAACAGTTCTTATCTGCTATACATATTTTACCTACAAAACCAATAACAGCTTTAGATTACCGCAATCTTTTTATTCATATTGATGGTGTAAAAAATGCATGGATAAAACAGCACGAAGAATTTATATATGTCAACTGTAAAGAACATCCGGCTCAATTATCCTATACTCCTTTTGATGAAAACCAAACTTTTCCAGCACCATTTAAATTAAAAGGTCTTAATGATGTAATTATTGATCTGGAAGAAGAAGTTGAAGATCCAACTACTATTATTTCTTTAGTAAAAGACATATATCATCAGAACAGAAATCTTTGCGAAGATGTAGTAGATGTTTCTATTGTAGAAGAACATCCTATTGCGATCTGTGCATATATAGATTTGGATCCAGGTGCTGATGAAGAATATATACTAGCACTAATTTATCAAGCCATAGACCTCTATTTTTCTCCAACCGTTAATTTTTATTCTTTACAGCAAATGTTTGATAAAGGATATACAACAGATCAAATTTTTGAAGGACCTATTCCTTTTTCAAGTGGATGCACCCATTTAGAAAATGGTAAAGGTGGTTTTATTGATAAAGAAGAACTAATCAAAGCAGATCTTCGAAAGGATGTTCGATTATCTGATATCATTCAGCTCATCATGAATATCGAAGGGGTTCATGTAATTAAGGATATCTCAATTAGTAATTGTGGAGAAACTTTGGGGTTAGAAGGTGCATGGAATATTTGTATTAAGGATTGGCATAAACCAGTACGATGCGATAAAAGTACTTTTAATTTCACCAAGGGACTATTACCAATAGGAATTAATAAAGAAAAAGTAGTGACCCACTTAGCTAAACTAAAAGCACAGGAAAAAGCCAAATATGAAGATGTTGAGATAGAAGATGTAGCAATGCCATTAGGGAAATACATGGCGCCAGAAAGTTACACAACTATTCAGAATGATTTTCCTGATGCCTATGGGATTTCTCCATTTGGACTTCCAGGAAATGCTAAAAAACCAAGAAAGGCCAAAGCAAATCAACTAAAAGCATATTTGTTGTTCTTTGATCAGATATTGGCCAATTATTTTCAGCATCTATCCAAAGTAAAAGATTTGTTATCCGTGGATGAACATCTGAAAAAACTATATGTGGATAATGTAATACTTACGGAAGCAGAAGAACTCAAGAATAGGCAAACCTATTATGCACAAAAAGTTGAAGATGTTACTGATATTAAAATGATAGTAGGGGATTACTCGAACTATGAATCTGATCTTCTGGAGATCATAAATGATCTGCACGAAGAAAAAACAGGAAAAGAGGTGTTCTATGAACGAAGGAATCAATTATTAGATCACTTGATTAGTCGATTCGCCGAACGATTTAGTGACTACGCTTTTATGATGAAATTAATTTATGGCGATAATGATATTGCCAATGATGAAATTTTGAGGGCAAAGCTTAGTTTTTTACAAAATTATAAAGAAATCAGTTGCGCAAGAGGATTGGGATTTAACTACTGTAATCCAGAATCTACGATAAACTATAATGGTATTTGGGATACGGTGAATGTTTCAGGTGTTCAACAAAGAATAGCAAAATTACTTGGAATTGTAAATCATAGTAGAAGAGATTTAGCTTCCGAATTTTTAGAAGTTTATGAAGAACTCGATGATGATGGTGTAACAGAATACAGATGGAGGATTAAAAATGAAAGTCAGGTGTTGCTTTCCTCCAGTAAGCATTATCATAGTTTAGAGGATGCTTTTAAAGAACTTTTCTTAGCATATCACTATGCTAAAAATCCAGATAATTACAACTTTAAGTTAACCGAAGATGGTACTCAGACATATTTCAACCTAATTAATCCTGATATCAATGATCCAGAGAATGAAGATTGGATTATTGCAAGAAGAATAGCTTTTACAGACACTAAAGAAGAAGGGATAGCTGCGAGAGATGCTCTAATTACACTAATAAAAGAGGTAACCGCAGATGAAGGAATGTATATCATAGAACATATCCTGCTTAGACCAGATAAGAATAATTTAGATCAATTTGATGTTGAAGATCCTTCAGGATTAGAACCCGATGCCAGTCCAGAAAATTTTATGCCAGTATGCATAGATACAGATTGCAAGTCATGCAGCCCTTTCGATCCATACTCCTTTAGGGTTTCGATCATACTTCCAGGATGGACGAAGAGATTTGGGGATAAAGATTTTAGAAGATTTGCCGAGCAATTGATTAGAGAAGAACTACCTGCCCATGTTTTGGCCAAAATATGTTGGATTGGACATCCCTTAGGATTAGTACCAGATGAAGAAAATGACATACTACACCTTCAAACCAAATATAAGAGCTTCTTAGAGCAATTACATTGTGATACCACTATAGAAAGCAAATCAGATATCGAGAAGTATAGAGCTACTTTAAATGAATTGATAGAAGCTATGAATAAGGCCAATACAATTTATCAAACAGGAAGATTACACGATTGTGATAATGATGAAACAGAAGAAACAGGAAACAAAATAATATTAGGAAGAACCAACATAGGGAATCTTTAAAAAAGAAGAAAAATCATGGCAACAATACGATTAGAAGAAATTACAACACAATATCGATCTTTTGTTGATGATCAGGTATTGACAGCAGAACAATTAAATACTATTATAGAATATTTCGAAGATCAAAATCGACTTACTCGTATTTGTTTAAGTGGAGTAGGAATCGTCTGTGGTTTAGATGTTTCGTATGAAGAAAATAGTTCTATAATCATTTCGGATGGATGTGCAGTAACCACAGATGGAGATTTGCTAAAGTATCTTTCTAAGACATATACACATATCAAAGTTTTTGAAGATAGTGAAGCTAATTATAGCAAATTTGATACTATCAGTACCATCCATGAACTGATCACCACAGAAGAATCAGAAACTACAGAATCCCTTGCCTTGAGTGAATTAGAAGATATAAACGACAAAGTGGTTGTGCTGTATCTAGAAAATTTTGCAAAAGAAGAAACGCCATGTACTTCTACCGATTGCGATACTCAAGGCCAAGAACAAGTTGCCAACATTAGAATCTTATTAGTATCTAAAAATGATGCAAAAACAATTAGTAATCAATCTAATGATCCAATCTTTAACAAACATAGTACCACAAAGAAGTTTATAAATCTTCCAGAATTAGCGGTAAAACGTGTTATCCTAACAAACCAATACATAGTAGACAATTCTGGTAATACTGTTATTTCTCAAAACTCTAATACAACAAATTATTACCGATTAAAGAAAAGCTATTACGATGTAATTAAAAGTACTTCTATCATAACAGATTTAAAAACAGCCATTACTCGTCTATTTACGGATTTTAGAACTTTATTAGATACGGATTCTTTAGAAGTAAATAGCATCAAAGGTATTATTGATAATATAGATGGTTTATTTGATTTTAGTATAAATGATATTCCTATAGATATTCAATATAGATATGACCTTTTAAAAGATTTGATAAGTACTTATGCAGAAATTAAATGTTTATTATTCGATTTAAGATGGGTTTGTTGTCCGAATAGAAACGCATTTCCGAAGCATCTTTTATTAGGTGAATTAGTTTCTGAAGAAAGTTATCTCGAATGTAGACATAGTTTTTACCCTTCATCAATTATTACCAATGGTAAAGAAAAATGGTTAGAAATACGAAACCTAATTCTGCGTATGCACTATATGTTAGAAGAGTATCGAATTACACCATCCGCTTTTACTGCAATAAAAGTGACACCATCAAGAGACTATGATGAAGATTTAAGCAAAAGATCAATACCTTATTATTTCAGTGCTTCTAAAAACCTTATTCAAAATTGGAATTATACAAAAACCCAGAAATTCCAGGAAGATCAGAATTTAGGATATCGGAGTTCGAATCTATCCAGTAATGATGCTATTCAAAACCCTTTAGATTATAATATTGACACAAACGATTTCTATAGAATTGAAGGTCATTTAGGAAAGGATTATCGCACTGCAATAAAGGATCTAGATACTATAAAAACCGAAAAAGGGTTAGCGTTTGATATAAAAGTGTTAAGTATTGACGAAGCCTTAGAAAGTTTAGATTTATCGGATTATAAATGCCAATTCGAAGACCTTAATGCAGTATTGAAAGCCTGGAGAGCGGAACAAAATTGTTTGAATGCAAGTGTGGCTAGATTTTTCTCAGGGTTTAGTTTACAAGATAAAGGAAAACATAAATACTACAGAGTAAATAGTTTTGAAACCAATAATACTGGACTTGTAGCTGAAGAGCGTTCTTTTTTAGCTCCGATCGCACTTGATACTAGTAGAACTGCTTCTATAAATACATTGGCTCTGGAGACTAATTTTGCAAATATAGGAGGTTTCGAAACAGTATATAATGTAGATACCGTTGTAGAGGAAAATATTATCAAAGAAGAAGATGTTTTAGGAAAATTTATAGATAAAGCATTTAAAGAAAAACCAGAAGGCTCTGCAGAGGATATTATCGCAGTAATTAAAAAAGATATAGCGGAGGATCCTGTTATTTCTGCTTGGGAAACAGAAATAAAAGAAGTAGCAATAGATCAGCCAGCAGAGATATTAGCGCATACAAAAGTAGCTACTAGATATATTCCTAACAGTGTAGAGGAAATGGAACCGCAGCGAATTAATGATTACAAGATCACCATTGAGAGTCTATGCGAAAAAGTAGAAGCCTATAAAAAGAGAACTACAGGATTATTATACTCGCAAGCATCAAACTATCAAAGAACAGGTTTTGAACAGCAATATGCATTGTTGTTAAATCAATTGTCAATTAATTGTTGTGCAGCAGAGAAAATAGAAATACTACTAGATGAAATTCAAAAGCGCAAAGAAGAAGTTCTTTCCCAAAAACTATTGTCAAAATTTGTAGAAAAAAATTCTGGATTAGAGCATAAGGCAGGTGTAAAACCAGGAGGAACTTTTGTAATGGTATACAGAGGGAGAACCAAAACACAAGGATTATCAATAGCCAATAATACGTTTTTATCCTTAGCACCTGTGACAAATGCAGTTACACCACTTAGTTTTTCTACTATAAATAATCCTATCACGTTAAACCCGCTTACGAATATAAATACGAATAGTTTAGCACTAAATCCAATACTTCCAGAACTAAGTGTAGCTAATCTCACAGGACTAAACGACCTTTTTTCCGTTCCAATTTCTAATGTTACAGAAAATACAGTGGTAGCAGATTTTTCATTACCCTACATGTGTTGTTCCGATTGTGCTCCAACAGCATTTATTATTCCTAAACAACCTGTTTCACTTCGATTACCTGTGGATCATATTTGTCTACATAATGAAACTGCTCCAATTCCTTTTGAAGTAGTACCGGCAGATGGAATTGTGGCTGCAAGCGTTGATGAAAGCCAAAATGGAGGAGTAGTACAGATAGATGGTCGATTCTTCTTTGATGCTAGTCAAGTGACAGAAGAATTGTTAGGTAATGAAATAGCGTTTACAGTAAATGATCAAATTACAGATGCTAAAATCACAGTGTTTAGAAGACCAGAGTTTGATTTTGAAAATTCTGAACCACGGTATTCTAATGATAATACGATAGCCTCAGTAAACTTTACTGTGCAAGGAGTTAACCTTCCTGCGGGTGTTACTTATTTCTGGGATTTTGGAGACAATACATTGCCTGATAACCGAACAGACGAAAACCCAAGACACGAGTTTAAACTACCGGTAAATGATCAGAATTTAGTAACTGTTACATTAACAATTACTAATGGAAAATGTAGTCATGATGTTTCTCATGATATTCAGTTTGAAGTAGAAGTAATCGATACAGATTGTGTAATTGATGCAAAAGGAACTATCCAAAAAGGATTCGAAGAATTACCACAGTTTAGTGATTTATCCGAAGAAATAAGAGTCAACATTTTTGAGCCTACATCCACACTTTACAAAACTGTAGTAGAGGATATGGATGCATTTATTACAGGCAAGTTCAATGATCAACTAGGGAACGGTTTTGGCCCTCTAATTACGGCAACTGCAGAAGCAATTTTAAAAAGAATAGAAGAACAAGATAGTTTCGAATTTAACGCTTTAACCAACATTTTCAGGCTACAAATACAATTGTTCTATGCTATCTTATGCTGTCAATCCAATGATCAAATCGTAGAATTCAGAGGAGAATTAGAAGAGGTATTGGCATCTATTACAAGGGCATTAGAAGAGTTTAGAAATAATCAAATGATTGTAGACACTGATGGAAGATTAAAAGAATTTTTAGAAATCACATTAGAAAAAGTATCGGACAAACCTCTTTTAGAAGAGAGAATCAAAGAACAATTAGAACTTTTATAAGTAATGGGTAATAGCAAGCATATCATAAATAGAGTACTCTTTGAGGTAAATACGGCCGATACTAAAACGGCATATTACCTCAAAGATCATCTAGATGTGTTTTTAAAAGATAGTTTATTGCCTACGATTACCTCTTATTTTAATAGTGTACAAACATTTGGGGATCAAATCTTACGATTCGATACACTTAGACTAGATATTGATTGTGCTAATGTAAAAGATCAAGTACAACTCCAGTTGGATGTTGTCAAGGCATTTCAAAAAAAATTGGGGAATATGGATGATAAAGCGTTTTTAAATACAAAAGATGCTCCATTCTTACGAACTACCAAAGAGAAAAGTGATGTAGATGCATTTTTCCATTTTTTAAAAACAGGAAGAAATCCTTGGTGGGATTCAGAAAAGAAATTAGAAGATCCATTATTGATAAATACACTCATTTCCAGGAAGAATTTTAAGAAGGAACTTTTAGAAAAGATAGGAAATTCAAATGTTCGAAAAAGATTGATATATCAATTTTCGGATGAGGTTTTGATTAGTATTTTCAGTAGTGGGAAAAATAATATTCCCTTTCCTAAAACATTAACAAACCAAAAGACGAGAGAACATTTCTGGGATTCAATCATAAGGTTTCAGAAGCATAAAAATAATAGGTTACTTCTCGAAGAATTTAAAAAGTTTGATCACTTTGTTATAAAAAATACTATTCAAAAAGAGGTTTCTCAATTTTTCAAAAAACACTTAAGATTAAAAGATTTTACAAAAAAGGATCTACTTCCTGAAGAAATCAAACTATCAGAACTGCAAAGCATAATTGAGAAAGTATGTACTAAACAAATCAAATTAGCACTAGAAGCAAATAAGGTATTTAAACTTTCGCCTAAGAACATTGAAAAGCACATCGATGATAAATTCAAAAAGAATATAAACAACAAGGTGCTAAAGAAATTAATCGTCGAAATTACGAAGGAGTTATCAACCTTTGTGAAAGAAAAACAAGCTGGTTCACGAAAAGCAATACAATCTTTTGTCGAAGAATTATTAGATGAACAACTAGCCATCGAGGTAGATAATAATTTACAAAATATTGATATCGCCGAAGATCAAATATTTCAGTATACAGAAGAAGAAATAGATGAAATAGAAGATCTTGCTATTTACATACATAATGCAGGTTTGGTCTTGCTTCATCCTTATCTAAAAATCTTGTTTTGTGCTTTGGGACTTTTAGATAAAGTAGGGACAATAGTTCCAGAAAAAGTAGAATTGGCAATCCATTTATTGCACTATCTGGCTACCAAAGAAGAAGAACCGATGGAAACAGACTTAACATTAGAAAAGTTTCTATGTGGCTACCCATTAGATAAACCAATTCGGAAGCATATAAAGCTCTCCAAAAGTTTTAAAGAAGAAAGCGAAAAATTACTGAATTCAGTTATCCAAAATTGGCAGGTGCTAAAGAACACTTCTGCAGATGGGTTGAGAGAAAACTTTATTAAAAGGGATGGTAAGTTACTATTAGATCAAGAGTCTGGTAAACATCGAATCATTATTGAGCGTAAAACTCAAGACCTACTATTAGAAAAACTTCCATGGAATCTAAATATGATTAAACTACCATGGTTCGATCAACTGATTTTTGTGGAATGGTGAAAACATAAACAAGATAGTTAAGATATGTACTATAAATAGGTTAATCAAAATCTGTTTTCAAGGTTAGGCAAAACTTCCTCCTTTGAAGGAGGATTGAGGAGGATGTTGAAAAACACCCGTCCCAACCTTCCCTTCAGGGAAGTAGTAGCTATAGAATTGAATAATAGTTATATAAACAATGTTTCAATCATAGCTTGTCGAAGTGAATTTAAAAGCAGAAAGAACTAAAGGTCGAACGATTTTATAAGTTTTCGAATAGAATACACAATTAGATATAAAGTAATAAATAGATACGGCATGAGATTACAGCGAAAGAAAAAACCAGGAGTTCAGCATCAAGGATCACAAGCTTTTATTCAGCCAAAACTAAAGGTAGGACAGCCAGGTGATAAGTACGAAGTAGAAGCAGATAAAATGGCAGATCAAGTAGTAAATAAACCTTCTTCCAAAACAGAAGGGGCTATTCAGAAAAAGGGCTCGGAAGAAGAAGTGCAACAAAAACCTTTAGCCAGTACAATAACTCCTTTAGTTCAAAGAAGTATGTTTAAAGATAGAAATGAAGGAACCGTTCAGAAGATGGAAGAGGAAGAAGCAGTGCAACAAAAAGAGGAGGAGGAATCTGTTCAGAAGATGGAAGAAGAGGAAACGGTACAACAAAAAGAGGAAGAAGATGCTATTCAGAAAATGGAAGAGGAGGAAACCGTACAGTCCAAATGTGATGATTGCGAAAGTGAAGAAAGTGTACAAAAGATGGAAGAGGAAGAATCCGTACAAGCGAAGTCAAATCCGAATGCTGTTTCTTCAGGTGTAAAGACCAACGCTTCGATAGAAGCAAGATTGAAATCTAGTAAAGGCAGAGGAAATAGAATGTCTGGAGATACCAAAAATGAAATGGAAGCAGGTTTTGGTGCGGATTTTAGTAATGTAACTATTCATACAGATACAAATGCAGTTCAGCTCAGTCAGGAATTGGGAGCACAAGCATTTACGCATGGAAATGATGTGTATTTTAATAAAGGTAAATACAATCCCGATTCTAAAGAAGGGAAACATCTTTTAGCACACGAACTAACGCATACCGTTCAGCAAAGTGGAATGGTAAATAAGAAAATTCAAAAGAAGCATAAATTGGAGAATGATCCTAAAGATGCACCATCAGGAATGGGGTGTAGTGTTGCTAATGATGGTGCGTTTGGAATGCAAATGAGCATTAATCATGGCGTAGGAAGTAGTAATTTAACAGAATCAGATAAAGCAATGTTATCAAATCTGGCAATGAATTGGCATGCTTCTGGAGGTAAAGATATTATTCGAATTGATGGTTTTGCTAGTATCGATGGGAAACCAACATTTAATTGGGGACTTTCCTGCGATAGAGCAGAAAAGGTTGCAGAAGAGTTAATGAATCCGTCAGATGGATCCCAAGGAATTCCAATGGCAAATATCAAAACTTTTGCCAATGGTGAGACCAATCAATTTTCAAAATCTCTCGGTCCTAACAGAAGAGCAGTAGTCACGATTCCTAATACTGTTCCACCATCAACACCTAAGAAAAAGAAACCTAAACAAAAGACTGTAACGCTGAATGTGGTTCATGTAAAAGGTAGTAGTGGAAACGTTTCAAGCGCTATTAATTATGCAAATAATGAGGTCTATCATCAAGCCAATATTAAAGTAAAGAAAGGAAAAGAAATCAGTTTACCAACTTTTATATCAAAACTGATTATTGGTAATGATTTGGTTTTAGATGAATATCCCAACCCTACGAGTCCTACCAATGAAGAAAAAGCATTGTTGCCTTTAAATCAAAAATCTGGAGAAATCACCTTGTTTTTTGTGAAAGAATTGAGTGCAGGTAGTTTAGGAGAAGCTTTTTGGCCAGCCACAGGAACAGGACTTTTAGGAGTAGTAGTTAGTAACGTAGGAACAAATAATACTGTATCTCATGAAATGGGACATGTACTGCTAAACAGAGGAACACATGTCGTTCCGGATAATACATATTTAATGCATTCCACAGCTTCAAATCCCAAAAAACTTACTCCAGAGGAAATTAAAACCATGAGATCAAGCTCTTTCGTAAAGTAACTTTTTTAATAATAATTGAAACTAACCATCATGAAAGCATTATTAAATGATTTATATCTCTATGAACTGGTACTGTTGTTACTAGGTGTTTTTTTATTCCTGATTCTAAGTGCTGGATTGGTGTATTATATTATCAAAAAAGAAGAGATTAAAAAATTACTACTGTTCTTTCCAATTCCTATTTTAATGATAGGATATCCAAGTGTAAAAGAAATAACAATCTCATCAGATAAAATTGCATTTTCGAAGTATCAGGAAGAATACATTAATAATCCTGAAGATACTATTGCAAAACAAAACTTAGAAAAGCTCACTGAAAAACTCGAAGAGCGAGCTCATTCTCCAGAAGATATTATAGAGATTAGCAAAGCAAAATTGTTGTTAGGGAACAGTAAAGAAGCTGTGCAATATGCTAATAAGGCTATTAAAATAGAGAAAGAGAGAAAAGAGAGAACCGATTCAGAAAGTACGTCAATAACTAAAGATCCATCGGTCAATGCTTCTCAAAAATCAAAAATTACTGCTCAGGCAAAGCAGTTAAAACAGTTAGCACGAATTCAGAATATGAACAGCAATGATATAGATACCAATGCTTTAAATGCTAAGATAAATGAGTTAAAAGTTGATAAAGAACTAGTAGGAACCAAAGAAATCATAAAAAGAAAAGCTTTGGGGAATTTAAAGGTCAAAAACTAAAACATCGATATAACAGTAGATATCTGTATAGAGTAACATGTTTACAACGGCAACTAGAAATACTACCAGCGCTAAATCTAGCAATACTTCTCTTTTCCAAAAGGATAAGGCGAATAATGCTTTTATTCAACCAAAGTTGAATATTGGTAAGCCTGGTGATAAGTATGAAATAGAAGCAGATAGAGTTGCTGATACAGTTGTTGCTAAAGGGAATGATCAAAGTAGTTCTTTTTTTAGTCCAGTTCCGCAAGTACAAAAACAACAAGAAGAGGATGTTCAGAAACAAGAACTGACGGATAATGAGGTTCAACAAAAATCTTTAGGCGATACCGTAACTCCTTTGGTTCAGCGACAATCAGAAGAAGAAATCCAAAGCAGAGAACTGCCAGAAAATCAGATACAGCCAAAAGCAGAAGGTACTAATGTCGTAACAGAACTTCAGAAACAGGAAGAGGAGATTCAGGAAAAAGAGGAGGAAGAAGAAGATGTACAATTGGTACAGCTGAAATCCCAAGCTGCATCAGTAACAGATAGCTCAATAGAATCTAGATTACATAGCTCCAAAGGAAGTGGGGCACCATTGCCAAAAGATACCAAGACCCAAATGGAGTCAGGTTTTGGTAGAGATTTCAATAATGTACGAGTGCATACTGATTCGAATGCAAAACAAATGAGTCAGGATTTGGGAGCGCAAGCTTTTACACATGGTAATGATATTTATTTCAATGAAGGTAAATTTGATACTTCTTCCAATTCTGGAAAGCATTTACTTGCGCACGAATTGACGCATACAGTACAACAAGGAGCATCTACGGTTAGAAAAAAGCCAGTAGAAGTAACATCTGCTCCCAAAATGGTTCAAGGATCATTCTTAGATTGGATACCGGATTGGATATTGGATAACGCGCGTAACCTACCTGGTTATTTGTTGTTTACGGTGATTATACAATACGACCCTTTACGAGGAGAGCGAGTAGAACCCACACCGACAAACCTTTTAAGAGGGCTCATAGGTTTAGTACCATTTGGAGTAGCAATTTTCGATAAGTTACAGGAGTATGCAATTCTTCAGAGAGTTTTTGATTGGGTTACAGGAAAGTTAAGTGAATTAAACCTCACTACACGAGCACTTTTAGATCTGGTAGAGGAAACTTGGGAGAATAATTCTGCAACTTCATTTATTGGTGCATTACGAGAAGAATTTAATGATTTGGTGGATAGAGTCACCACTTTTGCTAGTTCGCTAGTAGATCAAATCATAGACTGGATTAAAGAAGCTTTGATTGATGTGGCTGAACCTATTTTAGCAGAAAACCAAGCTTGGTCTCTGATAAAAAAGATTATTCATTATGATCCATTAAGAGATGAGGAAGTAACGGCTACCACTGTAGAAATTTTAGAAGACTTTCTAATGCTCATTGGTAAGGAAACGGAGCTAGAGCAAATGCGAGAGCGAGGCACCTTACAAGAAACTGCCGATTGGTTAGATACGCAGGTAGGAACTTTTATGTCTTTGTTAGGAGAGTTAAGAGGATTGATCAATGCTGCTTGGGAGGCTATTCGTCCTGCAAACCTGACAGAGATTTCGGCAAACCTTACTGCTTTATCAGGAAGAGTTACAGGATTCTTGGAAAGAGTATGGGCATTCGCATCTACAGTAGCAATCGAAGTATTAAAGCTTATTAAGAAAGCATTGTTGAGTTGGCTTTCTTCTGTAGCCAATGAAACCAGAGGATTCTCATTGGTAAAAGTTATTATAGGTAAAGATCCTTTCACTGATGAACATGTTCCTAGAACAGTGCCAAACCTTATCCGTGGTTTTATGAGTCTGATGGAAGGAGGCGAGGCACAATATGCTCAAATGGAAGAAACAGGAGCTATTGCCAGAATTGTTGGAGAAATCCAAGCGGCAGTAGATACCCTAAACATGACTCCACAGTATATCGTTCAGTTATTTACGGATCTTTGGAATTCTTTCACCATAGATGATCTTTTAAATCCTATAGATGCGTTTGTTAGGATTATAGAACGATTCGGAGAACCTATCGGTAGACTTATTGCTTTTGTGGCAGAGATAGTTCGAATTGTAATCGTAGGGATTTTGGAAATCATGAATTTCCCGTTCGATTTAATTGGAAATATCATTACCAGATCCTTACAGGCTATCGAAGATATCAAAAGAGACCCTATTGGATTCCTTAAGAATATACTGAGAGCGATTAAGGAAGGGTTTGTAAAGTTCTTTGATAACATCGTTACTCATTTGATCAATGGAGTAATGGGATGGTTAATGCGAGAATTAAGAGATGCTGGAATACCGGAATTGACAGATTTTTCATTACAAGGTGTTATCAGTTGGGTATTGGAGGTCTTAGGGCTTTCTATGGAACGTATTTGGGAAAAACTAGCTGAACATCCTCGCATCGGCCCAGAACGAGTAGCCAGAATACGTGGGGCAATTAATACACTGGAAGGAATTTGGACTTTTATTAAAGATGTACAGGAACGCGGAATCGCAGCAATTTGGGATAAGATTCAGGAACAGTTGAGTAATCTGTGGAACGTAGTAATTGATGCAGTGAAAAACTTTGTAATGACCAGAATCATTACCCAAGTTACGACCAGATTATTAAGCATGCTAGATCCAACTGGAATTATGGCAGTAGTGAATGGAGCAATTGCTTTCTTCAATGCGGTTCAGAGTTTTATTCAGTATTTAAGAGAAATGCTAGAGGTGATCAACTCTTTCGTAAATGGAGTGGCAGATATCGCACGAGGAAATGTGGCTACTGCTGCGGATTATTTGGAACGTACTATGGGACAATCCATGCCAGTGGTAATAGGTTTTTTAGCAAATCAAGTAGGATTAGGAGGCATTGGAGCTAGAATAGCAGAAATCATAGGATCTGTAAGAGCGTTAATTGATGAAGCATTAACCTGGTTGGTAAACAAAGCCGTAGATACCGGTATGGCATTGTTGGATAGAGTGATGGGAAGAAATGGTAATCAAGAAGAAGCTGAAGAAGAGACGCCTAGTGGTCCGGTTTCAGAAGCCTTGGCAGAAATTGGAACAGAAAGTGAAAGAGAATTAGATGAAGGAGAAGTAACCGCGGAAGAGGCAGAAGGTATTAAAAATAATGTGAACACTAATCACGCTTCCATAATTGATATTACATCTGTTACCGATGGAGGTGATACATGGAATTATAACTATGTACAAAGGAATGTTCATAGCGAACCTAAAGAAGTTGAAACTCCTCCTACTAATGTTACTCATCAAATGAATGGAAGTAGAGCTGGCAGTGTCAGGGCTTATCCGCTTACTAATGTAAGAGGAAATACTACTGGACAAACTCCTGGAGGACTTGAAATACAAGGTTGGTCTCTAGTTAGGGCATATGATTATATTTTTAGGGAGCAAGAGGGAAGATGGGATTCACAGTATTGGATTAGATTTCACTTATTACATGATGGGATGCATGGACCTGCTGAACTTTGGAATTTAGTTCCTGCTCATACCAGAGATAATCGAAATAGATACTTGCCAGAAATAGAAACACCTATTCTTGATCAAATTAATGATGAGAAAATTATGTTTTTTGAAGTAACCGTTTCTGAATACTATTCTGGAGTACCAAGTATTTATGCTACTCATGAAAAGTTTACTTCTTTATCAGAAGAAACTCAAAGTGATTATCATGAACTTTATAGAAATTTCCCTACTGAATTGACAATAAACGCAGGATATTTAGAGAAAACAGGGGATGGGTTTACAGAAGGAGAAAAGATTCATGATAATAGAACCTTTACCTTTGAAGAATCTTTAGATATAGCAAGAGATCCAAATTCTATTAAAATCGTATTGAATAAAGCTTCTGGCGAATTATCAGGACTAGGAATATCCAGTGGTAATCAATCTTACTTAACTAATGGAGGTAGGAGTAAATCAACAGTAACTGATTTGGTTAATGGATATTTTTCTGAATCTACCGAAAGAACAATTGCTAATGTTATCGAATACTTACAACAAATAATAGGAGCTTTAAATAATAACGATGAAGCTTATCAAAATGCAACTATCCAGTTATTCGAAAATAGTTCATCTAATGAAAGTGATATTACAAGTTTACAAAGTAAGATAGATATTTTGAATTCTATTAATAGCACCTACACAACCACTGCAGTAACAGCTCTAAAAAATCAAAAAGGAATAAGTGCCAGTGCTTTGGCGAGATTAATTTCAGCAGATTTTTCAGATAGTCAAGAAATTACAATAAATGGGGTTGTTTTTAATATTGAGAGTAGGTCTGAATCTGTTTTGAGGCAAGCAATTAGTGGAAATAGACCATTAAACGCACAATATAATTATCAAATAATTCAATCAATTGAAAGCAATACATAATGAAAAAAAGTTTCAATATTACAGGACTAGAAAGGATTGAAATAGATTTAACCTTGTTTAAATTTTTTAATGAGCATTATACCCCTATAGATGGTGTTAATCAGGGATATCATTTGTTGTACTTTGTTTATGTCACATTTGATGAAATTGAGTGTAATGGAATTAATTGGTTTTTAAGTTCACCAATAAATAAAATTGACTTTTACAACGCGATCAATTTTTTTAGTGATGAATATAAAAATGAAATTTATGAAATTCTTCAAAAGAAAGCTTTACTTAAAAATGACCAGATATCCCAAGAAGAACATTTAGAAAATTTAATTGATTTAATGGACAAAGTTCAGGATGTCGCTGTTTCTTGGACTAAGGAGAATATAAGCATATTAGAACCAATAGCTGAAGAATTGAATAAAATCTATTTGGAGTTTACAGTTCCAATTATAAAAAAAAGGTCCAAATAAACAAGGCATATGTTCAAAGATAGAAACCAACATATAACCCATAAATATAACAGTCAGCAATCAATTTTTGGAAAAGGCAGGACTTTTATTCAGCCCAAAATAGATGTTAATAGGCCAGAAGAAACCGTAGAATCAGAAGTTACAATCGATAATACATCATCTCAAAAGATGAATCCAATTTCTTTTTTGAAAACTCCAATAATCCAAAACAAAACAGAAGCAGAAGAAAAAGAAAATCAAGAATGGTATGAAGATACATTTTCAGGGAATAACCATATGCCTTATGAGGTTCAGGTAATTTTTAACAATATTGACAAAAATAGCGCTTATACAGTTCCAGAAGAAGAAAAGGAAGTTTTTGAAGAATGGAAAGATATATTAGTGCAACAGATTCATGCTTTAACATCTCAAGGAGGTAAGAATGCTATTATAAATATTTTTCGATTAATAGTAAAGGCAATTGGAAATGGAATTCTTCCAAAGAAAATGATAGAAGTTCTAACCCAAAAAAATAAAACTTTTAAAAGTGCAAGCGAGTGGAATGAAAACGATGAAAAACCTTGTCAAGTAATTTCTGAAACTGACTTGGTCACAATTTTTAAAGATGGTGATCTTCTAGATCAGTTAAAAACGAATGAACAAGGGCGTACTTGTAAAGAAATTGAAAATAATCAGTGCTTAAGAAGTGAAGAGGAATATCTCTCATTTTTAAAAGATAATAAGGTAGCTGATCACCTTAATAATGCATTTAGGATATTAGGAATAGATACTATCAAGGCTCAAGCAGTATATCTTGCACATGCAGCAGGAGAAAGCAATAACCTTATGAGTCTTACAGAGACTAAAAACAAATGGATGGCTAATTATAGAGGTGGTGAAAAGTTTAGAGGCAGAGGAGCATTTCATACTACACATAGAGATGGTTATGTAAGAGTGCTCGCATATCTCGATGCGTTGTTGGAAAATGAAAAAATTTCAGAAGAAGATAAAAAAACAATTAATAGAGCATCCGAAGCTATTAAAAAAGATGTTACTAAAGCTTCAGATCCAGAATTTACATTTCTTTTTTCTGCGGCATATATGCATATGGCAGGTGGAGTAGCTGTTTCGGGAAATGTTAAGGGGAACCCATCATTTCAAGGAAAAGGGCCAGAATCCTCTTGGGTCGCTGGTAATGATATTAATAAATTAAAAGAAAAAGAAAAATTCTTAGGAAGAGCAGCTTTAAAAGCCAAAGTGTATGCAAGAGCAATAAGTGTTCTAGGCAATGATAAATGTTCTGACAAAGAGTAACAACTTTTAGTTAAAGGTTCTGGCATAAAGAGCACAGGTAAAAACCCCTCTAAAGATTAGTTTTTAACCCTATTTAAAATCAGTTAATTAAAAGTAAATTTAGGATCTAAATTACCGAGCCAAATCTGAATGTTTAAATCTCAATTATTCACTAAAGTGTGTTACAATGAAAAAAACAGCATATCAAAAAGAATTGGTTATTAAAACAACTCAGAAAAGAAGAGGAGTTGACAATAGTAGGAAAGAAGTAAGGAAAATTCAATCTTGGCTAACGCTGTTTTCGATTCCTAATCCAGGAAGTGGAACCGCTACAGAAATTGATGGTGATTTTGGTCCAGCAACAGAAAGAGCAGTGAAGAATTTCCAGAGATTCCATAATCTCGAAACTACTGGAATTGTAGACCAAGAATTGTTTAGCAAGTTGTGTTTTGGGTTAAAAGAAGCTTTTGAAAAACCATTACTAAGCACGAACCTACGAGATTTAATGGTAGAAGTTGCAGAAAACCATTTACATCAACATCCTTTTGAGTTAACGATTAATGGAGAATCTAATAGTGGTCCTTGGGTACGTAGTTATATGGATGGAAATGATGGTTCCTTATGGTTTTGGTGTATGGGATTTGCACAGGCAATTTTGGATCAGGCTGCAAGTGCTTTGGGTAAAAATTTTAAAACCTTAATGCCCTTAACATACAGTTGCGATACTGTTGGAAATACAGGATTAGAAAAAGGATTGTTATCCAGATATCAAAAGATTCGACAAGATCCAACGATTATAAAGCCAGGAGATATCTTCTTAATTCAAAAATCGAGATTGGATTGGACGCATACTGGAGTGATCATTAATGTAGATAATGATGTTATTGAGACTATAGAAGGAAATACAAATCACCAAGGTTCTAGGAATGGTGTTGCAGTAATGAAAAGAACAAGAAGCTTTAGAAGATCTAAAATAGATGTATTTTCAATAGAACCTTTAGTGTAAAAAAACATGACAAAAACATTAATTCAAAACACCGCACATTTCGATAGTAAGTTGTCTTACTTAAGAGAAGTAATAGCGTATCGTTTAAAAGATAGCTATACAAATGATGTTCCTGTTTTTCCCAGGTTTCACGAGATCATTTCAGATGATTCGTTATTTTCGGAGTTTGCTAGAGTTAAGCAATTATCACAGGATGAGGTAATCACGTTGTTACTGGCAGTTGTTCCTCACCTTATGCCTAATTTTTTTACGTCTATCATTTCTGATTTTTTACCAAATGGAGGAGAATTACCAGAATTTGGTGGAATAAAAGGTAAAAACCATAGAGGTATCATCCCTACTGGAGAAACAGTACAGTTTA
Source organism: uncultured Aquimarina sp. (assembly GCF_947492115.1). Lineage (NCBI taxonomy): Bacteria > Pseudomonadati > Bacteroidota > Flavobacteriia > Flavobacteriales > Flavobacteriaceae > Aquimarina > uncultured Aquimarina sp. The sequence continues at coordinate 516,400 of NZ_CANLMM010000004.1, forward strand.
TTTTAGGAGGCAATGATATTCAAAAGAGGATAGCATTGACTGAAATGTTTCACGAAGATCATCTTTTTAAACAAGAAGGAGTCCTTTATTTAGATTCCATTCCAATGGGAGAACCCAGAATGAGTGGGCGCTTGATTTTAGATGAAGAGTATATAGCACTATTTACCACAGGAAGTATATTGAAACCTACGATGAGTAAAGATTTTCCTGCTGAAAGAATAGAAACTCAATTAGAATGGACGGATTTAGTATTACAATCTAAAACTTTACAGCAAATAAAAGAGATTGAATCATGGCTTAACTTTAATGAGATGGTGCTAAATGAATGGGATATGAAATCCAGAATCAAACCTGGTTATCGTATTTTGTTTTCGGGACCTCCAGGAACAGGAAAGACGCTTACAGCAACCTTGTTAGGAAAGTATACTGGATCAGATGTATATCGTGTAGATCTTTCCATGATAGTCTCCAAATACATCGGAGAAACAGAAAAGAACTTATCCAAACTCTTTGATAAGGCTAAAAATAAATCATGGATTTTATTTTTTGATGAAGCAGATGCTATTTTCGGAAAACGAACTAATGTTAGAGATGCTCATGATAAATATGCAAACCAAGAAGTATCCTATTTATTACAGAGGATCGAAGCACATCCTGGTCTAGTAATTCTAGCTACTAATTTCAAAAATAATATCGATACTGCGTTCACAAGGAGATTTCAATCTATTATAGAGTTTGAGAATCCATCTTATAGAGAGCGACTAGAATTGTGGAAGAATAACCTTCCTTATAAAGTATCATTAGCCAATGATGTTTCTCTCGAAGAGATTTCTAAAAAATATGCGCTTACAGGAGCAAACATTATGAATGTGATACAATATGTTTGTCTAAAGACGGCCGCATCAAAACATTCTGAAATTCTCTTAGAAACTATTTTAGAGGGTGTGAAAAAAGAATACTTAAAAGAAGGTAAAATGATCACTATATAAAGTGATTTTTAATAGTTTATGAACTATTTATTCATGTTATTAACAATCCTATAGATTAAAAAGAGGAAATCAATATTTTTAAAAACAATCGTCTTTGGATACCAGAATATATTCCAATAGTCAGGGTATCAAGAATTAAAAATATTGGCACATGAATCGATTAATCGTAGTATTTTTTTCAATACTAATATTAGCTTGTAATCCCTCTGAATCTTCATCCGAAAAAACCGTAAAAGAACCTATAACGGTAGTATCGGATACTATTAAAGTAGTTGTTGAAAAACCTTTAGAATTAACCAAGAAACAGGCGATTTCCTTATTAGAATTACCTTTGGCTTGTATCAATACGGAATATCCAAATAAATTAGGGCAAACCTTAGGCGGTAAGGAAGATATCGGAGAACCTAGTGCATTGCATCCTGCTTTTTACGGATGTTTTGATTGGCATTCTTCGGTGCATGGGCATTGGTCCTTGGTAAAGTTGCTAAAATCCTTCCCAGATTTCGAAAACGCTGCAGATATTAAAACAAGGCTCTTAGCCAATATTTCTAAAAAGAATATTGAAGCAGAAGTTGTCTATTTTGAAGGGAAACACAATACTTCTTATGAACGAACATATGGTTGGGCATGGTTGCTAAAATTAGCAGAAGAAATTCATTCATGGGATGATCCTGTCGCTAAAGAATTAGAAACGAATTTACAACCGCTTACTGATCTTATTATCCAGCGATACATCGATTTTCTACCAAAACTAAAATACTCAATACGAGTAGGAGAGCATACGAATACTGCTTTTGGATTATCATTTGCATACGATTTTGCGGTTGCTTTAGACCATCAATCTTTAAAAGAAGCTATAACCAAAAGAGCAAAAGAGTTTTACACAAACGATACCTCTTGTCCGATAAGTTGGGAACCTAGTGGATATGATTTTTTGTCTCCTTGTTTAGAAGAAGTTGATATTATGAGAAAGATTTTATCCAAATCATCTTTTGATGCTTGGGTTCAAGATTTTATGCCGCAACTTAAAAACAAGGATTTTGATATTCCAGTAGGAGAGGTTTCGGATAGAACAGATGGTAAACTTGTACACTTAGATGGACTTAATTTTAGTAGAGCATGGGTTTTGTATGGTTTAGCAAATCAATATCCAGAGTATGAACATCTTGTGAATATTGCAAATAAGCATGTCAACTACTCATTACCAAACCTTGTTGGAGATAGTTATGAAGGAGGTCATTGGCTTGGGTCTTTTGCCATTTACGCGCTTCAAAAATAGACTAGTAACATAGCACTAAAAACATAGATGAATGTTCTCAGCGAATGTTCATTGTTCTACTAACATTCTAATTTATAATTATATGATCAAATGGCTTCCTAAAATAGGTCCAGGTACTTTAGTAACTGCTGCATTTATTGGCCCGGGTACCGTTACAGTCTGCACAATGGCTGGAGTACAATTTGGTTTTACCTTGCTTTGGGCTTTGGTATTATCGATTGTAGCTTGTGTTGTTTTACAGGAAATGTCTGCGCGATTAGGACTGGTAACGCAACAAGGATTGAGTGAAATAGTGAAGTCTCAGTTTGCAAATAAAGCTATTCGTTGGATACTTATTGCATTGATGCTATCCGCAATCTTTATAGGAAATGCCGCTTATGAAGCAGGAAACATTAGTGGAGGTGTCCTTGGAGTATCTACGATCATAGGATCTCCTACGATACAGATTGGAAGTATACCGCTTAACTATGTCAGTGTTTTGATCGGAATTGTCGCTTTTTTACTGCTGTATATAGGAAATTATAAGATTTTAGAGCGAAGCCTTATCGTTTTAGTACTATTCATGAGTCTTGCATTCATCATGGCAGCAATGGTAACAAAACCAGACATATCTCTTTTGGTAAAAGGGTTTATACCTGATCTCTCTTCCGATAAGATCCTTACCATAGTTGGATTAATAGGTACTACTGTGGTTCCTTATAATCTGTTTTTACATGCTTCTATTGTAAGCGAAAAATGGAAGTCAAAGGATGACTTACCAGCAGTACGAAGGGATACTGTAGTAGCAATAGTACTTGGAGGATTGGTTTCGATGGCAATCATTGTGGCAGGAGCAGCAATTCAACAATCAGAAATAAATAATGCAGCTGATCTGGCAAAAGGGTTAGAACCTGTTTTTGGGTCAATGGCAAAATATGTCCTATCGCTTGGGTTGTTTGCAGCTGGAATTACATCTGCAATCACAGCTCCTTTAGCAGCAGCATATGTGGTGAAAGGATGTCTTGGATGGGAGGATGGATTGAAGAGTAAACGCTTTAGAATGGTCTGGATGTTTATCCTTTTTTTAGGCGTTTTATTTTCATCTTTTGGTATCAAATCTATTGTTATTATTCAGTTTGCTCAAGTGGCAAATGGAGTCTTACTACCTATCGTAGCGATCTTTCTTTTATGGGTAATGAATCAGAAAAAATTATTGGGGAATTTTACGAATTCTAAACTGCAAAATATAATGGGTATTTTGATAGTGTGTGTTACTTGCTTTTTAGGGTTTAGAGGTATTTGGAAAGTGATAATAAATTTGTAAGACATAATTTTATAAAATGTAAGAATTTGAAAAAAGTTTTATTGAATGCAGATGTGGGAGAAAGGGCAGGATTTGATGATCAAATTATGCCATTTATTTCGTGGTGTAATGTTGCTTGCGGTGTGCATGCAGGTGATGACGAAGGGATAAAAAAAACAATAGATTTAGCTATACAGTATAATGTAAAAATTGGAGCACATCCTTCATATCCTGATCGAGAAAATTTCGGAAGAGTGTCTATGGAAATTTCTCATGATGATTTAGTCAAAACATTGACCGATCAAATTTTGAAAGTTAAAAAGTTTACCGAACAAGCAGGTGCGATATTGCATCATGTAAAACCACATGGAGCATTGTATAATGATGCTGTAAAAAATAAAGGTATTGCTAAAGCTGTTGTTGATTCGGTTAAAAATATAGATAAAAGTTTATTATTAATATCGCCAAAAGATTCTGTTATTTCTTATTTTTACAAAGATGATTTTGAGATAAAACATGAGGTTTTTGCAGATAGGAATTATAATGATGATTTAACATTGGTGTCGCGATCCGAAGTTGGTGCGGTGATCAAAAATCCTGAAAAAGTTTTTAATCATGTTTGGAAAATGATTTCTGAAGAAAAAGTAAAAACAATCGGAGGAGAAGAAGTGGATGTTTTTTTTGATACAATTTGTGTGCATGGTGATAATCCAAAATCTGTTGAAATTTTGAAGTATATATATAAGGAGTTGACAGCTAAAAATTACGTGCTAAAATGAAGAATTCTGATGTGAAATTTGACTATAAACAATACAGTGAGAATTCAATTTTGATTCAAACCGATGTAAAAGTTGATGAAAATTTGCTGAATTTGTTGATTTTTTATAAAAAATCTATCGAGGAATTTTACGGTAAAGTAATTGTTGAAGTAATTTTATCATATAACTCGTTATTAATTTTATATGTATCCACTATAGAGAATATCTATGATAGGTTTTTTGAACTAAAATCACTGGTTTCTAAAGAGGTTTTAAAAAAGAGTGTAAAAAAACGTCTGTGGAATATACCCGTTTGCTATGATGAAAATGTGTGTCCGGAAATTGTTTCGTTTGCTGATCAAAAATCAATTAGTGTTAACGAGATTATTTCACTTCACACTACTCCATTATATGCAATTCATTTTATCGGTTTTTTACCAGGATTTTTGTATTTGAGTGGTCTTGATAAAAAATTGATAACTCCAAGAAAATCGAATCCTAGTCGTTTTGTAGAAAAAGGATCTGTGGCGATTGGTGGAAATCAAACTGGAATTTATCCATCCAATAGTCCAGGTGGTTGGCATGTAATTGGTAGAACTCCTTTGTCTTTTTTCGATGTCAATTCGGATCCTTGTTGCTTTGCTACTCCCGATGATAGAATAAAGTTTATATCGGTAACAGTAGATGAATATAACGATATAGGTTTATCCATTGCTAATGAAAATTATCAATTAATTCCTGAATATTTTTAATTGTTATGGTAGAGATTTTGTCTTCTGGAATGTATACGACGATTCAGGATAGAGGTCGTTTCGGATTTTCAAAATATGGAGTTCCACAAAGTGGTGCTATGGATAAAAGATCTTTTAAGTTAGCAAATGCTTTGTTAGGTAATGATGAGAATTGTGCGGTTATAGAGTGGATGATAATGCCGCCGATTTTAAAGTTTTATGAAGAGTCTGTAATAGTTCTCACAGGTGCAATATGTGATCCTTATATGAATGATCAACCTGTAAAATTTAATCAACCTTTAATAGTAAATAAAGGAGATGTTTTAAGGCTAAAAAATATATCAAAAGGTGTTTTTGGTTATGTAGGAATAAAAAATGGATTTTGTACGAATCGTGTTTTGAATAGTAGGTCGCAATATAAAAATATTACAGCTTCAGAAAAGTTGGTTAAAACTGATGAGATATCGTATAGGATTTATTGTGGATTTTCGACATCGTTATCTTCGGTGAAAATCGAAAGTGATTGGCTCGATCAAGAAGTTTTAGAGGTGTATCCTGGTCCTGAATATGATCTGTTAAGTGATACCGAAAAGACATCTATTTTAATGAGGAATTTTACTATTTCTAATGAGAGTAGTCGAATGGCTATTTCATTGAATGAAGAAGTGGGGAATAATCTAACTTCTATGATTTCGGTTCCAGTGTTACCAGGTACGGTTCAATTAACTCCTTCAGGTAGGTTGATTGTCTTAATGAGGGACTGCCAAACTACAGGAGGATATCCAAGAATTTTTCAATTATCAGAGGAGTCAATAAATGTTATTGCACAAAAAAGGGTAGGCGAAAGTGTAAAATTTAAAATGTCGTCTTTTTAGGTAGATTTGCTTCAATACAATATTTAATATTTTAATTTTCCATTCGATTTGAAGTTTTATAATAATTAACTGGTTAAATAGAGTTGCGTATATGTGTTGTTGGTTTTTTATGCTATAAGTTAATCTGATTATAAGTTTGTTAAGTTTGTATAAGTTGTTGATAGGGGTAAAACCACCTATGAGGTATAGGGGGAAAACCCCCCTTTGTGTATTTTTTCTGAATTTTATAGTATCTGTTTAAGTATTTGAAAATCAAAATATTGTAATTATGGTTTTTCCGTAAACAAAGTTTGCTAAAGGTTAGGGGTATTTGCGGATAATCTTGTTTTTTGAATATATTAGCGTTAATAAACCCGTTAAACAAAATATTATGGCAAAAAAAGTACAAAGACCCAAAAAGTGTATCAAAGTAGAAGAGGCTAGAGAGCTTCATGATAATTGGTGTAAAAAAAGAGGGAAAGGTCTTCAAAAGAGTTTAGGATTTGAAGATGCACGCGAGTTTCACTGGACTGTAGCTGAGATAGAGGAATATTTGGCGTATGTAAAACAAGAATCTGCGGAGCAAGGAATTAAAAACCCAGGAATCCGTGTCTATATGGGTTCATATTCGCAATCTAAATGTAAAATGGGTCGTGGTTATTCTACTTTGTTCTTTGCGCCTACAGGTTCACGTCCAGGAGCTGGTAAAGATGGTGGTGATGATGAAAATAATTATGATATTGATGCTTTTAATAGCGGATCTAGTGGCATTCCTCCTAAGAATTTCTAGAACATGATTATTTTATTCTCTTACTTGTTGTTTGAATTGTCAGCATGTGTAGCAGGAACGCTTTATATATCTAAATACCGAGATGAATTAAATTCTCGGTATTTTGTTTATTTCTTATGGTTAACTTTTGGAGTTGAAGCTATCGGTACTATACCAGGCTTAATTTATTATTATGATATGTTTCCTTTTCTTAAAGAAACTTGGTTTGAAAGTAATCATTGGTTGCAGAACGTATATCTTATCATAAATTTTTCCTTTTACGTTTGGTATTTTAATTTACAATATAAGACGAAGACTTTTAAGAGGATTTCAAAAATTGTCATTACTATCTATATAGTTTTATCTATTCTAAATCTAGTTTTTTCTGATGTGTATTTTAAATCAATTTCATCATTTACCTATATAGTTGGTACGATGTTAGTAATGATATTCGGATTTATTTATTTATTTGAAGTTTTGCAAAGCGATAAGATTTTGATTTTTTATAAAATGATTCCGTTTTATGTTGTTTTAGGTTCAATAATTTTCCATCTATTATCAACCCCTTTATTTATATATAGTAAATATTATAGCATGGAAAAAAGTCCAGAATTTGTTGATATTAGAAAGATAATTTTGAATAGTGCTATCTTTTTTATGTATACTTGCTATACAATAGGATTTCTTGTATGCTACAAAAAGAACAACTTTTACAGAAGGAACAGATCTTACTTATAGTTTATTTTACTATAATTATATTATTTTTCGCAATTTTTGGTATCGTATTCTTTGTAGCATTTCAAAGGAGGAAGAATAAATTATTATTGGAACGTTTAAAAGCAAAACAACGTTTTGATGAAGAGCTCCAAAACTCTAAGCTTGAAATCCAAGAGCAAACCCTAAAAAATGTAAGTTGGGAGCTACATGATAATATTGGTCAGTTGCTTTCTACCGCGGTCATGCAAATCAATATTTTAAGTACCAATTTAGAACCAAAGATCAAAGACTCCGTGCAAGATATCCGAAGTTTGGTTGGTGATAGTCTACAAGAAATCAGAAATCTTTCTAAAACCCTAAATCACGAAGTAATACAGAATATTGGTCTGATAAAATCTATCCAGGTTGAGTTAGATCGGTTTAAAAAACTAAATTTCCTAACACCAGAGCTTATTATCACTGGAGAAGAGTTGTTTATCAATCCTAAGGACGAAATTATCATATATCGTATCGTTCAGGAGTTTTTCTCTAATACCATAAAGCATGCAGAAGCTTCTCATCTATTGGTGAAACTGGAGTATTCACCAGATGATTTAGCAATTACCATCAAAGATGATGGAGTTGGGTATGATATGGAATCGGTGCAAGCTAATTCAGGATTATTAAATATGAAAAGTAGAGCAGCTTTGGTAAATGCAACTTTAGACTGTATTTCGGAGCCTAATAAAGGAGTATTGCTTACCTTGCAGTACCCATTTAAAGAAGAAGATAAGGTATAACAAAATTAAATCGAAAATGAAGAAAAAGACTGTTGTCATTGTAGATGATCATCTTCTATTCGCTCAATCTCTAGAAAGTCTTATAACCAACCTCGAAGGATATGAGGTTTTGGCTATTCTAAAAAACGGAAAAGAACTCACACAATATTATCTGCATAAAAGAAAAAAACCAGAACTCATCTTGCTAGATGTGAAAATGCCTGTGATGGATGGTATCCAAACCATGCAGTGGTTAAAAGAAAACCAACCAGAGCAGAAAGTATTGGCACTAACCATGGAAGATGATGAAGAAACTATCATCAAAATGCTGAGAGCAGGAGCGAGAGGGTATTTGTTAAAGGATATCCATCCAGAGAACTTCGAGTTTGCTATGAAAATGGTTATCGAACAAGGGTTTTATTATTCGAGTAAGATAGAGACTGCGCTAAAATATACAGAAAAAGCAGATGCGAAGATTACCGAAAATCTTGCTGAAAAACTAACTGATCGAGAATGGACTTTTTTAAAGTATGCTTGTTCCGAACTTACGTATAAGAATATCGCGGGTGAGATGAATTTGAGTCCTAAAACCATAGAAAATTATAGAGAAGCAGTTTTCAAAAAATTGCAAGTAAAAACAAGAGTAGGGCTTGTAATTTACTGTATGAAGAATAACTTATTTAAATTAGACTAAAGATTTCTATTCGTAACTATTTGTTTTTCAATATTAAATTTTACTATATTTATCCCCATAAATGAAAAAAACAAATTTAAATATCATTAATGTCATTATTATCGAGGTGATTATTTCATCTTGGTAAAGGGATATGATATGATACAAACTTATACTAAAATCCCTTTACGTTCGTAAAGGGATTTTTTTATGAACTGTTTTAAACCAGTTCTATGAATAAATAAAATAATGAATTTACAACAAGTAATTATTGTCCAAATTATTATCAACATCGTGATTATTATATCAGGGTGAGAAGGGTATTATGAATATATAATTTAAAAATCCCTTCTACTATTAGAAGGGATTTTTTTTAACTAAAAAAATAAAAATATGATATGTAGTGATTGTAAATAGATTAAGTGTAAGTATCTGTAAATCAGTATAAAATGATGGTTTGTGAATGGTTGGATGTTGTAAGCTTATTGAATTAAATTTAACAGTTTAGTCATTACGAAATAATTTTATACTATGGTTTATTTGGATACATGAGAATATGTTAATAAATAAGTTAAAAAAATAAGAAATCGATAAAAAATAACATTCAGATAAGGATGAGTATTAATAAATATAGTAAACGAGTTACACAAGACGATACCCAACCAGCTGCACAGGCAATGCTTCATGCTGTTGGACTAACCGATGAAGATTTTAATAAGCCATTAGTTGGTATTGCCAGTACAGGTTATGAAGGAAATCCTTGTAATATGCATTTAAATGACTTGGCCAAATTAGTAAAACAAGGTACAAGAGAAGAAGATGTGGTTGGATTAATCTTTAATACGATTGGTGTAAGTGATGGAATTTCCATGGGAACTCCAGGAATGCGTTTTTCATTACCGTCTAGAGATGTTATTGCGGATTCTATGGAAACCGTAGTACAGGCAATGTCCTATGATGGAATGGTAACAGTAGTTGGATGTGATAAGAATATGCCTGGAGCATTAATGGCGATGATTCGTTTAAATAGACCTTCGATTTTGGTATATGGAGGTACAATTGCTTCTGGATGTCATGAAGGACGAAAGCTAGATATTGTTTCGGCATTTGAAGCTTGGGGCGAAAAAGTAGCCGGAACGATGGAGAACACAGAATATAAAAGTGTTATTAAGAAAGCAATTCCTGGTGCTGGAGCTTGTGGAGGAATGTATACCGCAAATACCATGGCATCAGCGATCGAAGCTTTGGGGATGTCACTTCCGTATAATTCATCAAATCCTGCTATTAGTAAAAACAAGGAAGAAGAAAGTATCGCTGCAGGTAGAGCTATGCGAGTACTTTTAGAAAAAGATATTAAACCTTTGGATATCGTTACCAAAAAGTCATTAGAAAATGCAGTTCGTCTGGTAACGATCTTAGGAGGTTCTACAAATGCTGTACTTCATTTCTTAGCCATTGCTAGAGCGGCAGATGTAGAATTTACCTTAGCAGATTTTCAGAGAATAAGTGATGAAACTCCATTCTTAGCAGATCTAAAACCAAGTGGAAAATACCTAATGGAAGATGTTCATGATATCGGAGGGATTCCTGCTGTGTTAAAATATCTTTTAAAGAAAGGGTTATTACATGGAGATTGTTTGACCGTTACTGGAAAAACGTTGGCAGAAAACTTATTAGACGTTCCGGATTTAGAAGAAGGACAAGATGTGATAAAACCATTAGAAAATCCTATTAAAGCAACCGGACATTTAAGAATCATGTTTGGAAACTTAGCAAAAGATGGATGTGTTGCAAAAATAACTGGGAAAGAAGGTTTGAGCTTTACAGGTAAAGCCAAAGTTTTCGATAGTGAGTATGATGCGAATGATGGTATTAGGGATGGAAAAGTTCAAAAAGGAGATGTAGTCGTCATTAGGTACGAAGGTCCTAAAGGAGGTCCTGGAATGCCAGAAATGTTAAAACCAACAGCGGCAATCATGGGAGCGGGCCTTGGTAAAGAGGTTGCATTGATTACAGACGGAAGATTCTCTGGAGGAACACATGGCTTTGTTGTAGGTCATATTACTCCCGAAGCACAAGAAGGAGGTTTGATTGCATTGGTAGAAGATGGTGATATGATCACTATCGATGCTGAATCAAATTCTATTACGGTTGCTATCGAAGAAGAAGAAATAGAAAGAAGAAAAGCTGCTTGGGTTCAACCGCCGTTGAAGTTTAAAAAAGGAGTTTTATATAAATATGCCAATACAGTTTCATCTGCATCGCAGGGTTGCGTAACAGATGAATTCTAAAAAAACATTTCAGTACGAACTGAAAGAAAAATATATAGCGTAATGGAAACACAAACGCAAACAATAAAAAAAGAAACTGAAACAGCCTCTGGTCGAATGACAGGTGCTGAAGCAGTAATACATTGCCTGTTATCAGAAGGTGTAGATTTAATTTATGGATATCCTGGTGGAGCAATTATGCCAGTATATGATGAGTTATACAAGTTTCAAGATAGATTACATCACGTTCTTACGAGACATGAACAAGGTGCTACGCATGCAGCACAAGGGTATGCAAGAACTAGTGGAAAAGTCGGAGTCGCAATTGCTACTTCAGGTCCGGGAGCTACAAATTTTGTTACCGGAATTGCGGATGCGCAAATTGATTCGACGCCTATGGTTTGTATTACAGGTCAGGTAGGTTCTCATTTATTAGGATCTGATGCTTTTCAGGAAACGGATATTATAGGAATTTCTACTCCAATCACTAAATGGAATCATCAGGTCACCAAAGCTGAAGATATTCCTTCTGTGTTAGCCAAAGCATTTTATATCGCTCGTTCAGGTCGTCCTGGTCCTGTTTTGATTGATATAACAAAAGACGCTCAGTTTGGTGAACTGGATTTTAACTATGAAAAGTGTAAAGGTGTACGAAGCTATAAACCCGTTCCTGAAACAGATCCAGAAACAGTACAACAAGCCGCTCAATTAATCAATAATGCTAAGAAACCTATGATCGTCTTTGGTCAGGGAGTGATTTTAGGAGAGGCTGAAGAAGAGTTAAAAGATTTTGTAGAAAAATCTGGAATCCCTGCCGCTTGGACTATTTTAGGACTATCAGCATTGCCAACAGCTCATCCGCTAAATGTTGGAATGGTAGGAATGCATGGAAATTATGGTCCTAATAAACTTACCAATGAATGTGACTTATTAGTTGCTATCGGAATGCGATTCGATGATAGAGTTACAGGTAATTTGGAAACTTACGCAAAACAAGCAAAGATTATTCATTTTGAAATTGATCCAGCAGAGGTTAATAAAAATGTAGAAGTAGACGTTGCTGTAATGGGTAATGTTAAAAATACCCTTGCACAGATACTTCCTTTAGTTGCACCTAAAACCCATGAAAATTGGTTGCAGGAATTTAAAGATTTTGATACCGTAGAATACGAAAAAGTAATTAAAGATGAGCTGTACCCTTCTAAAGAAGGACTTTCAATGGGCGAAGTATTACGAGGAATTAATGAGGAAACTAAAGGTGATGCAGTTATTGTGTCTGATGTAGGACAGCATCAAATGATCGCTTGTCGATATGCAGAATTTGTAAAAACAAAAAGTAACGTCACCTCTGGAGGATTAGGAACTATGGGATTTGCCTTGCCTGCAGCTATAGGTGCTAAAATGGGAGCACCAGATAGAGAAGTGGTGGCAATTATTGGTGATGGAGGTTACCAAATGACCATACAAGAGTTGGGTACCATTTTTCAGACAAGAGTTCCTGTGAAAATTGTAGTGTTAAACAATGATTTCTTAGGAATGGTGCGTCAGTGGCAACAATTGTTCTTTGATAAACGATATGCCTCTACAGAAATGGTAAATCCTGATTTTATTACTATTGCCAAAGGATATCATATTGCAGCTAAAAGAGTAACAAAAAGAGAAGAATTGCAAGGTGCAATTAAAGAAATGATAGCTTCCGAAGAACCTTATTTCTTAGAAGTGTGTGTAGAAAAAGAAAATAATGTATTTCCTATGATACCCACAGGAGCGTCGGTTTCGGATATAAGATTATGTTAGTTATGGAGAGAGAGTGTTATACCATATCAGTATATACTGAGAATAATATAGGATTGTTGAATAGAATTTCTGCAATTTTCCTAAAACGTCATATTAATTTAGATAGTATGACCGCTTCTGTATCTGAAATAAAAGATGTATTTCGTTTTACTATTGTTGTAAAAATTACTGAAGAACAAGTAAAGAAATTAGTAGGTCAGATCGAAAAACAGATTGAAGTTATCAAAGCGTTTTATCATAAAGATGATGAAACGATTTATCAGGAAACTGCTTTATTTAAAGTTGCTTCAAAGTTATTATTTGAGGAGCGACAAATACAAAATGTGATTAAAGAAAGTAATGCTAATATCGTCACAGTGACTCCAGAGTTTTTTGTTCTGGAAAAAACAGGAAGACGTAAAGAAGTCGAAAAATTATATGATCAACTAGAACCTTATGGATTAATGCAATTTGTTCGATCTGGAAGAATAGCAGTAACTAAGGATAAAATGCATATATCATCTATATTAGAAGAATTTGTAGAAGAAACTGTGTAAGGGATAGCAGTGGCATCCTTTTCTAGGGGTGCCCTGAGGCTCTCGAAGGGAACCATTAGAAAAGATATAACGAATAGCCCGATCCGCCTCAAGCGGAATACACACAAAAAATAGAACAACTAAAAATCAAAATTAAATAGATTTCCGTGAGAGCGGAAGTAACCACAAATTAAGAAGGAAATGGCAAATTATTTTAATACGCTATCATTAAGAGATCAATTAACACAATTAGGAAAATGTAGATTTATGGACTCTTCTGAGTTTACAGATGGAGTAAATGCATTAAAAGGAAAGAAAATAGTAATTGTGGGATGTGGAGCACAAGGACTGAATCAAGGATTAAATATGAGAGATTCTGGTTTAGATATTTCATATACACTGAGAGAAGCAGCTATTAAAGAGCAAAGACAGTCTTATAAAAATGCTACAGAGAATGGATTTACAGTAGGAACTTATGAAGAATTAGTGCCTAATGCAGATGTGGTAATTAACCTTACACCGGATAAGCAACATACTCAAGTGGTAAATACAGTAATGCCTTTAATGAAAGAAGGAGCTACATTGTCGTATTCTCATGGATTTAATATTGTAGAAGAGGGAATGAAGGTTAGAGAAGATCTAACGGTGATTATGGTAGCACCAAAATGTCCTGGTTCTGAGGTAAGAGAAGAATATAAAAGAGGATTTGGAGTACCAACCTTAATTGCAGTACATCCAGAGAATGATCCGCAAGGACATGGCTTAGATCAAGCAAAAGCTTATGCTGTAGGAACAGGTGGTGATAGAGCAGGAGTCTTAGAATCATCATTTGTAGCTGAAGTAAAGTCGGACTTAATGGGAGAACAAACCATTTTATGTGGACTCTTACAAACGGGATCTATTCTTTGCTTTGATAAGATGGTAGAAAAAGGAATTGATCCTGGATATGCTTCGAAATTGATTCAATATGGTTGGGAAACCATTACCGAAGGGTTGAAGTATGGTGGAATTACCAATATGATGGATAGACTATCAAATCCTTCTAAAATAAAAGCATTTGAACTTTCCGAAGAGTTAAAAGATATTATGCGTCCGTTATTCCAAAAACATATGGATGATATCATTGGAGGTCATTTTTCTAAAACAATGATGGAAGATTGGGCAAATGGAGATAAAAACCTATTGTCATGGAGAGCAGAGACAGGAGAAACAGCTTTTGAAAAAACACCAGCTGGAGATGTTGAGATTTCTGAACAAGAATATTACGATAATGGAGTATTGATGGTTGCTATGGTAAGAGCAGGTGTAGAGTTAGCTTTTGAAGCCATGACTTCTTCTGGTATTATTGAAGAGTCCGCTTATTATGAGTCTTTACACGAAACTCCATTAATTGCCAATACAATAGCTCGTAAGAAATTATTTGAAATGAATCGAGTGATTTCTGATACTGCTGAGTATGGATGTTACTTATTTGATCATGCATGTAAGCCGTTATTAGCAGATTTCATGAAAAAGATTGACACTGATGTTATAGGAAAGGCTTTTGACGCTGGTAAAAACAACGGTGTAGATAATGCTAAATTAATAGAAGTTAATACGGCTTTGAGAAATCATCCAATTGAAGTTGTAGGTTCGAGACTAAGAGCTTCGATGACTGCGATGAAGCCAATAGTATAATATAAAGTTTATTTGTCTAGCTGGGTCTGTTGAAGTTTTTTTGAGATGTGTATTGTGTAATCTTTGATGGACTCAGACTGGCAGATGAATTATTACTATGTAAAGAATGAATATGGATACTGAAGTAACCACATATTTTCCGGAATTAGAAGATATCCAAAAAGCGGCCTCCACTATTAAGGAGGTCTCTATGGTTACTCCCCTAATGAATAGTATACGATACTCAAAGAAATATGATGCCAATATTTTATTAAAAAGAGAAGATCTACAAAGGGTACGGTCTTATAAAATTAGAGGAGCTTTTAATAAAATTAGCTCATTAACCAAAGAGCAATTGGCTAAAGGGGTTGTATGTGCTAGCGCTGGTAATCATGCGCAAGGTGTTGCTTTTGCTTGTCATCATTTAGGCATCGAGGGAACCGTTTATATGCCATCTGTAACACCAAAACAAAAGATTGAACAGACACAAATGTTTGGTGGAGATCAGGTGGAAATAGTTTTAGAAGGTGATACTTTTGATGATGCCTCCAAAGCAGCTAGAGATATCTGTAAAACACAAGGGAAGACGTTTGTACATCCTTTTGATGATCCTAAAACTATAGAAGGTCAAGGAACTATTGGTTTGGAAATTTTTAAGCAGGTAGATCATCCTATTGATTACATTTTTGTAGCTGTTGGAGGAGGTGGATTGGCATCTGGCTTATGTGGTGCTATGAAAGCGCTATCACCTAAAACAAAAATTATTGGAGTAGAGCCTAAAGGAGCTCCATCCATGTTGACATCTATTCAGGAAAATAAAAATACTGAGATCGTAGATATTGATAAGTTTATTGATGGTGCTGCAGTGCAAAAGGTTGGAGATTTAAATTTTGATATATGTAAATCTTATTTGTCAGATATGATAACTGTTCCTGAAGGATTGGTATGTCAAACAATTTTGGATTTGTATAATAGGGATGCAATCGTAGTAGAACCTGCAGGCGCTCTTACTTTAGCTGCTTTAGAAACTTATAAAGATAAAATCAAAGGTAAAAATGTAGTGTGTATTGTTAGTGGTAGTAATAATGATATTACACGAACTGCGGAAATTAAGGAAAGAGCATTGTTATATGCAGATTTGAAACACTATTTTATAGTTCGCTTTCCACAAAGAGCTGGTGCCTTAAAACAGTTTGTTGGAGAAATATTAGGTCCCAATGATGACATCACTCATTTCGAATACTCCAAAAAATCAAGTAGAGAAAATGGTCCTGCAGTAGTAGGAATTGAACTTAAAGATAAAAAGGATCTTCAACCTCTAATTGCGAGAATGAAGGAACATAATTTTTTTGGAGATTATCTTAACGATAAGCCAGATCTATTTCAATTTCTAGTATAGTAAGATAGGACTATTGTTCTAAAAGCCCATCTGCAATCCAATCTTCAACAATATCGATGGTAGCTTGTGGCATTCTTCCTCCTTCATCAGACGGTGGCATTACATTGAAAGCATTTGTGGTATTTATAAAACTAAATAAATTCCTATCATTTACTGCGTTTACTACTTGCTGAAAGGTAACTAGTTCCATTGGTGCCGAATTTTGTAATGGGGATCCATGGCACTCTAAACAATTGGAATCTATAATCGTTTTTACATGACCTATGTAGGTGGAAGTTTGTTCTGGAATCGGATCAGGATCGATAACTACATCTGGTTCAGTAGTTCCATCATCACTACTGCTACAACTTATTAGAATCATCGTAAATGCGCACAGTAATAGTAAAGTTGGGGATTTCATAGTTTTCAATTTTTCTTAAATATAGCAAAATTCTGAAGAGTACATCATGGTATTCTCTGATAGCACTAACGCAGACTTCTAGAATAAATTATAATGCTAATTGTATATTGTATTCTTTTAACAATTGTATATGATCTTCTAATCTAAATTCAGAAGCTTTAAATCGGTCTCTTCGTGCACTAGCATCTTCTTTTCTAATAATACTTCTTACAAAACGACGCACTGCGGTCTCGTTTTCCAGAATTAATCCAGGAACTGTAATACTTTTTCCTTCGTCATTTTTTGCAACCATGGTAAAGTAGCTAGAGTTACAATGTTTTACTTTACCAGTCATAATATTTTCTGCTTCTACACGAACACCAACCACCATAGAGGTAGTACCTACATGATTTATAGAGGCTTTCATAGTAACTAACTCTCCAACTTCGATAGGTTTTCTAAAGTCTACCTTATCTACACTTGCGGTTACACAATACGCTTCAGAATGTTTTGATCCACAAGCAAAGGCAATCTGATCCATTAAAGAAAGAATATAACCACCATGAATTTTACCACTAAAATTAGAATGCGAAGGTAGCATCAACTCTGAGATCACCACTCTGGATTCTTTTGCTGCTTTATATTTCTTCATGTACAATTACTATTTATTTCTAAAATGTGGTGATTCTTCTTCTTCGACATCGATCACAAAGTATTTAGAGTCTCCTAACCACGAAACTTTGGCAAAACGTTCTTTATACTTAAGTTTTACATATCTTCCTTGATATTCTTCGAGTTTTTTGATGACTTCTTTATTTTGGTCCTCTACCGAAAAACTGAATATTTGTGCGCCGGATATTCCCTGGCTTATTTCTCCTTCCCAGGTTTTAAATAAAACACCTTTATTACTAAATTTAATCAGTTCTCCACTTCGCACACCTTCGCTATAAGTTGCATAATAAACAGAAGCGTACCACACAGCAAAGAGTACTACGATAACAGCAATAATAATTAAAAGAATTTTTTTCATTTTAGTATAAAAGTAGCTCTAGAATTCTGGTGTGATTAGTCGTATGGCATCATCTGTACCAACATAGATCACATCATTTTCATCTATGAATAAGTTTCTAGGGTTATTAAAAGTGGCAATAGAGGGAATCCCATCCATAAATCCAATTTCTCCAGTTCCAGCGTAGGTAGTTACCATACCATCGGTATCAATTCTTTTAATTTTTTGATTACCAAAGTCTACAACAAAAATATTTCCTTGAGAATCGACAGCCACATCTAGTGGACTTGCAAATTGAGCAATATCACCTTCGCCATTAACATCTCCAGTGGTTCCTGTTCCGGCGATAGTAGAAACTATTCCTTGAGTTGTAACTCTTCTTACACTGTGATTTCCGGCATCGGCAAAAACAATATCGCCATTAGCTGCAATTGCCATACCAGCTGTAAAACTGATCAGTGCAGTGTCTGCGGGGCCATCTACAAAGCCTGCTACGCCTGTTCCGACTAAAGTATTTACTGTATTATCAGGTGCTATTCTCCGAATAGTAGCATTTCCTAATTCACTTACATAAATATTATCTGAATTATCTATAACAACTCCTATGGGTTGGGCAAATTGGGCTATACTACCATCACCGTTCACCAATCCTACATCTCCTGTACCAGCAATAGTTTCCACTGTTTCAGAAGAAAGATTTATTCTTCTAATCTTTTGGGCTGCTAAATCAGATACCACAATATTTCCCTGAGAGTCCATGGCCATACTTCTAGGATTATTAAAGGTAGCTTCTGCAAATGTACCATCCATGTCTCCAATTACACCAGTCATCCCAGTAACTGTGCTTACAATATTATCAGTATTGATTTTTCTTATTTTGTTATTACCATAATCTGATATGAATACAGATCCTTCTTCATCGGTTAATAATCCCCATAATGCAGAAAAACTTGCTTGTGCCACAGGACCATCCATATCTCCAGGCATTTCACTTCTTATCAATGTAGACACTTGAGCAGAAGTGATTACATATGTAAACTCAGGGCCCATTACGTTTTCTCCATTAAGAACAACACGAACGGTACCTGTTTGAGCTCCTCTGGGAACAATGGCAGTGATCTCCGTTTCTGTAACCGAATTAACAATGGCCTCAACATCATTAAAAAATACTGAAACAGCATTAGGATTCGTGCCAAAAGAAATACCGCTAATTGTTACTTCGGTATCTCCAGGTCCACTAGTTGGAGAAATACTTTCAATTTCTGTGGGAACAAAAACAAGATTATCTCCATCTTTTGTACAACTCGTAATACTTAGGATAGACAAAAGCAAAAGTATCTTTATATTACTTTTTTTAGAAATAAGAGAAAAAGATGCCATGTGTTGAAGTTTTAAGTTATTACAAATATAGATGTAATTTTTTTTAAAATGATTCGTAAACTTTAGTTACAAATTCATCAATATACTTGGGTTCCAACCACCTAGTTATAATCACAAGGTTTTGTTCTTGATCGATTACTATAAAATTACCTCCGAAACCAGCGGCATAATACAGATGTTCTGGTAATCCTTTCCAATGGCGACTTCCTTTTTTATTTAACCACCACATAAATCCGTAATTGTTATTGGCGCTAGAAGGTTGTACTGCTTCCTGTATCCATTTTTTAGAAATCAATTGCTTGTCTTTCCAAACCCCATTATTCATAAATAGTAATCCAAAACGTGCATGATCTAATGTATTAATAAATAAACCACCACCAGAATGACCGCCACCGCTTACAGATTGCATCTGCATACCATCTATGGTTGCCCATGAATTATCATATCCATACCATCTCCAAGTGGAAGATGCTCCAATTGGATCCATTATATGATGTTTAAGGATTTGGGGTAATGGCTTGCGCCAAACATTAAGTAATGAGTAGGCTAATACATTTACTCGTACATCATTGTATTCAAACACGGTTCCTGGATCATTTAATTTTCTATGTTTCCAATCATCAACTCCTCCAGTATTTGGAGGACGATCACCCCAATCATATCCGCCCCATAACTGTCCAGACCAGTCTGATGATTGTGTTAATAAATGTCGCCAACTTATTTTTTTATTATGAGATCCATCAAAAGTATGATCCCATACATATTTATAAGTGAGATCATCAACAGAGCTAATTAGTTTTGCATCTATGGCTAAGCCTGTGATTGTAGAAAGGTAACTTTTCGTTACACTAAATGTCATATCTACACGATCAGTATCTCCCCACTTGGCAATAATATATCCGTTTTTTAAAATCAAACCAGCTGGCGCACCTCTCTTTTTTGTAGGTCCAAGTATTTGATGATAAGGTTCGCGCTCAAAACCTTTTAAGATGGCAATTCGTAAATCTTTAGATCCAGAATACTCATTTGCTTCTGCATAGGCAATAGCTTCATTTAGCTTATTCGAATTTATATTAAATTCTGATGGACTTTTTTCTTCCCAATTTCCTCTTTCTGGGAAATATAGTTCTTGCGATATCCCAAGGTTAACAATAAGCCCAAAAAGAAATGTAAAGATGTGTGTGTGTTTACTTTTCATGAGTTCGAATTCTTTTGTTTGATCATTTTTTTAATGAGCAAGAATATACCCACGGCAAATAGTACACGTCCTATAAAGGAAAATATACTAATTCCAGTAGATATATAAGAATAGCTTGTGTGTTCCCATTTTTGATAAAAAGCAAACTGTACAAATGCTATTTGTCCAATTATAACAGATAGAAATATTATGACGTTTCCAATTAAAATTAGCGTTCCGTCTATTTGGGAGCCCATTTTTAATAAATAGTAAATGCTTATGATGATAAATAGTAAGGAAGGAATAGCATATACTAAGCCCATTAATAATTGTATCATCACCTGAGTAGTATTTGAGTCTATCATTTTTAATTACATTTCGTTGTCTTCGGAAGCTCTTTTGATAATTGCTTCTGGCAATGATTTCTTAGCTTTAGCTCCCATCTTTTTTAGTTTTTCAACACTAGTGATCAAGTTACCTCTTCCTTCAACTAATTTATTCATTGCGGATGCGTAGTCTTTTTTGGCATCATCAATCTTTTTACCAACTCCAGTAAGATCTTTCATAAGTCCTTCGAACTTATCATAAAGCGCTCCAGCCTGTCTTGCAATTTCTATCGCATTACGTTGTTGTTTCTCATTATTCCACATGGTATCAATAGTACGAAGAGTAGCTAGTAGGGTAGAAGGAGTAACAATAACGATATTCTTCTCAAACGCTTGATTGTATAATTTGTTATCTTCATTGATGGCGATGGCAAATGCTGGTTCAATAGGTACAAAAAGTAATACAAAATCAGGGGATTCGATATCATAAAGATCTTGATAGTTTTTTTCGGCAAGTTGATCAATATGACGTCTTAAAGAGGTAATATGTTCTTTTAAATAAGTATTTCTGAGAGTTTCATCATCTTCATTTACATAGCGCTCATAGGCAGTTAATGTCACCTTAGAGTCAATGATCATTTTTTTGTTATCGGGCAGATGAATTACCACATCTGGCAATACTCGCTGTCCTTCTGTCGTAGTAAAACTTTGTTGTACAAAATACTCTCTATCTTTTTCTAATCCAGATTTTTCTAAAACTCGTTCTAATACCAATTCTCCCCAATTTCCTTGCATCTTACTATCACCTTTTAAAGCTTTGGTAAGATTGGTCGCCTCTTTACTCATTTGTTCGTTAAGATCTTTAAGCCCTAGTATTTGTTGGCGTAATGCAGCATGGTAGTCAATACTTTCTTTATGTGTTTGCTCTACCTTTTTCTCGAAAGTATTGATCTTTTCCTGTAACGGATTTAGGATGTTTTTGATGTTTTCTTTATTCTGCTCTGTAAACTTGTTAGATTTCTCATCTAATATTTTGTTTGCTAGGTTTTCAAACTCTTTGGTGAATTTTTCTTGTAGCTTTTCTACTTCTCCTTTTTGTTCTTGATTTTTGAGTTGTAGGTTTTCGAATTCGGTATTACGTCTGGTGAGTTCTGTGTTTAAAAATTCTTTTTCTCTTCTAATTTCATCACGTTCTTTACCAATTTCTAAAAGTTGCTTTTCTAGGGTTTCTTTCTGTATTTGTTGTTGCTCTTTGGTAAGTTCTAACTGCTGCGTAGCTGTTTTTTTAGTTTCTTCTAGTTGTAATTGCAACTGATTGCTACGTTCGTTAAGGGCGCTCTGATCGCTTTTGTTTTTAAGCGACGAAACGTATTTACCAACAAAAAAACCAATGATAATGGCAATAACTGCAACTAGCAGTAATATGTATTCTGACATGTGAATTTTATTTACTCTATGATAGAGATTTTAATTTTCAGAGACTAGTCTCTAGATAAAAAATAAGCTTATAATAACACGTTGATATTTACTCAAGTGTTATTTAATCAAAGATAAAAATTTAGGAGTAAGAAGAGATGATGAAGTATAAGTAATTATCTACATTATAATTCTTCCTCTAAATCTTTTAAGGTTTTTAAAAGATTAACGATATGCCTTTCGGAATGATTACGCATAATAAACTCAAAATACCATAGCGCATCCTGTTCGCTAGTATTTTTAAATCTCCACTGGACTTCCATCAAATCCTTGATAATATCCGATAGATCATCATTAGCATCACCTAATCCCGTATCAGGTTTTGTCATTTCAAAAGGATCTAAGATCATCTGATAGAAACCTAATTTTGGAAAATTGGATCTAATAGTATTCGATATTTTTTCGAAATTAAAATCTGGAGGATCAGGATAGTCTTTTTCATCTACTGGAGTTTTACCTGCTATGGCTAAGTATTCTTGATATAAAGAGATTAATGCTTGTTTAAGAGCAAGTTCTCCATTAGGGATGTTAAGTTTGGGAGTAGTGCCCCATTGAATTATAGGTTCTATAATGGAAATAAGATGATGCAATGTTATGGTGGTTTTATAAAATCTAAATTATAGAATTATAACCAAAACCAAACTACAATTTAAAAAAACTTACACAACCGCATGCTGCACCTATACCCAAAGGAGATGGAGCTCCACCAGAACCAGTAATAGCTCTGGAAGCAAATGCTGAAATAGGAGAAGTACTGGTAAAAAGATAGCTAAAAGTTCCATCACCATTATTGATGGTATTTACCGTATGATCTCCTAGTGTAAGTCCTGGGATACTGGCATAAGGAACATTTTGTAACCATATTTGATAATTAAATCCAACACTTGTAGCATTTCTTACTTGTAATTGGAAAGGATTCCCAGAACCATTCTGACCATCATCAAAGAAATTGATTACCATATCGGTTGTAGGAGTTCCAGTGGGTCCTGTTACTCCTGGATTTACTCTATAAGTAATTCTTCTATTGGTAATAACTGTACAAGATTTGTTGGATAAAATAACACCAACTCTACTTGTACTAACACAACCAGAGGTTGTATTCCTCGTTTCTGCATAATAACTACCTGCTACAGATGTAGAATAGCTTGTATTGCCTGCCAATAAAAGGGTTCCTCCGGTAGCTGCATCGTACCAGTCTACAGTTTCACCTGCTCCAACAGCAGCAGTAAGTGTTCCGCTAATACCAAAACAAACCGTTTGATTGCCTCCACTTACCGGAGGATTTGGTGCTCCATTCACCACTACATCTATAGATTCTGAAATGCTATTAGAAAAGCTGTCGGTAATTGTTACCGTATACGTATATGTTCCTATGGCGGTAATACTACTTTCTGTAGGATCTTGTAAAGTAGAACTAAAAGAATATCCACCAGGCCCTGTTCCGGACCAACTAAAAGTAGCACCACTACTACCAGCACCTCCTGGATTGGCAAATAAATTTAATGTTTGCCCTACACATAAAGGTCCATTAGAAGTGGGACTTACATTTAGAGTTCCTCCATTATTATTTATATCACCAAAATCATAATCCACTCCACCACCACCGCCATTACAAGAAGCAAAAACAGAAGTTCCTATTGTGATAGTTTTCGTAGCGTTACAAGGGCTATCTTCAACTAAATTACCTCCATTAATAACAATAGAAGCATTAGCAGGAAGTGCTAAATCAGTATTGTTACTAGTCCATTCGGCTATTCCTCCTGTGTTTAAGGTGATTAAAGGCGTGTCTAAACTAGAATCTGCATCTACGAACATTGTTCCGGGACCAATAGAAAGCGAATTAAAACTATTTGGAATAGTAGAATTGATAGTTACTTCAGAATTTCCAATGATAGATATATCGTTGGTGCCGGCTACCTGACCAGGATAGTTTGTAGCGGGTACCCAGGTGGTACCATTAAAAACTTCCCAGATAGCAACATTAGTCCAGTTACCATCCAAACCATTGGTTCTATAATCATTTACCGACTGAGCGGATAATTGAAATAGGCTCAATAATAAAAATAGGGGTAATAAAAATTTTACCATATGATATTTACAAGTAGGCTTCTAATACTAGAACAACTAACTATTAGAAAGTCCTTAAAACATTACTAAATATTGGGTATATGGATTACTAGTAACAAGATGTGTGTTTGGTAAAAATAGAAATAAACTTTTAAAAGAGATTACGGAATTTATGTAATAATTGTATGGTTTGTTGGTGTTTACTCTAGATTGATATATGATTAATATCAAAAAATAACTGGCTAGGAGATTTTGATAGTAAAGAAATATTGATCCATGACTTCATATTGTTTTACATATAACAAAAAGGGTTCCACGATCTTGTTTCTAATAAAAATGGCTATCCTTTTTTAGAATAGCCATTTCAATTTATATGATGTGTTATTAGATCTGAACTTTAATATCTAAAGTGATGGATCCATCGTTACCGTCAGTACCTGTGATATTAGTAACTTTAATTACACCCTTTTTTCCGTATTGATCAGTAAATTCTAGGATATCTCCAACAGAAAGTTCAGTAGCTCTTTCAGTTGTAGCTTGGCTGATTCCATCTAAATCAGTAGCGCTTGTTACTGCATCAAAATCAATTAATGAAGTAGAAATGTAGAATTTATTAAGTTCCTCTTGTGAAACACCTGTTAATCCAGATACGTTAACTAACGGCGTACTAGAGTCATTATCGTCATCAAAAAGAGCTGGATAATCAGATGTAGAAGCTAGAGAAGCTTTTTGCGTAAATCCGTAGTAATATCCAAAATCCCAAAGCGCTGCAGTTTCTTCTCCTTCGCTTATTTTATACACTTCGTTGTTATAAACCGACATAAATGTATCCGAAGAACCATCACCAAGTGGAGCTGCTAATAAAGTACTTGTAAATGATTTAATTCCGTTAGCAGTGCTAGTCCCGCTTCCGGTAATTGTGATAGTACCAACGGCAGTATCACCGATAGCATTTCTTTTAGAAATATCTCTAAAATCTCCACGTCCCGTGGTAGCCCATATGGTATATACTATGTTACTATCAGCACTTGTTGGTACAGGAAAAGGAATAGCAAATTCAAATTCATCTCCATTGTCAGAAGATAAATCTAAAGAACCATCTTTTTTATCATCTACGGTAACACCACCAACTGCGAAATTGTAAGGTTCAGCACCGAAATCTGAAACGTTTTGAGTTACGTACAAACGTCTCATAGTGTTCGATGATCTGAAAGCAACTTTTACTATTGCATTATTTCCAGAAACATTTGATCCGTCGATCATTACGGTTCTGTTGTCTGTACCTGTTTCGAAAACAGAAAGTTCTCCATCAAAAGTAACAGGATCTGTAGGGTCGATAAAAATGTCATCATTGCTATCACTACTACAACTAGTAATGAATAAAGTAATTGCAGATAACATGATAAATGATTTGAGTCTAAAAATTTTGTTCATTATGTAAGGTTTTATTTTGCCTCGAAATTATCACTTTTCATTTTAAAATATGGGTGTTGGGTACTCAAAAAATCTACGTTTTTTCTGCAAGAAACACATTAAATCGTTAAAAGGATTTTAGGGATTATTACGCTTTTAAGATCTTCAATTAATGTCTTACTTTGTAACTTCCTGTTTTTTCGTCAAATAGGATAAGATCTTCTGGGAATAAAGAAGAAAATGCTCTACATTGGATAAGTTCTTTTGGTCTTCCAAATTCAAAACCATCTGTGTTCATTACGATCATTTTATCACATAACTGTATGGCAAAGTCAATCTCATGAGTCGAAAACAGTATTGTTTTCTGAGTTTCGAAGGCTAATCGTTTTAAAAGTTTCAGAATATAAGCCTTATGATATACATCTAGATGCGTAGTAGGTTCATCTAGCATGATAAATGGAGTATCTTGGGCGATTGCACGAGCGATCAATACTTTTTGTAATTGTCCGTCACTTAATTCGAAACATCTTTTATTAACCAACTTGGTAATATGGGTGACTTCAATCGCTTTTTGTATTTTTTCTATATCCTCATCCAGTAATTTTCCAACCCAATTCGTATAGGGCTGTCTGCCCAAAGCCACTAATTCTTGTACAGTGAGATTTTTTGAAGCAATTTGTTCTGTGAGTACGATGCTTAATTGTGAAGCAAGTTCTGAAGTTTTGTAGGTTCTAATTTCTTTGTCGGATAAAAAAACATCTCCTCTTAGCGCTGGTTGCACTTTAGAGAGTGTTCGTAATAATGTAGATTTACCAATACCATTGGCACCAACCAAGCCTACAAGTTCACCTTCATATAGTTTTAGATTAATATCCGCAGCAACTACTTCGAGATTATTTTTATGGCGATAACCAATAGAAAGTCCTTCCGTTTGTAAAACGATATTTTTATTTTCAGTATCCGCAGATGCTATCTCCATAAGCTGCTAAAATAACATTTTTCGTTTTCTAACTAATAACCAAATCACAACTGGTGCACCTATCAAAGAGGTGATCGCATTGATTGGTAAGGTGTATTCGGTTCCTGGTAACTGAGAAACTGTATCACAAATTAACATAATCATGCTTCCTATTAATATGACTGCTGGTATTAATGTTTTATGATCCGAAGTATGAAATAGTTGTCTGGTAAGGTGTGGTACTGCCAATCCGATAAATGCAATCGGTCCTGCAAAGGCTGTAATGCTTCCTGCTAACAAACCTGTAGCCAAAATAATCAAAAAACGACTTTTTTTAATATTTAGTCCAAGACTACGAGCGTAATTTTCTCCCAAAAGTAATGTGTTTAGTGATTTGATTGAGAAAATTGCCAGTATCATCCCGATAAAAACAATTCCAGAAAATATGATAACATCTGTCCAGGATAAATTTCCTAAACTTCCGAATCCCCAAAAAATAAATCGTTGTAACTGTTCAGCAGGCGCGAAATAAGAAAGTACACTTACAATGGCAGCTGTAATACTACCAAACATTAATCCGATGATGAGAATAGCCATAGTATCTTTTACTCTAATAGAAACGAGCATTACCAGAAATAGTACTAAAACACTTCCTAAACTTGCTGCTGCCACCAATCCCCAATTAGAAACCAAAAATAATGCAGTACTTCCGCCGATAAGAGCGCTTCCTAAAATCAACAATGCTACACCAAGACTTGCTCCAGAACTAATTCCTAGTACAAATGGTCCTGCAAGTGGATTTCTAAATAAGGTTTGCATTAATAATCCCGAAACACCTAATCCACTTCCTACGATAACCGCAGTAATAGCCTTTGGTAGTCTATAATCAATTATAATATGCTTCCACGATTCTTTTTCTACAGTGCCTCCAACTAAACTTTTTAGAGTATCTACCCATGGGATTAGAACAGATCCAAGACTAATGTTTGTAATAAAACATAACAATAGTATGATAGTTATGATGAGAAAAACTGCTTTATATGATTTATTTGGGGTCAATTAGTTTAGTTTTTCAAAAAAATAAGGTTCGTAATCTTTTAATAATTCTGGATGTGCTATTTGGATAATATCTTTTAGAATCAAATCAGGTCGCATAGGTCCTAATTCATAATATATCAATCCACCTTTGGATCCAGTTTTTAAAGTCGAAGAATATACGGTTTTATTTTTAAAAGCTTCAAAAAAAGTATATCGATTGTTCTTTTCTTCTAGTTCTTCTAACGATCTAGAAGAACCGGAACCTATCCAAAGCTCTGCATTTTGCGCTTTTTCTAAAACACTTTCAAAATTCAGCGCGATACTTCCTGTTTTTTGCGTGTCTTTCCACAAGTAATTGGTATTCGCATCTTTTAAGAATTGGGCTACATAACTGTTCCCTCCAGGAACATGCCATACATCTTTAAACATATTTCCTGATAAGACTGTGGGAGTTTTTTCTGTATTTTTTGCCAGTGCAGCAGCTTTAGTATAGTCTTGTTCTATCTTGTTAAAAATACTATCAGCTTCTTTTTCTTTATTGTAAAATGCAGCTACAAACTTTATCCATTCGGCTCGTCCTAAAGGATGTTGCTCCATCCAAGAACCATTCATTACAACTGGGATTCCAGTTTTTTCCAGTAAATCATAAGTTTTGGTATCTCCAGTAGCAGAATATCCTATAATTATTTCGGGTGCTAGTTCTAAAGTTAGCTCTGTATTTAAATGACCATTATTTCCTAGTTCTAAGATAGATCCATTGTCTATTAAAGCACGCGTTTTTTCTGAAGAAATATAATCACAATGCGGAAAGCCTACTAATTTGTTTTGGAGTTGTAAATACTCTAACATCGGAATATCTGTAGTAGAGGTAACTACGGTTTTTTCTACTGGAATCTTTATGTAAGATACTTTTCCTTTTACATCAGGTTTTTCAGTTCCTTTTGGATATAAAATATAGGTAAATCCATTTTTTGCATCAGGCCAAGGAGATGTAATTTTAATTTCTTTATAGGTGTCTTTGTTTTCTATGGTAAATCCAGTAGCGTAGGAGACTTGTTGAGGAACAAGTTCTTGTGCAACAGTAGAAGTAGTTTCTTTTTTCTCTTCTTTACAGGAAACAAAAAAAAGGTATGGTATTAATAGAAAACAAAATTTATTCATATGAATTTAAATATTTTTCAAACTTCGAAATATTTTTTGAAAACCTGCTAAGAATTACCGTTAATTTGTACAACTTAATTTTTAGATATGTCTTTTTTATGTTCCTGGAGTGGGGGAAAAGATAGTTGTTATGCGATGCATATGGCGATAAAAGATGGATATTCTCCTTCTGTTTTATTAAACGTATTGAATGAGTATGGTGATCGATCTCGTTCTCATGGAATTCCAAAAAAGATTCTAAAAGCGCAAGCTAATGCGATGAGTCTTCCAATTCATTTTTTTGAAAGTAGTTGGGGTGATTATGAGCGTCTGTACATTGAAAATTTACAATCATTGGCCGAAAAATATAGTTTGCAAT
Organism: uncultured Aquimarina sp.; assembly: GCF_947492115.1. Classification (NCBI taxonomy): domain Bacteria; kingdom Pseudomonadati; phylum Bacteroidota; class Flavobacteriia; order Flavobacteriales; family Flavobacteriaceae; genus Aquimarina; species uncultured Aquimarina sp. The sequence continues at coordinate 545,589 of NZ_CANLMM010000004.1, forward strand.
CTGCTATTTTTGGTGATATTGATATCGAATCGCATCGTCAATGGGAAGAAAAAGTATCGAATGCGGCAAACCTAAAAGCGATATTACCCATTTGGCAACAGCCCAGAAAACAATTGGTTTTGGATATGATAGCGTATGGTATTGAAGCTATCATTGTTTCTTGTAATAATGATCTAGGTTCTGATTATTTAGGAAGAGCGATTGATAAAGAACTTATTCAGGATTTAGAATCTTTGGGGGTTGACGCTTGTGGAGAAAATGGAGAATATCATACCCTGGTTGTTAATGCACCACTTTTTAAGGAAAAGTTAAACGTACAAGTTGTAGAAAAAGAAACTTCTTCTAATTACAATTTTGCCAAGTTGGAGTTGGTATAAATTGATACTGATTAAATTTTTACAACTTCTCCGTATTCTAATTTAATACTAAAAGAATCTTTTAAGGCTATTTTTTGCAAATGAGAAAGTAATGCTCTGATAGGCCCCGCATGAGATACAATGACTATTTTTTCATCGGCATTAGAGGATAGATTTTTATAAAATTCAAGAATTCTTTCTTGGAGCATTACATACGATTCTCCGTTGGGAACAGGAACATTTACAAAATCTTCCATCCATGGATTCAGCTCTTTTTTAGAGATATCATCCCAAGCTTTTAATTCCCAATCACCAAAATCTAATTCTTGTAGTCTCTTATCAAATATGATAGGAAGATTAAAACTTTTCGCAAGTAGTTTGCATCTTTTTAGCGGACTACTGTAGACTTTTGTAATTTCTTTTAGCGGGAGTTTGGTATGAATTTCGGATACTTCAGCGTCAAAACTATCAGTAACATCCAGATCACTTTGTCCGTAGCAGATTCCTTTTTCTATGTTTGGGGTAGTATGTCTTACCAGATATATTTCCATAAAGCAATAACACTTAGGTAAAAAATTACTTCACTCAATTGTTGTACCGCGCCAGCACAGTCTCCTGTTTGGCCTCCGATCCATTTTTTAAATTTAGCAGCTAGAAACATTTTAGAAAAATACATAGGTATAATCGCTAAGCCTATTAATGGATTAAAGAAAAATACGAGCGGAAGGATTCCAAACAATGCACTAATCAGTAACATCGATAAGCTCATGCTCTTAGCAGCAGGTTTTGCTTTGCTGTCTTCCGTATCTCTAACGTAAGTATGTGTGTAAATCAAAGTAGTGGCTATAAAACGACTTAAACTATGACCAGAAATTAAAATTAGCGGTATATAGGATGTTTCAGTTTCTCTTAATGCAGAAAATTTAATAGCGAGAAGTAGCAAAATTCCAATAGTACCATAGGTGCCTAATCGCGAATCTTTCATGATAAGAAGGATCTTTTCTTTGGTCCAACCACCACCAAAACCATCACAAACATCAGCAAAACCATCTTCATGAAAAGCTCCCGTGGTATAAATGGTACTCGCCATAGATAATAACAAGGCAATTTCTGTAGAAAACAACAAAGAAAAACCATAGAATACAATACCTCCAATACCACCAACAAGTATTCCTACTAAGGGGAAATACTTAGAACTTTTCCGTAAATATTCTGGATCATGATTTACCCATTTTGGGCACGGAATTCGAGTGAAAAACATCAGAGCTGTGAAAAATATATGGATTTCTTTCTTCATGAAATGACTCTTAGGTTTTGTTATGAATTGATTGCTGTTGTTATATTTTGAGAAAAGTACTTCCAAAAAGGAATAAAAGCAGAAATACATAAGACTATCGCTAGCAGTATTCCCAAGATCCCTATTTTATGTTTTTTTAAGGTAGCGATGACACCAAGATATATACTTAATAAAGAAAGGCTAACCGTTACCATTTTGAATAATCTGGTAAACGAAACAAGATCATTAATAAAAATAAATTGAATTTCTTTTCCGGTGATTAAACTATACTGTATTTCATGCATTTTCACGTGGTATTTATATGCAAAGAAAAAACCAACCAAAGCAACGAGTATGGATAAAACACCTTTTTTCACTGTGTTAAGATTCTGAAGTGTTTACAGATGCTTCTTCGAAGCTAGCCATGTTGTTTAGAAAAGCGATGGCAGAAGTTATTATTGGGTACGCTACAGCAGCTCCTGTTCCTTCTCCTAATCGCATGCCAAGATGAATTAGCGGCTTTTTTTCTAGAAAGTTTAGCATTTTCTGATGACCTTGCTCATTAGAAGTGTGTGCGAAAATACAGTAATCTAATACATTTTCATACATGGCATTAGCAGCCAATAATGCAGCTGTAACGATGAATCCATCTATAAGAATAGTCATTTTTAATTCGGCAGCTCTAAGAATAGCTCCTGTTATCATTGCAATTTCAAACCCTCCAAAAGTAGCCAATGCTTCATTTGCTGATGCTGGTTTATGTTTTTGAAAAACTGATTGCAGAACAGCTTGTTTTTTCTTTTTAGCATCTCCCTGAATTCCTGTTCCGGCTCCTACACATTCTTCAATAGATATTTTTGTAAAATAAGACATGAGTAATGCTGCAGCAGAAGAGTTTCCGATTCCCATTTCACCAAATCCGATAATATTACATCCATCATTATAAACCTCGGTTACCAAAGAAGCTCCCGTTTGTATAGCCTTGCAACATTCATCGCGAGACATTGCAGGTTCGTTCTCGTAATTATTAGTACCATATGCAATTTTAGCATCAATTAGTCCTTCGATTTGATCAAAGTCATGGTTTACGCCAGCATCTACAATTTTAAGATCAATATGATGTTGATTACAAAACGCATTGATAGCAGCACCTCCATGTAAGAAGTTGTATACCATTTGTTGTGTTACCACCTGTGGATAGGGATTTACTTCTCCTTTTTCTGCAATACCATGATCTCCAGCAAAAACCAAAATTGTTGGTTTATTAAGGCTGGGGACACTAGTTTGTTGGATAAGCCCTATTTGCAATGCAATTTTTTCAAGAATACCTAATGAACCTACTGGTTTGGTTTTAAGATTAATCTTATGTTGAATCTTGTTTTCTAAGGATTTATCTAGAGGTGTTATGGTAAAATTCATGTTATTTTATTTTTACAGGTATGCCAGAAACCATTAAAATGGCGTGATCAGCATGTTTGGCAATATGTTGATTCATCCAACCCTGAAGTTCTGTGAATTTTCTTCCTATTTCTGTTGTTGCATGAACTCCCATTCCTATTTCATTAGAAATGATTATAATATTCGCTTCTATAGTAGTGAGTTTATTAAATTCTTTTTTTGCTTGTTCAAGGGATATTTCGATGTCATTTTTGGTATCTACAAAGAAATTGGTAAGCCATAGAGTCACACAATCAATAACTACAGTAGTATTTTTATGAATCACTTTAGAGAGTTCTTTTTCCTCTTCAACAGAGGTCCAAGCATCACTTCGATCCGCAATATGTCGATCGATTCGTTTTCTATGATCACCATCCCAAACTCTGGAAGTTGCTATGTAAACTGGTTTTTTGGAAAGTTCTAATGCTAGATTTTGTGCATAGCTACTTTTTCCAGAACGTTCTCCACCAGTGATGTAGTACAACATTTTTTAAGGCTTTAGAGTGCGCAAAGATACTAGTATTATCAATTTATTTGTTAAAGTGGATGCAATTTCAGAGAAATATAATACATTCGCGCAGAATTTTGGTTTTGATACGCTTTACTAGCGTAGAGAATTAAAAGGGAATCAGGTGCATATGTTTGGAAATCATTATGTTGAATTCTAAATGAATAAATCCTGAGCTGTTCCCGCAACTGTGAGCTTAGTCCGCCAAAGGTGGATGCTTGTTGTTAGTTCTTTTAACCACTGTTCCGATAAACTCGGAATGGGAAGGTAGACAACAAGACGCGAGCCAGGAGACCTGCCAGAATTCGATATGTCAAACTTTCGGGATAGAGGTTTTGGTATGGGTAAACTACATACTTTTTTCCGGTAATTGTAAATAATAAGTCATTTAGGAAATGAACAAAAAAGTGTTTTTTGGGGCTGCACTCGTATTCGTGGCATCCCAGGTTGTTTCTGCACAACAAACAACAACAGAAGAAGAAGTAAATGAATTAGAGGAGGTTGTCATCTCTGATTCAAAATTTAATCTAAAAAGAGAACAGAGTGGTAAGGTAATTACTAAGATTGGTTCTAAAGAATTACAGCGTAGTCAAGGACAATCAGTAGCAACTGTTTTAAACAGAGTTGCAGGGGTTTTTATCAATGGTAGTAATAATGCGGCTGGAGAACCATTAGGGGTTTCTATTCGTGGAGGTCGTAATCGACAAGTAGTGATTAGAGTGGATGGTGTTACGGTAAGTGATCCTACCTCTTCTGCAGGAGATTTTGATCTACGATTATTATCTACTAATCAAATAGAATCTATTGAGATTTTAAAAGGAGCTTCGAGTACTTTATATGGATCCGGAGCAGCAACAGCAGTAATTAATATTACTACAAAATCAGAAAGTAAAGATGCAATTGCTGCACAATTTTCTTCTACTATTGGTACCAATCAATCACAAGATGATCAGGATTATGATATTAATGAATTTGTAAACTTTGCATCCGTTAACGGAACGATTGGAAAAGTAAGTTATTTAGGTAGCTTATCTCATCAATCTACAGATGGTTTGTCAGCTGCCGAAAATCCTTTAGAATCGACTACTGGAGAAACATTTGAAAGCGATGCTTATAATAAGTTTAATGTATATGCAAAACTTGGGTATCAATGGAATAAGAATTTTAGATTTCATTTTTTTGGAAATTTAGATCAGTATAAAACAGATTTTGATGGTGGGGCTGGTTTAGATGCTGATAACCAATTTACCAGTAGACAATTAAGAGGAGGAAGTTTTTGGGAAGCCAAGTACCCTAATGGTAGCTTTACTTTTGTAGATAGCTATGCGTTGGTGGATAGAGAGTTTATCTCTGGTTTTCCATCTAGATACGAAGGTAAAATCTATACCTTCGATGCTTATAATAAATATAATTTTAAGAACACATTATATACGGTTATTGGAGCCAATGGTTCTTACAGTGATTTTAATTTGTTTAGCATTCCTTTTGGAAGTACAGATTTCGAACAAACGATAAATGACAATGAAGCAGATTTTGATATTATCGATCCTTATATCAACTTAGTGTATGTTTCTAAGTTTGGTTTAAACGTGAATGCGGGAGCACGATTAAATATCCATAGCACCTACGGAAATCATTTGGTATATAACATAAACCCATCATTTACCTATACGTTCGGAGGAAATTATATCAAGGGATTAGCGTCTTATAGTACTGCATATATTACACCTTCCTTGTTTCAATTATATGATACAGCTTTCTTTAGTGGAAATCCAGATTTAGAACCGGAAGAGAGTACTACATTAGAAGGAGGAATCGAATTTTCTCACCAGAAAAAGGCTACGATTAGTGTAGTATATTTTGATAGAACATCCGAAAACTTCATCACTTTTGACCCTAATACTTTTGTAAATTTTAATTCACCAGAAGATATAGAAGTTAATGGAATCGAAGTGGAAGCTAGCGCATTGTTATTAGACGATAAATTATCAATAAATGCTAACTATACCTATACTAATATTGATAAATTAGAAAATAATATTAGGATACCAGAAAACACTTTACAAGCAACTGTAGGATATCAGCTATCTACTAAATCGTTTACATCTTTAAGCTATCAACTAAATAGTAAACGAAATGATACTTTCTTTAATCCAGTGACATTTACTTCGGATCCAGCAGAACTAGATGGTTACGGAATTTTAGATTTTTATATCAGCCATCAGTTAATGGATAATTTAAGTATCTATGCAGCGATGAATAATATTACCAATGAAGAATATCAGGAGATTTTTGGATTTAGTACGAGAGGTAGAAATGCCAGAATAGGTTTTAATCTTACTTTTTAAGAAAAGACATTATATTATTTAAACTAAAAAACTCAAGTCGCTAAGACTTGAGTTTTTTAGTTTTTATATGGAGACAAATATATTTACTCCTTCGTATTGTTGTCTATGGTTTTATACATTCTCTGATAGTTTGGAAGTGTCATTTTACTTTCTCCAATGGTTTCTAGCGTTAGACTCTTAGCATTCGTACTAATTCTGTTACCTAGAATATTATCAATAGCAGCTTTTAATAGCGGTTCGTTTGGATCTCCCAAAGTACCTAAATTAGAAAAGTCTTCGGCAAGTTCGATTTCAGGAGTAAATCCTCCAAAATAATCTGTAAAACCTACAGAGTTTAATGATCTTAGGACTAGCGGTTGCATAGCGTAGGTATGGCCTGGATTGGCACCATTACGACCAAAATTGTCAGAATCATATAACGTAATCGATGCCTGAAATTTACCTCTTGTTGTTGTCCCTACTTGTATTACATTAATATAAGGATCTAATCCATTAATTAATAATTCGCTGGCAGAAGCAGAGCTTCTACTTGTTAATACGTATAATCTAGTTAAGTTTAAGCTGTTAATTCCAGCTCCTGTTCTTATGGTATTGTCAAATAGATTTGTTCCTCCAAATTGTGGTTGTCGATCTTCGTTCCATTCTTCTGTAGAAAACACCTGACCGCTAAATTGTCCCGTTATCATACTTGCTAGATCGATTGCTGAGGTTACAGAACCACCACCATTATATCGCAAGTCTAATATTAGATCTGTTACATTATCCGCAGCTAATTGTCCAAAAGCATTATTTAATTGCTCATCAAAATCTCCTGTAAATCCATTGTACATAAGATAACCTACTGGGTTTCCACCAACATCAATAGTAGTTGAGATCAATACTGGATTTTCTGTGTACTGCACTTTCGTTAGAGAAACAGAAGTACCAGTTGGTGTTACATTGTCTCCATCAAAAGTCGCTAAACCGATAGTATAGGTATCTGGATTTAGTAAAGCACTAAAATTTTGATCTGTGATTTGTGTACCGTCTATAGTATTAAAAACATCTCCTCTTTGTACACCTTTGGCTTCAGCATCTGTTCCTGGTAATACGTAACGAACATATCCAAACACATTAGAAGCATCATTTGGGTAACGTACCAGACCAAATTCCATTCCGTTATTTCTAGTAATACCATCAAATGCCTGTTCTAGTGCTACAAAATCATCTACTAAAAAGCTAAATTCGTCTACATCAACTCCACTAGCAGGATCTACTTCTTGCGTTCTAAGCGCTGCAAAAATAGCTTCAGGAGAAGAAAATCCTCCTAAAAAATCTGAATATTCCTGGTTCGAAGAAAATCGATCATTCGCTAAATCATCTACATCTGCTTTATATAAATAGAAAGTATTCATGCCTTTCCAGATAAAATCATTAATTTCTACAACACCTGCCAGACCTGGAACATCATCATTATCATCAAAACAACTAGTAAGTATACTTCCGAATAGAAGCATTACGATCACATACTTTAAAATTTTCATATACTTTTTTTATTTATATAACCCTAAAAATAGGGACTTTATTATAATTTTAAAAAATTGTGTAACAAATTATAGAGGTAGTCGTCTCCCTAATATAAAGCTAACATAGAAAGCTTTGTAACCACCAACCAACGAAATATGAAGGAAAGAGCATTTATAACGCTTACTAATGGTTTTAAAGACAAGCTGTATAGGTTGGCTAAAAGATTGTTGGTGAGTAATGAAGAGGCAGAAGATGCTACACAAGAAATTTTATTAAAGCTATGGCGAAACAAATCCAAAATGGCTGAATATAAAAATGTAGAAGCATTTGCCATGACGATGACCAAAAACTATTGCTATGATAAATTAAAAGCAAAAGAAACTGGGAATTTAAAAATTGTTCATAGCAATTATAAAGATGAAAGACCTTCGTTGCAAAGAGAAGTAGAAGCTAAGGATAGTTTGGAGTGGGTTGGTAGAATTATGGATGGTTTACCAGAACAACAACGAATGATCGTGCAACTAAGAGATATAGAACAATATGATAACGCAGAAATTGCAGAAATGATGGAAATGAACGAAACTGCAGTTCGTGTAGCCTTATCAAGAGCAAGAAAAACAATACGACAAGAATTATTAAAAAAACACAATTATGGAGTTGTCTAACATAGAAAAATTACTGGAGAAGTATTTTGAAGGAGAAACGACCCTTTCTGAAGAAAAAGAATTAAAGGTTTATTTTACCGGAGAAAGTGTGCCGTCGCATTTGGAGAGATACAAGGATTTGTTTCAGTTTTTTTCTGATGAAAGCCAAGTAACTGCAAGTTCAGAGGTAAGTTTGAAAACCAATTCGTCCAAAGTTCCATGGTATACCTGGATAGGAGTAGCTGCATCAATAGCTTTAATTGTGGGGCTATTTATCAAAGATATTCCTGCGGGAGCCGATCCTGAAGGCGTGTATGGTACTTATGATGATCCAGAGATTGCATTACAGAAAACCAAAGAAGCCCTCGATTTGGTTGCTCGTTTAATGAATGAGGGTAAAAAGGAATTAGTGTACCTGAATGAGTTTGACAATGCCAAAAAAGAACTGGTATATATCAATGAGTTCGAAAACACTAAAAATAAATTAATAAAATAAACACGAATACTATTTCCCGATAGGGAGTCTTAAAATTGAATTAATTATGAAAAAGTTTGCAATAATATTAGTAGCAGCATTAGTACCATATTTCTCTATTGCACAAAGCAATTTTGATAAATACGAAGATATGAATGATGTATCCTCGATAGTGGTAACAAGTAAAATGTTTAAATTGTTAAGTAAGATTGATCTAGAAAGCAATGATCCGGAAATTAAGGATTATGCAAATCTGGTAAAGAACATTAAGAATATTAAGGTTTTTGTTACAGAGAAGAACGATATAGGTCAGAAAATGAAAGCCGATGTGCAAAAGTATCTTAGTAGTACTTCATTAGATGAACTGATGCGTTTTAAGAGTGACGGGAAGAATGTAAAGTTTTATTCTAAGCCAGGTAAGAATGATAATTTCGTTACAGAACTCTTCATGTTTATGGAAGGTATGGAAAACGATGGAGGTCCTAATACAGTAGTAATGACTATTACAGGAGATATAGATCTTAGACAAGTTTCTAAAATCGCAGATCATTTAAATGTTCCAGGAGGAGAAGAGCTTAAAAAGGTAAATAAGAAAAATTAAACTTATACAGTTAGTTTATGTTACACAAGCTTCTTTAGATACGATTATCTAAAGAAGCTTATCATCAATCAATCAATCAATCAACCATTAAAACCAAATAAAATGAAAAATATTAGTAAGCTTATTCTTGTAGTTTGCGGATTACTATACATTAGTTGTGGTAATGACCAATCATTACAAAAGTATTTTATCGATCATCAAGGAGATAAGGACTTTGTTGCTGTAGATTTAGCGACCAGCCTATTGGATGCCAGAACGAGAAAGGTAAATCTTTCTGATGACGAAAGAGCAGCATTAGAGAGTATTAAGAAGGTTAATTTTTTAGCGCTACCGATCAAAGAAGATAAAAGCGAAACCAAAACGAGGTTTGAAGAAGAAAAAACTAAGATCAATTCGATTTTAGATGCTGAAAAATATGAAACACTTATGAGATTTGGTTCTAATGGAACAAAAGCGGTATTAAAGTTTGAAGGAGAAGAGGATAATATCGATGAAATGATTGTATTCGCATCTAATAAAGAACGCGGTTTAGCGCTGGTAAGAGTGTTGGGAGATGATATGAAACCAGCAAATATTGCTAAACTAATGAATGCAATAGATAAAGGAGATGTAGATATAGGTGCTATTAAAGATATTATAGGAGAGGTTAATATTAACTAATCGTATAGTTTTTAAGATATAAAAAAAGCTTTGACGTATCGTCAAAGCTTTTTTCTTTTTTATACTAATGTAAGTTTTTGTTTGAAAACCTATGATCCTCAATTATATTCCAGTATAATTAGCTGGAGTTATCACTTTTAATTCGGATTTAATATCGTCTGAAACTTCTAGTGTTTCAATAAAGTTTGCAATAGAGTTTTGATTGATAGCTTCATTGGTTCTGGTTAATCCTTTTAGAGCTTCGTAAGGATTAGGATATCCTTCTCTTCTTAAAATGGTCTGTATAGCTTCTGCCACAACAGCCCAATTGTTTTCGAGATCTTGAGCAAACTTTTCTTCGTTTAATAATAACTTGTTCAATCCTTTTAACGTAGCCTGAAAAGCAATTAAGGTATGTCCAAAAGGAACTCCTACATTTCTTAGTACGGTACTGTCCGTTAAGTCGCGTTGTAGTCTACTTACTGGTAGTTTAGATGCTAGATGCTCAAACAATGCATTGGCAATACCAATATTACCTTCGCTGTTTTCAAAATCTATTGGATTTACTTTGTGCGGCATCGCAGAAGATCCTACTTCCCCTTTTTTGATTTTTTGCTTAAAGTAATCCATAGAAACATAAGTCCATACATCTCTATCCAAATCCAGGATAATTGTATTGATACGCTTAAGTCCATCAAACAATGCTGCCATATGGTCGTAGTGCTCGATCTGAGTTGTTGGAAAAGAATGATGTAATCCTAGTTTCTCCTGTACAAAACGAGTACCAAATTCTTTCCAATCGATAGCTGGGTACGCTACTTTATGGGCATTGTAGTTTCCGGTAGCACCACCAAATTTAGCGGCACTCGGTATATCATTTAACAAATCAAACTGCGCTTCTAATCGAGTAACATATACCTGAAATTCTTTTCCTAATCGGGTAGGAGAAGCTGGTTGTCCATGTGTTCTGGCAAGCATGGATACATCAGACCACTCTTCTACTAATGATTTTAGTTTTGCTACTAATTCTAAGTAATGAGGAATGTATACATCTCCAATAGCTTCTTTTATACTTAGTGGTATCGCAGTATTGTTAATATCTTGAGATGTTAGTCCAAAGTGGATAAACTCCTTGTATTCTTGTAAACCTAGCTGATCGAATTTTTCTTTAATAAAATATTCAACAGCTTTTACATCATGATTGGTTACCTTTTCAATATCTTTTATAGCCTGAGCATCTTCTGTAGAAAAGGCTGTATAAATGGATCTTAATTTTTCAAAAACCGAAGTGTCTATACCCTCTAATTGTGGTAATGGTATTTCGCATAAAGCGATAAAATATTCGATTTCTACCAGTACACGATATTTTATTAAAGCTTCTTCACTAAAATAAGCGCTTAATGATTGTGTTTTAGAAGCATAACGACCATCGATAGGTGATATAGCTTGTAATGGAGTTAAAGACATGACTTTGTTTTTTTGAAAGCTGCAAAGATAATTGATTTCGTGAGTAATTACGATGTAACCGGTTGGATTTTTTTGGTTTTGAAATTAGTTGTTAGCAGTTGGTAGTTAGTGGTTAGTGATTCTCGTCCAATTCCTGAAACCTAAGACCTCATACCTCATACCTAACACCAACAACCATTAACCATTAACCATTAACCATTAACCATTAACCATTAACCAAACTACAACTTTTTCAGAATCATACGGGATCTGGCTTTGTAAGCAGCGCTGCCTTGATGGTAATTGTTTTCTAAGGTGACTTTTAATTCTGGGTGTACCCAATCAAACTCAGTACCTAATAGATATAAACTAGTCATCGAATACGCTTTGGCGGCTACTTTTTGATCAGAAATCAACCAATCAAAACAAGCTTCTGTTATTTTTTCTCGATAAGGTGTGGTTAATGATTTTTGTACAATAGGATTTTTTTCTTTGTAATACGCAAGAATAAGGTATTCACAAATTTTTGCCATAGGTCTTACTGCAGGATGTTGATATACTTTTGGCAATATTTCGGTAAAACTATCTAGATAAGGGAGTATAGCATCTAATCTTTTCTTACATAAAAATTCTAATCCCCAGGATGCTCTACAAGAAATTTCGTCATCCACCTGATGACAAATCGCCAATAGCTGCGGTAACAACTCCGGATTGTCCAAAATAAGATTGGCAAAATAGTTTCGTTGTTCTCTGGAATGATTGGTCTTTCTTATGTTTTCCTCTAAATCGATCATTAGATTTTTGAGTTTTCCTATATATAAGGAGGTGATTTACGATAATATATACTTAGAATGGTTGATCACATTATATGATTAGTTAAAATTCTGTACAAGTTCTTCTACAACTTTAGGTACTCCTACGGTTGCTTTTTCGGCCAAAATCTTAAGATTTTCGTTGGGAGCAATAGCTGGTTTTGGGTCTATAAAATAGATAGGAGTATCAGAAGGTGCATATTGTAATAAGCTTGCCGCAGGATATACTTGCATAGAAGTACCTATAATCATAAGAATATCTGCTTGTTCTGTAATGTCAATCGCCTTTTCTAGCATTGGGACTTCCTCTCCAAACCATACAATATGGGGACGTAGTTGAGAATTATGTTCACAAAGATCTCCTAGCTGTAAATCGTTTTTCCAATCTAACACCAGGTTTTCATCAAATTGACTACGTACTTTTAATAATTCGCCATGCAGGTGTACTACATTGCTGCTTCCAGCGCGTTCATGGAGATCATCTACATTTTGCGTTACAATAGTTACCTGATGTGTTTTTTCTAGATTTGCTAAAGCTTCATGCGCCAGATTAGGAACTACAGTGTGCAGTTGACTACGTCTTTTATTATAGAAATCTAGTACTAATGCAGGATTATTACTCCATCCAATAGGAGAGGCAACTTCCATGATGTCATGACCTTCCCACAATCCGTTTTCATCTCTAAAGGTGTTAATACCACTCTCGGCACTGATTCCTGCACCGGTAAGAACAACAACTTTCTTCATTCGTGATTTGTTTTTCTAAAACTATTTAAAATATTTGAATCCTTCTTTATGATCTCTTATTATTTTACAATTAAATGATAATGGATGGTTGATGGTTGATTTTTCTTTCGAACTGAGGTGTCACATTGAGCTTGTCGAAATGCTCTTGAACTTTGATAGTGTATGATGACATCTCCCTCGATTCTTCTTCAAAGAGGAAAGTTAAAAATACATTGGATTTTTAGTTTCTTAATATCTCATTATCAGTAATATTACTGTAGTATGGAGCTGGATATTTATGATAATATCGTTCTGCGGTATCAAAAAAATGTAAAATATACTATAAATACTTGTAAACTTTAATTTTTTTAGGTCATATATACTAAGGTATCTCTTTTTACGTTTAGAGATTCTAAACCCCCAAAACCGACGATATGCAAATTATTTCGATCAAAGATTTCTCCTTAATCCCTGACATCCTTAGGATTCCGTATTAATATTGCGGTTTTACCGTAACCAAGATATAAGTAAAAAACCTAACTTGTAATCAGTAAATGTGTACAATTTTTTTTGAATACGAACAGTATTTAATGACCAACGCTAACCTTTAATTGTTTACCTCATGAAATACCCTTACATCATTATTGATAATGATCAGAATTCTGCACGCAAAATTCAGATCGCTCTCGAAGATCACAATGATTATATGTGTACTGGAATTGCTGAAAATGAGCAAGAGGCGTTGGACTTGATTTTAGAAAGAAAACCAAGATTAGTTTTCTTAGAACCGGAAGTACCGGGAGTTCAATCGTCTACCACGAAGTATAATCTATTATCAGAACTTACAAAGTATATGACAAACCTACCCGAGTTTGTTATTATTACAAAAACTACAGACTATGCTATCGAAGGTATACGTAATCGTGTACTGGATTATATCCTGAAACCTTTATCTAAAAGCGACCTTATCAAAACCGTTCTTAGATTTGAGAAAGATTTTGAAGAGGTTACTACGGATAACACCTTGTGTTTTAAGTCGTATGGAGATTATCGTTTTGTAAATATCGATGATGTTCTGTATCTAAAAGCAGATAACAACACTACCGATTTTATCATGAGTAATGGTAATAAGGTAGAAGCTTTTAAGACCTTAAAACATTTTCAGAATTTATTACCAGATCATTTTGTACGAATTCATAATAGTTACATTATCAATACAAAATATGTATCTAGAATACATTTTGGGAAAGCTAAATGTGCTATTAAAAACACAAGTGATATGATTCCTTTTTCTAAATCTTACAAAACCAATGTAGAAGAGATTAAGGATACCTTAGCAAAGAATAGTATTCTTTATGTGTAGTGCGTGATGTTGTTTATGATAGATTTTAATAAACAAATAATCACACTGCAAACCCAATGAGAATTGAAACCTTTTATCATCTTATAATAATTGGAATACCTTATAAGATGATGAAATAGAGAGAATTAAAATTCTCGCTTTATTGTAAAACCCCGTTAGTTGGTTATTACATACAAAAAGAATCAAAAAAAATGTACATCAGATGAACTCATTGCTTTTTGTAATATCTAGTAAATGTGTATAAGAGCAGTCAGTTGTTTTATTTATTTTTAGATCACACAAATATCTTACTTATAATAAAACGCAAGTCAGGACCTCCTCGCCACAGCGAGGAGGTTTTTTTGTTTTCAATAGCTTCTTGTTGTCAGTCTGAGCCTGTCGAAGACCCATAAAACTATGAGTTAAAATCACTTCGATAAAGCCTGTTCTGAATTTGTCGAAGGATTTAGCGCTACAAAAAGGAACGAATTATTTTAATAATAGCTCTCCCAGTCCCTCTTTAATCAAGCAGTTTTTGAAAGGTTTCTTAAATCTTAATCTAGAATGAAGTGTTGTATGGAAGCCTATCGAAATACTCTCTTTTGCTATATGATGATCAATATATACCGATAAGAATCAACCAACTACCTATATATATTGTTTTATTTGATAAATTCCCTACCTACTTGTAAGGTTCTTGTACAAGATAGGACGAAAATGTGTGGGGATTTTTTCTAACAAATTTGAAACTAAATACTTACGGTGTAGCGAGGGAATTTTCTTATTTGATTTAAGGGAAATTATCTAACTACTTCTATTTCAGCGAAGAAGCTTTGTAGGTTTTAGATTCTTTTGCTTCTTTAGATTTATTGGATTTTTGTTTTTTTTAAGTTTTTTTTAGGTAAATTTTACAGGAATTCTAGTAGTAATCCATTTCTTACATATTTCTTGTTTTTCAAAAATCGGTCATTCACTCGTATAATTGACCCATCTACACCGTACAGGTATCCATCCACTAAACACACCTTAATATATTAGGCGCGAGGGGGCAATCTCCCTACATTTGTAGTGTACAATTAAGGTTATCAACCTATTACACATTTACTAAAGGATATACAGAGAGAAATCTAAGTATGCCGCTGGCCAGCGAAATCCTTACAAAACAGAAACCAAGAAAACGAAAGTTTGATTGCACTAAACAAAACAAAAAAAGTTTAGAAAAGGAAAAATTTTAATAAACAACAAATTACAACCAGAATAAGATATTAATTATAAAAGATAAACCGTTATGAAAGCTATAAAAACTATATTCGCAGTATTATTCGTAAGTTCAATGTTCATCGCTTGTGAGTCAGACAGTATTAATGAAGAAGTAGGTATTGAAGATATCAACATTGAAACTGTTGCTGGAGAAGATGAATCTGAAGAAGTGCAGGATTAATCTAAGGAAACGATAAGTATATTTTACTATTCTTATAAAAATTAAAGGGAACATATATTGTGTTCCCTTTAATTTTTATTTATTTTTAAATAAATTAAAGTTGAGATGAAATTGTTTTCAAAATTTTTGTTCTTTTTTCCTTTGTTCTATACAATTATTTCGTGTACTTCTAATGATACAGAAATTGAAGGTGCAGAGGTTAAGAAAAGATTAATTGATGAGAATATAAATAAAGCTGTTGATTTGTCTAAAAGTGCTAAGCAAAGGGTGGAAAGCTTAGATATTGCTTATGGTCATATAACTACCTTAGATGACAATTCTTTTAAAGTCAGTAAGTTGCAACAGGTGGTTATAGAGTATAATAAATTGTCTGAATATGAGAAGTTCAAAAATATTAATGACAAAACCTTAAGATTAGCTCTTTATCTCAAAGATTCTATTGCTATCGCGAAATCTTATGGATACAGAGGGATGTATTTTAGGAGAAATCAACTGGATAGTGCCTATAGTAATTTTTATAAAGCAGATGAAATTTATAGGGCTTTTGAGGATAACAAAAATAGGGATCCGCTAAGTTATTCTTATGATCACGGTAGGACCTTAATTGATTTAGCTAAATTATCTCTCAAGGTCAAGGATTATAGTGAAAGTGAACATCTTGTAATACAAGCAATAGAGAAATTTGAATTATCTGGTAATCTAAAATATTTACCACTTTGCTATTCTACGTTGGGAGTTGTGGCAAAATATTTAGAAAGATACGAAGATGCAATTTCTTATCATGAAAAGGCAATTGAAGTTGCTAAAAATACCCCTAAGGATATCTTGTATGCTACTGTTTCTTACAATAATATAGGTACTGTTTATAAATCTTTAGAAAATTATGAAGAAGCTGAGAAATTTTATAACAAAGGTTTGTCTTATAAAGATTTCCTTGATAAAAGACCAAAAAGAAAGGCAAGACTTCTTGATAATTTGGCTTATGTTAGGTTTTTAGCAAATAAACAAAATCCAAGTGTAATTAGTTTGTTTGATAGGTCATATAAAATGAGGGATAGTGTAAATGATATTACTGGGCTTTCCACTGTAAATTTACATTATTCAGAGTATTACCAGCATCAAGGTAATGATAGTTTAGCTAAATTATACGCGCTGAGAGTTAAAAAGTCTGCCCCTATTGTTAATAATAATGTTGAATTATTGCAAGCTTACAAAATATTGACGGAAGTTTCAGGTAGTGATGAGGGATTGATGTATGCACAAGAACAAATCAAGCTAAACGATAGTTTGATTAAGGAAGAGCGTTCTTATGTAAATAAGTTTGCGCGTATTCGTTTTGAAACCGAAGAAAAAGTAGAGGAAATTGCTGCTATTAGCCGTGAAAATCAATATTTAATATTTGCTATTTTAGGATTATCCGTATTGTTTTTATTAGGATATGTCATCTTTAGACAGCAACAGAGTAATAAAGAACTACTCTTCGAGCAAAAGCAGCAACAATCCAATCAAGAGATTTATCGATTACTACTTAGCCAGCAGCTAAAATTAGAAGAAGGGCGTAAGATGGAGCAACATCGTATGTCCGAAGAGCTGCATGATGGTGTGTTGGGTAGATTGTTTGGGGTGCGATTAAGCTTAGATGGGATCAATCAGCGTGCTAATGATGGATTTACCGATGCCAGAAATAAATATATAGAAGAGCTTAAATCTATAGAACGAGAAATAAGATTGATTTCACATGATTTGGGTACAGAAACCTTATCGCCAGATATCGCATATGTAGATGTAGTAGAAAGTTTGGTAAGTGATCTGTGTACAGTACATAAAATGGAGTTTGAGTTTGCCAATGATGAAAATATTGATTGGGAAGTAGTAGATGATCAGAAAAAAGTAAATCTATTCCGTATTATACAAGAGTCGCTGCAGAATATATTTAAACATGCAAAGGCAAAAAGCGTAAAAATAAACTTCGATTATGTGGATGATAAAATAAATCTTACTATTTTAGATGATGGAATCGGATTTAAAAGCAGTAAGGTAAAAAGAGGAATTGGTTTAAAAAATATTACATCCAGAGTTACCCAGATGAATGGTGTAGTAGATTTTATTAGTAATCAGGATGCAGGTACCAAAGTATCTGTAGGTATACCAATTTAATTAATGTAAATGTTGTCATATCCACTTACTGAGTATACTATAAATGTTTTATTGTAGTTACATAAGTAACCAGATAGGATAACAACTGACAAAATTTTAAAAATGAAGAAAAAGTTAAAAGTTCTTATGATTGATGATCATCCAATGATTATCGAAGGATACAAGAACACCTTATTAGGAGAAAACCAAAAAGAATACCAAATCAAAATCGATATCGCGTCTAATTGTGATGATGCATATCAGAGTATTCTAAAATCTTCTAAAACGACTCCTTATGATATGCTTTTTGTAGATATTAAGTTGCCGCCTTCTTCTGATGGTTCTATCACCTCTGGAGAAGATCTGGCAAAACATGCTAAAGAGTTATTGCCAAAAGCAAAAATTATTATCCTAACGATGCATAGAGAGGATCATAGGATTCATAATATATTAAAGAACATAAATCCTTCTGGTTTCTTAATCAAGAGTGATCTTACTTCTGCAGAGTTATTATTGGCATTTAATAATATTGTGAGTGGTACTCCGTATTATAGTGCTACGGTAAATAATCATTTTAGAAAAATGATGACGAACAACTTCTCACTAGATGAGAAAAATCTTAAAATTTTATATCACTTATCTAGAGGTGTAAAGACCAAGAATTTACCTAACTATGTGAGTCTTTCGTTAAGTGCAATAGAAAAGCGTAAGAACCAAATAAAGGAAATGTTCTCTATCGCTAAAGCTGATGATCAAAAATTATTAGAAGAAGCTCGTAAACGAGGATTCGTATAATAGAGAAATTTTTAAACAGATATAGAATAGAAGGGACAGCAATTGCTGTCCCTTTTTGTTTTTCCGAATGTTTGATTAACCGTTTTTGGTTTTTGATGCGAGGTTGTCTAATGCTAAAATAAGGTACTTTAAAAGAGGTGGTATTTAGGATTTTGCATTAAGGGAAAAATCCCCTATTTTTTAACAGTGTGTTAATCTCGATGTTAATTGAGGTTTATCCGTAATAATATTTAATTTAAATAGTTGTATTTCAATATATTTGATAAGAATTATAGGGGAATATATAATCTGATTCACACAAACTTTTTAATGTTTTTTTAGAGGTTGCTGATTGCTTATTTAGTGATTGTAATCTTGCAGTTTTAATCAATTTCAGACGCAAGCTGGGAGTGTCTTAAAATGTTCTCAGATAACTATTTAATTTATATAATATGAAAAAGTTAGCGAATTTAAAAAAAGTAAGTGTGTTAAGTAAAAGTATGCAAAGTACGATCCATGGTGGGGACTATGTGATGGCAAGTTGTAGTGATTATTGTCCAGGTACTGTTCAGGGGAACATTTTTACAGGACAATGTACTTGTATTACGGGAGAATAATAAAGGGCTATTATTCGATTGATTCCTAGATAAATTACTTTTAAAGCTTTCCAGTAGGAAGGCTTTTTTCTTTTCGGGGTGTTTTAGATTTTTATAAGGGAAATTTCATTGTTATTATATTTAAATATTTAAGGGAATATTTATTTTTATATACAAGTATTATTTCCCCTTATATTTATTTTGTGTTTTACGATTACGGTTTTTAAGTAAAAAAAATGAGGTTATTAATCTTTGATAATCAGTTAAATAGTTATAAATTTAAAATGTTAAAATAAATAAGTTGATTTGTTGTTAAAATTTAACATAAAATAATTAACAAATTAATTATGTTTTATGTTGCTATTTTTAGTGAATTAATTTGTTAGATTTAAGTGTTGATTTGTAACATTTTTTATAATCGTTTTTTAAAGATTTTTTTTGATGTGATATCACTTTTTTAAACGATACGAATGCTAAAATATTTGTTTGTCGCAAGAGGAAAAATAAATACGATCTAAGATGCCTATGAAAATAATTACTCAAGCAGTAAAACATAATATATTCCACAATAAACTTATCGTCTTTCTCATAAGACGCACTACTAATATTCCTATTTTTTTTAATGTTTTTCCTAATGAAGAGTTCCGATTTTTATCAGAGAAGGAACGGATAATGAAAGGGAAAACCACCTTCCTATATAATGCTTTTTGGAGTAACTATATAAGGACAAGGTGTAACGCTATTACTTACCCCACATTTTTTATAAAGCAATCTAGTAAGTATACAAAGTTGCTTGTATTGTGTAACATCCTATCTAAACTAAATATGAAAACGATTGATCTATAGTAATTGGTAATTCAGCTACGTTAACTATCAGTTTTGTCGATAATTAAAAATCGTGATGATCCTTTTTGTTAGGTTTAGACAAGGAGAGAATGTCACAGGTCTACAGTATTTCTTATGAATATGTCTGTAGATATTAAAAAATACCAGTAGAGAATAATAAGTGAAATCTTGATGAATCAAGATTTTATGAAGGTAGATATTTAATAAAAAGAAGCTCCTATGCGTGATTTGAAATGTAATTGGATAATAGAACTTTTTTCTATTAGTCTAAATAGAAATGTTTTACAAAAGGGAAATATACGTAGAACAAAATTCTTATGGCTGCAAGTGCTATTATTATGTATAATAATGGTGTTGCCTAATATGGTTATGTCTCAGAAAAGTGGTTCTACCGTTACGGTAGAAGCTTATCAGGAGATATTCCCTAAAGATGAGATGGATTATGAGTTAGGAATGGGAGGACCTATATTCCATACTATTAACTCCGCAACCGATGTGAAATTTCAACGAACATTTTCTGCTCTGTCTTTCTCAGCTAAATCACCTACAGATCCACCTACCTTGGATTTGGACGCACTTACTCCCGGAAATAATTATGAATATTTTTTAGAGCCTACTACAACAAACGTATTTCCGATTTCTAGAGGGCAAGTGGAAATTACTTCGGATACAGGCACATTATCTAGTGCGACTATTACTGTGAGTGGAAATGTGGATGCAAGTGAAATATTGGCAATAAATAATGGTACTGGGTTTGATTTATATTTTTTTACAGGTTCTAATTCTTTTCCTCCTTATGATATGGGGGGAGGAATTGTTTTACAAGTAACTCACACAGGGACTACCTTTACGATTACAGAAACTACTAGTGATCCTATTCCTAATGATGTTTTTGAGGATTTTATAGCTCTTATTTTTTATGGAGATTTAACCTCTCCCTATACAGAAGGTGTAAGAACCTTAGATGTAACATTAAATGATTCTACTGGAGGATCTTCTACTTCGCAGACTATTATTAATATCGTTACGCAGCCTGATGTAGTTGATGATACTAACAGTATCGCAGCCAATTCGGTCACACCCATTACTGGTGATGTATTAGCCAATGATACGGATGCAACTCCAGGAGATTCGATCATAGTATCAGAAGTTAATGTTTTTCCGTCAGAAGTAGGAATGAGCTATAGTACCCTTTATGGGACCATCACAATTCAATCAAACGGATCGTATTCCTATACAGTAGACACGACGAATCCAGCAGTTGCAGGATTGGTAAATGGAACGAGTTTAGATGATATTATAGCGTACACTGCCGAAGATACTACCGGTGGTTTTGATTATGGAATTTTAACGATTACAATCAATGGAGTAGATGATCCCCCAACAGCTGTCGATGATGTAAACAGTGTAACAGTTAATGTGCAGAACACTGCCAGTAGTAACTTGATCGAAGGAGATGGAGTAAACGGACAGGATTTATTGGATCGTCCTTTATCAACCTTAATTTGGGAGAATGAGTTTACTAATGGAGCTGCGGTAAATGGGACTTCTTTAACGATTGATGGGATAACAGTGGATTTTACAGCTTTAGACCCAGATGGTATTGGTACAGTTAGTAACTTAACTTCTCAGAATACTGCAACAAATGGAGGGCATACGGGGTATTTATTATTTAATATAGATCCAGCTACATTGTCCAACCAAGATACCGCTATTCAAATAGATTTTGGTCAGGAGGTTTTTAATCTAGGGTTTTTAGTAACAGATATTGATTATTCTCAGGGTACAGTTTGGCAGGATCAAATTACAATACAAGGGTTTTTAGATGGTGTTCCTGTTACTTTTACGAACACAATTACAGGTGGTATCGTAGATGCTGGTGGAGATACTTACTATGGTTTAGGTAGCGCTGTTCCTTCAGACGCTACTGGAAATATTAATGTGGCTTTTGATGGGCCTATTGATCAATTGGTTTTGTCTTATAATTACGGTCCTAATGTAACTGATTCGGATCCAGGAGGTCAAATTGCCGGTGTTTCGGATATTTTTTGGCAAGGAGATAATGGGGTTACTGTTATCATAATTAATGGAACTCCTGTCGTTGGTGCGACCACAGTTGCTACTACCTATGGGTTTATTACTGTAAATCCTGATGGGACGTACACCTATACGGTAGATCCAACAAATCCTGCGGTAGCTAGCTTACTAGTAGGGCAAACCTTAACAGATACAATTCCGTATACGCTGCAGGATGCTCTATTGAGCACGGATAATGCTAATCTTATTATCACGATTAATGGGTCGGCGGTAGATTCGGATATGGATGGAGAACCAGACTGGACAGATTTAGATGATGATAATGATGGAATATTAGATAGTAATGAATGTTACGTAAGTGATGTACTTATAGGAACTCCAGATGGAGTTCAAGATGGTAATTTTGGTGTTGGATATTGGGATGCAGAGTACTATAGTGGACATTTTGCTATTGCTGGTTCTACTTTTGGGAATAGTAATCAAAATAGTACATTAAATGGCTCAGTAGGTACTCCTACTTTTGTAGGAGAAGCTTATGTAGGAGGTAATTCTCTAAGCTTCACAGAATCAGGGTCGTATGCTCAAACGTCTCCAGGTGTTTTTGATACCAATTCCAGTACAGGTCTGGTGCCTCCTAGTTATGTGGGAACTAATGTAGATGATGTCGGTTTTCAACCCTATTATCAAACAATTTTTAAAAGAGTAGCAGATATAGACGGAACTCTAACCTTCGGTGGTGCAGGATTTAGTGTGGATGATGTTTTTGAGCTTTTTATCAATGGAACAAGACAAGTCTTTGCTTCTTTTTGTTGTGGAGCTACTGATTCACCTAATGATTCGTTTAGTTTTCCAGTAACAGCAGGAGATCAATTAGAAATTAGATATACAAACTTAGGCTTTGTAGGAAGCTTTCAGTTTAATTTATTATTAACGCCTTCTTGTAATACTGATGTAGATGGTGATGGTGACCTAAATGGACTGGACCTGGATAGTGATAATGATGGTTGTGATGATGTGGTAGAATCAGGAGGAACGGATACTACTCCTGCAGATGGAGTATTGGATGGTACTGGTTTTGATGGAAGTGGATTGGTAACTGGTGGTACTGGAGGCTATGACGGGATTACAGGAAATGAATATGTGGCTACACAATTAACAGTAACCACCACACCTGCTAATGAAACAGTAAATGCGGGAGAAACGGCTACTTTTAGTGTTGTTGCTACGGCTCAATCTACTACTACATTCTCTAGTGGTACCCCAGATTATACAGTGCCTCCTGCAACAGATGTGTCAGGAGCTATTGTGTACCAATGGCAAAGAAATGGTGTTGATATTAATGGAACTACAGATGGTGGTATATATAGTGGTTTTAATGGAGCTACGTTAACAATTACAAACCCAACTACTGCCTTAGATGGAAATACATATAATGTGATTGTTACGCATCCTGCTAATGTTTGTATTAACGAACAAAATAGTGCTTCTTTAACGGTAAACCCAACAAGTGATTTAAGCATTGCCAAGAGTGTGGTATTGACAACCGATGCCGATGGCAGTACTACGATCAGTGCTGGAGATACTGTTACCTTTAGTGTTACGGTTACCAATGGAGGCCCTAACAATGCTACGGGAGTAGGCGTAGGAGATACGGTTCCAGA